>NZ_FNBG01000016.1 GCF_900102215.1 Fontibacillus panacisegetis
CGTATCGTTCACGGCACGTTCAAGCTTACGCTCTGAGGGAATGTCGTACAGATAGCCAAGCAGTAGCATTTTAAAGAATACGATGGGATCTAGGGAGGGACGCCCATTGTTCTCACAGTAATAAGGTTTAACCAGATCAATAATGAAATTAAAATCGATATATTTGTCGATGTTGCGCAAAAGATGATCTTGAGGAACTAATTGCTCCAAGCAGACCAGTTCATACTCTAATTGAGGGTTTGTATCATTTGTAAACAACATAAAATCACCGCTCTCTGGCATATATTATATAGATATTATACCATATTAACGCGGTGATTTGGTGAAATAATGACTTTTTCAACAGTCTGACTTTTGCAGGGATTTTGGACAAAGCTAACTTTGGACAAGAGCTAACATTGACCCGCAATTAGAATTGCAATTAAGAATATTTTCAGCCCACAAAGGATACAATTGGGAAGGGTATGTCCAATTCATAGTAGGGTAACGGAAGTTTTAAGACAAAAAATGTTATCAAGGACTTGAAATCTTGCTATAAGTTGAGTATCATAAAAGTTGTTATTAGCACTTGAACATGTCGAGTGCTAATACATAAGTAAATTAATCCATAAACACAACATATTTAAAGGAGGCTATTTTTTCATGATCAAACCTTTAGGTGAACGCGTACTGGTAGAACCGATCGAACAAGAGGAAACTACGGCATTTGGCATCGTACTTCCGGACACAGCTAAAGAAAAACCGCAAGAAGGTAAAGTAATTGCTGTAGGCAGCGGTGCATTGAAGGACGGCGTGCGCATTCCTCTGGAAGTGAAGGAAGGCGATCGCGTATTGTTCTCCAAATATGCAGGAACAGAAGTCAAATATGAAGGTAAAGAATATTTGATTATGAAAGAAAGCGACATTCACGCAATCGTCGGTTAATTTAACCGAACCATATGAATAAACTACATCCATTTTGGGAGGTTTTTTAACAATGGCAAAAGATATTAAATTCAGTGAAGACGCCCGCCGCTCCATGCTGAATGGGGTTGACGCTTTGGCTAATGCAGTTAAAGTAACACTTGGTCCTAAAGGCCGTAACGTAGTATTGGAGAAAAAATTCGGCAGCCCGCTCATCACGAATGACGGTGTAACGATCGCTAAAGAAATCGAGCTTGAAGATGCATTCGAAAACATGGGTGCTCAGCTCGTTAAAGAAGTAGCAACTAAAACTAATGACGTAGCAGGTGACGGAACTACTACTGCAACAGTTCTTGCACAAGCTTTGATCCGTGAAGGTCTTAAGAACGTTACTGCTGGTGCAAGCCCAATCGGCCTGCGCAAAGGTATTGATAAAGCCGTTCGTGCTGCTGTAACAGAACTGCAAAAGATCTCCAAACCAGTTGAAGGTAAACAATCTATTGCTCAAGTAGCTGCGATCTCCGCTGCTGACGAAGAAGTAGGCGAATTGATCGCTGAAGCTATGGAAAAAGTGGGTAAAGACGGTGTTATCACTGTTGAAGAATCCCGCGGCTTCTTGACTGAGCTTGAAGTTGTAGAAGGTATGCAGTTTGATCGCGGTTACATCTCCCCGTACATGATTACTGATACGGACAAGATGGAAGCTGTTCTCGACAACCCATACATTTTGATTACTGACAAGAAGATCAGCAGCACTCAAGAAATTCTGCCGATCCTTGAAAAAATCGTTCAACAAGCCAGACCGCTTCTGATCATCGCAGAAGACATTGAAGGCGAAGCACAAGCTATGCTGATCGTGAACAAATTGCGTGGTACATTTAGTGCGGTAGCTGTTAAAGCTCCTGGCTTTGGCGACCGTCGTGAAGCTATGCTTCAAGACATCGCAGCTCTGACTGGTGGTCAAGTGATCACTGAGAAATTGGGCCTTGATCTTAAGAGCACTACAATCGACCAACTGGGTAATGCTCGCCAAGTACTTGTTACTAAAGAAAACACAACCATCGTTGACGGTAGCGGCGACAAAGCTGACATCGATGCTCGTGTTAACCAAATCCGTGCTCAACTGGAAGAAACAACTTCCGAATTCGATAAAGAAAAATTGCAAGAACGTCTTGCTAAGCTTGCTGGTGGCGTAGCCGTAATCAAGGTAGGTGCAGCTACTGAAACTGAGCTTAAAGAACGCAAACTGCGCATCGAAGATGCACTCAATGCAACTCGTGCAGCAGTTGAAGAAGGTATCGTATCCGGTGGTGGCGTAGCGCTCGTGAACGTATACAGTGCTGTAGCTGCTGTTAACGTAATTGGTGACGAGAAGACGGGTGTAAACATCGTACTTCGCGCTCTGGAAGAACCTGTTCGCACCATCGCAGCAAATGCTGGTGAGGAAGGTTCCGTTATCGTGGATCGCCTGAAAAAAGAAGAAGTAGGCATTGGTTACAATGCAGCTACTGGCGAATGGGTGAACATGTTCGATGCAGGTATCGTTGACCCTGCGAAAGTAACTCGTTCCGCATTGCAACACGCTGCTTCTGTAGCAGGTCTGTTCCTGACAACTGAAGCTGTAATTGCTGACAAACCAGAACCAGAAAAACCAGCTATGCCTGACATGGGTGGAATGGGCGGCATGATGTAAACTGACCTGAAGTTCCTTGACTAGCAAGGAATCTCAAGTTAGAAAACGTCATTTGACCACATTTTGACCATATGAATAAAAAATAGGCTTCTCACAAGTTCAGATCGAACTTTGTGAGAAGCCTATTTTATTAAGCGTTGCGTAGTTCATCAAGCATTCGGTTAAGCTTCTTTTCAAAAGTGAAAACGGTATGTCCACCGATCTTTGAATAGGCAAAGAGCAGCGAATCAACAAAATCGATTTTGATTTCATTGTAAACCTTCAGAGCAGCCTCTTTTTCCATTGTCTTAGTGACGTGTAGATACACAGTTCGAATTTGTTCATCATTGCTATGACCCAGTCGTTCAATGATTTGAAAGATATCGGCTCCAGCTTCTGCTAATAGCGAAACATGGGTATGCCTCAGCGAATGCGGGGATAGCTTCTCATTAAGTCCAGCGAGCCGTAGAAGCAGAAGCCGTCTCATGCGGTTATGGATCGTTTTGATGAGTTCAGGGTAGCCCTTATTATGTTCCGTCTTTGCGAATATAAAATCATGGTAGTACGTATCTTTATTCAGCTTTTTGATTTCATCCTGGGCGAGCTTGTGCTTCCTTTTTAGTCTTAAATCCACTTACTGTTTTCTGCTTCCGCTTTCCTGTTACTGGATCTCGGCCTATTTCTACAGAAAACGACCAAGTAGTTCCACGTTTCCTGAAATATCCTTGCATGCCTAGCCCTCCTGATAAACACTACTGTTATTCGCGAACTCTTGCCTGTAGATTTGTAAGCGGGACACATCTGGTATTGCCACGGCGTAGTAATTGTATCCATTGTGTTCAATTCTGGTTCTGATCCAAAATATTTGCTCGTAAAAATCATTATGATAAAGTATTTCTATAGGCGAACCGAAAGTGAAATAGTGGTTGTCGTCAATTTGATACCTACCACTTTTGTTTTTATGCAATACGGTCTTTCAGCAACGATGGAGCTTTCTAACATTTCAATTTTTATGATTAGGTGTACTAGTACTTCTTTTAACTCTTGAAGAAAGAGAAAATCGGAACGACCCTGCAAATTAAGTCCCGTGATTGTAGTTTCCTCTTCTATTTTGTAGATGACCGCTCCAATTTCAGCAGGACTAGCAAAGCCAGCACTCTATTTTCTGCAAAATTTGCATTTCACCACTATTTGTTTTGCCGCTCCCGAAATTCCTTAAGCAATTTCATTACGCTTTCATCCATATCTTTTGAAGTAAAGTAAAGCGGCCTGTTGTGTAAAACCACAGAGAGTTTTAAATAAGGGAACAGTCAAACAATCTTTATTTTCTTGTTGGCGGAACGAAAGTTCCGCCGTTTTCTTTTTCTTAGAAATTTCCAGCTTTAGCGGGTGGAATATTTGGATACCATACCTTCTGGGGATAATAATTTCAAGGAGGATGAAATAAATATGAAAAAAATATCGGTTGCTGTTTTGTCCGCATGCTTGTTGCTTTCTTCTGTATCGGCTGTTAGTGCAGCTCCAGTAAGCGAGAAACACGAACATAAACTTCATGAGAAGCACGTGAAAAAACATGAAGAAAAGAAAATTCGTGCGAAATCGATTCATAAAGCTGGAATTCACAAGAAATTGAAGGGTACAGGAAAAATAAAAGCAAAAAGCATCAAGGCTAAGAGTTTAAAAACAAAGGCTACTAAAATGCCGAAATCAGGTTTTGGTGGCGCAAGTGAACAAACCGAATAGGGGGGATGAAAGAGGGATTTAAAGCCCTCTTTCTTTCTTAATTATGAAAATAAAATTGTTCGCGAATTTGTCGCTGGCGCTTTTATTAACAATTATTTGTTGCTTAGGCTGCAATCATTCTGTGCAAAATCAACATTCGGCTCAAGAAAAACAATCTCAAAAAAATGTGCTGATAAAAAATGATTTGCCTAATAATAAAGACATTTCACCTTTAGAATCCATTAGGCCTTTTATTCCTACACAACTAATTATACCGGCGATAAAAGTATCTGCGAAAGTTGTTCCTATAGGCGTTCTTGATAATGGGCAAATGGATGTACCCAAGGATACTGAAATAGTTGGTTTTTTGTATCCCAGTGTTCTTGCTGGAACAAAAGGAAATATGATTATGGATGGACATGTAGATAGTTATACTGGTGCTGCTGTTTTTTTTGATCTGAAAAAATTGAATCCTGGTGATGCGGTTATTGTTCGTAATCAGCATTCTGATCGATCAATGACTTTCCGGGTCGAATCGGTTGAAGCCTTCAAAACTACCGAGGCTCCTATTGAGCGAATATTCGGGCATACTGATGAATATCATTTAAACTTGATAACCTGTACTGGGAAATATAGTCGAAAAAAGAAAGAACACGAAGAACGGTTAGTGGTTTTCACTAAATTGGATGGTGGCAAATGATTAAAATCATTAAGTTGATTTTATGTTTTTCAATTTTAACTATTGATTGTTTCTGGTGTAGGGAAGCTTATGCCCAAAAAAGTAAAACAGAAAATGATATTGAAGTATTATTGAAGCAGGTATATGAAAAAAGAGCAAAGGCAATGATTTATCAGAATGATCATGTTTTGGAGACTGATTACTTATCAGATAAAACAAGCATGAATGCTCTCTACAATGAACAGAGGCGAATAAAATACATCAATACATGGGCTAACAAAAGATCAATCAAATTAGTTAATGCCGAAAGTGAAATAAAGATTGTTCGATTAAAGGTCATGGATGAAACAGCTAATGTTTCCATAGTGCAGTCCCTAAAATTAAGTTACGATTACCTGAATAAAATAATTCCGGTTCAATCCTTTGGGATTGGAACTAGTCATTTTCTTACCATGAAAAAAACAGAGGGCAAGTGGAAGATTTTACGCGAATGGTACTTAGATCCCTTAGATGAGGATCCCGACAAAATAGCAGAAGCGCAAAATGGATTTGGGACTGTCGTTCAAAACACAAGGAATATAAGCAATGGAAAAAGATTTAATAGGAAACAAGCGGTAACCTATGCAAACAAGTATGCAGGAACAGCTTGGGGAGCCGGAAATAATCGCAGATATAACCCGAATTACAAGGATTATACAGGCCGAGGAGGGGACTGCACCAATTTTGCTTCTCAAGTAGTTGGGGACAAAATGGGAGGAGGACTTCCGATGACGAACCAATGGCGATACTACAAACAATCAGGCGGAACAGAATTTTGGATTAGAACGGACTCCTTCAAAAATTTTCTCATTAATAGCGGGTACGGGAAGCAGATTATTAAGGGAAAATTTCATCAAATAGTAGCACCGACAAAAGAAAATCCGAATGGTGCAATTGCACGGTTGCAGCCAGGAGATTTGATTGGTTATATCATCCATGGAAATGATATAGACCATTTTTCGATATTTGTTGGGTATGATGAAAATGGTTATCCGCTTGTTAATTCGCATTCAACTGATCGCTTCAGGGTTCCATTTGATCTGGGTTGGGATCGAAATACTAAATATTTGCTTATTCATATCAAGGATTAGTTATGTGCTTGTCAGCATAACTGAGTTTGGAAAGTAATAAAAATGAGGTATGACATTGTGTCCTCGGGGGGAACATGAAGAAACCTCATTTATTATTGCAGTCTGCAATTAGAGCCAGTGCAATGACAATGGTAAAAATACTTGGTTTAATTAGCCGAATAATTCTGGCCAGATTGGTTGGCGCAGAAGGAATTGGTTTGTACCAAATGGGGTATTCGTTATACGGTTTTGTGATCATGCTTTTTGGAGGGGCGTCTACGGCTTTGGCGATTATTACTGCTAAGAAGCCGGGAGAAGGTTGGAAATTCCTGAAAATGCTATCTTTCGGCATTATCATTTCAGCTGGAATACTTAGTCAAATTGTTTTTTGGGAATCTCCAAGGATTGCATTATTACTTGGTAACCCTGATTTGTATGATGCACTGAAAAGCATTGCTCCAGCTATCTTTGCCGCTCCATTACTGGGTCTATTGCGGGGATATCTACAGGGACTTGAACAATTTCGTATTATTGCTGTTTCAGAGATTATTGAACAAGCATCTCGAGTATTTTTAATGCTGTTAATTATAAACTATTTCCTGCCTTCAGAATTAGGAATTGTTGTTGGTAAAGGTTTGTATGCTACTTTCTTGAGCATGATCATCGCCTTTTCATTACTAATAATTTATATCTTTCATAACGATTTACATTTATCCAGTTCGCATCAGGCTGAATCGTCATTTCCTATCAGATGGTTAATCCGGACTTCAATCATGATTTCGATTACCCGTTTATTAGTTCCGGCATCGGAATTCATTGACGCGATCCTTATTCCTAATCGTTTAATAACCTCAGGATATAATCCTACAGAAGCTACTTCAATTTTCGGCATTATTACGGGTATGGCGTTTACCGTCGTTTATACTCCTACACTAATAACAGAGGCTCTAAGCCATACACTAACCATGAGATTTGCAGCTCACTGGAATCAAAAGGAAGAACAGAAATTTCATGAGCTTCTACACACCGCAATGAAATTAAGTTGGTTATGGGGTTTAACTTCAGCTTCCTTTTTATTTATTTATGCGGAGGAATTGTCTTTTTACATATTCCATACGGATAAGGCCAGTGAGTTAATCAAATATTTATCGGCCATTCCTATTATTGTGGGGCTACGAGAAGTAACAACCAGCATACTTTGGGCTCAGGATGTTAAAAAAGTTCCATTTTTAGGGTTAGCCACCGGAATATGCATCTCCACGATTATTCAATATTTTGTCATTGCTATACCAGGCTATGCTTTCGTTGGAGCAGCTGCAGGCTTATTATCCATGGAAATTGTTTCATTTGCTTTGAATATAACGGTTTTTAAAAGAAACCTAAACTTGATCAAAGTTTTACCTTACGCGTTGTTAGATGTTTTGGCAATCGGGGGATGCATGACTGTTTTAGCCCAAATCAAACCTGATTCCATAATAAGCTTGCCGGAGTTTCTAATGAGCAGTATTTTCTTTTTTGCTTTAACAGGGATTTACATGATCTTCCGGTGTGGTGATGTCTATTCAGCTGGAAAATAAAATTCGAAATACCACTGCATAATTTTAAGCAGTAAGGCAAAAATACCCGAAAAGGAGGAAGAAGGATGGCATTTACAAAAATGAATATTAACCGGTTAGGAATTATTATGCTGGCTGTGCTGATCATATTATCAGGTACAGGGTGCACAGCAAACAAATCGGCAAATTCCGCGAAGCCTAAGACGAAAAGTGTGCAAAACAAGAAAGCAATTAATCCGGTCACAAAAAAAATTTCAGATGAAGTACTAAAAGTGAAGGGTGTAAGTAAAGCAACAGTCTTAGTACACGATAAGGATGTTGTAGTGGGTATTGATGTTAAGAAAGGGGAACCTGCAACATCAGTCGAGGAGAATGTCCGGTATAGAGTAGAGGGTAGCAAGCCAGGATATTTTGTACATGTTACAAGTGATAAAAAGATTCATGAAAGAATAAAAAAATTAAACACTAAAATGACAGGAAAGAATTCTGTTAAAACATTGGGGAACGATGTAGGAGTAATTATTCAAGACATAGGAAAAACAATTAGAGCTCCTTTTCAATAATAGTAACATTTGGGTAACAAAGGTTTTGCTTTATAAGCCTCTCAGGAGTTCATCGAACTTACGAGAGGTTTTTTTCTTTTTACGTCTGGTAACATGAAGATACACATGTTTAGTTGTATCATCATCCTTGTGTTAGTAGCTACCCGAGAGGATATGTTAACATTTATTCTTGGTCTGATTTAAGAAATATTTGGGGGAAAGAAGCAGAAACTACTGTTCCGAGTGATTTGAATAGTGAAGCTAATAGCGATTTCATCGCTTTGAAACAAGAACGTGAGAAAGTAGCTAGTGCTAGTGAAATCACTAAGCATGAGAATGCTATTAAGAATATGAAGAGAAATATACCCCTGACGCAGAACAGTTTATTAAAGTAGCCCGTTCAGAAGAAAGGAAAAGGAGAGCTCGAAGCTCTCAAATCCGAGCTTGACACTAGAATCGTCGAATTGAAAAAAAATAGCATCACTTGAACCAAAATAAATTTCCAATATTTATGCTTGTGTAATATAAATCTTCATGGGACAATAAGGATTAATCTGGAAAATGAGGGGATTAGATGATTAAGAGAAAGAAGCTTTTGTTGTTTGGAGCGGCTATTGCGTTGGCTCTATCGTCATTTGCTATAGGAGCTGCGGGGGCAGGGAGATTTCAGTTGATTGTTAATGGAAAAACAGCAACAACAGAGGTAAAAGTGATCAACAATACAACCTACGTGCCTTTGCGAGCAGTATCGGAAATGCTCGGTGCGAAGGTGACATATGATAGTGCTACAGGGACGATCACGATTAATAGTGAGGGAGCCGCTGTTGTACCAAGTACTCCTCCTAGTCAAGACACACCTACTACTAACACGAAATCAAGCGAAAATAGTCGGCTAAATCCTGCAGAGATTGGAACAACGCTTTCTTTTGCCGTAAAAAATATTGTTAGTGAATACAGCGGAAATGTAAGCATTTCGCAAGTTATCAGAGGTGATCAAGCTTGGCAGATGATTCATGAAGCCAATATGTTCAACAATGAACCAACTGATGGTTACGAATATATGCTGGTGAAAGCCAAAGTTACGATCACTAAAAATTCAAAATCCGACGCTGCGGTTGATCTTTGGGGCGGTGACTTCACATTAGTTTCTGCTACTGGAACAGCCTACGATACCCGGGCAGTTGTAACACCTGATCCTAAACTTGATGCAAGTATCTATGTAGGGTCATCAAATGAGGGCTGGGTAGCTTTTCAAGTTAAAAAAAGTGACGAGTCACCATTGATTGTGTTTGAACGAAAGTATGATGGGTCAGGCGGGGTTTGGTTCAAAACAAAATAACATAACTATCATTCAAGGTTCTCACCAGTGGTGAGACCTTTTATTTTGGCTTTAGCCAGTTGGATGGATGGTTCTGTCTCTCGACGACGGTTATAGGCAATAACCACCCTATGGGTCTTCGCTTCACGAATTTGCTTGGAAATGGTAGTGGTTCATATATAAGCACAGGAAAAACACTTCCATAAAGGTGAAGCAAGTTTTATTTTTAATCTGATTTTCAGGTATCAGTAATGTTAGATTAAGGAATGGCCTATATAGTAATAGTACCCCCTTCTTTTGTTTATATATGAAGAGAGGCTGTCCCAAAAGTTATCTAAGATAACTTTGAGGGACGCCTCTTGTTTAGCAGTGTAAAGGCAAGATATCAGGAAAAGGATGCAAAAATACAGTTTTTTTTAAAGTAGCCTTGAAAGGATGAACAAAAGCCTGCAAAAATGCAGGAATATGGTTCAGAATGGACTAGTTTGAAGAGAATCCTTAGAGGAAGCCTGCACATTTGCAACAATTTAGGGCATTTAGAGGCTTTACATAAACAAAGCCTGCACATTTGCAGGAATTTCAGGAATTCCGCAGCATGACACTATTACACATGAGATACGGTCATAGAATGTGTGGCAGGATCAAGCGGTGCAGGGATCATCTTCCTTGCACCGCTATTTCTAGTTTTAACAGTAACCCTACTTTTGGGACAGCCCCTCTTAGGTTCAAGGATCTAATCTCAAGGTCATAATCAAATTTACGATTTAAATGACCTATTCAATAGATTTGTTCAAATCTTCAATCGATTCGATATCCACATATGCAGGCACAACCAACCCGGTTTTAACACCCGTCATATTGGGACCAAGATCCTCCAGTTGGCTACTATATTTGTCCCAATAATCGGCATGGGTCAAGGGAAGCCATGCTGCGGCAGTGAAATCTACATCACCATTTGCTACACCAGTCCACATCGGACCGGCCTCCACTTGAAGTGCGGTTACTTTATAGCCCAGTTTTTGTTCTAAGATGTACTGGAGCAGGTGAGAACTGGCAATCTCCGAATCCCAAGCTACATAGCTCAGAGTTAAACTTTGACCTGCTACAGTTGGAATGCCCTTAATCCATTCATCCACGTGGTCCTTATGTGCCTCCGCCCACTGTGCTGCGGCTTTATTTGGTGTTTCTCCGCTCTGTATAGAAGTCATGATCTCACCCATTTCATCCGAGGTCCAATGGAACCGTTTCAGAAATTCATAGGCCGAAGGTTGATCCTCAGCAAGACCGAGGCGAGCGACAGTGTGGATTTCCTCAGCATCTCCGTAAGCTTTAAGCGGGTCTTCTAAATATTTAAGATCGTACTTGTTGAACATCCAGTGCGGAGTCCACCCGGTAATAACAATTGGCTCTTCTTTGCGTATCGCTTTATCCAGTGCGGCAGTCATGGCGGCACTAGATCCTTCAATTAAATTCCAACCCTCCAGCTTGTAGTCTTGTAGGGCTAATGCTGTTGATTTCATAATGCCGGACCCAGGATCGATTCCGATAATATTATAATCGAAAAGTGTTCCGACAGAATTCTCCCGTTGAGTCTTGGAAGTGACTTCTTCACCTTGCTGAAGCACAGCTTGTATTATTCCTCCGAACAGGATGACAATAATTAGTGCTGTGGGAATAACCCATCCTCTAAGGGAGCGTTTTACTCCGATGACAGCGACTTTTTTTCGTTTTGGTTTCAGCAGCCTCTGAGTGAAACGATCAAGAACGATTGCGAGCACAACGACAGCAAGTCCAGCTTCGAAGCCCTGACCGATCTTAAGCTGAGTCACAGCACGATATACTTCCGCCCCGATGCCCTGTGCACCTATCATCGATGCGATGACAACCATCGATAGGGACAACATGATCGTCTGGTTAATCCCGGCCATCATAGTTGGCATGGCAAGAGGTAACTCTACTTTGAATAATTTCTGCCATGAAGTTGAACCGAAGGCATCTGCCGCCTCACTTAATTCTTGAGACACTTGTTTGATACCGAGATATGTCAGGCGAATAGTCGGCGGGATTGCAAAGATTACGGATGCGATTACACCCGGAACAACGCCAAGACTGAAGAAGGTGACTGCAGGAAGCAAATAGACAAAAGCTGGCATGGTCTGCATGAAATCAAGGACCGGAGATATGATGCGATGAGTTCCTTTGCTGTAAGCACTCCAGATTCCGATTGGAATACCAAGCACGATGGAGATAAGTCCTGAGGTGATGACGAGACCTAGCGTATTCATCGTATGTTCCCAGTAACCAAAGTTATCAATTAGCAGAAAGCCAATGACGGTGAAAAACATCAACGGTAGACGACCGATAGCAAATGCTAGTATGCCGATAATCGTGATGAAGAGGAGTGGATGAGGCAAGAGGAATATCCAAGAGAAGAAGGTTACAATGTTTTCAATAACCGTGGATATAGCATCAAACATTCCACCTAGATGATTCTCCATCCATGCAACGATCCAATCGATCCAGTCAGCGAGCGGAATTTTTGGTGTCATTTCGGCTCCCCTCCTTCAGATTGATTAACATAGCCGGCTAGTGCTCCAAGAAGAGCTCCCCGGATAATAATACCAAGTAGCTTGCCTTGGCCATCTACAACTGAAACCGGAACCTTGGCAGAACTTGTGAGTTCAAACATATCACCGAGAAGTATGTCTGGTTCAACTCGTGGGACATCAGTCATTAGAATGTCTGATAATGACTTTCCAGCCTTCGCTGCTGCAGAAGCATCCTCGGCTGTAATTGCTCCTAGTAATGCTTTGGAGCGGTTCACGACAAATAAATTAGAGATTCCTAGTTCACGCATGAGTTCCAGCGCAACGCGTGGGCCCCGGTCTAGTGTAATCGTCTCTGGGCGCCGCATAACATGGGCAGCGGTGAGTACTTTAGATAGATCTACATCCTCAATGAAACGTTCCACATAGCGATTGGCTGGTTGAGTCAGCATTTCTTCCGGTGTTCCGATTTGTACTAGTGATCCGTCCTTCATCAAGGCGATACGATCACCGATTCGGAGAGCTTCATCAAGATCATGGGTTATAAAGATAATTGTTTTCTTCATTTTTTCCTGCAATTCAAGTAATTCATCCTGCATATCGCGGCGAATTAACGGGTCAAGTGCGCTGAAGGCCTCGTCCATCAGAAGTACCTCAGGGTCATTTGCCAAAGCACGAGCAAGACCTACCCGCTGTTGCATACCACCACTTAGTTCATCGGGTATTTTGTCTCCCCAGCCTTTTAAACCGACTAATTCGAGCGCTTGCTGAGCTTTATCCCTACGGGTTTCTAACCCTATTCTCTGGATTTCCAGACCGTATTCTACGTTCTGAAGTACAGTACGGTGCGGAAAAAGTGCGAATTTTTGGAATACCATACTGATGCTTTTCTGCCGCACTTTCCTTAGCTGGGCTTTATTCATCTTCATTAGATCCTGCCCGTGAATCAGCACCTCGCCCGACGTAGGATCAATCAGTCGATTGAGCATTCGAACTAAGGTGGACTTGCCGCTTCCTGAGAGTCCCATAATGACAAAGATTTCACCCTCGTTAATTTCGAGACTGACCTTGTTGACCCCCACCGTGATTCCTTTACTGGCCAGTTTCTCTTTGCTATAGCCTTGTTCTAAGAGATGAAGACCTGCTTCCGCATTTGGGCCGAACAATTTGGTAACATTTCGGACTTCGATTATGGATTTTGTCAAACCATCAACCCCTTTAATTCAATTTTAGCCAAAATACTATGGAGTCTATTCGTGCTTACTAGTGTAACAAAAGACTTCAATTCGCACAAACGAAAAACTGTTCATAAAGATCGAACAGAAAAAACTGTACATAAAGAATGTTGGTATTTCTCCTTAATACTTCAACATACTATCCAAGAGTCTTCTTTACATTTCGGTATGACTTTCTTAATATAGAAGAGACATTGCGATAGGAGGTGCAAGCATGAGCTTGGACCAGCTTTCTCCGGAACAACATTCTACATTATTGAAGATACGTAAGCGTGTTATAGAGGCTATAGGAAGAAACATGGATTTGTATGGTGTACCTATTTCAACAGGGCACTTGTATGGACTGTTGTATTTTGCTGATAAACCAATGACTTTGGATGAAATGGGCTTGGAAATGAGTATGAGTAAGACAAGTATGAGTACAGGGGTTAGGACCTTGCTTGATCTCAAGATGGTCAATAAGGTCTGGGAGAAGGGCTCACGTAAGGATTTATACGAAGTTGAAAGCGACTGGTATCAGTCGTTCACAGACTTCTTCTCCACAAAATGGAGAAAAGCTGTAGAGAATAATATTCTTGTGCTACGCCGATCTATTGAAGAGGTTAACGTATATCTTCAATCACAGTTAGAGGGGCCTATTCATGATGTTCTTTTGGAGGATCAACGGAAGATGAAGGAGGCTGTTCAATATTATGAATGGCTGGACAGGTTGATCGATGCAATGGAAAGTGGCGAAATCTATAAGCTGGTTCCGAAGTCCCCCATAATCTAGCCATGGGAGAATTTTCGAGTATACTATATAAGTTGAACTAAAGAAAGAACGACATCATTAGTAAAAGCAGGTACAAGATCAGGAAAAGTATGCAAAAATACAGTTTTTTTAAAGTAGAAATGAAAGAATGAGCAAGAGGTTGCAAATGTGCAGCAATTTTTTTCGTAAGTGTCCAGTTTGAAGAGGATTTTAGAAAAAGCCTGCACATCTGCAGGAATTTAGCATATTTTGAGACTTTACATCATAAAAGCCTGCACATCTGCAGGAATTTCAGGAATTCTGCATTGCGAACCTCATAACTCTAGTGTAGAAGGAAAAGCGATGGAAAGAACATTTTACCCAGCTGCCTATATACGTACAATCATTAGTTCAATGTTATTGCAATCGCCTTCAAAAATAATGAACCAGAAAAGACAGGATTAGTCTATTTTTGAAATTTTGTATCGCAAGGAAAACCGAAGGGGAATCACTTTTCGGGGTATCACAAATAGAGGGGCTGTTCCTGAGTAGATAAAAACTGCTCATGGGGTAGCCCCGTTATTTGTTAACGGCAAACCGCTATCCGATGGTAAGCAGAACAGCTTGTGTTATGTATATTGTTTTGACCGTTTAATGTAACCTTGATAGAATTAGCATAATGGTTTTAAAAGCTGTTTATACTTTAGAATAGATCAGGTGAGTTGGAAATGAATGAACACAATAAAAATGAACTTTTAGATATTTGGTTAACCTTGACTCATTTTCAATCGAAAATAAACGATGAACTGGAGCAGGCACTTCAGGAGCAATTTGATTTATCCTTGAAGGAATTTTATGTCCTCAATTTCATATCGCAAACTGAGGAGAAGAAATTGAGATTACAGCAGCTGCAGGATATGGTTGGTTTAAGCCAAAGTGCTATATCCAGGCTGGTAGGAAGAATGGAGGCCAAAAATTGTGGAGCCCTGCAAAGACATATATGTGAGGATGATCGCAGAGGGGTTTATACATGTATTACTGAGCTAGGCGAAAAAAAATTACAAAAAGCGCTTGTAACCTTCAATGAGGTTCTACAATCTGCTCTTTTAAAAGATGGACTGAAATCAGAATTACAAGCACTTATCCAAAAGCTTTGATACGATAATGTGCAAGTTGACAAAATATATAAACGTGCTAATATATATGCGTGTGCATACATTTATCTGAAAAAGAGAGGAGTCTTTCTTCATGAAAGATTTATTTAGTCCCTATAAGTTTAAAGGAATGGAATTAAAGAACCGTATTGCAATGCCTCCAATGTGTCAGTTCTCGGTTGATAAAAAAGATGGTGTTTCAACGGACTGGCATTATTTACACTATGTAAGCCGTGCAGTTGGCGGAACAGGATTTATTATCATTGAAATGACGGATGTAGAACCGGATGGACGTATTTCCGATTTTGATCTTGGATTATGGTCAGACGAGCAAATTCCTGCTTTAAAAAGAATTGTAGATGCCTGCCATAGTTACGGTGCCAAAGTGGGTATCCAAATTGCTCACGCCGGACGAAAAGCGGAAGACGCAGAGGTGCCCGTAGCTCCATCTGCTATTGCGTTTGATGAAAATTCAAAGCAGCCTAGAGCTCTTTCGACAGAGGAGGTTAAAGGCTTGGTGGAGAAATTCCGCAGTGCTGTAGCACGTGCAGTGAAGGCCGGGTTTGATGCCATTGAAATACATGGAGCTCACGGTTACTTAATCCATCAGTTTCATTCACCTCTTACCAACAAAAGAGACGATGAGTATGGTAAAGACCTTACCAAGTTTGGCCGGGAGATTATTGAGGCAGCCAAGGCTGAGATGCCGGAAGACATGCCGCTCATCATGCGTATTTCCGCTAAAGAATATGTAGAGGGTGGCTACGGTATTCAGGAGAGCATTGCTTTTGCTAAAGTATATCAACAAGCCGGGGTAGATATGTTTGATATCTCGTCGGGTGGTGAAGGACCAATTGCCGCATGGGGCAGACCTGGTACTCACGCGGCTTATCAAGTGCCATTAGCTCGTGAAATCAAACAAGCCCTTGATATTCCTGTCATAGCAGTTGGCAGACTTGATGATCCTATTCTGGCGAATGCGGTTATCGGAAATGAAGATGCCGATCTGGTAGCTGTTGGGAGAGGAATGCTAAGAAACCCTCATTGGGCATTAGAAGCCGCAGCCAGCTTGAGAAAAGAAACAACGATTCCCAGACAATATACTACAGGTTTCTAATGTAGGTTGCAGAAAAGAGCCAAGGAACAAAAATCCGGTAATTTGCCGTACTATTGTTCCCTGGCTTATTTAAAGCCGATGACTCATTAAGAATGTTCAGCAAATGCATTTATGAAAGTGACTTTCTCGGAGTGTATTTAAGCAGTCACATTTGCTAAATGGGTGACATAAAGTAATCCCCCCTTGATATCGATGTTGATTTTTGTTTATATGTTTTATACCGACTGCATTTTTCTGATCAGTTGGAGATAGAATATCAAACATTAATCATTGGAGGTACTGATGTGAAAAATTCATTTATTCATATTCCATATTTACCGGGATGTCCTGTACATTTCATGATTAATGATTATAATTCCGAGGAGTTCCACCAACACTCAGGCCTGGAAATTATTTGGCTACTTCATGGGAAGCTGAAGGTAACGGTCAGTCAAAATGATTATTTATTACTTGAAAACGATCTTATTTTAATTAACCATTTTGAAGCCCATCAAATAGTTCCGAAGGCATCGGATGCTTATTTTATTCAACTACATATAGACAGTCTTTTTATAAATAAATACAATCATGACTTTTATAGCATGTTATACGATTTAAAATCCTTCAAAAATAGTGAAGATAATCAAAAACCATATGATGTCATTCGTATTCTATTTAGTCAGTTAATTACCCGAAAATACAGTCATACTGTAGAAATCAACAGCGATGTTCTTCAGCTCTTAGGATACTTAACTTTCCGTTTTAGTAAAAGGCTCTCTTTGACGGAACCGGAAAATCCATTTTTCTATAAAAATTCCAACATTGTTCAGCAAATGCTTAACCGAGTTGAACAGGATTTCAAAGGAAAGCTTACGTTAAGTGAAATCGCGCTGGAGCAGCATTACAATTCATCCTATTTGTCAGATCAATTTAGAAAAATTGTAGGAGTTACTTTTAAGGCATATTTAGAAGAAATCAGGATCAGGTATTCTTTATTTTTGCTGCAACACCAGGAAGCTTCTATTTCAAATGTAGCATTAGCTTCAGGTTTTAGTGATGAAAAAAGCTATTATAAAGCGATAAAAAACAAATTTTCGTTAACTCCTTTACAATTACGTAAAAAATATCAGGAGCAGTATGACGAGGGGATATCTTTAATTAACCATTTGAATGTAGAATTAATTAATCAATATGCAGCTATTCCTATCGAGCCAAGAATGATAGAAGACAATACAATTCAAATGACTATCGTCAAGGATATTCAAACTGAGCGGTATGAATTGAAGCAGGCCTGGAACAAAATCATTAATATCGGGTCTGCAAATACTTTATTAAACCAAAATATACGTGACCAAATAAAAGAAATACATGAAGAAATCCAAATTGAATATTTGCGGTTTGAAGGTGTTTTTAACCAGGAAATGGACGTAGTGCAAAAAGAAAGAGAAGGTTTTAAATTCAATTGGAAGTTTATTAACAACATTCTGGATTATTTAGTGGATATTGGAGTCAAGCCTTTTATTTGTTTGAGTTATATGCCTCCTTTATTTGCAAGCAAAAGCACCAGCTTCTTTAACTATCAGGGGAATACTTCACCACCGAAGGAAATGAGTCAATGGCTGTCCCTTGTTCAATCCTTTATGATGAATTGCATTAATCGCTATAGTCATAACATTGTATCTGAATGGTACTTCCAAATATGGACGGAGTTTCCTGTACATGATATTCATTGGAGCGGCACACTCGAACAGTATTTAGAGTTGTACAAGCAAACGGCGCTTCTCATTAAAGGTATATCTCCAACACTAAAAATTGGACCTGCAGCAGAAAACTTTCATACGGAGGAACATATTTCTGAGAAGCTCCTTGAATATTGCGAGAAGAATGAGATACCTATTGATTTCTACAGTTGCAATATTTACCATAATCGAATCAAATTTAAAGAATGGTTGGAGCGTTCTATAACTGATCCTGTGGATATAAAATTAATTCCATTTCAATACGAAGAAAAAAATCATACAAAAAATTTGCTGGAAAAAATGCATCGGATGCTTAAATCAAATTATAAAAAGGATATCGAATTCATCGTAACACGCTGGAATTTTAGTTGGGACGTTACGAATTTTCTTCACGATACAGCCTTTATGGCCACTTTTATAATTGATAATATGCTGGATAAATCGGTTAGTCTTACGAATGCCATTGGTTATTTATCTGCATCTGATATTCTCTATGAGTGGGATATAAAAAACACCCCGTTTTTCGGAGGGACCGGATTAATCAATACGGAAGGAATCAAGAAATCAGCATATTATGCCTTCGTATTTTTATCCAAGTTAGGGAGCACTGTATTTGCCAGGGGCAAAAATTATATCATGACAAGGCAAGGGGAGGATATTCAAATTTTGGTTTACAACCATACTTATCCTGACCAATTGTTCATAAGGGGTGAAAAAGAGGAAAAGATTTCTTATGACATCTTTGAAGAGTCGAACGATTTATTACTAAATATCCACCTGAAAAATATTTATGGAACCTATAAATGCAAGCAATACAGTCTCAATCGTCATAACGGTTCTGCCTATGATGAATGGATTCGGATGGGTGAATATGTCGATCTGAACCATGAAGAAACAGATTATCTGAAGAACATTTCCAGACCTTCATTGAAATTAAAACAACTCGCATTACAGGGTGATCTCCATCTTGCTTTGCATGTTCCGGTTCATGGAGTTGAATGTATCCTGCTAAATAAGTTTTATAACTAAACCAAAGAAATTCCCATTAAAATTAGGGGTGATTCTTTGGTTTTTCTCTTTTTCCCTGAAGCTGAATTACATATACATTTTTATTTTCCCATCATTCGTCTAAGAAACAGGAAGGAATCAATATCCGATCTCAATTAAAATTTATGCTATAAATATTTATTAAATCTCTTCTCAAAAGTGAAAGCGGTTTAATAATATTGAAAAATAGATTGGAGGAACAGATGATGAAGGTGAATAAACAGTATCGCTTATCTTACAGCTCGAAGGCCAAGGAAATCGTAGGTCAAATGAATTTGGAAGAAAAAATATATTTAATGAGCGGAAAAGTATCCATGGAGCAGATGCTAAGTGACTTCAAGGAAAGACACTATAACTGGATACCTTATCCAGCTGGTGGCAATGATCGATTGGGAGTACCTGAGTTAAAATTTGTTGACGGTCCTCGCGGTGTCGTATCCGGCAACAGCACATGTTTTCCGGTTTCTATGTCCAGAGGAGCTACCTTCGATCAGGATCTTGAACAACGTATTGGACATGCCATCGGCAAAGAGGTTCGCGCACAGGGCGGCAACTTTTTTGGCGGAGTTTGCATCAATCTTCCGTACAACCCGGGTTGGGGTAGAAGCCAGGAGGTGTACGGTGAAGACTCATTTCATTTGGGAGCCATGGGGTCATCCTTAGTAAAAGGGGTTCAAGATGAAAACGTAATTGCCTGCGTAAAGCATTATGCTTTTAACAGTATGGAATGCGCCCGTTTTAAGGTAAGTGTAATCGCTGATAAACGTACAGAGCGTGAGGTTTACTTGCCGCACTTTAAAGAATGTGTTGATGCAGGCGCAGCCAGCATCATGAGTGCCTACAATTTATATCATGGAACCCATTGCGGACATCATGATTATTTACTAAATCAGGTTTTGAAGGAGGAATGGGATTTTGATGGCTTTGTCATAAGCGACTTTGCATGGGGAATTAAAGATACGGTTGAAGCCGCAAATGGTGGCATGGATATTGAAATGTGCCATACAAAATATTTTGGCGATAAGCTGGTTGAAGCTGTACGCAACGGTCAGGTCAGCGAGGAAAAGATCGATGAGGCAGCAGTAAGAATTGTACGTACACTGCTCGCGTTTGCAGAGGCCGACAATGAAACGTACAGCAAGGAAGTTATCGCATGCAAGGAGCATATTGACTTGGCGCTGGAAGCTGCGGAAAAATCCATGACATTGATAAAAAATGATCATGAGGTTCTACCGTTTTCCAAAACAGATACAAAACGTATAGCGGTTATTGGAGAGCTTGGCAATAAAGGAAATATTGGCGATTATGGCTCCAGCAGAGTGTTTCCGCCATACGTTGTTACACCGTTAGAAGGAATCAAGCGTTTGCTTCCAAATGCTGAGGTTATTTTTGATAATGGAGCAGATATTGAAAAAGCCAAGGAACTGGCAAAATCGGCTGATACCGTTGTCTTTGTTGTAGGGTATGACCATGATGATGAAGGTGAATCCGTCACGAACGAGGATGCCGATTTTAAAGAGGGCGGAGATCGTAAAAACAGTCTCGGTCTGCACACTTGGGACATTGAGTTGATCCAGGCGGTTGGGCCGGTTAACCAAAACTGTGCTGCTGTTCTGATTGGCGGTAATATGATCATGATTGAAGAATGGAAGCAAGCTGTCTCCTCTATCCTGATGGCGTATTACCCTGGAATGGAAGGCGGTACCGCAATAGCCAAAACACTATTCGGTGATGTCAGCCCTGGCGGCAAGCTACCCTTTATTGTACCAACAAGCGAAAGCCATCTTCCAAAAGTAGATTGGGATGCAAACGAAATAAAATATGACTACTACCACGGATATACCAAGCTGGAAAAGGAAGGAATAGAGCCTTCGTTACCTTATGGGTTTGGTTTATCTTACACAAGCTTTTCGATTTCTAATGCAGCCTTTAAAGTAATAAACGATCAAATCACCGGGTCTTGTGAAATTGAAAATACTGGGGATACAACAGGTGATGAAGTTGTTCAATTATATGTAGGCTTTAGCCATTCCAGAGTGGACAGACCTGTAAAAGTATTACGTGGATTCAAACGGATTACACTGAAGCCAGGTCAAAAGGAGAAGGTTGAAATCGCCTGTCCAATTGAAAAAATCAAATGGTTCAATCCTATTACAAACGAATGGGAGCTCGAAGAGATAGCTTATGATGTCTTTATCGGAAACAGCAGTGCAGAAAAAGATTTAATTAAGGGAATTATTAGCTTGTAAAAATTGAATACGTTTTCATCAGGAGGGTACACTATGGCACTGAAAGAAGAGTCGAATCAAAAGCTGTCATTATTGGAAAAGGTAAGCTACGGTTTAGGAGATACTGGCTCAAACTTGATTTATGCGGTGGTTACGACTTATTTAACTTTTTACTTTACAGATGTATATGGTATTGGTGCTGCTGCTGTAGGTACGCTGCTGTTAGTTGCAAGACTTGTAGATATGCTCGATAGTCCCATCTTCGGGATATTGATTGATAAAACGAATACACGATGGGGGAAATCAAGACCGTGGATTTTGTGGTCATGCTTACCATTTACTATCGTTACCATCTTATTGTTTATGGGGCCTGAGTTAAGTGCTTCAGGGAAACTGGTATATGCCTACATTTTCTATATCGCTTCCAATGTATTGTATACAGCAGTTAATAATCCATTAACTACGCTGCTTCCAAGCTTGTCCAGTGATATTCAGGAAAGAACGGTTGCGAATACGTTTCGGATGTTTGGCGGACAATTTGGTGGATTACTTGTTAACTTGACCTTGCTGCCGCTAGTTGCATTCTTTGGTAACGGCGATCAGCAAAAGGGATTTTTCCATACTATGATTCTTTTTGGCGCAGTGGGAATGGTCATGTTCTTGATTACGTTCTTTAACACGAGAGAACGTGTTCAGGATAGATCCGGAGGCAAATCACTGCCACTAAAAGAGAGTGTCAAATCGATTAAAGGCAATATGCCGTGGATTGCAGGAGTTTTGCTGGGTGTAGTATTTTTTATCATGTATGTGATTAAATTGTCATCGGGCATCTATTATATTACCTACAATCTTGATAAGCCCGATCTTGTAGCAACAGTAAATACTCTTGGTTCGTTAACCCTGATAGGAATCATTTTTGTACCGTTTTTATCCAAGAAGTATAGTAAAAAGACACTGATTATTTCAGGAATGGTCATCAATATTGTAGGGCAATTAATTATTCACTTCAGTGGACAAAGTACAGCATTGGTGCTTGCAGGTACAGTCATAGGCGCAATCGGCTTTGGATTGCCGGTAGGCTTGCTATTTGCTCTAATTGCGGATACCGTTGACTACGGTGAATGGAAATCAGGGGTTCGCGCGCAGGGGTTGCTTGCTTCGACCGCTTCCGGCATTGCAATCAAATTAGGATCTGGTCTTGGCGGAGCTATCCCGGCCTGGTTGCTTGCAGCAGGAGGTTATGTTGCTAATCAAACTCAAACACAATCTGCGCTTCAAATGATTGAGATCAGCTTCATTTGGCTGCCAATTACTTTAAGTGTAGTGTCGATTCTCATCCTGGTTTTTCTATATAAGTGGGATAAACCGCATCATGAAATTATTGCAGAATTGGAAGCAAGAAGAGCTCAATAAATCGGCCAAACTTGGGTCGGCCTCAATGACAGAAGCAGCAAACCGGGTCCGTATCAATAACGGGCAGGTTGGCTGCTTTTCTTTTTTAAATCTTAAGATTATTTTCAGAATTTCCTGCCCTTTATCTACAGATTTATCAATTATGATTGGAGCTATTAGATAAGGGAGGCGGCTTTCATGATTATGAATGTAAAAACATGGGTCAAAGAGAGGTCTGTTTTTCTTTATAAATTTTTGCGTTCACCGAAGCAGATAGGCAGTATAACCCCCAGCTCAAGAGAACTGGCAATGGCAATGCTGGAGCCGATTCAGTGGCAGAGCACCTATGCCATTGCCGAGCTGGGAGCAGGCACGGGGGCGGTTACCAAGTATATCCCGAATGCTGCAAGATCAGGAACTAGGGTTATCCTATTTGAAAAAGATTCCTACCTGCGTGGCAAATTAACAATTCGTTACCCGGACTATTCCTGTTATGCGGATTGTCTCCTGCTTGAGAATGCGCTGGAGCAGGAAGGGCTGGAACGGCTGGACTGTATTATAAGCGGGCTTCCATTTTTCAATTTCCATCAAGAGGTGCGGGATCGGCTTATTCAACAGATCGTAGCTTCACTTAAGGATGATGGACTCTTCATTGCTTTTCAATATTCACAGCAGATGAAGAGGCAATTGACGGAGCATTTTGAAATTGAGGTTATCCGTTTCGTGCCCCTGAACATCCCGCCAGCGTTTGTTTATATATGCCGCAAGAAACGGGTGACATGATGAACGCCAAGCTCAGGGCGTATACTCCATTGTTATGGATATTGGTCATTCCGGTGCTGAATCTTTTTTATGGACTGCTAAATCATGGGGAGGGGATTGTGAGCAGCCTGATGACGGATTTGGATAAACAGATTCCATTTGTACCGGTCTTTATTATTCCTTATCTGTTATGGTACCCTTTTATCATCATCATGCTGATTGCTTTTTTTCTTAGTAATAAAAGGGTCTACTATCTGACATTGCTTACCCAATGTCTGGGGTTGATTTCCTGCTACCTCGTTTATGCATTATTTCAGACCACAGTATCCCGTCCGTCAATTCCTGAGTATGGAATCCTCTACAAGCTTGTCGCTTTCGTATATAATACGGATCAACCGTTTAATTGCTTTCCCAGCATTCATGTGCTGACCAGCTATTTAATGATCAAGGGAGTATCCATTTGCCCTAAAATGTCGAGGCTCTTCATAGCAGCAGTCTATATTTGCTCATGTTCCATTATTTGTTCTACACTTTTTGTGAAGCAGCATGTTTTGCTGGACATCGCCGGAGCGATTGCCTTGGTAGAAATACTGTGGTTCGTACTCATCCGGCTGTCACCGTTCAAGCAGACAATTTTGCTAAAGGGAGTTAACCAAGGTGAAAAAAATGAACATTTTGGTCGTTGATGATGATCGGGAGATCCGGGATGTGCTGCATGTCTATTTGCGGAACGAAGGTTATCATGTGGTGGAGGCTGTAGATGGTTTGCAGGCTTTGCAAATTTTGCAGCAGGATGAGATCCATCTAATTATATTGGATGTAATGATGCCTAATTTGGACGGTATTGCAGCATGTCTGCACATTCGGGAGAAGTCTGACATTCCGATTATTATGCTGTCAGCCAAAGAAGAATCCCTCGATAAAATTACCGGACTGTCCACCGGGGCAGACGATTATGTGACGAAGCCGTTTCATCCCCTGGAGCTTATAGCCAGAGTAAAAGCCCAACTAAGGCGGCAGAACTTCCGTGCCCATCAACGGGACAATGTGTCGGAAATCCGAATCGATGAGTTGATTATTAATAAACATGAACATTTGGTAACTGTACGCGGCAATCCGGTAGCTCTGACTCCTATTGAGTTCTCCATTCTGGAGCTGCTCGCACATCACCGCGGGCAAGTATTTAGTGTTGAAAAGATTCACCAGAGTGTATGGAAAGACCAGACCCCTTTTTTTTCGGAAAATACAGTTATGGTTCACATCCGGAATATCCGGGAAAAGATAGAAATAACTCCAAGATCGCCTCAGTACATTAAAACGGTATGGGGAGTGGGGTATAAAATTGAAAAGTAAATTTATCAGCACCCTTGCGGGAAATAACAATATTCGCATCCGTATGATCTGGTCTTTCATGATAAGCACGATTATCGCGATCGCCATTTCTGCAGTCATTCCGAACGTTTTTAATAATTACTACTTGAATCTTATTAGTGGGCTTCTTTGTTTTTTTATTCCGTTTCTTTGCAGCTTCTTTTTTCTGACCAGGCATATTATTCGCTATGTGCTGACTTTGGCAGCCGGACTGGATGTCATCGCACAAGGAAATCTGCACTACAGGGTTCCGGTAAATCGAAATGATGAACTGGGAGGCATTGCCGTTAATATTAATGCCATGGCGGAGAAGCTGGAAGAACAAATCAACAGGGAACGTAAGCTGGAAAAAGCGAAGCTGGAATTAATCACAGGTGTCTCTCATGATTTGAGGACGCCTCTTACGAGCATTATCGGCTATCTGGACCTGTTGAGGGATAAAGCATACAGGGACGAGGAGGAGCATAACCGCTTTGTTGGCAATACCTATAATAAATCGATGCAGTTGAAATCATTAATTGATGATTTGTTCGAATACAGCAGGTTAACAATTGATGAAGTGAAGCTCCAGAAAGAGACGATTGATTTACGGGAGCTGCTGGTACAGCTGTTGGTTGAAATGGAGCCGATAGCGAAGGAAAATCAACTCACGCTGGAAACCTCGATCCCGAGTGGACGAATCATGGCCTGGGTTGATCCCGAGATGATCAGGAGGTCTATCGATAATCTTCTGATGAACGCTCTCAAGTTCTCTATAAGACCTGGATTGATTCGTGTGGAGTTGTGCAATTATGAAGGGATGGCGCGAATCACTGTTGAGAATGAGGGAGCACCGATCACGAAGGAGCAGGAGGAGCGGCTGTTGGAGCGATTCTATAAAACGGATGATTCCAGAAGTCGGCAGAACATTCAAACGGGGAGCGGTTTAGGCTTATCTATTGCCAAAAGTATTGCTGAGCTCCATGGAGGAACGTTAGAGCATGAGCACTTCGACGGACATTTCCGGTTTCATATTATATTGCCCTTGTTCGATTGAGTGGAGGATATGAATAGTTCAGTAATTAGGAGGATTATTTGTAGCCTTTGTTCGAATCGAATAAGTATCCGGAGTGGCTGCGGGTCACTTTCCCCAACCCTCCCGAGACTCTTGAATGTGGTCTATTAATGTAATCATTAAAGTCTTCAATGGTTTCTGCCTCGAGATCGATGACCAGTTTCTTGGTGGAAATATTGTTTTCAGATAAAAACTTCCTTAAGTCTTTTGCTATATGAGGATAGATTTTTTCATACAATTTTATTCCTATACCACGCTTCTCCTTTAAATCGTAATGCAAAGATGATGCCTCGTACTGCCCATTCTGTAACCATTGCGATCCATACCCCCATAACACCAAGCTGAAGTGTAACTCCTAATATGTAGCCAAGAATGACCCGGAATAGCCACATAGTGAGTAGTGCAATAATCGAAGTGTATTTCGAATCGCCAGCCGCACGTAAAGCTGACGGTAATATAAAGCTAAATGACCAAACGATGGGCTGAGCTATAGAGATTAATAGGATGAGATGAAAGATGTCTGGTACGATGGATTCAGGTGGCGAATATAGGTTAACTAGCCATGGGAAAATGGGCAATAAAATGGCAGTAATCAACAGGAATAAGACACTTGAAAATCCTAAAAATGATTTAATAAACTTTCTTGCATCGGCGATATCTCTCCTCCCTATACATTGTCCAACTATTGTAACAATCGCTACACTTAATGAAGTTCCTCCGATTTGGAATAACATAGATAATGAATTACCGATTGCATTGACCGTAATTGGTAATGTGCCGAACTGAACGATATAGGTTTGTGTAAGCAACTTACCTCCATTGAAGAACAGTTGCTCCGCTGCAAAAGGAAGACCAATAAACATAATTTTTTTGAATATTGAAACATGTAACTTAAATATATTTTCTAGCTCAAAGCGCAATGTATGATTGTAACGTAAAAGATAGATTAGTGATGCAGCAGCTCCTAGTACACGTGCGCTAATTAAGGAAATAGCTAGTCCTAGCACACCCATATCCAAAATGGTAATGAATAATATGTTTAAGATAAAGTACGACAAGTTTAATATGACAGACAAAACTAGAGAAGCTTTTGTCTCAGACACGCCTCGCAAGGCTCCGACAACACCTTGATAGATTGCGATGAAGGGATAGGAGATACAACTGCCAATAAGAAATATTTTAGCATTAGAGATAACATCAGAATCAGCACTGCCAAATAAAAAGTCCAGAATAGTAGAATGAAAAATGATAACGAGCACGCATATTGCGATAGAAAGGGTAGCGACGGATGAGATCGCCTGAGTTGCAGCCCGAGATGCCTGCTCTTGGTTTCGCTTGCCTATGTATTGAGCGACAATTACAGTTCCACCTGTTGAAATCGCAATAAACACGCTAATAATGAAAATGTTTACCGAATCGACCATGCTCACTGCACTAACTGCTTCAACGCCTGAGGAGCTGACCATTGCTGTATTCAAAATGCTAATGAATACAATAAAGGCAGAATCCACAAAGATCGGAATAAGCATCGAAAATATTTGTTTGTAGTTCATCGATGCTCCTGTGAAGTATTTATTCAGCAGGGAATGAAGTGGAATTTTCAAGCGAGTATACGAATTATGCATAGTATCATCTCGTTTCAGTCGGACTCATCTGAGGATTGATTGACCAAGTTCAATTATTGACAAAAAATAAGAGGCTGTCCCATAAGTCATCTAAAGATAATTTGAGGGACGCTTCTTTTTTAGCAGTGGAAAGGCATAATATGAGGCAAAGGATGCAAAAATGCAGTTTTTAAAAAGTAGCCATGAAAGGATGAACAAAAGCCTGCAAAAGTGCAGGAATATGGTTCAGAATAGACTAGTTTGAAGAGAATCCTTAGAGAAAGCCTGCACATTTGCAGGAATTTGGGACATTTAGAGACTTTACATAAACAAAGCCTGCACATTTGCAGGAATTGCAGGAATTCCGCATCATAAATTAATCTTGAATGGCTCCATGTTTCAATACATTCGCAACCTTATATAAATGAGCTTGAATTAACTGGCTGGCAAGCTCGCTATTTTGAGCTAATATTGCATGATATATGGATTGATGCTCTTTTAAGAGCAGTATGGAAGAGGACTTGTCCTCGTAAAACCACAGCTGACGAGTTTTCCCTATTGTCTCGGTAAGCTTACATGAAAGTGAACTCATTAATGTATTAAGCAGTTCATTATGTGATGCAGCTGCTATAGCTAGATGAAATTCGATATCCGCATGTTCACTCATTTGCGTATCGTTCATTTCCAACGCTTGCTCCATTTGTTCAATAATTTGCTTTAACCTCTCGAGATCCTGATCATTTCGACGCTGGGCAGCGAATGCAGCACTGCCACTTTCAAGCCAAATACGAACTTCTAGTATCTCTCTTACGTTTTCCGATTCCTCGAATGGATCACGAGAGTTACTCTGCGAGGTAGGTAATACTTTATTAATAAAGGTACCTCCGCCATGCTTCACATCTATCCAGCCTGTAGCCTTTAATGCGCTCAATGCTTCACGAATGGTGGAGCGACCTACTCCGAAGGAGGTACTCAAGTCAACTACGGATGGTAGTTTTTGACCAGGTTGTAAGAGACCTTCCTCAATTTGTGAAAGAATGACTCTTTGCACAATCTCATGTCCTTTTTCAGTTTCTACCTTTATCGGCTGCATAGAGCTTTAACCTCCAATGATATAACTATCGACTATACTGTACTACTTTATTACGCTATAATCAATCATAAAGTCATCAGATGACCTGCCTACTTTTTGCTATGGAGGAATCGATTATGTTGAATGAAGCTGTTGCTAGACAACTAAGAGAGATTGTAGGGGAAAAGTTTTTTCGGACAGATCAGGAGGCGTTAATCGCACATTCTTATGATGGAACTCCGATGCTACAAGCTTTGCCCGATGGAGTTATTTATCCAGAATCAACAGAGCAAGTTTCAGAAATTATGAAAATAGCTAGCAGCAATCTTATTCCGATTGTAACAAGAGGTTCTGGCTCGAATCTTTGCGGTGGTACAACACCATTGCAAGGAGGGATTGTGATGGTTATGCATCGCATGAATAAAATTATTGAAGTGGATATGGAAAATTTAACGGCTATTGTCCAGCCTGGTGTAATTACTGGCCAATTTATTGCACATGTTGAAGGGTTAGGACTATTCTATCCACCAGATCCGAGCAGTATGAAAATTTCCACCATTGGTGGCAATATCGCTGAATGCTCAGGTGGTCTAAGAGGATTAAAGTACGGAACTACGAAAGATTATGTACTTGGCTTAACTGCAGTTCTTGCAAATGGATCTGTCATTCGTACAGGCGGGAAATTAACTAAAGATGTTGCTGGTTATGATTTGACGAAATTATTAGTAGGCTCAGAAGGAACACTTGCAGTCATTACAGAGGCGATTCTTAAGCTAATTCCACAGCCGAAAACAAAGAAAACAATGGTTGCGATGTATAAGGATATTTATGGTGCAGCACGAACGGTATCTAAAATTATTAAAAATCAAATCATTCCAGCAACGTTAGAGATATTGGATAATCCAACCATTCGAGTTGTTGATGACTTTGCGAAAATTGGTTTACCGCTAGATATGGCCGCGATCCTCATTATTGAGCAGGATGGCGAGCCGGAAATGGTTGAACGTGATATTGAAAAAATTCATCTTATTTGTAGGGAAGAGCAGGCGGATCGTATTGAAGTAGCAGCGGATCGTGAAGAAGCAGAAAAGCTGCTGACCGCTAGACGTAGTGCATTTACAGCACTCGCACGCCTTCGCCCAACAACGATACTTGAGGACGCTACTGTACCGCGTTCAAAAATTGCGGATATGGTATTGCGTACCAATGCAATCGCCCAAAAGTACAATGTGAACATAGCAACCTTTGGGCATGCGGGTGATGGTAACCTGCATCCAACTGCAACTACTGACGCACGAGACCGGGAAGAAGTGCATCGCGTTGAGGAGGCATTTGCAGAAATTTTTGAAGCTGCCATCGAGCTTGGGGGCACGATAACTGGCGAGCATGGAGTCGGTGTTGTGAAAGCGCCTTATTTGGAATGGAAGGTTGGAGAAGCGGGAGTTGAAGTAATGAAAGGAATCAAGACCGCTTTCGATCCGTTGAACATTTTGAATCCAAGTAAGATTTTTGCTAAGGAAACAAAGAAGAGAGTGGTGGTGCAGCATGGCTAATACAACAGGAAAACCAGCAATCGAGCATTCTAATCCTTTAGCTCAAACTTTATTAGAGAAGCTTGACTATGATCAGTTAACCAATTGTATGCGTTGCGGCTTCTGTTTGCCTGCTTGTCCGACATTCCGTGAGACAGGCATGGAACCAGCCTCTCCACGTGGACGCATTGCGATGATGAAGGCAGCAGTAGATGGACTAATGGTTCCAGATCAGCAATTCCAAGATCAAATGAACCTGTGCTTAGGCTGTCGTGCATGTGAACCAGCTTGTCCGGCAGATGTGAAGTATGGCCAATTAATTGAACAGACGAGGGAAGCGATTGAGGAGCACGCAACTCATTCATTGCCTATTAAAGTTGTTCGTAAGACCGTATTCAAAAAAGTATTTCCGAAGCGTAGTAAACTGAAATTGCTTGGGGGAACACTTGCGTTTTATCAAAAATCCGGCTTGCAAAAAGTAGCGCATTCAACCGGTGCAATGAAGCTGTTTCCAAAACATTTAGCGGAGATTGAATCTATTATGCCATCCGCCAGCTCTAAGGGGGTAGTCGATCGTCTCGGTACTTTTTATCCTGGAAAGGGTGAGGCCATCGCCAAAGTAGGGATGTTCCGCGGTTGTATTATGGATGTTATGTTCACAGATACGAATGTGAATACCGTTGAGCTGCTGTCTGCTGCGGGTTTTGATGTATACATTCCCGACGGTCAGGTATGCTGTGGTGCGTTATATGCACATAGTGGAGAAATGAACGATGCAAGACAATTGGCAGCTGTGAATATTGATACATTCAAACAGCTGGGTGTTGATTATGTTGTATCAAATGCAGGCGGTTGTGGTGCTCTTCTCGTTGAATATGACCATCTTATGCAGGATGATGAAAAGTACCGTGAGTCCGCAAAATGGTTTGCTTCAAGAGTGATCGATGTCAGCGCATTGATTGTAGAAAAGGGACGTGTACCGAAATTTGCTCAAAAAGAAAGCTCTCCACAAGCTGAGAAAATTAAGGTGACGTATCAGGATTCCTGTCATCTGCGCAATGTAATGAAAGGCTCTAGCGCCCCACGAACATTAATGAAGCAAGTAGCTAACACTGATTATATTGAAATGGTCGAATCCGATCGCTGCTGTGGCTCTGCGGGTATATACAATATTGTACAGCCTGAGATGGCAGGTTCCATTCTTGAGCACAAAATGGAGCATGCGAATAATACGCAAGCAAGCTATATGTTGACGAGTAACCCGGGCTGTCTACTCCAAATGAAGGTTGGTATTGAAAAGCATCAGCCAGATCAGCCGATGAAGGCGATGCATATCGTTGACTTTTTACATGATCGGATGATTGTTTCAGAATAGCAAATTTTGGATGTTTTTATTATGTCAAAATATGTTTTGCTATTGAAATAGGTTGTCTATATTGTTTATGATATGATTTAAGGTATTAATTAAATCTAGAGTAGGTAGATTATGAGTTTAAATGATAACGTTTTAATTAAGATTCGTGAAATGAGAGAAAGTTTTACTCCAGTTGAACGATTGGTTGGAGACTACATCTTAGAAAATACTGAAGAAATCCCCCATTTGTCGATTAAGGAATTGGCTCAATCGAGTAAAACAAGTGATGCATCTGTCCTACGTTTCTGTAAGACGATGGGGTACAGCGGATATCGCAATTTTATTGTGAGTATATCGGCCTCTTTGGGTTCCCGTGATGAGGATTCAAAGGCTCAGTATACAGATATTCAGCCAGGTGATGATCTATCGACAATTATTTCAAATATTTCATTGAATAATTGCAAGTCTATTGAGGATACCCTTAGTGTTATTGACCGAAAAGAAATTGCAAGAGCTGTAGAGTTACTACGTCATAGTAAGCGCATTGTTTTCTTTGGAATAGGTGCCTCAGGAATCATTTGTATGGACGGGGAACAGAAGTTCTCACGAATTAATAAGATGTGTCATGCTTATACAGATGGTCATAGTCAGCTTACAGCAGCAACTTTACTTGAGAAAGATGATGTTGCCATTTTCATTTCTAACTCTGGAGCAACTAGTGATATTATTGATGCACTGGAAATTGCTCAAAAGAACAAAGCGAAATGTATTGCGATTACGAAATACAATAAAAGTGAGCTTGCAGAGCGGGCGGATATTGTTCTTAGTATATCTACACCTGAAATAACCATTCGCAGTGGCGCTATGGGTTCACGTATTGCGATGCTTACGATCATCGATATATTATTTGCTGGTGTTGCCAGTGCAGAATACGATGAAGTAAAAACCTACTTAACAAAAACACATAATATATTGAAGAAAAAACTTAGAAATTAGATTCTGATGAAATGAATATGAAAGAAAGCATTGATCCTAGATCAATGCTTTCTTTTTGTATTTCATGCACTAATTTTTATACTTAACGTATTATTTTCTTATTTCATGTTAGATTAGCTACAAAAATGAAAACGTTTTACCGAGCGAATATTATGATTAGTTTATTCCATAATTGAAAGCTTAGTACACTGATTTTATGAAAATTTTTAATAAAATTTGAATAGTTATGATGCAATTTCATATTCCTTTTGGATCAGTAATCAGCATATAAGACAGGGTTTTCCTTTTTCAGGAATACTGTAGCAATAGAGCTGTAAGCGTTCGATAAAAATTTTATCAATCACTTGTAAGCGCTTTATAAATATGGTATAACAGAGTGTGTAAGGAATGAAATAAAACATCAGAATTTATTTTCTTAATGAAATTATATTTCAAAAACTATTGACGGAGCAAAACTATTGTATTAGTATTAGAGCATAAGATTTGTTAGTTAATCTTACACATCTTGTTAATTACAAGTGAGATCAAGACTGGCAAGAAGGAGGATGGCTATGAATGACTACCTTGCGGGATTAACAACAGAGGCTGTGAATCCAGACACATTAATGATTGATGAATGTACTACGGAAGAAATGATCCAGTTAATGAATCAACAAGATGCACTGGTTCCTGCAGCTATAGCTGAGGAAATTCCGCAGATTGCAAAGGCGGTAGATATTCTACATCATAGGTTGTCTAATGGTGGAAGAATGTTTTACATAGGAGCTGGCACATCAGGAAGATTAGGTGTTTTGGATGCTTCCGAATGTCCTCCTACCTTTGGTACAGATCCTTCCTTGGTACAGGGCTATATCGCTGGTGGTGATATTGCTTTGCGTACTGCGGTTGAAGGCTGTGAAGACGATATGGATGAAGGGATCGCATTAATCGAAAGTATCGGTGTAACAAACAAAGATGTACTTATTGGGATTTCGGCAAGCGGCAGTGCAAACTACGTTATTGCAGCTTTAGCGAAAGCAAAGGAGCTTGGAGCAGCTACGATCGGTGTTTGTAACAACAAAGGCTCAAAGTTCGAACCCATTGTAGATGTTTGTATTGCACCTGTTGTAGGGCCGGAGGTCATTAGCGGCTCGACTCGATTAAAGGCAGGAACTGCTCAGAAGTTGGTGCTTAATATGCTAACAACATGCACAATGGTCAAGTTAGGGAAGACGTACAACAACTTAATGGTTGACCTAAAGGCAAGCAATATTAAGCTCGTAGATCGTTCGATCCGCATTATTATGAACACGACTGGTGTAGATACATCAACCGCGACAGAAACACTAGAAAAAGCATCTATGAACTGTAAGTTGGCAATTATGATGATTAAAACGGGGTTAGATGCAAAAGAAGCAGAACAAGCACTTAATGCAAATGGAGGACGCTTGAAACAAGCAATCTCATCATTGGCTTAGGTGGCGAAAAAGTGGAATAACGGGATTGATGCTCTAAAATTGAGGAGGCTGCTATCGATGAAAAAAAGATTACGTGTATTAACTCTATTTTTGTCAGTAATCATGATGTTATCACTATTATCCGCTTGCGGAGGAAACGGAAATAATTCTACAGCTTCTACAGATTCCGGTAACTCAGGTAGCAGTAATGGTGGTTCTGAGCCCAAAAAAGATACGATTACAGCACTATTACCTCCAGTAACAGGAAACTTTCAAGCTAGATTTACTGAAATGGAAAAAGAATTCAATGAAATGTATCCTAATCTAACATTGAAAATCGAACCAGCAAGCTGGGAAGATATGACACAAAAACTTGATACTCAAGTAAATGCTGGTTCTCCTCCAGATATTGCTTGGATTGGTTCGACTGGACTTTCTAAATATGCTGCACTAAATGTATTACTTGATCTTAATCCATACCTTTCTGATGAAGTGAAAGCAGACTATGATGCAGTTCCATTGCAATCTTTCCAATTGGGTGATGCTCAATACGGTCTTCCAGCTTACATGGAAATTCACTCTATTGGTGGTAACAAACAGTTCCTTGAAGAAGCAGGTCTTGATTACAAATCAGTCCAACAAAACGGATGGACTTACGATAAGTTCCGTGAAGCTATCGCTAAAGGGGTAGTGAAAAACGATAAAGGTGAAACAACTCGTTACGGTTTCGTATTCGCGACATCTGGTGTAACATCTAAAGATTACCTAGGTATTATGGCGAAATCTGCAGGTCTTCCTGAATACTTCGATAAGGATCTTAAATACACTTACACTAGCAAAAATTTCCTAGGTCTTCTAACTTCTCTTCGTCAATTGATTGATGATGGTTCTATGCCGAAAGAGCTAAGCTCTATCGATGCAGGTAAACGTTGGAACATGTTCCTAACTGGTCAAACCATGATCACTGGTAAAGGTCTTTCATCTTTTGAAAACTCTGCTCGTCTAAACAATGAAAAAATTAAAGCTAATGATGGCTCTGCTGTAGCAAATTCTATCGAAGCAGATTACATTGTTCTTCCGGTTCCTACATTCAATGGTGCTGATTATGTTCCAACTTCTGTAGTTGATGGTTATATCGCACTTCGTGGTAAAAAAGATCCTTCTGAAGAACATAAACAAAACATTGCTCTTGCTATGACTTACTTGTCTTCAGGTCAAGTTGCTGCAAATTACAGCAGCGAGATCTTTACAACACCAGTTACAGCATCTGCACGTGCTTTAGAACCAGCCGAGTCATTTGAACGTAACGCAGATAATGTCGCTGCAAGTGACATCATGAAGTCAAAAGCTATACCGGCTCGTACGGACATTCCTACTGATCTAGCTGCTGAAGCCATTAAAATTGAAACAGAAGTAATCATTCCTAAGCTACAAGCATTACTTGCAAATGAGATTACTCCACAACAAATGTATGATGCAGTTAAAGCTGCAGCTACTAAGTCCTTCGGTGCAGATGGTGTTGTAGTTGACTAGTCTGTCCTAGACTGACATGTGAAAGCTGTACGTAGCTATAACGTACAGCTTTCCTTCTAAATTAGTGTTGAGCTTGTACTGTTTTTAAGAAGAGAGGTGCAACCCAATGAATCAAACGTTGACTAAAAGAAAAAAATTGAAACTCGAAAGTGACTCAGGTTGGGGATACGCGTTTATCGCAGTAGCACTTATTGCGTTTTGTTTATTTACCGCATATCCAGTCATCAATGCTTTTATTATCAGTTTACAAGAATATGGTCCATTAGGGTCCACTTTTGTCGGCCTGGAAAACTTCGCTAACTCATTTTCAGATGAACTTTTCTGGAAAGCATTGAAAAATACATTAGTGTATACCCTATTAACTGTTCCATTTAATATTTTTCTATCCTTCTTAATTGCAATTTTGATTATTCCTTTCAAGAAAAGAACACAAACAATCTTTAAAGCACTATATTACTTGCCAGCTGTAGCATCTGGTGTAGCGCTTGCTGTTGTATGGTTATGGATCTTCGATCCCTTGAAAACAGGTATTTTCAATCAGTTGGTGGGTTTCTTCGGTGTATCTAATCAAAACTGGCTTGGTTCCAGTGCAACTGCAATGTTTTCACTTGTATTAATGTCATGGCTATCAAGTCACGGTACAGCAATTATTATTTATCTAGCTGCATTACTCGGTATTGATAACAGCTATTATGAAGCAGCTGAAATTGACGGCGCGACATTCTTGCAAAAGCTTTGGTTTATCGTCGTTCCTTTCCTTAAGCCAACAACGCTATTCCTACTTGTTACTGGTGTCATTGGTTCATTCCAAGTATTCCAAAACGCTTATCTTATGACAGGCGGTGGACCAGACCATGCTACAACAATGGTAGGTTTGTTAATCTTTAACAATGCGTTCACATATTTTGAGTTTGGTGAGGCGGCAGCACAATCATTAGTTCTAGCAGCGATTATCGGATTTATTTCATTCCTTCAATTTAAGTTTATAGGTAAAGATGTAGAATACTAAGGAAAGGGGCAGAATACTATGGGTTTGTACAACAATGGCTTAAGAAGCAAAGGGTATCTGTTCGTCCGTAATGGTCTAATCATTACGTTCCTTATCCTATTTGCTGCAGCTACCATTTTCCCGATATACTTTATGATCATTTCCTCGTTTGGTGATCCGGTAGAAGCTGGCGCAATGAGTTATTCTATCTTTCCATCGAAGATTTCATTTGAATCATATAAATTTTTCTTTAAATTCAGCCCCCATTCATTGGACTGGTTATTGAACTCCTTTATTGTAGCAGCGTGTATTACGGTATCTAACGTATTTTTTGCTACACTTGCGGGATATGCTTTTGCAAAAATGAAATTTAAAGGAAAAAATATTTTGTTCGCTATTTTGCTAGGATCTATGATGATTCCTGGTCAAGTAACACAGGTTCCGCTATATATTTTGATCGTAAATGTCTTTGATTTACAAAATACGTACACTGCTTTGATTATGCCAAGCTTAGTTACGGTGTATAACATTTTCTTGGTTAAACAGTTCATGTCTTCGATTCCAGTCGAAATTATTGAGGCTGCTAAAATCGAAGGTTGTTCTCAACCTAAAATCTTCTGGCATATCATTATGCCTCTATCTAAAACAGTTATGGCAGTTCTAGCTATCCTAACGTTCATGGCGGCATGGAATGACTTCTTCTGGCCATTCCTAGTAACGAATACTATGGATATGCAAACCATTCAAGTCGGCTTGAAAAACTTCCGCTTTGCGAATACAACTTACTTTGCACCAATGATGGCGGGGGCAACCATTTCAGCAGTTCCAATGTTTATTTTGTTCTTCAGTTTACAAAAATACTTCCTTGAAGGGGTAACCGTTGGAGCGGTGAAAGGTTAATGGACAAACAATCAAAAGTTGATGCAGCGTACTTAGTTGGCTTGATGTCTGGTACATCAGTAGATGGTATTGATGCAGCAGTAGTTAAACTTTCTCCACCAGCCGAAAGAGAGCAGGGAGTAGAGGTTGAATTACTGGCTTTTGAGAACACTCCTTTTGAGGTGCAAGTTAGAAACTCAATATTTGAGCTTTTTGATCCCGCTAATGCGACGATTGATAAGGTTGGCGCGATGAATATGTGGCTTGGCGAACTATACGCCCAAGCCACATTATCCATTATAGGGAAAAGCGGACTTTCGCCTTCGCAAATATTTGCAGTGGGATCACATGGTCAAACGATCTATCATGCACCGGAAGAGAATGTTATGGGCGACTATAACCTGCATTGTACTGTTCAAATCGGAGATGGTGCAGTGATCGCGAATCGCACAGGAATTCCTTGCGTATCAGATTTTCGAGTCGCTGACATGGCAATGGGTGGACAAGGAGCACCGTTAGTACCATTTACCGAATATTTATTGTTTAGCAATCCAGAGACAACACTTCTGATGCAAAATATAGGCGGCATAGGCAATGTAACTGTTTTGCCTGCAAATGCCTCACCGGAAGGGGTGTTTGCTTTTGACACTGGTCCTGGAAATATGATTATCGATGGGCTTGTATCGCAATTATATGCGCCAATGACGATGGATGTTGGCGGCGAAATTAGCGCGAGCGGTCAAGTGATTGATGAACTATTGAAATGGATGCAGCAAGATGAATATTATAAGATGCCTTTACCCAAATCAACAGGCAGAGAACGGTTTGGTGGGCAATATGTTGCGCAAATTATGGAACTGACGAGGGCTAATAACTGGACAGCTGAAGATGTCGTTGCAACAGCTACGTACTTAACAGCATGGAGCATCGTCGATAGCTATGAACGGTATATTGCGCCTAAACATCAAGCTCAGCAATTGTTAATTGGCGGTGGCGGCAGCTATAACAAAACGTTATTGCGTGATTTGCAGCAATTGTTTACACCGCATAAGGTGCAAGTGCTAACACAGGAAGATATCGGCGGCAATAGTGATGCTAAGGAGGCAATTGCTTTTGCTATGCTAGCATATTACACGATGAAGCGCTTACCTAACAATATTCCACTAGTAACTGGAGCTTCTCAACCAGTGATAATGGGAAAGGTTTCCTACCCCTATCTTGGACGTTAACTGGAGGCTTGAATGATGCAAATCAGACCCTTTTTAATTGAAGATCACTCTGCAGTTGTAGAGCTTTGGAATCGTGAGGCTACAAAATATGACTATAAGCCGTTTACAGAGCAAGAGTTTCAAGATACATTCATTGATCAACCTTATTTTGACGCTCACTGTATGTGGGTAGGTAGTAATGAAAAAGGGATTGTTGGTTTTGCAGCTGGCTGCAGTGGTGATGATCTCCCTCTTGGAGATGTGTCCGGCTACATTACCAGTGTAATTATTGATGCTGATGTGGCTTCTCTAGAGCTTTACGATGCTTTTCTATTGCTCTTAGAAGAAAGATTTCAAGAGCTTGGAAAAAAACAAGCGGATGTATTGTTTTTTAATCCAGTAAAGCTGATATGGAATATTCCAAGTGCGCCGCAGCATGAGCATAATAATGCTCCAGGCATCAGTAAGGACCAGCCATTATATGAAGCTCTAATTGCTAGAGGCTACGAAGATCGAGCGACGCAATGCGGCATGTATTTGAAACTTGGAAGCTTTATTGTTCCCGAAGATATTTTAGGTAAGGAAGCTAAAGCAAATAACAAGGACTATTACGTTGAACCCTATGTACCTGAGTTACATACAGGGCTTGAAGCAACGCTTGCTGCTCTGCAAAATCCGCAGTGGGAGAAGGATGTTGTTTCTTTCGTGAAGGATGGCGCTCCTCTTGTGGTAGCTGTGCACGGCAACGAGGTAGTTGGCTTTGCAGGTCCAATTATTTCACAACCGAATGGTCGAGCATTTTTTTGCGGTATCGGGGTGCATCCTGAGCATGAGGGCTATGGCCTCGGCAGTGTACTATTTTTCCGAATGGTTGAAGCTTTTCAAAATGTGGGCTGTCAATATATCTCTTTATTCACTGGAAGTAATAATCCGGCTATTCGAATCTATCAAAAAGCTGGCTTTAATATTGAAAAACAATTTTCTATATTACGGAGGGAACTTTAAAGATGAGCGAAAAATTAACAGTATTAGCAATTGGAGCACATGTTGGTGATGTGGAACTAGCTTCTGGTGGTGTACTCGCGAGTCATAGTTTAAAGGGAGATCACATTGTGACACTAGCATTAACTGCAGGTGAGAGAGGTGTGCCAGCAGGACAGGATATGAAGGAATATCGTCAGCAAAAAGTGAAAGAGGCGCATGTTTTTGCGGAAATGCTTGGCGGTGAAGCAATAGTATTTGATTATTGTGACGGAGAATTGCCTGATAATCTACAAGTTCGTATGGAAGTCTGCGATGTGATTCGTCGCGTGAAGCCTAACATTATTATTACACACTGGAAAAACAGTATGCATAAGGATCATGCGCTAACGCATCATATTGTTAACGATGCTCGTTTCTATGCAGGCTTGGCATCCTTTGAACGTGAGCTTCCAGCTCATTTTGCAGCAAGATTATATTATTCTGAAAACTGGGAAGATGCGGTTGATTATGTTCCTTACGTATATGTAGATTTCGATCAAGCTGCATTTGATTTATGGATCGATGCATTAAGCAAGCATTGGTTTGTGACGAATAGTAAATCTTTCAAATACATGGATTACTATAAAGCGTTAGCAGTAGTTCGCGGCTGTGAAGCAAGAAAGTCATATGCAGAAGCATTTATGGTGCCTGCTGAAACGATGAAGGTTAGACAGTCTAGTCTTTGGTAGGAGGCCAGATTTCATATGGTGTTAAATGGAATAGATTCTATTACGAAGTATCGTCATTTGTTTAAAGGCAAGCGCGTCGGATTAATTACAGCCCCGACAGGGCTTACGAAAGATTTTGAATCTACGATTACTATTTTACATGAAAACTTTAATCTTACCGCGATGTTTTCGCCTGAACATGGCGTTCGCGGAGATTTGGATGCAGGGGCATTAGTAGACACATATAGGGATCATTTTACGAATGTTCCGGTCTACAGTTTGTACCGCAAAGATTCCAAGCGTTTGACAAAGGAAATGCTGGAGGAAGTAGATATCGTTGTGTACGATATCCAAGATGTGGGTGTACGCTATTACACATTTATTTATACGATGCTGTATGCACTTGAAGATTGTGCGAAGGCAGGCGTAGAATTTGTTGTTCTTGATCGTGTTAATCCGCTTAACGGGGTCACCGTAGAAGGCAATATTTTGAAGCCGGGCTTCAAATCATTTGTCGGAAATTACGAGCTGGCTGCCAGATATGGCCTAACAGCGGGTGAAGTAGCAACGATGGCAAATGATCAAATGAATTGGAACGCATCACTTCATGTCGTTCGTTTGGAAGGCTGGGAACGGAGCATGTCCTTCCCGGATACAGGATTGACATGGGTACATCCTTCACTTGGGATGCCGCGATATGAAACAGCGTTATTATATACGGGGACATGCTTATTTGAAGGCACGAACTGCTCCGAGGGACGTGGTACAACGTTCCCATTTGAAATGATTGGTGCTCCATTCATTCAAGCACAACAATTGGCAGATGAGATGAACGCAAAAGGAATTCCTGGCGTACGTTTCCGTCCTGTTTATTTTAAGCCGACATCATCTAAGCATACTGGCGAGCTATGCGGTGGCGTTCAACTTTATATTACAGATATTCAAGTGTTGAAGCCGTTAGAGGTTGGCGTAACCTTATTGTTTACGATCAGAGATTTGTATGAGCCATTTTCGTTCCTGCCTCCTGTGAAGGAGGGGTCACGCCCATTTATTGATTTGCTTGGTGGAGATAGCATGTATCGTCCGGAAAATATTCAAGCAAAACAACTGCTTGAGCAGTTTGCAGAGGAAAGCAAGCAATTTGCGGAAATGAAACGGCAATATCATTTATATCGCTAGAGGGTGGTGAGCAATTGATGAAAACAATAGAACAAATGAGCTTACGCGAAAAGATCGGGCAAATGTTCGTGACAGGCTTCCCATCAACTGAGATCACTCCTGGGCTGAGGGAAGTCATTGAGCAATATAAAGTCGGCAATATTATTTTATTCTCACATAATATCGACAATAAACATCAATTAGGTGAGCTTGTTACTGAACTACAGCAATGGTTCACAACACATACAGGCATCCCGGGTTTTATTACGATCGACCAAGAGGGCGGTCGAGTAATTCGAATGCCTAAAGATGCGACAAATGTTGCTGGAGCAATGGCAATTGCTTCATCAGGACGACCTGAAAATGCGTACGCGGCAGGTAGAATGACTGCAAGGGAATTGAAAGCTTTGGGCATTAACTTCAACCTTGCACCGGTTATGGATGTTAACAATAATGCATTGAATCCGGTCATAAACGTTCGCTCTTATGGTGATTCTGTTGAAACTGTTTCACAGTATGGGGTTCAAATGATGAAGGGATTGCTCGATGGCGGCGTCATGTCATCGCTTAAGCATTTTCCAGGTCACGGTGATACCAATGTCGATTCACATATTGGCTTGCCTACAATTGAAAAAACACTTGAGGAATTAGAGCAGCTTGAGCTGCTGCCGTTTAAGGCTGCAATTGAGCAAGGTGCGCAAGCGATTATGAGTGCACATATTTTATTCCCACAAATCGAAAAGTCCGGTGTGCCGGGAACAATGTCCTACACGATTATTACAGAAATATTAAAAGAGAAATTAGGATATAAAGGGTTAGTGGTATCGGATTGTTTGGAAATGGACGCGATTAAACGCTACTATGGTACGGCAAAGGGAGCGTTAGGAGCTGTTAAAGCAGGTATTGATTTGGTATTCATTAGTCATACGGCTGAAACGGTGAAGGAAGCAGTTCTTTTGATCGAAGAAGCTGTAGCAATCGGTGATTTGGATGAAGCGGTAATTGATGCAGCTGTTACAAAAATTTTAGCTTATAAAGCACAATATGCGACTATTGAGGAACCAGATTACGAAGTGGTTGGCTGCGATGTGCATCGCCGTGCTAATGAGCTAATGCGTACGGAAACGATTTGTCACATTAAAGGTGAGCTTGAAACAATTCAACCAGGTGATGACCAAGTATTGTTTATCGGCTCCTACTCATATCGCACCGATCTTGCGTCCAGCAGTGTAAATCAAGATCTTAACTTCCCGCAATATATGGGTGAGAAATTTAATGTAGCGTATGAGATTATTGACATTGATCCGAGTGATGAGCAAATCAACGCTATACTGCAAAAAGTACAAGGCTACAAGCATATTGTAATCGGCTTGTTCAATGCGCGTGAAAACAAAGGTCAGCTTGCGCTTGTTCAGAAGCTGTTGGCAGCTGGCTGCAAAGTAACGGCCATTACATTAGGTCGCCCGTATGATTTATCATTAATCGAAGGTGAATTCTGTGGAATTGCGGCATTTGAGTATACTCTAGATGCTTTCAAATCAGTCGTTCCAATTCTAAATGGTGAGATTGCACCTACTGCCAATATTACGATTCAGCTTTAGGGGGATATGAGTATGGCATATATCGTTGGAATTGATGGGGGTGGCACGAAGACAGCTGTTATCATTACCCATGAGCAGGAAGATACTTTATTAACCTTTACAGTAGGGCCTATTAATTATAACGGTGGTGATGCTAATGCTATTGCTGCCTCCTTTGAGGAAATTTTTAATCAAACGAAGCTCTACTGCGGTAATTTACAAGAAGTTGCCCATATATGTATAGGTGCGGCGGGAATAAGTAATCCACTAGTCGTCAATTTTTTGGAGCAGCATGTGAGAGATAATGGTTACACAGGCCCATTAACGATTACTGGTGATCAAGAAACAGCACTATACGGAGCACAAAATGCGATGCAAGGCATCATTCTCATTGCCGGTACAGGATCGATTTGCTTCGGAGTCAATGAAAAGGGAGCGCAGCATCGCACAGGTGGCTTTGGACATCTGATTGATGACGAGGGAAGCGGCTATAGCATTGGGCGCGATCTATTATCCGTTTTAGTTCAAGCAGAGGACGGAAGAATAAAGGATACGATCATTCCAGCGATGGTGTATGAGCAGCTTGGACTAGGCACTGTGAAAGAGATAATTGGCTTTGTTTATGATAAAAATACGACGAAAAAAGATATTGCGCAGCTCGCACCGATTATGACATCCGCATGCGAGAAGGGTGATGCGCATGCGCTAGCGTTAGCGGAGCAATGTGCAGCCAGTCTGTATGAACTTATAGTGCCTGTTATTGAGCGACTTAAGCTGTATGATAGTCCGATTGCGATTGCAGGAAGTGTGCTGCAAAAGTCTCGCTTTGTGAAAGAAGCATTAGAGCGAAAGCTTGCTCAAAGCTATCCGCAAACCAAGCTGATCTTGCCGATTAAGGATGCCGCCTACGGTGCTGTGCTGTTAGGAAGAACAAAAATGAACAACGATTAACGTTTATAGCTACAAAATAAGGGTGTGTCATAAGTCCGAGCAGTTGGACTTGCGACACACCCTTTAATTAATAGGCTGTAAAATAGTATGAATCAAAAATGCTCAAAATTTATCGGTCAAATAAAACACAGCTTGTTGTTTCGGGAATAAAGCTTGCAAAATATTAGCATGTTCAGCACTGTCCTTTGCTGCGCCTGCCTCATTATAGCCAAACATGATATACGTCATTAGATCACGCTCATCCACAACTATTGAAGTATAGACATTTTCATGATTACTAGCATCGGAAACGGAAAGCTGCTTATGCTTGTAATCCAGATAGATACAGTCCTCATTGCATTGCAGTGCAATATGCAGATCCTGGTTTGCAATTATGTTGCTACGGCTAAGACGATCTTCTAATTCAGGCTGAAGCTTATGGAAGGTTGAACTTAAGTTGATCATTTTCCACATTGCCATATTAATTTGCATCGATTGTGCTTGATGCTCTTGGTAATAGGAATATAGCTTATGATCCTCTGGCAACATCGCTAATATTTGTTTTGCATTCGGGCGAAGCTGACATAGGGCATGGAACATAGCTTCAACGCCGTCCTCTGCTTCGTTTAAATACAGCAATTCATTCATAAATACTTGTTCCGTATTCTTCTTCTCAATAATGCCATAAGCAACGATTTTTTCATTTCGGCGAAGCAGAAGACAATCTGCTTTTTTCCATTCTGGCCAGCTTAATAGATCATTCCAATACGTTTCACTGCGAACGACGGTATAGGTGCGATTTTGACTAAATTGTTCATAGATGAAACGAATATCATCGAGATAACGAGGTTCAAAAGGAATGATTTCGTCACTGCTTTGCTGTTCAAAGCTTACTGGCTTTTCAATTGCGTAGGCAGTCTCGGGAATAAGTCTCCAGCCAGCCTTTTCGTAAAACGCATGCTTACTGGCCAGAAGCAAACTTATATCATAATCGGTTCTTTTCATGTAAATTGTTTGTGCGTTAAGAATTTTGTGCGCTAGTCCCATTCCGCGATAATTTGGATCTGTACCGACGCTGCCCATTGCACCCGTTTTCAAGATCGCCTGACCGACTCTAATAGAAAGAGGAAAAATTTGTACATTAGAAGCAATCTCACCGTCAACCGTCGCAAACCATGTTGTATCTGGATCATATGAGGTGTCGAGGTCTAATCTTTCTTGGAAAAAAGCCCGGCCTACGGAAAAGCATTCATCTAAAATATCGTAAATCTTTTCAAGCTGCTCTCTAGTTGGATGGTTCATTACGATAATGTTTGGTGTCGTCGTCATCTTTCATTTCCTCCTGTGCCGCAATGTTAGGGCAAATTCAATATAAATAAAAAATGAGCTGATCATATTGAAATTTAATTTCTTAATTAACAGTTTAATATTGAAAAAAAATTTCGTCAACAAAGGAGTAGGGGAAGAATTGAGTTGACTTGATCCTATTCTAACTTGTAGGCTGGGGAACACTTGCGTTGATTAATGCAGGATTAGCTCAAGGGAAGAACCGCAGCGGGTTAAACTGGTTTCTTTTTAACGATTATAGTTAACGATCAGCAACTATGCTATATTAATTCCATCAATTGATGGGAGGCAGCAACTGGTTATGGAATTGGTAACAATAGGTCGTCTTCATTATCCCGGATTAATCCATGTCATGCGATGTGATTTAGAGACAATACAAGAGGGGAATATCGGTGCGGGAACCAGATATCGGCTGCTGCTGATTGAAGAGGGAACGGGGATCATTGAGCTGGATTCACAGAGCTACAGACTGATCGCCCCTGCGGTATACTGTCTTAATGAGGCAGCAAAGCTGGATATTTCAAGTTGTACGGGGCTGCAGAGCAAGGCGATTTATTTTAATCCGGATATCATAAACAACCGCTTTACTTTTCAAAATCTCGCAGATCCAGAAGCGCTTCTGGGCAGCGATTCACAGGATGTATGGTGCTTGAACCCGTTTTTGGAGCGTTCACCATATTATTATGGCTGCATCCCGTTAGATACCGCTACAGCGCGCCATATTTCGAATTTGCTGGAGCAAATCGACGAGATCCTGTTCACGCAGCATGACACGTACTGGCCCTGCCGCAGCAGATCGTATTTAATGGAGCTGTTGTTTTTGATTAGCCGTAACTACAAGCTTACTCTATCTCCTTCAGAAATTCCTCTCATTAAGCTAGACGACGAGCTTAAAGCTGTTGTTACATATCTGCATGTTCATTATCGCGAAAAAATTAAGCTGGAGCATCTCACAAAGCTTTTTCATACGAACAAAACAACGTTAAATGCAAAATTCAGAGCTGGCACAGGTCAATCCGTTATGACCTATCTGGGTAATATACGCATGCAGACTGCGGCCTCGCTGCTGGGAAATACACTGCTTCCGAACGATGAGATTCTTCACATGATCGGATATAGTGATGACGCTCATTTCATACGGAGCTTTCGGAATTACGCCGGGTGTACGCCAACCGAATACCGCAAGCTGCATTGCTGGCTGACATCACATCATTAAATTGTCGATTTGCAGTTCATTTCGGTCGATCCGCCATGTTCCCCGTCAGGTTGGTTGAGATACAATCACTCCAACAAGACATAAGGGGGATTATGAAATGAACGGAAAAATTGTCCGTCGTGTTCAAATGTGGAGTATGGTCGCTATTTTGGTTGTTTGGATGACTGGTTGTTCAGGGACAGTTAACAATCAAGAGGTTAATAGCAGTTTGACGGAGAATTCGGTGCAGCAGTCTCAGAATAAGCAGGGTGAGGCCAACGGGATAAATGACGCGGATCAGGGGGCACAAAAGGAAGAGGGAGCTATCACACTAGATACAACTACGCTCAAAAATGATTCAGGCAAGACCATGATTAAGCTTCTTACAACTTCCAAAGAAACAGCCAGACATGATTCTTATGCGATTGTGTCTTCCAAGGGAACGGTAATAATAGCAGACCCGAACCTCGTTCCAAACACAAATGGTCTGATTAAAGCAGATATAGTTACCGTAAGCCATACTCATCCGGATCACTCTGATCCACAGTTTCTAGTGCCCTATTTGAAGCAGAAAATTGAGGGAAGCCGGGTTTCCCGTTACAAAGAGGAGACATTTACGGTAAATGACGTTATAGTCACAGGTATTCCCGCGAGCCATAGCAGTGAATTTAATCCTGCCAATCCTACGGATATGATCTATTTATTTGAGGTAGATGGCCTCAGAATAGCCCATTTTGGAGATATGGCACAGACTGAGTTAACCGAAGATCAGCTTAAGGCGCTTGGAAAAATAGATGTATCTATTTCTGTTTTTTCCGATGCCGGCGGATTTGGGTTTGGTAAAGATAAGACCGTTAGAGCACTGGAGCAGCTTAAACCAGCGATAGCGATGCCGGGACATTACGAGCCTGAGACAGTAGAGTATATTCTGGAAAAGCTCAAGATTGAGGATCGCACGGAAAGCGATACGCTGTTTGTTAGCAGGGAGGACATCGATAGTCAGAGTGGTTGGCGATATGTGTTGTTAAAATAATAATAAACACAAATGACCCGTAAAGCTGGACACTTTATTTAAAGTGTTCATCTTACGGGTCATCGTTCATTCACGTCTTTTTACAATGTAGCTTTGGGTCTAAGGTTTGGTAATGAGCAGGACGCTTGACACTTTGTCATCAGTGAGTTTAACGGATGCTTTACCATCATCATTCATTCGATAGAGACGATAGTTGTCGGCTGAATTGGCATAGAAAATACCTGGAATTCCTTCTTCATAGGTGGAGTTGTCCCATTCGATTCCCTCCAGCTTTTTAGTGGACAAATCGTCGTTAAGTACATAGGTTCCGCTGCCTGCAAACAGGATGGTTGACTTGACCTTACCGTTATTCATAAGGTTTATGATACGTGAAACATTGGTTCTTTGAATTGTTTTGGTGGAAGTCACTTTGTTGTTGGTAATGGTGCTAACATGGGCTTTACCATAGGCATCTACATAAGCGAGCTTGTTAGTGCCAGAATTGACGATGTCGTATACCCCAGTCTTATTTAGCGGAAAGGTTGTTCCACTTTTCGTAATAATATGCCCCTTGCCAAGTGTGTAATCATATTCTTTTTTCGAGTCCAGTCGAATCCCTTTATTGTACACATAACCATCGTTGATCCAAGAACCTGAATATACTGCGTTTACGTCCAGTGGAGCTTTGGCGTTAACTGCTTTGGCGGTTCCGCCGTTGATCGGCAAATAGTAAAGAACTACGCAGTCGGTGGAATACTGTGTTTCAGCCGGATTCGTATTGACCATCAGATACAGGGTAGAGTTATACGTGTGTACAAAAAACGAGCCTTCTACAGCTCCGGATGCAATCCATTGTACATTACCGCTTCCGTCAGCCGCTTTGGAGGCTGCCCAGGTGGTGTACCCATCTTTTAATGCATTATAGTATATACGTCCATTTATTATAGAGAAATTAGGAAATTCCGTGTTGGCATGATCTGCGATCAGCTTGGCTTCCGCGTTGCTCGATGCATCGCCTAATGCACGATAGATGTTGCCGTCCTCATTCATGTAGTAAACATAATTGCCTGATGTATCATAATATAAAATTTCCTTATCTCCACCAAAGTTGCTTGGGGCAGTCAAGGGCGCACTTAACGAAATTCGTTGCAGAGTTGTGATAGAAGTGTTTTCATCATCATAGTAGTAGTACATATAGTTTCCGGCTTTTCTTACCTTATAGCCTTCAAAGCTGTCCTGCATTTTCTCGGAAGGACTGCCATCAGTTTTTACACGATACAGACTATCATCATCTGATAAATAATAAACGATGGCGTTGCTGGAAGCAGCTGTTGCTGCCTTTTCGGCAGCAGCCTTTCCTGGAATGCTTCCACCAAATATGAGTGCAAAAATGGCCAGGGTGAAGATGAATTTTTTTACTGGATGTCTTGTCATTGTCATTGTTTTTTCCTCTCCTACGTAATAGTTGTTGTAAAACATGATGCGTGTAAACTTATTGTTTTATCGGTATATATTAGAAGATAGTTTATAGAGGCACTGCAAAATTCATTATTTGTGTGCTTTAAATTATTGACAAAAAGGTAACTGGTTACATAAAGTAAACGTAACTAGTTACCTTTAAGTGGGAGGAGATCACATGAAGGATATAGGACAGAAGGAATATATTTTTGGAAACATGTTTACATTAGCCAATCGAATGCAAGTACTAGGGGATAAAGAAGATCCTAACATTACGATTAAGCAATGGCTCTTTATCGCCATCATTTTGAAATTTGGGGATCGATCACTTGCGATCAGTGAGATTTCCGCATTGATCGGGAACTCCAGGCAAAATGTAAAGAAGATGGCTGTAATTCTCGAAAAGCAAGGTTTTGTTCAATTGATTAAGGATTCTAAGGATGCACGTATGATTCGAGTTTGTCTGACAAAAAAATGCATGGATTATTTTGAGAAGAGAGAGGAAGTTGAAAGGCTCTTTATAGATAAATTGTTCAATGGGTTTGATGAGGATTTGCTAAGAGGATTTTACAACGGACTTGTGAAGCTTTCTGATAATATCGCTGAAATGGAGAAGCAAAATGAGAAGGAGGAATAGAAGAATGGGGATATTTTTAGGAGTGATTATAGTAATTGTAGGCTTGATCGTTATATTTTTTAACATTCCTTACTCTAAGACTACACGGGAATTTAACATCTCTATTAATAGAGAAAAACAAGCAATTGCTATGAACAATGAGAAAGAACAACAATATTTTACGGAAGCAGACATTGCAGATTTACCTGCCCCTGTACAAAAATATTTTAGGTATTGCGGATTTATTGGAACACCTAAAATGTCCTATATGAAAGTAGCTTTTAACAATGTTGATTTCTCGTTAGGCAGAGGTAAATCTACGATAAAAGTCGATTATACACAATATAATATAGTAAATAAACCAATCAGAATTGCATTAATTGATAGCTCCATGTTTGGAGTTCCATTTCAAGGCATTGATTCGTACATAGATGGCAAAGGCTCTATGAAGGGTGTAATAGCAAAGCTCATTACGCTGTTTGATCAAAGAGGTGAAGATATGGACCGAGCGAGTCTGGTCACTTTTTTATCTGAGAGTCTATTGGCTCCTGATGCTGCATTGCAGGATTATGTAACATGGGAAGAAATCGATGATTTGCATGCAAAAGCAACTATATCCTGTTACGGGACAAGCGCTAGTGGGATATTTACCTTTAATGAAAAAGGGGAAATGACTTCTTTTACAACAGAGGATCGAGAAGCCATTGCAATGGATGGGAAAAGAGAGCAAGTAACATGGACGGCCATCATTAGCGATTATGAGGACCATAATGGCATTAAACAGCCGACTACGTTACAAGCGGTTTGGAATTATGATGAGGGTGATTTACTATATTTTGATGGAATTCATACTAGCATTGAGTATGGGTTTTAGATATATGAATAATAAATCTAATTATTTGGTAGCTTCAGGAGCAGCTTCTTCCATTGGCTCTTGAAGCTCCAGCTTGCGACCGTCGATCCACCAATTGCCATTCTCAAAAGAGGCGAGCAGCCACTTATCCCATTTTCCTGTTACCTGAACAGTTTGCGGGGAGGCAATAGACACCTTCGGAGAGAATGAGTCCGGATATTTATAAGTAAGGGTATCTTCCTGCAGGTTCACCGTTGCATTGATATTCTCAATGTTGATCAGCATTCCTGGAGAAGGATGAATCCACCCTGTGCCTTGATGGGTATTTACCTGATACCAGTCGCCCTTCTGTGCAGTAATTTCGACCTCCTGCGGCTCCAGATCAGAAACCCCGCTCGAGGCATTGATTTTAGAATATAGTTTCGTGTCTCCTAACAAGCTCATGGTCTGCTGCAAATATTGAACCTTTTGCTTCTCAAGCCATAGTGCATATGATTTCTGTGCGGAATATAAAGGAACCCCGACATTTTCGGCCCAGATTCCTTTAAAAGTACTTAATGCCAAGCTTCGTTCACCAACATATTCCCCGATCTCGATGGTCAATCCAGGGCGGTCAAATTCTTGGATAAACCAATCCTTATACCCTCCTCCGGAAGGGTTTTTCTCCGGCTGAACTAGAGAGTATCCTGTAAGCTTACTAATATCCAAGGCTATTGATTTATCTCTTGCTAGATTTTTACTTAATGTGTTGTAATGCCAGAATAAGATTTCTCCTGAACTATGATAGGCAATAGTTAATTCAGGATCGATTTTATATGTAAAATTCATCATGATCTGCACTTCCAGAGCTTGAGCGGGCTGCTTCCCTTTATAATTTTGATACCATGGGTATCCCTTGGAATTCTTAATATTACTCCAGTTAGCAGGATATTGACGATTAAGATCGATCCCCTGCATATTCGCTTTCCAGCGGTTAAAGTTAGTACTGTTACCATTATATTGTTTTAACGTTTTTGCTAAGGATGAAGATAATCCGGCTGTTCCCTGCTGGGACAGGGTTACTCCGTCTGGGTTCACCATGGGTACAATCCAGATTGTGACTTTGTCTAGTAAATCACGTATGTTATTTTTCGAAATCTCTGCATTATTATAATAAGCAGCAGCATATGTATCTATCATTTTCATCAAAAGAGTAGTGGTCATCCATTCCCTGGCATGATGTGATCCGTTAAGAAATATAGTCGATTCGCCTCTGCCAAGCTTAATCGCCCAAAGCTCTCGACCGTACTTGGTCTGTCCCAGGGATTCATAGGATATGAGCTCAGGGTATGCCGCAGCTAGCTTCTCGATATCTCTTTGCATAATTGAATAGGAATAGACCTGATTCGGGTTCACTATGGCTGAGGACGCTTGTACTGAATTTGGTAATCCAATGAGAGAACCTAGCAGCATAAAACATAAGAACAATAGTAGTCTCCTGCAAAAAACTTTTCTTGTAAGCGATGTCTTCATCAATACTCCACATCTCCTATTATGTCTGTCATAAATAGAATATTATAAGATAATGTACCTACTTCGTCAATTAGTATCAGGTAGATAAATGAGTCTAAATTACTAGATTTTAAAGCTTGCAGAACATAAAAGAGGTGTCCAAAAGCCATAACAAAATGGCTCTGGCACCTCTTTTATAATTGTCCGGTAAATGAATTATTTTGATCAGATAAGTGCGATGGCAAGTAGGGTGAAAAGGCTTAATGTCAAAATATCATTAGCAGCAGAGTATGGGTACGGATAAAAAGCAGATGTTTGCACATTTCCTCTAGACATTGGACGTAAATAAACATAATTGTGGTCGACATCAACGATTGTTCCTTTATAATGACTTCCGTCTCTAGTCAAGATACGAACATTTCTATTCTTCAAACGCATACAGTTATAATAGGCTTCCATGTATTCACTCATCCTCCTTTGTATTAGGTTATGAGGAGAATGTGTGATGGTAACGGCTATGATACATTTCGCAGGATTAATTGTAATGGATGCCGATATCATCAAGCATAATGATACCTGGCCCTCCGTTAATCCGGAAGGTCAATCGCTTGATTCCTCCAGAGAGATCGATTACTGGATTAGCCTCGGTAAATGAAGACAGAGGGATCATATAAGTTTGAAATACGGCTTCTGTCGGGTCTTTATATTTACCGTCTGACAAGTTAAGATCCAGCCAGGGAAGTAAAGTGTATCTGGTTTCGGGAAGTGGCGAGATACTCATGAATCTGGACAAGGGCTGGTGAGATATTACGCCATCCACGCTTTCAATTTCCACATCGATATCAAGTTTTGATAATTCGTCGATCTCTGTCTCAAGCTTAGTTTCCAGCTCGTAGCTGCGATCCGATAATGAGAAGGAGAGATATTGCGATTTCGATGAATTCGTAACCTCATCACCCGAAGGAGCCGCATGCTTCCAGCTAATACTGTAGGTCGAGGCTGCCGTTTCTTCACCATCTCTTTCGAGTACGGCTCCGCGTGTCCCTTTACCCGATCGGCTTCGATTTTTAGCTTCTTCTTCTTTCCACTTAACTTCCTTGCCAACTGCTGTTCCACCTTGCGGAATGCTCATCCGATTAGCATCTTCATCGAAGCGAGCCCAAGGAACAAATTGTCCGCTCTCATACCGATTTAAATAGGATGTCTCCGGCAACCAGTGAAGGCCAGTACGATAATCATGAAATAAAGGAAGATATTGCTCCTGTTCATGAAGTGTTGCCTCAAGAAAAGCAGAAATATATACTTTTGCAATTTTTCTTTGTTCTTCTGCAGACAACATTCCTTTCCGGCTTAACAGAATACCCTTCGGATAGCTTATATCATGTCCGCCCCATCCACTGTTAAATTGACTATGGTTCGCATCAGCAATGTACAGGGAAGCTTTGAAGTCTGTTGTATTTTTGGTGAACGTAGTACGGGCGTATTGGCGTTCTCCATCAAAATCTTTCACATCACCGTCACGTGCGCCCTGGAGAGTCAGGTAGTTCACATCCTGCAATTTGGTGTACATTCCATCGATTTTTTTATCGGTTGGTGCAATAGCGGCAACTGCTTGAATGTTATATTCATCTATATCATCTAATGTAGTATCCAAAGCAAACCAACGCTTGTAATCCGCTGCCATTGCTACAGCTTGCCCTCCACGTGAATGACCAATCAAGCCAATCTGAGAAAAGTCCACCTTATTATAAAAAGAGGTGCTTGGATCGACTGCGAATTTATCAATTTGCTGTAAATGCTTCAAAAGAATCCAGGCACGAGTTTGCATATCATTATCCGGAATACCCGTCCATACAGAATAATTAAGAAAATTTTCGTCTACCGATACCGCAATAAATCCGCGGCTCGCAAGAAGCTCTCCGAGATAGGCATAACCGTCATCAGAGTAGTCTTCCATCAAATGATTGCCATGAACGATCAGGACAAGCGGAAATGCACCCGTTCCTTCAGGCATCCATACTCTTCCGTTAAGGGGGAGAGCAGCTTGATTAAAGCCCCAGTATACGGTTCTGAATTTGGACCATTTTGTAATATATGTGCTCGCGTCCACAGAATCAGAGACTAGATCAACTCTCTTGCCAAATTCAGCTTGCCATACATCGTTGCCGCTTCCGTAATTGAAATGCTGTACTTTATATGGACCATTCTCAGCAGGGTTCTCGGATGACATTTCATCTACTGAATCCATTTGAATAACGGCAGCATTCTCATATTTGCTAGGCCACAGTACGATGGTTATACAGGCTGTGAAGATCACTGCAACAAAGCCTATTTTGTTATATAGGTTTACTCTTTTATTCATGAGCAGGCCGAAGGATAATCCAATAAGCAATCCGGCAATCATAATAGCTATTGAGATATATGCTGCAACAATAAAGTCCTGATCCTCTATGAAAAAGGCGACAAATGAAGCTGCCCAGCTAAAAATGGCAGAGCCTGCGAATAATCTGGGGACAGGTAATCCCGTCAATGCTAGTAAAATTGCGATAGCATGAGATATTACATACATGGCTGTTGTACCGGCCAATGCGAACAGCATGATATCGATGAGGGCTCCAAAGCCAGTAGGCATTCCCATCGCAGATAATGAAAACACGAAGATGCCGGCCCCCCATGGGCCGGCAATGCTGCTACGCCAAAAGGCGGTATCGTATCGGTAGGTTTGTCGTACTCTGTTTGCCAGCTTAGCACGAAACGGAATTTTCGGTTTTTTTACAACATACTCAGTTCCTAATTGAATCTCCATAATTTCCTCCAAAAGGCAGGCCAGGATTTATAAAACCCGATAACACTCATTTTATCACGGCGGTGTTAACGGAGATACAGGAGAAATCAGTTAATCCTTATTCGATTTCGGTTGGAAGCGGAATTTGGACCATATTGTTAAGACAACGAACACAACAAGACAAATACCTATACTAATCTGGTTCTGAGCATCAAACAAGAAGAACAGAGCGATAATGGATAGACAGCAAATTCCGAAAAGAGTGATGTAAGGATATCCCCAGAGCTTGAAGGTTGGTTTGGAAGGATATTGTTTTCTAAGCTTAAGCTGGGCAATACATATGCTGATCCATACAAGCAGCACGACAAAGCCAGGAACAGCCATTAGCAGACGGAACAATCCCTCTTGTGCAAAATAAGCAATCATGGAACCGAGTATTAAGACAATAGCGCTTAATCTAAGGCTGTTTACTGGAACTCCTTTGGATGATAGGCGAGCTAATGATGGTGGTGCCTCTCCGCCGACGGCCATAGAATGAAGCATACGTGTTGCCCCGTAAATCCCGGAGTTTGCGGCTGATAATACAGCCGTGATCAGTATGAAATTCATCAAATGTGCAGAGCCTTGAAGTCCTGCGGAAGTGAGCACCTGTACGAAAGGACTGGCGTTCTCATTCAGACTGTTCCACGGAATTAATGTACAAATGACAAGAATGGGCAGCGTATAAAACAATATGACTCGTAAAATAAAGCTTTTTACAACCCTAGGCAGCACTTTTTCTGCATTCTGTGTTTCAGATAACGTAATCCCGATCAGTTCTGATCCGCCATAAGAGAACATGACAACAAGCAGGGCTGAGAAAATCGCTGCATATCCGTTAGGAAAAAAACCACCGTATTTGGTTAGGTTATGCAGGCCTGTGGTCTCTGCTCCAGGAATGATCCCAAATACAATTCCAGCACCTAATACGATAAAAACAATAATCATACCTATTTTGATTGCGGCAAGCCAAAATTCAAATTCACCGTAGCCGCCAACACTCAACATATTTATAGCTACGATAAACAATGCGCAGACCAGGCTAAGAATCCACAGTGGGATATCAGGCAGCCAAAATTGCAGAAAGCTTCCCGCAGCGATAATCTCGATTACACAGACCGAGTACCACATGAAGCAATAGAGCCAACCAACAACGAAGGAAACACGTTCCCCCATAGCATTCCGTATAAAATCTTTCATGTTTAGTCCAGGGTAAACCGTTGCCATTTCAGCAATAGCCCCCATCACAATAAGGAGAAGCAGACCCGCAAATGCGTAGGAGAATACAACTCCAGGGCCAGCCAAGCTTACAGTTTCCGCGCTTCCCTTAAAGATGCCCGTACCGATAACTCCCCCCATAGCCATAAAGCTGATATGGCGTGGCAGAAGTCCTTTTTGCAGTGATGTTGGATTTGATTTCAAATCTATAAGCCTCCTGAAAATCTAGAGTTCGATGCACTTTTGATGTACAGATCATATTACAACAAAACCTGGTGTGAAGGAAATGACATTACTTTACACTAATGAAGTGATATAGTATGATCACTTAACATAATTGATCGTTGTTCAATTTTATCATTTGGTTAAAATTTACATAATTTAAGAAGGTGTGCTTCATGTTTAAAGCTTTTAAAGGCATTCATCCATTATCATGGACGATCATAGTGGGTACGATTTTTGGCCGTATGGGAACATCTATGAGCATCCCGTTCCTGTCCATTTATTTGATCAAATCATTAGGAGCATCCCCTTCAGAGACAGGCATAGTCGTAGCGGTCAGCTCCCTCATTGGGGTATTTGCCAGCTTTTATGGCGGATATATCTCGGATGTAATCGGGCGAAGGTCGGTGATGTTCATCTCCGTATTTGGCTGGGCATTCGTATTTATTGGATTTGCGCTTGCAGACGAGATTTGGATGTTCTTTGTTGTGAATGCACTTAACGGATTGTGCAGAGCTTTATTTGAGCCGACATCGCGTGCATTGCTTGCTGACATTACACCTAAAGAAAATAAGCTTCTTGTATTCAACCTCCGATATGCGGCTATTAACCTAGGTGTAGTCGTCGGACCGATCCTTGGACTTCAATTAGGTTTGTCGTCATCAGGGGGAGCCTTCTATATTGCCGGTCTCATCTATTTCTTGTATGGCATTGTATTGGTCATTCAATTCCTGATCAACTCTCAGATGGGGAGAAAGGCTGAGCGCAGTGAAGCGGACAAGCTCTCTTTAGCTGGAGCCATGAGAGTTACAGGAAGCGATCGCACGTTTGTGTACGTGTTGATTGGGATGATTTTTTGCGTGCTTGGATATGGACATTTTAGTTCGACGTTGCCACAGTACATGGAAATGAGTCCTGATATTACGGACGGAGCTAAATGGTTCAGCTATATGCTATCCTTAAACGCCGTTGTTGTCCTGATCGTTCAGTTTCCACTTGTCCGAATGGCCAGTCGCTTCTCGCCAATCACTCCTCTAATTGTTGGGAATATATTTGTCTCATGCAGTTTGTTTGTTTTCGGGGCATTCCATACCGTGTCCGCTTTTTTGATAGGGGTTGTTATTTTCACGGTTGGAGAAGTTTTGATGTTTACAATGACCGATGTGCTGGTAGATCAAATCGCCAAGCCGGAATTAAGAGGGACTTATTTCGGAGTTTTCGGTTTTAACAATCTCGGTAACGTTATAGCTCCGTTGCTAGGCGGGTATTTGCTGGATATATACGGATCATCCTCGTCGGTTCTTATTTTTACGATTGTTGCACTGACCACAGCATTTGGATTACCGTTTCTTCTTTTGGGACGCAGGCATATGCATATGCAACAAGTGCAAGAAGAATATGCTGAGAAGATGTGAAGGAAGCTTCAAATAGAATGATCGTAAGCCCGTCGTTGAATAAGCGACGGGTTTATTTTGTAAGTAGAAAACAAACAAATTAAATTGATTTTGATCTATACAGGGGTTACCTTGCCAGAGGGATAAGCGGAGAACACATTACTCGACTATAGCAATATCCAGAGAGTGTTAGTATAATGCGCCATTGCCCACACTTCTCATTCGCTATTTCATAAGATATTAGGATCATGATATCGAATGGAAAGGTGGCTACATGGTGCGGAAAACATCTCAAAAGCGGAGTACAGGAACAAGAAGTCAAAGACATGTGCATGAGTTCGAAGGAAGTACAAAACTTGCTGAGCAAGGCGCTGACAGACATAACCACCGATTTGCAGGAGTTACAGGGCAAGCAATTCGTGCTGGCAACAGTCATGTTCACGAAATTGACTTATCGAAAACTGACTTTTTGAATCATTTTCACAATCTCAAGAGGATCAGAACTGGACCTGCCATTCCTGTAGGAAACGGTAAGCATGTTCATTTCGTAACAGGATCGACAACAGTAAATGATGGACATAGACATCAGTTTAATTTTGCAACATTAATCGATAGACCACTCGTATAAATATAAATGGAGTTAGCAATTGATGAAGTATGGAGAGCAGAACTATTTCCTGCAAAAGTACATCTTTTCTAAAAAAATAAGCTTGAATTAGCAAAATAACTGCAAAAGTACATCTATATCTCACTTAGTTTACTTTCCTGACCAAACTAGCATAGGATTCCTGCATTTTTGCATTTTTTTTACTTCATCGAGATTGTTCTCTTATGAAAGCCTGCACTTTTGCAGGCTTTTACTTTCGTGTGAAACATAAATGCATATATAGTGTTCAATTCTTACATCGGGCCATCATGTATCTATAGTCGCAAACAATAGCATGAACATTGTAGTACCAGACTGTAGCTGTACAATATTTCGTTGCATGCTCGTCAAGATTGTCCGCATAATCGTCCAAGGTCCCTCATAGACATGTTATCAGTTTAGGAAATCAACTTGCAGAGGGGATGGATGTTCTCATGCGTCGGATCACAATGATGTTAACCATCGTGATAGTGCTAAGCATGGTACTTGCGGCATGTGGAAAAAAAGACGCCGCGGGTGTTGTCAAGGATTTGGACAAAGTCGTTACGAAGTTGGAGAGTTACCAGGGTGCTGGCACCATGACGCTGTATACTGGTGATAAGCCCCAAGAGTACAAGGTAGAGGTGTGGTATCAGAACCCTTCTTTTTACCGGATTGCGCTTACGAATGCAGAGAAGGATGTAACTCAAATTGTACTTCGCAATGAGCAGGGGGTGTACGTGTTGACGCCTAGCCTGAACAAGAGCTTCCGCTTCCAGAGTGATTGGCCGGAGAATCAAGGGCAGGTGTATCTTTACCAGACTCTAGTACGCAGCATTCTAAGCGATAATTCACGGCAATTTGTAGACGATAAAGAGAGCTATGTTTTTGAGGTGGCGGCTAATTACAATACGCATGCTCTCGTCCGTCAAAAAATATGGCTGGCAAAAAACGATTACGCGCCAAAACAGGTTCAAGTATCAGATGCACAGGCTAAAGTGGTTGTTGAGGTGAAGTTCGATAAATTTGATTTTGATGCAAAATTTGATAATAAATCGTTTGATATGCAGCATAATCTGGATACAGCGGCACGGGATTCGCAAGGAACGATGCTTGAGGTTGATGAGAATGGAATGCTGGTTGAAAAGTCAGCAGCAGGTACGAATGGTAGTAATCAAGAGTTCCAGGATGATTGGACGGCGCAAGGCGAAGGAACTGGGGAGCCTGTTGCAGGTCCGGAGGGCTCGGATTCTTCAACAGCACAATCATTGCCAGCCTTGTCAGATCCGTTTGGAGTAATTATTCCGACTTATCTCCCTGATGGCGTAGTATACAAAGATGACAAAGTCGTTGATGATAGTGAGCGAAGCCTGGTATTACTGAGATACGACGGTACATATCAATTCACGCTCTCGGAATCAAGATCTCCTGACCGAACTGCTTCATTAGTGGCGGGTGAATTGGTTGATCTAGGATTTACAGCTGGACTGTTGACAGGGGAGCAATTACAGACCTTGACCTGGACAATTGACGGTCTTGAATTCCGAATTACAAGTGATAATCTTCCATTAAATGAAATGGCAAAAATCGCCGCTTCTATGCAGGACCAAACGGGTAAATAATACATTATAGGCGGATTGCGGAAATTTCTGATAGATGCACAGTCTAGCGGAATCCGTCTATTCGCCTCTTTCTATATTTTGGCCTTCACACAAATTTGACAGTCGCTTCTTTGAACATTACCATTAATGTATTGTTTTAAGATTGGACTTTCAAATATTCAGAGAAGGTGACCTAGAAGTGCAAGTGAATTATCGACCCACCCAAGCGGAAATAAACCTAGATGCGCTGTATAACAACTATCAAGAATTGCGGCGTGGATTACCAGCTGATACGAAGTTTTTAGCCTGTGTCAAGGCCAATGCCTATGGGCATGGAGCAGTGACTATAGCCAAAGAGCTGGAGCATTATGGTGCAGATTACTTGAGTGTAGCTTTTTTGGATGAAGCACTGGAGCTGCGGAATGCTGGTATTACTCTCCCGATTCTAATACTTGGATATACGCCGCCTGAAGGTGTACGTGTCGCATGGGAGCACGACATTACTGTGAATTTATTCAGTGAAGATGTGCTGGAGGCGATCGCAAAGCTTGATCCTTCTGAGTTTCCTAACAAGTTGAAGGCCCACATTAAGATCGACTCTGGAATGGGACGTTTAGGCCTATTGCCAGGAGAAGGTGCAGTTGCTTTTATACGCAGAGCACAACAAATTCCTCATTTGGAGGTAGAGGGAATGTTTACACATTTCGCTACAGCCGATGAAGAAGACAAGAGCTATACATTGGAGCAATATCGTCGTTTTCAGAGCGTGGTCTACGCACTGCGGGAGAATGGAATTGAAATCCCGATAATACATACGGGTAACAGTGCCACTGCCATTGATCTTCCGGATATTACTTGCCAAATGGCGAGACTCGGCATCGCTTTATATGGATTGTATCCTTCCAATGAAGTAAAGCGGGATCGGGTTAAGCTTACTCCAATTATGTCACTGAAGACTAAGGCGGTATGGGTTAAATCATTGCCGGCACGTTCTTCAATCAGTTATGGAGCAAGGTATGTAACTAGTGGAGAAGAGAAAATTGCTACCATTCCGATTGGCTATGCCGATGGATATTCCCGGATGCTTAGCGGCAAGGCGCAAGTACTGATACGTGGACACCGCGTTCCTGTTGTCGGAACGATTTGTATGGACCAATGTATGGTTTCGCTACAATCTTTAGCTGAAGAGGCTGAAGAAATTCAAGCGGGAGAAGAGGTTGTACTCATCGGCCAGCAGTCAGGTGAGGAAATCACCGCAGACGAACTGGCATCTGCTATTGGAACTATTCACTATGAGTTGATATGTATGTTGGCTCACAGAGTCTCTCGGGTGTACAAAAAGTCGGCACAATCTGACATTATTGTGAACCCGTTGTTGCCTTAATTGTGACAATTGACAAAAATCAACAAAACTTTTCCTGAATATGAAGGAATTTATGTCTGGATATCGAATGATACAATAGATGGAAATGATCAAGTATGTACGGCGATCACTTTTTTGATTATAATGATTGCAGCATACTTGATATACTCTAGGCATATACTTCTTTGTATAAATTTCCTTGAATAATGCAATACTGAGTTAGAGGGTCAAGGGATCAGGGTTGACAAGGTTTTGGGGGTGGAAGTTGAAGATGGCCAATATGCACAACACCAAAAGAATCATGATCAGTTTACCGGATCATCTTTTGCAAGAAGTGGATGGAATCGTGGCGATGGAAAATTCTAATCGCAGTGAGCTGATCAGGCAGGCCATGAAGCTGTATTTGAATGAGCGGAAGAAACGTTTTATCCGAGAGTCGATGCAGCGTGGCTATATGGAGATGGCCAAGATTAATTTAACCATGGCCTCCGAAGCGTTCCATGCGGAGGAAGATGCAGACATCACTCTGGACCGCCTAGTAAGCGGGGTGTAACTATTGATCGTAAAGCGCGGCGATGTATTTTTTGCAGACCTTTCACCTGTTGTTGGTTCTGAGCAGGGAGGGGTAAGACCGGTGCTTATTATCCAGAATGATATCGGTAACAGATTCAGTCCAACAGTTATTGTTGCTGCAATCACAGCGCAAATTCAGAAGGCAAAGCTGCCTACTCATGTCGAAATTGATGCAGCTACTCATGGATTTGATCGGGATTCCGTTATTTTACTGGAACAGATCAGAACAATCGACAAACAAAGATTAACTGACAAAATCACGCACTTAGACGATGAGACTATGAAAAAAGTGAATGAAGCTTTGCTTATCAGTCTTGGTTTAATTGATTTTTGATGATAGAGATCGGCGGTATATCCGTCTGTTTGGACGCTTCGAATTTTTATTCGGGGCGTCTTTTTTACTGGAATGAAAGTAAAATTCTATTAATATTATAATTATGAATTGGAATTGTAAAAAATGGTTGGTAACATAACAGGAATTGAAGTAATATTAAGGGTAGAAAAATGAGTAATCTGTCATTTTATGTATCATTATAAGGAGGATCAACTGAATGAATCAAAATTCTTCAGATGAGTATCGTTACACTACATTCAACAATCAGCCTCCAACATATTCGGAACAGCAAAACCAGTTCGGGGATATGCCAATGCAGCCTGTAGCTCCACCGAAGACTAATGGAAAAGCTATTGCGGCTTTGGTTCTAGGTATTTTGGCTCTGTTCATTCCATATGTTGGATTTATTCTGGGTATTGTCGCTATCATCATGGCCAGCCTGTCCTTCAAGGAAATGAAACAGAATCAGGAACAAGGTAAGGGGCTTGCTATTGCAGGTTTAGTCTGTGGAATTGTTGGAACAGTGATATATGCTATTCTTATCTTTATTGTTATTTTGGCAGTAGTTCTTTTCTCGACCACTCCAGACATGTACACTAATTTTTAAAAAGCAAACTAAGAACATCATACTTTTCAGGTATGGTGTTTTTTTGTTATCTGTAGATACTTGCTGGAAAAGGACCTCGAAGTTTGTGATAATAAGGACAGGGTAATTTTAGAATGAAAGAGGGATTCTATTGTCACAATCCGCTAAGAACAACACAACAGCTCAAGACAAAATAGAAAATGGCGATCAGGAAGCCATCATTAAGCAGATCGCAAAAGAACTTAGTCTGTCATTAAAGCAAGTACGAACAACGGTGCAGCTCCTTGATGAAGGGAACACCATACCATTTATTGCACGTTACCGTAAAGAAATGACTGGAGAACTGGATGAGAATCAGCTTAGAGATATTGAAGAGCGTAATCAATATCTTCGAAATTTGGAGGAGCGCAAACAGGAAGTTATTCGCATAATTGCGGAGCAGGGAAAACTCAGCGACCAATTGGAGGCTGACATCCGTAAAGCGGTCAAGCTGCAAGAAGTGGAGGATCTTTATCGTCCTTATCGTCAAAAGCGGAAAACGCGTGCAAGTGTAGCTAAAGAGAAAGGACTTGAGCCACTGGCAGAATGGTTGTTATCACAGCCTAAACAGGATGATCCACTTACGGAAGCCTCTACATACATTGATAGTGAGAAGGGTGTGGAATCGGCAGAAGATGCACTTCAAGGAGCAATGGATATCGTAGCAGAGATGATTGCCGATGAAGCGGCAACCCGTACCTGGGTACGTCAATATACGATGGATCAAGGAGCCATTGTTTCAGAAGCGAAATCCCCTGACGAAGAGTCTGTGTATGAAATGTATTACAGCTATCGTGAACCAGCAAAAAAAATTCCGTCACACCGTATTCTTGCAATTAATCGCGGTGAAAGGGAGGATGTGCTGAAGGTTTCGCTCGATGTAGAAGCGGAACGAATTTATCGTTATATAGCCGGAAGGTGGATTCAAGGTCAGTCGAAGACGGAGGAAATTCTGCATACCGTTATTGAAGATGCGTATAAACGGCTAATTGCTTCCTCAATAGAACGGGAAGTAAGAGCTGAATTAACGGAAAAGGCTGAGAGTCAGGCGATTTCAATCTTTGCCGGCAACCTCCGCAGCTTGTTGCTGCAGCCGCCAGTACGCGGCAAGCATGTACTCGGAGTTGATCCAGCATACCGGACGGGCTGTAAGCTGGCAGTAGTTGATGATACAGGCAAGCTGCTGGAAGTTGCCGTCACTTATCCGACGCCTCCGAATAACAAGAAGCGGGAAGCAGGGGCCAAATTTCATGAATTAATGGATAAATACGCAATCTCGCTTATTGTAATAGGCAACGGTACTGCATCGCGTGAGACAGAACAATTTGTTGCTGAGGTTATTACGGAGCGTAAAGACAATGATCTGGCTTATTTGATCGTCAATGAAGCTGGAGCGAGCGTATATTCTGCCTCCAAGCTGGCACAGGAGGAGTTTCCTGATTTGGATGTTGCAGAACGCAGTGCAGTATCTATTGCGCGTCGTCTGCAAGATCCGCTTGCTGAGCTTGTTAAGATTGAACCCAAGGCGATTGGCGTAGGTCAGTATCAGCATGATGTATCCCAAAAACATCTCGATGAGAGTCTGAAAACCGTAGTAGAGTCTGCGGTGAACCATGTCGGTGTAGACGTGAATACAGCCTCGCCTTCATTATTGTCTTATGTATCAGGAGTAAATGCTACGATAGCCAAAAATATCGTAAAATTCCGCGAAGAGAACGGCAAGTTCACAAGTCGGAAGCAATTGCAAAAGGTGCCTCGCTTAGGGGCAAAAACATATGAACAATGCATTGGATTCCTGCGAATTCCGGAAGGAAAAGATCCGCTGGACCGTACACCGATTCACCCTGAATCTTATGATGTGGTCAATCGTTTGTTTGATGAGCTGCGCGTGGAGCTCGGACAGCTTGGTTCTAAAGAGCTGGCAGATAAACTGTCTGCCCTCGAGCCTGAAATGCTTGCTACACAGCTCGGTGTCGGGGTTCCGACGCTACGAGATATTCTGGACAGTTTGCAGCGACCAGGACGTGATCCCAGGGAAGAACTCCCATTGCCGATTTTCCGGACGGACGTACTCAAGATTGAAGATCTGGTTCCAGGTATGGAACTGCAAGGAACTGTACGTAATGTAATCGATTTTGGGGCATTCGTTGATATCGGAATTAAAAATGATGGCCTGGTCCACATTTCTCAATTAAGCAATGGATTTGTCAAACATCCGATGGATGTTGTATCCGTAGGCGATAATGTAACCGTATGGGTGCTTAATATTGATTTGAAAAAAGGCAGAGTTGGACTTACGATGCGTAAACCAAATCAGTCTAACTCCTAGAGATGTAAGCTTCGTCAAGAACGAATAAAGGCTGCCCTTCCGTCAAAAAATGACAGGAGGGGCAGCCTGATTTTACTTGCATATTGTTCTATTGAAGATGGCTATAATCATCACTTAAATGCTGCCGATTATAATAAAAGAACCAGCAATCATTAAGCAGCCTGATTTGCCTGCGATCTCGTTTATGGAAAGCACGCATAATTTGATTGCTTAGCCACTTTGGCACCAATATCTCCTCCTCCGGCACCCTTTGTACGTTAGCATATGGGGAAAAGCCGGGGATTGTGCAGGTCCTATAGCATATTCTTCAGATCATTCCTTCGTCTTCATACCACTGTTCAAGTTGGGCCTGAAGAGCCCGAATTTCTGTCAGCAAGGAGATCAATGGGTAGTTCTCTTCGCGAATAGCCGAAAATGAGGATTCGAGTTCATTAATATAATGAAGTCCGCTAGTAATTTGTAGTGATTCCTGAAGCAAGTCTAAATAATCGCACTCTGCAATTGCTCGTGGCAACACAGGTACTTGGTCGGCCGTCAATTTGTCAATTTCTTTGTTAAGCCGCAAATTTAATGCGCTTAGCTGATAAGCATATTCACTAGGCATTTCAACAAATTTTAAGTCTTGTTCCTGCTGTAGAATTACATATCTCATTTGAGCCGTCACAGTATAATCTCCTCTCTGTTACATCCTACTTGACAGTGTAGCGTAAGCTGAAGTTAAAATTCAAGTACAAAGAGAAAGGAGTATCGATGTGACTAACGAGCAGCTACAGTCCTGGGTGGAGGAAATATCACTTCACAGCTTTGGAATCCCGTTCCGCCACCAAGCAAGGTTCAACAGTCGGTTGAAAACAACCGGAGGAAGATATTTTATGAAGACGCATCACATCGAGATCAATCCGGGTCAGCTTGAAGCTTATGGTAAAGAAGAGGTAGAGAAAATAATCAAGCATGAGCTGTGCCACTACCACTTACACTTGGCGGGTAGAGGATATCGGCATCGAGACCCTGAGTTTAAAGCGTTATTAGCAAAAGTGAAGGGTAGTCGCTTTTGTCAATCGCTGCCAGGGAGGGCAACACGCAAATCTATACCATATCGTTACAAGCTTGTATGTACCAGTTGTGGTATGGAGTATCTTCGAAAGCGGAGAGTAGACATACAGCGTTATCGCTGCGGGAAATGCCGGGGGAAGTTAAGTATAATTGAGTTATTGCCAATGATCGGGAAGAGTCGGCGTGCGAAATAAAAAAGGAGCATTCCGCCACAAATATCTGTGAGAGGAACGCTCCTGTTCAATGATTTATTTCAAATAATTCAGAATGAACTGTGCGGTTTCGGCTCTTGTCGCCGGATCGTTAGGGGCGAATTGCCCTTTGGAACGGCCTTGTACAAGACCTAATGCAGCAGCTTGTTTCACGCTTTCCAATGCCCATTCGGCGATATCCGAATCGTCGCTGAAGGAAATGCCAGCTGCTGAAGGCAGCGTTCCATTTTCCATATTGTAGGCGCGCATCAGGATCAGCACAATTTCCTGACGCGTGATTACGGCATTCGGTTCAAAGCTATCTTTAGTCCGGCCGTTGATCAATCCTGCTTTAACCATCTTGGCCAAATCCTCTTGATACCAGGCATTGGCTGCTACGTCGGTAAAGGCAAGCTCGCCTTTATCCTTCAGCTTCAACGCGCTTGATACAAGCTTCACGAATTCAGCTCTCGTTATCATACGGTTTGGCTGATATTCATTAACGGAAACACCTTGGATCAAATGCTTGGCAGCCAATTGTTGAATAGCATTCGATGCCCAATGGCTTGGCAGAACATCGGTGAAATTCACGGCATATTCTAGCAGCGCATAGGTTCCGCCTTGTTGAACTTCAGCTTCCATGTAACCTTCGGCAAGAACTCCTCCCAGATAGGTTAAGGCACCGTTAGCTTCCACTTTGTAAACGCCGAGCAATCCAGCATTCAATGACGCATTAATCGGCAATTTTACCTTCACAGGCTCCGCAGCTTCGGACAACGGATAAGACTTGCCGTCGCTGGTCACGATGCTGAAGCCGAGGGCTATCGCATTACCTTTGAGCGCTACGTTGGCGTCGCTCTTGACTGCTGCTTCGCTGATTGTTTTCGGATTTACTGTAACATGAAGCTTGCTGCCGGAGAGCTGCTCTTTGTTCACGGAATCCTTCCATTGCTTCAGAGCATCCGGTGTAATATCAATATTCACTTCGCCGGCTTGAATTTGCAGTGTGTTATTGCCGAGCAGTTCGCCTGCATTGATCGGCAGTTCAATATCTTTCACCGCCGAACCGACTGTAACGACTACTGTTCCGTTCTCCGCAGGCTTGGTCAAGTCGCCGGTAGAAACAACCGCTTTACTTGGATCGGCTGGTTTCGGAGCCGGTGGAGTTACACTCGATCCAGATCCAGATCCCGAGTTAGAGCTGTTATTGGACGGTGGCGTTACTGGTGTATATGCGACAAGAATATCATTTTTCGCTTTTACCAGGTTGTCATAAGCCTGTCTCAGCAACTCAGCATTGGCATCAGAGGTCAGGCTCTTGGCTTCAGTGTAAGCTGTGCTGGATTTCAGGGCAGCAATTGAGCTTGACGTGTACTTATCGTTGTTAACAAGAGCGTCAATGCCCGCCAGAAGCGTCTGAAGCTGATTCCATTCCGGAGCAATTCCTTGGTTAATTGCAAATACAATTTCATCGCTAGTTGTAGATGCTGTATAAGCTTGTTCATTTGCAATAACTGTGTTGGTGACAACAACCTTGTAACGACCTGCGTCGTTTGCAGTTACGTTCTGGAGCTCAAGGCTTGCACCAGTTGCATCTCCAATCAGGCTGCCATCTTTATACCATTGATAGCTCAGTGATCCCGACCCTGCTGCTTCAACTGTGAAGCTTACGGAATCTCCAACAATCGCCGGATTTTTGGTAACATCAAAGCGTCCGATTACCGGCTGTTCGACTACAACTCCGTCTGGAATTACCGTCAAGGTCAGCTCGTTACTTGTCAGGGTGGATGGTTGAACACCATCTTTGCCGGTCAGTACGACGCGGAACATCTTTCCGTTATCCTCTTCCTGGGCTGTAAAGCTATAAACCGCTGTAGTAACAGAAGTCTGGTTCCATGTATCCTCTACAGGGGACTTCACTTCCCAAACCATGGAATCTACGCCGCCTTCCGCCACAACCGTAAGATCGACCTGATCGCCTTTGCTAACCGTTTTGGTGGATTCAAGGTTTGTAGTAAACGCCATTGTTTTCGATGGATCAATTACCCAGTGAGCTTTTAAAGTGATGTTGTCTGTTACTTTATCTGTTGCAAAATTCCATTTGTGTTCACCAGAATACCATCCGTCAAACAGATAGCCTTCTTTTACCACTTCTGCAGGCTCGTTAATGGTGGAGCCAAGCGCTACATCGGTCAATTGTGCTGGAGCATTGGTGCCGCCGTCTGCATCAAAAGTTACCGTATGCAGTCCGGTATAGCCGTCATATTTGACACTGCTTGGATATGAGTAAGGTACATTTGCCCACAGTTCCAGTTCTGTTAGATAGACAATGGAGCTCTGGCCCTTTGTAACATCAAGTTTAAAGTATCTCCCCTTAACAGGTGAGGCAAACTTATAGCTGAAGTCTTTTAGTGTGTTACCTACGAAAGGGCTACCAATGGTCGTATAGTCAGTACCGTCCGCGGAATAGCTTAATGTGAAATCTGTAGCCCTATACGAGTTGGAGTACGCATACATATTGAATGCAGTCATCTCTATCTCATTGCCAAAATCCAAGATGGCTTGCTTCGGTAAAGAGGCGGCAGTTCCATACGCAGTAAGCGATCCGTCAATAAGTCTCTGCGCATTGGAAAAACCTCCGCTTACTGTACTTGTACGGGCCGCATTCTCATATTTGGTAGTCGTAACCGCTTCGCCTGGCTTCACCTGCTGTTTGATTTGATCAGCGAACAATTTTGCGCTTTGTCCCTCTGTCATATCAAGCTGGGTGCCGGACAAATCGAGAACGATCATTTCAGGGAATGTTGTTTTGTCCCCGTACACGAGATTTTTCAGTTTTGAATTGGATACATCAAGCAATTGCAGCTTGCTGCTTCCGGTAATATTCAATTGCTGCAGATCTGTAATACCGCTTAAGGCTCGACTATTAATTTGCTGCAAGCTTTCGTTATTTGACAGGTCAATGCTTGTCACCTGCGAAGGGAAATAAGTATCGCTTAATTTCTCAAGCTTCGTGTTGGATAAATTCACACCAGTCATTTCGGTAATAAGCTTTAATCCTGTCAAATCCTTGATATCACGATTGGACAGATCCAGCGTTCCTGTAATTTTCGTAAGATCGCTTACTTTGGTGTATCCCAGTTCATTTAAAGCGTTCAGCAGCGCCGCATCAGGGAACATCTCGGAGCTGAGTTCATTGTCTCGAACGAATAGAGGTACTGACTTGTTGCCTGCATAGTCTTCCATAACAAGTGAAATTGTACTTGTAGTGGATGCAGGTGTAATAAATAATGAAGCTTTTGTAGAACGTCCACGTACGATATAAGGCTTCTTGCCGGAAGAGTAGGTGGTATCGAATTGCAGCGCTACCCCGTTTTCATAGACGTGCAGATATCGCCAGTCTCTGGTGTTCGGCATCGGCAAGCTCAAGGTGTTTCCGTTCCAGGACCATTTTTCCGCATAAGGGTCGATCGTCTTGTCGATAAAATTGCCGCTAACTTCAACAGGAGATTGATTGCCGACTGCTACGCTGACGATATAGTCATCCCCGTTGATAGGCATGTCCGTAAACACAGCGGAGGTCGATCCGGCTGATACCGTTTTGGTCGCGGATACCGGTGTATCTGTTGTAATCCAGTTCAGCGATCTTACGCTAACTGTGATCGCATCGGATGCCGATGCCGGATTAGTCCAGGATACAGTAAGCTCTCCGTTTTCCCTGGAATCAACCTTGATTTTGGAGACGGCGGCGTCCAGATTGAAGGATAGGGATGCTGCCGCGCCCTCGCGGCCGTCCGCTCCAACTGGAGCAACCTTCACTACACCCGATCTGGCCGGCAGTTTTTTGATATAGAAGGTTTTGTCATATTTGCCGCCAACGAATACGTCATTGACATAGACATTATAATTTTTGACTTGAGAATAATTTGTATTCAAGTCCCAATGAATAATCATTTCGTTGGTATCGGTGAATACGTCGGTTAAGGCAAGGCCTGTCGGAGCAGTTGGAGCAGCGGCAGAGCCGTCATAAATCCGGATTTGTCCGACATTCATTTGATAGTTCGTTACTGCATCGCCGTTTGGAGCAAAAACAAGACCGAAGGCGGCGATCGTTTTGCCGGCATACATGCTGAGATCCAGTTCTTTCGTAGTCCAGCCGGTTGTTTTGCTACCGTCTGCTGCGGATACTTTAACTACTGTATCCGGATCGTCCTTGAAGATCAGCCCGATGGACAAGGAAGAACTGTCATTCGTCGAAGGCTTGTTGTACGCAATCGACAGCTTGGAGGACGCATTGACGTCCAGTTCGGTTTTATACAAGCGCAGGAAATTTTCTGCATCAAGGTTGCCGCTTACAGCAAGCGAGCTTCCTCCGTCGTATCCTCCAATTTGCTCATAGGTGAAGGAAGGGTCCTTCTTGTATTTCGAGCCGTAATCAAGATCAACCGTCAATCGGCTGCCTGTTGTATCCTGCCACCACTGCCAGGTTACCGGCACATCCTGCAAGCTCATATTGGACCACTCGTCATTGTTCGATACCGCACCAGCCTTGTAGTAAGACAAGCCGTGTCCGGTATTGAAGCTCGTGTAGAAATTGGAGTCGCCAATGACGGAACGTTCCGTAATGACAGACGCAATCCCCGGCCATACCGTGGAGGAAGCGGTCTCACGAGGATTTGTGTTAGGGCTTGACCACCATTGCTGCTCTCTTTTTATTGTTTCCCATTGGTAGTCATTGTTTGCCCGGTCATTGGACGGCCAAGGCTTGTCGTCATTGTAGCCCGCATGAACAAAGTCGGCTCCCAGTGTAGCTATGCTGACAAGCGGCACACCGCCTTCATCCAGCTTATTTTTGAGCGCAGTGACGTTTTTACTGGTGAATCTGTCGCGTCCAGCTTCCAGACCGGCGTAGCCAACATCATAAATGGAATAGTTGGTTCCGTAGTCAGTATTTAACTGATCAAGATACGTTTTAGCGCTATTAATTTGACTGGAGCCTGCACCGTAATCAAAGAAATAGGAGTCAGATACGGGTTCTCCTTTATTTTTGTCATACAGGAAAGAAATATTGTTATCACTGAAGGTTCTGGCAAATGTATTAGCACCGGTGGTCGTACTCAGGGAATCATACCATTGTATGTATAACCCGCCCTGCTTCAGCGCTTTGATAAATTCGATATAATCAGGAATATCGCTCGTTTGGACGTTGGGATTTTGTTCTTCCTGATTGAGGAAATATCCGTCGTAACCGAAGTACTTGGCCATTTCAATCATTTTTTTGGCAACAGGAAAATCCCCGTTCTCATCCTTGACAATCATTTGCTTGTAAGTCTGTTGCCCGCGGTCATTGTTGGAGAAAAATATGCCTGCCAGGGACAATACGCCGTTTTTGTGGGCGGCGTCCGTATACGTAGGGTTAGGAATATTCAGCATGCCGAATTCGAACCATTTTTGCTTCCAGTCCGATTGCGCCGTATCATCGTAATATTCAGGCGGTGTATAGGCCGAAGCCGTACCATGCCAAGGAGACCAATAGTCCACATACTGCCAGAAGCCAAAGTGGTATTGAGCAAACTTGTTCGTATAAGCTGCATTTTCGATGAACGCATTCCCGTAATCGCCGCTTACGTTGGTCATTTTTACGTCAGGATTCAGGTTGGGCTTAGCCTGTGTAGCGGCAAACGGGTTGATTCTTTGCTGCAAAGGTACGAAGGATCGCAGCATCTCTGCATCGCTGTCCGTCTCCGGGCTCCAGTCCAGAATTTGACCGCTAGTGTAACCGTGCACGCTAGGCTGATTCACTCCATGCGCTGCTTCACCTGTAAATGGCAAAGTATCTCCGGCTTGTACTTGAAGCGGAGTGCTTGTTGCAACCAGACCAGTAATAAGCAGCATTGCAGTAAATTTTGAAAACGTTTTCTTTTTGATGTGCAAGTGCATGTTCATGTGTCAACTCCTTTGTTGAGAATGATGATACTTGTGCAAATCATGCTTGTAATAAATGCTCCCGACGGGCTGATGTACCCCGCTTATGTATATCTCCTCCTCCCTCGGGCGAGATCCGTTTGCCTTAAAATATATATCATGAAAGCCCTTACAAATAGGGGCAAAATTAAAGATACAACAGACAAAGTAAAGAAAAAAACAGGATTGCAGCTCAAATGGTGTAATTGAATAGAAAGAAGCTGCACAAAAAGGAGACTTTGTGTAATTTGGAAATATATTCAAAAAACATATAATTCTGATTTATTCAGTTTAAGAAGAGGACACTGTTTAAAAGTTCTTCGTCGTCTTAGCCAGAATTAGAAATGAGGCATCTTTTGTGATATGCTGTTCCTGATAGTTCAACAATAAGGAGTGATTATTTTGGCACAATCCAGAGCCAAGAAGATGCGTCAGAAGCTAGTTCGTGAAGGACGAAGAAATCCGGAAGAAAGTCGTAGTCCGTTCGCTTTTGCAGATTTACGGTCAAGAAAGACCAAGAGTAAGACAGAGCTAATAAATAGCAGTAAAAATAAATTCAAGAACCATGACTCTTATAACGGAGACGATGGTTCTTTTTTATTTGTAATAAATAGTACTTTTAATCTTTGTTTTTCTAAATAACTCATGGTATATTTCATTATAAATACAAAAATTACTTATATTAGGATGCGAAGATACATATGTCTTAATACTCTGCGAGAGTATAAGCTGGCGTGAGGAGATATGAAATGGGACGAAAACCTACGATTTTGTACGCAACTACGGAAGTTTTTCCATTCGCTAAGACTGGGGGGCTTGCGGATGTTTCGGCGTTTTTGCCTAAAGCTTTACGAAGCGAAGGCTACGACATCCGTATCATTATGCCAAAGTTTAAAGGAATTGAGGACAAGTATGGCCATCAATTGCATCATGTAGTCACTATGGATATTGAGTTTGCAGGACGAAATCACTGGTATAGTGTGGAAAGTATTTTGTATAACGGAAATATGATATATTTTGTGGACGCACCCTATTATTTTGGTCGTGATAGAATCTATGACTATGATGATGAGATGGAGAGATTTGTTTTTTTCTGCAAAGCAGTAATGGAATCACTGCCAGTGATAGGCTTTCAGCCGGATATTCTTCAATGTAATGATTGGCTAATGGGCTTTATCCCTTTTTTCTTGAAGACAAAATATCGGCAGCTTGAATTCTATAAATCTATGAAATCAATATTTACAATTCACGCTCTCCTTTATCAAGGGGTTTTTAACAAAAGTAATACGAAGAGTTTATTGGATTTAGATTGGAATTATTTTGTAGAGCAGGGCCTTGATTATTATGATCAGGTTAATTGTATGAAGGTCGGGATAATGACCTCGGATGTAGTGTCCACAGTGAGTCCGAGCTATGCAGCCGAGATAAGTAAAATGTCGCCGCTTCATATGGAGCCTCTGACCGAGTCGCTGTTTAAGCGCAGAAGAGATTTACACGGTATTTTAAACGGTATTGATCTTGAGGAGAACAATCCGGCTACAGACTCCCGATTATTTGCAAATTATTCCCTTGATCATTTAGAAGGCAAGGCTGAGAACAAGAAAAGACTGCAGGAGTCGTTAGGTTTGCCAGTCAGGGCCGATGTGCCGATCGTTTCGCTCATTTCTCGATTGGAAATTACCAAAGGCCTGTATTTGATCGAAAAATCATATCATGAGCTGCTCAAGGAAGATCTTCAATTTGTCGTAATTGGAGATGGAATTCCTTATTATGATTACCTGTTTTCGAATATAATGAAGGCCTTTCCGAATAAAATGTATTATTCCACTTATAGCGAGGAGCTGGCGTATAAAACGTACGCAGGAGCAGATTTATTCCTGATGCCTTCCTATACGGAAGCCTGTGGAATCAGCCAGTTGATCGGTATGAGATACGGTACAGTGCCCATTATTCGCGAGACTGGAGGTTTACGTGACACAGTTGAACCTTTCTGTGAAGAAAACGAGACAGGTACTGGCTTTACTTTTAAATATGCAAGTCAGTGGGTTATGCTTGATACGATCCGCAAGGCGATTGACGTCTATCACAAGCCAGATAAGTGGAATAAACTTGTTACAAATGTTATGACACGCCCTGTGGGCTGGGAAAGTTCTGTTAAGGAATATATGAGGCTATATGAACAAACGATGGGTATGACGGTATCTTGACTTTGACGTAAAATCATGATAAATTAATTTTTGTATCTGATGATGATATTCCCTGATAGCTCAGTTGGTAGAGCACTCGACTGTTAATCGAGTTGTCACAGGTTCGAGTCCTGTTCGGGGAGCCATTTTCTTGGAGAGATACCCAAGTGGCTATAAGGGGACCCTCTGCTAAGGGGTTAGACTGCGTAAGTGGTGCGAGGGTTCGAATCCCTCTCTCTCCGTTCGATATACAATAAAAAGTGAGCTTCCGAAACCCGCACAAACAGCGGAAACGGAAGCTTTTTTATTTTGAATCGTGCCGAAAAGGAAGGGGCTGTTAACCAATCAGACAGCTTCTAAACTGAAACTTATCTTATTAACATGCTCGTGATGTGAAAAATACCTGCAAAAGTACAGCCTTTCAAGCTCCTAGCGGCGATTTTTTGAAACACCTGCAAAAGTACATCTTTTTTCCAAATTTATTGCGATTTCAGAATAAAATGTTCGAAATTCCTGCATAATTGCAGGTTTTTCGCAGTAAACGCCATTTTTTCTCAAAAAAGCTGCACTTTTGCAGGTTTTATGCTTTCAGACGGTATTTACCAAACAGTGAGGCGTAATGAAATAAGCCAATCATATTTTTTTGTAAACAACTAAAAAAGGGGTTGTCATGGCGATTTTATTTTGATATACTCATTTTTGTCGTCACAGCAACGAGCTGTGAATTAATGCAAATATGGCCCGTTGGTCAAGGGGTTAAGACACCTCCCTTTCACGGAGGTAACAGGGGTTCGAATCCCCTACGGGTCACCATAATTGAATATGCGGTCGTGGTGGAATGGCAGACACGCTATCTTGAGGGGGTAGTGGGCGTACGCCCGTGGAGGTTCGAGTCCTCTCGACCGCATCCTTTATGCAAGAAAGGAACCTTGATTTTTCACAGGGTTCCTTTTTGCTTACACATTTTTGTGTAAGGAATTTATTAAATCTAAAGCTCTAATAAATGAATCAATGCATGAGCAACGCCATGTTCGTTATTTGTTAGAGTGACTTGAGTGCAAAGCTGTTTGATTTCATCAACGGCATTTCCCATGGCTATCTTGGTTCCAGCGACGCGAAACATAGAAACATCGTTGTAGTTATCGCCGATCACAATCGTATCCGAAAGTGGAATCCCATAGTGATCTGCTAAATAACTTAATGCTTTGCCTTTGTCGGTTTCTTTTGCGATAATTTCAAGTGTTAATTGTGCGGCGGCTGTCGTATGGACGGAGGTATTGTGGTGATAGTGTTCACGAATGCGCTCTAATTTGTGTTCATCATATGTGAAAATGAGCAGCTTATACACTGGCATACCTGCTTGAATCACTTCCATCGGATCGTTGATGGGCTTGATACCAAATTGCTGAAATTGGATCAGGGCACTTTTCCATAGTGTATCTCGATCCATATCAGGATTAGCGCTGATCAGCATATCTATTTCCGCTTGCAGTTTGTCTTCTCCATCAAAAGGAGAATAGATTGCCTCCGGGCAAAAGATTTCAAAATATACATCCTGCTCGCTTAAATACTGGATCGCAGCCGCAGCCGCTTCCTGTGTAAGAGGGGTCTGTCTTAGAAGCTGTCCGTTTTCATCATTTACAGCGGCACCATTAGATGAAATGATAGGTATATTCATATTCAGGTCAGCATCAATTAAGCCTTTGACGTCAAAATAGGCTCGTCCGGTACATATTGCTACTTTGTGTCGTTTAGATATCGTTGCTTTAATAGCGTCAAGACCCTCTTTGCTTGGTTTACTTTTAGAAGTTAGCAAAGTGCCGTCAAGATCGATTGCAATAAGTTTCATGTCGTGTATCCTCCTCAATGTCCAGGGTATGTAAGTGATGTTGTAACGAGTATACGGTATGAAATGCATTTCAGGTCAACACTTCAGGTGAAATTGACTTGAATCAAGCCTGAACTGTATATTTTCATGATTGGACTGAGGTAAATGGCATCGGAATTGTGGATTATTATGATCATAGGGATTGGAACTTATTTATTTCGAGCTGCATCTTTGCTATTAGGAAGCCGTTTACAGTGGTCGGAGAGGACGAAGGAGTGGTTGTCTTATGTATCTCCTGCTGTACTGGGAGCGCTGCTTGGACCATTGTTGTTGCTTCAGGATGATCAGTTGGTTTCGTTAACGGAAAATAAGGTGCTGTTGGCTTCGATTCCTACAATAATAGTAGCTTGGAGCACCCGTCGTTTGTTGTTGACAGTTACAGCCGGAGTAATCTTTTATGCTGCATTTTATTATTTACTATAAAATATTGATTTACAGTTAGGATGATTTATTATGAAACGTCGTGAAGAAATGACGGTGGCACTGCGAGATGCAATTCCGATCATTATTGCTTATTTTCCGTTATCTATGACGTTTGGTGTACTGGCTTCAGCCAGCGGGCTGCCGGCGTTGTATAGTATTTTAAGTTCGGTGTGGGTTTATTCTGGCGGGGCGCAGTTTATGTTGGTCAGTATGTTCGCAGAGGCAATTGTACCTATGACCATCATCACCACAATTTTGCTTGTAAATTTGCGTCATGTACTTTATGGGGCTACGTTAGGACCTTCCGTAAAAGAGTGGAGAGAGCCTTACAAGTGGCTGGCAGCATTGGGATTAACTGATGAAATATTTGCGGTGGTCTCAAGTCGTGTCAATAAAGGAGAACAATTAACGCCTACTTACTATTTAACCTTCGCTATATCTGCTTACGGATCATGGATTTTGGGAACAATTGCCGGGTCGGGACTTGGTGGTGCTGTAACTCCTGATGTAGCGAATATTTTAAGTTTTGCTCTTCCAGCGTTGTTTCTGGCGTTATTATTTGGAGGACAGCGTGGTATGGCGTCTATGCTTGCTGCATGTACAGGGGCTGTTGTGGCTACGATTGCAGGTATGCTGCATTTAGGTGGTATTGGACTTGTCGCGGGAGGATTGATTGGAGCTACCATAGGTTTACTGGTTACGATGAAGCTTCGTCTGAAGCAAGTTAAATAGTAGGCAATTAATTCCACTTTACATTTCGTTTACACGGAGATATAATATTAAATGTTCGCTTCACAAAATAATACGCGGTCGTGGTGGAATGGCAGACACGCTATCTTGAGGGGGTAGTGGGCGTACGCCCGTGGAGGTTCGAGTCCTCTCGACCGCATCCTTAGAAAAGCACTTTTTTATCAGAATTAACCTTCTGGTGATAAAGTGTTTTTTTGTATGTAAATATTCCGATTTTTACCTCGTATCAACAAACTCCAAACATTCTCTTAATATTCCACCTATAAACTCGATTTAGTTACACAAAATTGGGAGGGGTATTCATGAACAAGTTTTTGAAGGGGCTCGCAATTAGCGGTCTTGCGTTTTCGATGATTGCAGCGGGAACTTCAGCGGCAGCGAAGAGCACAACAGCTACGAATAATCAGACCAAAGGAAAATCTAAAAATTTGATCGTCCTGATCGGTGACGGCATGGGTCCGGCACAGATTTCTGCGGCGCGGTATTATCAACAATATGAAAAAGGCATTCAAAAACTGAATCTTGATCCATATTATGTTGGACAAGCGACCACATATGCAGATCGTGGAGAAGATGGAGGAACTGTCGTCTCCGGGATCGTTACGGATTCTGCCTCGGCGGGTACTGCTTTTGCTACAGGTCACAAAACGTATAACGCTGGGATCAGCGTATCTAATGAAGATGTGTCCAAACCATTTGCTTCTGTCATTGAGGCTGCAGAATTAAGCGGCAAATCTACAGGTCTTGTAACTACCGCACGAATTACTCATGCTACTCCTGCTGTATATGCTTCCCATGTTCGCAGCCGTGACAATGAGAGTGCAATCGCTTCACAGTATTTGGATAGCGGAGTCGATGTGCTTTTTGGCGGCGGAGAGTCATTCTTCGTAACTAAAGATGAAAAAGGTAAGCGTACAGATAAAAACCTGCTGCCAGAATTCGAAGCTAAAGGATACAAAATCGTTAAAACAGCCAAGGATTTGAAAGCCCTGACTTCTAAAAACGCCAAAGCACTCGGTTTATTCGGAGGCTCGCACGTTAGCTACGTTCCTGACCGCAGTGCGGAAACGCCAAACTTGGCGACTATGACCTCCAAGGCGCTCGATATTTTGTCCACGAACAAAAACGGCTTTGCCATTATGATTGAGGGCGGAAGAATTGACCATGCAGGTCATGCCAACGATCTTCCTACCTTGGTTCAGGAGGCGCTCGATTTTGACGCTGCTTTTAAAGTAGCTATTGAATTTGCCAAGAAAAACGGAAATACGTCGGTTGTTGTTACAGCAGACCATGAAACAGGCGGCCTGTCTTTGTCCCGCGACAACATTTACGAAATTAACATTGACCTGTGGGATCAACAGAAGCACTCTTCCGAATCTCTGGCTTCCGCTCTGAATGAAGCGGTGACGATTGATGACGTAAAAAAAATAGTGCAAAACAATACTTGGATTACAGACCTTACGGATGAGGAAGCTCAGTATATTTTGGACGGAGACGGTTCTTCCTACAAGCGTGAAGGTGGATATAATGCTGTCATTTCCAAGCGTCTTTTGATTGGTTGGTCAGGGCATGGTCACTCAGCCGTTGATGTAGGTGTATGGGCATACGGTCCGATTGCTGAGAAAGTAAAGGGTCAAGTTGATAATACGCAGATTGCTTTCGCAGGGGCAGAAGTGCTTGGAGTAGATTTGAAAAAAGCTTCTTCCGAGCTGCAATCCAAATACCTGTATCCGAAGTTCAAAATCAATCGTGATAAGGAAGTGCTTTATCCGGCTCAGGCTCTCGCTAAAGCATTGGGCGTAGCTTATAAAGAATCAGGAAGCACTGCGACTTTGACCGGAAAAAGCGTAGTAATTACTGTGGATCTTAGCGCAGGAACTGCAAAAGTAGGCGGCAAGGCGGCATCCTTTACTGTTGATGTAGATAATAAAACATTGTACCTGCCTTTGGCTGCTTTCAATCAAGCTACTGGCAAAACACTGAAATGGGATACCTTGTCTGAACGGATTATTTTGAAATAAGCTTCACTAAATCTAGCAGTTATTCGGAAAGCAGGGGACTAGATTCTCCTGTTTTCCTGTATTTTAGGATGAGAGGACGGCGGTTAACAGGATGATGCTGCAGATTCGTGGGCTCACAAAACAGTTCCATGTTGCAGGGAAGAGTATCCCTATTGTAAACATCCCGCAGTGGAATGTAGAGCAGGGTGAAAAGATTGCAATCACGGGTCCGAGCGGTTCTGGCAAAAGTACGATCCTTCATTTAATAAGTGGAATTATGACGCCTGACGCTGGAGAGATCATCATTGGGAGTCGCGCAATTCATGAGATGAAGGAGCATGCTAGAGACCAGTTTCGTGCTGATTGCATTGGGTATATTTTGCAGGATTTTTACTTGATCCCTTCTTTGACTGCACGTCAAAATGTCGAAATCGCGATGAGAGGAGCAAGCGGATCATCCTCCGAGCGGAAAGACAAGATAGAGGCTTGGTTTGAAAAAATAGCACTGAGCGACCGGATGAATCATCTACCCTCACAACTATCCAGAGGCCAGCAGCAGCGCGTCGCTATGGTTCGCGCATTAATCCATGAGCCTACTCTGGTGTTGGCTGATGAGCCAACAGGAAGCCTTGACGCGGAGACAGCGGAAGAGGTAACTGAGCTGATGCTGGAATTGTGCAAAAGTGTAAAAAACACCTTGTTGGTCGTTACGCATGACTTGAAAATGGCAGAGCGTTTTCCCAGACAGGTTCATATTCATGACATCAATTTTAATCAAAGTCAAAGCCACAGAAACCGTGTAACACCGAAGGAGTGTGTTGTATGAGTCTCTTCCATTTGCTGATTCGTAATATCTGGCATCGGAAGGCGTTGTCCATATTGACTGTATTATCGGTAACCGCGACTGTAGCCTTTATTATTGTTCTCTCTCTGTCCAAAGCCGGCGTAGAGCAAGGGGCGGAAAAGGGATACGGGCCTTTTGATGTTGTAATCGGTGCAGTGGGAAGTGACACTCAGCTAGTGCTGAATACGTTTTATCATGTGGGTGCACCTACAGGGAATATTTCTGGCAATACGCTTGATAAAGTCAAGGAGAGCAGTGAGGTGGATCGGGCATATGGATTTACAACAGGCGACTCGTACAATGGATATCCCATTATAGGGATTGAACCGGAATACTTTATGACGAGATATGGTGATCAGCGCCTTTCTGATGGCAGCTTGTATAGCAATACGGGAGAAGTTGTCCTGGGTGCATATGCAGCTAAAATGCTTCAGCTTCGTGTTGGAGACACCTTTTACGGGGCGCATGGGCTCGTAGAGGGGGGGCATCTTGAGAGCGAGGAGGAAGAAGAGGGCGGAGAGCATGAAGAGCATGGCGACGATGCCCACTCTATTTTTAAATATACGATAACAGGGATTTTACCGAAGCTGAATACTCCGGATGATCGGGCGATATTCACAACAATGGATTATGCTTGGGCTGTCCATGAAGGTGCCGATCATAATAAAGAGATCACTGCGATTTTGGTTAAACCAGCAAATTTGTTAAGCGCGCAGCAGTTAAGGAGCGAACTGGAATCGATAAACGGCGTTCAGGTTGTGTATTCCAGCAAGGCGGTAGCCGATGTCGTTAATCTGGTCGATAAAGGCTCAGAAATCGTGGATATGATTACGATACTATGTATCGTTTTGGCAGCTATATCTATTCTCCTATCTCTTGTTGCAGCGGCGAGTGAACGAACGAAAGATGTAGGACTGCTTCGGTTACTGGGGAAATCCAGAGGTTTTGTATGGATGGCGATGATTGGAGAGGGACTGGTCATAACATCGATTGGTCTTGTACTTGGACTGTTGTTGGGTCATGTTGGGGGCTACTTGCTGCAGGATACATTGTTCTCATATGCTGGTATTCAAATTAATCCACTCCAATGGTCGCTCGATCACCTGATTATTGCTGCAGGTACGATCTTTATTGGTCTTGTGGCCTCTTTTGTTCCTGCAATAAGGATGTACCGGATGGACCCATTAACATTGTTCAAAGCCTGAGGAGGGACATAGTTGTTGAAAAAATTTATTGCCATAGCTTCTTTTGTTTTCCTCGTATTGTTGCTTCAGGGTTGCGGTCAGAATGAACCGTCGGCTGATAAATCTAGTGCTGGTTCCTTCTCAGCGGCTGAAGGTAAACTAGCTGTAGTGCAGACAGAAGTACAGGTAGAGCAACCGGAGCAAGTGGATAAAGAAGAGAAACAAGAAAAACAAGAGACACAAGCCAATGAAACAGACAAAGAAGACAATAATACTGCCCCAAAAGCAGCAGATTCGAAACCAGCGACTACTACAGATGCTGTTGTGACTAAAGAAGATACTGTAACGAAGGAAGCTGCTGCAACTAAAGAAAAGCCTTCTGAAGCTAAAGAATCACAAAAGCCTGTAAAGGTCGATAATAAGGCTGAAGCCGCGGAGGCGAAAAACATAAAACCAGCTGCTGAAAAGAGCTCAACTGGCGAGCAACAAGCAAAAGAGACGTCTATAGCCACAAATTCAAAACTGCAAGTAAATCAGAAGAAATCTGCAGAAGCTACAAGCAACATCAGTTGGTCGGGCTTTTTTGACGGTGATGATCAGACGACACCTTCCGAGCAATTTTGGGATCTGAGCGGCTCCACTGTAACGATCAAAGGATTTATGGGTGAGGTGCTGTCGTTTGAGAAGAACTGGTTTTTGCTCATTCCAGAGCCTGGTGCAGAGTGTCCTTTTGACAACGGGGATGAGACGTATTGGAACAAAATAATGATCGTATTCGTCCCGGATGACGTCAAGCTGAGATATACTTCGGAAGCGATTGAAATTACAGGAAGACTTGATGTTGGAATCAAAATAGATGAATCAGGTTATAAGACAATGTTTAGGTTATATGATGCTGCTTTTAAAGAAATTAAAGACAAATAGAAAAGAAGGAATCTCAATACCTTTACTACTAAATCGGTAATGAGGTTCCTTTGATTTCTGCTTTTTTAGCTCCAGAAGGTCTGAACTAACAAATATACATTCAACAGGACGATGATTCCAGCGATCAGCCAAGCGAGAGTATTAAGCCAGAGCTTATTGGCGAATTCCCCCATTTTTGCTTTGCTGGAAGTGAACTTAACGAGCGGTATGACTGCAAAAGGCAGCTGAAGTGACAGAATAACCTGACTTAGGATCAGAAGATCCTGAGTTCCTCGCTCGCCATAAATCGCTGTAACAATGACCGCTGGAATAATAGCGATTAATCGCGTGATCAAACGCCGCAGCCATGGGGCCAGACGGATATTGACGAAGCCCTCCATGACGATCTGTCCAGCGAGAGTGCCTGTTAGAGTGGAATTCTGTCCAGAAGCGAGCAGGGCCACCGCAAACATTACGCTTGCCAGTGTCGTTCCTACAATCGGAGTGAGCAGATGATATGCTTCACTTATGTCTGCTACTTGTGTCATCCCTGTTTTATGAAAGGTTGCTGCAGCTACGATTAGGATAGCTGAATTAATGAATAGAGCAAACGTGAGGGCAATCGTAGAATCCCATGTCGCATATTTAATGGCTTGCCGCTTGCCTGCCGAGCTTTTATCGTATTGTCTGGTTTGTACAATAGATGAATGCAAATATAAATTGTGGGGCATTACAGTTGCTCCAAGGATGCCTATAGCAATGTACATCATCTCAGGATTTTTCAATATTTCTGTCCGTGGAATATATCCAAGAGCAACACTGCCCATATCCGGCTGAACCAAAAACAGATCGATCCCGAAGCAGATACCTATAGTTGCGATCAGAACAACGACAAATATTTCAAGGGTTCGAAAACCTTTATTTTGTAATAATAAGATGAGCAGGACATCAATGGCTGTAATCATGACTCCATAGATGATGGGTATGCCAAATAGTAAGTTAAGCGCGATAGCTGCACCGATTACTTCCGCCAAATCCGTTGCTGTAATGGCCAGCTCGCAGAGAATCCACAGCATGATGCTTACTGGCTTGGAGTAATTGTCCCGACACGCTTGAGCCAAATCCTTGCCGGTCACGATGCCTAGCTTGCTTGACAGTGATTGCAGCAAAATAGCCATCAGATTGGAAATCAAAATAACGGAAAGCAGCGTATAACCAAAGCGTGAGCCGCCCTCGATATCAGTAGCCCAGTTGCCGGGGTCCATGTAACCTACAGCAACCATATAACCCGGGCCTGCAAAAGCTAAAAATTTTCTGAACCAGGAGCCCCCAGCTGGAATGCGCATCGATCGATGAGCTTCTGGAAGAGATGGCTGATCGCCATTATTTTTCCATCCGTTGATACCGGTCCCTGTCTGCTCTTGAATTTCTTTCATATGGTATCATCCCTATAATTTAGAGTACAAAAATCGTCAACCTGACTGTTTTTTCTTTATTGTACACCCACAAGATTTTTTGTCTAGGGAAACTTTTTGTTGTAAGCGGTTCAGTTACAAAAGAGATAAAATTTTCTGTTAAGGGGAAAAATGCAATAGGAAGTTGACATGATGCCCAAAATTCTTTAATATGTCTAAGTACTAAAAACAGGTTTTAAATTTGATAATACGGGTGATGACCATGTCTTACAGACCGAGTATTGATAACGTGACTAAGGCCGCAAGCAATGATAAAGATGGATTGTACGAATTTATCGTTAAATTGGTCGATGGTACGGAGTGTCGCGTGTTTTACCACCGTTTTCCTGAATGGAGACTGACTAATATTAGCCGATTGCAAAAAACACCTTGTCCGGTCTGCCGTAAAGATTTCATTTGTAAATGTATGGACAGTTTTACGGGAGAATTTGAACGTCAAATGTCGGACGAACAATGGTTTGACAAGGCACTGGCTGAGTAAGTTGTCAGGCAAATAAAACGATTAGATAATAAGCGCGGGGAGATCCCCGTGCTTTTTTCTGCTGTGAACTACGATCTTTCGCAACTTTGAATCATTTGGTACGTATATTCAGATGGAAAAGATAGTAATTGAAAGCAACTATTATATAAAATGATTTAATTCTGGATTGCGCATTATCAAACTTGCAGAAGGTAGTGGTGACCTTGACATTGTGGAACGAGCACATTTTATTAGTTGATGATGAGAAAGGTATATTGACGATGGTAACAACAATCCTGAAAAAAGAAGGTTTTCACCGAATTACTACTGCTTCTACGGGAAAAGAGGCTCTACGTTTGGTAAGCGCTGAGGTCTTTAACCTCATCGTACTTGATGTGATGCTTCCAGATTGTACTGGATTCGAACTATGTCAGCAAATTCGCAGTCATACATCTGTTCCAATTTTATTTTTGACCGCTCGATCAGGCGATTTGGATAAAATTCTTGGACTTGGAATCGGTGGAGATGATTATATAACTAAACCGTTCAACCCTCTGGAAGTGGTAGCGAGAATTCAATCTCAATTACGTCGTCAGCAATTATACAGTGCTGAGACTCAGCATAAAGCAAATGTGATGAATTTCGGATCATTTGTTGTGGACAAGGGTGCTGCCCAGCTAATTGTGAATGATAATGTCATACACTGCCCAGCCAAAGAATTTGAATTATTGTCATTCCTATGTACTCACCCGAATCAAGTATTTACAGCACTTCAATTATATGAACAGGTCTGGGGAATGTCGCTTATGGGAGATGAGAAGACGGTGGTGATACATATTTCCAGACTTCGTAAAAAAATCGAAATTGATTCCTCGAATCCGAAAATAATCGTAAATGTTCGTGGTATCGGATATAAGTTTATTCCACCGAGAGTAGGAGAGACCCATGAAGGTTAATTTGCGTCTCATCTTTCGCCTTGCTGTTCATACTACAATTAGTCTTATTCTACTCTTTTTGTCAGTAAGCGCAGGTCTATTTTTGATAACGGAGTTGCTCTTGCCTAATGAAGGGGATAAGCAGGAACTTGCTATTTTAATCAACATTTTTGTTGTTTTTATAGCATTTGTAATTGTTTACGGTTGGTATATCGGGAGACCCATTTTTTATATTATCGGCAGGGTGAATCGGTTGGCAGAAGGAATTTATGTGGAACCGGACAAGTATCTGAAAATCTACACAAAAAACGAGATGAAGCTGAAGAGGTCGTATGCCTTATTTACAGAGCTGATCATTCAATTGGATACTTTGGCCAATGAGTTGGAGAGCAGCAAGAAAGAGAGAAGCAGGCTGGACACTATGCAGAAGGAATGGATCGCAGGAATTTCCCATGATTTAAAAACACCTCTTACATACATTAAAGGTTATTCTTCTATGTTAATTTCCCCACAGTACGAATGGAACTCAGAGGAAAAAATCAAATTTGCATCGGAAATTCTCCTGAAGGCGGATCATATGGAAGAGCTTATTGGAGATTTGAATCTATCCTTCAGCCTTGATGGACAGAAGCTGCCATTGAAGATGGAAAAATATGATCTTGTTGAATTTGTTCGGAGAATCGTAGCCGATGCGGTTAATGATCCACGGGCAGAGGGATTCAATCTATCCTTTGAGACGGATACGCCAAGCGCTGAAACGATGCTGGACGTTAAGCTTCTTCAGCGTGCTCTTCATAATCTGCTGATTAACGCTATTCTGCATAATCCTGTAGGAACGAATATTCAAGTTCGTATTATAAAAACCACCGTATTGAGCATTATGATCACAGATGATGGAACCGGGATCAGTAAGCAAGATATTGGCCGACTTTTTAACAAATATTATCGCGGAACGACTACAGATTCACAGTCAGAGGGAACCGGACTTGGAATGGCGATTGCGCATCAATTAGTGTTGGCACACGGTGGAACTATTGATGTGACCAGCCAAATTAATGAAGGAACTACGATTGCTATTACGCTGCCGATCATAATTTAGATTGATGTTGCTTGTTGTTTACCTCGTATTTACTTTGCTGGTCTACACTGTTTCTGTAAGCTAGTGAAACTAGGCTATAGAGTATGGGGGGGAAGCATCTTTATGCTGGAAATTAATCATGTTAGTAAACAATATAGTACTGGGCTATGGGCGCTTAGGGATATTCATTTGCAGCTAAAACCTGGAATCATAGGCTTGCTAGGACCTAATGGAGCAGGTAAATCCACGATCATGCGGATTATCGCAACAATATCGCAGCCAACGGAAGGAACCGTTACCTGGAAAGGCATCGATATTCGTAAACATCCCGATGAATTGCGTCGTGTTCTGGGGTATTTGCCTCAAGATTTTGGTGTATATCCACAGCTCAATCCTATTGAGTTCCTAGAATATGCAGCTGCTCTGAAGGGTCTTAGCGGTCGCAATGTAAAGACTCGAATACTTGAGCTTCTGGAGCTTCTGAATTTGCATGAAGCTAGGAAGCGTCCTATAGGGGGATTCTCAGGTGGAATGCGTCAGAGAATCGGAATTGCACAGGCGCTGCTTAATGATCCGGAATTACTTATCATCGATGAGCCGACAGTTGGTCTGGACCCAGAAGAGCGGATGCGGTTTAGAAGCTTGCTGACGGATTTATCGGGAAAAAGGGTCATTATATTTTCAACGCACATCGTATCGGATATAGAAGCAACTGCTGATCAGATCGCAATATTGTCGCAGGGACACCTGCTTATGAAATCAGACCCTTCGTTGATCCTGCGTAATGTGCAAGGAAAAGTATGGTCTGTTGTCATCCCTGACGATGAGCTGCAGGAAGCGAGAACCAGATGGACTATTAGCAGTACAGTCAGACGGGAGGACGGACTGCAGCTCCGTATCGTTTCAGATAGACCACCGCTCCCGCAAGCTTCCGAGCTGTCTCCTAACCTTGAGGATGCCTATTTGTACGCCAGGACAATTCAGGAGGGAGCCTAGTATGTGGGTTCATACTGTCTATCACATAGCAAGAGCCGATTTGTATGAAAGAATTCGAAGATTTTCTTTTCTAATTACGCTGGGATTAACGATGCTGGTAGCCTATTTCTTTGTACCGCCACTGGAAGCAGGTTATGTTACGCTGCATATGGGCGATCATTACCGAGGAATCTACAATTCTGCATGGGTTGGTGGATCGGTTGCGCTCTCCATCACGATGTTTCTGTCGCTATTTGGTTTTTATCTAGTGAAGAACAGTATTTTACGAGATCATCAGACACGGGTCGGATACATTATCGCTTCGACTACTGTGAAAAAGCTGCATTATTTATTAGGAAAGGCAATCAGTAATTTTATAGTCCTTTCTATTATAGTAGGGGTTGTTATGATCATGGCTCTGATCATGCAGCTAACTCGCGGAGAAGTGGTGGCGGTTGAACTGTGGCCGCTAGTTTCTCCTTTCCTGTTGGTGACATTGCCAATGATGTCTGTTATAGCGGCGTTGGCTGTGCTTTTTGAGTCACGGATGGCGTTGATAGGCGGGCTTGGTAATGTTATATACTTTATTATTTTTATTTTATTTAACACGATACCTAGCTTGACGTCACTTGGAACAGCAGTTGTTACTTCAGATATGACAGAGGAGTTTTCAAAATTACAACAGGGCTTTAATGGCTCGTATGGAATTGGATTTCTTGTTCCTGAGGTGCCAATTGAGCGGTTTGAATGGCAAGGAGTGAATTGGACCGGCGAACTTGTTTTGCGACAGTTGTCCATCTTTTTGGTTGCATTAGGGATTGTTGTGGTGGCTACTCTATTGTTTCGTGGATTTCAGGAATCAAATGAGAAGAGCCTGGGGATGAAAGGGAAAAGTAGTAAGGATGGAATGGATTCAGTAGAGAAAAAAAGCAATGCGGAGATGGAGTCAGGTTGGGACGGATTGAGCGGATTTAGCCAAGGGTCACCTTCTTTAGTTCGTGCCAGTGAGCTTACTAAGGTGAAGATTCGTATTCAATTTTTACCTCTGGTGAGAGCAGAACTAGGGTTGATGATGAAAAGTGCTTCACTTGGATGGTATGCAATTGCCGGAATATTGTCTCTACTATGTCTGGTCATGCCAGCTAAGCTGTCATCTCAATGGCTAATCTGGCCGTTATTATGGATTTGGCCTTTGCTTCTCTGGTCAGGGATGGGGAATCGGGAAGCGCGTTATCAGAGCAAATATCTAGTAGTATCAAGTCCACGATATGTGATCCGTCAGCTATCAGCGGTTTGGGTCGCAGGAGTTATTTTAACCTTAATTATAGATCTAGGTATGTTAATCCGATTCGTGATTGAAGGCGATTATCAGCATCTGATATTAGCGATCATCTCGGCAATTCTTATTCCGAGTCTTGCGTTAGCTTCCGGTGTGCTTACGGGCACCAGTCGAACCTTTGAGGTATTGTACATGATCATATGGTATTTGGGCCCGTTAAACAAAACGGCAGTTCTCGATTTCTTGGGTGGAGCTGATGGTGGGCTGAATGTTGGGATAATGAGTTTAGTCTATGTGCTGGCCAGTCTGGGGTTGCTGATTTTGGCATATGCGTTCAGGTCTAGGCTGTTGCTGCATTCTTAATCATTTCGGAACAGTCTAAGAATATTGGATAAGAAACGGGAGGCATCACAATGAAAACAAAATCATTTGGTTCATTTATGTTCGGATACATGAAGCTATTTGGCCTGATTGGCCTTGGGGTGGGAATTCTATTCTTCATTGTTACAAGAATGGGAGGAGAAATTCCGATCGTGATTGGATCAACCTCGTATGAAGGGATGACATCTTCGCTGATCCTGTTGATTGGCTCACCGATTGTAATGCTGATTATAGGGTTTATTACATCGATATTCACTTATGGCGCTAGAAAATAATAGCTTTCATAATTATAGCTCAATTCGTTTTCTCCGAATTGAGCTATTTTTTTGTTTGAACATGAATTCCTGCAATAATACAGTTATTTTTCATAAAAAAGTATAAATGAGTAAAAAACATGCAAAAGTACAGGAATTTCTCACTCAAATGGCTGTGAATGGCATATTGGAACAAAAAAGCTGCACATTCGCAGGAATTATACTTTTCAAAAAATAGACTGGGTATAGAAACTGCACTTTTACAGGAATTTGTTGCTCATAAGTGTGTTCTGGGGATTCCGGATTAATTGCAATATATTATAATGTTCTATAAGAAATACTAAGACTAAAATTTGCGGAATGGGGGAAGCCTCTTTGAATTCAAGGAACAGCGCAATCACTAAGTTAAGTCTGCACAAATATGCCTCAAAACTAATATTGAATAAGCCAGAGTATATTGATGAATTCAACGAGTTGGATTTTGATACTGAATTTACAGAAGAGAAGTATGATCTGATCTTTGTGTTCGTCTTTGATCTTGAGCAAATGAAAAAATACCTTCAGCTAGTGATCGAGCAAAATGCGGTAAATGAGAAAGGATATCTGTTCTTTGCTTATCCCAAAAAGAATAACCCAAAATACAAGGAGTATATCGAGCGCGATAGTATATTTCCTAATATTTCAGTTGACGAGGAAGGGTATGCGTATAACAGCAGTTTGAAGTTTTCCAGAATGGTTAGCTTTGATGATGTGTTCACTGTTGTAGGTCTAAAATCAGAAGTGAAAAAAGCAAAGAAAGCTGCTGCCAATGCTAAGAGCAGCCAGCGCGTTGATGATTATATCGATAAAATTCCTGACATTAAGCGGTATTTGGAGAACGATGAGGATGTGTTGGAACGGTACAATCAATTGGCTCCCGGATACCAGAAGGACTGGGCTCGTTACGTATACAGCGCAAAAAGAAACGAAACTCAGGAAAAAAGACTGCTGGAAATGAAAGCTATTTTAGCCGAGGGATATAAGTCAATTGATCTCTATAGAAGTAGAGAAAATAAATAACAAAGTCTGAATTGGGTGAGGGGAATGATTGTGATGACAACTAACATCATTGACTTAAAAACGATCAATGATTTGCTTAAGTCAAGATACGCATTTTATATTCCTTCGTATCAAAGAGGATATAGATGGAACAGGCAGCAGGTCACTGACCTGTTGTCTGACATATGGGATTTTAAACCTAAGGATGATGAGTTTTATTGCTTGCAGCCGATCGTTGTAAAGCCAATCCTAGTGGATAATCAAGAAAAATGGGAAGTCATTGATGGCCAACAAAGATTAACAACCATATTTATTATTTTGTCATACATAAAACTAAACCTTCTTCCTAAAGTAGAGCTATCTTTTTCTTTAGAATATGAAACACGTCCTGATAGTAAAAATTTTTTACAGAGTGTGGATTTAAGTCTAAAGGACAGCAACATCGATTATTTTCATATTTATTCCGCTTTTAATGTTGTGAAGGAATGGTTTGAGCTTAGGGAAGATGAAACTACTGCTGGCATCGGGATATATGATAAGCTTCGGAACCAGACAAAAATAATATGGTACCAGATCAATGATCAAGCAGATCCAATCGAAATTTTCACCAGAATAAATCTGGGGAAAATACCGTTAACCAATGCAGAGCTAATCAAAGCTTTGTTTTTAAAGAAAGATAATTTTGGAGATTCTGAACAAGTTGAGAAAATTCGATTGAAGCAGTTAGAAATTGCAAGTGAATGGGATCGGATGGAGTATTCGCTTCAAAATGATGATTTATGGCTCTTTCTGAACAACGGGGATAAGAAATACGAGACCAGAATTGAATTTATATTTGACATGATGTCAGAACAGATTAACAACTCTTGGACTTCAGATAAGAAAATAGAGAAGTCTAATAATGAATATTTTTCCTTTTTAGTATTCAACCAGTTATTTAATGATGAGAAGAAAAATAATCATTTTTCGATTTCACCGATTGATAGTTTATGGTTATCTATTAAAAAATTTTACATGACCTTTGAAGAATGGTATTCAGATCGGGAGTTCTATCACTTAGTTGGATATATTGTGTCATCCGGAACAGCTATTGAAACGATAAAAGCAGATACGGAAAAAATGACAAAAAAAGAAATGAAACAATTTCTAAAAGCGAAAATCAGAAATTCATTTCACCGGGATTTGCAAATCGAAGATTTAAACTGTGAAAGCAATAGTAATAAAGCTGTGATAAGAAACCTCCTTTTGTTATTCAATATTATCTCGATCCAGTCGAACAGTAAGTCAAATTTCCGTTTCCCCTTTTCAAGCTATAAATTTGAGGATTGGGACATTGAGCATATTCATGCTGTACATTCCGAAATGCCAAATGATCGGAAACATCGAATAGATTGGCTAAAAGCAGTCGAGGGAGAAGTTAATGATCCGGTATTACAAGCAAGAATCAAGGATAGTTTAGAGAATGAAACGTTTACTGACCATACTGTATTTGAAACGATTTATATGGATGTGCTGAAACAACATGGAGAAGGCGAAGATATTAACGATATTTCTAATTTAACCTTGTTGGATTCTTCAACAAATCGTTCCTATAAAAATGCTATTTTTCCTATCAAAAGAAAGACTATATTAGCAAAAGATAAGACAGGGACATTTATTCCTTTATGCACAAAAAATGTATTTTTGAAGTACTATAGCAGCGATATTTCTCAAATGACTTTTTGGGGGAAGGATGACAGGAAATGTTATGTTGATGCAATAATCGAAACTTTGGGGGATTTTATTCCATAGCAGAAGGAGGGGGACAATGAGCACTCAAACAAAAGTATATTCATTTTGGGAATTAATTACTGAGTTTTCGATAGAAATTCCAATTATTCAAAGAGACTACGCACAAGGTAGAGGCAGCGATAAGATTTTGGAAATACGGAATAGTTTTTTGGATAAATTATATGAGGCACTGACTGGCAATCAACATTTGGATTTGGATTTTGTATACGGAAATTTACAAGATAATAAGACCTTTGTTCCACTAGATGGGCAGCAGAGGCTAACTACTTTGTTCCTGTTACATTGGTATTTGGCTGTAAAAGAAGGAAAATTGGAAGAAGCAAGGCCGTTCTTAAATAAGTTTACTTATGAGACAAGAACAAGCTCCAGAGAGTTCTGTAAATCTTTAGTGAATGATGATAATACGAAGATCGAAGCTTTATTATCTGTGAGCACTCAAATTGAGGATGCTCCTTGGTTTTTTATTTCATGGGAAAAGGACCCGACGATCAAATCCATGCTGGTCATGATCAATGCTATTCATGAAAAATTTCATAAATGTGGAGAGCTATTTACTAAACTAACTGATCCAGGCAGCAATCTAGTGTCATTTCAGTTTATTAAATTGGAGAACTTCGGTTTGGAAGATAGTCTGTACATAAAAATGAATGCAAGAGGAAAAGCATTAACCAGCTTTGAGAATTTTAAAGCCAAATTTGAGCAGCTGCTAAGCATAAAAGAAAATAATAGAGAGCTGACTCAAGGTTATAAGAAACAATTTGCAAACAAAATGGATGGTGAATGGACAGATTTATTTTGGCGCTATAGAGATACGACAAGCCAACTTTTTGATGATCAAATCATGAATTTTATTAGAGCTATGGTTATTAATAACTACGCGCTAACGCAAAACATAGACAATCATGAATTAGATCAAAGAATTAATTACTTGATTGAGCACGATAAGCATGTGTCATTTGTTAAGTATGAGGAGTTTGACTGCTTTGATAGTAATGTAATTGAAGATATTGCATTTACATTAGATACTCTATATTGTAGTAACGGAAATAGAATAAGAACATTTTTGCCAGATGTATCGCTAGTTGATGAGAATTTTTTATTTGAAAAAATCATCAAAAATACAAATGTAACATACACGGAGAGAATTCGTTTTTATGCATTATGTCAATTTTTCAAGCAGCATCAACCCAATGTAAATAGTGATCAACTATATCATTGGATGCGTGTCATCAGAAATCTGTCCGAATACACTCAATATAATAATCCGAGAGATTTTGTAAGATCGATTAAATCTGTTGTTCAGATGGTCAGTAATAGCTCAGACATCCTGAATTTTCTGATAGGGGTCCAAAATTCGGATATAGGTTTCTTAGGCGAGCAGGTAGAGGAAGAAAAGATTAAAGCGGAACTTATTCTGAAAAGTGATAGATGGAAAAAGGCAATTATCGAGGCTGAAAACCATGGATATTTTAAAGGACAAATCAGCTTTATTCTAATGTTTTCTAATATTTTGACAGCATACAGAGAAGGAGATCCAGTATCAAATTGGTCTCAGCAGCTTGATAATGAGTACTTTGATAAGTTTAAGGAATATTATGAAAAAGCTAGCTCTGTGTTTGATCACAACGGTTTAGGTGTAAATGATGATCTCTGGAGAAGAGCTCTGTTAAGTAAAGGAGATTATTTATTAAGTCATAACCTGAATCGCAGCTTCTTGATTGATAGCCATAGAGATATTAGTTGGAAAAGACTTCTTAGAGATCCTCAAAAGAGAGATTTAGTACGGCAATTATTAGATGATATCGACCCACAAAATGCTGCATCCAGTCTTCAAAACGTCATTGATAACTGTAATGTGTCAGATTGGAGATATTATTTTATACAGTATGAAAATTTAATCGAGCACGGTTGTGGTACAAACAAATATATACGAATGAAAAATGCTCATGATATTCTTTTGCTGAATTCTTCTACAACGGCTGGATATTGCAAGGAGTATTACACATACGCTTTGTATTATGAATTGAAGAAAAGTTGCAATATGCTGTCTTACATTGACTCTCGAGGCGTGGACTATTACAAGTATATTGAAATTAAAAGCAACAACAGTACGATAACTATAACTTATGTTTACGATGAACGGACTGGTGAATGGGGATATGAGGTTGAAATCGGTAATGTGACAAGCTCTTATGCAACTCAACAAGAGGTTATAGATTTTCTGAAGAACCAGCAGTATATATAAATATCGAGGTGATGGGCGAAATGAATGGGAACGATCAACATGCTGTCGTCTTATTTGATGGAGTCTGCCATATGTGCCAAGGGGCGGTTAAATTTATCATCAAGCGCGATCCGGTTGGTCGGTTTAAGTTCGCTTCACTGCAAAGTGGTACTGCCGAACGATTACTTAGCAATAACGGCGTTCGGGCTGAAGATAAATTGGGAACCATTGTGCTGATCGAGAAGGAGAATAAATATACCCGCTCCACGGCGGCGCTGCGTATTGCCAAAGGCTTACGTTTTCCTTGGCCGATTCTCTACTGTCTCATTATAGTTCCTCCCGTGATCAGAAATGCAGTATACAAATGGATTGCTGCTAATCGCTATCGCTGGTTTGGTAAAGATGATGCCTGCATGGTGCCTACCCCTGAGATAAGGAAACGATTTATTGAGGATTAAATAAGGTACAATTGATATTAGAAAATATTATGTTAATGGGGCTTGTCTGTATTTTATATTTATGTTATTCTAACTGTAAATTTAAGGAATTCGGAACGGGAGCACCGTCCAATGAACCGAAATATCGGTTTTTGGACGGTGCTTTTTTGCGTTCTGCGAAAGGTTGGTGAATGTGTGTTGCCTGTCAGAGCTGTATTGGCTGTTCAGGATGAGCAGTATATTGAGCCATTTTTACAGTATGTCCACTGTAGTGAATTTGACAGACGTATTATGGTCACTGCGTTTAGTCGAAAGGACGCTTTTGTGAAATATATGGAGCATTCGAGCGATTCGGTAGATGTGGTGCTGGGTGAAGCTCTCTTTTTTGAAGCTTGGGAGAATTGGAACGAAAGGGTTGTTCGTATTCAGCTTGGCGCTCTGGGGGATGAAAAGTGCGGAGATCATGTACTTTCTAAGTATCAACCCCTCCAGCATCTATTAACAAATGTTCAGAATATCGTTCGGGGAAATAAAGGAGACATAAGACAAACAAACGGCAACACAAAGATCATTGCTGTTTATTCAATTGTAGGGGGATGCGGAAAAACGACCGTTGCTTTGAATTTGGTGAGACAGTTAGCGGCGGATGGCGGAAATGTGTTTTACCTGAATCTTGAGACGGTGATGAGCAGTCTAGGATGTGAATCAAGGAATGCCAGGACAGGATCAGGGACAGATTCATCGGGAACAGGGCTAGCGAGACTATTATATGATTTGAAAGCTGCCGAAGATCGAAAAGAGTCAATTCAGTCGCCTGTATCTGCCTATGCTTATCGGGATTCCGAGCTGCAAGGAGACAGTTTTTATTTGCTGGATAATTTGGATGAGCTATTGGAGATGGATGTAAAGGATACTGGCAGACTATTAGAATACATTGCAAACAGCGGCTCATATGATGTGATCGTAGTAGACGTAGATTCCTGTCCTAATGATAGAACAGATGCTGTGTTAGCCCGGGCGGATCGAATCATTTGGCTAGTTACGGAAAATGCAGACGTCTTGAGTAAAACTGAAACATGGCTTAATTATTTGGAGCGATCGCATCACTCTGAATACTGCATTCTTGTGGAAAAAGCATTACTTGTGATGAATCGTTATTCTGGTGAAATGTCGGGATATATCTCAAGGAAAGAAATAAAAATTGAAGCAGCTTTGCCCTACATTCCTGCCTGGAATAAAGGTGCATCAAGAGATGCTATTTTACAATCTCCGATTTATCAACGTGATGTCCATAAGCTCTGTCTTACACTACACGGAGAAGCAGAGAAAGAACAACATTTATGAGAAAGGAGAAGATCGTGCGTAGCAATAAAGCACGTGAATCTGTTGTGACGATGGATGGATGAGGAATTGTATAGAGAGTTACGAAATGAGATTCGTTCCAGTCTGAACGTAACATCAACACTGAGCGATGAGGAACTGATGGAGCATATAGAACAAAGTGTGCTGAGACAGCGGAGTTTGTCAGGTCTCACTGCTTCGGAAAAGTGGAAATGGGTCCGTCGATTTTATAATTCTTTTCGCGGGTTGGATGTTCTTCAACCTTTAGTTGATGACCGCAGTGTAACTGAGATCATGATCAACAGTCATAGAGAGATTTTTGCCGAGCAGGATGGTCAGGTTCGTCGCCTTTCCGTTCAATTTGAGTCAAAAGAAAGACTTGAAGACATTATTCAAAACATCGTCTCCGGTGTAAACAGAGTCGTTAACGAGTCATCGCCTATTGTAGATGCCCGGCTTAAGGACGGTTCGCGTGTAAACATAGTTCTTCCTCCTGTAGCGCTCAAAGGGCCTACGATGACGATACGAAAGTTTCCAGAAACTCCAATGACGATGGAGCATCTGGTAGCACGAGGATCAATGAATGAGGAATCCGCGAGCTTTATACAGACCCTTGTGCAATGTAAATACAACATTTTTATTAGCGGAGGAACAGGCTCAGGCAAGACGACCTTTTTGAATGCATTATCTCAATACATACCAGCTGAAGAAAGAGTGATTACCATTGAGGATTCAGCTGAGCTGCAAATCACGACCGTTCCCAATTTAGTCTCACTGGAGACACGAAATGCGAATACGGAAGGAAAAGGAGAAATAACAGTCAGGGATTTGATCAAATCCTCACTTCGGATGAGGCCAAATCGAATCATCGTTGGTGAGGTTCGGGGGAGGGAAGCGCTCGATATGCTTCAGGCGATGAATACTGGACACGATGGAAGTCTATCTACTGGTCACGCGAACAGTACGAAAGATATGATCAGTCGACTAGAGACGATGGTGCTAAGTGGAGCTGATTTGCCCATTTCGGTCGTCAGACAGCAAATTGCTTCGGCGGTAGATATTTTTGTTCACTTATCAAGACTTCGAGACAGGTCGCGTCGGGTGACGGAAGTTTGTGAGGTCGCAGGGGTAAGGGAGGGGGAGGTGGTGCTTAATCCACTGTTTATTTTTCAAGAGGATGGTGAGCAGGATGGCAAAATTATCGGAAGGCTAAAACGTACCGGAAATGAGCTTATGTATACAGATAAATTAAAAATGGCGGGAATGGGGCTAAGCGGCATGAGATTTGAAGGTGACTGAGGTGAAGAGTAGCAGAGCCGGTAGGCAAAATGGGAGTAATCCCCCTTCTCAAAAATCGTTGTCAGATTATAGAGTGTGTATCCTTTCTCATCGTCAAAAAGTGGTTTGTCTTATTATTGGAGGAATTGGGCTGTTTGCGGTTGGGTACATTTTTTTTCAATCGGTTTTTCTGTCGCTAATTTTAACAGGTGGAGCGGTGCTCGTACCAAAACAATGGAGCCGTTATATGCTGCGAAGACGAAGAGAAGCGCTTAATTTACATTTCAAGCAGGCATTATATTCTCTTTCCTCCTCATTGGCAGCGGGTCGCTCGGTAGAAAACGGGTTTCGTGAGGCGATTGAAGATTTAAAATTGCTCTATCCTGACGGTAATAACGATTTGATAAGAGAGCTAGGCATTATTTGTACGCGTATGGAGTATGGACAGCCAATTGAAGAGGCGCTGCAGGATTTCAGCAATCGAGCCGGAATGGAGGATATCAGCAATTTTGCTGATGTATTTACCACGTGCAAACGCTCTGGCGGAGATTTGGTAGAGATCGTGAGACGCACTTCTTCGATCATTACCGAGAAGCTTGAAATCAGTCAGGAGATCGGAGTTATGTTAGCCCAGAAGAGATTCGAAGCGAAGGCTATGTTAGCTGCTCCGATATTATTTCTTTTATTCATGGAAATGTCGTCTCCGGACTATATGCAGCCGTTACACAACGGGGTAGGCATCATTATTTCCGCTTTTTCTCTGGTTCTGTATGCGGTCTGCTCGTGGTGGATCATTAAAATCATGGATATCAAGATCTAGGAGGGACTTCTGTTGAAGATGTTATGGGTGTGGGGAAGCCTTTTTATTTTTCTGGTCTTGTTCTGGGGAATGACATATCAGCGATCAGCGGGTAGATTCAGGGGCTGTACAGACATGAAGATGGAAGGAATCCGATTGCAAAAAATGGCTCCTCCGATGCTGTATGTACTGGAAAAACTGAAAATATCGCAAAGATTTCCTATTCTTTTTTATAAAGTACAGCATTCAATTCAGAAGATCAGCGGCGACAGGCGAGGGGGAGAATTTACGCTATTGTTTTTGGCGGAGATGCTCAATTACAGTTGGCTCTTATTAGTTGCAGGCTGTCTGATGACTCTTCTAATGGACGGAGAAATTACGGGGATTGTTATCGGGGGGATTTTGTCTGTCTTACTTCCGGCAGCCTTAATAAATGATTTACATCGTAAAGTCGTTAAACGTGAACAAGCAATCCATCTGGAATTACCTGAGCTGCTGAATAAGCTGGTGCTATTGGTCGGAGCAGGATCAACTGTTCAGCAAGCGATCAGACAATGTCTGGATCGAAAACAAGAAGAGGAACAGCATCCGCTATACGGTGAGCTATTTCGAATGCAAAGAGAACTGGAGGGCGGATATTCCTTTCAACAAGCGCTTGAAGGGTTCAGTAAACGCTGTGGTGTTCAGGAAGTATCCGCTTTTACGACGGCTGTGCTGCTGAATTATCGGCGAGGTGGCAACGATTTTGTATTGGCACTACGTGATTTATCCCATTCCTTATGGGACAAGCGTAAATCTGTAAGTAAGACCTTAGGTGAGCAGGCTTCATCAAAGCTCATTTTTCCACTGGTATTGATTTTTTTGATCATCGTTATTTTGGTTGGGGCACCGGCTTTTATGATCATGGATATGTAACTCTAACTATGAAATCAAATAAACAGAGGAGTGAAGTGTAATGTTGAGTCAGCTTAACGTGAAATTGCAGGGATTATGGCGTGATGAACGGGGACTGGGAATGCTTGAGATGATACTGATTATTGCGGTAATCGTAATTATCGCCATCATTTTCAGAGATAAGCTTAGTGAAATAGTCGAGAGCTTGCTTGATAAGGCGGATTCTAAAACAGATAAATTTATGGACGCGGAATAATGAAATTGCAGCAAATGAAACTGATTAGTAACCGCGAGGGCAGCTTCATAATTGAAGCTTCTCTCGTATTCCCGATTATCTTTTGTACTTTGCTCCTATTGATGTTTTTTTGCATGTACTTGTATCAGGGAGTAGTGCTTGGACAGGCTGCAATTGTTGCTGCCGAGCGAAGTGCGTACTCATGGGACAATAGCTATCGAGAGCCTCGAACGGGTCAATATGAGGAGGACAAGTACGATTCACTGTATTGGAGATTAAGTGACGACGGTATGCTGAGTACCTTTTTTGGCTGGTACAACTCAGATAATTCATCTTCTGCTGCTCGTTTGCAATTGCCATCTGAAGGAATCTCAGAAAGCTCTTTACCTATGAAGAAGCTATCAAGCACAGGAAAAGAGCTTCCCCAAGGAATGAGTGGAACCATGGAATTTAGTAACAGGATGTTGTTCCGCAAGGTAACAGTGTCCTTGGAACGTCTTGTACCTATGGTTCCTTTGGAGAGAGTGATCGGTGATGTAACACAGAGGACTAGGGCGGAAGCTTATGTTGTTGATCCGGTTGAGTGGATTCGAACGGTTGATTTGGTGCGTTATTACGGAGCCAAGTTCAAGGGAAGGGACGCTGGAGGAAATAAAATGGACCAACAAGAAGCCGGAGAAGCGCTGAAGAAATTCGGCAAATAAAGATATGAAAGGAGGAGGTGATGAATGATTTGCGCCGTTCAGAACAGGGAGCAGTAACAGTATTTTTTATCGTTATTTTTGCATCTATATTTGCATTTGTTGCTTTATTAATAGATTTTGCTCGGATTTTTGCACTGCAAGCGAAGGCAGAGGTGCTGGCTCATGCCGCTTCCCGTTCTGTAATGTCGTCGTATGATCAGCAGCTTCTGGAACAGTACGGATTGTTTGCTTATGGTGAGACGGACGGAAATTACATTATGTCAAAAGTGCTGCAAGATAACCTGGAGATGGCTAAACGAAGTGATGATTTGCCTGTTTTAGGAGCAAGGCTAGATTCGTCATCTGCAGAATTTCAGCGTCCACTTGGTATGTATAACGTATTTGAACAACAAATTCGTGAGCAAATGAAATATAAAGCTCCAATTGATTTCACCATAGAACTGATTAATCGTTTTAAACCGATGTCACAGGTAATGAAAGAAACGTCCAATACAGTAGATTTGCTAGGGAAATTGCAAAAACTATATGAACGTCGTGAAGCCAAATTTGATGCAATGCTGGAAAAGCAGCGTATGGTCGCCAAATTAGTTGAATCGGTTTCTACCGTTATTCCTCGTTCTGGCTCATATAGTGATTCGCAAGGTGAAGGTAGTTCTACCGCTTCAGATATTATGGCAGGATATAGTGATTTCGTTTATATGTATGAAGCAGATTTTGGTAGAGAGCCCTCAGAACAACAGTATATGAAGGAAATTAACGAATACAGGTATCAAGCTGGAAGGATGTTTGGCAGACTAGGCAATCTTCGGAAAGAGGCAGATGGGCTGCACGGAACATTGCTTAACGAGGCAAATGTACTGTTGACCGAGGCTCAAGACATCAATGAATTAATGAGGAAAACCATTGAGGAAGCGGAGCATCGTTCAGCTCAAGATGGATATAACGAGGTCTCTAGCATTCAAAGCACGAGTGGCAATGAATCTTTAGGCGACGGAGGCGAAATTGCCCAAATTAGAAAGAAGGGTCAGTCACTACTTGTGCCTGAATCCATGTTTGATGATTTTAGGGGAGATATCGATGGACAGGCTTCACAGTTTTTGAGACTCCAGAGTGCATCAGGCTCATTTTATTCTATGGAAGGTTTGGTAAGTTCGGCTTCTGCATCAGAAAGCTCATTACATTCGGCATTAAGAGAATTTGATAATGAGGTAGATCGCTATTTGCGTAAGTACTCGGATGCTGGTTCCAGTAATGTTCTGGATGAAAATAAGAGAAACCTTGATGGACATAGATCTTCTGATCAGGAGCGCAAGCAGATAGAACAACAAGCAAGCGGCAAGCTAAAGGAAGCTGCAAATCTGATGAAACAAATCAAGGATTTGAGGAGTAAGCTGGGAGACTATCAGAAGGAGTTCGATCAGTTGGAGTCCTACTATAACGGGAATCGAAATTTTAATTCTGCTGCGCTGGATTCTACTGGAACAGGTTACTCGGGAACTGATCAAAGAACCACTATTGATCCCTACGAAGCTGGAAGTGAAGCTATAGGTGGAATGGACCTGCTCTACGGTGGGTTATCCAATTTAATGAAGGGGATGTCAGATAGCTGTTTTCAGGGCGAATACATAGTTAGTTATTATGAATTGTTTGATATCAGCACATTAGATGAGCTCTTGAAAGAAAGTGGATCTCAGAAAATAGATACGTTATCGGATTCTTTTGCAGCAAAAAAGCAGGAAGTGGAATACATACTGTACGGCTTTCACAATCCGGTTGGCAACTTGGCTGCAGCATATGGTGAAATATTTGCAATGCGCTTAGCCATTCGGACAATGGAAGGATTAATCAAAAATGCAACCAAAGGACATCCACTCGTTATTTTGGCGGCGGCCTTATTGTATGGGGTAGAACATGCGCTAAAAGATATGCTTGATTTAGCAAAAGAAGGCAGCATCTATCTAAGTGATTTCCTGAAATTGAAGCTTAGCTATAGAGATCATTTACGAATCTTCTTGCTGCTTCATGGGAGGAGTGAGCAAAGACTTTCACGTATGCTTGCGGTTATCCGAAACAATACGGGGATTGCTCCTGATCAAAGGCCAACATATCTAAAGGGTGAAGTTACTGTGACCCTCCCGCTTTGGTTTTTGCCGGGTGTAGCAAAAGCTATGGGGGGAGCTGGAGTGTTAAAAGGAAGAGTGGAAGGAAGCACTTATTATGTCTCGAAACAAGCGGATTTCTCTTATTAGTAATGGTAGAAAATGCTGTTCTTGCTCAAAAGGGAGCATCGTGCTAGAGGCCGCTCTTGTTATGCCAGTGTTTGTTATCGTAATTTTTTTCTTTATTTACATGGTTCAGATGACCTTGTTATCCAGTCAAATGCAAATGGTGGCTTCTAATACCGTTAGAGAGGTGTCCACGAATATTTATCCTGTAGCGTTAGCAGTGCAGTCGTATGCACAAAAACAAGAGACCGGAACAGAGGGAGCGTTCGGAACGGAAGGGAAATCTACTCTAAATACAATGAAGTCTATATCGAAGCTGTCTTTATCAGAGTTGGCGTCACAATATGCCTCGTCTTTCCCTTCTCCAATTTCAGATTGGATAAAGGATGCAGCAGCCAAGGGCGACGAGCCGCTCAATGACTTGAAAAATCAGGTTGCCGAAAGTGTGCTTGATCCAGTCGTTAAGCCGATCCTGCATCCTTTTCTGGATGGAACATTGCTTAAGGAGGAACGCCTGCATGTGAGTCGGATATTTGTCCCTGATTTAAAAAAAGGTAAAACCCCTTATTTTGGTCTGGAAATTAGTTATGAGCTGCCTATACAAGTCCCGTTTATTGGGAGACGTATTGTTTTGCAGGCTAAAGCGGAAGAGCGGGTATGGATCGGAGATACAGATGAATTAAATAAGGATAGCAGTGGTGATGAGGGTACACAGGGGGAAGCAGCAATAGTACTCTCCAAACCAAGCCCCGCTTATGCTGGGCATAAGGCTATCGTAACAGCAAAGGTTGCCCCCGGTTCAACAGCAAAGCTGACGGTCTATTACAAAAGCGGGGTAAGTCAGGCCAAATATTTAGGCGAGGTTACAGCAGATGAGAACGGGATCGTGGAATGGAAATGGTTAGTCGGCGGCAATACTACGCCAGGCACTTGGACCTTAGTGATCGAGACGCAGGACGGTATAACGACTACTGCTAGTTTTAATGTTGAGAGTCCTAACAATAAGTAAATGATGAAAATAAATGGAGTGAAGGGAGTGCAGGTCTCATGCCAATGGAATATTGGGGATGCTTTTTGATGCTGTGTGCGGCTTTTGTCAGCGATATTAAAACGATGAAAATACCTAATTACATTACATTGCCCGGAATTTTAGCAGGGATTGCTTATCATGGAGTGATGTGGGGCTGGAGCGGGATGTTGTTTGCAATAAAAGGGGTAGGAATTGGATTTGGACTGATGTTTCTGATGCACATTTTTGGAGCTGTTGGCGGCGGAGACGTAAAGCTGTTTGCCGGAATTGGTGCTTGGACAGGAGTGTGGCTAACTCTTTCCATCATGATGTATTCCATCCTTGCTGCAGGGTGTCTGGGACTTATAGTCTTATTGTGGCGACGTGAAATGTTCAGTCGTATGCGGAGCTTGCTGCAAAATGTATTAGGAGCAGTCGTTACAAAAAACTGGAGTCCTATCGAATCCGGTTCAAATAAACAGCTGCAAATGCCGTTTATGCTTGCTGTGCTTCCGGGAGCGATTTTGGCAGTAACCTATATGTAACTCAAATTCATCATGTGGAAGGAAGTGATCGAGGGATGTCAAAGTTATGTACCGATTTTGATAGAAATGGCGGAACATACATGATTTTGAAGGGCGAGGAAATGATTCAGTCTCAGGACATCAATCATGTACAGCGTTCGATGCTGGCATCAGTAAATATACCGAATCTGCTGAAATTGGATGTCAGGGAAGTAGATTTTGAAATCAGTCTTCACTATGAAATAACGGGCAAAAGAATGCTATCGCAATGTCTGCGAAACGATAAGCTCAGTATGAACGAGTTCTATAATTTGCTCCTGCAAGTTGCAACCGTGTTGGATCATTGTAAGCAGTACATGCTGTCATCCTCCAACTACTTATTAGATGAGAACTACATTTATGTTGAAGAGCCGCTTGGTTCTGGGGGTTTATATTTTACCTACGTTCCTCTTAAGAAAAATTTTACATCAGAACCGCTAGGTAAATCACTAGTAAGCTTAATCACCAAAATGATGACAAGTGTTACGGAAATAGAAGGAAATGGAATTCAACAGTTATTGAGGTTTTGCTGTGATGATCTGTTTTCAATTCCAGTGTTTAAAGGTATGCTTTTGGAGTTTTTGGCAGGTAAGGAGACCGTGTCTAAATCACAGAGATCACCTAATCAGGCTGTTCAGCCTGCCATTAATCGTATACATTCAGGGGTTACAATAAAGGAATATATCGACACACCGCGGGGATTTGAGGAAGAGGCCGTTGCTGAAAATGTGCAAGATCATGATAAAGAAATTCAGATTGAAAAAGATAGCAGTCCATCAAAGTCAACGTATCTATTACTTGCACTTGTATTGATTGATGCACTCATTTGGAAGTTTCTATATTTTGATCGGCCTAACACCTCTGTATATATTAGCTTGGGGTTAACTATAATGCTTGTGGTTGTATTTTTTGTTGTTCGTAATGGAGCTGGAGCGATGTTTGAGTCTATATCAGATCGGATGTCTAGCATTTTCCGGAGACGAAGTCCCTCCTCTTTTACTGACCCTGAAGACGGAGGCTGGGGAATACATGCTGAAAAAGATAGCCGTGAATTGTCTACAAATTGGCGGTGGAATGATTCCGGTTCATTCACTTCATTAGAAGCAAAAAGGGGCATTAATTGGGATGATATTAAAAAGGAGGTAAATCAGCAGTATCAATCAGTATCCCATCCTCAGTTTGAACCGATTTCAGAAGCGATTCCGGAAAATTCATTTATGCCGTCGTCGTCTTCGATGCAAACGGTGCTGCTAGGCAAGCCAGCGACTTCGTCTCAAGGAGCAGCACCTGTAATTACATATTGCCTAGAACGTCATGGACAAAATAATGAAAGTTCAGGGCTGATTCAGCTTCATTTTGGAAGCTTTGTTATCGGACGGTCAGAAGATATTGTTCAATATGTGGAGACTGCGACAGGTGTGTCACGAGCCCATCTTGAACTAATGATCACTAGGGATGGCTGTACGATTAAGGATTTGGGGTCTAGAAACGGAACGAAATTGAGCGGGGAAGAGATAGCTCCGTATAAGGAATATTCTTTAGCGGTAGGGGATACATTCACTATAGCTGAGCAGGCTTATACATTACGGATTAGTAATAATAACATACAAAAGACGATGTAGAGTTGAACTGAACCCTTAATGTGGATGGTAAATGAAAAGAAATCTACTATTAGAAGGTGACTTTTATACTTTAGGATTAGTTTCTAGCTTTTTGAATTGTACTATAGTATATCGCATACTCACTGTCCCTTTCTCTTTAGATGCCGTAAGATGTACTTTTTGTAATAGATTACTATGTATAAATTTTAGAAATTATTAAAATCTAGTATTTTTTCAATAATTGTATTACCTCTTTTATCGAGGTTTTTGTTATTTCGAAATTTGTCTCTATGATGGCTAATTGCTGGATCGTAATTAATATATTTTTATAACTTAATGTGGCCATGTCCATCTGACTTGCTAGTTTTGAATTGATATTTTCATAACTATTTGTACCAGACCAATCCAATAAGTCATTTCCGATAAAATTAGTGTTAAAGGAAAATCTAATTATGATTTGTTTGGATTGATCTTGATTTTCATAGATGAATAGATGTGAGGTTGGTTGTACGTTTGTCATATTTCTTTTGCCATCAAGCGTTAAATTTTCTCTTTTACCGAAAGTCAGGTCTTTTTCAACGACAACAATATTTTCTCCGGAAGCAGCTTTAAGAGTAAAATCAGTTATATTTAGACTGTCTGCACCACCAATGTGGAATGGTTATTCGTGTAACATGTTGATCCTGCTTCTTGCTTACACTTCATGCTGGGTATCTCCATCGTATGTGGGATTTGCTCTAGGTCGCAACGTTTCCAGAATACAAGAGGTTTTTTATTTTCTTTCAAAAATCAATTAATTCATTGCGAGGATGGATCAATATAACATTAATGGTCCTTTTTGTGTTTTGAATTTATCATACATAACATTGTTTCAACAAGTAGAAATTGGGGGCATCTGATATTATTTAAAGGAATCCACCTAAAATATATTTTCGAAAATAATAGATACCAATTGATAACTTTTGCTTGAGTATTTTGAAATAATCTGACTCATTGATAAACAAGGGTTTGTGAACATAAAAAGGGGGCTGTCCCAAAAGTAGGTTTACTAGCTTCATGGGACGGTTCGCCTGATAAAAAGACATGTTAAAACTAGAAATAGCGGTGCAAGGAAGACGATCCCTGCACCGCTTGATCCCGCCACATTCCATGACCGTATCTGGGCGTTTTCAGCCTATCTCAGCACTTCGGTAGCAATAAAGGAAAAAAGTTCCCTTATTCCATCAGGATTCGCTCAAGATCATAAAATAAAGGAACTTAATTCCTCTATTTTGGTGATAAACGCTTGTTTTTGGCATTTTAGGGCAATTTCAGTAAGGATAAAGGAAAATACTTCCTTTATTTTCTTTAAAATCATCTCATTTTTGAATATAAAGGAGATTTTTTCCTCTAGTGTGTTCGATCTGCAATCCTCTGACTTCTCACGAATAAGCTAGCTGTACTATTTCACTAAAGCGCAATTTGGAAATTTGGGGGATCTTATTTTCATTCTAGGTGGTAACGCCTGGGCGTCATAGTTGTTTTTGTATGCTTTTCCTGATATCTTGCCCTTCCACTGCTAAAAAACAGCGTCCCTCAAGGTTATCTTAGATAACTTTTGGGACAACATCTTTTGTCAGAGGCTGCTTAACCTCCGATGACAAAAGGGCGAGATCAAGAGAAAAGCTAGACTCTGCATCGTGCTTTTCATCTTTTACATCGGTTATTTATCCATCAAATGACGATAAGGCTGATAATCAATCTGGTTTTTCTCCAGGAAAGTAACGAGAAATTTATTATCGCGTTTAGGTGTTGCTGATATGTAGCCTTTTATGCAGTGCTCTCTTGTAACTGCGGGGGCCTTCTCTTCAAGAGCGATTCTACCGATTTCGGCAGCGATGGAGTGTTTGGCAATGTCGCGGAATGCACTTGGAACAGGCTGAACGAGCATCGTGAGAAAATCCTTGGAATCATCAGTCCACAGGTGGCGGCTGCTTTCGACCCAATGATTTTGCCAGTCTAGCTTGGATTTTCCGTCTGCTTTAGGCAGCACCTTAAGAAATTTACGGAACATAAAGTAACCGCCAATCACCATAGCACCGAGCATAACAAAAGCCCAAAAAACGATGCTGTTCATAAAGAATCGACTTGGCCCCTCTGAAGCTAACAGGAAGGAAGCTGAATACAGCGAGCTAGAATATAACAATAGAGATCACCTCATAATTTGTCACAAAACATTCAATTTGATAAGAATTATACCGTATTTCTTTATTTATTTCGATATTCAAGATAAAATAAGCTTGTTTAGCGATTTAATGTCCAAAAGGGGGAAATACAAGATGCTTAAAATTGGTTCTCATGTCTCGTTCTCGGACAAAGGGCTGTTAAGTGCGACGAAGGAGGCTGTTTCTTACGGCTCCAGTTCGTTCATGATATATACCGGTGCACCGCAAAATACACGGCGTAAACCGATTGATACGATGTTTATTGAAGAAGGCAATGAGGCGATGGCGGCTGCCGAGATCGGTGAGATTGTCGTACATGCGCCGTATATTATCAACCTTGGCTCATACAAATCCAGTACGTATCAGCTTGCGGTAGATTTTTTGCAGGAGGAAATCCGTCGTACACATGCGCTTGGTGTTCGGAATATCGTACTGCATCCGGGTGCTTTCACCGATAAGGATGCTGATTACGGCGTAGAGCGAATTGCTGAAGGGCTGAATGAGGTGCTTAACGGTACCAACGAGACTGAAGTGAACATTGCGCTTGAAACGATGGCGGGAAAAGGTACCGAGATAGGACGCAGCTTTGAGGAAATTGCAGCGATTATCGATAAAGTACAGCATAATGAGAGATTAACGATTTGTATGGATACATGCCATATTCACGATGCTGGATATGACATTGTAAATGATCTGGACGGCGTTCTTCGCAAGTTTGATGATCTGGTCGGGCTGAACCGGATTGCGGTGGTTCATATTAACGATAGTAAAAATCCGATTGGAGCTCATAAGGACCGTCATACACCGATTGGTTCGGGCTGGATTGGCTTTGATGCGATTAATCGTGTCGTTCATCATGAGGCTCTTGCGGGTCGATCGTTTATCCTTGAAACACCATGGGTAGGTAAAGATGCAAAAACACAACGTCCGATGTATGAAGTCGAAATTGCACTTCTGCGTGGGGATGTAGCTGGTCGCTTTGGTAATGGCTTCATTAGGGAAGTAGAAGAGTTGTCTTCTTTCTTTAAGAAACAAGAGATTGATCCACGTGCATTTGTTCTGGATATCTGGAGCCTGCTTAAAAATGATGCCAAAGCAAAAAAAGCTGATCCACGCGAGCCTTTGGAACGTCTTTTTGATCTTGTAACCGAAGCCAGCTTGTTTCCGAATCTTTCGGAAGAGCAAATCAATCATCGACTGATTGCCTGGTTAGCTTCTGCTAAATAGAACTATAGATTATTGGGGGGCATCATACTAAATGGATACGCATATTAAGAACAGCACTCAGCCTGTTAAACCATATGAGGAGAATCGGGCGCGCATGCTCATTTCTTGTCCTGATGGACCTGGACTTGTAGCAGCAGTTTCACAATTTTTGCATGAGCATGGAGCAAACATTGTTCAGTTCGACCAGTATACCATGGACCCTGAGGGCGGCATGTTTTTCATGCGCGTTGAATTTGATCTTGATCAGCTGGATGATCGTTTATCCAATGTAAGAGCCGATTTTGCAGCTATTGCTGACAAGTTCCAAATGGAGTGGAAGCTTTATCCGTTGAAGCAAAAGAAAAAGCTGGCAATCTTTGTATCGAAGGAGGATCATTGTCTTGTTGAGCTGCTCTGGCAATGGCAAGCAGGCGATCTTGACGCAGAGATCTCTATGGTAATTAGTAATCATGCCGATATGAAGGAATATGTGGAATCCTTCGGTATTCCTTATTACCATATTCCTGTTACGCCGGACACGAAAAAAGAAGCTGAGCAGAAGCAGCTTGAAATCGTTGCTGACAAGGTGGACCTCATCGTTCTGGCCAGATACATGCAAATCGTATCCCCAGCGCTTATTTCACCTTATCGCAACCGGATCATCAACATTCACCATTCTTTCCTTCCTGCGTTTGTAGGAGGTAAGCCGTATGCCCAAGCATATGAACGCGGGGTGAAAATTATTGGCGCTACAGCTCACTACGTAACGGAAGAACTCGATGGAGGTCCAATTATCGAGCAGGACGTTCAGCGTGTCAGTCACCGTGATAACGTAAACGAATTGAAGCGGATCGGTCGTACCATCGAGCGCGTCGTTCTCGCAAGAGCTGTTAAATGGCATGTTGAGGACCGGATTCTTGTTCATCAGAACAAAACGGTAGTATTCAACTAGAAGTCGCAATAATAGATGCGTAAATAGAACCGTACAGACGATAAGCTCGGGCTGTGCGGTTTTTTGTTAGATTATGACTGTTTTCGCTAGAAAGAGTAACTTTCTGAGGAAGTTTGCCGTTATAAAAAGAAAGAAGCAGAAATGAAGGGGGAGAATTTCTTGGTAGGTCAATTGAAAAGGATCATACCTATGTTCGTGTTGATCACTATGATTGCTGCGGGACTTTGGGGAGCTGCTCCGGCTTACGTATCAGCTGCAGAGCCTGCGATCAGCATTGAAACGGAAGTAGGCTATGGTGAAAATTATAAGGAGAATGAATGGACTCCGATTACGATTACTTTAAAAAGCGATGCCGACATTTCGGGTGAAATAGTTGTTCGAGCAGAGTTACCGTATATGCAGGGAAGCGTGTCCCAGATCAAGCAGGTCGACCTTCCGGCAGGTACGCCGAAGAAGATCACGGTCGGAGTAATCGGTAACAATTTTACCAAAGATAATACTACGATACGTTTTTATAGTGGCTCGGCAGAATCGGGTAAATACATACCGTTTTCTTCAGGTAAAGCGTATTTGCAATCTGCTTTCAATCAAGGTGCAGTAATAGGTGTACTGGCTTCTGATCCAGACACGATGAATTTTTTGCGTGCGCTTAATGATAATGGAAGAAATGTTACAGTAACCTCGCTCAAGGGAGATCAACTGCCCAATGACGGTCAATACTTAAGCTCCCTGGATGTGCTGGTCGTTAACAATTACTCTATGGATACTTCTACAGAGGGGCAGTTGGCTGCTATTTCGGATTGGGTGAAAAGAGGCGGTACACTCGTATTAGCTGGTGGAGCTGGATACACAAAAAGCGTAAAAGGGCTGGAAGCTCTGTCACCTGTGGAATTTACCGGAACTACCGAGGTTAACGCATTGCCTGAATTGGCCAGCCTTGGAGGCAAGGCGTTGTCTATTGATCATCCTTTGACTATCTCGACGGCCACACTCAAGGATACAGCATCCACTATACTCTCTAACGGAAATGAACCCTTATTTGCTTCATGGAGTGTAGGAAAAGGTGAAGTGCTATATGCAGCATATGACGTGTCTCAGGATCCACTGGATAGTTGGAGCGGCCATGCTGGTGTATGGGGTTCTGTTCTGAGCAAAAAACTGTTGTCTAACGCTGCTTTTCAAGGCGGCAACTATAAATATGCTTATGTGAATTTCAGATCGGGCATGGATTATTTGCTGGACTATTTTCCTTCATTAACTTTCCCCCCATTTTCACGCTTGTTTTGGATATTTATTGCATATGCACTAGTAGTAGCGCCTGCCCTATATTATATTCTGAAAAAGTTAGATAAACGTGAATGGGCATGGGTATGCATTCCAGTGATTGCTATTGTGGCCAGTGTCGGAATTTATTTTGCAGGAACTACCGGAAAAACTAATGTGCGCACGCACACAATCAATGTGATGGAACTGGATAGTAACGGGTATGCCAAGCGAACAACAGCATCCTCATTGTTTGTACCGCGAGGCGGTAAGTATGAATTGCAGTTTGCAGCTGGAACGCACGTGACGTTGAAACGTGAGGACGGGTTGATCACGGGCAATAGTTTGAGCAATTCTGCAAGGGAATTCGTAAGAGAACAAGAGGATGCAACGGATGTTAAGTTGCTGGATATGACTCATCGTTCTATTGCTAAAGTATGGGTTGATCAAGCGGAGAACAGAGAATTTGGTAAGCTTGATATTGTTATGACTTATGATGAAAAGGGACAGCCTCAAGGCACGATAACAAACAATACGGACCGTAATTTTAGCAACACTGCCCTGATTGTTGGGGGCGATTTGTACATGATCGGTAATCTTGAAAAAAACCAATCAAGTCCCATTCCTTCGAATAAAATTCCTGTTCGATATGGTAATTACGGGGATACTGCCTTTCCGTACACTGGTAACAATCGAAATGATCCACACCAGCGGGAACGTGGGCTTATGAATAATTATTTAGGTAGTAATTCAGAATTTAACAATGTAATTATTGCTTGGGATCAAGCGGTAATAAGCGATTATAAAGTGAATGGTAAAGAGGTGCCAACAGAGCAGCTAAATATGTGGGTACAGCAGGTACAGCCTCAATTTGTAAATGACAAAAATGAAATACAGGTTCCTTTTGGTTACATTCGAGGAGGCATCAGCAACATTACTGCAAGTGAGTGGAGCCAAGATAGCTCTATAGGAATCAACATGTCCGAAGGTGATATGGATTTTGAGTACAATTTAACTGCCATAGGCCATAGCGCCAACTTGTCGGAGCTTAATATCAGACAACAGAATAACGGACAGCGGACAACAGCGATGATCTGGAATAATACCATGAATAACTGGGAACCGCTGACATGGGTTAATGGGCAGGTAGCCATTACGGAGAAAGTGGACGACTATATTCAGAATGGTTCCAGGCTGTTAATCCGTATTACGGCGAGTGAATGGACCAGCTTTGATATGCCCGAAATTTCCCTGAAAGGAAAGATGAGCCGATGATAGAAATTCAGAACTTAACAAAAACATACGGCAATTTCGAGGCGTTAAAATCTGTGAATTTGTCTATCGACAAGGGGACGGTTTTTGGATTTGTCGGTCCTAACGGAGCTGGGAAAACGACGACAATGTCCATTCTTGCTACGTTGTTGCTGCCAACATCAGGTATAGCGAAGGTAGGCGGGTTTGATGTGACCGAGCATCCTCATGAAGTACGCAAAAAAATCGGATATATGCCGGACTTTTTTGGAGTATATGATCAGTTTAAGACGACTGAATATTTGCACTTTTATGGCGCCAGTTATGGGATTGCTCGTCCGGAGCGGGAAAAATTAATACCTCAGCTGCTGGATCTGGTCAACCTGAGTGATAAAAAGGACTCTTACGTCGACAGTCTCTCACGGGGGATGAAGCAGCGGCTGTGTCTTGCGCGCTGTCTTGTGCATGACCCGGATGTTCTCATACTGGATGAGCCAGCGTCAGGATTAGATCCACGGGCTCGCATTGAAATGCGCGAAATCCTGAAGGAGCTTAAGCTCATGGGCAAGACAATTATTATTTCCTCTCATATTTTGCCTGAGCTCGCGGAAATGGTAGATGAGATCGGCGTAATAGAGCATGGGGCGATGGTTGCCCAAGGCAGAGTATCCGATATTCAGAACCGCTTACGTGTGAAAAGAGTGCTGCACATTCGCGTAATCGATCGTGCTGAGGAATTAGCTGCCCGAATTCGTGATGAGGCACATGTCAGTCAAGTATTTAGCGATGCAATGGGTATCCATGTTCAGTTTACTGGCGGAGATGCTGAGCAATCTATTTTACTAGGCAATATTATTGCATCAGGTTTTCAAGTCATCTCCTACAATGAGGTTCAGAGCAATCTGGAGGATGTATTTCTGGAGATTACGAAAGGTGGGTCTCACGATGAATTGGCGTAAAATGCTCATTAATCCCGTACTGGATAAAGAATTCAGACTTCGTATGAGAACGCCTCGTTCGGCATTCTCCATGCTTGCTTATATTCTCGTAATGGGCCTTCTTGCTATGGGAATTATTTATGTCGCGACAAGCAGCGGTTCAAGTCAAATGGGACGCGTTGATGCTGGCGTTAGCCGAATGATTTTTTATGCACTTAGTATGGCTCAGCTTGTATTGATTGCTTTTATGACCCCTGCATTGACCGCAGGTGTAATTAGTGGAGAAAGAGAAAAGCAGACCTTGAATATGCTGCTTACGACTCAGCAGAGCTCATCTACTATCATTCTTAGTAAGCTGATTTCCTCCTTAAGCTTCATGACTCTTATCATATTGGCCACGCTTCCGGTGTACAGTATTGTGTTCCTGTATGGCGGAGTGTCGCCGAAGCAGCTTGTACTTGTGTTTTTGTTTTATTTATTCGTTATGCTGCTGCTAGGATCGATAGGCGTATTTTTTTCGACTCTGTTCAAGCGGACGATGCTGTCGGTCATTATGACGTATGGAGTAGGGTTAGTCATTTTTCTGGTCACAGGACTTGTGTATATACTATCGCTTGGCATTACTCAGTCGAATATGTATGCAACTGGTTCACAACCGCCGCCGTATTCATGGATCGGCTTTATTCTTGGACTTAACCCAGCTGGTGCACTGATCAGCATTTTTGAACCTTCCTTTTCAGATACAGTTTTTTTGGTTCAGGGCAGCAACCTGACGGCATCTGCACCGATTGAGCTGTGGCTGGAGTTTCTGATTTTTTACAGCATATTAATCGTATTGTTCATTTGGCTCGCTATTCGCTATATTCGTCCGGTCAGTCGGAAAAAGAAAAAGTCGATCGATCAGGGGCCAAGAGAGGAAAAGGCGGAAGCGAAGGAAGACTCTCAGGGTACTCAAGGGTCTCAAGGTATTCAAGAATCACAAGAATCACAAGAATCTCAGGGATTTCATAATCCGTAGAACTCAAAGGTCCTTATGGCCTGAAAGCATGCAATTATCAGACTGTTGAAAAAGTCATTATTTCACCAAATCACCGCGTTAATATGGTATAATATCTATATAATATATGCCAGAGAGCGGTGATTTTATGTTGTTTACAAATGATACAAACCCTCAATTAGAGTATGAACTGGTCTGCTTGGAGCAATTAGTTCCTCAAGATCATCTTTTGCGCAACATCGACAAATATATCGATTTTAATTTCATTATTGATCTGGTTAAACCTTATTACTGTGAGAACAATGGGCGTCCCTCCCTAGATCCCATCGTATTCTTTAAAATGCTACTGCTTGGTT
>NZ_FNBG01000007.1 GCF_900102215.1 Fontibacillus panacisegetis
AAATGTACAGGCTTTCTCTAAGGATTCTCTTCAAACTAGTCTATTCTGAACCATATTCCTGCATTTTTGCAGGCTTTTGTTCATCCTTTCAAGACTACTTTTAAAAAACTGCATTTTTGCATCCTTTTCCTGATATCTTGCCTGTCCACTGCTAAACAAGAAGTCCCTCAAAGTTATCTTAGATCACTTTTGGGACAGCCTCTTGATTTTTATATAGCTGGCATCACATTTCCGCCATGCCAAGCCAAATACACATTTTGCATAACAGAATAGGTGCAAATGTATTATTCCACAACGAGAATTCTTGGAGAGGTGTTACCAATTATTTTAGAGGATAGCCATGAACCGAACGTAGCCGATAGTATACTTATGAACATGACAGCTAGAATACCTCCCCCGCCAAAAACAAGAGGCAGCTCCTTGATTCCGTAAGCAGTCAAAATGTTCTCTAAAATAAGAGGGAGCACAAACACTCCGCATATGGCACCAACACACGCACCCATCAAAGACAAAATAACAATTCCAAGCGTAATAGACCATCTGATCTTTCTTGAGGTTAAACCTAAAGACTTATAGATACCATACGTCTTGCTCTCTTTACGAATCTCAATACGGCAAATGCTATAAATGATCAGAAAAGTGACTACACTAAAAAGCAATCCCATGATGATGAACGGCAGCATTAATACAGAGGTTGCTTCGCTATAGACGGAATCGAGCAAAGTCTGCTGTGTAACGACTGTCAACGATTTCTTGTACTTCTCATTCAATTCCTGAACTAGTGTGTCTACTTCTGACTTCTCATGCAGATTAATAAGGACTATATCCGCATCACTGTAATCCGAAGGATTTGATGTCACCACATCGGCAGTGATTCGTGCAGAATATGACATATTCGCTATTGCCTGATAAATGCCACTTACCATCAGAGTCCGCTTCTTTCCATCCAAATAAACGTCCGTCACATCACCAGGAACTACACCCAATCTGCGAGCAACATTCATCCCCAGAGCTATTTCATTTCGATTACGCGGATTGCGACCCTCCAGCACAGAAAATCCGAACGTATCATAACTCCCCCTCAGAACACTTACATAAATGTTCAGCGAAGAATAACCACCTTGCTGATGACTTTGCTCCAAAGGTAATACACCTATCTTTTCTCCAATCCATCCAATAGTTTCTACCCTGGAATCGGCCAACAAATCTCGGTTAAAATTCTCTTCGGAGAATTCAGATTTGTTAAATATTGTTGCCGCTGCATGCGAATCATCATACCCCCATTGCGGTGCGGTCTGACCTGTATTCATAACGCTGCTAAGCAATACATAACCGAGAACTAATACGGATGAGGTAATGGTCGTCAAAGTAAGCATTACGATAGAGCCTCTGCGATTCTTCCGGATATTGCGCCATGCGATAACTAGAATAATGGGCAGACGCCCTAGCCCTAGTCGTGAGCTGCGACGCGAGGAATGAAGTCGTCTTGTCCACTTGCTGTTGTCCTCCTCCGACATTCCATAACGGATCGCTTGAACGGGTTCAATATTACGCGTTCTGTTCGCATACAACCACACGAACAAAAGCACGAGTATAATGATAAAATTACCAACACTCCAACCAATAGGTATGCCGCCTTCCGGTATCCACGAAGTTTCACTTTTCAAGTACGTCATGGAGCTGCCCACAATGATTCCCGATAAAAGAAAACTGACCAGAACACCCGGCACGATGGACACAATGGTAACAATAGCATACTGGATAATATAAGTGGAAATCGTTCTTGCAGACGACAATCCAAGAGATTTAAACACACCAATCGATCTATAATTGGCAATGATCGTATCAGATATCGTAAACCCAATTGTAGACAAGGCAACAAGCATCATAACGACACCCAAAAAAACCATCACAAATCCGATAATTTTATTAATAATCAGGTAGAACGCAGATAAATCTTCAAACTCTCTTTTTGTCTCTAAATAAGGGGTTCCTAAATACTGTTCAAACTCATTCCATATTGCTGTGTTGTTATCATAATTATCAAATCTAAGCCCCATCATGTATTGATCTTTACCGGACAGTGAGGCGAACTCCTCATCATAATCCTCCGGATTCATCCAAATTCGAGAGTTCGTTGAGAACGGTGCTCCGAAAGAAAGATCGATAACGATAGCCGATACAGTTAACTTAATGTCGTGATCGCCCGTCTTGAAGCCAAGGTTGTCTCCGACAGAAATCCCCTTCGAATAAGCAAGTGAAGTTGATATCCATACCGTTCCCTCCTGAGGTAATTGTGTCTCAACACCCTCAGCAAATGTTAACTCATCAACTGCCGTCGGCTGAACACCGGTCTTCATCATGAACAAAAACTGGTTAGCTATCTCTTTCCCTTCGAAAAAAATACCCGACAGATTGCGATAAGACATCAGCTCCGATGCCTGCACCTCTTCATGATGATTCCACCATTCATGGACCTTCACGGGGTCATGATACTTCTCGCCCATCGTCAAAATCTGATGAGCACCATTAGTCTTTTTATGCATCTCTGAATAAATATTTCCCGTGTTGACGATCACCAAAACCGCTGTGGTAAGCAGAAGCGTCGCAAGCATAATGAGGATGGAGATCAAGCCATTTTGCAGCTTCTTCTTTCTCAAAAAAGACCAGCAAAGCATCCAGACTGCTTTCATCCTCTTACCCCTTTCCTGACACTAGAGAAAAGATGACTGCTTCTCTGGAGGGCACATCTTGTTCATCATATTTATTGAAATGAAGCTCCCCATTCACTTTGCCGTCACGGATCACAATCAATCGATCCGCCCTGCATGCCGCTTTAATATCATGCGTAACCATTACAACGGACTGTCCGTTCCGGTTCAATTCAGTTAAAATATCAAGCACCGCGACCCCTTGATCATAATTCAAGCTTCCTGTTGGCTCGTCAGCAAAAATAACCTCAGGGGAATTGATCAATGCTCTCGCAATTGCAGCACGCTGCTGCTGACCACCTGAAGTTTGTGATGGAAGGCGGAACTGCTGCCCCTCAAGATCCATTGCTTTTATTAGGTCAGTCGCCTTCTTTGTAACTTCTTTCGTTGAACTGCCAGCTATATAACCTGGAAGTGCAATATTCTCATAGATGGTGAGATCAGGAACCAGATTAATACTCTGATAAATATAACCTATCCTTCTCGCCCTGAAATTCGCCATTTCCTTTTCGTTATTTTCATCAATTCTCTGATCATCAAAATAGACTTCCCCCACCGAAACACGATCCAAACCACTAAGCATGTATAGCAGCGTAGACTTTCCAGAGCCTGAGTTACCCATGATGACGGTAAAATCCCCTTCATAGATATCAAGATTTACATTGCGAATAGCATGAAATTGCTCGCTGCCGCTGCTATATGTTCTGCATAAATTTGAAGCTCTGATAATGGCTCTTTTTGTAGATTTCATCCCTTCTGCCGCCCCCTTCATTCTGCTTGTTATTACTCATTGTAGAGAGCAGATATTATCAGGTTCTTATCTAAATATGAATAAATTATTACTGCTAATGAACCGGGATTGTAAAATAAAATGTTGTCCCTTGATTCTTGCTGCTATGAAAAGAAATATTCCCGTTATGAGCTTCAACAATCGTTTTGCAAATGGATAATCCTAGCCCGGAGCCATTACTTCTTTTCTCACCCAAGGTATGTGGTTTGTCCGATTGTCCTTGATAATATCGTTCAAAAATAAACGGGATATCCTTAGGAAGAATCCCTTCTCCCGTATCAGCAACGGCAATCCTCAGCATGTTACTATTCTTTTGCATCCCGCTATATTCTGGCCCAAGTTCAATTATCTGCTCAATATGTATAGAAATCCGGTCACCCGCTGAAGTATGCTTCAGTGCATTCGTTACTAGATTCATAACGACTTGTTCGATTCTGGCCGCATCTGCCTTAATTAATACATCTGGAACTTCATCAGGTCCTTCATATATCACACCTCGTGTAGCTACGAAATGTCCTATCGGGGTTAGTATTTGTGTAAATAACGGTCTACTGTACTGCTCTGTCAATCTAACGGTAATCTGCCCCAGCTCCCGTATCGCATGTACAAACAAATCATCAATCAATGCGGTCATCTTATCACTCTGCGCATGCATAACCTGTATGTATTCCATTAATGTATCCATATCGGGACACACTCCGTCTCGAACCGCCTCGATATAGGCTCTGATTGTAGCTAATGGTGTCTTCAGATCGTGAGAAATGTTCGAGATCAGCTCTTTATGAGCCTTCTCTCCAGCATCCCTGCGCTGATTAAGATCCATAATCTCCATTCTCATTTGATCAAACATAGAATAGAGCTCACCCATTTCACCGCCATGCACATACTCTACCCTTTGTTCATAATCACCTTTCAGGATAACCTCTGCATGTCGCTTTAGCTGCTGAACAGGAGTAATCATTTCCTGCTGCATTTTCCGTCTAAACAATATCACCAGCATAAATACGATAAGAATAGATATGATTATAGCCATAGTAAAAATATACGTAGTCGTAGAGTCTTTTGGTATATTCAAAAACTTTTCCGGTACAGTAAAAATCGCGTTTGCAACCTGTTGGCCTGAAGCCATATCTGTTACTGGAAAAACAAATTTGAGCTCGCTAGAATTGTTTGTGGTTGGATAATGATCGTAGTAAATAGTTGTTTTGATATCTATAACAGATTGAGGATGTTCAGAATCGCTGTTAAAAATCACATTTCCCTTTAAATCCACCAACAGCAGATTCAGGTTCTGCTCAGAGCACATCCGCTGCAGTTGGTCCGAATGCTCTTCGATAGAGTAATGATGCTGCTCCAAGTAAGTCATAGTCTCGCTCGCCAAAAGACGAGCCTGGTTCATTGCTGACGATGCAGATTTGTTCTCAAGCAGGCTATGGTTGCGATTGCTGCGTTCGATTAACAAGTACAACCCGCAGCCAGACAAAATCAATACACTAACCAGGAGGGTAATCACCCATTTATTCATCCATTGTTTCATGTTCATCGTGATCCTTACCCCGATTCCGGTTACGATTCGCCATTACTAAACTTGTATCCAACGCCCCATACTGTCTTAATATATCGAGGAGTCGCCGGGTCATCCTCCAGCTTCTCCCGCAATCTACGCACATACACCGTTATCGTATTCTCATCTCCATACACGTCATAGCCCCATATTTTATCTAGCAGTACACTTTTTGAGAACACCTGATTGTAATTGCTTGCCAAGCAGAATAACAGCTGAAATTCCTTAGCTGACAACGAAATTTCCCGCCCTCTCAGACTAACCTGATATGCCTTCTGATCTATAACAAGCTCACCGAATTGCAACACCTCATCCTGACGAACGGCTCTATTCTTACTTCGCTCTTCTCTCCGCAAATGAGCATTTATTCTTGCAACTAGCTCACTCGGCGAAAACGGCTTGGTCATGTAATCGTCAGCTCCAAACCCTAATCCAAGCACCTTATCCGTATCACTGCCTCGCGCACTCAGAATGAGAATCGGCGTATCATGCTTCTCACGAATCTGTTGACATAGCTCAATTCCATCAGCATCCGGCAGCATAATGTCTAAAATGATAAAATCCGGTTCCGTCATCTCAATCAGATTCATTCCATCCAGTCCGGAATTTGCCACATATACTTCATATCCGTTCACCTTGATGTAGTCCTGCATGATCCGAGCCATATCTTTTTCATCTTCAATAATGACAATTTTCCGTTGCCGTTCCTGATTGGTTTTCATTCCGGTTCTCCAATACGTTCATTAGTGTAAATCTCATTTTTACCATTGTATCGATATCATTACATATTGAAAAGACAATACAATCCATGTTATGTTGGTTTGAAATATTTTCAGAAAAGGTGGGGTTATCATGCAAAAAGAATCCAATCATCAAGACCCGATTCTTTTGTCTGTACCTGAGAGTTTTGAGAGTGATCGATTGTTCATACGCGCACCTCTCTTTGGAGATGGGGTCCTGCTCAATGAAGCTATCGCTGAGAGTATTAAAGAATTACGTCCCTGGATGCCTTGGGCGCAGGAGGTTCCATCTGTTCAAGCCTCTGAAATAAACGTGCGGCGAGCTAAGTTGGATTTTTTAGAGCATAAGGACTTGAGACTGCATTTTATCAATAAAGATTCAGGCCAGTTCATAGGTAGCGGAGGGCTTCACCGTATTGATTGGAAGGCTCGTAAATTTGAAATCGGCTACTGGCTGCGTACATCCTGCACCAAGCAAGGATACATGACAGAAGCTGTTGCAGCGATTACGAAGTTCGCCATTGAGCATCTGGAGGCCAATCGTATTGAAATCCGTTGTGATTCTCGCAATCAACGGAGTGCTCAGGTCGCCGAGCGTTCCGGATTTACGCTAGAAGGGATTATTCGCAATGAGGTATGTGATGTCGATGGCGCGCTCTGTAGTACGATGGTATTTTCCAAAGTAAGAGGAATAGAGTTTTAATGAGCTACAACAGGAGCAGACTAACGCTGCTCCTGCCACTTCTCTACATTAGCAATACTAAATCGCGAAAACCCTCCATTTGCCGAGCCTGAATACAGTTCTTCGCCAGATACATTTAACGTTCCGTTTCGTGTATATTGCTCGCGAAGCTCTGCATATCCCATTCTCATATTTTGAATCCGCCCGCGTACCTCACCATCCCGTTTATGAATAACCAGCAAATCATGACCATAAGGATACAAAAGATCCTGCTCTAACACGATAAAACTGCTGGCAGCAAAAGAAGATAAATCAGCAGCCTTAGAGGCAGCATTGGACATTGTCCATAATTCAGATCCGGTATCAAGCTTTACTGCTGTCGGTATACCATCAACGGTTAAAAAGAGTACATCCCCATCAATACTTCCCTTAGCGCCTTTTCCATCCAGCCTCCATAACTCTCGCTCTTCAACTGAATCATATAATATAGTTTCATAAAGAGAAGCTCCCCAGTAACTCTCATTATCTAATGAGCGCTGTACTAGTAGATACCGTTGTTTAGAATCAAGCACTTCGAACTGTTCCTTAGGGGAAGCAGGATACTCTGTGATTGTGTGCCCATTCCTGATATCAAGAAGCAGCCACTGTTGCCCCACCAAAATCCACCGTTTAGAGCTTTGCTCTTTAAAAGGGTCGATTCTTAGTCCAGCCGCATAATAAGGATAGTCCGACGGATCTTCCATTACTGCTTCTTTTATCTCCAGCTTCCAGTTTTCCATTCCGTTATCAGGATCATAAGCGCGAAGCCACTTGTTATCCCGAATCAAAACATACGGATCTCCCGTACCCTGATTAATCACTCTGGCATCTTTATCTGTCCCCATACTCCATTTTTCACGTCCGGTCTCAGCATCAAGCACCGTCAGCTTCATCTTGTCCCACAAAATAATTGAACGATTAGCAGCCAGCATAGCTATTTCGCTCTCACTTGCAGGCTTGAGTTCCCACATCACTTTTCCGTCGGTTAACCGAATTCTCTGTATGCTGTTCTCATATTTTTTGGCGTGAGGGTTGTATGCCGTAAAAATTGTTACATAATTGCTTGAAGGCTCCATATAGGCGGTTAAGCCGCCAAATCCAGCATCGATTTGCCACAGCTTATCTCCGTTCACTCGATCCAATGCATACAATGATGAATCATGATGCATTCCACTGTAACCTCCATCATCCCCTTTAATGAGCAATACTTTCTCATTTGCCCCCACTAGATAGGTATAGTCTAAATCTCCCTGATTGCGCCAGTCTGGTTCTATTTTCAGCGTGGGAGCTAAAGGGGTTACTACATAATCATTAGAAAAAGCATAATCTTCACCGCTATATAAATTCATCATCGGGCGGCCTTCACCAGGTAAAACCCACTTCGTCCGCGCAAGCTTTCCTTCCGAGGAAAATGTAATGGTGAACTGGGCATCAGTACGCTCATATCTCCATGTTTCGCCTAACACCATAGGTTCCCCAACGACATTCTGCAAATTGGCGGATATTTCCCGAACTACAGGAGGCCCTAACCATTTTAGTACATTTGCAGTGTCGATGTCCCTATTGGTTCTCTGCAGAAGCAAATCAGCAATTCCCCTTACGTCCTCAGTAGGGACAGTTGAGTTTGGTGACAGAAGTTGATTCGGTACTGCTTCTATTTTTTCAATATCCTTATCCCTTACCCAGAGCAGCACAGGATAATATATTGAATATTCATCATGCCATTTCGCCGGATTGATGATCACTCCATACCAATCGCTCCACTTAGCAATCGCAATCAGACGCAGATCAGGCAAGCTCCCATCTGCCTGCCACTTAAGTGAACTGGTAGGAGTCAGCTTCATTCTGGCTTGCTTCTTCAAATTCACATATTGGGGAGCTATGTCCACCATCCCATTGGATCGTTCTGATAAATACCAAAGCGGAATCCAAAGTATCCCCCGATCAGGCGTGTTGACAGAGACCATTTCGGTTGACGTCGATCTGACCTTAAATTCCTCAGCTTGTTGGCCGTAATGCAGAACTTGAAGCTTATGTAAATCACTTTGAGCAGACAATCGTTCCTGAAAGAGAGGAGTATAATGTCGCAGCGTAATTAGATCTCCTTTTTTGGGTAAGGTTATCAATGTTTCATGTTCAGCAGCAAAAACAGGTGCAGAAGTATAATCTAATGACTTCTCTATTGCTTGACCAGCCCCCTTGACTCCTGAAGGAGAAAGAGCGATCAAGCTGAACACCATTGCTGCACTGCATAAAATCCTGAAAAGAATGTTTTTAATGTTCGAGCGGCTCATAGCAGGTTACCCCTTTTTCTGAAGAATCTTGCTTACTTCATTTCAGACACATAATCATTAGACGTTAGACACTGAGAAAAGTTACCATGTAACCTCCAAACTCCCTATAAAATACAAAAAGACCAGTATGGTTTATCATTTATCCATAGCTGGCCTATACAAGAACAAATATATTGAATTTATGAAATCACTGATTCTGACCCTGCTTGCGAAGCTTCAGCTTACTCTGCAGCTCATTCAATTGCGACATCAACCCTACGTATTCTTCGAGCCCAATATCGCAGGATAGTATTTCTTCACTAATCGATTTCGTAATACTCTGTTGTTCATCGAACGACTTCTGCTCTAAATGGATGTGAACCTTTCGCTCATCAGTATCGGAACGTCTTCTCCTTAGCCAGCCGTTACTCTCCATCCGTGTAATCATTGGAGTCAATGTGCCTGTGCCAAGATCCAATTTCTCCCCAAGCTCCTTGAGGGTTATGCCATCCTGTTCCCATAGTGCAAGCAGCACCAAATATTGCGGGTAGGTTAATCCAAAAGGCTGAAGCACGCTGGCATATAATTTGTTAAACTCGCTCGATGTTTGATATATGGTAAAGCACAGCTGTTTTTTTAGCGTCAAAAAATCTTCCACAGTGATCTCCTTGTTCGTTGTTCGTCGTTTATTTCATCAAAATTACAGCAGTTTGGCTAAATCATCTTCTATTTTATTAGGTGCGACTGTTGGCGCATATCTCTTCACAACATTCCCTTTACGGTCAATCAGAAATTTAGTGAAATTCCATTTGATGCGACTTGATAATATCCCTTTCTGCTGTTGTTTAACAAATGTAAATAACGCATCCTCATTGTCACCGTTCACATCTATTTTAGCGAAAATCGGGAACGTTACGCCATAATTTAATTGACAGAACTGAGTAGTTTCCTCAATATCATCATATTCCTGATTGTTGAACTGGTCACATGGGAAGCCCAGAATGACCAGACCTTGTTCTTTATACTTGCTATATAGCTCCTCAAGCCCACCAAACTGTGGCGTTAATCCACATTTACTTGCCGTATTCACAATGATTAAGGGTTTACCTTCATATTCCCTCAACGACTTTTGCTGTCCATTTGTCATTTTAACCTGAAAATCATATACCGTACTCATTATCTTACCTCCTCAAAAATAAATCGTATACGATATATCGTACACGATTTATTTGAAAATAACAAGTTCTCTCTAACCCCCTCACACAAAATACTCATCATACAGAAACAAACAAGGACAGATCATCGTTTATATTTTGACTAACTGGTAGTAAATCTGACGCTCATGCTCCCGTTTGCCGCTCCACCGACTTTTTCTACGTCACTTTAGATGCTTATTCATCTATTTGAACGCTAGAGCTGATTTGAGCAACTAACGGACACCAGTACTTTTATTTGCCAAAAATCTGTCGAAATTGTTACGTTTGAGCTCATATAAGGTCTCTCATGTCCACATACTCGTTAACTGACCAACGAAAAAACAAAAATCCGCAATCTCGCAAGATTGCAGATTTTTACTCTCATTATTTTTTAGTCGCTGTAGAAAAAATAACGGTTTTGGCTGTATTATCGATCAGTACATTTACCGTATATTCCCCGACGGTGGCTTGCTTGGATGAAGCCAGAGGTCTGCCTGCTTCTACCTCAGTACATATGGAGTTGAACCAGCGGAGGAACACGGTGGCATCATAAGTAAACAATTGATTTGCAAAAAGCTCGATCGGCTCCTGATTACGAGCCAACGTTCCTTCGCGCAGCCGAACTGTAATGCCATAAGTGTTATATGTAGGATCGAGCCAAATAGAAGTTTCTTCTGCATTATCTCCCGCAGCTCCCTGTTGAACTGCCTTCTTCTCCTTCTCATCCTTAAAGAGTCTGAGCGTCGTATCTAATAGATCATAATTCGTGCCGCGAAGCTTTCCTGCTTGCAATAAAGCATCGTATGCATTCCACATCTGCTTGTCCGGGAACACTACGATTCTTTGTCCTCCGCCTACTGTCGGTACAACACGCTGAAGCTTCTCGGCTTCTGCCTGAATCGGAATCCGTTTGGTTTTATCAATAAGACGATTCAAAATGACTAGCGATTCTGCCCGAGTTACATACTGTCCCACACCAAATTTACCATCTGGATAACCTTGCATAATGCCTTTGATCAAGGATTCAGAAATAAATTTCTGCTCTCTGTCATTAGCGCTTGTTAAATCGCCATAGGATTGCGCCACAGAGCGGCTAAACTGCTCATCTTCAAGAAACTCCGTTTCTTGCAAAGTATAGAAGAGAACTTCAGCAACATTTTCGCGTGTCATGTCCATCTGAAAATCACTATACCTGCTTTTGTTCAAAAAGTTCAGGTCACTCGCCACGTCTATAAATGGTTTTGCCCAATATCCTGACATAGCTGGCTTAAAACTAAAATACCGATAATCCTGCTTCAAAATAGTGCGGTTCTCATCTGTTAGAGATTCAAGAAATGCCCCCCGCCAGCTGCGCTCCTGATTAGGATGCTGCTCACTATATGATAGAATGAGCATTTTGATGAATTGATCCACCTTCACTGGCTCATTGGGTCGAAAACTGCCATCCGGGTATCCGTCCAAAATCCCTTGCTTCACCATCTCCTCAATCTCATCCTGTGCCCAATGTCCTCCGATATCCTTAAATACAGGACTCTGAGTCTGGGCAGCAGACACAGATAAAGGAGGTATTCCCCCTCCTATCAGACTAGTTAGCAAGCCAATCGTCAGCCAAATGGCAACGTTACCTGCCAATATACGTGATTTCATCTGTCCTATCATTGTAGAGCCTCCTGAATTAATATAAACTTGCGCCAAAAAGCATGAATCTGGAGCGAGAAGCAGGGGATCTACTGCATCCAAAATTCGACATAGAATCCGCTACCACTATCCAGAAAACCATAATTGAGGAGTATTGTGAATAGGTCAAACGACTGCAGTAAATAAGCACAAAACACATAGTAGCTACGCTTCAAAATTGATCTACTGGACTCATTCCCTGTTCTATTAAGGCAGACATATCGCAACCTTATGCCTAATTAGATACCTAATAATTGACATTCACACCCTTTATTCCAATTATAAGGTAAATACTCCGCATTAAATATTTTAACAATTAAAAAGTGACATCCTGACGATACCCATCAGAATGTCACTTTAGTACTAAATATAATGCGATTATCTATATTTTTTATTAAGCTAAAATAATGTCAATTCGTTGAATCAATCCATTTCGTACATCTTCGGCTAGTTCTCCTGTTATAGCAGAAGCGTTGATTTCGAGCATTTGTCCGTCTTTTTTATGAACCGTCATGGACTTAACCTCTGCCTTGTTCGGCCCATAAGTGTCCTTGTTAACAGGATTATGATATACAACCTCTGTGCTACCGAGGAATTTAAAAGCAATTTCGCCCTGCTCATTAAACAGCCAGCCTGGCAGGGACGGATCGAATGCAAGCTCCAATTTGCCATCCTTCATATTAAACACATGCTTGCCAGCCATCATCATAATCCACATGCTAATAAATTCCGATGTTGAGCCGCTTAACCGAGCAACGAATCCTCTACCATGCAGCTTAGGATCAGGATTCACACTGGAAGCGATAAATGATGAGTTCTCGAGCGTACTCCGTCCATACACAGCTGGGTCAAGGAACGGAACAAGTGAAGTTTTGATCTCATTAAAGAATTCGTGCTTCAGACCAGTACTCAACAAAGAGAGCAAATACTTGTAACTCATATGCAAAAAAATAGATTCACGCTCCAGCCAGCCCGGTGTAAATGCGCGAATACGTCCGGTTTCCATCGATTCTTCATTGATGCTGATCGATGTTTTATACATATTGAGTTTAGTATCGTACAGCTCACTGCTCCGAATGGTGGCATATGCAGCCTTTGCATCTTCATGATTGTCCAGCGTCTTCATCCAGCGTGCCGGACCTTCGAGGAAATGCGGAAGCGGACGAACCTCGAATTTTTTCACGCGTACCTTAGGCAGTCCATATCCGCTTATTTCCGGTTCTCCCTGCTCATTAACGACTGGATCAAATTCCACTGCTTCAAACGCAAAATATGTTGGTGTTAATCCTTTGCCGAGCGAAATCGCCTGAGCAATCCCTTGATCGATTTTACGAACCATTTGGCGATACAAGGCTGACAATTCCGACAACGCCAACGCTGTCTCCGTACCACTTATCCCGTGACGAATCTCCTCACGGTAATGCTCTCTGGCCGTCGCCACGGCATCCCAATAATCAAATGCTGAGAGCTGATTATTTAAATTGCTCTCTAGCAGTTCCTTCACCGTCTCCAGCAAAGTCACGATTTCTTTCGGAATCGCTACTTCCACAGCTCCATACTCATCCATCACTTCTAACATGAAGCTGATCATTCTTTTTAACTCAAACGTCTCACTCATCCCTGAACCAAACAATCCGGGAAGTCCATTCATCGCATCGTTCCAGCCTGGTTTGTTGCCTTCCATTTCGATTCCCATGCCATATGGATCAAGTGTCGCGAACTTAATTAATGAGAGGGATACCAGCTTCCCGAAAAGATGCGTACGATATACTTCTCCTGCCCCATAACCTGTTTTCAGCCAATTGGTACTGTTCAGCGTAATCCCGAATTTCTGCATCTTCTCTTTATCATGCACAAGAGAGCCAAACTGCCGTGCCTGATCTCCACTGAGGACATATTTCTCGCTTCTTGGCAGCACTCTGGCCGGGCTATCAAAGAACATATACGACTTCTCATCGAACAATAATTGCTGTTTACGATCAGGGAAAATATTCAGGTAACTATCGATCAAATCCATATTATAGGTCCAGTGATCCGACCAGTAGCCCTCATTAAACGAAGCTTCGATTTGCTGATCAGCCAAACTTAAAATGCCAGTTAAAAACTGCTCCTCACTCATATTCAATGAAATACCGCGTTCTGCCATAAAGGAGAAAATTTTACCCAGTGTAAATTTGCTGCGACAAATTGTTTCCAGTTCAGCCTGAGCATCCGGTGCCGCTTGAGCAAGCAGCTTCGTTAATTCCGCAGCGCTGCTCTCGGGGACTTTAAAACTCGTTCCCGCCACACCAAGCGGGTTATAACCATCGGCCTGAATCAGGCTAAAAAAGGTCACAATATTAAACGTACCTACACGTGGATTGAAGAAAATATCATTTCTCCGGTTCTGATTGGCATCGCGGAAATTACCGTTCCCTTGCGAATAATATTCCGGTGCGATCGAGAAAAAGTTATAATCCCGCTCCAAATCACCATGCTTGCGAGAATACAAATGAAGAACGTAGCCGTCCTCTTTTCCATTGTCAAAAATAAACGGATATCCGCCCCGCAGAAAATTGTCCATATAGCTCTGTTTGGAATAAGCATCAAATAACGGAAGCCCTGTCTTGGTAGCAATATCCTCTGTGAGCTGCTCTATTAGCTGACAGGCTTCTTGTTGTTTCTGCTCAATGTAGACTGGAGAAGCAATCAAGGAGGCTTTGCTGTTTAGGCGCTCCACACTGTCAATATGCCCTACTAGCGTATAAATCGTTGTCGACTCGCCTGATTTCAGCTCAGCCTGCACCCCGCTAAAGCCGCAAGGCACTTTATTTGTGCAATATTGTGGTTTAGCCGCCAGCTCAGACCATGAAAGATTAGCAAATCCTTCAGGATAACTGAGCGAAGTATTCTCTCCAAAAACGACCTCGAAATCTGTGATAGGCTGAATTCGAGCACCGTCACGATCGAAGGATAAGTAAAAATGCCCCTTCTTCACTTCGCTTACTTCAGCCTCATCATGAATGCTGGAACGAAGACGATAATAAGGAATTCCGTTCTCCAAATTGTCGACCTCCATCCAACTGCGCAGCAAATTACCGATATCCTTGTACGCTGCATTTTCCACTCCATACGGTAAAATTTCCGGCAATCCATCAAGCACTTCTAGAGCTTGTGCCTCGCTCGATGAAGAAATATTCTCGATTTCTACCTTTCTGACAAGTGCAGCATAGTCGTCATTCGGAATATGAAAATAAGTTACTTTTGTCTTTAAACCAACCGATGGATTTAGTTCCTCTACACATAATTCATTTGGCGAAATCCGCATAGTACGCTTTATAGCAGAATCAGCTGGTCCGCTCTGAAAGGGCTCGTATAAACATCCTCCAGTTTTGATAAAGGTCCGAAATCCTTGCAATTCAACCTTTTGATATGCCATGTTAGCCGGAGAAAACTCCATAATCGGATTGTTCTTGTCTCCGATCCCGAAGCTGCAAATCCCTTGACCCCTATTCACATAAAAAGTCCACATTGGAATTCCTTTGAGACCTGCTAATCCAGGCAAAAAGCTGGAAAAAGTTTTAGCTTGATCATACCCCTCAATAACAAATGTGTTGTTTTCGAAAAAATATTTTGCCATAACGCTTATCCCCCTTATATCGAAACCGGTTTCGAATTTGTTGAAAAAAACAGAGGTCAAGCCGCTGCTTACACCTCTCGGCATGATCCTCGAACCACTAGTTCAACTGCAATTTGATCAGTTTGAGGTCTCGCTTCAGATCCACCTTCTATTGAACAGATTAACATGTCGGCCGCCCTGCTGCCAAGTGCATATGTATTTTGTCGAATAGTTGTCAATGCAGGAGTTAAATATTTTGCCATCTCAATATCATCATAACCGACGATCGACATATCTTCAGGCACATTTAATCCGTGTTTTTTCATAGCCAGCATAGCCCCGACCGCAAGGTTATCTCCCGCTACAAAAACAGCTGTCGGCAAATGTTCCAGAGCTAAAAGCTGCTCCATCGCCTTTTGACCGCTTTCTACCGTGTAATCATAACTTCCTTGAATAATATGCTCCGGCAGAACAGTCAAGCCAAGCTGCTCCATCGCCTTTAGATAACCTTGAAGACGCTGTTCACCTGCATATGTAGTTCCCCCGCTTATATGAGCGATGCTCCGATGTCCTAGTCCGTACAAATAATCAACAGCCTGCTTGCTGCCATCCATATTGTTAGAGCTAATTGTACTCTTAAGATCACTTTCCTGATCCAGCAATACACATGGAATCTCCGAATCCAGAAGCTCCTTGAAATAAGGGTCCGTGTAATCCGGCAGTACAACGACAACTCCGTCAATTCCACGTAATTTACAATGCTCTAAATATCCGCCCTTTTTCCCGCCGATGTGCTTGGAAATGAACATTAGATCGTAGCCCTTTGAAGTAGCTACCTTTTTAAACCCCTCAATAACGCCACCAAAGTAAGGATGGAGAAGACCAGCACCGGAAGACTCGATGTACAGCACCCCAATCATCCAGGAACGTTTTGTCGTCAGTGTCCGAGCTTGAGCATTAGGTATATACCCCATTTGCTCAGATGCCTCCAATATTTTACGCCTTGTTTTCTCACTTACATCTGAATATTGATTAAAAACCTTCGACACGGTGGTCGGTGATAATCCTGTGGCTTTAGCAATATCATAAATCGTAACCAATTCGTACTCATCTCCTGCCAATTATAAAACGGAATTCTCCTCCAGATTTATGCAATTGTAGCTGTACTACAAGGGAATGTCAATGAAGATAATTAATAATTATTCGCATTAAAAATTGATTGTTGTCGCAATTTGCTGGATAAGAGTATAATGGGGTCGAAGTGACATTTATTACATACAAACTATGTCAGGAGCTGCCTTATGAACAAATTAGAAGCACTTATTGAAGCCGTCCCTTATATGAAAAAAATGAATAAAGATGATATTATGATCGGCATTACAGATCGTGAAAAGTTTTTATTCTACGCACCATCAAGCGATATTGATTTTGGCATTAAACCTGGCGATCGCATCTCTCTAGAGGATCAAAACTTTATAGACGCCTTAAACGGTAAATTTGCAATAAATAGTGTCCCTCCTGAACTCTATGGCTTTGCGATAAGTGCTTATGTAATCCCTGTAACAGACGATGATGGAACTGTAATCGGAACGTTGGCTGTAGCCCATTCCATCGAAAATGAAGAAATATTTAAAGCAAAAGCGATCACACTCAACGAAATTACGAACAAACTACTCGAAATGGTACAGACTGTAGCGGCTCATTCCGAGGAGCTCTCGGCTACTAGCGAACATGTCCTTACCAACACCAAGCTTGCCGTTGACAATTCCAAGAACATGAACGAAACCATAGGCTTTATTAGCGAAATTTCCAATCAAACGAATCTCCTCGGACTTAACGCAGCCATTGAAGCAGCAAGAGTCGGAGAAGCTGGTGCAGGCTTTGGTATTGTTGCCAAGGAAGTGCGCAAGCTCTCCGTCGATACAAAAAACGCCGCTGTCCACATTTCACAAACTCTTAACGCTGTACAATCTTCCATCCATCAACTAGAGACCGACTTCTCACAAATCGCTGCCTCTTCCCAAGAACAAGCAGTTCTCGTTACCGAGTTCATGACGATTATCGAACAGCTAAACGAGTCCAATAATGAAATCAAGGTATTTGTTGAAAAATTGCTGAATCATTCAAATTTAAATCGCTAACTTAATCCATAACAATGGGCTGTCCCTTAGTCATTATATGACCCAGGAGACAGCCCAAGCTTTATTTATTTCTACACTTGCACCGTTTCACCACTCGATCCTGCCGATTCCGTGTCGTTTTCCTTCTCATCCTCATCTGTAAACACAAAATCTCGTATCGTTTTGATCAATAATAGAACAATGCCGCTAATAAGGATCAAAATCGCACTTATTAACAATACCATTTCCAATGGAAAACGAAGTGCAAGCATCCCGCCGATTAATGCACCAAACGGTAATGATGCGTTAGATAAAGATGTTAGAAAAGACATCACGCGACCCAGCAAATTTGTTGGAGTGATAATTTGAATTAAAGAGGTTTGCAGCACATTAATTACCCCCGTGCTTAGCCCCATCAGCAGCACCGCCAACATTTTCAACCAAATTCCATGCATGATAGCAAACAAACCAAGTGAGATACCCATAAAAATCCATGCTAATGCAATGACTATGCCTTGCTTTGGCAGCTTATTAATGATTACAGAACCACCCAGCACACCCATAAAAAACGCGATGTAAATCAAGCTGTAATAAATCGGAGATCCCGCATCTACTGCCAATGATGGAATTGTGATGATCAATATGGCCAGCAAAAAGTTGATCAAAGCATAAAATGGCAGCATGATTTTCAGGAATAAATTGCGATTGACGAACGCGAAGCCCTCCATCAATTCACGAAGATATGATCCCGGCTCCTGAGCCTGCTCCTCTTCCGAAGCAACCGTAGGGGGATTTAAGCTCCTACTCATTTTCAGATAGATAAGTCCTGACAATAGAAGTAATCCACTCGCCAAGAAAAATGTATTTTTCATGCCGATTCCAATAATGACCGAGGCTCCCACCAAATAACCAAGAATGTTGATCACTTGATCTGTCGAATTAATGAGCGCATTGGCTTTGACAATGCCTTCCTTGCTAGGAAGCAGCATAGGTATCATCTTATTGTTAGCGGGATAAAAGAGTAGCGAAAAACAAGATGCTAAAAACACGAGTACCAGAATCAGAATCAAATATGACTGATCCTTTCCAATCAGCAGCGGGACAGAGAAAATGATAACCGCCTGAATTAGCAAGGATATAGTCACCAGTTTGCTTGGAGAATACCGGTCAACCAGCGGGCCTACCAGAAAGCTGAACATCGCTGTAGCTGTAATAGCGGAATACGTGAAGCTCGTATAGGATACTGATTCTGTTGTGCTCTGAATAAAATACAGCAACACCATCATATAAATACTATCCGCTACATTGGCAGAGGTACGCGACAAGTAAAAAGAGAGAAAACGACGATTGTTTAATAGATTATTTTTCATGATAGAATTCCTTTATACTCTATAGATTGACTTGCTAAATGATCATTAAGCTTCATGGAGTTCACCATAGTATCGTGATGCTCCTCGTAAGGTAAAACGAGTGACAGATATAGCTGGTTTTCAGAGAAACGCGCCGTGAACATGATGACGCGGTCTTCGAACTGTCCTTCCATCTGTTCTACTTGCTCTATCATACTTCCCATACTCGCAGCACCACCTTCTCCAATATAGTTAAATATGATCGGCGTTCCTTCAAGACTTGATCTGAGAAGCTGGCTTGCCTCAGGATATTTTGAAGCCATCTCAGGATCGTACATTAATGACATGAAATTAATATTATGTCGTACCGCCTTGTCAATTCTCATCTGTACGGTCTCTGCCAGTGCTTCAGGAGTATCTGATTGGTGAGCTAAAATCGGAATCTGGTCGATGAATTCTCCCACCATATCGTAATAAACCGAATGTTCATACTGTCTGCCGAAATTTGTGATCCAAACCGGTATCTGATCAACATTTAAATAACTGCAGCAAATCTGAACGACTTGGCTGAATGCAGCCTGCCACAACCTTTCTGCCGATACCTTGCTATCATCCGGCTCCGTTGCAAGCGACCACGAAAACTTCGTGTATTGCTTTGCATTTTTATGAGCCAGCTTCTCCTCAACCATATTCGCTTTTGACTCAAAAGCCTTCAGAAGGAACTGATCAATCAGCTGCGCTTCCTCCAACCCTTGCAGACCACGACTCAATTGCGTCGTATACTCGCTGTAGCTGCGACTCTCCCCAGCAGGCAGCTCCTTTCCACTCTCAAGAAGATCATAGATTCGAATCAAGTCCCTGCTTATGCATTCACTGCTCATGTAGTCGAAAATAATATGAGCGCAAGGCAGCAAGAGGTAATGTTCCCGTAGATTGCGCTCTACTAAAAGCATTCGATACAGCGGCAATCCTGCGTGCATATCGTAAGGCTTATAGAACAATCTTGACATCAGCTTGACCGATACTTCCTCCGCCAGCTTTGGCTGATATTTTGACAAATTCAGTACAGGCAGCGGCAATTCATCAGGTGTCTCCCTTATCTCCCATACAGGATTACTATCGAATGAAGAAAGGGTGCAGCGAAGCATTTCATGCTTGTGAACAAGTAATCGAATCGCTTCAGCCAACAGCTCTGTACGAACATACCTATTCAGCTCGATTACCGTTCCTGAGCTATCGGGATGCTTCATGTGATAACGCTGCATGCCGGACAATGGCTGAGTACCGATAACAGGCTTATGAAGAATCGTTTCGTACATAGAATCAAGCTGCTCCATAGTTGCGTCTACAAGACGATCTACTAGTTTATTAGCATCACCCTCCGCTGACCAACCATCTAGCGACTTCTCTTGCTCCAAACCAACAGCAACATCTTCAATTCCCCTATTTGTCTGAATGACATGCGGATGAAGAGATGAATCCACATGAGACTGAATAAAAGTAATCAATCGATCCTGCTCTTCACCGGAAAGGAAAGGCGTTTCGACCTCCAAAAGTATCCATTTGCCCTCAGTTGAAGAAAGATCAGTTGATTCTTCCAGCAGGAGTTGGCAAGTGTAGCCTGTATACTTCGATAATGCTTCCTCGGCTTCTTCACGAGTTATCGCAACTGTTTGCTCCGATGAACTATCGCGTACAGATGAAGTCTCTGCAATAACACGGGATAATCCGTTAATTGTCTGCTCCTGGAACAACTGATTCAAGCTAATAGATATGCCAAGCTCTCGTGCTTTGGATACAATTTGAATGGCCTTCAGCGAATGTCCTCCCAGCTCGAAGAAATTATCATGGATACTGACTCGTTCTATGGTTAGAACCTGCTGCCAGAGCTCGGCCAGTCTTGTTTCCACTTCGTTTCGCGGAGCTGTGTATTCGCTTTGTACAATTTGTACCGATTCAGGAAGAGGCAAAGCACGACGGTCGATTTTACCGTTAGATGTTAATGGCAACCGCTCCAGAACAGCATATCGTGAAGGAACCATATAATCCGGCAGCTTGGAGGTTAGGTGTGCTTTTAGTTCTTGAGGATTCAACTGAGCATTGGACGCTACATAGGCGCATAGATACTTCTGACGGTCACTGCTTTCTGCAACAACAACCAATGCTTCATTTACATCCTCATAATCCATCAGCTGCTTCTCAATTTCACCAATTTCTATCCGGTAGCCACGGATCTTCACCTGGTTGTCCATCCTGCCGATATATTCAACAGTTCCATCCGGTAACCATCGTCCTAAATCACCTGTTAAATATAATCGCTCCCCGTCATTGTATGGATCAGGCACAAACTTCAGCTTTGTCAATTCTTCCTGATTAAGATAACCATAAGCAACACCGTCGCCCCCAACCACGATTTCTCCCGGCACTCCGATTGGCTGCAATCTGAGCTTTTTATCCACAATGTAAAGAGTCGAATTCGCAATCGGTTTACCGATCGGAATATTTGCATACTCACCATCTATCTGGAAGCAAGTAGAAAAGGTCGTATTCTCCGTCGGTCCGTATCCGTTAATCAGCTTCAAATCAGGACTATGCTGTTTTACATTTCGAATATAGCTTGGAGCAAGTACATCCCCGCCTACTATCAAATGTCTTAAAGGAGTAAACATATTTGGTCTATACTGCGCATGTTGATTAAATAGCGACGAAGTCAACCACATTGTTGTGATGTGTTTTATGCGAATCGCATCAGACAACAAGTCCGCATCCAAAATTTCCGATTCAGGAATGATGTGTAACTCCAGCCCGTTCAAGAGAGCACCCCAAATCTCAAAGGTACATGCATCGAACGTAATGTTACCCGTTAGAAGAATACGGTCACCTTCTTCAAATGTGACATAATTTGTATTCTGTACCAGCCGGATCACATTCCTGTGCTGAACCATAACACCTTTGGGCTTGCCTGTTGAACCAGAGGTGTACATGATGTAAGACAAATCATTTGCAGCAACCGACGGTAATGCAGAAGGCGATGCAATCGGGTTAATCTTGTTAAGGCTGAGTACAGTACCATCGAAATCAAGGCCTTTAGCTCTTTCAGGGGACTCAGCCATCAGAGTTCGAATACTGGCATCTTCAATCATGTACAGAATCCGCTCGTCAGGATAGCTTGAATCAATTGGAAGGTAGACCCCGCCAGCCTTTAAAATACCTAACATGCCAATGATCGCCGCAGCAGATCTTTCCGTCATTAATCCGATTGGCTCCTGACTCTTCACTCCAAGTCCAAGCAATTGCTGAGCCAAAATATCCGCTTGCTCGTCCAATTCACGATAGGTCAAGATTCTGCCCTCTTCAACGATCGCTATACGATCAGGAATCGATTGTGCGCGTTCCTTAAACAACCCATGAATCGTCGCTTCCCTGGGATAATCCGTTACCGTGTCATTAAAATGATGAACAATTAATTCATATTCCTTATCAGTGATCATGGTCATGTTCTCGATAGACTCATCGACATTAGCAACGACCGATTTAAGAATGCTGACATAATGCTCAAGAATCCGCTCCGCGGTGTCCTTGCGGAATAACTTAGTAGCGTACTCCAAATCAAGCTGAAGATACTGGCCCTTCTCCTCTGCAAAGAGCGAAAGATCGAATTTGGATATGCCCGAATTTATTTCATATGGTGTAAAGTAATCATCTTGTATTTCAGATTTGTTAAGCGCTGAAGTTCTCAGCGTGAACAACGTATCGAACAAGGGATGTCGACTTACGTCACGTTGCAGCTGTAATTGATCTACCAGTTCCTCAAACGGATACAGCTGATGCTCGAGAACTTGTAGAAAATGCTCTTTCAGCTCCAACAAAATTTGCCTGTAGCTTTTGCCACTCTCCGGTTTACCTCGAACCGCTAACGTGTTGACAAACATTCCGATAGTCCGCTGGATATCAGCATGCTCGCGTCCGGCTATTGGAGTTCCTATAACAAGATCTTCCTGCCCGGAATAGTGGTGAAGCAGAACCTGATAGCCAGCAAATAGCACCATGTAAACAGTAGTTCCTGTCTCAGCTGCAATCCGACGGATCTCTTCCAGCAACCCTGGCTCCATTACTATCAACGAAACACTCGATCCAGCATGACTTTGAATTTGAGGCCGAGGATAGTCCGTTGGCAGCGAAAGAACAGGTATTTCATCGCTGTAGGTTTCTAACCAGAAGCTTTCATGTTGCTTCATAACACCATTAGCCTTCAATCGATCCAGCCAAACCGCATAATCCTTGTATTGATGACGGGATTCGGATAATGGCTCTCCGTTATAAATCGCATAGAATTCTTCGATCATAATTTCCATAGAAACGCCATCTGCAATTGTATGGTGCATATCAAGCATCAGGAAGCTTCTATTTCCGTTTGTCGCGACGAGCTCCGCGCGCAATAATGGAGCTTGAGTCAATTCAAAAGGTTGAACAAAGTCGTTCATCTTCTTCTCTAGCAGCACCTTTTCCTCCTCAGAACCATTTGCTGCGGTTAACTGGGACTTGTGGAGCTGGAAAGCAACCTGATCGTGAATGTTCTGAACGTATTCTCCGTCGCGAAGTTCGAATGAAGTTCGGAAGGCCTCATGTCTTTCAATAAGCTGTACTAGTGTTCTCTCAATCAACTCAGGATCAAGAATATTTTGAGATTCCAGCACAAAAGGCACATTGTAGGTGGTATTAACCGGATGCAGATCATGGACTAGTAATAGCCTGTTTTGTGCAGACGTTACCGGATAATAAGCACGTTTCTCTGCTGGTCTCAATTCCTCGAATCCAGCAGGCTTCGCACTCTTGATCTTCTCAGCCTGCCATTTCAATGTTGGGGCCTCGAACAGAATACGTAGTGGCAAAGTTACTTGGAATGTTTTATTTATGCGCGAGAGCAGCATCGAAGCATTCAATGAATGTCCTCCAAGCTCAAAGAAATGATCCATCGCCCCCACTCGCTCTATTCCCAGTACTTCTCCCCAAAGATCAGCCAATCGCTGCTCTACTTCATCCTCTGGAGCAACATAGGTATCCTCATGCGCACTCCAATCCGGTATCGGGAGTGCTTTCCGATCGATTTTGCCATTTGGCGTAAGAGGCATTTCCGATAGCTCTACAAATGCTGCAGGCATCATGTACACTGGCAGCTCGGACAGGATCTGTTTTTTAAGCTCGGCTACCGGAATAGACTGCTCTTTACCCACTGCGTAATATGCACATAGCGACTTCTCTCCCCGATGCTCATCCACCGTTACAACGGCATCCTTCACACGGTTGTCCTTAAGAAGCTGAGCCTCAATTTCACCAAGCTCAATACGGAACCCACGGATTTTAACCTGATGATCAAGTCTTCCCAAATAAGAAATGGAGCCGTCCGGCAGCCATTTGCCCAAGTCACCAGTCCGATACATTACTTCACCTGGTACAAATGGATCTGACAGAAATTTCTCAATCGTTAAGTCTGGTTGGTTCAAGTACCCCCGAGCGATCCCAGCTCCTGAGATGTAAATCTCTCCGGTTACACCAACAGGCTGCAATTGCTGCTGTGCGTCCAAAATATACACTCGGCAATTATCGATCGGTCTGCCAATAGGAATATTATCTTCGAGCTGATCGACTCTGAAATACGTGGTTACTACTGTGTTTTCCGTAGGACCGTAGTTGTTGTACAGCTGGTATCGATTCGGATTGTAACGCTGAAGCTTGTCCCCTCCCGTTAACAAAGCTCTTAAGTGCTGATTATCAAATTCCATATAATGCTCACAGAGCTGCGATGGTAAAAAGCTTATGCTGATCTTATTTTGATTCATAAAGCTGTTCAACTGCTCAGGGTTCAGCCGGCTCTCAGCATCCACAACATAAATCGTCGAGCCAGCGAGCAAATACGGGAAAATCTCCCATGCGCTTGCATCAAACCCAACGCCAGCAAACAGAGTGCTGCGGTCATTTTGATCAATCTCATAAACTCTTTGATGCCAAAGGCTTAGATTAACGACTGAACGATGTTCTACCATAACGCCTTTTGGTTTTCCTGTAGTACCCGAGGTATAGATTACGTACACCAGATCATTTGCTTTACTAACAGGTTCAAGATTGCTGGCATCGTCACTATATTGGGTCGTATCGCCAAGTTCAATCTTTTTACCATCAAATACGGCATAGTCTTTCCATTGGTTTTGAACCAATAACACCTTGGCACGACTGTCTTGCAGCATGTAGCTAATGCGTTCCTGAGGATATTCAGGATCGATCGGAACATAGGCTCCCCCGGCCTTAAGCACCCCGAGAATACCTGCGATCATCTCTGGAGAACGATCAGCCAAAATTCCGACGAATTGCCCTGCCCCCACACCTTCCGCTCTCAACGCTCGAGCCAATCGATTGGCCTGCTCATTCAGCTCTCGATAGGTTAGACGGGTATCTTCAAGAACTACCGCAATTTGTTCAGGTGCACGCTGGACTTGAGCTTCAAACAACTCGTGAATGGTTCTATCTTTTGGATAGTCCTTTGACGTATCATTGAATACCTTCAGAATTCGTGATTCTTCTTCCTCTGTAACCAGTTTCAACTCGCTCACAGGGATGTGCGGATTAGCCGAAATTTGCTCCATAAGATGAACCAAATGATCCTTGATTACCTCTATACCCGCCGTATCAAACAGGCTTGCATTATATTCGAGTCTGATCGCAATTTCCTCATCAGGTATAACAATCAAGTTAAAATCATAGTTCGTCTGCTCGACAACCTCCACATCCACAATCTCAAAGCCTGCTTGACCCCCGCTTTCCATCTCTTCAACCTGCTGATCAACCGGGTAATTCTCGAACACCACAATATGATTGATCAGTCCTTGCTTCTGGCTGCTTAACGCCTGAATTTCATACAGCGGATACGTATCGTAAGCCTGAGAGGACAGCGCTTGTTCCTGAACTGTGCGCATGACTTCCTCGACTGTTGCCTCTGAATGGCATCTAATACGAACCGGAACGGTATTAATAAATAGACCGATCATCGTTTCAATTCCAGGAATGTCTGCAGGTCTGCCTGAGACAACATTACCGAAAACAACATCATCGGTTCCGTTATACCTCTGAAGCAAGATTCCCCACGCCGTCTGAATCAAGGTATTTACTGTTACCTGCTGCCGCTTTGCAGTTTTCTGGATTCTTCCGGTCAATTCACGACCTAAAGTGCAGACCAACTTTTCTGAAACATACTCTCCCGTCTTCCTCCGTGTTTTCGCTTGCGGCAGAGTAATCTGCTGCTCGTAACCTGAGAGATACTCTCGCCAATAGCTAGCCGCAGCTCCAGCGTCTTGCCGCTCCAGCCATTCGAAATATTGACGATACGGCCAGGCTCTGCCCAGCTCTAGCTTCTCATTGTTCGAGAGAGAAATATAAGTAGAGAAAACTTCTTTAGCAACAATGAACAAGCACCATCCATCCATCAAAATATGATGGAAGCTCCACAAGAAGCGATATTCGCTTTCACCAGTGCGGACAACCGTTATTCGCATTAATGCATCCTGAGCCAGATCAAATCCCTTAGCTTTATCTTCTTGCTGCAGCTTCTTAATATAACTCTCAAGTTCTTGCTCTGGCATACTGCGAAGATCTTCGTATACAAACTTTGTACGTCTGTCTTGGAACACGACTTGCAGCGTCTGATCCTTCCAGCCAGTATAAAAGTTCGTACGCAGCACATCATGACGTTGCGTTAAAATATCAAGACTTTGTACAAAAACGTCCCGACTCAGTGTTCCTTTCATAGTAAATGTCATTTGCTCAAAATATGCCCCTGAATCCGGGTCCATTTGGCTATGGAACATCATACCCTTCTGCATTGGCGCAAGCGGATAGATGTTTTCGATATTTCCGGATCGCTCCATTTGTTGAGACAATTGCTGCAGTTCCTCCAGAGTCATTCCCTTGACCAGGAAATCGCTTGGTGTAGGCTCTGTTATTTTCTTTGCTGCACAATGTGAAATGACATTTTTAAGATTTTTCTGGTATAACTCAGCCAATTGCTCCATCGTTTCTTTCCGGTATTGCTTCGTACTGTAGCTGAGTGAAAATTCCAGACGGCCTCCGACAATCATCCCGTTGACTTCAAGAGCATAAGTACTTACCATATTCTCACTCATCGCTGCCCCGCTCGAGTACGGAGATAGCTCCAGATCGCTCTTATCCAGATCCTGATCGAACTGTCCCAAATAGTTGAAGCAGATTTCCGGTCTCATGGCTAATGCAGATTCATCAAATTGTCCGGACAAATACTTTAATATTCCATACCCGATTCCTTTGTTCGGAATTTGACGCAGGCTCTCTTTAATTCTCTTAATTTGTAAAGGCAGCTCTGTATCAGACTGTACATCAAGCAGCACAGGGTATAGACTTGTAAACCATCCGACAGTGCGAGTAATGTCCATATCAGGAATGATGCTTTCTCTGCCATGACCCTCCAGATTCAACAGTACCTGACTAACGCCTGACCAATCAGATACAGCCATTCCAAGTGCTGTTAACAACAGGTCGTTCATATCTGTGTTATACGCCTGATTCGCTTGCTTCAGCAGCTGTTCCGTTTCCTCCTGCGACCACTGGATAGTTATCATATCCGTATCGCGAAGCAATGGCTGATCACAGTGCATATCCTTTGGCAGCGGCTGTGTCTCCGTACCAAGAATGGAGCGCCAATATTCCAGTTCGCTTACGACTACAGATTTGCTTGCATAATCCGATAATCGGTCTATCCATAACTGGAAGGAATCCGTTTTAGCCGGAAGGCGAAGCTCTTCTCCACGAAGGGCTTGATCATATCCAGTCGCCAAATCTTCCAACAAGATACGCCATGACACACCGTCTACCACCAAGTGATGTATTACCAGGAGCAGATGATCCCCATCCACACAACGGAATAATCCCGCCCTCATTAATGGGCCATTCTCGAGGGAAATGCTGCTTTGAATCTCATTTGCTTTTTCCTCAATAGCGTTCTCTAAATTCGGCTCACTAGTAAAATCAATAATTTCAAGCGCAAAAAGCTCTCCTTCACTGGCAGCCCGGTTCCATGCTTCAAGTTCATTTTCATTACGACGTAATACTACGCGAAGTGCATCGTGATGCTCCCCAAGCTTATTGAGCGCCTTCCGAAGTGCCGATTCGTCAAAGCCTTGTTGCCTGTAGGTCATAATTGCCTGATTAAAATGATGCTGATCCTGAAGCTTCTGCTCCAGGAACCAATGCTGGATCGGCGTAAAACCTACTTTTCCTGTTACTTCTCCCTGATCGGCATTTCGAACAATCGGTTTAACATGCTGACTTAATTCTGCAATCGTAGAGTGATTGAACATATGCCTGATTTCGAGCTTGTAGCCTGCTTGATGCAGCCTTGAGGATACCCCGATAGATTTGATAGAGTCTCCTCCAAGCTCAAAAAAGTTATCCATAATGCCTACAGCTTCAACACCCAGCACATCCTGCCATACGGAGGCCAGCAGCTTCTCTACAGAACTGCGAGGAGGAACATACTCCGTTCCAGCTGCAAAATCTCCTTCCAGAGCAGCTAGCGCTTTGCGATCGACCTTTCCATTCGATGTAAGCGGAATACGATCAAGCTGCACATACCACGACGGAATCATGTAATTCGGCAACAATTGTCCAAGCGCTTTATTGATCTCAGATGCTTTTAATTCCTTGTCTGCAACAAAATAAGCCCACAGCAGCTTTTGTCCAGATTCGTCCTCTCTCGGGATGACAACCGCCTCTCTCACCATCTCCACATTCAGCAGTTGTTCCTCTACTTCACCAAGCTCGATACGATATCCACGAACCTTCACCTGATGATCGATCCGCCCCAAATATTCAATGTTACCGTCTGGCATCCATCTTACTAAATCCCCAGTTCGATACATCCGACCTCCCGGTGTGAACGGATCTACTACAAACTTCTCATCGTTCAACTCCGGTCTGTTCAAGTACCCTCTTGCAACCTGTACACCAGCAATACATAACTCCCCGGCAACTCCAATCGGCTGCAAGCTGGTTGTACCTTCCTTCATGACGTATAGCTTCGTGTTGTGTACCGGCTTGCCAATCGGCATCACCTTGAAGGATTGATCCGGCTCGCAATTGAAATACGATACCTCTACCGTTGCTTCCGTTGGACCGTACACATTGATCAGGCTAATCTCCTTGCCTTCCAGCATTCTCCAAAAATGTGCTGCATATTGTGGCTGAAGTGCTTCCCCACTTGTAAAAACCTGACGCAGCGATCCGAGCTTATCCATGAGCTCTTTCCTTGGAACATGCTGAACATACTCCAGAAAAGCATTGAGCATCGCAGGTACAAAGTGAATCATCGTAATCTTCTGCTCTTGGATGGTATGGAGGATTTGCTCTGGGTTCTTTTCCCCACCAACACTAAGCAGGACCATTTTTGAACCCGTCAAAACCCACCAGAACAGCTCTCTGACGGACACATCGAACGTAATCGTAGTTTTCTGCAATATGATGTCACTTTCGTTAATCGGATATTGAGCCTGAAGCCAAGACAAGTAGTTTACAACCGAATGATGCTCGATCATAACTCCTTTTGGCCTGCCCGTTGATCCGGAGGTATACATAACATAGGCTAAATCTTTAGGACCCGCAGCCGGAGACAGGTTAGAGACATCCTCGTTGTAAATGGAAGGATCGTCCAATGAAGCCAGCTTTCCGTCAAAGCTTGATTCTGCCCGCTCCATAAATCGGTTTTGAGTTAGCAGCAGCTTCGCTTCAGAATCCTCAAGAATGAAAGAAACCCGATCCTTTGGAAAATCCGGATCAATCGGCACATAAGCTCCACCAGTTTTCAGAATGGCATAAATCCCCACCATCATTTCCAGGGATCGTTCCGCCATAATACCCACTCGATGTCCTGATGTGACACCTTTAGCCTGAAGCGTTCTGGCCAAAGCGTTAGCCCGTTTGTTCAGTTCTCCATAAGACATGTTTGCCCCTTCAAACGAAATAGCCGTATGCTCCGATCTCCGTTCTACCTGTGCTTCAAACAATGTAATAATCGTTTCATTCTGATAAATATTGGAATCCGTATCGTTAAACTGGTCCAAAATTTGTGCCTTTTCATCCGGTGTGATTAGCTCGATCGACGCAAGCTTAGCCTGAGGATCGATAATCATCGCATCAATCAGTTGCATTAAATGCACAGTCAAACGTTCCATAGTCTCGCGCTTGAACAACGAGGTGGCATAATCCAAGCTGCAGATCAATTCATCAGCCTGCTCCATCACCTGAAGCGTGATATCGAATTTAGCCACCGAATGGCCAAGCTGATACGGTATAAGCTGAACTCCATCCATCTCAAGCACTGTAGCTTCAGTATTCTGAAGGACGAACATGGTATCAAACAGCGGATTTCGTCCCAAATCTCTGCGGATATCCAGCTTCTCTACCAATTCCTCAAACGGATAATCCTGATTCTCATAAGCTTCTATCGTATGTTCTTTGATTTCCAGAATAAGATCACGGACCGTTTTATCGCCTTCAGGATAGCTTCTAAAAGCAAGAGTATTTACGAACATACCGATCAGATTCTCTAATTCCGCATGATGTCTGCCTGCTATTGGAGATCCAACAATGATATCCTCTTGCCCGGTATACTTATGAAGCAATGTAGTGTATACCGATAACAGCACCATATACAGGGTCGATCCTGTTTCAGCTGCCAGCTGCTTCAACCCTTCGCTTCTATGTTTATCGATGACAAATTCAATAGAATCGCCCTCAAAACGCTGGATCGCAGCTCTGGCAAAATCAGTAGGCATCTCAAGCACTGGAAGCTCTCCCTGGAACACATCCAGCCAGTACTCCTCCTGCGCTTTTTTCCGTTCGCCCTGCATATCTCCTTGCTGCCATACAGCGTAGTCTTTGTACTGAATTCGCAGTGGGGCCAATTCCTTTGAGCTGCTGCTATACAGCAATATCAATTCCTGAATAAGAACCTCAATGGATGCTCCGTCAGAAATAATATGATGCATATCGTACAGCAAAATATGTTGATCCGGTTTAAGCTCCATGACGGCTGCTCGCATTAGAGGTGCTTGTTGCAAATCAAATAAACGTACAAAAGCACGAGTCGCTTCTTCGATATTTCCTTCAGGAGTGTACTTCTCCATAGAAAAGCTCACGCTTGAATGCACCCGTTGTACAGGTTCACCTTCAACCATTTCAAAGCTGGTTCGTAAAATCTCATGTCTCGCAATTAATTGTCGGAAAGCTTCCTCCAGTCGGTTCAAATCCAGGCGTCCTTCAAGCGTCATTGCACCCGGCATATTGTAGCTGAGCTCTCCACCCTCAATCTGGTTCAAAATATACAGACGTTTTTGCCCTGAAGATACTGGATAATACTTTCTCTCCTCAACCTGCGGAATGGATTCAAAGTCGTCTTTTTCCATTGCCGAAATCACTTCAGCCATTTGCTCAATCGTCGGATATTGGAATACATCCTTGAGCGCAAGACTGCAGTTCATTTCTTTATGAATTTTCGCGACTAGAGTTGTAGCGCGCAGCGAATGACCGCCAATTTCAAAGAAATTGTCCTTTACCCCGATTTTTTGAAGACCCAATACCTCCTGCCAAATTCGAACCAGCTGAACTTCCACAATATTTTTAGCGGCTGCATACTCTGCTCTACCCACTTGATTTCCTTCTGGTGAAGGCAATTGGTTCCGGCTGATTTTACCGTTTGGTGATAATGGCATCCGTTCCAGCATGACGTAATGCATCGGAATCATATACTGTGGAAGCTTTACACTTAACCATTCACGCAATTCTTTGGATTGAAGAGGCTCAGCCCCTTCGGCTACCAAATACGCACATAAGTATTTCTCTCGATGTGAATCCTCCCGATCGATGACAACCGTTTCTTTAACAGCAGGGTGACTAAGGAGCGCGGTCTCAATCTCTCCAAGCTCGATCCGATAGCCGCGTATTTTGACCTGATGGTCTATTCGTCCAAGGTACTCAATATTTCCATCGGGTAACCAACGCGCTAAATCACCCGTGCGATACATCCTTGCTTCAGGACGGAATGGAATCGGTACAAATTTTTCCGCCGTAAGCTCAGGACGATTCAAGTACCCGCGCGCAAGCTGTACCCCGGCAATACACAATTCACCCGCTACTCCAATCGGCTGTATCGTTCCTCTTTCACTCAGAATATACAGCTCCGTATTGTCGATAGGCCGACCAATAGGAACCCGTTCAATCTGCTCACCAGTAGAGCAATCAAAATAGGAAACATCAATTGTTGCTTCAGTAGGACCGTACAAATTGATCAGCTTGGTCGATCCACCGCGATACAGCAATTGATTAAATCTTTTTACCTGCTCTACATTTAACGCTTCGCCACTCGCAAACACTTGACGCAAGCTTGTGAGCGAGTTCGTAACAATATCGTCTCCTGCCTCGATAGAATCCAGAAACGCCGATAACATCGAAGGAACAAAATGAATGGTAGTTACTTTATTGCGTGCTATAGCTTCTACGATCTGCTGAGGGTCCTTTTCCCCACCAGGCTCAAGGAATACGACCTTGGCTCCTTGAATGGCCCACCAGAATTGCTCCCAGACAGATACATCGAAGGTATAAGGTGTTTTCTGCAAAATAACATCCGCTTCTCCAATCGGGTATTTCTTCTGCATCCAATGGAGACGGTTCACTAATGAACGATGCTCGATCATAACACCCTTTGGATTTCCTGTCGTTCCTGAGGTGTAAATAATGTAAGCCAAATCGCCAGGACCAGCAGCAAGCGGCAGATTACGATCATCGCCCACATATAACTCCGCATCATCTACGATTAACGTTGTCACATTTCCCTGTACATTTCCTCCGTTCCCGGAAGTATCTGTTTCATTGGCTATCAAAATATTGTGGAGCATGGATTCAAATTTCCGCTGTGTCAGCACCACCTTGGCCCCGCTATCCCTCAGCATGTAGCCAATCCGCTCTTCCGGCAATGAAGGATCAATCGGGAGATAAGCGCCTCCAGCTTTCAGAACCGCTAACAGCACAACGGACATTTCAATGGATCGTTCAATCATGACGCCTACGATTTGATCCGGCTTGACTCCTAATTGCTGTAATCTGCGTGCAGCCTGATTCACTCGTCGGTTAAGTGCATTGTATGTAAGCTGCTCTTCACCAAAAGTTACGGCAGTCTGCTCCAGTTCCTTGACTGCTATTCTTTCAAACTGCTCTACAATAGTTGTGTTTTCTGGAAATTCTGCCTCAGTATCGTTAAATACTTCGAAAATTTGCCTGCGTTCTTCCTCTGTCACAACCTCATACGAATCAATAGAAACATCTGAATTCAAAACGATCTGCTGAGCTAAATTCAAAAGATGCGAGCTTATCCTGCGAACCATGTCCGAATCGTATCGGGCTGCGTTATATCTAAAACTAATCTCTAGTGTTCTACCTGGTGCAACCAAAACATCAAAATCATAGTTGGTTTGCTCAAAGCCTTCAAAACCAGTAATATTCACTAGTCTTGATTCCTTCTCTTCTTCACTTCCCATGATTTCTTCAGAGATCGGATAATTTTCAAAGACAACAATATGCTGAATCAATTGCTGCTTGAGCATAGATTTAGCCTGTATATCGGCAAGCGACAAATAGGAGTACCTGTTTGATTCAACGAATGCAGATTGCATGCGCCTTACTATTGAGGCAAACGTATCTCCCTCTGCTGAGGAGACCTTTACTGGTATGGTGTTAATGAACAAACCTACCATTTCTTCAATGCCGGCCACCTCATCTGGTCTTCCCGACACAACTGTTCCAAATACTGCCTCATTAGAACGATTATATATTTGAAGCAAGAGACCCCAGATTGCCTGAAACACCGTACTCAAAGTAGTTTGATGCTTCTGAGATAGCTGGATCAAATCCTGGGTTAGCGATTCGTCCAAACGAAGCGTTTCTTGCATCAGTTCAAACTTTTCCTCAGTAAAACCACCCAGCTTGCGCCCGGGCAATGCCGTTTCCTGTTCAACATCTCCAATGTACTGATTCCAGTAGCTCAAGGCCTCTTCTCTGCTCTGTTCGCTCACCCATTGAATATAGCTGCTGTAGGGAAAAATCGGGCCAAGCTGGACTGGACGAGATTCCTTAAGTGCACTATATATTTCAAAAAATTCTTTAGCGATAATGCCCAGACACCATCCATCCATAATGATGTGAGGGAAGCTCCAGACCAGCTCAAACCTTTCTTCATCCCATGCAAAAACGGATAAACGAATCAGACCTTCAGCCTCCAGATCAAAGCGCTGCTTCCGATCCTCAAGCTTAAAGTCTTCGAACCTAGACACTTTGACTTCCTCATTCAAGCCACTTAGATCCTCAAAATAAAATTGCGCCTCTTGTTCTGAGAGAACGACCTGTAAAGGTCGCTCCTCATTTTTATATACAAATACCGTACGGAATACATCAAAACGCTCAATGATCATCTCTAAACTACGATTGAGCAGATCAGGATCAAGCTTTTCGCTTACTGTCACAATATTTTGTTGGAAATAGGCGTCTGATTCCGGATCAAGCATAAAGTGATACAGCATTCCCTCTTGCATCGGGGACAACGGATATAGATTCAGGATTTGTACTTGACTCAATTGAAATCAACCTTTCGGATTTTGATCTTTAGATCTGGATTTCTTGATCTTGTTTTTCAACTGATCAGATAGTGACTGGAATTGCTCAAGTGACAATTGATTGTAAGTAAAATCGGTTGGACTCTGCTCTGTCTCCTGCTTCGTAGAGCAATGTTCGATAATCGCAAGCAAGTGCTTCCGGAACATAGCAGCAAAGTGCTTCGCTGTTTTCTCGTCATATTGTGACGAGTTATAACCGAAGGTCATTTGAAGTTCACCTTCTGTAACAAATCCGTTAATTTCCCAAACGTACGATCTTGTCATATTTGAGCTGATTTCTTGGCCTGTCGAGATACGGGAGGCGCTGAATTGAGATTCACCATCATTTGTACTATCCATTTCTCCCAAGTAATTAAAAATAATTTCCGGCTGTATCAGCCACTTTGTTGTCAGTTCAATCGGACGCTCATTCGCAGCCAGACGGTCAGTGATATATTTCAAAATACTGTACCCGACCCCTTTATTCGGCACTCTATGAAGCTCATCTTTTGTTGTTTTGATTAGATGGGACAGGTCCTGAGGTTTTTCAATCTCCAGCTTCACAGGATAAATCGAAGTGAACCAGCCAACCGTACGAGTCACGTCAATTTCTTTCATAATGTCTTCGCGGCCATGTCCCTCAAGACTAATCCAGACTTGCTTATGTCCTGCCCACTCGTGTACAGCACATCCGAGAGCAGCAAGCAGAAGATCGTTTATTTCCGTGTTATACGCATGATGCGACTGCTTCAACAGCTTGTCAGTCTGTTCAGCGGTCAGTGTTATCGTTTCCTCACGGCTGTCCCCCACATGACCCAGTGGAGCATTCTTATCCTTAGGCAATGGCTCTGCTGTTCCCTCAGCACGATTGTTCCAATACTCGATTTCACGGCGCAGATTCGAGCTCTTGGCATATTCCTTCAATCTTGCTGCCCATTCCCGGTAGGAATCCGTCTTCTCCGGCAAATTCAGTTCCTCCGGTAAGAGACCTTGAACTGCCTGCTCATACACGGAGCCCAGATCCTCCAGCAAAATGCGCCATGATACTCCATCCACAATAAGATGATGAATCGCAATCAACAGATGATCGCCAGAGCTTGTTTTAAACAGGGCTAGTCTCATAAGTGGGCCGAACTCCAGGTTCATCCCTTCCTGAATATTGCCAGACTCCTGCTCTATTCGTTCCTCAAGCTCCACCTCGGATGGATCAGACCAATCATACACATCCAATAAATAATGATTGGTTCTATGCTCGCCTTGACCCGTGAATTCCAATCCAGCATTGAATGCAGTAAAGCGATCACCTTGATTATGGAACGTCATCCGTAATGCATCATGATGAATCACGAGTTTATCCAGAGCAAGTTTGAGAGCCTCCTCACTCAGTCCCGATTTACTGAACAGCATAACCGACTGATTATAGTGATGAAGATCGGCACTATTTTGCTCAAAAAATCTGCGCTGAATCGGAGTTAACTCGACATTCCCGTTAACCGGTCTCTGATCAATCACCCGCTCAACTGTCTTGATATATTTGCCAAGCATACGAATTTGTGGATATTGGAACAAATCTCTGATCTCCATCTTGTAGCCTCGTCCACCCAAACGCGCAGAAATCTGCAGCGCTTTTATGGAATCGCCACCAAGCTCAAAGAAATTCTGTTCTGTTCCAATTTGTCTGATTCCAAGGACATCCTGCCATAAATCAGCTAGCAATTCCTCCATCTCATTCTCTGGCGCGGTATAAGCTGTTCCCGTCTCCAATTCTCCATCGGGAACAGGCAGCTCCCGCCGATTAACCTTGCCATTTGAGCTGAGCGGCATCCCTTCCAGCACCATGAATCGAGCGGGTACCATGTAGTCTGGGAGCTTTTCCATAAGATGACTTCGGATCTCCGTTACCGTCACCGACAAACCATCATTTATAGTTAGATAAGCACACAGATATTTCAAACCTTGAGAATCCTCTCGAGCGATTACGACAGCTTCCTTAGCTGCCGGGTGACTAAGAATAGCCATCTCAATTTCCCCGAGCTCGATCCGGTAACCGCGTATTTTTACCTGATGGTCTATTCGTCCAAGATACTCAATGTTTCCATCCGGCAGCCAACGCGCTAAATCTCCAGTACGATACATCCTTGCTTCCGAACGGAACGGGATCGGCACAAATTTCTCTGCCGTAAGCTCCGAACGATTCAAATAGCCTCGTGCAAGCTGTACCCCGGCAATACATAATTCACCCGCTACTCCGATTGGCTGTATCGTGCCTCCAGTGCTCATAATATACAGTTCTGTATTGTCGATAGGTCGACCAATAGGAACCTGTCCAATCTGCTCACCAGTAGAGCAATCAAAATAGGAAACATCAATGGTCGCTTCAGTAGGACCGTACAAATTGATCAGCTTGGTCGATCCCTCGCGATACAGCAATTGATTAAATCTTTTTACCTGCTCTATATTTAATGCTTCTCCACTAGCAAACACTTGGCGCAAGCTCGAAAGTGCCTGATTGTCTCCTGCTTCCACGAAGTCCAGAAATGCCGATAGCATAGAAGGAACAAAGTGCATCGTAGTGACTTTGTTACGGGAGATAGCCTCAATAATCACCGCAGGATCTTTTTCCCCGCCAGGCTCAAGGAATACGACCTTAGCTCCTTGGATCGCCCACCAGAATTGCTCCCAGACCGATACATCGAAGGTATACGGTGTTTTCTGCAAAATAACATCCGTTTCTCCAATCGGATACTTTTTCTGCATCCAATGAAGACGATTCACTAACGAGCGATGCTCGATCATAACCCCCTTCGGATTTCCGGTCGTTCCTGAGGTGTAGATAATGTAAGCCAAATCGCCGGGACCAGCAGCAAGCGGTAGATTTTGATCATCACCTGCACACAGCTCCGCTTCATCTACGATCAGCGTGGTCACTTTTCCCTTAGCACTATCACCCTCAGAAGTATCTTGATCCAATATTTGCCCAAGCATAGGTTCAAATCTGCGCTGTGTCAGCAGCACCTCAGTGCCGCTATCCTTCAGCATGTACTTTATACGTTCCTCAGGAATTGAAGGATCAATCGGAAGATAAGCTCCTCCGGCCTTAAGAACTGCCAACAAAGTAACGGCCATCTCCGTGGAGCGTTCAATCATTACAGCAACGATTTGATCCTGCTTCACCCCAAGTAGCTGCAATCTGCGAGCCGCCTGATTCGCCCGTGCGTTCAATTCACCGTATGTCAGCTGTTCTTCGCCATAGGTTACTGCGACCCGATCAGATGCCTCGGCTACCTGAGCCTCAAACATTTCTACTATCGTACTGTCAGGAAAATCGGCTGCCGTATCGTTGAACAAATCGATAATCTGACTTTTTTCTTCTTCTGTAATCATCACAATGTCTGCAAGCCTTACTTCTTTATGTTCGACAACGGCAGTCAATATTTCGATCCAATGATGTGCTAATCTGTGAATCGTTTCTGCTTTGTACAGCTTGGTGCAGTACTCAAAATTCACAAGGAGCTTCTCACCGATCTCTTCAATATTCAGAGAAAGATCAAATTTTGATATACCCGTTGAGAAATCATAAGGTTTAAAACTTACCCCATCGATCTCAATCTGCTTCATTCCGGTATTTTGCAACACGAACATCGTATCAAACAATGGATTTCGACTGGCATCCCGACGAATTTGCAGTTGTTCCAGCAATTCCTCGAACTGATACTCTTGATGTTCAAAAGCTTGCAATGCGTTTTCCTTGACCTCGGCTAAAAACTGGACAAATGTCTTATCATTCTCAGGATAATTGCGCAAGGCAAGTGTATTGACAAACATTCCAATGATGTTTTGAAGATCATTATGCGGTCTTCCCACTACAGGCGTACCAACAATAATGTCATCTTGACCTGTGTATTTATGCAAAATAACATTGTAAGCAGTGAAAAGCACCATAAACAGTGTTGCTCCAGTTTCCGAGCACAGCTTGCGTATCTTCTCGGTCAGATGAGATTCAAGCTCAAAAAACAATTGTTCTCCCTCATAGCTCTGAACGCCAGGCCGCAAGTAATCGGTTGGCATATTCAGCATCGGTATTTCACCACGGAACTGATCTATCCAGAACTCTTCCTGCCGTTTCATCCGCTCCTGCTTAAGGAATTTGTTATGCCATGCGGCATAATCTTTGTATTGAACACGCAGCTCAGGCAGTTCTTCACCTGCATACAGCCTGCTGAACTCCTCAACGAACACTTCAACAGACATACCATCTGTAATGATGTGATGCATATCAACCAGCAACATATGCTTGTCCGGAGCAATCCTGATAAGCTCAGAACGGAGAAGTGGCGCTTCAGCCAGATCGAATGGGCGAACGAACGGAGTAACCACCATCTCAAAAAACTTCTCCGTTTCATTAATAACATCAGGCGCTTGATCTGTTCGATCTGTTAGTTCTGCCTCCACTACTGTAACCGCTATTTCACTTACTGCATCTATATCAAGCTCACTGTATTTAAGCTCAAATGAAACCTCTTTATATACACGTTGTACCGGCTCTCCATCAATCAGCTCAAATGAGGTTCTGAACGATTCATGGCGCTGGATCATCTGATTAAATACTGCTCCCAGCTTCTTCTGATCTATCGGTCCCGTCATCAGCAGTGCTGCACACATGTTGTATGCCGTGCCTTCTGTATCTAGTTGATGAATGACGAACAAGCGCTTCTGAGCAGAGGAAACTGGATAAAACATATTTTCCTCAACTGGCTCGATCAAAGTGTATTCGCTTTTTTCCGATAGCAGGATCATTTCTGAGAGTTGACGAATCGTCGGTCTTGTGAACACATCTCGCAGCGCTAGCTCAGTCTTAAATTCCTTTGCTACATGATTCAACAGCAGCATGGAGCTTAGTGAGTGTCCACCTAATTCAAAGAAATGATCATCAATTCCGACTCGAGAGATTCCTAATACCTCCTGCCAGATTCTTGCCAGAATTGCCTCTGTTGCATTACGTGGTGCAATATATGGCGACGATGTCGCTGGATCTCCCTCCGGCTTCGGCAATGCCTTACGATTGACTTTGCCGTTAGGAGTAAGCGGAATTTCATCCAATTGCATGAACTGGGCAGGAACCATGAAATCAGGCAATTTTTCGGCCAATGTTTTTCGTAGTGCAGCATGATCGAGAAGGTGTCCACTATTAGCAACCAGGTAGGCACACAAGTATTTATGCCCATTGCCATCCATTCGGTCGGTTACAACTGCCTGTTTAACCTGTTCGAATTTCAGCAACGCCGTTTCGATCTCACCAAGCTCTACCCGATAACCTCTGATCTTCACCTGAAAATCAAGGCGCCCCACAAAATCAACCTGTCCGTCCGGTAACCATCTTGCTAAATCACCAGTGCGATACATCATAACGCCAGATTCAAATGGACATTCCACGAACTTCTCAGCCGTCAACTCCATGCGTCCAAAATAGCCACGGGCAACCCCGGCGCCCGCAATACATAACTCACCAAGCACGCCGATAGGAACGGGCTGAAGCTTCTCATCCACGATATAGAATCGTTGATTACTCAACGGCCGTCCGATCGGAACATTACCCGCATCAGGAAGCTCATCAACCGCCGGCTCGTAATAACTTGAGTCAATGGACGCTTCAGTTACTCCGTAAGTACTCATGATGCGCATACGTCCGTTGAATTTTTCGAGCAAATCGCGGTAATCCTTTACACTACAGCTGTCTGAACCCGTAATTAATAGTTTGAGAGAGCTGATATCAAGATCATTCTCGTAAATGTATTTCATCAATGGAATGACCAGTACCGGCGTCGATTCCAATACCGTAATCTTGTGCTGTACAATATAACGCGCAATTGCAGACGGATCGATCCTTACCTCCTGCGGAGTAATGACCAGCGTCCCCCCATTCAAGAAGGTCCGCGCCAAATCGCCCGCAAATACGTCGAAGGAGTAGCTCGCCAACTGCAGCAGCTTCACATCGAAATCACAGAGCCGGTGATCATAACGGAAGCTCCAGCCTGTATTCACAAAGCTTCGGTGCTCAATCATAACGCCCTTGGCATTCCCTGTCGTGCCTGATGTATAAATGACATAAATCAAATCTGTTATTTCACTAACATGTTCAAGGTCTGAGACGTTGAGTAGATGAGCGTCTTCCTGAAGCTCTTGCTCCCTTTCACTTAACCACTGCATCCATTTGTCGCTTTCGCCAGACAATAGAGTCACATCAATATTTACTCCATCAAAAGGCCCCTCAAGCAGACCGCTCTGAGACAAAAGAATTCCCGCTTTACTATCGGAGAGCATATATGCAATCCGTTCCTGCGGATACGACGGATCGATTGGCAGATATGCTCCGCCCGCTTTCATTACTGCTAAAGCAGCTACGACCATTGCAGCTGAACGCTCAATCAGAATGGCGACAATATTCTCGCGTCCTACACCTCGGTATCTAAGCAGTCTGGCCAGCACATTCGCACGCTCGTTCAGCTCACGATACGATAGAGTCACTCCTTCGAACACGACTGCAGCACGATCTGGCGTTTGAGCAGCTTGTGCTTCGAACAATCTGTGGAAGGTATCCTCTGTTCGTTCAGCTACAGATCCGGCGAACACGTTCAATAACTGATTTCTTTCTTCAACAGTTAGCAAGTCAAATTCAGTTACTGACATTTCCGGCTTAACCGATGCCTGAGTAAGGACTGAGTGCAAATGGCCCTTAACTCTTTCAACTGCTTCTGCTGAATACACATTTTGGTTGTACGAAAGTGTTACTGTTAATCGTGGTCCCGTTTCTACACTTAAGTTAAAATCGTAATTCGTCTGTTCGGATACACTAGCCTCTTTAATATCAAAGCCCAGATCGAAATCGACGGAATAAGCTACTTCTTCCAATGGATAATTCTCGAAAACGACTATATGATCAAAAAGCTGTTGCTTTAATACGGATTGAGCCTGGATATCAACTAATGGGCAATAATGATTACTTTGCGACAGTAATGATTCCTGCTGCAGCTTTTTCATTAGCTCGGCAAAGGTCTCTGTGTCAGACAGCTTCACCCTCACTGGAACAGTGTTAATGAATAGTCCCACCATCCGTTCTACCCCAGGAACTTCCGACGGCCGACCGGAAACCACATTACCAAAAACAACATCATCAGTCCCGTTGTACCTTCCCAGCACGAGCCCCCACGCAGCTAAAAACAGATTGCTAAACGTAACCGTGTGACGATCCGCTGCTGCCTTCAGCAGAGCTGTCTCAGATTCACTAAAGGTCAGGCTTAATTCACCATAACTGTATTCCTCTAGCTTTCTGTTCCTGTTAGAAGGTGAAGGAATGGTCGCCAGTTCTTCATATTCAGATAAATAGGATCTCCAGTATTGCAGTGATTCCTCTATTGGCTGCTCATCAAGCCATTGAATATAGCGGCTGTACGGATAGGCTTCCGGCAGCTCAAGCGTTTTTCCATTGCGTAAAAACCGATAATAATTAAACCATTCGTCCATGACGATGCCGATACACCAGCCATCCATCAAAATATGATGGTAGCTCCACACAATATGGTAGTTGTCTTCACCCGTGCGAAGTACGCAGAGCCGCATCAAAGAATCACTGGACAGATCAAATCCTTTCTTTTGATCCTCTGCTTCATAACGAGCAATATATGAATGCTGTTCAGATTCGGTCAAGCTGCTGATATCTTCGTAATGCAACCCGACACTACGATCCCTGAATACAGCCTGAACAGTCTCACTCGTTAAGCCAGTGATAAAGCTTGTCCGCAGTACTTCATGTCGCTGTACCAAATGATTAAAGCTACTGATAAATGTTTCCGGGTCAAAATTTCCAGTAACACCCAGCTTCATTTGCTCGAAGTAGAAACCAGACTCCGGATCCATCAGGTAATGGAACATCATACCTTTCTGCATTGGCGTCAGCATGTATACGTTCTCTAGCTCACCGATATGCACTGTTTGTGCTACCAAGAGATCGAGCTCATCCACTGACAGTCCTTTCATTGCAACATCGCTCGGTGTCAATTCAGGATGCTCCTGTGCTGCGCAATACATCAGAATCTCATGGAGATTGTTCTGCATCTCACTGCCAAACCGTTCTATGGTTTCCCGATAATAGTGCTGTTTGCTGTAGGCAATTGTCAGCGTAAACTGCCCGCCGGTAATTATTCCGTTCAGATCAAGAGCATGCTCAATAGGTGCATTTGTGCTAACAGTCTCTCCAGTCCCGAAATTGGACTCCTTTAATCCGCTTCCCTCAAAATCCTGATCAAATTGCCCTAAATAGTTGAAGCTGATTTCAGGATCAGATGCGACTTCAGCTCTTTTTGATCGTTCACTAGAATACTTCCAAATACCATACCCGATTCCTTTTCTAGGTATCGCTCGCAGCATTTCCTTTGTCCGTTTGATGTATTGACCCAGATCATGATCACTTTCACCGGAGCCCTCAAGAATGACCGGGTACATGCTTGTAAACCAACCTATCGTACGAGTGATATCAACATCCGGAATAATCTCCTCGCGCCCGTGTCCCTCCAAATTAACCCTTACACGTTCCAGACCTGACCAGGACGTTAAAGCTCGACCTAAAGCAGCCAGCAACAGATCATTTACTTCCGTGTTATAAGCGCGATGCGCATGCTTCAATAGCAGCTCCGTTTCTTCTTTTGACCAAATGAGTGTCAACAAATCCGTGCTGCTATTGAGCGGCTGATCATACTGCATATCCCGCGGCAACGGACTGAAAGCACTGGATTCCATCCCCTCCCAGTATTTTGCTTCAGCAGCCGCCTCCTGACTGCTGGCATAATCCTCGAGCTTTGCTGCCCACAGCTGGAATGAGTCCGATTTGTGCGGCAGACGGATTGACTGTCCATTTAATGCCTGGGCATAAGCGGTTCCCAAATCCTCGAACAAAATCCTCCAGGAAACTCCGTCCACGGCAAGATGGTGAATGGCTATCAACAAATGGTCGCCGTCATGGCATCGAAATAAGCCCAGCTTAACAAGCGGTCCATCCGTCAGATTTATTGTGCTTTGAATCCGGGTAGCATTCTCTTTAATAGTTTCAGCCAATTGATCCTTATCACAGATTGCCTCGAGATCAATAACTTCCAGAGTATAGGAATCCCCTTCATTCACACTGCGATTCAACGCCTTATAGTCTCCTTCAGTCCCACGAAGCACAAGTCTTAACGCATCATGATGAACTGTAATTGCAGACATCGCTGCTTTCAAAGCTTCAATATCAAAACGTTCCTCACGGTGCAAAACAACTGCTTGATTATAGTGGTGGTTATCCACGTTCTTCTGTTGCGCAAACCATGCAAGAACAGGCGACAGCTTGACTTCCCCTGTTACTTCCCCCTGATTCGCTCTTTTAGTTACAGCACGAATGTATGGGCTAAGCGAGGCAATCGTTGGGAACTGGAATAAATCCCTCATTTCCAACTTAAAACCAGCCTGTAACAAACGGGAGATAACCTGTAGTGACTTAATAGAGTCGCCGCCCATTTCAAAGAAATTATCATTGATTCCGATGGTTAGCATGCCAAGAACAGACTGCCACACACGTGCCAATGCTTCTTCCACCTGATTGCGAGGCGCAACATATTCCGCAGCAGACATCATAGGCCCTGTCGGCACAGGCAGCGCTTTACGATCCAGCTTTCCATTTGGTGTCAAGGGTAGACGATCTAAGCTAATAAAATACGCAGGAACCATATAATTAGGGACCTGATTAGCCAGCTCTTCACGAAGCGCCGAAAGTATCGTCTCGTCATAGCCTGAATTGAGCACAATGTAAGCACATAAATAATTGCCGCCAGTATCGTCTGATCGAGCTATCACAATCGCTTCGTGAACCTGTTCCAAATCAACAATTCTTGTTTCGATTTCACCGAGCTCAATGCGGTAGCCTCTAATCTTGACCTGGTGATCCATTCGCCCAATAAAATCAACATTCCCATCTACCATCCAGCGGGCAAGGTCGCCAGTCCGATACAGTCTTTCACCCGGTATGAACGGATTTGCTATAAACTTCTCAGCGTCCAGCTCTGGTCGATTCAAATAACCTCTGGCTACACCTGGTCCACCAATACATAATTCACCAGGGACCCCGACAGGAACCGGGTTAAGTGACGAATCAAGAATATAGAACCGTGCATTTACCGTAGCCTTGCCAATAGGCACGCTGCCTGTCTGTGACAGACGATCCATCGGTTCATCATATAAGCTGGAATCAATAGCCGCCTCAGTAACGCCATAACTGTTAATAATGCGCATTGATGCTTCAAATCTTTGTTTTAACATGCGGTAATCTCCAACACTGAAAGCATCAGAGCCTACAATAAGCAATTCCAACGAATCAATCTCAAGTCCCTGCTCAGCAATGTAATTCATAAAAGGTACAACAAGAGCCGGTGGTGATTCGAACAAGGTGATTTTCCAATCGTGAATCCAGTCATACAGACGTGTTGGATCAATCCGGTCTTCTTTTGGACAAATGACCATCGTTCCGCCATTAAATAAAGCTCTAGCAATATCTCCTATGGACACGTCAAAAGAGAAGCTCGCTAATTGCAGCAATCTTACCGGGAATTCATTCAAACGATATTCTCTTCTGTTGCCGTAGGCCGTGTTAACGAGGCTTCGATGCTCGACCATGACCCCTTTTGGTCGTCCAGTCGTTCCTGATGTATAGATCACGTAAGCGAGATCATGCCCTTCATTACGGTTAGGCAACGGGGAATCATCATTATCATATGCCTTGATATCATCAAGACAAATGATTGAAGCAGATGTTTTATCCTGCTGCTGAGTCAAGGCTGCAACACGTTCAGTTAACCAAGATTGCGTGATCAACACTTTGGCGCCGCTATCCGCCAGCATGAACTGAATCCTGTCTTCCGGATATTCAGGATCAATCGGAACATAAGCTCCCCCAGACTTCCACACAGCAAGAATAGCAATAACCATTTCTACCGAGCGGTCTGCCAAAATCCCAACTATGGATTCGCGTCCAATTCCAGCCGAAATCAATGATCGTGCCAGTCTATTAGCGGTATTATCGAGCTCGCGATAGGTCAGCTGCTTATCCAGATATACGACCGCTGTATGATCCGGTGTTTTTGCAGCCTGCGCCTCAATGAAAGTATGGAATGGCACATCTATTTCATCTGTTCTTGTATATACATCAAATTGCTCAATCAACTGCTTTCTCTCACCTGTAGTTAGCAAATTCAACTGAGTCAAAGCAGCGTCTGGATGTAAAATAATGTCCGCCAGCAATTCAAGATAATGTCCAGATATCCGTTCGATGGTTGATCGCTTCCACAGATGTTCAGCATACTCAAGCTTGAAAATCAGCCTGTTATCGTATTCCATCGCCTCTAGAGACAGATCGAACATTGAAATATTTTTCTTAGCCTCCTCCACGGTACAGAGCAGGTCACCCATTTGGAAGGTATCCGGGTCATTCACATAACTGAACATCGTATCGAACAGTGGATTTCGACTTAGATCCCTTGGAATATTAAGACTTTCTACCAAAGCTTCAAATGGATAATTTTGGTTTTCGAATGCAGACAATGCTGTCAGCTTCACCTGTTCCAGCAGCTTACGGAAGCTCATAGCTTCATGAATAGAACAACGCAAAGCCAACGTATTGATAAATACGCCGATCATGTTTTCACTATCTGGGTGATTTCGTCCGGCAACCGGAGTTCCGACGACTATTTCCTCCTGCTTGTTATATTTATGGAGAAGAGCGAAATACGCGGCTAACAGCACCATATACATCGTCGCTCCACTGTCCTTGGCCAGCTGCTGCAGGTGCTCCTTCAACTCGCTTGTGACTGAAAAAAACAGAAGATTGCCTTTAAAACTTTGTACTGCTGGTCGGGAATAATCATAAGGAAGCTCTAACACAGTTGCCCCGTTTTTGAACTGATCAAGCCAATAGCTCTCCTGAGAGGCGTAAGCTTCTGTGTTCATCCACTCTTGATGCCAAGCCGAGTAGTCCTTATACTGTACGCGTAGATCAGAAAGCTCTTTTCCTTCATACAAATCCGCAAATTCCTGAAGGATCGTCTGAACCGAAATTCCATCCCCAATAATATGATGCATATCAAGAAGCAGCGTATGGTTTTGCTCGTTTTCTCGCATTAATCCTACGCGAATGAGTGGAGCCACGTCTAAATCAAATGGTTGAATAAAGGCTTCTATCGCAGCTTCCGGTGAATGTTCATCGCTGGCGATGTCTTCAATAGAGAACATGACATGATCTGTAATACGCTGCATTAACCCGCCTTCAGTCTCTATAAATGAGGTGCGCATTGCCTCGTGGCGCTGTACAAGGGTTGCAAAAGCCTTCTCCAGTCTCCGCCTGTCTAGTGGTCCCTTCAATTTCAACATACCTGATATGTTATAGGTGACTCCGTGTCCTTCGAATTGATGCATGACGTACATACGTTTTTGTGCAGAAGACACCGGGTAGAACTCCTGTTTACTTATCGGAGCTATTTCGCTGTACATTGTTGCACCTGTTCCAAGCTGCTCTCCAATATACTTTGCAATTTCGCGCACATTCGGGGTATCAAAAATCAGCCTTAACGGAACTGTCACGCCAATTTCCTTGGAAATACGGGATAGGAGAACCATGGCCTGCAGGGAATGACCACCAAGAGCAAAAAAATCGTCCAACGCTCCAATTCCACTCGTATTCAAAACTTCCTGCCATATTTCAGCCAGTTGAATTTCCAGTTCTCCTCTAGGTGCGACATATTCCAGGACAGGCTGGATTAGTTCAGCTGGATCTGGCAAAGAAGCATAGTCTATTTCACCATTTGATGTACGTGGTAACTGATCCATTACGATGATCCGTTTAGGCAGAGCATAACTCGGTACATTTTCCATCCAAATCGCCTTCAACATAACTGGATCTGGATTAGCCGAATTGGTTAAAGATTCAACAAATACCGTCAAGCCAGCATTTGTCTCCTCTTCGTAATACACAGCCGCACAACCTGATATGGGAGAAACCTCAAGTAGTGTCTGCTCTAATTGATCTAGACTAACATCATAATGTTGAATGCAAGCGATCCGATCACTATAACCCCATACTTTCAAACCGTCTTCAGGCGTACAAATAGCCAGTTCTCCGGTTCTGTTCCAAGTTTCAGAAATTTGATTACGGACAAATACTTCTCCAACTGTGCCTAGAGGCGCAGGCTGGAAATAGGAGTCCATAACACATACTTCCATCTCCTGTCTCTCCCAAATTGTAGACAACTGCTTCCGTTGTTCATTCGTCAGAAGCGACAATTCTCCAATCAGCGTGTGGTCAGGATTTACGACAACTAGAGTACGCAATAAATGAATGTAGCTTTCTACCCACAAGCTCATGATTTCAGGTCGAATGATATCAGGTCGGAAATCAAAATCCAGTCTCATTCCATCCTTCACTTCCAGTACATTCAAAAACAGATCATAGTTCACATACTGTACCGGATTTGCAAGCAGCTCCGTCTCCAGCTCATAAAATCTTAGTTTCCGAAGCGGTCTATCCATATTAAATAAAATGTTTAACATAGGAAGATGTGCCAGTTGCTCACTAACATATGAGAAAGGATACGCTTGATATCGATCCAACGTAGCCATAGTCCCTTTTACCCCGGAAAAGAACTCCTCTACAGTTTCATTACCTTCTAGTTCTGTAATCGCTGGAAGCAGATTAACGCAATTTCCTGTCATAGAATAGTTGCCCGTCTGCGCCTGGCCAGCTGTTGGGATACCAATAACAAAATGTTTTCGGGTAGTTAGTCGGTGGTGAAACAACTGGAAGGAGCCCAGCATTGTCACAAACAGGCTGTTTTTGAACCTGATGCTAAGCTCCTTTAATTTAGCCGTTAGCACCGGATCGATCATTTGTGTAATCCGCTCGCCTCGGAACGACGGTTTGGACAGTTTTCCGCTGGATGGAAATTGAAGCGCCGGGATTGGTTTGTCCAGCTTGCTTTCCCAATATTGAACCGTCTCCACCATCCCGGCTGAGGTGTTCTGCTTCTCCTGCCAGCCTAAAAAACTACTAAATTGCGCGGGAGTAGGGAGAGACCATGTCTCTCCCTTGCACAGCGCAGAGTATACCTGCTCCAATTCCATAACAAATACGCTGATGGACCAGCCGTCCAGAACAATATGATGCATTGTTATTACGGTGATTACCTCTCCTGCTGCAAATTGCAGCAGCTGTATCCGAAACAACGGAGATCGTGAATCAAGAACAAATGGACGACCCGCTTCTTCCTTCATCCATTGCTGAACCCACGCTTCTTTTTCTTCACCATTTCTGATAGAGCAGTCTGTGAGCGGAAGATTAACTTGTATGGAGGGCAATATAATCTGACATTCTCCGGTTTCATCAATGACTGTTCTAAGAGCCTCATGTCGTTCAGTGAGTATTGTTACTGCCTCTTGCAGCTTGTCTGCCTGCAATCGACCGATCATCTTGAGCGCAGCTGTCTGATTGAACGCTGCATTCGCCTCTGCTGAAGCTTGTGAAGCGATCCACATCTGCTTCTGTTCACTGGATACGCCGATTTGCTTTTCAACCTGTCCCTTGGGTCCATTGGGTCCATTAGGCCCATTGGGATTGGGAGGCTGTGGCAAAAAGCCACCTTCTCTTAGCTCCTCAACCGATTCTTTTACGGCCGTAATGATCCGTTCAACATCCTCATCGGAATGAGCTGTTGAGAGGAAGCAATTACGTCCTTCCCAAACATAAATACCTTTATCAAGCAAGTGGTAGTAGAATAACTCTAAATCGCCTTTCAGCACGAAGCGGAACAACGAACCAAAGTGAACCATCTTGATCGGCACCTGCTCGGATTCGAAATAGCTGTTTAACCTGCTTACTAGTGAAGCCGTCCGTTGATTCAACTCTTCATGCAGTTTACCGCCATTATTGTTAATTTCATTTAAGACGGCCAATGCTGCTGTCATAGCAAGTGGATGGTGACAGAAAGTACCTGCCACAAAAACCCTGCGATTCTCGTTCTGTGGATAGGAATCATCCCCAAACCGCCACGTACCACCATCGATCGAATCCATAAAGTAGGACTTTCCAGCGACTACACCGATTGGAAGCCCTCCACCAATAACTTTTCCATAGGTAACCAGATCCGCAGAAATCCCGAACCAGGCCTGTGCTCCCCCTGGATGAATACGGAAGCCCGTAATCACCTCATCAAATATCAAAGCTGTGCCAGATGCCTCTGTGATCGCACGAATTTCTGTCAAAAATTCCTTCGGCTGCAAATCAGGTCTACGGCTCTGTACTGGTTCTACCAGAACGGCCGCCAATTCATGTGCATGAGTGCGAATGTATTCAAGTGACTGTTTAGATCCATAGTTCAGTACAACAATATCTTTTACCATATTAGGCAATGTTCCAGGCGCCATCTGAATCGCTTGATGGTTTTGTCCAGCCAGAGCCAACACTCCGTCATAAGTACCGTGATAAGATCCTGCAAAAATAACGACCTTGGACCGTCCCGTACCTGCCCTGGCCAGTCGCAAAGCGACCATAATAGCTTCTGTCCCCGAATTGTAAAACGCTACACGTTCAACCCCCGTCATATTACATATAGCTTCAGCTACATTTCCGGCCAAGTTGGACATGGGTCCCACACACATACCGTTATCAAGCTCTTTATGAAGCACATCCTTTATAAACAAAGGCTTATGACCAAATAAATTAACTCCAAAACCCATGGTTAGATCAATATATTCATTTCCATCGAGATCCCACATCCTGGAGCCTTCAGCTCTCTCGGAAATGATCTGATACACCATCTCCTTCAAAACAGGTCGAAACCCTGCAACGTTACGGTTATTCGCATAGACATCACGATACTGCTGAGTGTATTCTTTAGTCTTTATCGTTTTCGAAGTGTAGCTTTCCATTAATTTCTGTATATGTCGTTCCTGTCTGTCGGTCAATTGTTCTTTAGCTTTGACATCAATTTGACGGTATGGCTGAAAGGGCCTCCCTCCGTCTCCATCCTTTATCTCAGTTGGAATGATCTCAGGTGGAGATTGCACTAATGTCGCATTTGCTGAATGATTGGACTCACTCTTGAGTTCTTCAGTCGATGCCACAAATCGTTCAGACACTCTTGCACCCTCAACCGGCTTATTTTGTAGTAAATCAAGCTGCCGTGACATAAGATGAAGTTGCTCTACTACAATTTGTTCTACCGACGAGCCTCCGATAGGCTGAGTAAAATTGGCTCGCTCCGACACTGGAAGAACCGATGGATTCGACAATCCGCTATTCGCTACTGCATAACTTGCAACAGGCTGCAGCTCACGCTGATTTTGCTCCAATCCGGCAGTACTAACTACTCCCATGTCACCATTCACTTTGACTAGAGCTGGAACGATTTCCTGTTCCGGGAGCTGTGCCTGGACATACGCTGCCAAATTATTAATCGATGTCAACGATTCAAAGAAAACATTCATTGGAATTTCCAAATGGAAGGTATCCTTAATATTCTGACTCACTTGCATTAAATTGATAGAATCCAGACCCATTTCCAGAAAGTGCGTGTGATCATCAATTTCACTAAGCTCTAAGTGCGAAACATTTTGAATCATCTGCTTAAGTGTCTGAAGTACGTATTCACTCTGTTCATTACGCTCAGCTTTTGTCATTTGATTAACACTCATGGCGATCTCAGGCTCCCTCGTCAATGTATACTGCTCGTTCGTGCCAATTGATATGGTATTGGAAGATTCAACAATATAGTCAATCCAACAGCGTCTTCGCTCAAAAGGATAGGTCGGAAGAGGAATACGTTTATTTTCCCCTTTTCGATATAGAGCCTTCCAATTCACCCGAGCGCCCTGGACATACAACTCACAAAGCTTACTAAGCTTATCTATCATGTCTGAAGACTCTAGCACTCTAGCAATCTTCAATTCATTCACAGCCTCTATTAATTCAGAGGTTCGTTCACTTAATACCTCAATCTCCTGCCGGGTCAAGACGCCATCAGACTTACTCTGGTTTGTATCAGAAGTTACCCGATGCACCCCGGCAAATACGCAAGAACCGGATGGCCCGGATGTGTTCAACTGAAGCAATTGTTCTCGCAGCTCATCAGGATTCGAAGCAATTATCGCTATCCGATGCGGCCAATGCACTCTTCCAGTTGAAGCTGTATAACATATATCGCTTAGCGCCAGTTCCTTTAGATCATGGCGATTCAGCATTTGAACGTATCCTTTAGCCAGTTCTTTCAAAGCAGCTTCAGATTTTGCTGACAACGTGAAAATACACGGAGCGTCTGCCACTGAATCTGCAATTTTCGGAGCTACATACTCTTCAACAATCACATGACAGTTCGTCCCACTAAAGCCAAATGAACTGATCCCACAGCGGCGAGGCACTCCGTCCTGCGTCTTCCATGGCGATAGCTTCGTATTCAAATAAACCGGTGATTCCTCAAAAGCGATGTTGCGATTCGGCTTTTCAAAATGGACTAACGGCGGAATTTGTTTATGCTTCAATGCCATTACGGTCTTTAAAAGACTTGCCACGCCGGCAGCCTCATACAGATGACCGATGTTTGTTTTTACTGACCCTATCCCGACAAAATTCTTCTTCGTAACATTCTTGCGACGGAACGCTTTCGTAATACCATCAATTTCTATCGGATCACCAAGCTTTGTGCCAGTACCATGCGCCTCAATATAGCTAATTGTCTTCGGATCAATCTGTGCATCCTTCCAAGCCTGTAAAATCACATCCGTCTGCGCCGAAGCATTAGGAGCAGATATGCCCACTGTGCTTCCATCTTGGTTAATTGCACTCCCTTTAATCACTGCATAGATATTATCCCCATCTAACTCAGCCTGACTGAGACGTTTCAGCATGACAGCGCCAACGCCCTCACCCCAACCGGTTCCATCCGAGCTGTCGTCGAAAGCACGCGCCCGATCATCTGACGATTCCATGCCAATACCTGCCTTGATTGGAAGCAGTATCGTCTTTACTCCACCCGCAATCGCCATTTCACAATCTCCATTGCGTATGGCCTGACAAGCCAGATGAACCGCTACAAGCGATGATGAGCAAGCCGTATCAACAGTTATTGCAGGTCCCTTTAAATCAAGCAAATAAGAGATACGACTCGGAATAATCGACGATAGATTACCTATCGCGAAGTTGGGCAGCTGACCCGGGCTTACTTCTGTTAGCAACCGTTCGTACTCGAAGCTCGATTTGGAAAAACCGACATACACACCTACCCTGCTGCCTTTCAAATGCTCTCCACTATAACCTGCATCTTCAAGCGTGCTCCAGGCTGTCTGTAGAAATAAACGCTGGTTTGGATCCATCAGACTGGCTTCCTTAGGTGTCACCTTGAAAAATCCACAATCAAACTTGTCGATTTCATCCAGATAACCGCCTTCTACAAAACGAATCTCACGGCCCTGCATATTGATATTTGATAGATAATGATTTACATCTTGCTGTCGCTGAGCATTTATACCTCGAATACAGTCCCTGCCTTCAGCCAAGTTGCTCCAGTATTCTTCTAAGTGATTGGCCATTGGATACTTACCTGAAATCCCGATAATGGCGATATCTCTATCCTTCGAACCGTCGCTCTTCACATCAGAGGAGGCTTCTTCAGTCGATTCCTTGTCATTGGTGTCTCCCTCTGCAATAAATTGTGCTAATCTCGCAATGTTCGGATAAGAGAACAAATCAGAGATGCTGATCGGTACACCAAATTCTTTTTCAATCTGCTCGGCAATCTGAACAAGCTGAAGTGAGCTAGCACCAATATCAAAATAGCTATCTTCAGTTCCGATCCCTTCAACATGAAGCAATTGCTTACAGATGCTCAACAACTTCTCTTCAACTTTGTTTCTTGGAAGTACTGAACGCCTCTCCTCCCATTCTTGCTGGTACAGCTTGCTGAGAGAATCCAGCATCCCAGAGTACTTACCTTCTTCAAACTCTCGAGCCAGCTTGTATCTCTGCACCTTGCCGCTCGTCGTCTTGGGAATCCGTCGTATAGGTACAATATCCTTAATGTCCCAACCGCCAAAGGAGTTCAAATGGTGCTTTAACCGTTTGCTGATTGGCAGAAATAAATCAAGTGATTTCGTATGAGTAACAAAGACGACAATATCATCCTTTTGAGTCAGCTTATTATAGGCCCCGCATGCAGCTACCTTTCCTAGATCCACTCCGTCTACCTGCTCGGCAACACGTTCGATGTCATGAGGGTATACGTTCTGACCGTTTACAAAAATGATGTCCTTTTCCCGCCCTGTAACAATAAGTTCGCCATCTCGCATAAAGCCCAAATCACCAGTGATTACCCAACCATCAGGTGTAAAAGCTTTGGCAGTAGCCTCCGGATTGTTGTAATACCCGGACATGACGTTCAAGCCCGTTATTTGAATACGACCAATGACATTATCCGGGACAGGTTGATTGTCCGAGTCACAAACGCGCACTTGGCAATCATTTATTGGAAAACCAACTTTAACGAATGTAATGGTTTGATTACTTGCTTCCTCAAGTTCTACCACCTGATCGCCTATATTCATGAACTTGCGCTGTAAATGCAGCCGTACAAATTCCTTTGTCGACCTCTCTATAGTGACGCCAACAGAGGCCTCTGCTAAGCCGTAAACCGTATGCATGGCGCTTCGTTTAAGACCATATTTGCCCATTTCATCGAGGAATACATCGCATAATTCCGCTGATATCGGCTCCGCACCGTTATATATAAACTTTACATGTGATAAATCCCAATCTGATGCTGCTTCAGGTTTGAACTGCCCTAGTAAAAATTTGTAACCAAAATTTGGAGAACTTAAATGTGTAATTTGATATTCTGATGCCTTCTTTAGCCAAATTGAGGGTCTGCGAATAAATAGTGAGGTCGGCATAATATATTGTTGGATATTTGCCCATAAACTTTTTAAGTGGAAGCCGATCATTCCCATATCATGTGTAAGCGGCATCCATGAAATGTAGGAATCGTCGGGAAGTACGCGAGCGGCATTAGCTATGGCCCTGATGTTAGCTATCAGGTTCCCGTGCGTCAGCATTACACCTTTGGGGTCGCCTGTTGAGCCGGAAGAAAATTGTATGAAGGCCAAATCATCAGGATTGGCATAATGGATCGCTCCACTTGCTTCAGCCAAGCTTGCATTCAATTCATCGATTATTAATGTTCTCTTTGTTATCTCGTCAATCTTCTGTCCTTGTTGATCTGTCTCAATCTCTTGCACAAATTTATTCAGATGCTCGAATGCTTTTCTTTCTGTAACCATGCAAGGATTTGATAGTATATTCCATATTTTCAGGAGTTTCATCCGGTGCTCATCATTATTGCCAATGCTGACCGGAACAGGAACAATTCCACCCAGTATAGCTCCCCAGAACACGTGCATGAAATTCCGATTATCTTCAATCTGTAAAATCAATTCATCTCCAGGCTTGATTCCTTTGGCCTGAAGATGGTGCAGCACCTTCAACGCCTGTTGATACAGCTCTCCATAAGGCTCATATAGCTCATCTTTGTCACCTGAAATAAAGGTAACGCCCTTATTGCCGAACCGGGCTCTGTTTTGCAGCAATTCTATTAACGTTGATACTTCTTTCATTCCTCTTTCCCCCTGCAATAGGATTTAATTTCATAGTGAAAGCACCAATTCGTTCATATTGCCAACAATATCCCCTTCTGAAAGTCCCTTTGTCTGTAAAATGCAGCGTACTAGCTCGCAAGCCGCACTCTTTTGTTCCTCCGCCAAAACCCCGCCGTCCTGCTCAAATCCTGCATGGATTTGCTTCAGCTTTCTTATGGGCTGCACCACTCCCGCTTCATATTCGTCTTCAGCTTCATTCTGATTTGGCGTGGATACAGCAAGTGCAAGACATCGGTTAATAAAATTCGTATTTTTATGGAGCAACATATGGTCATTCTTAAATCGAGTTATATCTTCTTCTTTATCAAAAGCGAACGCCTCAATTTGTACTGGTATATCTTTGATCATGTTGCGTAAAACAGAGCCTGGCCCAAGTTCGATTAATAAATTTACCTTCTGTTTACTCATGAAGCATATCGATGGCTCCCACATAACAGGACAAGTCATTTGTAAAAGCAAACTATGTGCAATATCGAGTGGAGAAATATAAGGACGTCCCGTTAAGTTAGAAATGACAGGAACGTTCCAATTTTGAAAAGTACATTGATCGAGAATGAACGACAGCTTGTCTGCAGCTTGCTGCATCAGAGGACTGTGAAAAGGTCCACTTACATTTAGAGGTACATGGCCCACCTTATTTCGGTCAAGTATGTCCAATAATTTGGGAGCAGAGCTGCGATGAGCAGAAACAACGTATTGTTTTGAGGTGTTATAGCAAGACACGACTACAGGAGCTTCATCCGAAGTGATTTCCCTACATACCTGTTCAATCCACTCTTTTCTGACTCCCTTTACTGAAACCATAATCCCGATTCCATCCTTAGCCGATTCTTCCATAAGCAGACCTCTTTGACGCACTATGTATAATGCGCTGTCAAAGCTCAGAGCTCCAGCAGCAACTAATGCTGAGTATTCTCCAAGACTATGTCCTGCAACGAACCTTGGTTGTATTCCTATCTCGTTCATGTAGAAACGATGTGCTATCGTGCTTACAGTAAGTATCGCCGGCTGAGCATTCATCGTTCGGGATAACTCAGACAAGCTTCCATCCAGGCAAAGCGCCCTTAGATCCATTCCTAAAATTTCATTTGCTTCTTCAAAGATCTCACGAGCTTCAAAATAATTTTCCAATAGCCACTTGCCCATTCCTACATATTGTGAGCCCTGGCCTGGAAATACCAATGCTGCTTGACTCATTTAATTTTCACCTCTTTGACCAATGATGAGGAAATAAGATTGCTAGAAATCTTTGATGTAAAATGTTAGTTAATAGAATATAAATTTTATTAAATTCTTATTTATGTAAATAAATTATTTTTTGTTATTATTTGTATTAAATTGGGTATTAATTAATATTAATCCATTTGATGTTCCAATCCCTTCCTCTACTATCTTTCCTATAAATTACTTTAATGTATTATTTTAAAATATAACTTTCGTATATTACAATAATATTTATATTTTGGAATTTCAATATATTTTTTCATTTTATCTCATATTTACCATAAAAGTTAATATTATATTAATCCATGAGTGTTAATTTATTATTATCGTGGTATAAACATTCATTTACACCTTTAAATGAATGTACTAGAAATCTGAATCAGAAATGTAAACGATAAAATTTCAAATTTCACTTTTGTTTATGCGAAGTTTATTGACATAGCATCAAAATAAACAATCCACTATATGGAATTAATATATTTCGATTGGAATTTGATTGCTTATCGTGGCATATATTTCATGGAACCATCTTACAAGCTCAGCTTAGAACGCTTGGGAAATTAGAGGCATCTTAATTCAATGAATATTGGAGGTATTTATCAGTGGATAAACAATCATTCGGTTCGTTTACAGCAAGATACCTTAAAATTTTCGGAATTTTGGGACTAATCGTCGGAGTCGTTTTGTTCATTCTAACCATAGCTGGACTAGAAATTCCTGTTGTAATCGGAACAACGTCCTATGAAGGTATGACATCATCTCTCTTTCTCCTCATTGGATCACCAATTGCGCTGCTGATCATCGGATTTATCGTTTCCATTTTTGCTTATTCTGCAAAAAAATAATTATAGGTTCATATACGAAGGGGCTGTTCCAAAAGTAGGTTTACTGTCAAAACTAGAAATAGCGGTGCAAGGAAGATGGTCCCTGCACCGCTTGATCCTGCCAAACATTCTATGACCGTATCTCATGTCTAATAGTGTCATGATGCGGAATTCCTGAAATTCCTGCAAATGTGCAGGCTTTGTTTATGTAAAGCCCCTAAATGCCCTAAATTGCTGCAAATGTGCAGGTTTTCTCTAAGGATTCTCTTCAAACTAGTCTATTCTGAAACATATTCCTGCATTTTTGCAGGCTTTTGTGCATCCTTTCATGGCTACTTTAATAAAACTGCATTTTTGCAGCTTTTCCTCATAACTAGCCTTTCCACTGCTAAAGAAGAGGTTGTCCCTCAAAATTATCTTAGATAACTTTTGGGACAGCCTCTCTTATTGTTGATTGCCTAACTTTTCAGGATTCTTCTACCCATACCAACATTTCACCAAGTCCGCAATTTGCCCATGTAAAGTAAGGAATGAACTTTAGGGTAGTATTTTCTTTATGCCACTGTGAATCGCTTCGATACAGGTGGTTTGACCATCCCTCAGCTTGGTTAGGGGCACAACGTTTACCCGTCGCCAGTATGACATTCAAACCTTCTCGCAAGCTATCATCAGGGATTACCTCAAAATGACTCTTTACATAAAATTTGGATATAACCCCCATACCGATGATTCCGACACGAATGTTCATATAACAGATACCTCCTTCTCAACTTTCAACTCGGATAAGCCCAATCGATTAGCCAGTTTAGTCAATTGTTCATAAACAGTGATATCAAGCTGAACAAGATCGGAGGCTTGCTTGCGTACCGTCTCTAAATAACCCGGATATACAACCTGTTTCACAGAGCTGTCTGTCGGACATCCCAGCAGTGTCAGCAGCATACGATCCATATGTGATTTGAATTCGTCTTTCGGACGGAAAGCATCTATATTAATGGCCAGAAAAAAATGACCGATATTCTGATCCTCTTGTCCATATCTCTGACCATCCGGCTCCAGCAGTCTCGGGTCCGGACCTACATTAGCACCGGACAATACACCGCATAGAATATCAACCATTAAGCCCAAACCGTATCCTTTGGCTCCCCCTGTCTCCAGCGAACCACCGAGCATTTGTAAATGGCCTGTCCCATCAAAATAGGCATTAGGATCTGTAACCGTCTTGCCTTCATCGTCAATTAACCAGCCTTCAGGAATCGATTCCCCGCGTCGTCTCGCCGCTTGAATCTTGCCTGTAGCAACCACCGTAGTGCTCATATCCAGTACAAAAGGCGGCACCTCACCCGCCGGTGCGCTTACCGCAATCGGATTTGTACCAATCATCGCTACCTTGCCTCCGATCGGGCGGGCAATCGTCTGCGAACCAAGATTGGTCATCGCCATCCCGATCATTCCTGCTTCAAGAGCCTTTCCGGTATAGTAACCCGCACTTCCAAAATGAGAACTGTGGCGAACCACAACACAACCAATCCCCACATTCTTCGCCTTTTCGATAGCAAGCTCCATGGCCCGTGCTCCGGCAATCAGCCCCAAACCGTTCCTGGCATCCATCAAAGCAGTACCGGGAGCTTCAGTTACAATCTCGTATTGCGCTTGAGCATGGATTCGGCCATCCTGCTGGCTTGAGATATAGATCCGATCCAAATTGGCCACACCGTGGGTATCGAAGCCATTCTCATCGGCGTAGCAGAGTACCTCTGTTGCTAATAAACTATCCTCTTCCGACATGCCGCTGGAACGGAAAGTATTTGCTACAAAACTGTGCAAAGCTTCCCGCTGAACCTGTACAAATACGCTGCTCATCTATTCAACTCCTTCACTCGTTTATTGCGCAAAACAGATGCATAAGCTTGTAGCAATTTGCAAATCGAGCCTGCATATTGCTCTAAATCGCTAAGGTGCACGTACTCTCCATCCGCGTGCGCCAAATGATCAGCCAAGCTTCCTGGTCCATACACAATAGAATAAACATCCCGACGCTGTGCCCACATAGCATCGCAAGTAAAAGCTTGTTCCTGCAGTTCATCGGGATTACGAACCATTCCAAGCTGATACAGGAATTGTTCAAGCTCCGCATGTCGATTCTGCAAGACCGGCAGTCCTTGCTTCACCCACGTTAGCTTGCAGATTTTTTTCGCTTCCTGAGCAGTTAATGCGGCGATGCCTATAGAAGCATATTTGGCGGTAAAACTGTGTAAAGCTGTTGAAAAAACTTCCTCCACCCAGCAACGGATTCTATCACCGCTTTCAGTTGATGAATACGCAAAGTTAATATGACATTGACCGCTGCCAAACACCTTATTGTGCATTTGCCCTGTATACAAACCAGCAAGACACATCTTTCCATGGTCATCCTCAATGCGCTGTGACAGTTCATCTACTAAATACTGTGCCAAAAACCCTAGAAGCAATGTCGCATTATGCCCATTGTGCGGCGCATCATCTGTAGAATCACGACCGTTAACCTCGATGCGAGCCGTCATAGAAGTAGTAGATTGATCGAAATAATACCCGCCTGAAGGCTCTGCAAAAATATTCAGCCTGCCCAGCCAACCCTGCTCAATCAGCGGTTTCGTGCCGTAAACTCCCATGGCGCCGCCTTCCTCCCCAGAGACGCATTAAATCAGAATCGAGAGATCATCAAGTAAATCAGGCTCCTCGGCTAAGGCAGACTGTATCCCCGCGAGCAATGCAACGCCTGCCCCCTTCATATCGACTGCTCCACGACCCACAAAGATTTCGCGTTCATAACTCACCGGAAAAGAGCCTTCTACAGTATCCATATGAAAATTGAACATGACTGTTTCTTCCAGAAGGCGTTGTTCTCCTATGAGCAGTACCATACTGGGTTGACTCTCCCAGAATGCCTTGCCCATTTCTTCGGCTCGTTCCTGGACAGATAGGGGGATTGCTTCATTTTGCAGCAAACGCGGATGAGGCGGAGCATGATGGACCACTTTACAGGGAGTTCGTTCCGCTGCAAAATTAGCATAAAGCGTCTGCGCAGTCATGATTTCCGACACTCGTCCTGTCTCCATTGGAGATACGGTGTCCAATTTAAGCAATTCGTGCAGTAATTCCACATGATCTGAAGTAAACAGCGATTTGCTGATCAAATAAATACACCTCCCTCAGTGGAGGAGAACATGTCCGCTAACCATCGCTCAAAATGACGTCCGTATGTTATATATGAGGCGCTCATATCGCTGCCTCCCCCGCTCTGCTGCAAATGCGGAATCAAATGCAAATGGGGTTCAATCGCAAGGATGCCTCGATAATCATGGTCATACAGCCATTTCACGCATTCTCGTACCTTTGAATGCCCTTCTCCGGGAAGCGTGTATATCGTATCACTTCGCTTTCGCATCCCGTCTTTGATATGAACATGTTCTACATAGGGCCAAACCTGCTGCAAAAATTGAAAAGCATCATATTTGTAAGCAATGCCGTTCCCCGTATCAAACAAAAGACGAAAAGCCGGATGATTGATTTTTTGGATCAGAGAGAGGCAGTTCTCGGCTGATTCCCCACCCCAGCCGGAGCAATTTTCATGCAGAAGAACAATCTCGTTCTTTGCAGCCAGCTCCGTCAATCGATGCATCCGCTCAACAACGCGGTCTCGCCATTCATCTTCCGGAAGCCCGTCATTAGGATAAGACATCACTCGCACATTCCTGGAACCCAGTGTATGCATCCGATCAGCGAGTATTCTCAACTCTTCCTCATCTTGCTCAAAAGGCGCCGTAATCGGTCGGGACCAGTTGGCTATACGTGAATCAATGACCGTAACGCGAAGCCCGGCTGCAGCAAGATCACGGCAAACACCCAAAAATACCCCATAATCCCAATCAGAAAGAAACTCACCTTGAAGCGATCTTAATTCCATTTCCTCCCAGCCAAGATCCAGATGCGCCCGAATCTGCTCACCAAGCGATTGACCGGCTTCATCACCTAATCCAGACAGTAAATAAGGATGCTGCCTAGACATGAGCCTTCACCTTCGCATAAAAATTCAATACTTGTTCAATCACCTGCTCTACATGAGCATCCGGCATTTCAGCGTACAAAGGCAAGGCAATTGAACGCTTACAGATAGCTTCTGCGTTTGGAAAATCCCCTTCCCGATGTCCTAAATAAGAGAACGCCGGCTGCAACGGAAGCGTTCGAGGATAATACACTTTCGTTTCGATCCCCTCGCGGCTCAGGTGATCGCGTAGTTCATCGCGACGTTCTGCTTGAAGCACATAGGTGTAATAGACACGTTCATATGGCGTTTTTGTCACTACATGTACCTGCGTAGCCAGGCTGGAAAATGCCTTCGAAATTTAATGGAGTTAATTTACATCTTTTATAATTTTATATAAATTTTACTTTAATTTATATAAATAATTGTAAAAAATTGTCTGTCACATAAAATTCGCAATTTGTTCCCATCGTTTTATGTTGCTTCTGTCAACTAAAAAAAGCACTCAATCGTGCTGTATATCAGGAAATTACATTACAATCCATAGAGGAAATGAGTTGCTCGTTTACTCTAGACGCGAACAATAGGCTTAGTGACTCTATCTGACTTTTTTCCTCACAAAACTACTTTTTAATCGCAGACTGTTTGAAATCTGGTAAAAAACCTTTCACATCACTATTATTTTCATCTCTCTTTGCCTTGCCGGAACCGTCAGAAAAAAGTAAGTTAATATATATACAACAAGCCATACTAGAAAAGAGGGTCATCTATGAAAATATTGATTATTGAGGACGACTCCAGTATTCAGACGCTCCTTAAGCTGAGCCTACAGGTAGAAGGCTTTCAGGCGAAAGCGGTAGGTACGGTTGCGGACGGGTTGTCTGAGCTGGAAGCTGAACATAGCGACCTCGTTCTGCTTGATCTGATGTTGCCCGATGGATCGGGGTTTGAGCTTCTGCAAAGAATGCAGCAGGAATACACGTCGATTCCTGTCATTGTTCTAACGGCAAAAAACGAGATGAACGATAAAATACTCGGTTTTCAGCTCGGGGCAGATGATTATTTGACGAAACCGTTTGAGACGAGAGAACTGCTAGAACGAATAAAAGCCGTTATGCGAAGAATGAAGGCCACGGTTCCTCCAGAAACAATCAGCATCGGATGTATTGAGATCGATAAACTAGAGCGTTCGCTCAAGCTGAACGGACAACTGATCAAAACAACGAGCAAGGAATTTGATTTTATGTGGCTGCTATGCACAAATCCCAAGAAAGTTTTCACCCGTGAGCAGCTTCTTGATCGAGTATGGGGATTTGATTACTACGGTCACACCCGCTCGGTTGACATGATGGTCAATCGATTAAGAGAAAAAATGAAGCCTAACGATTATCTAGTCGCCACCGTACACGGAACAGGCTATAAACTGGAGGTTTAAGCTATGGGGTTGCGGAATAAAATGTTTCTCCAACATGCCGTGACCATCATTATGCTGCTTGCAGCGATGTATTTTGTTGTAAACTACACGCTGAACAAGAGTATGATTGAACGGGATACCCAGACACTCAGTCAGTATTTCGCCTTGCATCGTATTGAAGCACTAAAAATTGTTAGCGATAAAAAAATCAATATGGATGAGTTGTTTTCCGGGACCTATGCTCCCTTCATTGCTTCACACCTCGCCTCCAACATTAATTTGCAGGTTCAGCTTTTTGCTCCAGATGAGACTATCGTTGGCAGCAGTACGGATAAGGATAACTTGCTGAAACGAAGCGATATTACCGCCGCCTTGCAGGGAGAAGCCGCAACGGTGATTGCCGCAGGTGAAGGAACACAATATTTAATCTACTCCGCCCCCTTCTGGTACGAAGGAAAAATAGTCGGAGGTTTTCGATATTTGCTTGATTTGAATCAGAATATCCAGACGCTTAGTCAAATGAGAATCTGGTTCGTAGGAGCAGCCATTGGCTGTCTCATATTGTCTCTTTTTGCTACCTATTCCTTCTCCTCTTTTCTGATGAAGCCACTGCAAGCATTGCAACAAGCACTCAAGCTTGTGTCCGTAGGTGATTTCAGTAAAAAAATTAAAGTAGAAACGAAGGATGAAGTGGGAGAATTGGCGCAAAACTTCAATCAGATGTCTGATGCACTAGAGCATCATATCGAGATGCTGCATTATGAACAAGGTAAGCAGAAGGCTTTTTACGATAATATGACTCATGAATTAAAAACTCCTTTGACCTCTATCATTGGATTTTCTGATTTGATAGATAAATTGGATACTCTGGACAACATCCGTGACTGTAATACGTACATCCGTAAGGAAAGCTCCCGCCTACTAACAATGGTGGAGGAGTTGCTTCAGACGTCGTTAAAGGGCGAGGAAGAATGGAGGATTAGAATGGAGCTGGCTGATCTCAAGACACTTGTCACAGAAAGTCTGAGCATACTTCTTCCAACCATTCAAAAATCGCATATTACTTCTACGGTCAGAGGATCGGCAAGTGAAGTATATGTTGATCCAAAAAGAACTCAGCAAGTGCTATTCAATGTTATTGGCAATGTGATTAAGCACAGTGAATGTACGTATCTGGAAATCAAGCTGGCTGATCAAGGACAGTATTCCATCATACGCATTAAGGATAACGGTAAAGGCATTCCAGAGGATCAATTAACGAAGCTGTTTCTCCCATCATCAGAGAAGCAGGATCGCGAGATTTCCAGTGATACTCATGGCCTTGGACTGCCGTTAGTTAAACAGTTCATGGAATTGCAAGGCGGTGCAATCAACATTCAGTCCCATGAAGGTGTCGGTACAGAAGTTCTGCTTAAATTCAATAGGTACTTACAAATGTAAGCGCTGTTACAAAACTGATACAATTCTGCGATTTTTCTGAGATATAGGGGAGGTAAAGTAAATGCCAGAGGATAAGAAAGGGCTTTCATGGTTTCGCCTCATCTTGGTTCAAGTCGTAATAGGCTGTCTGTTAATTGGCATTTGCTCTTATATCTTCCGAATTCCTATGAATGAAGTTAGCGTAGTAGCTCCATCGCAAGATGACCCAAACAGGTTTACTGGTATACCAATGCGTGTAAGCCTTACTTATCCGGGTCTTGGAACCATCACCATTGATGATCCAAAGGAACTTCTTAAGCTGAAATCTTCTTTCTCAGACTTGCTCTCATCTGGTAATGATCGGAGACATAATAAATCTCCGCGTCTACTCCTTACTGGTATGATGGCCTATCTGGATCAGGAGGATATACCGTTTACGGTTGAGACAAATGCTTTTCGGTTCGGAGATGTATCGGTCAACTCGCTAAATGTAAGCGCGAACATTCGCAAGTTGCAGAGCACGTTGATTGACAAAGTATTAACAACATCGACGATCGGAAACGCCATCGAAAAGAAAGATAACGAAGTGTTCAAGCTAGAGAACGGCGAGTTATTCTCTCTTTCATCGGACGAAAGGAAAGCGCTAATAGGCGAGGTTCGATCCGCAGCGCGCATTATAGATTTCAGCCATTTCGATAATGTAGAGCAGCAGCCGAATGCACATTTTGTCATTCAGCTTGAGGAGTACGATCAGCCGAGAAAACACTGGATACATCTCGATCGATTCGGCAGCATCTATTTTGTCGTATATGACCTGCTTGATGAGACAAATCAAAGAGCCTATTTCAAACTCAACGACGCTTCTTATTAAGAAAGGGTGGGTTGAAGTATGGCAAGACAGAAGAAAAATAAAAGTTCCATCATTATTTTATCCGTTATTGCAGTTGTATTAATCGCCGGATTCTTTGGTTACAAATCGGGGATTTTCGGTGGTAAAACCAAAGGGAAAATTACTGTCTATTCTATTTTCCAAGAAGAAGAGGCACGTAAAATTCTTGATAGATTTAAAGAAGAAACAGGCATTGATTATGATATCCTCCGTCTTCCAAGTGGTGAAGCGGTTTCTCGGGTTCAGAACGAAATGGCGAAGCCTCAAGCTGACTTCTTGATGGGTGGTCCAGCTGACTCTCACGTAGTTTTGAAAGACGCTGGAGCTCTTCAAGCTTATGTATCCCCTAACGCTTCTGACATCGCTGACAATATGAAAGATTCTGAAGGATTTTGGACTGGATTCTACTTGAATCCAATCGCTATCGGTATTAATGAAGATCGTTGGAAAGAAAAATATGGTAATGACCCATACCCTGAAACCTTCAAGGATTTGTTAGATCCTAAGTTTAAAGGTGAAATCGGTATGTCTGACCCAGCTACGTCCGGTACTGCTTATACTGCAGTTGCATCCCTTGCTCAAGTATGGGGTCAAGACGAAATGATCGACTTTGTTAGACAATTGCTGCCTAACTTGAAAGAAAGACCTAAATCCGGTATCGAACCGATTCAAAAAGCAGCTAAAGGCGAGTACACCATTGGTGTTACATTCCTTGGCGACCAACTCAAAATTAAAAAACAAGGCAATCCCATTGTCAGTGTCGTTCCTGAAGGAGCCGGTTATGAAGTCGGTGCTCTGTCTATCGTGAAAAATGGCCCTAACACTGAAGCTGCCAAGAAATTGATGGACTTCATGCTAACTGAAGAACCAGGTACAATTTATACTTCATCTGCGTTCTCAGTATCAGTTAAACCATCTATCCCTGTTCCAGAAGGCGGTATCGACATCAAGACAACAAAATACAACACCTCCTATGACTTGTGGACAGCAGCTTCTCAGCGTAAAGATTTGCAAAACGCTTTGAAGGATTTGAAATAAAAGAGACAAGAGGCATTGTTAGAGGCTTGATGCTTAAGACAATGCCTCCTTCATTGAATAGCAGAAAGGTAGGTGTCGCCACCTATGATGAAAGAAAAAAAAGGCACTGGGGAGTCGATGAAAAGGCTCTTCAAGGATCCATCGTCACTCATACTTGTGCTTACTAGTTTTATTTTTCTAATTCTGTTCGTTATTTATCCGCTGATCGTCGTTGTATTTACATCAGGTTTTGACAACTGGGGTACTTTTTTCAGTAAACCACGGTATGGTAAAGCACTGCTTAATACGATCGTCAGTTCCTCTCTATCCGCTTTAACAGCAACCGTTGTCGGATTTATATACGCTTATGCAATCAACTATAGCAATATTAAGGGCAAGAAATTTTTCCGCTTCATCGCATTTATACCGCTCCTTGCTCCATCGGTAATGAGTGGTCTGGCGTTCCTGTTGTTGTTTGGCCGCGGTGGTATGATCTCCCAATGGCTGAATTCAAATTTTAACATTGAGCTAGATTTGTATGGCCTTCCGGGATTGTGGATTGTACAGACGATCTCCTACTTCCCACTGGCATATATGACGATTACCGGCGTCCTGCGCTCCATTTCTCCTAACCTGGAAATTGCTGCGCAAAACCTTGGTGCGAGAGGCTTTAAGCTGTTCCGTACTATTACATTGAAGCTAGCTCTTCCGGGCGTAATCAATGCATTCCTGCTCGTAGCGATCAACTGCTTCGCAGACTTCGGTAACCCAAAACTGATCGGTGGTAACTACAGCTTGCTGGCGGTAGAAATTTACGGGGAAATCATTAACAACGAACCTGGACTTGCTTCCGTTATGGGTATCATTCTCGTTATTCCTGCACTTCTTGTCTTTTGGCTTCAAAATAAGGTTCTCTCAAAAGGTTCCTACTCTACGATTACGGGTAAACCGGTATCCGGGCTGAAACGGATTACTACATCTAAGAAAACCGATACCATGCTCTTTATTTTTAACAGCTTGATTTCATTGTTCATTATTTCAATGTTTGCTATTACGATTCTGTACGCCTTTACGAAAAACTTTGGTCGTGACAATACCTTTACTCTCGACCACATTATGAAAGTAGTATTCAGCTCTTCAAGCCCAGCTGTTCTTAACAGTTTGGTGTTGTCTCTGATTAGTGCCGTTCTGGCCGTTGCTTTCGCTTTGGTACTGGCTTATGTTATCATTCGCAAACCGTTCCCAGGCAAAAAGGCGCTCGATTTTACCGCTGTATTACCTATCGCACTCCCAGGAACATTCGTAGGTCTGGCTTTAATTGTTGCATTCAGCAAAGGACCAATTGTTCTACAGGGTTCAGCGGCGCTCATCGTCATTGCCATGCTGCTCAAGCAGATGCCTGTCGGATATCGTGGATTAACGGCTGCCTTCAAGCAAGTGGATAAATCCATTGAAGAAGCTGCTACGAACCTTGGGGCGAACAGCCAAAAGACTTTGTCCACGATTGTATTCCCAATGCTGCAAAAAACCGTCGTAGCCAATTTTGTCTATGCGTTTATGAAAAATATGAACACCTTGAGTACTATCATCTTCCTCATCACGCCGAAGTGGGTCGTGGCCGCTGTATCCATCTTCAACTACGCAGAGACCGGAACTTATTACTGGGCAGCAGCAGTGGCTGTCGGCTTGATGGGTGCAACACTCGGAACGCTTGGAATTATCAAGCTGATCTTCCGCGACAAGGTAAAAATATTCGACTTCTAGATAAGTAGTTAAAAAAGGGAGTGAACCTCATGGAACCACAAGTGCTTCTTGACTTAAAAAATGTAAACAAGGTGTTCGGCAATAACCATGTACTGAGAGATATAAATTTGCAAATTGAACGAGGTAAATTCATTACGTTTCTTGGGCCAAGTGGTTGCGGCAAGACAACCCTGCTCCGTTCCATCGCTGGGTTCTATACGGTTGATGAAGGTGAGGTATGGATCGACGGCAAACAAGTTAACGACCTTCCTCCATACAAACGCGGCACACCGATGGTGTTCCAGGAATACGCATTATTCCCTCACATGACCGTATTTGATAATATTGCTTACGGACTTGATATTAAAAAAAGACCTGAAGAAGAAATTGAGAAACGTGTAAAGGGGGCCCTCGCTCAAGTAAAATTGACTGGACTAGAAGGACGTTATCCGCATGAGATGTCCGGTGGGCAGCAGCAGCGTGTAGCCATGGCTCGTGCACTGGTTATGAATTCACCGATTATCCTGCTCGATGAACCTCTAAGTAACCTTGATGCCAAGCTTCGTGAGGAGGTTCGGGTTGAGCTGCGGGGTATTCAACAGGATCTTGGGCTGACAGTAATCTATGTTACCCATGACCAGCTCGAAGCTCTTTCCATGTCCGACTATGTCGTTGTTTTCAACAAAGGGGCTATTGACCAATACGGCACGCCACATGAAATTTATTATGAGCCTCGTACACAGTATGTAGCGGATTTTATCGGTACGACTAATTTCATCGAAGCTACTGTATTGGAGCATAATGAACGTGAAGCACTGGTGAGCTATGGAAAGGAAACTCCGACTAAAGTGCTTGCCAAGGTTCTTGTTAACAAAGGCGAGCAGGTATTGCTCAGCGTTCGTCCTGAATCACTTCGTATCAATCATCCCGATGGCGGAGAATTCTGCATTCGCGCTACTGTGAAATCCTCCATGTTCCTTGGCGAGAAGGAACGTTATTTCCTAGAGGACAATGCCGGTAAGGAATGGATTGTTGATGCCTATGACATAGGACAAACCCACTATACTGGAGAAGTAGTCATCACAGCCTCTGCGGACAAACTTCATCTCATTAAAAAAAACAATGACTAAAAAACCAACTGATACAAAAAAAGGAAAACATTTCGTTTTCCTTTTTGGCGTATAATTATAGTTTGTTTACTTGAGTCCATGACTCAGAAAAACCTGGAAAAGTGCAGGAATTCTACTCCATTTTTCTACTTTATTTTGTAAGTATCAGTATTGTTATCATTGTTTTGTTTATATAGAGGGGGCAATGAGATTGCAAAAAAGGTGGTTCTTGATTCTACCTATTGTTGCTGTGGCACTGCTGCTGATCACAATTTATCCTAGGGAACCGATCAATAAACCGCTTAAGGTGTATGTTATTTTTCAGGAGGATGAAGGCCGTATACTACTTGAGAAATTCAAAAAGGAGACGGGTCAGCCTTATGAAATTATTCGTATGTCAAGCGGAGAGGCAATCTATCATCTGCTGGAAATGAACCCTTCAGGAATTGATGTAGTGCTTGGTGGACCCGCCGATTTGCATGAGCAATTAAAGAGCAAAGGCAAATTGTTGCGCTATTCCCCACGTATGAGTGATAAAATATCAGATGCCTACAAGGACAGCAGCGGTTACTGGACAGGAATGTACATGGGCAGTCTGGCTATTGGAGTCAACGAACAGGTATGGAAAAACGACCCTTCACTTTTATCTTTACCTATGCCAGAGAGCTACGAGGATCTACTGCAGCCACAATTAAAAGGCAAAATTGAAATTCCTGATCCTGAAACCTCCGGCACCGGGTATACCCTGCTTGCTTCTTTAGCACAGGAACGTGGCGAAGATGAAGCGATCCAGCTTATGTATGCATTAAAGAATCAGAGCTCTACGACGACCTTTTCTGGCATTTCCTCTGCCCAACGACTTGCTCTGGGTGAAGTTGCCGCAGTCGTAAGCTTTCTTGGCGATCAGCTGCGTTTCACCAATTCAGGCTACAGCATTCACTCCTCCATCCCTCCCCAAGCAGGTTGGGAGGTTGGAGGAATATCAATTTTAAAGAGCAGCACAAATAAAGATGCTGCCAAGAAACTTTTAGATTTCTTGCTTTCCAAAGATGCCCAAACAACATATATGAATTCCGCTTTCTCACGGCCTGTTATTCCAGGCATCAAAGCCAATTCATTATTGGAATCTGTGGAGATGGAGAACCAGCTCTCGACATACCGTTTTGATCTTGCCGCCTCTAATCATGATGAACTACTAAGTCGCTGGCGTGAGATTAATAATTGAGTATTTACTTCGTTTAGTCGAATCCAATACATTGGGCTAGTTGGGTGTAAAGCGGCGAGGACAAGCTATCGTTCAGACCCTCACTGACTCGTCCTTTGTTATATATATCGCTATATAAGTCATTCTATCCAGAGCGATGAGCTTGCTGCATTTAATCCGTTGGTCTCGGCTATACGTGAAGCAGTAGCATCAGCGATCTTCCTGTTGCTGCAACAGGCTGGCTTTATCAATTCATGATAGGCGGGTTTCATCACTTATGAGTTCGGATATGTCTCTCTCAAGAAATGGACTGACTGAACAATTAATGCTTTCAGGATGTCCACATTAATATCCGCTACTTTATTGATATACACACACGCTTTTCCCGATGTATGCTTACCGAGATCATTTAACAGGGCTTCCCTCTCAGTATCACCAGTCGCAAAATATAAGCTAATCTTCGCTTTTCGAGGTGAAAAACCGACGAGTGGTGCGTCACCTTCATGTCCAGTCGCATATTTGTAATGATATGAACCGAACCCAATAATGCTTGGTCCCCACATCTTCGCCTCATATCCCGTTGTTTCAGTAAATATGTCTAACAGCTTATAGGCATCCTCACGCTTCTTAGTGTTATCTACGTTCTCAATGAACTCGATTACGCTGTTGTCGGTTTCCTTAGTTTTTTGTTCGTACATGAGCAGCATTCTCCTTTTAACTGTAATCATAATCATGACTTCAAGGTGAGTTTTAAATCAATTTTACCATAGGAGTCACTTCAAGCCTGTTCCACTTACAAAAACCCGCAGCAACACTTTAAAAACAAGATAGCATCTGCGGGTTTGTTTTCCAATCAAATCAGATTAGGGAGCCGTCAAGCTAATTCATTTGCTGTTATTTTTTCAAGCTATTTTGCCGCAATACACTAATCTCCTTCGATAAATCAATAAACATTTGATCTAATTTGGCATATTCCATGTCTTTAACCGTCAGCATGCTCAGCTTGCCCAGGACGTATTGACGCTCCGTTTCCAGCTTCAGAAGCTGCTGTTCATAGTCAACAGAAGTACTTTCCTTTTGACCTGGATCCCGCCGAATTCTACCTTCTTCTATCCATAGGCTTTGATCCGTCACTCGATCCACAAAGTAATTGTCATGTGAGACTACAATAAGCGTTCCGGTAAAGCTGGAAAGCGTGTTTTCAAGCTGCTCGCGTGAAGGCAAATCCAGATGATTCGTCGGTTCATCTAAGATCAGTACATCTTTATCCTCAAGAATAAACGCCATAAGCTTTAATTTAACGCGTTCACCCATGCTCATATTTTCGATTGGCTGCTGCCACTGCCTGGAGGTGAATCCAAGGTGCTTCATCGTATTTTGTACCCAGGCGCGTTCTTCAAAGGTAGTTGTGTAAAATAAAGATTCAGGCTTTGCGTGTAAAGGAAGATCAAACACACTCTGTGTAAGGTAGCCAATATTTGCAGAGGGAGACACCCACAAGGTTCCATCATAGCTTTCATGGCCAGCAATCATTTGGAGCAATGTTGTTTTACCTGCACCATTTCCTCCACGGATTGCTATTTTTTCACCATGCTTTATTGTAAAATTAGCCTTCTCAAACAATACTCGTTCATTAAATTTCTTCGATAAATCCTTTACTTCCAGAAACCTCTTTCCGACCTTCTTGTTAGCCTCAAGTGAAAATTTAACCTCAGCATCTTCGATCACACGCTCGATTTTATTTTCGGCTAATTCCTTTTCAAGCCGCTTTCGTTTGGACTTAATTTGTTGATCCGTCCTTTTTGCCTTTACACGGTAATACTCCTTGAAGCCTTCCTTTTTTGTCGATTCCCTATGGGCCTTCTCGGACCAAGACTGCAGCTCCGATATTTGTTCCTGAATTTGGCTTATCTTTTGCTGCTGCATAGCGTAATGATGTCTTTGATCCTCTCTATCCTTCTCACGTTTATTTCTATAGCTCGTATAGTTACCGTTATGAACTACCAAGCCTCCCTGCTCCAGTGACCAAATAATTTGAGCGAATCGATCAAGAAAGGCTCGATCATGGGACACCGTAATGATCGTTCCTTTAAATTGTTCCATCTGGTGCAACAGCACTTCCATACCTGCCTCATCCAGATGATTGGTCGGCTCATCCAGCAGAAGTATGTTAGCCTGAACCGCAAATGCCTCGGCTAATCGTCTCTTCAATTTTTCCCCACCGCTTAGCTCCGAGAACAGCACGTCTTTGGAAACCTGCCATTTCATCAGCAGCTTTTCCTCCAGATGATGTGAAACATGGCTGCCGAAGTCCTCTTCCTCTTGTCGGACATATTTTATTTTCAAATTGGGTTCTTCCCATCTTAGACTTCCCGAACATAATTCAAGTTCACCCGCTAAAATTTGCAGCAGCGTCGACTTTCCTGAGCCGTTACGGCCAATCAGCCCGATTCTGCCCCCTTTTTTCAGCTTGGCGCTAATCTGCTGAAATACCTCTGTATTCCCAACCCGATAAGTGGCTTCATTTAATATCGCTTGTATTGTCATTAAGTCGTCCCCCTTTATTACGCGGGAGGAAACAAAAAATCCCCCCGATGACTTCGGAAGGACTAGTCGTCACAATATTTTTTCAAATCACAATAAAATCTGCAAATATTTCGCAGACACTTATATGAAAAAATGGGCAGACTAATCCTATTTTGGTTAAACAGCAAAAATGCTATTTCTACAAAAATATGATTAGTTTTTCATCGTTCACCCATCATCCCTTCAAACAATTTGTAATTATTATAGCAGATAATCGCTAAGCCTGATACCTTATTCGGACGCAGCAAAACGAATCGCAAGTAGGTCCTTCAGATTACGTTCCATCTAGTTTTGAGGTGATTTTTCTGTAGTAACCAGTAACCGTGTATCCATTTGGTTCTTTAACCCCATCTTTCGTTAGACGAAATAGCCTAATATCTCTCATATGCTAACAACTTCCTCCAAGAACAATTAATATTCGAGAAAAATCCTCTCGACATTTCAACACTATTTTTATTTTCGTTCCCCTCAACAGAGTCACTCATTACGTCCTATAAATATAAGAATATAGCGGGATATTCAATTTATATCATCCTCTCCAATAATAGAAACAGTCACATATTATTTTAAAATATTTCCAGTGCGAGAGGAGATCTGTGAGTGTTCAAAAGAATGTACACGTTTACTACACTAGCTTTATCATTTTTGTTACTATGGTCCAGCTTGGCCAGTACAGGTTATGCCGCCGATTCTGAGCATGAGCAGCCGGATATCAAATGGTCTCGATTATTCGGAGGAACTGCTTCAGTTGGTCAATCCGTTACCCCCACATCTGATGGCGGATACGTTGCAGTAGGCAACATTCAAAAAACTTACTACACGCTGGATCATAAGAACGGTATTACGAATAACAAAGTGTATGCAATTAAAGTGGATAGTAACGGAGTTACTCAATGGGAACGCGATGTCACTAACAACTCTGTTTATAGATACGATGACACCTACGCTTATGACGTAATAGAATCATCGAATGGAAGTATTATCATTACCGGCTATACAACAGATTATGTTGGCAAACCGACGAACATTATTTACGTGACAAAGCTTGATGCAAGCGGAACTATACTATGGGATAAGGCGTATCCTCAATATTCTTCCTCCTACTACCATCTTTATGGGCAAAAAATAATTGAAACAGCAAGTGGCGATTTTGTGATTACCGGGTATGGCGCTTCATCTCCAGGATATGCTCCAGCCTATCTTCTGAAGATCAACCCTGATGGCGAAGAAATCTGGTACAGAACCTTGTGGCTGGATGACAATCAGTATTTTAATGATATCGCCGCTTCCCCTGATGGTGGAATCATCGCTGTCGGAGCCATTGATAATTTTTTTGATCCTTCTGTTAATGCTGCAATTACCGTTAAATTTAGTGAAAATGGTGAAACAGTATGGGAAAAAATCAAAAGAAATGATGGTGCTCAAAGACCTTCAGCCTTTGCGATTCACCCCGCCCGTGATGGAGGTTACATCATTACCGGTCAATTGTTTCAAAGCGTAAATTCAACCAGCTATATTCAAAAAATAAATGAAACCGGGGATGTGCTTTGGGAAAAAAACTTCGACCCCGCAGCGGGAAATGACCTTTTTACTCAAATTCAATCTGTAGATGGCGGTTACGCCTTGCTTGGACGCAACACTACTGGAAATTACCCTGCCATTACAACGAAATATCAAATCGTCATTGTAAATGAAGATGGTGAATTAAATAAAACTTATGCTTTCGGAGACTCTGACTTGAAAAGTGTAGGAAAAGGTATTGCAACCCCTGATGGTGGATACCTGGTCATAGGTACAGTGAAAAGAGGAGATTCTCATCTGCAATTGGTCAAAATAGCTGGCACTCCTGGTGGGCCTACTGATCCAGAATTAACGAGAATACAATTTTCTCCCCATCAGCTCAAGCTATCCGTCGGTCAATCGGTCGGTAGTGTTGTTAATGCAGTATATTCCGATTCTTCCGTAACAGACGTGACTTATTCTGCAATCTATGCATCTCTTGATCCGAGCATCGCTACTGTGAATTCATTTGGACAAATTACAGGGGTTCATCCTGGCAGCACTATCGTGACGGCAACCTACAGTGGACTGTCGACCACAGCTTCAATTGAAATAACAACAGTTGGAGAGCCTCTTGGACACTTCTTTTTAGATTCTGATGAATACTCTCTCTCCATCGGAACAGAGCTGGACATAGCTGCTTTCTATACTGATGAACTTGGAAGCACATCTATAGTTACATGGGATACCGACTTTAGTAGTGCTAATCCTGAAATCGCAACGATTGACGAAGAGGGGAACATCACTGGCGTTGCTCAAGGAATCACTTATATAACAGCTACCTATCATGGAATTTCTTACACAGCCAACGTCTGGGTCGTTCGTCCGTATGCGCCGCCTGCAGGCAAGTAATCCTTTTAATTTTATAAATAAAAAAGAGGGCCTGCGCCCTCTTTTTTATCCCCTTCATTCTCCCCCGCATCATACTAATTTTAAAGCTTCTCTGTTCAAGTCAATTACATTGAATCTTTTCTGATCCTGAAGCAGCTTCGCAAGTTGATCTCGACATGCTCTCCCATTAGCCACAATTTCATTTAGCTCTTCCGGCTTTATCGCAGTAACGCTAGCCATAATGATCTTGTCATTCTCAAAAATCATCGCCGAAGATCTATTCTCATGCTCAATCCCAATCAGGACCCCTACACTTTCATTTTCTGTCATGTAACGATCATCTATGTCTATGTCCCAAAACTCGCTGGATACTACTCCATATGTATTTACCGCATTATAATAAGCTCCACTTTGCGCAGCATTGCAAGCCGCTTGAAATAACAATTGAAACAACCAAGTTTTATTTAGCTGCTCCATTGGCATGTTGATTAACTCTTCGGCGTTCGATTCAACATAGAGCTCTATTCCATGGCCATTTCCCGTTTCCTCATCTTCAAAATCATCTGACAATCCATCCGTTGCAATAATAATTGTGTTTGTTGTTCTAATAACCTTATAGGCCTGTCTTAAATCCGGCCACATTGGGTAGCCCTGAAAAGCCGGATTAATAATTGGAGCTAACACGTCATCCTCTACCCGGCCAATCTTCTCCCAAAAGGATTGTCTTGCTTCGTACTTTGCAATCCTTCTTTTATCCCTTGAAGACTTAAATATATTTTTTATAAAATTCATAAGTATTCATTCTCCTTATCACTACTATATAAATACCTACCAACCCTTAAGAGATTTTATCATGACGGATTGTAAAAAAACAGCTGATCCCAAAAAACAGATATGTATTCGGATTGCCATTCCCTTCCTCCCCTTGACTTTCCTATAATAGGATAGTTTATGCTCGCCTTGCATACTAAACGAGGGAGTGAATGAATTGGAGGCAATAAGGATTAACAAATTGAATAAAACGTTTAAAAATGGAAAAAAGGCTATAAGCAATTTCAACTTAACTGTCCCACAAGGGGAAATATTTTCTTTACTTGGTCCAAATGGGGCAGGAAAATCAACTTTGATTAACATTCTAACGACTTATATATTACCTACTTCCGGCGAAATCACAATTATGGGATATGATCTGAGGAATGAAAGTCAGCGCATCCGAAACTGTATATCCTGTGTTGCTCAACATACTTCCATAGACAAGCACATGTCCCTTAAAGAGAATCTTGAGTTTCAAGGCAGACTATTCGGTCTTGATTCTTCCACGATCTATGCTCGTAGTGAGGAGTTGATTCAAACCTTCCATCTAGCAAAATATTGTGATTACAAAGTGTCGGAATATTCGGGAGGTGTAACAAGGCGGCTCGATATTGCGATGAGTCTAATATCCCACCCCAAGGTGTTATTTTTAGATGAGCCAACTGTTGGGATGGATATAGAATCAAGGCAGATTTTATGGCAAATGATTAGAACGATTCAGGAGAAATTTAACACGACAATATTTTTGACAACTCATTATTTAGAAGAAGCTCAGTTATTAAGCAACACGATTTGTATTATGAAGGAAGGACAACCTCTAATTCAAGGCAGCTTGACAGAGCTTAGACAATACTTCAATGAACCTGTCATTAGGGTGGAGCTTACCTCCGATGAGAATCCTGCAACTTTACTGGAGCATTTAAATACCCATAGCTATATCAAAAACATCAGAATCGAGGAAAACTCATTATATATTACTGTTGAAGATCGTACTCGGGATTTTGCTAGAACAAATACAATTTTAAATGAAAATTATATTGATTTTTGTGCGGTAGAAATCCAGAAACCATCATTATCCGATATTTTCATGAAATTTACTAACGAGGAGGAAGTGGAATGAGAATCTTCAGCATTGTCTCCAGAAATGTGAAATGGAGATTTAAAAACATGGAGACCATAATTATGACACTCATACAGCCACTAATTTGGCTATTACTCTTTACTACAATCTTTCAATCGGAAACGTTTATTGGGGATAACTACACAGCTTATACGCTTCCCGGGATTCTAATTCTCGTAACACTTACTTCATCAGGCATGAGTGGTATCTCAAATTACTCTTGGAAATCAGATGGCATCTTCTACAGAATATTTATTTCTCCTGTAAAAAGAAGCTCAATTGTCTTGGGCCATATTTTTGATGCCGCTATTTTAACTTTTGTAGAAGTTATCATACTATTTATAGTTTCATTTATCCTATCAGTCAAAATTGCGACAGGCATTCTCGGATTTCTGCTTATCATTGGTTTAATCTTCCTCAACGTTTTTTTTGTAGCAAGCTTATCCTATGCACTTAGTATTATTTTCAAGACAGAAAATTCCTTTTTGGCAATTGTTAACACCTTAACGCTTCCTATATTTTTTGTCAGCACCTCCTTAATGTCGTATGAGTACATTCCAGTTGGTTACAAAATCCCAGTATCGCTAAATCCTTTTACACATGTTATAAACTGCATAAGAGATCTTATTTTACAAAATCGTATTGACTGGAGTTCGATTCTAGGAACATTTCTGTTGTTTCTGATTTTGGGTGCTTTGGCATTTATACTCGCATTACATTTGTTAAAAACCAGAAATTAGAGAATAATCGGGAGGGTTACAATGCTGAGAATTAGTGATTTCTCCACACTATCACAATTGAGTATCAAAATGCTTAGGCACTATGCTGACATTGACTTGCTTCCTCCAGGCTTCATAGATGAAAGTACTGGTTATCGATATTATTATGAAAATCAATTAGCAATAGCTAACAAAATAAACATGCTGAAAAATATGGGGTTTAGTCTGCAATTAATCAAAAAAATGTTGTATGAATATGATGCAAATACCCATTTGATGAAGTTTTTGAGTTTACAGGAATTACAACTCCAAGAGGAAATGATCGAAAAACAAGAGAAAATACTATTAATTAGATCCATGATTAGACACTTGAATTCTCAGAAAGAATCCTCAAAATATACAGTGACCAAAAAGAAAATCCCTCAGCGTCAAGTGATTTATCTACGTGCACAAATCAATCGATATCAGGATGAGACTCTTTTGTGGATACAGCTCTCAACGATGGTGCACGAACAGAATATACGATTAAGCTATCCGTATTTCAGTACGACGATTTTTTATGAAGAAGATGTTCAAAATCAACATATTGATATAGAAGTCCAAAAATCCATTTCGGGGGATTATGACCATTTGCAAGCAACCAATATTAAACTTGAACAGGAGCAGACCGTAGCTTCATGCATCTATGAAGGAAATTATAACAAGCTTAGCGAAGTGAATGAAACAGTCGCTCACTGGATATTAGATAATGATTACGAGTTGTGCGGTTCCCAATTCAATATATATCATATTTCGCCTGAAGAGGCTGATGAATCTGCTAATTTATTAACTGAGATTTGCTTTCCTATAAAGAAGAAAATCCAGGATAAAAATTATTAGTGGCCAAGGAGAACGGAGAAAATTCCTGCAAAAGTGCATCCTTTATACAGATACTAAGATCCCTGACTAAAATTCATGTAAAACTGCATCCTTTTTGGAACAAAATTCAGAAATACGCCTGTTCCGATTGAAAAAGCTGCACTTTCGCAGGTTTTTACGAAAAGAAGTGATCTTCATGGGCTAAAGCCTGCGCTTTTGCAGGAATTTGCTGACGAGTGGTCACAAATAGCTGTTGCAGGTGATCCTTGCTCAGTCCAATCCTGAGTATAGATCATCTATTTTTTTGTAATATAATAAAAGAAAACAATTCAGGTGGCTTATTATGGATACTATTCTAATTATTGAAGATCACGAGGATGTTAATCTCATGCTGGGACAAGCATTAACCGATGCAGGCTATCACGTGAAATCGGCTTATTCCGGTGTGGATGGACTCCATGACATCAAGAACAATACATATGATCTGGTTCTGCTCGACATCATGCTTCCCTACAAAAGCGGTGATGAAATACTTAAGGAAGTGCGGACTTTTTCCAACGTTCCTGTCATCATCATTTCCGCAAAGGACATGGTAGGCACGAAGATTGACCTTTTGAGATTGGGAGCAGATGACTACATTACTAAACCCTTCGATTTGGGCGAGGTTGTGGCCCGTGTTGAATCTAATCTGCGGCGTTCTCATAAGCATGTACAGGTGAATCGCGTTTTACAATATAAAGATTTAACGATCGATGACACTTCAAAGCGCGTTACAATAAACGATGCTGAAATTGACCTGACAGCAAAGGAATATATGATATTGGAGATGCTGCTAAAGAACGTCGGCAAGGTTTTTACAAAAGCCAATCTCTACGAATCTGTCTGGCAGGATGAATATCTTGGTGATGACAATGCAGTTAAGACTCATATCAGCAATCTGCGCAACAAGCTAAAGAAAGCAAACCCGACTAAGGAATATATCGAAACGGTATGGGGACTTGGCTATCGCCTGCATAAAGATTGAATTATCGGTTTCCTTACACTCTTTTGGCTGCCCTTAACCTTTTCTAAACCTTTAGATCCTACACTAAAGCCAGAGAGGACAGGTGAGCGAAATGAAACAATATGTTTTAAAAACGAACAGCCTGACAAAAAGCTACAACGGTGCATATGCACTTCGTGATCTATCGATTGCTTTGGAGCCGGGCAAAATCTACGGATTAATCGGACAAAATGGTGCGGGAAAATCTACTTTAATGCGGATGGTGGCCGGACTTGCTTTTCCTACCGCTGGCAGCATTGAGCTTTTTGGCCAAAGTGGAGAAAAGGACCTGCAGGCTGAAAGAAAAAGACTGGGCTGCATGATCGAGTACCCTAGCATAACCCCTAATTTGTCAGCAAAAGATAACCTCACATTGCACCGGATTTTAAGAGGTATTCCGAGCGAAACTATCGAAAATGAGCTGCTAACATTGGTAGGCTTAAGCGACACAGGGAAAAAGAAGGCTAAAAACTTCTCGCTTGGCATGAAGCAGCGTTTAGGTATTGCCATCGCCTTGCTCGGTGATCCAGAGCTGCTGATTTTGGATGAGCCGATCAATGGACTAGACCCATTGGGTGTTGTAGAAATAAGAAATCTATTGATCAAGCTGTGCGAGGAGCGGCATATGACCATCCTCATCTCAAGCCACAACCTGCCGGAGCTTTATCAGGTTGCGACCGACTACTTAATCATCCACCAAGGCAAGCTCATGCAATCCATTACTCTTGCAGAGCTTGAAGAAAGCTGTAAGCACCATTTCCTCATTAACTGTGATCAGCCGGAAAAGCTGGTGAGCGTGTTGGAAGTGCAGCTAGATACGATTAATTATAAGGTTATGCCAGACAAAACGGTTAAGCTATACGATTATTTGGGTGAACAGGAATTCGTGGCTAAAACCCTTTATGAAAATGGGATTGCTGTTTCGAATTTTTCTATCCAGGGAGATACGCTAGAGGACTACTTCATTTCGGTTATAGGAGGTGGTCTGAATGGTTAATCTGATCAGGGCTGATCTATTCAAGCTTCGCAAATCAATGGCATTTAAAATCCTAGTCGGAATCACCACCGCAAGTGCCTTGCTTATGGTGATGATGGCGTATTGGATACCACAGGGCAAGATCGAGGCCAGCATGACCGGAATCGGATTCATGTTCTCTGATGTAAACATGATCAGCATTCTTGGTGCTGTGATCGCAGGTATATTTATTTGTGGCGATTTCGATACAAAAACTATCCATGATGCTATTACAACCGGGCATAGCAGGGGTACTGTCATCGTTAGTAAGGCCATTGTATTCGGTTGTGCCGTAGCCTTCATTCTGCTTCCTTACGCTATCATTACAGGGATTGCTCTTGGCTCCGGTTCCAAGTTTAATATGGGCTCCGTCGCTGTAGGATTTCTGCATTTATTAACTTCTGAGGCCGGTACAGTCTTTTCTGCATCAGAGATCTGGAAGTTGCTAGCGATCATGATGACCCTGATCATCGTATATGTGGCCCAGCTTAGTATCTGTGTACCACTTGCCTTTGTTTTAAAGAAGCCTGTTCTTGTGGTTGCTATATATTATGGGTTCTCAATTCTCACTGCGCAGTTGATGGGAATCGCTAATAGCTCCCCAATGTTCGACCGTATATTTTCCTGCACACCATACGGAGGGAATTACACCTTTTTGACATTGGATGCGGTCGCGGGAGATTTCATCAAGGCAATAGCTGTAAGTCTAGCATTTATTATTCTGATTCTTGCTGTCACATTCGCTCTATTCAGAAAATCGGAAATGAAGTAAATCGAAGGGTTGGTGAGGACGTTGGTCATTGCCGTTGGTTTTTTAGTCGTAGTTGTTATAGTTCTCGTTCTATACATCGCCTATCTCCAGCTGCAGCTGCGCAGTATCAACCGGCAGCTTGATAAGCGTCTGACCAGAAATACACGACAACCGATCAGTCTGGAACTCATCAACCGTGAGCTAACCCGATTAACAGCAAATATCAACAAATGCCTAAAGGCGGAGGAAAACCTCCGTCTTGATAGCATTCGGGAGGAAAAACAGTTTAAAGAAATGATCGCGAACATCTCGCATGATCTGCGAACACCGCTTACAGCAATCAAGGGATATCAGCAGCTTATGGAAACCAACGAGCTACCCGACGAGCAGCGAAAAAAGCTGCAAATTGCCCAAAAGCATGCCAATAAGCTAGGAGCCCTGATTGAACATTTCTTCGAGTACTCCTATCTTGTCAACGCCGAACCAAAGCCTAAGCTGGAGCGTATCAACTTGACGAACCTCGTCACGGAATGCCTCGCGGAATCTATTACCGAATTTGAAAGGAAAAATTTACAGGTACGTGTTGAGGAAGATGATTCTGTATTTGTTCTTGCCGATAAAGAAATGCTAGTAAGAATCATCCAAAACCTGATTCGGAATAGTGCAACCCATGCCGCTGGAGACCTTGAGGTACGAGTATTTACTATACAAAATAACAATGCAGTCGTTTCATTCAGAAATCCCGTAACAAGTCCAGCTGAAATAGATATCAACCGGATTTTTGATCGTTTCTATACCGCAGATCAATCAAGAGGCGCGACTACAGGTCTAGGCTTATCTATTGTCAGGCTGCTGACCGAGCAACTGGGCGGCAGCACCAGCGCAGCACTGCAGAACGGATGCATAGAGATTCAAGTTGAGCTTCCCACGTAAAAAGACCGTCTCGCAAGTAGAAGATCTACTTCCAAGTCGGTCTTTTGTGATACTTGTTCACTCTTTCCTCTCCTTAATCATTTCGAGGAACTCCAGAATGATATCGGAAACAGCATCTTCTTCCGACGTATGAATGAATTTGCTAACTCTCATAATATCGCCTTTAAAAAGCTCTATGAGCTTTAATGTAGATTCCGCATCATTCTGTCTGGCCTGCTGCAGTAGTTTTAGGAACTCATCATCCGGGATAACTCTTGGATCATTTTCCGCTTCCATTTGTTCACCCCTTGTTGACTCATATTTAGCTCAAGGGCTACTTCACGCTCCGTCTTGTCCTGCATATAAATTTTATAAATTATAGTTCGTCCTGTACTGGAAGGAAGTGCATTGATCATTTGTCTAATGACAATCTTGTTGTCAGAAGATGAAGCGAAGCTGGTTGTGGCTGGCTCGATTCCATTGAATGAACATTCCCGTCTTTTGACAACCTTGGCTTTGTACTGAACCCTCCAAGCGATTCGGTATACTTCTCTACGATATTGCTCATATGCAGTTTGCTGTTCCTTCATAACTACCTCCCCCTTCCATATTCATCTTCTATGTATAGGGAAAAAATCAAGGTAGTCATACAACCATTTCCACTGTTATTAAACCTATAATAACATTTTTTCTAAAAAATGGTTGTCATATGTAGAGTTTTTTTTCTCTATATAGTGAAAGGAACTTTCAAAGAAAGGTGGTCACGCACATGCAGGTCACAGATATTGTATCGATGGTTGCCAATGTAGGCTTTCCCGTCACACTTTGTTTTATATTAATTAAGTACGTCCTGCAAAATGTCGACGAAAAGCTTAGCAAGATGGAAGATTCATTGCAAAACTTGGCCCAGGAGATTCAGCGACTTGATGAATCTAATACAGAAATCAAATCTACAAACCATGCCAAACAGCATCAAGCCAAATAATCAGTTATGTCAGAGGAGTCGCACCCTTGGATAAATTATATGACGTTATCTCTTGCTTTAGAACTTCTCAAAAGGATAACGTAGCCCCCATTGCGTCCTAGTCTGATCCAACAGTCTCATAATATCAAGCGACTCCTTAAGTTTCATTACCGGACTCTCTTTAAGCCCTTCAATAAGACATCTTCCTACCTCTTCTGCTTCATAAGCGTACCCTTCCGCCTTGCGATCATCACGGAAAATCTCTTCACCCTCGCCATATACTTGCAGAGTAGCCTTTGTACTGTTTATGAAAGAAGGAACATGAATAACACCCTTCGTACCATGGATATGCACACCATTGCTCAGTTCAAGTCGAACCGCACCATGCAGTGACGCTGTTCTTCCTTCGCCATAATCCAGCAAAAGCGAGAAATGTTCGTCCACTCCGGTCTCCCCGATCTGAACAGTGCTCATTATATGAGCAGGCTCCGCACCAAACAGCATGGACGCAAACGATACAGGGTAGATTCCTATATCCAGCAAGGCACCTCCTCCAAGCTCCGGATTAAACAGTCTTCCTTGCGGGTTCCAGTCGCTGCGGAATCCAAATTCCGCTTTAATTAACTTCACTTGTCCAATTCGCCCCGATTCCAACCACTCTCTTACTTTAATAATAGGCGGTAAAAATCGTGTCCACATCGCTTCCATCAGGAACACGTTATTCTTCCTGGCAAGAGCAATCAATTCTTCAAGCTCGGCACTATTAACGGTAAAAGGTTTTTCACACAGCACCGCTTTTCCAGCACGTAAAGCCGATGCAACATTGTCTTTATGAAAAGGATGCGGGGTTGCCACATAGACCGCTTCTACGTCTGGGTCAGCTAACAGTGCATCATAGCTGCCATAAGACCGTGGGAGGTTATATTTTGCGGCAAATTGTGCAGCGCTTTGAGAATTGCGTGATCCTACGGCCACCCCTTCACCATTGCTCACATAAGGCAAATCCTTGGCAAACTTCTCTGCGATCGTACCTGTCCCGATAATTCCCCATTTTATTTTTCGATCAGTCACAATCATCTCTGCCCCTCATCCTTAAATTTATTGAAATCGAGATTAAATGGCTCCTACAGCCTTTAACCATGCTTCTGCAATCAGCCCATGACCTGCTGGAGAAGGATGAACACCGTCCGGAGTCCAAAATGCAGGATCAGCTTTAGTAGACGCCTCCGCGAACAGACCATCCAGCGGAACAAGCACAGCTCCGAATTCTCGTGCAAGCTCACGAACTACATGAATTTTCGGGTCCAAATCAGCACGCCATAATTTACGATCTTCTGGAACTGGCAGGACAAATGGCTCCATCATGATCAATTTTACGTCTAATTTATCAGTTGCACGCTGAAGCAAATCGCGATATCTAGCCTCATATTGTTCTACTGGCGTGTTCTCGTTATTATCGAATCTGCGCCAAGTGTCATTAATTCCAATCATAATGGACAGCACATTTGGTTTTAACTCCAGACAATCTTTATCCCAGCGTTCCAGTAAATCAATTGTCCTATTGCCACCGATTCCTCGATTCAAGAAAGTAATATTTTTTTCAGGATACAAATGCCCCACTCGCGAGGCAACCATCAAAGAATAACCTACCCCTAGCGAAGCGCCATCCTCACGGTTGCGTCCCCAATCTGTTATACTATCACCTTGAAAAAGAACCACATCATTGTCATTAAGCAACATTCTATCTTCCGCCTCCCTATTAGATTAACCTGACTATATAATTATACTTGAATATCATGTCATCCTAAATATCATCAGGATTTTCTCTATGGTATAATTTCTGTGACATATGAACATACGAAACCTAAAGCGGAGGCTAATGATGCTTACATTTGAACAAAAGCTTTCTATATTTGATTCCTTTCCTCAACTGGAGCGCAGAGATGTATCACTCGGGCGAGTAAATTACCATTATGAACAAAGTGTTTATGACAAAAAAACAGTGGTCTATCGCCTTCATCCGAACGGAAATGGATACGTCTACGCAGGATTGCTGGAAGGTTATGAAGTTGACCCAAAAGGATTCGTTAACATTCGAGATTACGATGAGGAAAAACTACGCGACCTTGTTGAAAAATCTATTTCTTCCCTATCCGTTAATGAAAATATGGAGCGTAACTCAAGGGATGCTTCTTCCGAGTCGCCACAGCCAAGTCTAAACATTCAAACACAAGGAGGCGTTTGGGTAAACGCCAACGGTGAGCAATTAACGCTTAAATATGAAGATGACCTCTGGTATATTTACTCCGGGATCAGCATTGAGATGGTGTTTGAAACTCGCGAAGAGGCTGGTGAATATTTGGCTGAAGAAGGTTTCAACCCGCAAAAATAAATTAGATGATACTTTGTACTTTACGCAGTCCTGTATGTCAGGGCTGCGTTTTTCGTTTTGTCTAACCTGACATTTAAAATTTTATTTAATTTTTTAAAAAAATAATTGCATTTAGACACAAAATGTTCAATAATTGATATAGACACAAAAGACACAAAATGTTCACAATTATCAAAAAATCATCAACAGCCAAAGGAGCTGATTCTGATGTGGGAACCTGGAAGCAGCAAATACAAAAGTAATATTTTCGGTTTGTTCATTGCGCTGGGCATTTTCTACGCAGTGTTCTATATCGTCTTCATATTGTCTACAGTACAAAATTAACAACTCATTTTTGCAACCGTTATCTTTTGAAACATACCCATAAAATAACAAATTGAGATTAGGGCTGTTCCTTGTCATGTATGACTGCGGACTGCCCTTTTTATTCGTGTTCATTCCTGAAAAACAAGGTTTACCGCTATAATGAAAAGTGACAAGCATCCTGGCTCTGTCATTAGAAAGGACGGTCTATTTTGAAAAACCTATTAGTTACCGGTTATCGGGCTCATGAGCTCGGAATATATAATAATAAGCACCGTGGCATTCCATATATTCGGCAGTCTATCACCAATCGGTTAATTCCTCTAATTGAAGACGGACTGGAATGGGTCATTACCCCTGGTCAGTATGGAGTTGATCTATGGGCTATTGAAGCTGCCATCAGCCTTAAAGAGCACTACCCCCATTTGAAATGTTCGATCATCACTGCTTTCAGCCATCAGGAAGAGCAATGGAATGAAGAGAAGCAGCATTATTATCGGGAACTTATCAGACAAGTCGATTATTATGGTGCAGTCAGCAAGGAAAAGTATATTGGAAGCTGGCAATTTATCGCTCGTGATGAGCTTCTTTTTCGCAAAACCGAAGGTATTCTTCTGGTGTATGATGAGGATGCGGGTGAAGCCAGCCCCAAGTACTTCAAACAGCGTGCATTTAAAAAGCAAGCAAACGAACAGTATGATGTGTATACGATCGGTTCTGAAGAAATTCAATTTCTTGCGGATGAAGCTCACTCGAATTCTGAAGTATTTTATGAATGATTTGTACGAAATGAGCTGCTAAATGCAAACGTTTGTCCGATCATTATTTATTTTGTGAACAAAAATTTAAAAAAACCGCAGTTTTTTTTAGATCTTGTCATATTTTTTTATGATTTGATAGCCAATTCTACGATTTGTGTGCTAAAATATTCCTAGAAATCGCTTACACATTGGTATGCTATTTTTCGATGGACAAACGTTTGCACAAATCTATGTTTCTTTCGGAAATGTAATGCCAATGTCGTACTAGGAAATGATATTGAGGAGGACTTATCTAAAATGAGTGAGAAGAAACTGCCTACAGTAGCTTATTTCAGCATGGAGTACGGACTGCATTCCGATTTTAAAATGTATGCCGGGGGTCTTGGAATTTTGGCTGGTGACTACATTAAGGGTGCTAAAGATATTGAAGCACCTCTCGTAGCAATCGGTATTAAATGGAAACAAGGTTACACTGATCAAAGAATCGATGGAAATGGTAAACCTTATGACACTTACCACAATTATGTTTACGATTTCCTCGAAGATACTGGTGTTAAAGTAACCGTAAAAGTTAGAAACTTAGATGTTATTTGTAAAGTATGGAAAACCGAACAATTTGGCAATGCGCCTCTTTATTTGCTTGATACAGATATTCCTGAGAACAGTGATACTTGGATTACTGGTCAATTGTATGGATGGTTTGGTGAAGAGCGTATCGCACAAGAAATCGTTCTTGGTATCGGTGGCGTAAAAGCTATGCGTGCTCTGCAAATCCCAATTGACGTTTACCACTTTAATGAAGGACACGCAGCTCTTGCTGCAACTGAGTTGATTCGTGAGAAAATGTCTTCCCGCAAGACGTTTGAAGAAGCTTGGAATGAGACAAGAGAAGAAGTTGTGTTCACTACACATACACCTATTAAAGAAGGTAATGAGACTCATCCAATCGACAAACTTGAGTACATGTCTGCATTCAACGGTCTGACTCGCGACCAAATGGAGCGTATCGGTGGAAATCCTTTCAATATGACAATTGCAGGTCTTCGCCTCTCCCGTATTTCTAACGGTGTTGCTGAGCTGCATGCTGATACATCCAATAAAATGTGGAAAGAAGTTGCCGGTCGTTCCGAAATTATCGGAATTACTAATGCGATCCACACACCAACTTGGGTGGACGAAAGAATTACTAAAGCTTACAAAGAAAACGGCGATATTTGGGCTGTTCACAATGAAGTTAAAGGCGAGTTGATCGACTTCATCAAGGAACGTACTGGTATTGAGCTTAACAAGGACAATCTGTTGATCGGGTTCTCCCGTCGCGCAGCTCCATACAAACGCAGTGACTTGATCTTCTCGAAGCCTGAAGTAATCGAGCCATATTTGAAATCCGGTAAAATCCAAATCGTATTCTCCGGTAAAGCTCATCCACTTGATGACGTAGGTAAGAAAATCGTTAGCAACCTCGTTGACATGATGAAGAAATATCCGAAGAGTGTTGTTTTCCTTGAAAACTACGATATGACAATCGGTGCTCAGCTTACTCGTGGATCTGACATCTGGCTCAACAACCCGCGTAGACCGCTTGAAGCAAGTGGTACTTCCGGTATGAAGGCAGCTATGAACGGCGTTCTGAACTGCTCCGTACTTGATGGTTGGTGGCCAGAGGCTTGCATCGACGGCGAAAACGGCTGGCAAATCGGTGATGGCTTCGAAACAACTGATTTCGAAGTATTGGACCGTCACGATAGCGATGCGTTGTACGATGTATTGCTTAACAAAGTAGTGCCAACTTATTATGAGAACAATGCAAAATGGGTTCAAATGATGAGAAAGAGTATCGAAACAACTTCTGAGTTCTTTGCTACTAAACGTATGCTCGACGAGTACTACAACAAGATGTATATTAAAGCTTAGGAACTTGTCCATCTCATAACAAAAGGCTGATTCCTCATCGGAATCAGCCTTTTTATGCTGAACAGCAAGTCTCTAAATTAATCATAAGGATTACAGCATGAAAAGAACGATCCTTTTAACCATTCTGGCCTTTCTGTGTCTCATCCCATCCAGCTTTGCCGCTTCTACGGTCAAAAACTATGTATTGGTAGACACGAAGAGCAGCCAGGCATTTATTCCCGTCCGATTGCTGAGCGAATTTACGGATACTGTGGTTTCATTAAATGCCGCAGAGAAGAAAATTCAAATTACAAGAGGAGAAACCCTGCTTACCCTTTTCACGAATCAAGCTACTGCCTACAACAACGAAGAAAAGGTAACGCTCAAGCAAGTGCCTTTTGCTGAAAACGGAACTACATATGTCCCCTTGCAGTGGATTAGCGAATCACTCGGATTATCTGTCAAGTGGGATAAAGACGCCTCATCCTTACATATTTCATACAATGATGACAGTGTATCCGTACCTTTCATTACGCGCGGAAGCATACAAGCAGCAGCTTCCCCTATAGTCAGTGAACGAAAAACTTACAAAGTTGGCTCTAAATCATTTTCAGTTCAAAAGGTGACCATCTCTCTGCTGCATCCTAAAATTGAGCTTGACGTAGCTCTAGCAGGTAACACCATCGGCAAGGTTGAGGACCTAAGCAGCATAGCCAAACGAAATAAAGCGATTGTAGCCATTAACGGTACATACTTTGATGCCTACACGAAAAATGATTTTAAAACACCGTACGGATATATTGTGAGCAAGGGTGAGATTAAAAAAGTAAATCCCACAGAAAACAGAACCATTTTTACCTATGATAAAAATTCGCTTGCTGCACTAATATATGGGCAGGATTTTACGGAAAAGTATGAGCAAGGATCAATTGAAGGTGGGCTTCAGGCTGGGCCAAGATTGCTAGTCAATGGAAAAGTATCTCTCGATGTCAAAAACGAAGGCTTCCGTGATCCGAAAATTTTAACTGGCGGCGGAGCCCGAAGTGCCCTTGGAATTACACGAGACCATAAGCTGATCCTGCTTACAACGAGTGGAGCGACCATTCCGCAGTTGGCTGAAATTATGAAGCAGGCCGGAGCATATCAAGCCATGAATCTGGATGGCGGTGCATCTAGTGGACTTTACCATAATGGCAAATACCTAACGACACCTGGACGTAAAATCAGCAACGCGATTGTCGTGAAGTACCAGTAGTGTGTTAGTATGGGCGTTGGTTCAACTCAGGTTTAAAGCCTGCTAAAGTGCAGTTTTTTTCATCAAAATTCCGGATTTAGAGCAAAAGCCTGCTTAACTGCAGCAATTCTGGTGTATAACAGCTAAAATCGCTTTTCACCGGGTTAAAGGATGCATTTTCGCATTAAAATTGTGCAGAGTCTGCTGGAAGTTGTAGAAAACTGCATTTATGCAGCAATTTCTCATGTATGTTCAACCAAAATCCCATCAATAAACTAATATACCAAAATAATGGATTTTCTATTATAATAGAAGTATGAGACGAGGAACGTCCCGCTACATTCTTAAATGAATGGAACCGGGGCGTTCTTTTATTTTGGAGGGATGTTAACAATGAACTTTGAGGATTCACATGATGCATTTATCCAGTACCATTTGATGAAAAGAACGGGGGAACGGAGAGGTCGTTTAGGACGGGGACATCGGGAGGCTGAGAAGTTGTTTTGTCAGAATGTATGGTGGCCCCTTCGTGGTAACTTCGATGGCTTACACCCTGAATTTGAGGTGCTCGATTGGCGAGGCATGTCCTATTTTTGTGATTTTGTCTGGCTGAAACAACCCCTAAAACTGGTTATTGAAATCAAAGGATTTGGCCCGCATGTTCGGGATATGGATCGGCAAAAATACTGCAACGAGCTTAATCGTGAAACCTTTTTATCCTCCATGGGCTATCAGGTGATTTCATTCGCTTACGACGACGTTGCGCATCGGCCGGAGATTTGTATCACGCTTCTGCGTATGGTACTTGGTCGCTTTCAATCGTCCTCTTCACCTATCAGTCTAGAAAGTTTAATAGAACGAGAGATTATCCGACTTGCATATACACTATCCCGCCCATTACGTCCCATCGATGTAAAGACTCACTTGGATATCAATCATCGTACTGCCGTTCGAACACTACAATCTCTCGCGTCAAAAGGAATCTTCTCTTCGACACCTGGTATAAAAGGCAAACATGTTGTCCGCTATGAGCTTCAGCAATGTGCGTTACAACTGCTGTAATGAGTAAATTGACCGTGTGCTACAAAAAATCCGGATAGCTACTCCCAAAAACTGCAGAAAATACATCTTTTGCTCCATTCATATCATCGTCAATCTAAATTGCTGCAAAAGTGCATCTTTCAACTTATAAATTTTAGATTCCACACAAAATAAAGCAAAAAGCCTGCACTTTCGCAGGTTTTTTGCTTTATTCGACTATCTTTAGTTAAAAAAAATGTACTTTTGCACGTTTTTGTCATTCGCCACCAAACTGGTGACTAGAGGATCAGAGTTTGGGGCACTACCGCAGATCTGCCGGATATTCAACTCCGATCTGACGTCTGGCTTCTTCCATGATTTCAGCCACAACGAGGGAGCTAGCGTGCGAATTCACACTGCACTCTCTTTGTCCTGATTGCACTAACTCAATAAACTCTCTCGCTTCATAAAACATGGATTCCTGCATTTGCGGCTGTCTCAAATCCTCAATCGTCCCATCTCGATAATAGATTTTGACATCGTATGGCTGATTTATCTTGTCAATAACAAGCGTTCCGTTCTCACCTTGAATTTCAGCTGGGAGGTAGGAATCGGATATTTTGGAGTACATAACAATAGCGTCCATATCCTCATATCGCATGATGATACTACCCTCCCCATCAACGCCTGATGAGAGCTTAATTCCAGTCGCCTGAATTGACTCCGGTCTACCGAATAATGTTACCATCGGATACAGACAATATGTACCCAAATCCATTAGCGCACCATTTGAAAATGTAGGATTAAATGCATTCAACACAGTACCTTCAAGAAAAGCATCATAACGTGATGAGTATTGACAGTAGCTTGCAAAATACCGTCTAATTCTTCCTAATTTGTACAGATTGTTTTTGATCACACGAAAATTCGGCATAAGCGTGGATTTCATAGCTTCCATAAGCAGCACATTATTCGCTTTTGCCGCTTCGATCATTTTCTTGGTTTCGAATACATTCGAACCAATTGGCTTTTCACATAAAACATGCTTACCATGATTCATACAAATGATAGCTTGTTCCATATGAAAGGAATTCGGACTAGCGATATACACAGCGTCTACCTTGTCGCTTGACACCATTTCCTCCAAATTCGTATATACATCAACATCATGATATTTGGCAGCAAAATCCTGACCTTTCTCTTTTGTTCGAGAGTATATTGCTGTCAAAGTAAATTGCTCTGTCTCCTCCGCAGCCTGAATAAAGCGTTCCGTGATCCAATTCGTTCCGATAATTCCGAATCGTAGCACTACCGACTCAACCCCTTCACTCAATTTCTTTCTTCTCTTTATAGTATTTTCTCTTAAATGACATCATATGTCCACTTCTCAATGTAAATAACCGCCCGGATGGCTTCGTCCAGGCGGTTCATTCACTATATCATGTTGGTACTTGTGCTATGAGTGGCTGCCTTTTCCTGTAGCATGTATTCCCTCAATTTCCGATCTGCAGTTCCACTGCTGACTGAGATCACCTTGTCAACCAGCAGCTTGGGAAATGATTTCTTCTCATACTGTTGTTTGCTGGAATGGTGAATGATTTCATACAAAAGCCCCACTTGCCCCTTGCCTCCTTTCTGATGATGAACTAAGATGCGCATGACGTTATAAAATCACATGAACAGCGTTTGCACTGTACTTCTCTATATATGCAGATCATGGCTATTATTATTCCGCTGAAGCTCTCTCCACACCGTTTTATTGCTAAATTGCCTATTTGAGCTGATATCTTCACCAAACCAATAGGGAATATGAAATTCCGCAGCTTCTTGCTCCGACGTAAATTCAACCTCCAATACAATAAAATCAATTTGGTGGTATTGATCCATTTCTACCGTGATGCCCTCCCATTGCGCTGTTGTCCGCGTTTTAATCAAAGGGGTAAAATTAAAGGCACTGAATATTTGCTCATATATTTCACCCGAAATCGAGTACTCGACTTCCTCACGGACAAGTCCATTTCCGTTTTTAAAAGTATGTGTATACGTGACATCTCCGGAGAGTTTATCCACGATTTTTCTCACTCGCAATTCCTGATCCTCATCCATTGCTATGTAAGTCTGATCGATCACTTGCTCTGATATAACCTTAAGTTGACCTTCCTTTATTAACTGTTCCGGGAATTCTTTAAGCAGAAATTTACGTTCAATTTCAAGTGACATATCGATTATCCTCCTTAATCTTTAAGCAAACATTCAGTAGCCTTTCAAGTGTCATTAAGTATGACCCTCTAAACTACATCTATAACATTCATTATACGAACTCGTACACAGGGGGACAATCACATGAAAATGATTCAGAACATGAAAATCGCATCTAAAATCCGGCTACTCTCCATCAGTTTTTTTATTTTTCTAATTGTCATCGGCACTGCGGGCATCACGCAAATTTACAGTGTGAATGCTAAATTGGAAGAGCTAAACAATTCCAGACTTATTCCAATCGTAGAGCTTGAACAAATCAAGTCCGACATGGAATCTACAAGATCACTGGCAAACTCATATATGGATGCAAGTGATGATACTGAACGGTCAACCATTCAAGAGGAGCTTAAAACATACCAATCTTCTATCAAAAATGGACTATCCCCATTCAGCGACGAAGCTGAGGTGAACAACGTATTCACTCTTTTCGATACATATAGCTCTGCTCTTGAACAGTTTGTGGAACGCTTTAGTTCTGGTAAAGATAACTTGGGCGGCCAGCCTCCAGCCGAACCAGCAGCACAGGCAAATCCGACGGAAAATAAAGGTGATGATTCAGGAACCGGAGAGAATAATCCCAGTGCTCCACAAAATGGCGGTCCTACCGAAATGGCGACATTGGATCAATCTAAAAATGATCTCATCAAATCCATGGATGCCTGGATAGACAAGCACATTCAAGCCGCTCAGCATACTTATGAGGACAGCAAAGTCGTATATAAAACTACTACGGTATCTTTTATCGTCTTATTATTGATCAGCGCCTTAGTCACAGTAGTTTTATCCATCTTTATTACGCGGACCGTAGTAAACCCTGTTGCAAAAGTAACAGCCAAGCTAAAGGAAATTTCGCAAAATAACGGTGACCTAACAGGAAGGATCGACTACGACAGCAAGGATGAGCTGGGAGAACTGAGCAGCAGTTTCGATGCCTTCGTCGCAAAACTTCAAGCTATGATTTCGGAAATAATTACTTCAACGGGAACGATTTATACTTCAAGCGAAATACTTAGTGAGGTTACAGGTAATACAACAGCATCCCTTCAGAGTGTGTCCACTACAATTAGCGAAATTGCAGAAGCAACCATTGAGAACGCAGCCGTTGCAGAAGAGACGACCGCCAGCCTGACCGAGATGGCCAAATTTTCAGAATCCACAGCTGTTGCAAGCAAGAGAACTGCGGATACGAGCAAAAAAGTGAAGGAAGCCGCCCAATCAGGTGCAGCCAGAATTGAAGACATTACGTCATCTATGAACGATATCGACTTTGCCGCCCAATCTGTGTCTGAGACGATCTACCAATTGAACGAATCTTCTAAGACGATAGGTGACATCAGCTCATTAATTTCCGGTATATCCGCTCAGACTAATTTACTCGCTCTCAATGCCGCCATTGAAGCTGCTCGTGCAGGTGAAGCTGGCAGAGGTTTTTCAGTTGTCGCAGACGAAATCAGAAAGCTTGCTGATGAGAGCAATGTGGCGGCACAGGAGATCGCTAGGATGGTGTCAGAAAATCAGAAAAAAACGATAACCGCCGTTACATCAACAAAAGAAGTTACGGACAAGATCCTACTCGGGGTTCAAAAAAGCGCAGAGGCCAACGACAGTATTGTTCATATTCTGGATAGCATCGGGACCATCGTCACTCAAATTGATCAAATTGATTATGATAATGAACAGCAGGCCAACAGCAGCCGGGAAATGGAACAAGCCCTGCAAAATATTGCGGAGTCAACCAACGACATCGCTAGCGGTACAGAGCAGATCAATGCCAGCATTCAGGAGCAGCTGAGTACGATGAACGAAATTGACCATACGGCGGATAGTTTATCACAAATGGCGAAGAAATTAAGAGAAATGACTGGAGGATTTAGAGTCTAGATAAATCTTGCGAAGATAAAATTGTCCTCCTCTTACTTCAGCACAATATGATCTTCCACCATTTTTATAAGTATAGATAGAGCCCTGCGAGGTAATTGGAAAATCACTTTTGAATTGACCGGATATTTTTTTGAATTCCAGAACAAACCCCTCATGATCAGGCATAGACACTGTAACACTTGCTCCGGTTGACACAGATTGGATTTCATTAGGCACTACAAATGAGTGGAGATTTATTCCTCTGCCGGTTGCATTGACGTGAATTTGGAAAATTTCGCCTGCTATTTCTACTTTGGATGAGGTTGAGCGCAAATTCAGCTTATAGATGACTATATCTTCTGCCGCAAAATGAGTGCCTATCGCATTTATTTCGCACTTATCATATTTACCTGATATAGTTGCATGACTGGAAGTAAGTCTGAATTTGGCCAGCCCAGCCTCCAAGTTTTGAATAAATACATGACTGCCTACACCATTCATTGAAAAGGAATGCAGCTTTTTCTTAGGAAGATATACTTCCAGAACCGTTGTATTAATATTGAAGCCAATGCGACTATATTTCCTTCTGCCATCAGCTATTCGGAGTATTCCAGCCTGCAGGTCAACTTGAACAAGCTTCTTATCTGAGAAGCTATTGCTCGTATACTGGATGATTCGGACATCATCCGTCTCACTGGCCAAAATTCGTACTTCTCCAGTCAACCATTCCAGAGAAATCGCCGTCACAGCATCTACTATATGTTGTTCTTTTCGTAGAATCATTAAATTACTATTAAACACCATCATTCATCCACTCCTGCTCGATCATCTGTCCTGTATCCTCCAAGTTCAGCGTGACGCGAAGTAATTTTATCAATCAGTTCATCACTTACAATGTCCGCTCCTAACAGTCTCATCATGTGCTGCAGGAATTTAAGGCGCCGCATTGTCTCACTTCTGCTTCGCTCGAACAAGACAGGATTAATCCATATGTTAACGAGCAGCATAAATACCTCCGCACATTCGGCAGGATATTCTACCGTAAGTGAACCATCCACTTGTCCATCAATCATCAACTTGGCTATAACAGGTGCATCTTTATTTACACCTTCCTTAATTCCAGTCATCACAAATTGCGGATTTTTGATTTGCGTGCTTAAAATATCGTCGATTGAATGTGCCTCAGGATCAGATACAACATGCTCCAAAATAAGGATCAGCTTCTCCCGAGCGCTCGCAGCTTTCGTGTTCTGAATCAACTCATTCAGCATTCTCGCTGTATATTGAAATTGCTTCTTCATCACAGCATCCAAAATATCTTCTTTTGATTTAAAATGGTGATAAATCGCTCCCTTCGACATCCCAAGCTCAGCAATAATATCCTGAATACTTGTTTTCTCGAAGCCTTTTTCCGTGAACAGTTTAGTGGATACAGACATAATTTGTTCTAATGTCAGCTCAGGATATTTATTTCTTGCCATAGAATAAAGCCCTCCTTTATAAATACCGACCGTTGGTATCTATATTAGTTAAATAACTACCTCATGTCAATTTCAGAGCTTCATTTTTTTGATATAGATGTATATCCCGTCTTCTCCACTAATTCCTGACCCTGAGGGGATAATATCCATTCAATCAATTGATCTACATTCGGATTCGGATGATCATCATTTCTTGTAACCGCATAAAACTCTGCAGCCAGTGGATATTCACCGCTACTGATTGTGTTGCGATTTGGCGCTACTCCATCGACCTCAAGCAATCGAATATTCCCGTTCTGAACCATTTCGGTGGCAAAATACAAGAATGAGAATCCAAGCGCATTTTTATAATTCCGATAATCTGCCGTTTGTTCGATAATTCCTCCCATGCCTGAGACGACATCCTTAAGTGGAGGTGACATTAACGTTTTTCCATTCATTACTTTTTGCAGCATCGTCTGACTGCCACTACCTTCTGGACGCTGAAATGGACGGATTTTTTCCTTGTTGCCACCAACTTCGTCCCAATTTGTAATTTTTCCTGAATAGATGTTCTGAATTTGCTCAGTGGTTATCCCTTTAACCGGATTCTCAGCATTCACAAAAAACACGAAGGCCTCGCGTCCGATCGGAGTCAGCTTCAATTCAACGCCCTTTTGTTCTGCCTCTTCAAGCTGTCTGGCGGAAGGCCCCGCAACAAAAATCACATCCACTTTACCTGTCATCAGATTGGTATATGCTTCGGGCGTTGTATTTACCATGACTTCACTGTCGTATGGATCATATCTTTTCCCTGGATACACAGCCTGTGCAAAAGCTGAGTATAACGGATATAATGCTGTCGCTCCATCAAGCCTTGGAAGATCGGCCTCAAGAGATAAATTTGAAGGCTCATCAAGTGCAGCGATTTTTACATTTTTTTGAAAAGGTTCGTATTCACTAACATCAACACCTTGCTCACTTACGGTCGAAATGCTATTATGATACGCTCTATTAATCTCGTAACCAGTAACAATAAGCCCCGCAATAAGCAGCAATACGAGTAAAGACATATTGATGATCCGAGGTCTGAGGGGGATGAATAATCGTACTATAAGATAGAGGATCAATGTGATCGAAATTGTAGCGATAAGTGGGACATAAAACTTGTCACCACCCATTAATGAGACGTATATCATCACAAAAAATCCGAAAAAAACAATGCAAGGAATCAAAGCTATACAGATAAGTAATTTAGGCCACCAGTTTCCGTTCATACCCAAACCTCCAAAATTCATATATCTCTAGTATAAAATTCATTAAAAATATTTGGAAGGCAAAAAAACCGTCCCAATGAATTTGATCATCGGAACGGCTTTTAATTGGGAAAACAATTTCCTTATTAAACCATCACTTTGCAAATATTGTTTGTAAACTCTACAGGGTCCTGAATTGGCAAGCCTTCAATCAAGAGTGCTTGATTGTAGAGCAGGTTGGTGAACAGATCTAGCTTCTCTTTATCGTTCGCATAGGCGTCTTTCAGCGATTGGAACACCTCATGCTGTACGTTGATTTCAAGAACTTTTTCTGCTTTGACTTCCTGGCCGCTAGGCATAGCATTTAACACCTTTTCCATCTCAATCGTTACTTCACCCTCTGTAGAGAGGCATACCGGATGAGATTTCAAGCGTTTAGAAGCTTTTACCTTGACTACTTTGCCAGACAAAAGTGAGCTCAAATGCTCAAACAGTTCTTTATTGTCGTTCTCTTCATTTTTAGCTTCTTCATCTTTTTCGTCCGGCTCAATACCAAGGTCGCCGCTGGATACGTTTTTGAATTCTTTTTCCTTATAATTCAGTATCATTTTGATTGCGAATTCATCGATATCATCAGTGAAGTACAGAATTTCAAAGCCTTTATCTGCGACAAGCTCACATTGAGGAAGTTTTTCCAGACGTTCTACTGATTCACCAGCCGCATAGTAAATATACTTTTGATCCTCTGGCATTCTAGATACGTATTCATCCAGCGATACAAGCTTTTTCTCTTTGGAAGAAGTGAACAGGAGAAGATCCTGAAGCACGTCCTTATTCATTCCGTAATCATTGTATACGCCAAACTTCAATTGACGGCCAAAGGATTCATAGAAATTCTCGTATTTCTCACGATCATCCTTCAGTAAGGATTGAAGCTGACTCTTGATTTTGCTTTGAATATTTTTGGCAATCAGCTTCAATTGACGGTCGTGCTGCAGCAATTCCCGGGAAATGTTCAGCGACAAATCCTCGGAATCCACCATACCTTTAACGAAGCTAAAATAATCTGGCAGCAAATCTCCACACTTGTCCATAATTAACACGCCGTTGGAGTACAGCTCAAGCCCTTTTTCATATTCCTTCGTGTAATAATCAAACGGCGTCTTCTCAGGAATGAACAGAATCGCGTTATATACAACTGCACCGTCGGCTTTAATGTGAATGTGGGAAATCGGTTTATCAAAACCGTAGCGCTTCTCCATGTAGAAGTTGTGGTAGTCCTCATCTGTCAGCTCACTTTTGTTCTTGCGCCAGATTGGAACCATGCTGTTAACGGTTTGCTCTTCTTTGTATTCCTCAAACTCACCTTCAGCGTCCTCTTTAGGACGATGTCCGGTAACATCCATTTTGATAGGGTATCTAATAAAATCAGAATATTTCTTGATGATCGACTTCAAGCGGTATTCTTCCAAATACTCGTCGTAGCTATCATCTTCTGTATTTTCTTTAATGGTCAAAATAATTTCCGTACCTACAGTTTCTTTATCAGCTGGTTCAATACTGTAGCCGTCTGCTCCAGTTGATTCCCATTTATATGCTTCGTCACTGCCCAACGCACGGCTAAGTACGGTAACCTTGTCAGCAACCATAAATGCAGAATAGAAGCCTACACCAAATTGGCCGATAATGTTATGTCCATCTTTCGCTTCGTTTTCGTTCTTGAAGGCAAATGAACCGCTATTCGCGATAATACCCAGATTGTTCTCCAGATCTTCTTTCGTCATCCCGATCCCTGTATCGGTAATAGTCAAAGCACGGTTCTCTTTATCGATGGTCAATTTAATGAAATAGTCATCTTTGTTGAATACCAACCCATCATCGGTCAGAGCCTTGTAGTATATTTTATCGATAGCATCACTTGAATTCGAGATTAGTTCTCTAAGGAAAATTTCCCGCTGTGTGTAGATAGAGTTGATCATCATTTCCAGAAGTCTTTTCGATTCTGCTTTAAATTGTTGTTTAGCCATTACTAATTTAATCTCCTTCCTCTATAGAACGATTTTGTTAGCACTCTCATACAAAGAGTGCTAACTCATAGTTTTATCTTACAAATTCTGTTTTTCGATGTCAACATCTATCTCGAAACCTTAGATCAATCTCTGGCTTGTGATACGCTCTCTTAATGTATTACCGACCTTACTCTTCATCCGTACCACTGTTTCATGAACATCTTTCGCTTCGGTAATCGCTGAGATCACAGCCACGCCATCTGCTCCGGCTTTAATCACTTCAGCGGCACGCTCCTCCGTTATCCCGCCAATACCGACCAGTGGCACATGTATTCCATTCTCACGCAGCTCGCACAAAATCGCAGTCCCTTGTACCTCATGTGCATCGTCCTTGGAATGTGTTGGATAGATAGGGCCAATTCCAAGATAATCAGCTCCCTGTTGCATAGCAAATCTGGCCTCACTTACCGTATGTGCGGACACACCGAGGATGCGGTCACCGATTTTAGCTCGAACTGCTTCAGCATTTTCATCATCCTGTCCGATATGGACTCCATCCGCATCGATTTCCAGAGCCAAATCCACATCATCATTGATGATAAACGGTACTCCTTCCGCTCGACATAACGCTTGAATTTGAAGAGCTAGTCTTAAAAGTTCTGTCCCTTGGAGTGCATCAGCACCCTTTTCACGGAATTGCACAAGAGTTACTCCTCCAGAAAGAGCAGCTTTAACTATCGTAATCGGGTCAGATGCTTTACAATTTACGCTGCCTACGACTAGATACATCTGCAGATAATGTCTGATTTGATCTTGATTCATCGCACAATCTCTAATCTGCGGCGGTACGCCCAATGATTCGTTGGCCCATGTCCTCCACCTATGCCCAAGCTATCTTCTATAGCAAATTGAATGTAGGTTCTGGCCATCTTAATAGATTCTTCCGCTGACATTCCTTTCGCCAGACCAGCAGTAATCGCTGAGGAAAAGGTGCAGCCAGTGCCGTGCGTATGAACAGTGTGTATTCTTGTATGCGCAAATTCAGTAAACGAACGCCCGTCATATACCAGATCAACAACCTCCTCTTGATCCTCAGCAGCATGACCACCCTTAATAACAACCATAGAGGGCCCGAAATCCATAAGATGCCTGGCAGCCTCACGTATATCGGTCATCGAGTTGATCTGAAGTCCAGTCAATACCTCTGCTTCCGGAATGTTCGGTGTTACTATACGAGCTAATGGCAGCAAGCTTGATGTGATTGCCTCTACCGCCTCAGATTGCAGCAGCTTAGCCCCGCCTTTAGCCACCATTACGGGATCAACTACAACCTGTCTCCATCCAAAATGTGAAATGCGATCCGCGACAGCTCTGATAATCTCCGCACTAAATAACATTCCTGTCTTCAATGCATCAAGTCCAAGGTCGCCGCCTATGGCATCGATCTGTTGAACAACCGCATCGACCGTGAGAGGATATACCCCATGAACGCCTAATGTATTTTGCGCAGTGACAGCCGTAATGGCAGACATTCCGAAGACGTCCAGTTCTTGAAAAGTTTTAATATCAGCTTGAATCCCCGCGCCACCGCCGCTATCTGATCCAGCAATCGTTAACGCTCTAGGAACATTCTGATTCTGATTTGCATCCGTCACTTGATTCATTAAAGTCTCTGAAGCTTCTCCTTTCATTATTACACTTCCTCTACTTTTCTAGTAACGAATTCTTTAACAGCCGCATGTCCTTTAAGCGAATGAGGATGCAGCTTAGCCAATTCATCTAGAAAAGCAATCTGAAAGCTTCCCGGTCCAACCTCGGCCGTTCGTTCTGCCGCTCGTGAAGCTGCCGCTCCATAAAACGCTAACCCCGCTGTTCCTGCTTGTAAAATATCGTCCTCTATTGCTGCAAAAGCGCCCAACACCGACGTAAGCAAGCACCCTGTTCCGGTCACCTGAGTGAGAAGTGCATCCCCACCGCTAATGATTCGATAACTATCTCCATCGGTAATGATATCTTCTTTGCCGGTAATTACGATTACTGTTCCTAATTCTCGAGAGACTCGAATAGCCAATTCAATATTCGCTGCAGCATCACTGCCTGATTCTCCAACGTCTACGCCTTTGATTTCACGCGCCTCGCCTACCAAATGTGCAATTTCCGACGCATTTCCGCGCACAAGTGATACCTTTACCTCTCGTAAAATTTTCAGCGCTGAATCCGTTCGAAACTGTGTTGCTCCCGCCCCCACCGGGTCGAGCAGCACTGGTACACCATGCCTATTGGCCGATAAGCCAGCTATGATCATCGCTTCCACTTGCTCGCTAGACAAAGTGCCAATATTCAGCACAACGGCTCCAGCAATTTTGGCCATGTCTGCCACTTCTTCAGGAGCATAAGCCATCACAGGTGAAGCACCTAAAGCATACAATCCATTCGCTGTAAAATTCGTAACCACAACATTCGTTATATTATGAACCAATGGCTTCAGCTTCTGCACCTTAACTAACAAACCAGACAATTCATGATCAGCAATACTCATTCTATTCTTCCTCTCTTTTTTATATATTCATAGTCACAGGAACAGGCCACTCCTCCAGCTTATAAGCCATATCCCAAAACATATATTCAAGCTGGCAGCTCAGCATAAAATGCTCTCTCATCCTGGCAAGCTCCTCATCCGTCGATTTCAAAGCCCATTCATCCAGTCGGTTGCAAAATTTGGACGTCACTCCATCAGCATGGCTGCCATAAAAATGAATCCACTCATAGAATGGATGACGTTCAGTAGGTTTAACCTCGTCTAGCAATCTTTGGCCAATATCCAAATAAGTCCAAGGACAAGGCAGCAGCACCGCCATAATCTCTCCGAGACTTCCTTCATGTGCAACGGTCAGCATATGACGAATATAGTGGTGCGCTGATGGAGATAACGGATAACCCTGAAGCTGCTCATAGCTTACACCTGCCATCCTGCAAAAATTGTTATGCGGATGAATCTCACTGTGCAAAATAAACTGGATCTGCTCGTTAAATACTTCTATTTCCTCTCTAGTACTACTTTTAGAAATCGCTATCCCATAAATTCGCATGTAAGCATTCAAATATTCAAAATCCTGCTTCACATAATGTATGAGCTGCTCCTTTTTCAAATTCCCCTCGGCTATCCCGCGTACAAAAGGATGATCATAAATCGCTTCAAAAATATAGTTTCCTTGCTGACGAAGCTCCTGAGAAAAACTCAATTTCATCCACCTCCACAGTTTTAAGTAATGGGAGGAAGTCCCTGGTTAAGGAGTGTTCCGATACCAAGGTAAAGCAAAAAAAGCCACCCCAGATCGGGAGCGGCTTCATAGTGATCTGCACCATTACATCGGATGCGCAGCGTCATTATTCCGTGCTCCACTTTCCTACGCTAGTGCGAACTAGATCAGGTTCAAAGGGTCCAAGATATACTCTTGTCTCAGCCGCTAACGGCTCCCCTAGTGGACTTCCTATTCATTTATAAATAATGTATCGAGATTTACAGTAGATGTCAAACATGATTCATGTCTCATTACATTGCATTCGTAATAATTTGAATAACCTCTTCTAATTTAGGTCGACGAGGATTCGTTACTGCAGTCGCGTCTTTCATCGCGTTTTTCGCGAGTGTCTCAATATCCTCTTCCTTCGCGCCCATTGCCTTGAATCCGCCCGAAACCCCCAGATCCGAAGACAATCTTACGATCGCATCAATTGCCAGCTCCGCCGCATCACGAGTGCTAAGACCATACGTATTTTCACCAAGAAATTCAGCAATCTCTGCGTAGCGCTTCGTACGTGCAATCAAGTTAAAGCGGCATACATGCGGCAGTAATAGCGCATTACACAATCCATGCGGCAAATTGTAAAAACCGCCAAACTGATGCGCAATAGCATGCACATAGCCGAGGTTCGCGTTATTAAACGCCATTCCGGCAAGAAACTGCGCATATACCATTTGTTCGCGTGCTTCCATATCCTCACCGTTGGCAACAGCACGCGGCAAAAACTCAGGGATAATCTTCATTGCCTGAATCGCGCAAGCATCCGTAATCGGTGTTGCCGCTGTGGACACATAGGATTCAATGGAATGAGTCAAAGCATCGAGACCAGTTGCTGCTGTAAGAAATGGCGGCATTTTGACCATAAGTACCGGATCATTAATGGAAAGCAGAGGAGTTACGTGCTTATCGACAATCGCCATTTTAACCTTGCGCGAAGTATCCGTAATAATCGTAAACCTTGTCATTTCACTCGCAGTTCCTGCTGTAGTGTTGATTGCGACTAACGGAACAATCGGATTTTGCGACTGATCCACACCCTCATAGTCGTGTATTTTCCCTCCGTTGGCCGCAACTAGTGCTATACCTTTAGCAGCATCATGGGCACTTCCCCCACCTAAGGATACGATGGAATCACATTTTGAATCGTTGTATACCTTTAATCCTTCTTCTACATTCTGATCTGTAGGGTTTGGCTGAGCTTTCGGAAAAATCTCTACTTGCAGTCCGGCTTCACGAATAATGGATGCGATTTCCTCGGATAGCCCGAGCTTGTGAAGTCCCTCGTCTGTGACAATAAGCGGTTTCTTACAGCCAATACCGACAAGACGAGGCCCAACCTCTTTTACTTTGCCTTGTCCAAACAAGTTAACCGATGGCATGAAAAATTCGCTGGTATGATTTGTCATGGTGTCCTCCTGAAAATGTACATGATCATGCTGCAAATTGTCTAACCTATTCAAATCAGCATTATTGTGCCCGTAGTAAGTTATTTTACGCACAAGTTTCTAGAGTAAACCTCATCAAACCGTACGTCCGACTGTCTAACAATTTTTTAAACAATATCCATTTGAGGCATGAAAATAAATTCGCTGTATATTTCTTTTTATGCATAAAAATGCTCCCCCTGTAGTAACAGGTTTTTGTTATTTCGCCTGTCTACCGTATGGGGAGCATATCAATTGTGTTCTTCATCCGATGTTTTAGGCAAAATGGGTTTCTCCAGAATAGGCTCATAGCTTGGATCAAAAAAGGCGACAAAAGACAAATCTACGACGGCGTCACCATAAGTTTCACCTTTCTTTAAATTAAACGAAGAAACAAAGATCAGCCTTGGAAGTTTTTCAAGTCGGTCAACCCATTCAATTACATCAGTAACTTTACCATCTACCGTAAGATTTACAACCATTTCCTTTACTCCATTATCAGATGTTCCGTTAGTTTCAGCATTAGTTTGACTGCTTGATTCATCTTGTAGTTCTATTTCTGATTTCTCCTGAAAGCCAATTGACCCGTTCTTAACTGAAACATTTGTTAACTTATTAATCACATCCAATTGAAATATCAACTGCTCTGTATTATCCCAAAGTGGAACTGCGGCTTGAACCACTCTTTCATCAATATTATACTTCTTTGACATCTTTTCATCCAACACGCTCTGTAAGGTTTCAATCTGGGTATTCACTCGATTCTTCTCAGCTTTGAGATCAGACAACTGCTGATGGGAAGGCAAATACACCCAAACATACATAATAATCAATAAAAGAAAAGCGGTACTCGTAATCAAAAGGAGCACTGAGCGATTATGCATGTTTCTCATCTGCAAATTCCCCCTCTTTCTGCCCTTTATCATTCAGATCATTTTTCCATTGAATTTTATACGTTCCAATCCATTTTTTACTCTCATTTACTGTATCGGGTGTAAAAGATTCAAGCTTTACGTCTTTTACAAAAGATATTTTCCTCAGTTCGATCAAAAACTCTGCAATTTCATGAAATTCATGAAAGCTAACTTGTACTTTTAATGAATCCGTTTCCTTTAACAGATAAGTATACTCTATCGATGTTAGGTTTGAGGTTTCAAGCTCCTCACTTATCGGTAGCCGTGAATCAAGCTGCCACCAAACATCTTTTGCAGACATTTTGTTTTTATTGACAAATTCAATAAATTCTGTAGGGTCCGTGTACTCATCCTTACTCAACTCGCTAATCTGAAGCTCTAAACCGGAAGCAGTCTCACTTAAAGCTGCAAGCTCGGATTCGTGATCTTTGATATCACTTTGATTCATCATATATAAGGTTAAAATAACGCCCAGACACATTATCCAGCCCAGCCCAATAACAACAAAAGTTAAAGGTATACTTGTCTTAATTGGTGTTGATTCTGGAAGTAAATTTACACTTTTACTTCCTCGTTCCCTAATAGCCAATCCGAAAGGTACGATATAATCTATTGCATCGAAATCGAATACATCCACCTTGATGTCTGGTTGCTCCGTGCGAAACTCGGATACAAGATTCTCTCGACCTCGCCGTTCGCCGGAAACTACAACCTTGGTAATACGTGATTCGCCATTACGAATGCTATATTGGTAGAAATTCAGGAGTCTCGATAGCTCAGCATTAATACTTCCGACTAATTCGGGAGTAAATTCTTTCTCAACAACCTCCTGATGCGAGTATTCATTAAGCACTCTCATAAAAACAGGTAGATCATTGTGAAAAAGATATACTTCTGTACTTTCTTTATCCAAATGCAGCAGCATCGTATCCTCAAGCGGTTCATTCAAGACTTCTTGAATCGTTCTCGCCAATGCCATGGAAGATAATTCAGCGGTTTTGACTTTAAGCCCAACGTCATTAAGTAATTCATTACACTGTTCTATCCAATTATGACGTGATGCATATACGAGGACCTCCGTCGAATCCTCAGTTGAAGTTGCAGCTAAATAATCATATACCGGATCAGCAAAAGGAAGATGCAGCGTTGTCTCAACTTCGAGATCTACTAATTGATCTAATTCTCGTGCATTAACCGTTCCCACTTGGAGCTTGCGAATAATAATATGTGAGGTTGGCATCGATAAAGTGACTGCCATTCCATAGATTTTCTCACTTTTAACCCATGCTTTTAGCTGTTTCCTTAGCTCATCAGAAAAGTGGAATTTTTCACCATCTGTAACAGCCTCTTCAAATGGAAAAAAACCGTATTTTTCTACTTCCCATTCCTTTTTTTTCTTCACCGTTACATAACGGATTCCACTTGGGTCTATCGTTAAGCCCATATGTCTATTGACAGCCAACATAATCCATCACATCCCGCTAATTGAATATAGAAAGATAAAAACTAATGATTGTAGATCCAAAAGTAAACGATAATAATGACCCTATAAGCAGGAAAGGTCCAAATGGGATCGGTTGTTTAGGCTTGATCAATTTGAATAGCATCAATCCCCCGCCTACCACACTTCCTATTAGACAAGCTATTATAAATGCCGGGATTATATTATAGAGACCCAACACCCAACCAAGTAAACAAAATAGTTTAACATCACCTGATCCCATTCCACCTCGAGTAATTACTACAATAAATAGAAGTACGCCACCACCAGCTATTGCTCCCCAAAAATGAAGCCATATGGATTCCAGTGGATACAACAAGCGTAATACGAGGAAGAAAGGTGTGAACACTAGTAAAATCCGATTAGGAATAAGCATATATTTCAAATCAGAAACCGTAATCATAACAGACAAACTAACTAACAGCAGTCCAGTTAACGTTTCCCAAGAGTTTCCAAAATTAAGGTATATCCACACAAATAACAAACCTGTTGCTAATTCCCCTAATGGGTAAAGCGGTGATACACGAGAGCAGCAATGCCTGCATTTTCCGCGTGATAGCAAATAACTAATAACAGGTATAAGATCGAAAGGCTTCAATCGAGTCTCACAGGATGGACATCTTGAAGGTGGATGTACGATTGATTCTCGTACAGGCACTCGAAGTCCAACTACGTTATAAAAGGATCCCAGGATCAGACCAAGGATGAATAGATAGGATGAAATAAATAGAGTCATTTGTAGGTCACTTTCTTTTGGTAGATAATAGAATGAAATTAATACCAGGGACAAGATAGTAATCTTATCCCTGATAAGAAATCTGATCCCATACTTACTGAGCCATTATTTGGGCCTTGGTAAATTTTACGGTTTTACCGGTTGTTACCATTACTAAGTAATCGCCAGTTTCTTCAGATACATCTATCAATGTAGTCGCAACAACTAATGCTTGTTTATTACTTGGCAAGTAAAGTGGGCTATCCAAAAATTTATCAGTTTGAAGTTTTTCCAATGTCACATCCGCAAGAGTTCCATTTGTCTTATCGGCAGCGTGAAGACGTGCGGCCTCATAAATTTGACGTGCAGTAGCCAAATCAGCCTTTGTTTTTGTATTGTCAATTATATTCCCGATCAACGGAACTGCGATTACTGCAATTACAGCAATAATTACGATAACTGCCAGAAGCTCAATCAATGTAAAACCTTTCTCCTCTTTCTTCAAACGCTTCAATACCATTTGCATATTTATGCCTCCTTGATTATAAAAATACTAACATTCAGACTGCCCCTTTGTGATATTCTCGAAGTTAGTAAAGCAACCTATCCAACGTTGGAATACAATGTGAACATCGGCAACATGATCGCCATCACAATCATTCCAATGATCCCTGCCAAAAACACAATAAGCAGCGGCTCAATCAATGATTTAAGACGATCCACTGTATTATCGACATCCATCTCGTAGAAGTCAGCGACTTTACCGAGCATTTCATCCAACGCTCCCGTCTCTTCCCCAATCGCAATCATCTGCGTCACAAGCGGAGGAAATACCCACGCCTTCTTGAGCGGGTCTGACAGCGGATTTCCTTGACGGAGAGAGTCACTTGATTGGTGAATATAACCACTGATCACTTTGTTGCCTACCACCCCCTCAACTATAGATAGTGATTGCAATACCGGTACTGAACTGGCATATAACGAAGACAAGGTCCTCGTCATTTGGGCGATTGCCCCTTTTTGCATGACCTTACCAAATACAGGTATTCTCAACTTTGCATAATCTATTAGATAACTGCCTCTTTCGCTGCGCTTCATGAACAGAAAAGCTACAACGATGACAAGAACAGAACCCAACCATATATACCATTGATTCGAAATACTTTCACTTAATGACAGTACCATTTTCGTAATTAGCGGCAATTCAGCATCAAATGAGTCGAACATTTCTACAAACTGAGGTACTACACCTTGCAACAAGTAAATAACAGCAGCAATCGACAATAACCCAACTATAATGGGATAAGTCATCGCCGACTTTATTTTCTCCCTTACGATATGGTTCTTCTCAAAGAACATCGCCAATCGATCAAGCGTACCATCCAAATCACCGGACTCCTCGCCTGAACGAATCATACTAATAAACAACGGGGGAAATATTTTTTTGTGTTCCTGAGCAGCCTGCGAAAAGGATAATCCTCGTATTAATGCTGAACTAACTTCAGCTAAAGCCTTTTTAAGTGGTTTACTCTCCGTTTGCTGAGCTAGTATCATCGTTGCTTCTACCATCGGAACTCCCGCACGCATCAATGTCGCAAATTGACGACAGAAGATTACAAAGTGAATACTTTTTACAGGGTTACCGATATAAATATCTGTTGTAAGTACAGTTTTACGAATTTCCTCTACAGACAGCACCGTTAATCCTCGCTTGCGAAGCTCCTCTACTGCAGAGGATTTGTCCGTCGCCGTGAATTTCCCCTTAAGATGTTTACCTGAATTGCTCTTCACATGGTACATATACTGAGGCATTATTAGAGCCTCCTTCCACCATATATGTCTTAGCTACCGAGTGATGTATTCGTCCCGACTGAATCATCTCCTTGATGGACATCTCCAACGTGCGCATCCCTAAATGAAAACTGGTTTGCATCACACTCTTGATCTGATGATTTTTCTCTGAGCGAATCAAATGACCAACGGCTGGTGTGTTAACTAGAATTTCAGTTGCACAGCCCCTTCCGCTTCCATCAACGGTCGGTAATAATCGCTGGGAGATGACCGCAACGAGAACTGAAGACAATTGCATTCGGATTTGACCCTGCTGATGACCGGGAAAAGCGTCAATAATTCGGTCAATCGTTTGCACGGCGTCACTTGTGTGCAAAGTAGCTAATACGAGATGCCCCGTTTCAGCAGCTGTAATAGCCGCTGAAACGGTCTCTAAATCACGCATTTCTCCGACAAAAATAACATCAGGGTCCTGTCTTAATACCGACCTGAGACCACTTTCGAAAGTCTGAGTATCCCTGCCTACTTCCCGCTGATTAATCATTGAATTCTTATTTGTATGAATGTACTCGATAGGATCCTCAAGTGTAACAATATGCTTGGACTGATTTCGATTAATAAAATCAATCAAAGCAGCAACTGTTGATGATTTTCCACTGCCTGTCGGACCCGTTACAAGAATAAGACCCTGATTCTTATCAGCAAACGAGGCAACAACTGAAGGAAGCTTTAATTCCATCAAAGAAGGTACGCTAAGTGCAATTCTCCTCACTGCAGCACTAACATATTTTCTTTGCCTGTATACATTAATTCGAAATCGGGAAACACCTGGTAATTCATACAGAAAATCAATCTCGCCTATTGAGTGAAACAACCCCTTTTGTTCTTCATCAAGCAAGCTTAAAGCCATACTCTCTGAAGCTTCTATTGAGATCGGTGACTCGCCAATCGCAACCAGTGAGCCATTAATTCTCATCATCGGAGGTGTCCCAACGGATAAATGCAAGTCAGATGCTTGTCTCTTATGTGCCTGATTTAACAAATCAAGCATCATTATTTTCCCATCCATATAATCCCCCTGCCATTATGTTGCAACAGTTTCCCTAAGTACTTCCTGCAATGTTGTAATTCCCTGAATAACCTTATCTATGCCATCATCCATCAATTGAATCATCCCTTGCTTGGCAGCCGCTTCACGGAGCTCATTCAATGAAGCCGATGAATTAATAAGCTCTCTTATTTCATTATTAATAAAAAGAACCTCATGAATGGCTACTCGTCCCCGGTATCCCGTCCTGTTACAGCTGCCGCAGCCCTTACCCCGATATAAAACCTCAGGATGCGCTCCACGACTTTTTAAGAAGACAGCTTCCTGACCAGTTGGAGCAACCTGCTGCTTACAATCGTTGCACACTCTTCTAACTAGACGCTGCGCAACGACCCCAATCAATGATGAAGCAATTAGATACGATTCAACTCCCATATCGCGAAAACGTATAATGGAGCTGATCGAATCATTAGTATGCAACGTGGATAATACGAGATGACCCGTTAATGATGCGCGGATCGCTATTTCTGCAGTTTCACTGTCACGAATTTCACCGACCATCACGATATTTGGATCTTGCCGCAAAATGGAACGAAGCCCTGCTGCAAAGGTCATTCCGATGTTAGGGTTAACCTGAACCTGATTTATTCCTTCCAGCTGATATTCAACAGGGTCCTCTACCGTAATAATATTTCTTTCTTCATCATTAAGGTGACTAAGGGCAGAATATAGCGTCGTCGACTTACCGCTACCTGTTGGACCAGTAATGAGTAAAATCCCGTAAGGTCGTTCAATCATTTCTTTGAACATTTCAAGGTTATGATTATTAAAACCTAGATGACTAATAGCTTTAAGGCCTGTACTCAAATCGAGCAGCCGCATTACAATCTTCTCTCCATGCACCGTAGGCAACGAAGATACGCGAATATCCACGACTTTAAAATCAGCCTGAAACTTCATTCTTCCATCCTGAGGAAGTCTGCGTTCGGCTATATTAAGTTGGGACATGATTTTGAGTCTGGCAATTATGTATCCTTGCATTTGCTTTGGAATAGTTCTTTCTTTACGCAGCACACCATCAATCCGGTAACGAATGGTGACTCCATTTTCACCCGGATCCACATGGATATCTGACGCACGCAGCTGTATAGCCTGTTCAATCATTTGATTTACAAGTCGTACTACCGGCGCATCTTCATCCGTAATTTCAAGCTCACCGATTTCTTCCGGTGTGGATAGATCAACCATCATTTTGCTCATTGAATCTTGAAGCCCATAGAAACGCGCCAATGCGCGCTGTAATTCATCCTTGCTTGAAATAGCCGGTTCAATTCGAAAACCAGTACTCATTCTCAATTCTTCAATAGCAAAATAATCCAGCGGGTCCGTCATGGCTACCATAAGTCTATCGCCATCTTTGTAGAACGGAATGACTTGATAACGTCTGGCTATACTTTCAGGGATAATCTGCGCTATAGCCGGATCAATCTGATACTTAAATAAACTTACGTGAGGAATCCCTAGCTGAAATTCCAATACTTCTATTAGCTGCTGCTCAGTTATGTAACCTTGCGTAATGAGCAGATCTCCAAGTTTCTGCTTACTCTTTCTTTGCTCCCGCAATGCCTCCTGAAGCTGATCTTCCGAGATGATAGCGCTTTCTACAAGCAAATCACCTAATCTTTTTTTTATAGCAACCATATTTAACCCCCATTTTCGTTAAAATCAAGTTCAAGAGAGAGGTTGCAAACTCTTAAAATAAATAGGTACTTATACCCAAACCAGCTTCCTTTTCATATTCAGGTAATGTTTCATCAAAACTATTGCAACTAAAGTCGCACTAACATACACTAATTATAATCTTTGTTGGAATTAATACAACATATTCTCTCAAATATAATAGTCTTAAAGTAACAGTTTTTTTATAATTGTTGCGACGATACTCTTAGGAGGATATAACTATGAAAAATACGATTAAACAAAAGCACATTTCAATTCTGTTAATCATTTCGTTTTTCATCGTGATGTTCAGTACTTTAGGAGCAAAACTGGAATACGCGAATGCAGCAGGGCAAACAACCATCAAAATGCTCGAAATAACAGAGAATGGGACATCTGATCTTACAGGGCTATCTAATAGTGCCTTCAAGCTTGATTTAACAACATACAGTATGAAGCAATTCGTCGCTTCACGAGATTATCTGGACGGAAAATATGATGCCGTTTACATAGGAAAAGGAACCTACAGTACAGCAATACCTGCTGGAGTGCTCAACACAAGTACTAAACAAAACGACATAACAAATCTTAAAGCTACTGAACTAAAACACTATTTTGTTAACAAAGGGCTTCCATTAATTGTTTATGGAGACACTACTACCGGTGCCTTAAAACAATCTACTGACGGTAAATTGCATAAATTCATTACTTCGGTTCAGAATAAAAGCAATGTAAGCTTTGTTAACTCTAGTGAAATAAGCAATGCAACAACATTTGCTAATAAAACATCATTACTGACAAAAGCAACTGTTCGCCCCCAACTTACAATTGTCAGCAAACCAAGTGAATATGCTAGCACTAACAAAATATATACGAGGGGTGAAACACTCACCTATAGCTATAACATTACCAATTCCAATAATCTTGGCAATCTGGAAGTAAATCTGTACATTGGAATCGACAGCGCCGTTCCATTTACCACGAAACAGCTCGTTGCTTCCACAACTGTAACAGCGAACAACGGCACAATTTCCTATTCACTGCCTCGCGGCTATTCCGGTCCAAGGTACTGGCGTCTTGAGCTAGTAGATCTCAGTAGCGGTCTCAAGGATGTACATGCTGGCAGCTTTCGATTTAAAGATGAGACCAAAGTAATCAATGTTCTGCAATATAGACCAAATAATAGCGGTGACGATGCAGGTCTCGATAAGGATCATAATTTTGACAGCAGCTATCTCGTTAAATCTGGGGATTATGAGATTAAATTTACGGCGACTACGGTCAATAGCTTTAATGGTGGTGGTGGCTCTTATGGATATGAAAAATTTCAGGCATACGACATGCTGATTTTCGGATTCGCTCATGAATATAAAGAGTATGCTTTCATTGAAGTTCAAGCAGCAAGAGAAGCGTTATTGAGTTATATCAATTCTGGAAAAAGTGTCATGTTCACTCATGATACCTTCAACCCTTATAGCAGAGAAGGTTATAGAAGTGAATACTGGAACAATTTTAGAGCTATTGCTGCTATGATTGATCCTGCAAATAATGTAGGTAATATCAACAACAGCTACACTACATCAACAAAGAGGGCAAACTCCGGCTTGCTAACTGATTTTCCTTTTGTATTACCAAACGATATTGAGGTGATGAGCACACACGGCCAATACTACACACTTGATCTCGAGGACCCTGATGTGATTCCTTGGTATAACTTATCTGGAGGCGGGCGTACAGTCGGTGATAGCTGGAACCACTACTATGCCTATTCTAAAGGTAATATTACCTTTACGAATTCAGGTCACTCTGGACAAACCACGACCGGATATACCGAAGGTGAGAGACAGCTCTTCCTTAACACAATGTATCGGGCATTCACAATGGCTAATCATGGCCCAGTCATTACCGTGTTCTCGCCTGAAGAATATGACTCGGTAAAGGACAATTTCATACCTACATTCAATGAAATTCCTGTTCATTATCAAGTTGATGATCTTGATCTGGGTGATACCAACCTTACTACCTCGGTTAACTTCATTTATAATGGACAAACCTACAGCAAGATACCTGCTCGCAGCATCATTTCGGGCGATACCATTAACATGTCTTTTGAAAATCCTCTGCCTAATGGGGGGGACTTAATCGTAGAAATTATTGCAACGGATAGTAAAGGGGCACAATCTAAAAAGCAGATTAAAGTAAAGGTCAAGAAGGTAAGCTCCAATCTGGAGCTGTCCCGCAGCTTCTCCAACAATGTTGTAAATAATAAAGTGGACACTGGAAGTACGGTTACGATGAATTATACGATTACGCCAAAGCCGATTGCTGGCAGCGGATCATCGATGAGCGTAACTAATATTCAGTTCAAAGAGACACTTCCTCCAAATCTGGAAGTCTCATCTTTGCCTACTGGTTTCACAAAAACCGGAAATGTCACAACGGGATACACGATCTCAAGAAACTTGAGCAATATTCAATACACAAAGAAAGGTACTGACACGTTATATACAGCAGATCCTGTCACTTTCTCAATTACAGCCGTACCGATAAAACGTGGATTCTATCCCTTAAATAGTGCCACACTCACTTTTAAGGACATCGGTCAATCATCTAATTTCACATTACCGTTTCCAGGCTCTACATTAGAAGCTGTAACCAAGCTGACCTCGCTCAGTTTAAGTGACAGGACTATTTTAGTTGGAGATTCACTGAAACTGTTCCCGACCTACACTCCCGGGGATTTAACCGATGTACCTTTTACTTGGTCATCGGATAAACCAGGCATTGTAACAGTCGATAACACGGGTACTATTAGAGGCATCGCCGAAGGAACAGCAAGGATCACAGTCACAGCGCTGGACGGCAGCAATTTGTCAGCCACAGCCAATATTACAGTCGTTAAGCCCGGACTATTTATTAACGGACCTGATGAAGTAGCTGTGGGTGAAAATATCACTTTGACATCAAGATTAATGGCTGCAGATTACGAGCAAGTCACTTCATATTCCTGGAGTATTGATTCAGGCAGCAGCTTCTTGTCGATCAGTCCAACAAATCAAGCATCAACAACAGCTACTGGTATCAACAAAGGAACTTCTACCGTTAAACTAACGGTTATTACGAATAAGGGCAACACTTATACAGCGACAGCAACGGTTCGAGTTGTCAAAAGACTAACGGGTCTTCATTTAGATGGAACGACACTCTTTGTTGGGGAAAGCGCAACATTAACTCCTCAATTTACACCTACGGATGCTTCAGACAGGACGGTAACTTGGCAAACGAGCAATGCCAGCATTGTGTCAGTGACTCCAGCCGGAGTTGTCACTGGCGTAGATAGTGGCGAAGTTACCATCACCATCAGATCACAAGACGGGAGTAACTTAACTGCTTCAGCGATTGTTCGGGTTATTCAACCGAATCCAACCTTTACAGGACCAGATACTGTTGATTTAGGTCTCCCCCTTCCTCTAGATGCTGAAATGCAGTCTTCTGTGACAGATCCGATTGTAGCGTATAGCTGGAGCGTAAATCCGTCCTCTACTGGTGGCGTTATAATCCAAAGCCAGTCAGGAAGCTCTATTGATTACCGAGCAACCAAACAAGGTGAGATAGTTGTTAAGGTAGTAGTCACCACTCAACTTGGCAGAACCTACGAATCTGCTCCAAAAAGTATCACAATTAATCCTGTTGCTCTGGGGCTGCCAGATAGCATTATTGTTTCAGTTAATGATACAAAGGAGCTATTTGCCTCACTAAGCTCTGGTCCAGTATACGGTAAAGTTAATATTAAAGATTTCCTTATATGGAATAGCGATAACCCAAGCACCGTAAGCATAAATAGTGACGGGAAAATCACTGCTATTAAAGAGGGCTCTGCAAATATTACCGTTCAATCCAGATATGATTCAACTGTATCTGCTACAACAAAAATTATAGTTAAGAGAAAATTCGACGATAAAGGAAAATATTAAACAAAAAGGCATTACGCTAGCGGACAACTGCTAAGCGTAATGCCTTTTTGTCACTGATTCCTATGGTTAGTTAGAAATCAGCCTTCTGCTTTTAACCTGCACACTCAACTTTTCAACCCGGGGCAAGGCAGCCGATTGATTTTCAAAAAACTGATCGTTATACTCAATTACGAAACGCGACTTATCTTTATCCCGCTCGGCTTCTGTGATGTGGAAGTTAAAGTCACTGCCCGTATCCTCAACATCACCGCGAACTGCATTAATGGTTAAAGTACCTTTTGAGAAAAAGCCACCATTCAGCCAAAAAATGGATCCAACACCGTATAGCTCTGCTGTATCATCAGTGTAAAAAAACGCATCCAGTGTATTGGGATTGCTTGAAGAGTAGCTTCCGTGATTACTCGGTGCATCGACACGGTTAATAAAGATTTTACCCTTTGAAATCATCATTAGCTGTTTACGATCATCTCCCATACCTCGTATGATCGCATCCTGTAACGTAGTTTCTCCTAAAGTATAAATTGTTGCATCCACCAATACATTCCCTGAAATGGTTACATCGCCAGTTACCAAAATGTTGCCCTTAATCGTTAATTTCTCATTAAGATTTGGATTGTAGTTCATGATTTTCAGATCTCCATTTACGATAAACCATTTAACACTGCTGCCATTTACCCCTTGCTGTGCATTATTAGTAAACTCCAGAGCTTTATATTCGATACCATCCAGCTCCAGGTCACCATCAAACAACTTTGACCCGGTAATATTTTTAAATTGAGCAATATAATTATCGTAATCCGCTTTCTTACTCAAGTACTCATTCATCGCATTCGTATCATTAAGATCAAGAGGAGGTGTTGGCTTGACTGGGGGTGCGTTCATTTTTGTTACACCATATGATACTAATTTGTCGGAAAATGCAGTGTAATTACCAGAATCTATGGCATTTTTTATTTCCGATCTCGCGGTATCTATGCCTGTCGCTTCCGTAGCCTTATCAATAAACGTCTCCTCAACATTTATTGATACAAATTTCTTATTACTGCGAATTTGAATTTGATTTTTGGAAATACCCAGTAAATCTTCAATTAGCGGATTACTTGAACGAAGATAAGAAGTATAGTCACCCTCTTCACGCCCCCGTGGCGTCACCCCCGTCAAATTATGAACCTTGATCGCATCCAGAGATTGTACAAACACTTTATTGTCATCTTTCAAATCCAATCGAGGATACGCTGCTTTAATCCACTTATCTATTGTGAAATATTTGTAATCAGCCCAATTATCAATCTTCAATTCATTACCTGCATATACACTACCCTTTGGACTATAGACCGCACCATTTATAATTACATCCTTCTCCGAGCCGAAGGCATAGTTCAGAAATTCTGGATAGGAACTAATGATAACCTCCTGCTGTAATGTACGCCTCGTTTCGTTAACTATTGCTTCAGCAGTAAGCTTCACACTATAACTAGTATGATCTGCAGCAAGTGGCAGTGGTTCAATGCTAATAAGCTTACCTCCAGCACTGTTAAGTTTTGTATTGGTGATTTTATTTTTTAACTCATCCAACTTAGTTTGCCGCATATCAATGGCTAAATCCACAGGTCGCATCGCTTTTCCATCATATTGCGCCACAAGGTAAGCCACCGCTTCGTCCAATGTTTTCTCAGCAAGATGAAGGCTTTGAACATTATCTTCAGCTTTCTCTGTTCGGTTTGCTCCGCCAAGAGCAGCACCCATAACAGCCGTTGCTAAAATTAGGAAAATAACAACCATGAACATCACCAAAACGAGAGCGTAACCACGTTCATTTCGAATCATGTATGTTCCTCCTAAAATCCGAATTTGCTATCCAGAGTAAGCTGGCTTGTGTGCCCGCCTTGATCCTGACTTAGAGACAGCTTAATGTTAATCATTCCAGTACTGCACTCATTTGGGTCCATGCTTGTACTGCTGCATTCTAATGTTATGTTTGACGCTTGTGGTATATCAGAAACATCAACTATGATATTGGAGCGAATCTCAAATTCAACGGTATCAATAATGAGCTTGCCTTTAGAAGAACTTCCATCATTCTGAATATATATCTTTTTTGTACCTCCTATACCCGAGATTAGTTCAATCCCTTGGTTCCCTCCATCATCAATTCTCTTGATCCTCTCCGGTGCAAACGTATACAATTCATTAATTACCGTTGACATAACCAGATCAGCTTCATCACGCAGCTCGTTTTCAATTTGAATCTTTTGATAAGAATTAATACCGAAAGTAATGGCAGTAAAAATAACACCCGCAATTAGTGAGACTAACGTTATAGCAGCAATCAGCTCAACCAGCGTGTAGCCTTGCTCAGAGCGTTTTGTTTTAACGGATTCTCTCACTGGTTATGTACCCCTCCACTTCAGTTGTATTACGCGCACCGCTTCTTCCATCTTCTCGTTCCACTACGACATTGACAGGAAACAGCAATTGGGCCATATTACGTTCCTCCTGCTTCACGCTACTCAGCATTGTATCAGAGTTATGTAAATCTCGTTGATACTCTATCGTTAGCTTAAACCGCACATCATTGACAAGAGGATTTAGAATTTCATTGAAAACCGATGCATTACTAACTAGCTTACTGACCTCAGGGGGGCATCCAGTTGTTAAGTCACATTTTATGTCATATTTTCCGTCTGTAATAAAATATTTCTTAATTTCATCAAACGGCTGTTTCTCCAGATACACAAGCGCATTCCGTGCCAGATTGACCATTACTGTCTTATTCTGATTGCCTTTCGCATAATCCATAGAATTTATAAAGAAAGCCGTTAATGACAACGTTACAATTGAAAAAATAACTAGTGCCGCCACTACCTCAACAAGGCTAAATCCAGACTCCTCCGTTACTTTATGGCCCCTGTACACTCTCCTATCCCCTCATTCGCTTATCATATAAGAACATGACTTTTGTACTAATCCTATTTTACTATAACCTTCATGAATTTCCCATAAATTAAGAATACTATTTTCATATATTCAATACATTCTCGAGCCTATTCAGATCTATTCTTGTGACTAGATCGCTATGATGCCAATGCTGTGCACATCCCGATAGTAATCTTCCGTCCCCATTATTTGCTCTATTTGATTTGCAGCAATTTCTTTTCGTAATCCACAAATAAGTAAAAGTCCTATACCAGTAACCCGGTATAGGACTTTTACACAATCGTAATCAATATCGACAAAACCTAGTCTTTTTAACGATCCTTCCAACGCTGAACCGTTGCCGTAAATGTTTCCCCGCCGCCTGCAGTCGTTTTGGTACGGTTATTAATATCGCTGCCATTGCTGTTAGTCTCAACCGCTGCCCAACTTCCACGAGTGAACTTGTACGAAATCGTTGTACCAGCTGCTAAGTCAAGCTTAATGCTGTATGTTCCATTAGACTGACGAGTAAGCTGATATGCCGGGTCTGCAGGATTCCAGCTATTGAAATCTCCCGTAATATATACCGCATCGCTTGTCGTCGTATTGGTTGGAACATTGACTGTAAAGGTCAAGCTGTCCGGTTGCGGTTCACCTTGGCTGATGCTGCCATTAACCAAAGTTGAAGTTCCGGTTGAGAAGTGGTAGTTGTTTCCACTATTGTTATCCCATGTTCCGCCGCCATTATTGAAGGCAGCTGTAATTCCCGTAGCCGTTCCAACCGGCAAAGTAATTGTGAAGTATCCCGGATGAGTTGCTGCAGTCATTGGCACACCAGGTGCAGTCGTCCAGTTGCTTTCACCGTCTACTTTATAGTGAATATAAGGAGTAGTGAAAGATGTCTTGTAATAAATCGTTACATTATTTCCTTGAGGTGTCGTAACAGTAACACTACTGCTATGTCCGGATACATTCCCCGCTGCATCCTTGGCTTGCACTGTGTAACTATATGTTGTATTTGCCTGTAAATTAGTGTCCTGATAAGAGGTTGTGGTCACTGTCGTCAGCAATACATTGTCCCGATAAACTTCATATCCGGTAACCCCGATATTGTCAGTTGAAGCGCTCCAACTGAGCTGAGCTGTATTAGAGCCAGCCAACGTAGCCGTTACATTATCCGGTACGGTAGGAGCCTGTGTATCCGGAGTGATAACTGGCGTCGTCACCTCTGCCGCACTGCTGAATGCAGAGAGATTGCCTGCTGCATCCTTGGCTTTTACCGTGTAAGAATAAGTTGTTGCCGATTGCAGTCCAGTGTCACTATAGGAAGTTCCTGGTACCGTAGCAATCTTTACCCCATTCCGATAAACCTCGTATTCAGTAACTCCAACATTGTCTGTTGATGCGCTCCAGCTAATGTTAGCTGCTGTATCCCCGTTTAATACTGCTGTTACATTATCAGGAACCGTTGGTGCCTGTGTATCTGCAACAGTCTTCTTCACCGCCAAGACTTTATTTGAGTTTTCTCCTACCGTTATCGTAATTTGTTTGCCTGTTGCCCCGCCGGACTGTACAGTAACTGTTTCTGAAGTGTTTAACAGATTGGTAAGAACAGCTCCCACTGTCAACGAGCTTTCAGCTCGAAGTGGAATTGTCTGAGTAATCGAGCTTCCCGAGTTGTTGAACACTGAAATCACTTCATCGCCAGCATTCGAACCTGCATCGATTTTCCGTGAGAATGCATACAGATTCGCAGCCGACCACATTTCTCTTTGCTTACCTGTACGGAGTGCAGGGTAATCCTGGCGAAGCTTGTTAAGCTTAGCTACGTATTGATACGTGTCCGTGTTTGTATTGAAGTAATCCGTAATTACGTTACCATTGCTATCACGCTTCACCATGGACCAGCGATTCCATGTATCAGCAATCCCACCAGTGATAATAGAGCCATTTCCATTTCCTTTATTCTGCTCAGTACCCTGGAATACAACAGGTACACCGCGTACTGTAAAAATAAAGGTCAACGCATTTTGCAGCTTTTGCACATTCCCACCAGTCTCGGTCAAGAAGCGGTTGCGGTCATGATTATCAATGAATGTAACCATGTGGTTCTCGCTGCCATTATAGAGTGAATCCTGTGCTAACGTTGCCTTAATGTTAGTGTCAAAGGATTGTCCATAAGCGAAGCTGTTCAGAATTGAGAAAAACAGTGGGAAATCGAGCATGCCCCATTCAGCATTGCTGCCTACCCAGCGCGATACAAACTCGGCATTTCCGTCAAAGTTCTCCCCGAAGGATTTAACTCCAACATATTGCTCAAGCTCGTGGATCACCGAAGGTTTAATGAGCTTCGCTGCATCAACACGCATCGCATCGGCTCCTGTATAATCAAACCAGCCTTTGATTGAGCTGAAGATCGCATTCTTGGCAGCTGCATTATCGTGATCGATATCATCAAGACCTGCCAAATCATGATTTTCAATATAATCCTGAGCCCACTGTGTATAATTGCCGTCTACCAAGGACCAGTTGATATCACCATTATGGTGGTACCACGCCGGATTATTGAATGGAGCTGCCGGCTGAAGACTAGGAATATCATAATAATTGTTCGTACCAAGCATATAGTCTCCAATATGATTTGGAACTACGTCGATGATTACTCTTATTCCCAAATTGTGAGCACTATCAACCAATTCCTTCAGCTTTTCTTTGGTACCAAAATACGGATTGGCTTTATTAGGATCTTTCACGTTGAAACCGTGATAAGCTGTATTTCTGCCTGTACCGTTATTATCGCGGCTAGTTACCTGAGGTTCTGCAACAGGTGAAATCCAAATAGCAGTATATCCCATTCCTTTAATGTATGGAAGCTTATCAATAACCCCCTGCCAGTCGCCGCCCTTCATATATCTGAAATCCTCTTCAGATGATTCCCCATAACGTATCGCTGATCCAGTCGCATTGTTTGAAGAATCACCATCATGAAATCTATCGACCATGATTTGATAGATTGTATCATTTTCGTCAAAGCCCAGACTTGCTGCTTCCGCTTTCTTAACAGGACCTAAAACACCAGTAAACAATGAAACTACTACTGCCAATGCTGCGATAACGCTTATCCCTTTTTTTACTCTCTTAAACTTCATCTCCTATAGCCCTCCCATTTGATCAATATCACATCTTTAAAACGATATGCTCATTAGGTGCAAGTTTGCACAAATGTAATCGCTTACATTTTATTAACTCCCCTCCTTCGAAAATGTTCGAAAGCAGCGAAATCAACAGATTGATAATAATCATATTGGATGATGTTGAACGAACTTCACTATCCACTATTTTCATAATAAGGAACCGGTTTCCTGAATTTAACATAACATTTGTCATCTTATTGGTCAATACCATATTTTTGAATATATTATTTTTTGTCACAGAAATAAATCCTTCGAATCAGATCATTCAAAGGACTTATGCATCCAAATAATCATTTATATCTTACACTTGATCCTCTTACTACCAACTGAGGTTCTATCCAGGTTTGGAAAGCCGTTTCCTCAATGTCTGTCACATCATTAGCTAAAGTGTTATCGTGAATGATGTCCATCAGCACCTCCGCTGATTTTACGCCAAGTTCAAACGTGTCCATATGCAGACTAGTTAAAGGTGGTGTCGTATACGGAGCCAGAGGTTCGTTATCAAATGTAACAATTCCGATCTCCTCCGGAACAGAGATGCCCTTTTCCTGCAATCGTCTAAGCGCACCATATGCCACATAATTGTTCATGCATATGATTGCATCTGGAAGAATAGGAAGGGTGAGCATCTTTTTTATAATTTCATATCCATTCTCTTCGTTATTTCCTTCAGGAAAACACCACACCGGATTTACGTTTAATCCCTTGCTGCGCAGTATATCTGTATACCCGGAAAATCTCCGCAAAAATAATGATTCATTTTTTTGTCCACCAATAAATCCGATTCTGCGATACCCTTGAGATAATAAATGCTCTGTTATTTTCTTGGCTCCAAGTCGATTATCAATGTCTACACTATGGAATCTCTGTTCAGTTTCCAAATCTCCGAGCGCTACAAACGGAAATTTCATTTTCTCCAAATCTGCTGCTGTTTCCTTATCCAGAATAGAATTATCTATTATAATTGCATCCGCCTTCTGACTTAATGCATACCTATTCAGAAATTTGCGGCCTTCTCCTTGAGTTACGTTACAGATCGTCAAATCATAATTTTGCGGCCCCACAATGCTCTCTACTCCACCAATAATATTATAGAATAAATTGTTCAAAAAATCGTTTCTACGTGAAAGGTCAATCATAAGTGCAATATTGTTGCATCTGCGTTTGGCTAATCCTGTAGCTATGCTGCTCGGAATGTAGTTCATCTCTTTCATAATGGTTCTGATTCTATCTTTTGTTGCATCCGAGATATGTGGTGAATTATTTAATACTTTCGAAACGGTAGACTTAGCCACATTAGCAGCCTTCGCGATATCATTAATTGTAACCTTCACAGGACTCACACCTTTTGCCATAATATTTATAATGTAACATATTTACCCATTTTAATTTATTAAATTACTATTTATTACACTATATTTTGATAAAATGATCTCAGTAATCCCCCCCTACCAAATGAAAGCGTTTTATTATTATGATAAATATTGGTATAATAAACTTAATAATAAACTAGGAGGGAACGACTATGACAACTAACAGTAACATCCTAGTGCCGTTTGATGGCTCCGATAGTGCACAGGCAGCCTTGCGTATAGCCATCGATATAGCGGTAAAGTTTGACGAAGCAGTCCTTTTAATTCATGTTCAGCCTAGCTTCAGAACACCTCATAGCAAGATTTTTTTCAGTGAGGAGGATATACGCAGCTATCAACAATCACTGTATGAGGAAGCGATCGCTTCAGGAGTTCAAATTCTTAAGGAGACTGGAATCAAGTACGAGACAAAGCTTCTGATCGGTATTCCGAAAGAAGAAATCTGCAAGGAAGCGCACAACCGTCGCGTTCGTTATATCGTTATCGGTTCACGCGGGTATAGCCCTTTTGTAGGCAGTGTTCTAGGCAGTGTGAGTCAGGGTGTACTTAATATTGCAAATTGTCCGGTGATGGTTGTTCCTCCCCCAGATAAATAACAATTTCTTTTAATATAATACAAGAAGAGGCTTTCCCATAAGTAGATGGTTCTACTTGAGATTGCCTCTTTATCTATATCAGCTTATGAGCATACCACTTGTCCCCTCTAAATCTCCAGGCAAAGATCATTCCGCGAATGCCCCATTCGGCAACCATAGCAACCCACACGCCCATTATACCGAAATTCAGAGTGATTCCCAAAAAATACCCCAGTATTACACGGAACAACCACATCGTGAGCAAGGAAGAGATCGACGTAAAGCTTGAATCACCAGCTGCGCGCAGTGCAGACGGCAAAATAAAGCTACACGACCATAAAAAAGGCTGTGCAATCGCATTTAATAGAGTCAATGCAAAGATAGTAGAAATGATCTCTTCAGGAGGTGAGAACAATTTCATTAATAAAGGGAATAGGGGCAACAACACCACAATTCCTATTATAAAGAACACTGTGGAAAGTCCGAGAAATGACTTAATAAACTTTCTGGCATCTTGAATATCTCTGCGCCCAATACACTGTCCTACCACCGTTACAACAGCGATACTTAATGCCGATGAACCTATTTGATATACAAGAGCTATGGAGCCACTAATTGCATTTGCCGTAATCGCAAAGGTTCCCAATTGAACGATAAATGTCTGTGTTAACAGCTTGCCACCATTAAAAAACATCTGTTCCGCAGCAAACGGAAGTCCGATAAACATAATTTTCTTAAGCATAGAGAAATCGATGCTCAGCGCATTTTTTATTTTGAAGCGTAGTGTCTGATTATATTTCAACAAATAGATTAAGGAAGTCACCATACCTAATACTCTTGCCAGAATCATAGATATGATGAGGCCCCTGACACCCATATTAAAAATTGTAATCAACAATACATTTAAACCAAGAAATGTTAAGTTCATAATTAACGACAACCGCAAGCATGCTCTTGTTTCAGCAACACCGCGGAGCACACCGCTTACTGCCTGAAATATAGCGATAAATGGATAAGAGATACAGCTGCCGATGAGATAAATTTTGGCGTTCTGAAGCACATCAGCATCTGCGTTACCAAAGAGTAAATTTAAGGTAGGAGTATGAAAAACAATAACAAAGCTGCTGAGTAGAATAGACAGGATAGCAACTGCCGAAACAGCTTGAGATGCAGCTCTGGATACCATTTCCAGATTGCCGCTGCCTTTATATTGCGCAACGATCACGGTTCCGCCTGTTGCTACTGCAACAAACACGTTAATCAGAAAAATATTTAGTGAATCGACCATGCTGACCGCACTCACCGCTGCAACACCGGAGGAGCTAACCATTGCAGTATTCAGCAAGCTCATCAAAATAATGAAAGCCTGATCTACTAAAATAGGGATAATAATAGAGATAATTTGCTTGTAATCCATTGAATTGCCTGTAAAATATTTGTTCAATAGCGTTGCTGAATTTTGTTGTAAGCTCGGCCTGATTCTATTCACCTTTTATCACTTCTTTAGCTGAATTATGTTAGACACATCATCGATCTTCTATTATACCACTCCTGAAAATAGTTTACAGTGATGGCGACTAGGAGATTATGACAAATCACTAACATGCAGCATCGTTTTGAGTCTCTCAAGTTCAATATTTGTGACGATCCCGGTCTCATGCCAGTGTCTGGCGCATCCACAGTAATTCAACAGTACACACTGTGGTTCATAACCAAGCTCCTTCGCTTTGTATCCTCCAGAGATGAGGTTCAAAGGGCATGCTACCCCGACGATACCAATATTCCCCCTATCCTCATGTTGATGTCCAAATGCTGTAGAAGCATGCGGGATCATATAAACCTTGAAATTATGATTGTTGCCCAAGGCCGTTATAGCATTAACCTGACAATCCTTCGCACAGCCTTTACACACATATCCATGCTCCGTTTGTACGGATCTGCACTGCTCCTCTCCTTTTTCTCTCATACAAATCGGGAGCAATACCCTCTTCTCTTTTGTGTTCACGAAATCGTTATGAAATGCTCGATTCATCAGCTCGGCGCCTACCATGTTCAAATGATATTCCACACGTGCCCGTGCACAAAATATTTGATTTTCCTTCCACTTGAGACGGGTTTGATGATTATCTATGTATGAGTTTACGTTGCAGGTGTAGGCCCCTAACAACTCAAGACTCCTGCTTTCAAACCAGTCAGCGAGTTGAACAGCACTTAAAAGCATGCGGGAGCTGTCCCTTGATGGATTTCCTCTAAAAAAACATGCCCAGACTTCCAATCTTTTGGTTTCCTGTTCGAATTCTCCAGTAGCATGCAACCATCCGATTAACTTGGAAAATTGCTTAACGTCAATAAAAGAAGTAACCGAACTTGACCTTCCTTTTTGCGGTAACAGTGTTGTATTCACAATCCCTTTAAGTCCCTCAACGACCGATCTTGCCACTTTTCCTGTACTTTTTAGAGCATATACTCTTGCAAGTTTTTTGCCACCAAGTTTATGTAATAAAGATCCCCTGTTCCCATATTTATTAAATAAAACGCCGATCATAACAAATTCCAGAGCATAGACCAGATCATCCAGTGATTCCAAGCCATTATCTTCAGCAAAACGACTGAATTCCTTGAGTGTCCTTTCCCCATTCATTTTATTGATCAGTTCATCCGCCATTGCAGATGCGTCTCGATAATACTCTTGAGTTCCTGCAGTATTTCCGTACAATGAATAAGTAATTGCCTCCACTAGTAGCCTCTCCTTCATATTGCATGTAAATAAATTGTAAAATATGATGATACTATAGCTTAATTTTGTTGTATTATTGTCGCGCTACTAATATATTAGTATATAATGCAAGACTTTTGGCCTAAAATTTTTTTTTAATATTATACACATAAGAGGTGTTACATATTGGGTCTTATTGTGTGGATAGACCTCATATTGTTCTGTCTGTTGTTTGCACTTTTTGTTTATATATTTGCTTCTGTTACAATTACAAAACTGCATAAGGTTTACTTAGGCTTCCACTTTTCTATGATGTTATGGCCCTTCAGCCAATTTGCCATCAAAACAACGGATAACCTTGAATATCAATTGTTTTATGTAAAGCTTGCCTTTGTGGATCTCGCTCTGTTATCGATTGGGTGGTTGCTCTTTACATTATTTCTCACAGGACAATCGCAATTTTTGCGTACAACCAAATATGCGGCACTTTTTATTCCTGCTTTGATAGCAGCTCTAATTGTTGTTTATAATCCAAAGTCCATGTTTGTCGAGCCAATAAATGGCGGTTACATAGTGAGAGATTACGGGCCTCTTTTTTGGCTTATTGTTAGCATATTAGCCGCCTATGTTGTTATTTCACTTTTTGTCATGATTATGACACTAGCTTCCAAAATAAAAACTCCCCGAATCAAAAGACAGGTCAGACAAGTGCTCCGGGGTATGATTGTAATGATTTTGTTTATTGCGGCCGATATTATTTGCAATGTCACTTCACCCAAATCTTTTCCCGTTGTTCCTGGATTAACATCACTTGGTATTCTGGTGTCTGTTATCTTCTTTGTTATTGCCATTCACCGCGATAAGGTATTGGATATTGTGACTATCGCTCATCAGGATATTATTGATACCATAACACTCGGTATTTTGGTGCTGGACGAAAATGAAATTGTAGTGGAAATTAATCAATCCCTGCCTCCTTATATTAACTTGCATATTGGCGAGCGCTTTAACATTGAGGTTGTAGTTCCACAAGGCGAATCTATTTCTAAAACCCGTCCATTTCTGGATTCTTATCAAGAATCACCTTTAAATCCTGCAGAAATTGAACTGACTTATCGTGTATATAATGCAATCGATCCATTCCATGTCAAAATTCAAGTTGCTCCAATTGTTGTTAGTCATACGATGGTTGGACGAATCATTACATTTCAGGATATAACAGAGATTCGCCATCTCATAGATGAGACCCATTCCCAGAATGAAGTTCTACAGAGAAGAAATCAATCGCTAATAACTATTCAACAGGAGCTTTTTGAGACGAATCAAAAACTTCAACGAATGACCATTACCGATAGCTTAACTGGCTGCTATAACCGTAGTTACCTGACTCATCAATTGGAGCTAAAAGTGATGAAGCACAATAGAGCTCCTGAACCGTTTACGATCCTGCTTCTGGACATCGACTTCTTCAAGTCAATCAATGACACCTATGGACATTTAGCTGGCGATGCCGTGCTACGTAGTACAGTAGAGGCGATCCAGCGAACGCTTCGGAAGAATGATATTTTAGCGCGTTATGGTGGAGAGGAATTTGTCATTTATTTACCAAATACAGATCAGGATGGAGCAAACAGCTTGGCTGAAAGAATCAAAGCCTCTGTTGAATCCAATAAGATTATCGTTCAACAAGTGGAGTCTCCAATATCTATAACTATAAGTATGGGATTACTTTTCATAAATCACATCACTAGTGAAGATTCTCAAAATCCTCAGGCAGTATTAAATACACTGTTTGATGCCGTAGATAAAGCATTATATCAGGCCAAAAATGAGGGCCGCAACCGAATCGTTAATGCTCAGGGATAAACCTTGACCTTGCAGCCTTAAGATTCGTTGCGACCCGTTTTTGTACGTGTCAAGGTACCCAGACTGATGCTGATATGGCTCACTGCTATAGCTGAACACTACGATATCATGGGCAGCAGCCTGGCAATGATCTCATCTCCCCTCTATTAATATCATGGACAGCTCTTGGGACAGCTCCATGTCCAGCTTGACGAACTCACGATCATAAGTCAGAATACCGTTCAATTCGGTCTCTACATCCGTTAGTTGCGTATATACAGCCGCAGCCACTCCGCTTGAAATTAACGGCTTCAATTGCTGGCGAATCAGGGAAGCGTAGAACGCATTCAGCGCCTCGCGGCTCCTGCATTTTTTATAGCCGAAGCCTTTACCTTCCTTCCACATATGACCCTTCTCCATCAGGCTGTAGCCGCCATACTCGGAAATAACTACGGCGCGTCCTTCAATGTTTTGAGGCATTTTAAGCTTTCGGAAATAAATATGTACACTCTTGATATCGCCAACTCCCTGGTCATACCATCCGCTGGCATGAACTACCGGACGCGACGGGTCATAACCTCTTACCCATTCTGCAATCTCCGCAGCATCAAACTGCCCCCACGCTTCATTAAACGGCACCCACATACCGATGCTTGGCACGTTATATAAGGCGTCGATCATTTCTTTGAGTTCCTTACGATAGTTGTCGCGATTTTGTTTATCCTGCCGTCCCAGGGCTTTGTACTTGTTATCCTTCACTTTGAGCGAGCTTGCAAAATTAGGGATAATTAAGTGGTAAAGATTGTTCCAGCCACCTCCGCCATTGATCATATCCTGCCAGACAATCATGCCGAGCCGATCGCAATGATAATACCATCTTGCCGGTTCAATCTTGATATGCTTCCTTATCATGTTGAAGCCAAGCTGCTTGGCGATTTCGATATCGTGGGCGAGAGCCTCATCAGTAGGTGCGGTGTACAAACCGTCAGGCCAATATCCTTGATCAAGAATACCATGCTGAAATAACGGCTCTCCGTTTAGGAACAATCTTTTGACACCCTGCTTGTCCTGCTCTACAGTAAATGACCTCATGGCAAAATAGCTCCGAATAGTATCAATAGGATGACCGTCCTCAATTAACCGAAGGTTAAGATCATAAAGAAAGGGCGTTTCTGTACTCCACAGGCTGATCTCGGAAAAATGCAGCTTTAAACCCTCACCAACCGCGCCTCTTGCAGAACTTATTAATTTGCCATTCTCGTACGCCTCTGCTTCGACTTCATAATGGATGTCTTTACGAATGCTCGCCAAATCAATATGTATAGTTAGTTCTTTGCTAACGATGTTAGGCACCATTCTAAAAGAGGAGATGTGCTGATTAGGAGCAGGCTCAAGCCATACGGTCTGCCATATGCCCGAAACCGCTGTATAGAACAATCCCTTAGGATGTAAAGTTTGTTTGCCGCGTTCTTGAAGAAAGGTTTCCGTGGGGTCCCACACCTGAACGACAAGCTCATTCTCTCCTTCTGTTAAACATGAGGTAATGTCAAAGGAAAATGGGGTATATCCGCCGCTATGCTCACCTGCTTTATCGCCGTTGACCCATACTTCCGTTTTCCAATCCACCGCACCAAAATGCAGTAAAAGCTTGTACCCTTCCCAATTCTTCGGGACAGAAAAAGTTCTGCGATACCACAGATGCTCATCAGGCTTTAGTGGTTTTTGTACGCCGGACAGCGCAGATTCAACGGGAAAAGGCACCAGAATACAGCCGTCGTACTCTTTGATCTCATCTAGCTGCGTCTCTTTTGGTGTAATCGCATATTCCCACAAGCCGTTCAAATTCATCCATTCATCACGAATCATTTGGGGCCGCGGATACTCCTGAAGCACATTTTGCGGATGAACCTCTTTGGCCCATCTCGTCCTTAGCCCTTGTCCGGCGATCTTCCAATGACTATTTAGTTCATGCTCCATGGCTTAGCTCCTTTAATTATTTTTTTCCTCATCTTAGTAGGTTTGAGTTTGATCGTATAGGTAAATTTTTAATAAAAGTGGATATTTTATCCATATAATTCACACAAAAAAAGATTGCGTTATAAAACATCCCGCAACCTTTTTGTAGCCATCGAGCGGCCTAGATTACACTTCAATAATGATTGGTTTGGAGACGGAGAGCAATTTCCCATCCTTAACGATAACCTTGCTCCCGTCAATCAGGTTCGTATAAGCGTTGTCAGGCAGGTTTACCTCGATCTCAACTGATTTCCCCTTCATGTTGAACACACCGACCAGTTTGTGACCTCCCCATGTATATTCTCCGACAAGAATATCTTCCTCATCAATGGCCCTCAATAAATAACTGCCATTAGCTACGATTTCTTTTTTCTTAATAGGATAAAGCGCGCTTAGAAATGAAGAGATGTCTTTGCCCGTATTCCAGTTCACGGTATCCTTATTGAATAAATCCGGGCGAACATCGTTTTCTGTTTCTTGACCAGCATAGATCAAGGTCATCCCCTTTTGGAAATAGAGGAATGCGGTCCAATTCAATAAATCGTTATCATTTGGAATCAATTCCTTGGCGCGAGGCTGATCATGGTTTTCCAAATAACGCAGTTTGACATAGTTTTCAGGGTATATGTACTCCTGCATATTAACCTTGTCGGCATAATAGCTAAGCTTGTTGTCCCCGGTTAAATAACCCTTGAAATAATTATGAATGTCGTAATCGTAGCTCACGTCAAAGGCCTGAAAAATTTCGGAGTCAGACAGGCTAATCATACCTTGTGATCGAAGAAATAAAATAAATTCCGGTTCAACGGACTCGCTAAGCCATAAGCAGTCAGGTCTGACCTTATCCACCTCTTCACGGGCACGAAGCCAAAAATCCAGCGGAACCAGAGGCGCTACATCACAACGGAAGCCATCCACGATTTCTGCCCACATTTTTAGCGATTCAATTTGATAATCCCAAAGTCCAGGCTGATTATAATCCAGATCAACAATATCGCTCCAATCACCAACACGATTGCCCATGCTGCCATCCGTTTTTTTGAAGAAATACTCGGGATGATTGTCCACTAGCCAGGAGTCAGGAGAAGTATGGTTATAGACAACATCGATAATACACTGCATCCCTTTATCGTGAATGGCGTTGACCAGATCTTTAAAATCCTCCATTGTTCCATATTCCGGGTTTATCTTGCGAAAGTCCTCGTTGGCATACGGACTGCCAAGCTTGCCCTTTCGTGCCTTCACACCGATAGGATGGATAGGCATAAACCAGATGATGTCCACACCCAGCTGTTTGATGCGATCCAGGTCTTTTTCGACCGCCTTGAAGGTTCCTTCCTCACTATGATTACGAACGTAAATCGAATACATTACCTTGTTGCGCAACACTTTTTGTGTTTTTTTTGCCACCAGGCTCACTCCTTGTTCTTAAACGTTTACTCAATACTGATAATAACACTACATGACTCTTATATTACATGAAGTATATCAACTTACTCTCTATTTCAAGCAAAAAAAGCCAAGTAAGATCAGGAGAAAATTACTGAACTCAGCTTGACTCAAATCTAATATTAATCATACCTTTACTCTATTTTTATTACTTCCAAATTTCATCCGCAATTTCTTTAATAAACGCCAGCTTTTGCCATTGCTGCTCTTCAGTCAAAATATTGCCTTCCTCTGTAGAAGCAAATCCGCACTGAGGACTGAGACAAATTTGGTCAAGATCAACGATTTCCGTTGCTTCCTTAATACGTGCCACAATCTCTGCTTTATCCTCTAGTTCACCAATTTTAGAAGAGAACAACCCTAACACAACCTGCTGATCCTTCAGTTCTTTGAGCGGTGTAAAATCTCCCGAGCGTTCCGTATCAAATTCCAGATAGTATCCATCGATATTTTGGATTTCGAACAACGTTTTTGCAACAGGCTCATAACCGCCTGACGATGCCCAAGTGGAGTGATAGTTGCCCCGACATACGTGAGTTGTAACTATAAGATCAGAAGGCAGGTCATTGATCGCTTCTTGGTTCACGCGGGCATATAGCTTCGAAATGTCCTCTACACTAAGACCGCCTTGCTCCAAAATCTTGCAAAAATCGCTATCACAGAGCATTCCCCATGTGCAATCGTCCAATTGCAAATTACGGCAGCCCGCATCATAGAAGGCAAGTATTGCATCATGATATGCCTTTGCTATATCCTTTACCATCTCATCCAAACTGTTATAATACGTATCCGTGGACGCTTTATTTTCAGGGCGCAACAGCTCCGCCAAAAATTGAGCTGGCGCCGGAATTGTCTGACGAGCAACAACCTCATCACCTGCCACTTGCTTCAAGAAACGGAAATGATCCACAAAAGGATGAGAGGAAAATCCTATTTTCCCGTTCAAACGCGCAGTTTCTGCTCTCGTCTCGATTCCCTGAAACAGATACCCTTGATCCACATCGGCTTTTTCCACACCATCAAGTCCCCACATAAAATCAAGATGCCACCAGGAGCGTCTGAATTCCCCGTCCGTGACCGCCTGAAGACCGACCTCTTTTTGCTTCTCTACCAGCTTGATAATTTCAGCATCTTCGATCCGTGCCAGCTCATCCGCAGTAATTTCTCCATTGCTATATTGCGCTCTCGCGACTTTGATCCTTACCGGACGCAAATAGCTGCCAACTACATCAAATCTGTATGGTGCTGCCTTTCTTGCTTTTCCCTGAACCGTCACATTACACATGGTAGATATTCTCCTCTATTTTCAATTAGTGAACTCAAGCTTCAATTCAAATTCGATAATAGAAAAATATCATACCTGCTCAGCTATAATGTAACTCCAATAAACTATAACCAGCTATAGCTAAAAGCTATACCCCGTACCTTTTACTCCTGAATCGCCTGCTCCAAAGCCTTAATGTAAGCCCTGGCCAGCGGAGAAAGTGAAGCATTTTTATGACAAATCCATCCGACATTGATGTTTTCGCTGCAATCCAGAGGAACCGGAATAATCTCATTACCGTTTAAATCTGAGCTGAGAACACCTGTGGAGATCGTATACCCGTTAAGGCCAATCAGCAGATTAAAGAGTGTCGCCCGATCATTGACCCGAATGCTTTTAGGATGCGACAACGTACTTAATATCTCCTCAGAAAAATGAAACGAATTGTACTCTCCCTGCTCAAAAGACAAATACGGATACTCCTGCAACTGATCGATCGTTACGAGGTCCTGCTTGGCGAGTGGATTATGAGTGCTAATGAAAACATGCGGCTTCGCGATAAAAAGACTATTGAACTGGAGGCCAGCTTCTTTTAACAACTTATTAATTACTTTGATGTTGAAGTCATTTAGATAGAGAATTCCAATTTCACTGTAGCGGGACTTAACATCCTCAATGATCTCGTACGTCTTCGTCTCTCGCAGGGCAAGCTCGTATTCATCATGACCATATTCTTTTACAAGATTAACAAAAGCGTTCACTGCAAAAGCATAATGCTGAGTAGAAACCGAAAAATGCTGGGGTGAGAGCTTGCCATTCAAATAACGGTTCTCCAGCAGCTCAGCCTGCTCAATCACTTGACGTGCATAGCTCAAAAACTCCGATCCCTCGTTCGTCAAGGATATTCCCTTATTAGTACGCGAAAAAATAGTAATTCGAAGCTCTTCCTCCAGATCCATTATGGCGTTAGACAGGCTGGGCTGTGAGATGAATAGACGTTTGGCCGCTTCATTCATTGACCCCCGGCTCGCTACTTCGATGACATATTTCAGTTGCTGTAACGTCATTTACACTTAGGCCTCTTTTCATTTTGTCGATATTTTTGAATATTCCCTTTCTCTTATTTTAAAAATACTTTACGCCTTATACAATCAAACAAATTTCGACAAATACTAACTTTTTGTTAGGTACTTGACTTAATAAATTAAATGAATTATTATTATCTCGTATTCAAAATACACTAAGAAAAGAAATTGAAATGGTGGGTATATGTAATGGGCTTTTTAAATAAATTATTAGGTAGATCTACCACTAAGGAGGAAAAAAACATGTCTAAATTAAACATCGGTATTATTTTGGGTAGCACTCGTGAAGGTCGTGTGAGTCCACAGGTTGGTGAATGGGTTAAAAGTATCGCTGATCAACGCGGAGATGCAAATTACGAGATCGTAGATATTGCGGACTATAAGCTGCCATTGCTTGGGGAAGCTGATGCTACAGAACAAGCAACAGCTTGGAATACTAAGCTTGCTAGCTTGGACGGCTTCGTATTTATCGTTCAAGAATACAACCACAGCATTACGGGGGCATTAAAAAATGCACTGGATTATGCACGTGAAGCATGGAACAATAAAGCAGCTGGTATCGTAAGCTACGGTTCGGTTGGCGGCGCTCGTGCAGCTGAACATCTGCGCGGCATCTTGGGAGAATTATCCGTAGCCGACGTTCGAGTACATCCAGCATTGTCCCTGTTCACTGATTTTGAGAACGGATCAGTGTTCAAGCCAGCCGATCTGCATCTTACCAATGTAAACGGTATGCTCGATCAAGTAATCGCATGGAGCGGTGCATTGAAAACTTTGCGTCAATAAGGATAGTTCCGCGATGAATCAAGTCTATGAAAATGAAAATAAGGCCAGGATCGTAACATCGATTCTGGCCTTATTTTTATATGAGTATCCTCAAAGGAATAAAACGTTATTTACCGTTTTTGTTACTATTACCGTTACCTTTGTTATTGCCATTATCATTACCATTGTTGTTACCATTATTTTCGTTTTTTGATTTTTGTTGATTGCTGTTTGTAACAGGTTTTTCGTTTGTTTTTGAGGAGAGCAGTTTTGCATCAACTACCTTTTGATCCAAAACAGTAAGAAGAACCTCGTCATCAACAGCCAATTGATCTGCCTTAATCACTTTGTTGTGATACTCAACGAGCAAGTCAGCTTTGATGCTATACGTTTTGATCTCTTTATTTACAGTCTCGATTTTGATTTGCCCATAGGTTTGATCAGTTACCGATGTAGCTGGAAAGGAAATTCCCTTCACTGTTCCACTTACCTTAACCGCATCCGCTTTTTCCAGCAGTTCTCCATTCATTCTATCCAGCAATGCTGCCATTTCAGCTCGGGTTACACCCTTATTCGGCTTGAATGTTCCATTAGGATATCCGCTGACAAGCCCTTTCTCGATGGCTATCTTGACATAACCGACGGAACCGGCAGGAATGGCATTTGCATCTTTATAGCTCAACTCAGCGGTCATCTGAGACAGCGCCTCATTCCCTAAACCTAGCGATTTAACGAGCAGGCTAGCTACCCATACACGGCTTGCAGGCTTCTCCGGTTGGATCTGGTTCTCGTTCGCATCAAACAGCCCATGCTCAAAAGCGGTAACCACATATCCTTTAGCCCAAGGATATTTTTTACTCAGCTGATCAGCATCCTTGAAATTCAAATTCGCATCAGCCGACTTTGATTTTGCTTCAGCCTCAAGCCCCATCAGGCGAACAGCCATGACGATCGCTTCAACACGGGTTATCGGTTTGTTCGGACGGAACGTACCATCCTGGAAGCCTTGTAGCACTTCCTTGGATTGCATTCTAAGAATATTTGCCTCCGCCCATGGTGCATCATTTATATCCTTAAATTTCTGGACAGATTGGGTACGGACCTCCGATTTTGTAGACGTTTCAACCTCTTTAGCCGACACAGCTTGAACGGTGAGACTAAAGGCCAACAAAATTGAAAATGATGACAATAGTGCTTTTCTAAATCTTTTCATTCATTACATCCTCTCATTCTGTAGAATTTAGCAAGCGTTTTTGATAGGCACATAGGTTATTACGCTCAATTCACTTGTTTTGAGGGGGTGTCGAAAAAAAAAAGAAAATTGAATCAACTGCTTACTGTCCCTTATGCCCGCTTTCTTCGCGGTTTTTGTCCGGATTTGTATTCCCCGGTTTATTCTCCCCAGAAACATTATTTTTCGCTTTTTTGCCTTCATCCGGCCTATTTTCACCTTTACCCGGCTCGGAGTTATCTTTATTATTTAAGCTGCTACCCTTCTTGGTCCCATCGGTCGCGCCGTTCTTGGCAGGCTCCTTGGCAGGCTCCTTGGGTTCCTGTTTCTGTGAGGAATCTCCTCTGTTCTTGGTGATATTTGAGGGTTGCTTCTTGTCCTGCGAAGTAGTCTGCCCCTGCTGCTGATTTTCCTTTTCTTTTTCCTTTTGCGTCGTTTGCTTTTGCGTATCCTTTTCCTTGCCAGAACCAGAACCTGCCTGTTCACCATCTTTAACCTTAATCTGCTTCTCTTTCGAAGAATCAATCTGCGGTTTTGGCTCTATAATATCGTCTTCTGCACCGGTAAACAAACGCTGTGGCTCTACTCCTACACCATTGAGTGTAGAAAGAATGGAATGCGCGCGTAATTCTTCAATGTTCAGCTCAATTCCTTGCTCCTTCGCCTTTTCATACACGATGTATTTATTTAAGGACAATTCTGCCTTCTCCGCCTTGTCCTTCAAGCTTTGATCTGCCTCAAACCATTCCAGCTCATAACCTTCTTCTGCGGTATCGATTTTTTCTTTGTTCAACTGAAACGGAGTAGAACTCAAATCCATCGTCGAGAGCATAATCAAATTTTTTCCTTCGTCAGCATTCAAATAACCCTGCTTTTTGGCCTCACCCAAAATGATATGAACGGCCTCGTAAATATCCTGCCCTATAAACTCCCGTTCAGATAATAGTTTTTTCGCATCATCGTTCAGTGGTTTTATTTTCTCAATCCTTCCGTCCTGTTTGACATACAGCTCCATGCTTGGATTGATATCGAGCGCTACCAGCGTAGATGCATTTCCGGTAAATGGATTCCACCAAAATACAGCTCCGATCAACAGCAAAATAGAAGCCGCAAGCCACCAGGCTTGCCTGAACCAACGGCTTGCGTATTTTTTGCGTACGGGTATTGAATCCACATCAGCTGTAGCTACAATCGGGATCCGATCTCCCAACTTCGGCATATCCGCTAAATGCGGAATGTTCCGGAACTTCCCATCCTCGCAGAGAACGACGATACACTGTTCAGTTATTTTCATTACGATGCCATGCATCATCATCACTCCTCTATATTTGCAAAAGAAACTATGCTGCGTATCCCTTCAAATTCCGGGCACGCATAAATTAAAACTAACGCTATTATATATTTACGATTTCGTTCCAGCGTTTTGGGTACTACTTTAGAAAATTTCAGCATTTTCCTGATCGGCAGCCTTTTCGTTTTTTTCAATATCTCGACCCATTCCGGCTGTTCACTGAAGTGCTTGGCAATTTGGATCATCTGCTTCCTCGAATCCCTGTGCTTGGGAGAGCAATCCTCCAGTTCCTCTAACGATATACCGTATTTCTGAAGGGTCTCATCGTAAGCAAGCAGCTCCATCGCCAGCTCCGTAGCCGACTGCTCTCTGCTATATACCTCAAGGGAACTTGATATTTCATTAGCACTCTGTTCAAATATACCTCTGCTATCGTTCAGAGTAACACTCTCAGATTTTATAAATTTCCCCTGTCGGCGAAATTCGTCAATGAGACGACTATGAATGATCATATAAGCAAAATTGTCGAAGGTTTTTCCCATCCCTCTATCATATCGATCAATAGCCTCGTTAAATGCAATGATCCCGATACTCGCTTCGTCATGCTCCCACCCTATTGGGCGTTTGCATATTTGAGATACGGTACGAAGAATGTATGGACGATACTGCTCTATGACCCGATCTCTCTCCGACCTGTTTCCGTCCCGAGCTCTTTGGATCGCTGATTCTATCGATTTGCTATCTAGCACCATAAATCACTTCCTAAACTTCATATGTCTTAAACTAATTAATGTATTAAATTAATATATTGTATTTTAATAGGATTACGCTAAAAATGCATCATTCCTGTTAATTTTTTTAATTGGAAATTTGTAGATGAACTCTTTGAATCAGGAGGAAAAAAAAGCTAGACAGGATTTGATCAATGATCCTGTCTAGCTTTTTTAATTAAGACAATCCCTTCTCTGTATAATCAACATTTCTTAGTTTCCAGAAGCTGTTGACTCTACTCACTGCGCAAAACCGTTCCAGATTCTATGACTTTTGCTCAAGTGGAATAGTGTCATGAAGCAGAATTCCAGCAAATGTGCAGGCTTTGATCATATGAATTTTCTAAACATGCCAAATTGCTGCAAATCTACAGGCTTTTTCTAAGAATCCTCTTCAAACTAGCCATTCCGAAAAATATTCCTGTACATTTGCAGGCTTTTGTTCATTTCCTTCATTTCTACTTTAAAAAACTGCATTTTTGCAAGCCTTTCCTGATTTCGTGCCCATCCGTTTTTTGTATCCTAAACCAATTTCACCAAATGATATTTTTTCTTCCCTTTGCGAACGATGATGAAACGGCCTTCGATTGCTAAATCAACACTAACCTCAGACTCAAGCTCATTTACACGATCGCCGTTTAAGGAAATCGCACCGCTCGTAATATCCTCACGCGCTTGACGCTTGGATGGTTCAATGCCTACATCCACAAGCCAATCCACGATATTCTTGGAATCCTTGCTCGCTTCGAAGGTTGGCATTTCCTTGAAGCCTTGCTCGATTTCGTCGGCACTCAAAGACTTAATATCTCCACTGAACAAAGCGGCCGTAATTCTTTTCGCCTGCTCCAGCATTTCTTCACTGTGCACGAATCGGGTCATTTCTTCGGCCAGCGTAATTTGAGCTTCGCGCTTATGCGGCTCGGTTTGTACCTTCTCTTCCAGTGCTTCAATCGTCGCTTTATCCAGGAAAGTGAAGTACTTCAAGTATTTAATAACATCCCGATCATCGGTGTTAGCCCAGAATTGGTAGAATTCATAAGGCGTCGTTTTCTTCGGATCAAGCCAGATCGCACCACCTGCTGTTTTGCCGAACTTCGTTCCATCAGCCTTTAGCATCAACGGAATCGTTAAGCCGAACGCTTGGGCTTCAGAGCCTTCTTTTTTTCGAATCAGATCCAGGCCGCTTGTAATGTTGCCCCATTGATCGGAACCGCCGATTTGCAATTGCACGTCCTCGTTTTGATAAAGGTGAAGGAAGTCAATCGACTGCAGAATTTGATAAGAAAACTCTGTGAATGAAATACCGCTATCAAGCCGGCTCGCTACAACATCTTTAGCCAGCATCGCATTGATACTGAAATTTTTCCCGAAATCGCGCAGGAAATCAATTACGTTCAACTGATGCGTCCAATCGTAGTTGTTCACCAACCGCAGTTGATTGTCCGCATCCGTCAGGAACAACTTCTTCATTTGCGCTGTTAGCGCATCAACATTGGCTTGCACCTGCTCCATCGTCTGCAAGCTGCGCTCGGATTGACGTCCGCTTGGGTCGCCGATCGTTCCTGTCGCTCCGCCGATCAGAATAACAGGCTTGTGTCCTGCTAATTGAAATCTTTTGAGCATCATAAACGGAATCAAATGCCCAATATGCATACTGTCTCCTGTCGGGTCGACCCCGCAGTATAACGAGATCGACTTCTCATCGACCAGCTTGCGAAGTCCCTCTTCATCCGTCTGTTGATTAATCGCCTCGCGCCATGCCAATTCGTCGATAATATTCATCATGTTCAGCTCCCTATATTTTTAGTTGCCCTTTTTTCCTTTGTACAGAAAATAAAAAATCGTCCCTAAGTCTATAATCAGACTATAGGGACGATTGAATTAACCGTGTTACCACCCAAATTGTATGATGACATTAACAGCCTTAATAGCTAACTCATCATACCTCTCTCAGCTCATTATCGTGAGCTAACCCGCTTGGCATTACCCAAGATACTCCGGAGTGTAATTCGCAAGGGTCAGTAATGCTGCCAGGTTCCATCAACCCCTGGCTTTCTGAGAACAGTGACTGCCCGCTACTTCGCTCTTTCATCGTAAATCATATAAGATTACAGAAAGTATATTGAATTGAGCTTCAATTGTCAAATGAAGTCCATTTCCTCAACTATGCACCCAGTAAAATTAGTCCCTCGATTTTATCATATGGTGACATTTGACACAATTCCCTAACCCTGCTGCTTCCCATCAATCGCACACAGCAGCACACTTGCTGCTAGCCCTAAACGGCGATCCAGCGACCCAGCCGAATCTGCTGAGAAATCAACATTGATCTTGGTGACAAAAGGATTAAAGTTTTGTTTGAAGGTGCTAATCGTGTTTCCATTTATTTGAACAAGGTACTTCTGAGGAATAAGTCCTGTAAGAAAACGACGCAGGAACGCAAGCAATCGGCTTTCTTCCTTAATTCGCCCAATCTCTGTCTCACCAGAATTCAAAATAAGCCATTCATCCTTCAGGATCGACTTAAGGCCTTTTCTGCGCAAGCTGCCAACATGTTCCCCAGTACGTGCATCCTTAACATCGTAAGTAGCCGAGAAATCGATCACATTACGGGCCTGGATCGTAAGTAATTCCTGAGTCATACTCTCGTCACTGTATAGACGAATGTCTTCTTTGAGCTTGAAGGCTTTCATCTGAGAGAACATAACTAATTCCTGATTCGCATTATAAATATGAAACTTGGCACCAAGTACGGACAGTACCTTTCTTCTAACTAAATATTGTGTGTAGCCAAATTCATTACTCACTTGTTCGACAACCTCCATTAAGCAATATTAACTAATATATTACGTTAAGAGATTCGAACTGTATAGTTTTGTTGAACTACCGCTGGCAATACATTTCCTGTGCAAACCCACTCTGTTTGTTGCTGATATGTGTCCTTAGGGGATGGGAGCCAGTTAGCCACCTTATTTGAAGGCCTCTCATTTTGGATAAAAATCGCAATCGAACCATCGATCCTTCTGTCATGAGCAAACCATAAAATAGTAAGGCTCTTGCGTGTCAGTTTCCTCTTTTTGTATACTCCATCCCTGCGATAAATAAAAATGTACAGCATTCGTGTTCTTCTTCACACATTTTAACGACAATGGTTTTCCCAGTAATTTGATTGCTTCGTCCAATAAAGCTTTTCCTACGCCATATCTTCTAAATTCAGAGGCTACAAATAAATTATGAATAAAATGATCCTCTTCCCAAATTGACATAAATCCCGCAATCTGCCCTTTTATTGAAGCAGTAATAATTAGTTCACCCTCCACACTATGATCGAAATCGCTCATTTGCAGGGATCTGCTATCCACCCAATGAAAATCATCTCTTTGTGACTGAAAAAAGATCCTTCTCAACTGTTCATAATCTTCTTCTTGGGCGTTCTGAATGATGATATGTTCATGATTACTCATTTAGCTTCCTCCTTAAATCGACAAAACCAATTCTGATTCTCAGCCAGATTACCATAAAACGAACTCCTTAATATGGTGGAGAATAGCTTTATTCAAAATTTACTAGAGCTACTTACTTACACAGTTTCTACCCTTTTTCTTCGCACGATATAAAGCGGTGTCGGCAGATTTCATTACGGCATCTGGAGTTTTGGACTTTTCATTCTTTTGAGAGACGCCGATACTTACGGTTATGTATATTTGTTTTCCTGCTCTTGCGCTGCGAGTCTTACGTTTTGATCTACTTTTTCCCTTACCCCTTTTATTCCGCAATGTAAAGGCCCTTTTAGATATTTTCTCTCTTAACTCCTCAAGATGGGGAAGCACATCATTCACACTTTTGCCTGGAAAAAGAATCGTAAATTCCTCTCCACCATACCGGTACGATTTCCCCCCACCCGTCACATCCTTGATCGTGGAAGCAACGAGCTTAAGCACCTCATCCCCTGTGTCATGACCATATGTATCGTTGAACTTTTTGAAATGGTCGATGTCTAGCATAGCAATAACATAGTTCATCCCTAGTTTCATCATATCTTGCTTAAGAGCCCGTCTTGAAGGCAAGCCCGTCAGTTCATCAGAAAATGCCATGGAATACGAATCTTGAATAATGGAAGCGATAAGTACAATTCCTGAAGCTGCGAAAAAAATGGAATAGAGGGTCGGGTTACTATTTTGATGTAACACAAAAAACAGTGCAATCAGCACAGCTATAAAAGATATATCCTGAGAGGATTTATATTTGATTTGCCTTAAGATCAGTATGACTAGCGCAATTACAAAGAAAATGATCGATACTTGAGAGATCGAGGTTATGGAATGGAGGTTTACAGGGAATATGTCCTTTTTGATCAGCGTAAAAATCTCTTGTTGCCGTGAATCGATTAGCCAGAATGATAATAGAATTTGAGACAGGATCATACCGATCCGAATTCCTCCCCATAAACTTAAAATCCCCCGCTCTTTAAAAAGGGAGAACAACGCGATGTTTATAGGAATTACTAAGCAAATAATCGAATAGCTATCAGCCATTTGTATCGATTTATCAATGGTTCCCGGCAAATATGCAAGTGAAACCAAACATAAGGTAAAAATGATCAGGATAAAAAACTCTCTGCTACGATTAAATTTCCACGAGATCACTGCCCCAATCACAAAGATGACATAAGGAGAAAGCCTAATGACATCGATTTGCGGCTCAGACATAACATTGGTTTTTATGTATAGGAAATAAGCCAGCGCTATTAAAATAAACGGAAGTATAATCTTAAACGTAGTTTTAATGACCGTCTTCAACTTGAATAGTTCCCTTCGTGATGATTTGCACCTGCTCTTATTATTATCGGTCAAAAAAATCACGGATTAACACATTTCGGTTATTATCCACTATTATTGAATTTTTATTCACATTAAAGTATTATTATACAAATGTAATGTAATGGGGGATTCATATGGATCATAAAATGCTTGAAGAATTATCATTAAACAATTGGCCATCCTTATCCACTTTGCTTTATGATGGATGGGTTTTGCGCTTTGCGGATGGTTATACGAAACGCTCTAACTCTATTAGTCCTATTCATTATTCAACATGTAATCTGGAGCAAAAAATCGCGGAATGCGAGCAAATCTATGCCTTAAATCATTTACCAGCCATATACAAAATTACTCCATTTGTTCACCCTATTAAATTAGATCAAATACTTGAGGACAAGGGCTACTCCTTGATCGATTTATCCAGTATCCAAACCTTGAGCCTCGATCACATCCAGAAGCCGTCACTAGATTCCGTAAAAATTGAAACCCATATCAATAACGAGTGGCTGAATGATTTTTGCAGAATAAATCAAGTTGAACATGCTAACAGGCCTGCCATGGAAAGAGTACTATCGAATATCAAAACAAAAAAGGGATTCATTTCACTTTATTACGAAGGCAAAGTTGTTGCTTGCGGCCTTGGAGTGATCGAGAGAGAATACATCGGGCTATACGATATCATTACAGATATAGAGTATAGAAACCGAGGGTTTGGAGAGCAACTCCTATTGAATTTGTTAAAATGGGGCTGCGAAAACGGAGCTAAATATAGTTACTTGGCTGTTGTCATGAACAACATACCAGCTTTGCAGCTATACTCGAAAATCGGATATTTAGAAGCTTATAAGTACTGGTATAGGGTTAAAGACACTGTTTCATGAGATATATTCTGTCCTTCATCGAGCAATCAACAATATATAGAAATTTATTGTCCAGTGTTGATTATACCCTCGTGTCCATCTTTTGATGGACATTTTTTATATTTGTCCACCAAGAAAGAACAAAATCATTTCTGCGATTTTTGTGAATCGATTGACAATTTATGTATTAGTTGTATAATCAGTTTAATTATATAACATGTTATATATAAATCATTCCATAAAGGAGAAAGCTTATGTCTCATATTAATGCAGGTTTAATCAAAGAATTACGTACAAGAACGGGTGCAGGTATGCTGGATTGTAAAGAAGCCTTATTGGCTGTAAACGGAGATTTGGAGCAATCCATTACATATTTACGGGAAAAAGGGATTTCTACTGCCGTAAAAAAAGCTGGGCGAGTAGCTGCCGAAGGTCTCGTGCATGCATATATAAATGATAATCAGCGTATCGGTGTCCTCTTGGAAGTCAATTGTGAGACAGATTTTGTTGCAAAAACGTCTGAATTCAAAGCCATTATTCGTGAGCTAGCCCGTTTGATTGCTATCGAGAATCCTATTGATTTGAATGCTGTAGATCATTTGACAATGCACAATGGTGAGACCGTAGGCAACGTTATAAAAAGTCTGACAACAACCTTGGGTGAGCGAATACTTCTTAAACGATTTACACGTTATGAGGTCCGTGGGCATGGGATGGTTGCTTCATATATCCATGAAGATTACTTAACGGAAGGAAAACTTGGTGTTCTGGTCGAGGTTCAAACAGATCGTACGGAGACATTAAACCAACCGCAATTTATTTCCTTCGTGAAATCGATTGTGATGCATATTGCAGCCGAGCGCCCTACCCATGTAAGTATGCATGAGCCCCCTTCAGAAGGTGTTTTGGCTGAAAATTGTCTAATAGAACAAAATCTGATTAATGGTTCTCAGAAAAAAATAGAGACGATTATTGAAGAACTTAATATGCTTATGGGGCAAGATAATATTTCTATTGTGAAGTTTTGTTGTTTTCAAAAGGGAGAATGAAGTAAACAGATATGATAAAATCGTTATATCAATTCACCGGGGGTTAGAATATTCATGTCACTCTCACACGCCATACTAGGCCTGCTTTCTTGTAAAGAAATGACAGGATATGATCTGAAATATTATTTCGATGCTTCGATCAAACATATCTGGCCTGCACATCTTAGCCAAATATATCGTGATTTAAAATCCTTAGAGGGCAATGGGTTGGTTGATTCGCATATTGAACCACAAGAAACAAAACCTGATCGCAGAGTCTATCGAATTACCCCGAAGGGCCAACAAGCTTTTTTAGACTGGATGCACAAAACACCACATAACACGATGTCCGTCCCACGTGACGAAACGTCCCTTCGAATGTTTTTTGGTTCACACCTCGATAAGAAGGAATTGATATTTCAGTTAAAATTTTTAGTGAAGGAAAAACAACAATTGCTACTCTTCTTCACCCAAATCGAACAGGACATAATGGAAAGTGAGTTCGATTCGGAAAAGCCTTTCTGGCTCCTCTCTCTACGCAAAGGATTAAAGGTTGCAAAAGCGGAGATCGAATGGGCTGAAGAATGTATTGCGGAGTTAGAGTCATAATAGGGGGGCGATACCCGTTCGCCCCACTTTTTTATGTACGCTATTCTGAACTTCTCTAATCAGTTATTTTACGTAGTCCTCTTTTAAAATACCGTACATTTCTAAATCGACGATCCCTTTGCCGGACCATAAGGAAGCTTGTCTCAGTGTCCCTTCTTTGATGAATCCATTCTTCAGAAGAACCTTTTTAGATAATTCGTTCATAGGCATCACTTCAGCTTGAATTCTGTTGATGTTCACGTCCAGAAACAAGAATTTCAACAACATCTCGACTGCTTCTGTAGCGATACCTTTTCCCCAATTTGATTCCGCCAAAAAATAGCCGATCGTCACCATGTCGACCTTCTGATTAAAATCCATAGCCTCAATAATCCCGAGCAATTTGCGGGGTTCATCGTTTGCGAATATCCCCCACTTGACCCTGGACCGCTTATTATAGTCCCTCTCAAAGTGGCCAATCATCGACTGAACCGTAGCTTTATTGTGTTTAGGGATGATTCCGCAGTGCTCAAATACTTTGTCATTGCTGTAAATTTCATAAACCTCATCCAAATCGCCGGCTTCAATCTTGTTCAATACTAAATGATCGGATTTAATAATAGGAAACTGTTCAAAAACTAACTCTATGTTCATTCCATCACCGCTCCATATTGTTGTAAAATCAGAAACTCTGATTTTTCAAATCCTATTATAAGTCTCGAGAGACGGCAACTCTTCCTGTTTATTGCTGGGTAATGAAGAAAAATTGCTTTTTTCATTTTGGCTATAATTCAACTCCAGTAACAAAGATTTCGGCATAAATCACTATATTTCTTTTACTTCCTTTAAAGCTGATCTGAACAAATCGTCAAGCTGCTTACTCTGATCCGTCTCAGAAGTCTGCATGCTTGAAGCCGTTCGTTCGTAGTAAGAGATTCTCTCTTCTAAAAAATCGTTGATCGGGTTGATTTTTGCTTCATAGTCCAATTCCTCACCTGCTATTTTGCGGGAAAGTAGATTCTGGATTACCTGCTTTAGTTCGCTCCCCTCCGGAACTAAGCTATCGATTAGCGCATGAAACTCAATTGGCGGCATTGTATTGAACTTCTCTATCCACTCACAAGCGAGAATTGGACGGAGTACGTAGAAATATTTTTTGATTTTAACCTGGTCGCCCTGCAAATAATCCCGATAATTCCCTCTCGCCATATGCAAATAGTGATACATGCATGATTTAGGGGAAAAGGTGTACGGAGAGATGCTGCGGATCTGTTCAGCAACTGAGTAATTCTCCATATAGCGTATCGGGGACTGCAGCCATTCGAGCAACGGGGGATTCGATTTACGAAACAGGTTCAGGGCCTTCTTCAAATCCCATCCATTCACATCAAGCATGTCGCTGATCGGCCGTTCGATGACATCCCGCTTTTCAAAAATCGATAAATACCATTCCAGCGGCCTGATATATATAAATCTTACGTCGTAATCGCTGTCCTTTGACGGGAAGCCCCATGCACGACTGCCTGATTCACAAGCATAAAGTATCCGAACGTCTTCTTCCCTTTCGATTCGTCTTAATTCTTCCATGATTTGTTGCTGTATGTCGGACATGATGGTCTTCCTCCTTACTTATCTTTTTTCAACGCCTGTGTCTATCTTCGCCTATTTTGGAAGGAACGAACATGGCGTAAGTATTACGATCGAACATAAAGTTATCCATTTCGCCCGATTCCTTCCCCTGTTACAATGATAGGAGACGTTTTGTTGGAATGGGGGACTTCTGTTGGCTAAGGAAAGCTTCGATAAAGAAATACAGTTCCTGCGCATGCTCGTGCTTACTAGCGGAGCGTTCAGCAGACAGCAATTCGCAGATCGATTGGGCATTTCCATCCATACGTTTGATAAAACAACTCGACGGCTCAAAGAGATCGTAGGTTCGATGTACCAGCACTTACCGGAGGAACAAAGTAAAGAATTTGCTGAGACCTTTAGGTTCAGCTATTACGATTCCACCGATCCGGTACTGTTATTTTTGTTCCGTGCAAAGTCTGTCAAAGGATCAGAGAGCCAAAGAATATCACTGCTTTTGGGAGCTATGAATGAACAAGCCTTGACTGCTATGGAGCTGCTGGATATTTGCTGCAGTGGAATGTCTTCTGATCTTCCCCTTCCCGATGAAAAAACCATTCGTTCCGATCTCAAGTATCTGGAGGAGGTTGGGGTGATCAAGAAGGAGCAAGGTCCCCGTCCTTACCGATATCGCATACAAAATGATTTGGTCTCTGCATTGTCTGATGATGAGCTTATTGATTTGTATGATTTTGTGGATGTAATGGCAAACACTCAGGTTCCTTCGGTTCAAGGCTACCTGCTGCGTGACGGACTTAAAAAAAATCTGTTGCGCAACCATACGGATAAACATGCCATTGAGCCTTTTTTATATAGATACCAGTACTACTCTCGGATTTTAGACGAAGCACATTTGTTTACACTATTAAGCGCCATAAGGCATCACTGTAGAGTACGCTTCTTATATTTTTCGCCAAAGTCCGAAAAAAGCTACGCCTCTAAAAATACCAACCCATTATTCGAGCGAGAAAGTAATGGAAAAGTAGTAAAAACGCTTCCGCTAAAGGTTGTCTATGATCACCAGTACGGACGGTGGTACCTCCTGTCCTATGGGAGAGAAGGAATTCTGAAATTCCGAATGGAAGGTATTACTCAAATTGAAGAGGATATGCCCGTTGACGAAAGCTTGTTTGAGACGAAAACTAACGAGCTTGAGGAAAAAATACGATACAGTTGGCTGATTGACACCGGTCGACCAGTGACGGTTCGAGCCCGATTTTACAATCCTGGTCCTACAGAGTCCAATTTTGTGAAGGAACGTGTTCTGCTACAGGGGCAGTGGGGTGAGATTGTATCTGAAGACGATGTTTCTTTTACATATGAAATAACCGTTAACGGAACTACAGAAATCAAGCCATGGCTGCGTAGCTTTGGTTCTAGCTGTGAGGTTCTGGAGCCGATTCAGTTACGCCGGGAAATGATCGCTGAATGGAAGGAGATTCAGTCCTACTATGAATTTGTTTGAAAAAATATTTAACTACCAGATCATCTCCCGACTCGAGGATTCAGGTACGTTTATGGTAAGCTCCCAGGAAAGGGCTTGGCTAAAAACAATGCTGGAGCATCCAGCAGCGGCCCAAGCCTTCACTTCTGAAACCTTGGACAAACTGCAATCGATCCTCAAGACAGATCAAGTGATGGACACTTCACACTTCCTGATAGAAAAAGCTCGCAGTATAGAAAAGCAAGTATATCATCCGCTTCTGCGTATTTTTCGCCGACACATTATGAATAAATGCGGTGTACATTTATCTTATGAAATCAAGGGAGGGCGCACGATTAATGATCAATTAGCCCTACCGTACAAATTGGAATACTCCATAGTTAAAAGAGAATGGTATCTGCTCTGGTACCACCTCAAACGTAAAGCGTTTATGAGCACCAGACTGAAAAATATCGTATCCATATCGCCAGAGACCATCCAGTTGTCAGATGTTGACCGGATCTTTAATAGAATCAGTCAAATACTCGATTCTCGTAAAAACAACGTTATCCTTGAAGTCGTTCCTGAATACAACAGAGAGCTTTCCCGTATCCTGTACGCCCTCTCCAGCTTCGAAAAAGAAGTTGAATACGACGAAGAAAATGATATTTATAGAGTCAAAATTTGCTTGCTTGGCGGCGAATCCGAGTACCTGCTCTCCAAGCTTCGTTTTCTAGGTAAACGTGTACGTGTAATTGAGGGGAAATATTTAAAAAGACGATTGTTAGAAGCCTCTATGAAGGCACTTGAGCGTTATGGCGTAAATCCATCTAAAGAGGAGCTGTCGCATAAGTAGATTTTCATCTACGAGATGATATTCGAGTTCGATCCAAGCTGAATTTTCGAAGCTATTTCCGCGATTTTTAGCTATTTGGGTGCTATCGACTGTTTTTCTGATAAAAGTGTAAAAGTGCAGGAATTTTTTATGAAATATGACTGTTTGGAGCAAAAAAATGCAAAAGTGCAGGTTTTCAACTCAAATAAGATCAGAATGGCTCGTTGACCAGAAAAAAGCTGCATTTGGGCAGGAATTTCCCGGAACACCATCACCAAAAACGAAAAAACTGCACTATTGCAGCAAATATGATGGCTCTTTTCACGTGTACGAGGTAGTGGGGAAAGCGGTAACGTTGAGGGCCATCCCAAAAGTAGATTATCTACTTTAGGATGGCCCCTTCCTTAGTATAACTTGGTGCTCTACTTATTCCTTTTAGCCTGCTTGCTCTTCGCGTAATTCCTTACAGCTTTTATGCCCTTTGTGCCACCAAATATCGTAAGGATTTTTTCAGCTTCAATTTGTCTAGAATTCAAACCGGCATATTTGGCTTCTTTCTTCAGTTTGATATAGCTCTCTAGTCTCTCGGCAGAGAGTTGACCATCTTTAATCGCCTGCTGAACAGCACATTTGGGTTCATTTTGGTGAGAGCAATCCGCAAATTTACACTGCAGGGCAAGACTATCGATATCGGAAAAAGATCTCGACAGATCGGCACTTTCAATCCCAAGCTCACGCATACCCGGCGTATCTATAATGATTCCGCCCTCAGGTAGCATAAGTAGCTCCCGTCTGGTCGTGGTATGTCTCCCCTTATCATCATTTCTTGTCTCACTCGTAACCATGACGCTTGTTCCCATGAGCCGATTGATCAAGGTAGACTTTCCTACGCCGGATGATCCGATAAAAGCAAAGGTTTTTCCACTTTCCATATATTCTTTTATCCGTAGAAATCCATCTTCAGACAGCCCCGTAGTAACGAGCACATCAACACCGATCGCAACAGCAGATACCTCATCAAATCGAGCTTGCACATCCTCGCACAAATCGGATTTCGTCAAGACGACTACAGGTGTTGCTCCGCTATCCCAAGCAATGGACAAATAACGCTCAAGTCTTCGTAAGTTATAGTCATTATTAAGCGCCATACAAATGAAGACCATGTCCATATTCGTTGCTACGACTTGTACATCGTTTGAAGTACCCGCAGCTTTTCGCTCAAAAGCGGTATTTCTGGATAACACATGATGAATGATGATATGACCCTCCGAATCATCCACCCGATCCAGCATAACAAAATCCCCCACCGCAGGGTAATCGGATAATTGTTTGGCCTCATAGCGGAATTTCCCGGAAACCTCAGCCGTAAACTCCCCATTCTCAGTTATCACTTTGTATAAGTCTTTATATTGTGACGAGATTCGCCCGATTCTCAAGTTCTTATAATGTGACGACTCCTGAATAAAGCGCTCAGTAAGCCCTACATTATTCATATTTATTGTTGTCAAATGAGTTCCTCCTAAAGAAAATATATCTTTGGGAGGTGTAGTGCTTTCGTTATTTCGCACAACCCTCCCGATCTGCGACAATCGAAGCTACAATCGAAGTTGTATTATAGTTGTTATTCATATACAACCGCTCCTTTCATAATCAAGATATTCTAAATATAGCGCAGGACATTGTTATTTTCCAATTAAATCTTGTCCACATTGTTCACTCTCCTTTTATCAACATGGGTATGCTGGAGAGAGAGATTTAGGACGCTAACTTCTAAAAAAAGAAGAAAATCATTGGCTTATGCTGGTAGATTATTGTGGTATAATCACGTTGATTTGATAATATGAAACAAGATTTATTGCAACAGGAGTGTAAGAACAAACAGAAACAGGTGATTAAAATGTTCGAACTGAAATGGCTGTGGCAAAACCTGAAGGGAGACCGGGCAAGATATATTTTGGCGTTATCCCTTTCCGTCGTGGGCTCTTCACTCACGATCGTGAATCCGTACATCGGCCAGCGCATTGTCGACACGTTTATAGCTGGAGACAACGCCATGCAGAATTTAACCGATGAGCGTGGACTGCTGATTATGCTCTGCCTGGGCATGATTGGCTTTTCCCTGCTGCGTACGGGTCTTGCCTATTTAACAACGATGCAGTATGAGCGATCCTCGCAAAATATGCTATACCGCATCCGCATTTATCTGTACAACAAGATTCAAGGACAGGATATGCAGTATTATGATCATAACCGTACCGGCGACCTCATGACCAAGATGACAGGCGATCTGGACATGGTACGGCACTCCATGGCATGGATTATTAAAATGATCATTGAATCGCTTACGATCTTCATTGCTGCCGTCATCTATTTTTTCACTATTGATGCTGAACTGACGTTGTGGCTGCTCATCTTGTCGCCTCCAATTTTTATCGTTGCCTACATATTTGCAAAGCGTGTGAGGCCGATGTATATCGATCTGCGCGAACGGCTCTCGCAGCTTAATACAACTACGCAGGAAAATATCGCAGGCAACCGGGTAATCAAAGCTTTTGCTCGTGAGGAATACGAGATCGAAAAATTTGCAGACAAGAACATCAACTATTCCAAGGCGAATAAAAAGGCAGCACTCGTATGGCTCGATTACTTTCCGTTTCTAGAAAGCTTTGCACAAGGCTTTAACGTAATCCTGATGCTGGCAGGCGGATTGTTTGTCATGAATGGACGAATTACATTCGGTGAATACGCCGCCTTCTCTTCGTTGATCTGGGCCGTTTCCAACCCGATGCGCAACATCGGCATCATCATCAACGACATTCAACGCTTTTTTGCCAGCTTAAGCAAAATCGTTGATATCTATTATGCCAAACCGTACATCGTCAACGAACACAATCCCGTGGAGAAACGTCGCTTTGAAGGCCGTATCGAATTTGATCATGTCAGCTTCAAATACGATAACGGGAAGGTACTGGACGATATCAGCTTTAAGATTGAATCTGGTGAAACCATCGCTATCATGGGCTCCACGGGCTCAGGCAAAACAAGTCTCATCAACCTGATTCCGCGTTTCTACGATGTGTCGGAGGGCCGTGTGCTGGTGGATGGAATAGATGTACGTAAGCTGGAGCTTGATGAGCTTCGTGGAAACATCGGTATAGCGACTCAGGACGTTCTGTTGTTCTCCGATACGATCGATGGCAATATCGCCTTTGGCGACCCTGATCTTCCTGAGGAGGATACGATTGAATATGCACGGCTTGCCGCTGCACACGATTTTATCATCAAAATGCCTGAAGGTTATGACACCATTGTCGGCGAACGAGGCGTCGGACTATCCGGTGGACAGAAGCAGCGTATCGCGTTGGCTCGCGCTCTGGCGGTCCACCGTCCGATCCTGATCCTGGATGACACGACCTCTGCTGTCGATCTTGAGACCGAGGAGCATATTCAGAAAAGCCTTCGCGAGCTGGATTATCCCTGTACGAAGATTATCATCGCACAGCGCGTGTCTACTACTGCCGAAGCTGACCGCATACTCATCCTGGACAATGGCCGTCTGATTGAGGAAGGCACACATGCCGAATTGCTGGCTAAACGGGGCTATTACTACGATGTATTTATGCTGCAGAACGAGGGCATTGGAAGGAAGGTGACGACTCATGGCAAGGAATAAATTCGACATCGATGAAAATCTGGAGTCCCCTTTCGATATTAGACATTTCCGACGGGCTCTTGTGTATATCAAGAGACAAAAAAAGCCTATGATTGTTGCGTTTCTGCTCAGCGCGCTTTCCGCGGCCATTGGGTTAACTGCGCCGCTCATCATGCGTCATGTCATTGACGTCACCATTCCAGAGAAGGATGTCCTATCCCTTGTCGGATGGTCAGCACTCCTGTTGATTACCATTGTGGTCAGCGTCATTTTAGCGACCTTCCGCTCCCGCATCATGACGAGGGTCGGGCAGGACATTATCTTTGACATACGCAGTGATTTGTTCAAACATTTACAGGAACTACCGTTCAAATATTATGACGACCGTCCGCAGGGCAAAATTCTTATTCGGGTCGTAAACTATGTCAACTCTGTATCAGATGTGTTGTCTAACGGTATTATCAATTTTATTCTGGAAATCGTGAATCTCATCTTTATCGCTGCGTTTATGTTCGCAGTCAACGTTAAACTCTCGTTTGTCACTCTTGCCGGACTACCCGTATTTCTTGCCATCATGCTGTTGATCAAGAACCGGCAGCGGCGGGCATGGCAGTCGGTTTCGAACAAAGGCTCCAATCTGAACGCTTATTTGCAGGAGAGCATTAGCGGCATCGGAGTGACACAAATCTTCTCTCGTGAGCAGCGTAATGAGGGTATTTTCACTCGGTTGGCTACCAATTTCCGTACGGAGTGGATGCGGGCGTTACGCTATAATGCCCTGATCCCGTTTACTGTCGACAACTTAGCTACAATCGTATTGTCCATGATCTATCTAATAGGATTGCTCACGCTGGAACCGGCTGACGTAACCTTTGGTGTCATACTTGCAATGGGCAGCTACGCCTGGCTTTTCTGGCAGCCGATCTTGAACCTCTCGAACCTGTACAATAGCTTTATCAACGGGGTCGCCTATCTTGAGCGAATCTTCGAAACGCTGGATGAGCCAGTTACAGTCAGCGATGCTCCAGAGGCAAAACCAATGCCTTCGATTAAAGGAAACGTGGCCTTCGACGACGTGACCTTTGCATATGATCCGGGCATAAATATTTTGGAGAACCTCTCCTTCGAGGTTAAGGCTGGAGAAAGCATCGCTTTAGTAGGCCCGACAGGTGCAGGTAAAACAACGGTCGTCAACCTGATTTCACGCTTTTACAATTTGACTGGCGGCAGAATTCTTATTGACGGTCACGATATCTCACAAGTGACCCTCAACTCCCTGCGCAGCCAAATGGGCATTATGCTGCAGGACAGCTTTATTTTCTCAGGAACCATCCTGGACAATATCCGTTACGGCAGACTTGATGCCACCGAGGAAGAAGTTATCGCCGCCGCAAAAACAGTATGTGCTGACGAATTCATCCGTGAATTTGAGCAGGGCTATCTGACCGAAGTCAACGAACGAGGCTCCAAGCTGTCTCAAGGGCAGCGGCAGCTCATCTCGTTTGCACGGACGCTACTTGCTGACCCGCGCGTACTCATTCTAGACGAAGCCACCTCGTCAATCGACGCCAAAACAGAGCGTCTGCTCCAGCAGGGCTTGAATGAGCTGCTCAAGGGACGAACCTCGTTCATTATTGCGCATCGGCTATCCACCGTAAAAAACTGCGACCGCATCATGTACGTATCTGATAAAGGCATTGCAGAAAGTGGCTCACACGATGAACTCATCGCACGCAGAGGCCTATATTATCGGCTCTACACAGCGCAAAAGATGGAAGCTTAAGGCTTAATAAAAACGGCAATACCCCGTCTTCTCGAAATAGGGTATTGCCTCTTTTTATGCGTCATAATATCAATTTCTTTTCTGTCCTATAATCCCTTTAACGTTTCTCGACATCTCTTTAGATGTAATCTGTATAACCAGCTCCTCAATAGCCGAAAGACTTGCTATCGTACAGATGATCCCTCCCAATAAATAAATATTTGTCTTATCGATAAAAAAAGGAGCTCCGAACAAAAGAAGCCCTGTTGCTTTATTTGCATATGTATGGAGACTGACATACTCATAAAATTTATAATATCCTACCAATAACGACGCAACTCGAATCATCGCAATCATAACGATCCATATGCAAATTCCCATAGGAATTGATAATTCAGGAACAAGAACTACCGCCACAACAACGATTAAAGCCGTATCTGCAATGCTATCAAGCTTTTCTCCGAGCTGGCTTTGTAAGTTGTACTTTCTTGCAAGATACCCATCAATCATATCGCTAAATCCACATACGAAATATATTATCCAAAAAGTGTTACTAAACGGCTCTACAAATAGCAGTAACACAGATAAAAAAATTCTTAATAGCGATATTCCGTTAGGTAAGTTTTTCATTTCACACCTCGCAAATTCTGAAACAACCCGTTTAAAGGGATTCTATTGGAAAAGCAACCATTTGGCAATTAGTTATGTCTCATCACGATTTTGTAACCTATAGAAATATTTCACGTATAAAGATTTGAATATTATCTAACAAAATTGCTCCCCCTTATGGATAAACAATAGAAATTGAGGTAATCCATCCTATGAATGAAAAAATTTCAGCTCATGCCAATGCCTGGTATCAGCAAGCTGAGCAGAAGGCGGCTCAGTATTTTGCATCACTCCATGTTCAGCTTATGGAAAATAGATATGTCTCCACCCTGACAAAAGATTTTCATTTGTGGAAAAAGAAGCATATCCACTATGACTCATTGTTATCTTTTCTGTCGAGTGGGAAGAGAAAAGCCGATGCTCTGGATTATCACAGATATATTGGATGGTTAAATCAAACTGGTAAATTAGACGATTACCTGGATCGAAGTGTTTCCTATATGTATATGCGTGATCTGGGTAAAGACCTGAATTCGCCTGGAATACAGAACCGAGTTCAACATCTGGCTTCCGATATAAAAAAACACTTGCTGCGCCCAACTACATCTAAAGAGGGTGTACAGCCTGAATTCATAAGTTTAGCCGGATTGTATCGGTGGGCTCAGAAAGAAGGCGTGGAAAATGCCGTGATATGGCTGATCAACAAGCTTAAAAACGTATCCGCCCATATTCCTCAGCAAATGAATGCCGAGCATGCCCAGCGTAAATTGATCAAGATCATTATCGGGGTTGTTCTTCATGTAATGGAAGAGATGGACGATGCCGCATTGCCCGCAGAACGTTCGCAGCGGCTTGATGAAGGGATCAGACTAGGGTATTTTTATGGTCTGACCTATCCTTTTATTGATGATCTTCTCGATTCCGAGGTCTTAAATGCTAAGGAAAAAGAACAATATTCCGATATGATACGAAACGCACTGCTGACTGGATCTGTTCCGGATTTAGGAGAGTGGGACGTAGTTAACCTCGAGTTCGTCCGTTACGTCCATGCAGAGCTACGGGAAGCTTTTGAATATATTAAAAGTTATCAGAAGCCTGAAGCTATAAATACATTTTTTGAGCAGTCCTATGTGTTTTTCCATGCGCAGGATATGGACCGCGTAAAGGAGCTTTCGAATCCACAATACAGCAACGAAGAGCTATACCTGCCTGTCATCCTGAAATCGTCCTCCTCCCGGTTAATTGTCCGTTCCGTCATAAGCGCTTCCGAGGATGAGGGCTTTGATCGCCGAACCTTTTTTTATGGCATCTATAATCAGCTTGCTGATGATTTTGCGGACATGTTTGACGATATGAAGGCCGGAGCAGTAACACCCTATACCTACTTTTTAAAATACCGTGACCAACGTTCAGATCTGATCAACCCTTATGAATTGTATTGGACGGTCATTTCCTACTTGATCCATGACGTTTACCATTCCGATGCCAAGGCCCGTGAGGTCATACTGGATCGCGCCATTAACGGACTGAAACGTTGTAAAAAGCGCCTGGGAAAACAAAAGTACAATGAAATCATGGACATCTTCGCCTCTGGAAATCCGGAACTTAATCGACTCATACAACGTATGGTTCGCTATGCGGATGATGTGGATTTTTTTGACAAGCTGCTTCGAGACCAGATGGTAACTGTCTTGAGAAACAACCGGGAAGAAAAGGAATATTTCTGGGATACTGTCAAAAACATTCGTCAGCAGATCAATCAACAATTGCTGATCTCCAAAAATCACTCGGTTTCATCCATAAATGAGTCACTTATTGATGCCGCCAATTACAGTCTTGAAGGAGATGGCAAGCGTCTACGGCCTATAATAACCTGGGTCATGGGCGTGAACGAATATAAGCTTCATGCTTCTGCAATTATGCCGCTGCTGAGATCACTGGAATATATGCATACCGCATCCTTAATCTTCGATGATCTGCCATCACAGGATAACGCGCCTACCCGGAGAGGACGTCCAACCCTGCATCAAGTTCATAATAGCGCCACAGCGGAATTAACCGGCCTGTATCTGATTCAGAAGGCGATTGAAGAACAATCGTCCCTGAGAGGGTTTGATCCCACAGCTGTGCTTGATCTGATTCAATATTCATCCCAAAAAGCAGGAGAAATGTGCATCGGACAGTCGATGGATTTGCAATCGAGAGGCAAGGCACTGACATTGGAGCAAATGAACACAATATGCTTTTACAAAACTGGGATTGCATTTGAGGCTTCTCTCGTGATGCCTGCCATTCTTGCGCAGGTCAAGGTGTCGGAGATTGCGTCTCTGAAGAAATATGCCTATCATGCTGGCATTGCTTTTCAGATTAAGGATGATGTGCTCGATTGGGAAGGAGAAGCAGGCTTGTTAGGAAAACCCGTTCGCAAGGATGTTGAAAACAACAATTCAACCTTTGTGACGATCCTTGGGCTCGAAGGCGCCAGAAGAGCGATGTGGGGACACTATTGTCTTGCGATGGAAGCATTGAACGAAATGCCGCGAAGCAACGGTTTTCTGGTGCATTTATTGGATTATATGGTTAACAGAGAAAATTGAAATCTCAACGTATAGACATTCAAAAAAGCAGGAGGCCTTTATAGGTCCCTGCTTCTTCATTGTCAAAAGAAAACCATACGCTATGCGTATGGTTCCGGAGAGCTTAAGCGATGAATAAAAAAAATCCTCCAAAGTGTTAAGATAAATGTGAAAGAAAAGGTGTAGAAATTATAGAGGCAGAGGCATGTAAAGATCATATACACATGCTAGTAATCATTCCGTCGAAAATAAGTGTATCTGCATTTGTAGGGTATCTAAAAGGAAAAAGTAGCTTTATGATATTCGATCGACACGCGAACTTAAAATATCGGTATGGGAATAGGAAATTCTGGTGCAAAGGGTTCTATGAGCCAAATGTATTAGGAAAACTGCAAAGTAGCCCGGAATAAGGGCAAAAATAAAATAAAATTTGAAGCTATCACATTACACAAGACACCGCCTTAGTGAGACTATGGGCGGTATTTTTGTATGGTAGCGGTCACTTCGGGCCAATATGTCCCGAAGTGGAAAGGAGGGATTGCAATATCCCCAACAGGCCGGAAGATGTAAAAACCACGCCTGTAAATGAAGCTCAAGCAGAAGAACATACCGCTCCTGCCGCCACACCGCCAGAGATTGCCGATGGCACTCCTGCTCCGGAAATGACCGCCGAGGAAGCGGCAACACTGGCCGATGAGAGCGAAGCGACACAGAGAAAAAGAAACCCTCCAAAAACAAGCAGTATTTTGTAGGTTCATCCTACAAAAAATATGCAACTGTGGCCACAGTTGCCCTGCTTGCCGTTTAGCGGAAAGCTCAAAATGAGTGTGAAATGTGTATGGCTATCGCAATATCACCCCACAAGCGCAATAACATGACGCTTTATATCAAGTTATTGTGTTGTAATATGAAGAGAGGGCACGCCAGTTCGGTGTGTAATATAGGCAGATGAAAATCCTGTTCTCTGGAATTCGGAATCAATATTGGTTTGAAGAGCCATATGCGGGAAAATCGAACTCACGGTTCTGTGAGGGGTAGTAGACAATCCCTTCACGTTTAATAACTTGGAAGGAGTGTCGGGACTGTCTACTCGACTGATTAAAGTGGCTGAAAATAGATATTTTCAAATGGTCTATTTATTGTTAGAACGGGGAAGAATGACTGCCCCAGAATTAGCCGAGCATTTTGAAGTGTCTATAAGAACTATTTATAGGGATATAGATATACTGAGTGCGGCGGGTATTCCAGTATATGCTACCCAAGGAAAAGGCGGTGGCATATCTATCCAAGACAACTTTATTCTTAATAGGTCTATGCTTTCAGAACAGGAACAAACACAAATATTGATGGCGCTTCAAAGTATCAATATTGTTGAAGCTGAAAACGCAGATGTGCTTTTATCAAAACTAAGCGGCGTTTTTCAGAAACAAAACGTGAACTGGATTGAAGTCGATTTCTCTGACTGGATAAAAGACGGAAAGCACGAAAATACATTCGACACACTAAAAACCGCTATCTTCCAAAGTAAGCGCATTACTTTCAACTATTTCAGCGGCAAAAGCGAGTCCATCAACCGATTGGTTGAGCCGCTAAAACTTGCCTTCAAAAACAAAGACTGGTTCTTATATGGGTATTGCTGCCTGCGCGAAGATTATCGGCTATTCAAATTAACACGGATAAAGGATATGGTTATCACTTCCGACAGCTTTTTCCGCCCAATACCTCCACGAATTTTTGCGGAAGCCGAATCATACCATGAGGAATTCATCCCTTTGACCTTATTGGTAGAAAAGGAACTGGCCTATAGGGTATATGACAATTTCGATTCAGTCACAGAGCAAGAAGATGGAAAATTATTGACCACCGTGTTATTACCGCATAATGAGCGGTTGTATAGCTTTGTGCTGTCCTTCGGCGATAAGGCCACCGTCGTAGCTCCGGTGGCTATTCGAGAGGAAATCATGAACAGAATAAAAAATTTGCAGAGCAAATATATAACCTGACACCGTGTTGCAAGTTATGGATGCTACAATCTTTATAAAAGAAAGGAGCATTCTTATGAAATATGAATGGAAGAAACACGAAAAGGCGCTATACAGCGCCAAGGAAAAACCATCAAGCATTGTAGTCCCGCGCCAGAACTACATCATAATCAGCGGAAAAGGCAATCCAAATGAGGCTGATTTTTCCGAAAAAGCAAGTGTTCTTTATTCGATTGCTTATGCGATTAAAATCAGGCACAAGGCTTTTTGTACTGATTTGGAACAGCGCAAGCAATTTGATTACAGCGACTATATGGTCTTTCCACTTAAAGGGGTATGGACATCCTCCGATCCGATCAACCCATTGGATAAAGACAGCTTTATCTATACGATCATGATCAAGCATCCCGATTTCATCACAAAAGATATGTTTGTAGCGGCTTATGAAGCAGTCGGCAGGAAAAAACCGCATTCGCTATTGCAGGAAGTAGCTTTTGAAATGCTGGAAGATTCCTATGCGTTCAAATACTGCATATCGGCGCATTCAATGATGAGCCGGAATCCTTTGCAAAAATGGACGCATTTTCAAGGAAGAATCAATTGGAGTGTATCAATCATTACCACAGAGAAATTTATCTCACCGATGCCCGGAAAACTGCGCCCGAAAAGAGACAAACGATTTTGCGGTATCGGGTTAAGGAGAGTTAGAGTATGAACGCAATAGACCTAAAAAAGGTATACAAAGACGTTTTCTCTGCAAAAGAAAATGTTGTTTCTGTCATTGATGTTCCGAAATTCAGTTATTTAGTCGTGAATGGCGAGGGACATCCAAGTGGCACCATGTTCAAGGATGCAGTGGAAGCCCTATACAATGTAGCATACACAGTCAAAATGATGCCGAAAATCAAAGATGCTCCCGTCCCCGAAGGTTATTTTGACTTTGTTGTTCCTCCGCTTCAATGCCAGTCCTGGCTTACTGATACTGCCAAAAAGTTTGCATGGAAGCTGTTTATCCTACAGCCTGACTTTGTTGATGAGGGCTTAATCCGGACAGCGATAAGCATTGTGGAAAAGAAAGGGAAGCATTTGCCGCTCCTTCATAGCTTATACCTTGCAACGCTTCATGAAGGGAAGAGTATCCAGTGCTTGCACATTGGTCCGTTTAACAGCGTCAAAAGCACATATGTAAAAATTGAGGACTATATGAAGGAACACGGACTTACCGAGAATGGATTGTGGAACGAAATCTATTTATCGGATAAAAGAAAAACTTCCCCTGAAAAATTGAGGACAATTATCAGGTGTCCTGTTGTTTGAACAAACGATACTCTATTTACGGCATTCCCCGATAGTTTCTACAACATCAGTTTCAGTGGATATGGTAATAAGCATTATAATCAATTCAGTTGTTAGTATGAGCTAATAATGGAGGCGCTATATGGAAGAAAACAGGTGGATATTATGTCCTGTATGCCAAAATAAGACGCGGATAAAAGTACGCGATGATACCATACTTGAAAACTTTCCGTTGTTTTGTCCGAAGTGTAAACAGGAAACGCTAATCAATGCAAAAAAATTAAATATCTCAATAATCACAGAGCCAGACGCTAAGACGCAGAGCCGATAACTTGTGAACATGCTCACAGTTATCGGCTTTTTATATTTACCTTATCAGGACTTCGGGCCAAGTTGGCCCGAAGTGGCTTCACAAAAAAATAGAGCGACTTACCCGCCGCGCAAGCGGAAAAGAAAAAAACCGTTGTCCGGCGGGGGTATAGCTATGCTATAAAGAAACATCCCATCAATTCAACAGTTTGTTGGTTTTCCTAATATATAACACTCATATGTGGACACGGTAGGAAGAAACAAAAAAAGTGCCTTCAGAATTGTCATGATACCAGGCTATATCGTCAAGCTTGCCGTACTGATACCCATCCGTTCCACAGTTCCATACAACACTCTCGCCGTCACCACTAATCGAATAACATACCGTTAGACCGGATTGCCGAGAGAGCAAATTGCAATACAGAATCGCATCATTCCAAAAGACATTATTGCAGCTTGCTTAATCTTTCAATCGCTTCCTCTTCCGTAGGCAAGAAAAAAATATCCCTTCCGTTGTTGCATTCATAAATGAAATCCTTGAGGCTTTTACTTGAATATACTGAAAAGTCGCCAACGATAGCAGCCTTCACACTGTAATTAATAAATTTCTGAAGAATCTCACCTGCAAGCCGGGTTTTCAAATCAAAAAAGCTTTCGCTTAGGCTCGCTTTATGGATTACAATCCGATTGCAGCCCGTTTCATACTGTACAGTTGCAATAAGATCGAGTGCGGACGGAATATCCTCAACTAGAACCCCGCTGCCGCTCACTACCGCAATATTTCCTCCGTCTACATCTATTTTCGTAATATTCATAATCTAATAATCCTCCTAATTAACACACTCAACTAAATAATAATCCTTTTAACTTAATTCAAAGATTCTCGCCGGGAAATCCGCCCGATTTTTGATCCTAACTCAGATGTAATAGACTCCAATAGAGCTATAGAGCAGAATGCCGAAATTGCTGTAAAAGTGCAGGCTTTGATCATGTGATTTCCCTAAATACACGAAATTACTGCAAATGTCAGACTGTTGAAAAAGTCATTATTTCACCAAATCACCGCGTTAATATGGTATAATATCTATATAATATATGCCAGAGAGCGGTGATTTTATGTTGTTTACAAATGATACAAACCCTCAATTAGAGTATGAACTGGTCTGCTTGGAGCAATTAGTTCCTCAAGATCATCTTTTGCGCAACATCGACAAATATATCGATTTTAATTTCATTATTGATCTGGTTAAACCTTATTACTGTGAGAACAATGGGCGTCCCTCCCTAGATCCCATCGTATTCTTTAAAATGCTACTGCTTGGTTATTTGTACGACATTCCCT
>NZ_FNBG01000028.1 GCF_900102215.1 Fontibacillus panacisegetis
CATTTGGGAGAGCGACAAGGAAAAAGTAGCAAAATACCGGCAAAGTGATGCAGGAAAAGCCGCTTACGCCATACGATGCCAAACTATAGAGCGAAGCTTCGCGGATGCCAAAGTGCTCCACGGGCTTCGCTATTGCCGGTTTCGGGGCAGAGAAAATGTACAGATTCAAGCGTTGCTAACCGCAACTGCACAGAACATTAAGAAGATAGCCCTCCACCTTTCCAGAAGGACTATCTCGAATATGCACAAGATTTCGTATAGTATTTTACATCTTCATTTTCATTTTTCTTTCGATACTAAGTTTAAAAGTAGGGGTATCTCAACAGCCTGACTTTTGCAGGCTTTTCCTCATTTTTTTAATCATCTACTCAATACCAGGAGCGTCAGGCAATCAACTACTGTTATATAGTACGACATTACTCCACTATAGCCGCTGTGTGTGGCTCAAACATCGGGAAATAGACGATGGTACTTGAACCGAAGGGTTCTGGAGAATAGGACACCACCAAGCACAAGGAAGAAGCACTACCGATATTCGGTAGTGTTTTTTTATCTTTACTTTTAAAATAAATCGTTAATAATTGGTTAATAAAATGTTAGATAAAGCAATGAATAAAGAACAAAATGTAATTGGATTTGTAATCCATTAACGAGTAATAATGGTTACAATATTAAATGTGAGTTTAAAATTGATGAATATAACAAATTACAGCTAGAGTATCATAGGAGGAAAAGTGATGAAACGGCAAATTGGATGGAGTGCAGCTGTATTGGCAGCAGGATTGTTAGCGGGAGGAACTATTTTTCCAGCAGGGACGGGCTATGCAGCTATTGAGAAGAAGGTAGTGTCCAATTCTAGCAGCAATATAGTAACACTGAAGCTAAATGGTGTAAATAAGCAGCAACAGGGGTTATTTGTTGAAGGTCATACGTATGTACCGGTCACATTTTTGCGGGATGTTCTTAAAATGCCTGTAAGCTATGATTCTTCAAGTAAAACATATAGTGTAGGCAAGGATTATCGTCAATTGAATCTGTCCGTATACTCTGAGGGGATTGCTGCAGATTTGAATGGATTTTATTTGAATGATGCTGAAGCTAAAATGGTAGATGGACGTTTATTTGTTCCGTTTCAATGGGTGAAAAATTATTTAGGTTATCAGGGAGAATGGAGCGCAGCAACCAAGAGGTTGAATGTGATGCCAAGTAAAGAAAATGGGATAACCTTGACTTCAGTAACTTCAAATGAGGATTCGAGTGAGGCAAAAATTAATCTTAAATACCCTCAGGTCAGTAATGTGAGCAATACTGAAGCGGAGAGTGCTATAAATGAGATTCTCAAGAAAGATGCACTGACTTTTAAAGAAAGTATAGAGAAGCAAATTCAGGAGCGTATTACGGTACAGGAAATTGGATTACAGTCACAACCTTATGAATTTATGAGCGCATATATTGTAACATACAATCAAAATAACGTACTGAGCTTGATTACGGAAAATTACGAGTATACGGGCGGAGCTCATGGTATGACGTATCGTAAAGGATATACATTTTCATTGAAGGATGGAAAATTACTCGGTTTAGGAGATTTATTCGGCAAAAATGCTAATTATGAGAAACAATTGAATGACAAAATTAAGGCGAAGCTGAACGCAACGCCGGGGTATTTTGGCGGATTTGAGAAGCTGGGAGAACATCCTGACTTCTACCTGCAACAAGGAACGCTAAAAATGTTCTTTCAGTTATATGAATACACACCTTATGCAGCAGGATTTCCAGAGCTGTCATTCTCATTTGACAGTTTACTTCCGAAGGACAGTCCGTTTGAATCTTTGAAATAAAAATGATGCAGCACCCAGAAGAGGATCATGCCCGTGTAAGGGGATGATCTTTTTTACTAAATCAATGGGGTAATTGGAATACTATAGAAATGAATGTAACCTTTTTGTTACCGACATTAAAAGGAGTATAGTTATAATTATAGTGGTATATTATCATTTAGGAATTTTAGCCCTATACACAATACTATAATATATAACTCACATCCAGATCAAAGGCTGGTTAAGGAGGGATAAATTATGCGGCAAAGAGGGATTAGATATTCCTTATGCTTCATGCTGGGAGTGCTAATGCTGTCCGTAGTCGTTACAGGCTGTACTACTGCCGAATCTTCCTCCTGGACATCCTTTACCGGATCGTCGGTAGAGAAAAGCTTCCCAGTTCCAAAAGAAGCCAAACGAACGGAAACAGCTCTGAATAACTCTAAAATGGACTATATGCATTATTCTCTTAATGGGCTCCACGAGAGTGAAGGTGTACCTGAAGAATACGAGAAAGCCATCACGCAGTGGGGATGGGAAGAAAAAACGGAGGAAAGCACTGGGACAACTCGAGTCTACAAGAAGGATAAATTAACAGTTCAGCTCACAATTCATGACAATTCCTTTACGGTGTTAGTACCAAAACAACAGAGTAAGGCGATTATTCAAGGTTTGGAAAGCAGTCCATAACCGTATAATGATATGTATACCATTTAGGCAGCTATGTGTTAAAGATACAGCTTTGTGTACCTGTCTTCAGCTTAATAGCTGAGGACAGGTATTTTTAATATCGGTTCAATATGTTTAAGGCATATAGTAGGAGATGTCCTGTTCGTTGAATTTGATCATTCCATTTTTCGGCTGATTTTTTAATTTGCCCAAAATATATAAACGAGGAGCAATAAACCAAAGATGTGAGCAAAATAATGAAATGATAAAAGAAGCCGGAGACCACGGAATCAGAATAGCAATAATACAGCAGCCGATCCAGGCTGAATGAAGATGGACACGGCGGAAGGCAGAGTAACCTACAAATTGGTCAGGCAAATAGCCAATCCACGGTAATCGTCTAGTAAAGCTCCAGCGTTTGCGATATGAATGGTTGATGATAAATAATACGGATCTAGAAATGACATATTGAATCCACAGCACAACCGGAATGGCGAGCAGGAAAAAAAATATACTGGTCCAGGATAAAAAGATCATTTCAGCTGCCAGCCAAATCAGGGGCAGAATAGTATAGCTACGGATGAAGGATTGAGGCAGGACAATTCTTTTTAAAAGTTTGTAGTGATAAAAAGTAGCATTTGATCCGGAATCTTCAGGCATTAGTACTCATGAGCCTCCTTACTTAGATGTTCCATGAAGAGGAACTTTCTTGATTAATATATCGGCAAAAAGAAAGAATTATTAGAGATGCTGATGGAACAAACACAGAGAGCCCGTGTTATGCATATAATTAAAAATAGAAAACTAACTATGAAAAGGTTTAAATTAGTAGAATGTGTGTCATACTGGTAGTAAAACATTCAAGGTGGGATCTAGTATGGATGAACTTGCAAAATGCACATGCATCATCTGTGGAGAGCCTAAGAGTGAAGGTATTCATATCGTATCAGAATTTATATGTGATGCCTGTGAAGCTGAGATGGTGCATACGGATGTAAAAGAAGAGAAGTACAACTATTTTATTCATCAAATGAAACAGATTTGGGTACAAAAAAATGCATAAAAGTAAGTGATAAAGGGCCCTGTTCTTTTTTTGTGAAAGGGCCCTTTTATGTTGTCATTCTCTCTTAGTGAAGGCGAATATACTTTTAAATGTAGCAGAAGAACAATATAATTGAAGGAACAATGATTACAATCCGAAAGGATAAGGACACAGCAATGACGGAAAGAAAATTTAAGGCGCCATTATTTGAAGCCTTGAGGCAATATAAGGCCCGGAAGGACGCTTCCTTTCATGTGCCAGGGCATAAGGATGGACAAGCCTATCCGTGTATGAAGCAAAATGATGATACATTAACTGGTGTCATGGAGATAGATACTACAGAGATCACTGGGACAGATGATTTGCATCATCCTGAGGGTGTGATCCGTGAAGCACAGGAGCTTGCCGCGGATTTGTTTGGTGCGGAAGAGACGTTTTTTCTTGTCGGCGGAAGTACTGCCGGCAATTTGGCGTTAATCCTGAGTGTGTGCACGACTCCAGGAGATGTGTTGCTGGTGCAGCGGAATGTGCATAAATCCGTTATTCACGGATTTATGCTGGCGAACGCCAACGCAGTGTTCTTAGAGCCGCAGCAGGATGCGAGCAGCGGCCTGATGACCATCCCGTCGGAGGAGACAGTACGGGAAGCGCTGCACCGTTATCCAGACGCCAAGGGGCTGCTCGTTACGAGTCCAAACTACTACGGGATGGGAGCATCTCTATTTCCATTGGCCGAGCTATGTCATGCCAATGGAGTGCCCTTGCTCGTTGATGAAGCGCATGGCGCACATTATGGTTTACATCCCGATCTGCCCAAGAGCGCGCTTGAAGCTGGAGCAGACGGTGTAGTGCAGTCCACACATAAAATGCTGACAGCTATGACGATGGGAGCTATGCTTCACGTTCAGGGGAATTTGCTTAATGTGAATGTAATAAGACAGCGCTTAGCTATAGTACAAAGCTCAAGTCCATCATATCCCATTATGGCGTCCCTTGATTTGAGCCGTGGGATGATTCAGTCTCAGGGATCGGACTTTTTTACAGAGGGGTTAACTTTAGTTGAACAATTAATTGAGGGTATTGGTGACCTCCAACGAATTCATTTTTTAAAGCCGGGCGCAAGCGGTGACAATGATGCATACAGTATACAAGACCCTTTTAAATTCGTATTGTACGATGAAGAAGGTCAGTGGAGTGGATATAAGCTGCAGGAGACATTAGAAGCTGAAGGCTGCATACCTGAGATGAGCGATGATCATTACGTAGTTTTGGCGTTAAGTTCAGCTACCTCTCAGGGGGATATCGTTCGACTGCTGAATGCGCTGACTAAAATTGATCATTTGATGCAAGTTTCCACGTGGAACATCAAAAATAAGGAAGATATCTACGATGATACACAAAAAGGATTAGACATAGAGGTAGAAGCAGAGATAGACTTAGATCAGGGGAATTCAAGATATGCTGAGGCTGTATCAGATAAGGTACATTTTGATCTTCGAATTGTAGCCGCAGAAGAAATTGAGTCTGTCCGGGTAGAGGAGTGCGAAGGACGGCAAGCTGCCGAGATGGTTATTCCTTATCCTCCAGGCATTCCGATTTTGTATCCGGGAGAACCGATAAGTGCTCGTACAGCAAATCAATTGGTAAGACTGAAATACGCGGGAGCTAAGTGTCAGGGAACGGCTGATCCTACGTTAACCACGATTCAAGTTCACAGAATAGGTACAGTACAAGATGGACAAAGGCAGGGATTATAGTGAATCAAAAAGGGCGAGGGTTATTCATTACGCTGGAGGGAGGCGAGGGCTCCGGTAAAACAACGGTTATACAGCAGTTAGCCACAGCGCTCGATGAGTGGGGAGTTTCTTATATGACGACCCGGGAACCCGGCGGAATAGATATCGCTGAACAAATCAGATCACTTATCCTGAACCCGTCTAATACAGCAATGGACGGACGGACAGAAGCTCTTCTTTATGCAGCAGCTAGACGTCAGCATTTGGTGGAAAAAGTGGAGCCTGCTTTGGAGCAAGGCATCACTGTATTATGCGATAGATTTATTGATAGCAGTCTGGCTTATCAGGGGTATGCCCGCGGATTAGGAATTGAGGAAGTGCTGGCAATCAATAGCTTTGCTACAAATGGGAAATTGCCGGATGTAACTTTTTATATGGATATAGAGCCTGAAATCGGATTAGAACGAATTGCAGCGGGTCAAGGGCGTGAGATTAATAGACTTGATCTTGAGGGCATTAATTTTCACCGTCATGTAAGAGAAGGATATCAAATGGTGGCAAAGATGTATCCGGAGCGAATTAGAATTATAGATGCTTCAGGAACCAAAGAAGAAGTAGCCGCAGGGATAAAATCTGAGCTTGCCGCTATATTAAAGGATTTTGATCTGTCATTGTCAAATAGTTAAGTATTGGTTAATAAATTTGAAACGATACAAGGAGGGGCTGTAAATGAAACTGATTATTGCCATTATCCAGGATAAAGATAGCAATCGTCTGTCCAGTGCGCTTGTAAAGGAAAACTATCGTGCAACAAAATTGGCGAGTACGGGTGGTTTTTTAAGAGCAGGGAATACGACATTTATGATTGGGGTAGATGACCATCAAGTTGATGGTGTGCTCAATATTATCCGTAATAGCTGTAAGGTTCGTGAGCAGCTGGTTACCCCGGTGACCCCGATGAGTGGTACAACAGATTCGTATTTACCGCTTCCGGTTGAAGTGCAAGTTGGTGGTGCTACGGTATTCGTATTACCTGTAGACCGTTTTGAACATTTTTAAGATGAAGTTAGGCGGTGATAGCTTTGAAGATTGAACCAGGATATAGACCTCTGAAAAGCAGTATAGGCACAAATGAAAGTGTGGCTAAGCCCGTTCAAACCAAAAGTTTCTCGGATGTGATGCAGCAGAATGGTGAGCAGGCATCCAAGGAAGAACTTAATCGAAAATTTAAAGAAATCCAGCTTCAAGGTGATCGTCTGGCTCATTCAATGACAGTACGTGAACTAAAGGCTTATCGTCAAATGGTTAAAAGATTTCTGGAAGATACCGTACGCCGTGGTGTCACCATGAAAGAATCCCGGGGATGGGATCGTCGGGGTCGTGGCAGAAAGTATAAGCTGCTGGATGAGGTGGATGCTGCTTTACTTGCTATGGCGGATGAATTATTAGAGACAGAACAGGGAAAAATTGAGCTATTGCAGAAAATCGGAGAAATTCGAGGGATGCTCATTAACTTATGTTTTTGATTTTGCTACGGCGGGGAAGAAGGTAGGAGGCAAGAATGTCTTTTAAGGATATTGTTGGGCAGGAGACTGCAAAAGAGCTGCTGCAGAGAAGTCTTAGCCGCAATCAAATATCACATGCTTATATTTTCAGTGGACCGCCAGGAAGTGGACAAAAGGAAGTAGCATTAGCTTTTGCCAAGGCTATATTTTGTACCTCTGAGGGAAATGATGCATGCGGAGAATGTCTGGAATGTCGTAAAATCGAGCATGGTAATCATCCTGACTTGCACCTGATTGCTCCAGACGGGGCGTCAATTAAAATAGATCAGATCCGTGATTTACAGCGGATATTTTCTTATCGATCCAAGAATGGTAACCCAAAAGTTTATATTATAGATGAAGCAGATAAAATGACGGTGCAAGCCGCTAACAGCTTGCTGAAATTTCTGGAGGAGCCCCCTTCACCGGCGGTTGCTATTTTGCTTTCGGATAACGGACGGGCTATGCTCCCAACGATACAATCCAGGGCTCAATGGATTCCATTTACATCATTAGATCCTGAACGAATGCTTCAAATTTTGTCGAGTGAGGGATTTTCAGGGGCGTTGTCCAGAAGTGCGGTGCATGTCGCGGCAGGACTGGATTCATGCCGAAATTTACTCCATCAGAATTGGTTTGCAGAAATTAGAAACGTAATGTTACAATTAGGGAAGGAAACCGTTGGCCGTGGCGGCTCTCCTTTAATAACAGCGCAGCAAAATGTATTTAAGGCTGGGCTGGGCGATCATATGGACATGTTGTTTAACCTGTTTCATTTATGGTTTAAGGACATGCTTCATGCGCTCTATCATAGACATGATCAAATTGTTTTCATAGATGAATTAGATTTTATTGTAAGACATGCAGCCTTCCGAAGCGTACAGCAATGGATTGATGCGATGGCGCTTGCAGCGGAGAGTAGAAAGAAACTGCGACAGCATATGAATGGACAACTCTGTCTTGAACAATTTTTAATCGGTATTGGTGCATAAGGTACCGTTTGTAATAGGCAGATGAACTTTCTCCCGTGAAAGAGCAACGGTATAATTACGAGTAAGAGTTAGGAAATTCGGTACGGATGAGTAGAGAAGAGACCGAATCTCATAGCTACACAAGGGGGTAAGTTTTTGTACACTGTAATAGGCGTTCGCTTCAAAAAGGCGGGCAAAATATACTATTTCGATCCATTGGAGCTTCCTGTTGAGAAGGAGCAAAGCGTCATTGTCGAGACGGCGCGCGGGATTGAATACGGTAAAGTAGTTGTTGGCAAGAAAATGGTTGGCGAGAATGATGTCGTCCTTCCATTAAAAAAAGTGATTCGAATTGCTGATGATACGGATGCCCGCGTGGTGGATGAGAATAAATTTGCGGCAAAGAATGCCTTTGCTACATGTTTAAATAAAATTAAAGACCATGATCTTAAGATGAAGCTGGTTGATGTAGAGTATACATTTGACCGCAATAAGATCATCTTTTACTTCACGGCTGAGGGACGGGTCGATTTTCGTGAATTGGTCAAAGATTTAGCAAGCATTTTCCGCACTCGAATTGAGCTTAGACAAATCGGTGTAAGAGATGAAGCTAAGATGCTCGGCGGGATTGGTCCATGTGGACGAGTACTCTGCTGCTCATCATGGTTAGGGGATTTTGAGCCTGTATCGATCAAGATGGCAAAGGATCAGAGCTTATCGCTTAATCCGACGAAAATTTCAGGTCTTTGCGGAAGATTAATGTGCTGCTTGAAATTTGAGCATGATAATTACGAAAGCGTTAAGGAAGAGTTGCCTTCAGTGGGTAAAGTCGTTATTACTTCTATGGGAGAAGGTAAAGTCGTAGGACTTAACACAGGCGCAAGAACTGTTCATGTGCAGTTGTTTGATATCGGTAAAGTCAAAGAGCTTCCATTAGATGATGTTGTCGTTAAATAGAAACTTTAGAGAATGACTCTGGGGTGGGGACTTGGAGAACAAGGACATATTCAAGCATATGCAAGCGTTAGAAACGAAAATGGGAAAAGTATACGGCGATCTGGGCACGCTCATGCTGGAGATTAAGCAACTGGTTGAAGAGAATCAGCAGCTTCGTCTTGAGAATGAGAAGATGCGCAAAGTTTTGAAGCGGGAAAATGAGGAGACTCATTTGGCCCCATCATCAGATCCTGGAGTTGCTGTCCCTATTGAGGGGAAAGAGCCCATCGATATTGTGGGAGAAGGATACGATAATTTGGCACGGCTGTATCATGAGGGCTTCCACATTTGTAATGTGTATTACGGACATTTGCGCACGGAAGGCGACTGTCTTTTCTGTTTGTCTTTTCTGAATAAATAACGAACCGTAGGGACCACTCCTACGGTTTTTTTTAAAGGGTGGAACATTTATAAATGAACAAAGTATGGGTAAAAGATAAAGAACGAGTAGATGATCTGCTTACACATGATTTGCAAATCATTCAGAGTGATGAAGTGTTTAGCTTTTCTATGGATGCCGTACTTTTAGCCCGGTTTGCGTCCATTCCGAAGAGCGGTAAAGTACTCGATCTGTGTACTGGAAATGGTGTGATTCCTATTCTGCTGTCCACGAGAACCAAAGCCGTTATTGAAGGCATCGAAATACAGCCAAGAGTTGCCGATATGGCGAGGCGAAGCGTTGACATGAATCGACTTGGAGATCAGGTCATGATTCGGGAAGGCGATCTGCGAGAGCTTGTGAAGGAAACGGGACATGGGGCTTATGATGCCATTACGGTTAATCCGCCGTATATGCCTCTGACAAGCGGAGATTTAAAAATGAATATGCACCAGGCTATAGCCAGACATGAAATTCATTGTAGTCTGGAGGAGGTCATAGCAGCATCCATGCGACTATTGCGGACCGGCGGAAAGATATCGATGGTGCATAAGCCGCAGCGTCTAGGCGAGATTGTAACCTTGCTGCGTCAGTATCGATTGGAACCTAAGGTTATTCGTTTTGTGCATCCGAGAGCGGGAGCAGAGGCCAATATGGTATTAATTGAAGCACTGCGTGATGGTAAACCGGACGTTCGGATATTACCGCCGCTGATTGTATACGGTGATGATGGAGTATACTGTCAGGAGCTTATGGATATTTATTACGGACCAAAAGAGGGAAGAACATGAGTGTACAAGTACAGAAGAGCTTTGAAGAAGATAAGTCGGGTGGTTCAGCTTATGGCAAATTGTATCTGGTAGCGACGCCAATCGGTAATTTAGAGGATATGACATATCGTGCCGTTCGAACACTTCAAGAAGCAGATATCATTGCAGCAGAGGATACACGAAATACGAGAAAACTGCTTACACATTTTGAAATTACTCCAGGCAAACTACTTAGCTATCATGAACATAATAAAGCAGCGAGCGGTCCAGAATTAATACGCCTTATAATAGAAGGAAAAAATTTGGCCCTCGTTAGTGATGCGGGTCTTCCCGCTATTTCTGACCCCGGGAGTGATCTTGTAAAGCTTGCAATTGAAGCAGGAATTTCTGTCATTCCAGTTCCGGGAGCCAATGCAGCGCTGTCTGCATTAATCGTATCCGGACTTTCGACATCCAGATTTCAATTTATCGGTTTTATGCCGCGAGACAACAAGGAGAGGGGGACATTGCTTCAGTCTCTTCAAGATGAAGAGAGCACATTACTAATGTACGAGTCACCGCATCGGTTGATCAAGACGCTGGATTCTATTTTAGAGGTTCTTGGAGATCGGGAGGTTGTGTTGGCTCGGGAATTAACGAAACGGTATGAGGAAATGACACGTGGTACATTAAGTGAATGCCTTCTGTGGCTAGAGGATCATCCACCGCTTGGAGAATATTGTATAGTTGTTGCTGGGGCCAGACCGGAAGAGGTTAAAGAAAGAAGAGATGCCTGGTGGCAATCAATGACGATCGAGGAACATGTAAATTATTATGAGCAGCAGGAGGGGAGTGATCGTAAGGAAGCTATGAAGAAGGCAGCAGGAGATCGAGGCGTATCTAAACGTGATATATATCAGGCATTATTATAATGGATAGCAAAACAAAATCCAACGCAAACACAAATAACCCATAAATTGGGCTATATGCACAAAAAAGGGGCCTTCGCAGGCCGGGTTCAAGCCTGGAAGGCGCCAAGGAGATATGAAAAAGGTTAGAATTAACAGTTTCAGTAAATCTATTATATACTATAATTCTTAATTTGTCACAGGGTTAGGAAGCTCAGTTAAACATTCATGGCAAACAATTTTACCTTTGAAGTATGTTACGTTCTCAGCGTTCCCGCAGAAGATACAAGCTGGCTCATATTTTTTCAACATAATACGTTCGCCATCTACATAAATTTCAAGGGCATCCTTTTCACCTATGCCAAGAGTACGGCGCAATTCAATCGGAATAACGACCCGTCCCAATTCGTCTACTTTTCTTACAATACCTGTTGATTTCATCATATCTGATGATAGCCCCTTTCGCTATAGTTTAAAAGTGTCATTATTCGACAAACTTCTATCTTTTATGATAATTATAATACCAACCATTGCCAGAATAGTCAACCTAATTTATGGTAGAGTTCAATTAAATTTCTAATTTAATATAGTAGAAAGCAAAGCAGGCCTGATAATTCCAAGTAAAACAAGGTATTTATAAACCTTCGACATTTTGGAAACGTAGACACATACAAGTTTCGACATAATTCGACAAAGAGTGTCGGCATCGGTCATAATCCTTCTTTATTTTTGAAAAAAATTTTTTTGAGAAAGGAAAGATTAATGTATGAACGCTCAGCTTAAGGAAGAAAAAGTTTTTAAGGACCCGGTTCACAATTATGTTCACGTTCAGGATGAGATCATTTGGTCGCTTATTAATACCCCGGAATTTCAGAGGCTTCGCCGGATTCGCCAGCTAGGAACGTCATATTTGACCTTTCACGGCGCGGAGCATAGCAGATTCTCTCACTCACTTGGAGTGTATGAAATTACGAGACGTATTATTTTACAATTTGAACGAGCAGGTTATACTGATTGGCCGAGGGATGAAAGACTTGTCACTCTTTGTGCAGCTCTTTTGCATGATCTGGGACATGGACCGTTTTCGCATTCTATTGAACAGGCGTTCCAAATGCATCACGAGGATTGGACCTGCAAAATTTTACTCGGTGATACAGAGGTTGGAGCGGTGCTCCGTCGTCTTGGAGAAGATTTTCCTGAGAAGGTGGCATCCGTTATTCGCAAAGATTATCCCAATCCGATTGTAGTAAATCTTGTGTCCAGTCCGCTCGATGCAGATCGTATGGATTATTTGCTTAGAGATGCCTATTTTACGGGGGTTAACTATGGAACGATCGACATGGATCGTATATTGCGGATGCTTCGTCCTTTTCAGGGCAGAATTGTAGTCAAGGAATCCGGTATGCATGCTGTTGAGGACTATTTAATGTCTCGTTATCAAATGTATTGGCAAGTATACTTCCATCCAGTGACTCGCAGCTCTGAAATTATTCTAAGGCAAATTTTCCGTCGAGCGAAGGAATTGTATGCAAGTGGTCACACTTTAGCATTTCTGCCAGATCCGCTGCCTGGACTCTTTAAGCGCGAGTTGACTGTACAGGAATATTTATTGCTTGATGAATCATTGGTTCAGGCCGCATTTATGCAATGGAGAAATGACAAGGATGATTTGCTTAGTGATTTGTGTACGAGGTTCATAGATCGTAAATTGTATAAATATGTAGAGGTTGATTCTCTTGATAAGGAAATGATTCAGGAAATACGAGACGCTTTTATTAAGGTTGGCCTTAACCCTGTATACGATCTGGAAATTGATTTTCCGACTGATCTGCCTTATGATGTGTTTCGTCCGAACGGAGAAATTAAAGACAAGCAAATTTTGCTGCTCGATCGGCATGATCGAATTCGGGAAATATCGGAAGTATCGGATATTGTCAGATCCATCAGTGGTCTGCATCGTGGAAAATTTCATCTATATTATCCGGACAATAAGCTGTCACATGTTATGGACCTGCTCCCTCAGGATATTGCCGACATTTTTGAGCAGAAATAACAGAGTAATTGTAAAACAGGGAGGTTTAGCAGCATGTTATTTGACACACATACTCATTTGGATGCTCCTCAATTTGACGATGATCGGGAAGAAACGATTCAGCGTGCATATGATCAAGGGGTTACACGAATGATCAATATTGGATTTAATCGGGAGACCATTCCCACAACGATGAAGCTTGCCGAATCTTATGATTTCATCTATGCAGCCGTTGGGTGGCATCCTCAGGACGCTATTACAATGAAGGACGGAGATCTGGACTGGATTGCAGAATTGTGCAAACACGAGAAGGTTGTAGCGATTGGTGAAATCGGACTCGACTATTATTGGGATACTTCACCTAAAGATGTTCAGCATAAGGTATTCCGTCAGCAAATCGGTTTAGCACGGAGTCTGGGGATGCCTATTTCAATCCATAATCGGGATGCCCATGAAGATGTTGTGCGTATTTTGCGTGAAGAGAAGGCACATGAAGTGGGCGGTGTCATGCATTCCTTTTCAGGCAGCTGGGAGATTGGAAAAATATGTATGGATATGGGATTTCATTTATCGTTTGGAGGGCCTATTACGTTCAAAAATGCAAAGCAGCCGAAAGAGGTGTTGATTAAGACACCAATGGACCGTTTATTGATAGAGACAGATTCCCCATATTTAACTCCACATCCATTTAGAGGTAAAAGAAATGAGTCGGCGCATGTTAAGTTAGTTGCGGAAATGGCAGCGGAGCTAAAAGGGGTGAATTTTGAAGAAATTTCCAGAATTACAACGCAAAATGCACTGGAACGATTTGGAATTCGTTGAAAACAGGAGAAAAAGCATTGAAAAAAAGAGTATCATCGAAATATTAATGGATTTTAACCACTCCAGCTTAGTTTATTACATTTTTTTAACCATTTTTTAAAATAAACGATGTTGATTCGTTCTTTACAACATGTATCGAAACAGGATAGAATCTTTTCAGTAATCATTTTGGTCTTGTTCGTGATCGTAACAATTGCCAAGATTACGTGGTTCCATGAACTAGTCTCGCTGAATCTCCAAATGGAGAACGGGGGAACCAATACGGTAAGCAGAATCAGGCTACACTAGAAACTATTAAGAGTGATACCGATCCTTGCTGTATTTGATTTCTTTTTTAGGGTCTTTGGGGTGAATTTAAGGTCATTGCGCCATGAGCGAATGAACTGAGAAAGGGCGACTCTCTGCGTCCTAACCCGACAGCTAACCTCGTAGGCGTCTCATGAGAGGACAACTCGTGCATCCTATTACACCATGAATTTCGGAAGCCACGAAAAGAGTACCTCTAACTCTTTCTCTAGGCTTCTTTTTATTTTGAATAATTGTAATAGGGTCATCATACTGTTGTATACAGGAGGTGACAGTGCCGAGCAGACTGGGGCAGGATGCGAAGTGAAGCTTTATGGAGAATATATTTTAGTCACTCTAGCTATAGAGCCATTTCGTAAAAATGATATGTAGTCACGTCAAATGTAATCATGCATCGACCTAGACGGCGGGACTATGAAGGAGGACGGAAGAAATGGGAATTTTCCGCAAAAAGGATACCCATGAATCACGCTCATCCAGCATGTCTTACGCAATGCGATGGAAGCATGAAAATTTACGCCAAATTTCAGTCATCGGAATTTTGGCCATCGCGGCAATACTCATCATCCTGATCTGGCTATATGGTCAGAACGAGAAAAATATTTACTTGGTTGTTGATGGGAAAACTCAAAATGTTGAGACCCGCCATTCGCTGGTCAATCAAGTTTTGGATGAACAATCTATCGTACTGAGACCTGACGATGAGGTGTCCAGACCACTGGACAGTTCACTTCAAGACGGGGATCGTATTGTGATTGTACGTGCAGTACCTGTTACAGTGAGTGTGGATGGGACAACTAAGACTCATTTTACAACGCAAAAGAATGTGAAGAATGTAATCAAGGAGCTTAACGTAACGCTCGGCGAGAACGATAAAGTAACTCCTGCTGTAGATAATTCCGTTAAAGCAAATCTGGATATTCAGATCGTTCGAGTAACCAAACAAAATGTTGAGAAGGCAGAAGCGGTACCATTCACAGTTGTGAAGACTGCTGATGACAGTTTGCCAAAAGGGGAAACCAAGGTTGTAGCAAAGGGCAGTGAAGGCATTGTTGTTCATAGCATTGAAAAGGTGTATGAAGACGGAGTGTTTGTGTCCAAGCGTTGGCTCGGCAAAGAGGTAACGAAAACTGCTAAGCCTAAGGTGATAGCTGTCGGCACGAAAAAAACGGCAGTGTTGTCCGCAAGTATTGCTCGGACCTCAAATTCGGTGAATATTAGCGGTCTTACGACGAAAGATGGCGTCTCGTTTAAATATAAAAATGTACTTAAAAATGTGACCCTCACCGCTTATTCCTCTGAGGAGGATGGAATCGGTACTCGTACAGCCTCCGGTACTCGAGTGACTGAAGGAAGAACGATTGCCGTTGACAAGAGTGTTGTTCCTTTGGGATGGTGGGTCTATATCGAAGGTGTCGGCTTCCGCAAAGCGGAGGATACTGGCGGTGCAATTAAAGGCAACAAAATGGACGTGTATTATGACAGCTTAAAAACGGCAAAAAACTTTGGCCGTAAAAAAGGCCGCACTGTTTACGTAATAGGTCCAACGAAACCGGAGTTAAATTAATATATATTAGATTCAGCACTCCTCGTTTTACTTTGAACGGGGAATGATATACTATTAGGATGATGAAAAGACATGTAGAAGAAGAGGAGAATTTCCTCTTCTTTTTGTTGTGATAAGGAAGGAAGATATTACCATGATTAAAGAGGTTATCGTGGTGGAGGGTCGCGATGATACCGTAGCAATCAAGAGAGCGGTAGAAGCTGACACGATAGAAACTGGAGGCTCTGCTATCAATGAGATGACACTGCGTAAAATCGCGCTTGCTCAGGATCGACGGGGAATCATTATTTTTACTGATCCAGACCATGCGGGTGAACGTATTCGGAAAATTGTAGCTCAGCGAGTACCAGGCTGTAAGCATGCCTTCCTGAGAGAGGCGGACGCAACCAGGGGTGATGACATCGGGGTAGAGAACGCTTCGCCAGAGGCAATCCGTGAGGCGTTATCCCGCGTTAGAAGTGAAATGATTGGGGAAGAAGGTCTTATTGATTGGGAAGACTTAATCGAGGCGGGGCTTATTGTCCATCCTGAAGCATCTTCACGCCGCAGATTTATGGGTGAGTTGCTCGGTATTGGATATTGCAACGGCAAACAGTTTCACAAGCGTCTGGCTATATTCAAAATTAGCCGGGAGGAGTTCGCGTCAGCGCTGGCTCAATTGGAGGACAAAGGGGCAAACAAGGGATGAATAAGAGAGAAGATGTGTCCACGCCGAGACGTACGAAAGAGATTATTTCGCGCCACGGATTTTCATTTAAGAAAAGCTTGGGTCAGAACTTTCTGATTGATCAAAATATTCTTGGCAAAATCGTTGCCGCTGCCGAGCTGGATTCCACCAAGGGCGCCCTTGAGATCGGTCCGGGAATTGGTGCGTTGACAGAAAAGCTGGCCCAAACAGCCGGCCATGTGGCAGCCATAGAGATTGACCAGCGACTTCTACCTATCCTGGAAGAGGTATTGGAGCCTTACCCCCATGTGGAAGTCGTTCATGGTGATGTACTGAAGCTGGATCTTCGGGATTTTTTTCAATCTCAATTTAGCGGTGTAAGCAGTGTGAGCGTCGTTGCGAATCTCCCCTATTACGTCACTACACCGATTCTAATGAAGCTCTTGGAGGAGAAGCTGCCATTGGAGAATATCGTTGTTATGATCCAAAAAGAGGTAGCTGAGCGTATGTCGGCGTCTCCTGGCGGGAAAGATTACGGAAGTCTTAGTATAGCTGTTCAATATTACAGTGAGCCAGAGCTCGTCTGCACGGTGCCTCATAGCGTATTTATTCCACAGCCTAACGTAGATTCTGCTGTTATCCGCTTAAAAGTGCGCAAGACCCCACCAGTTCAGCTGGAGGATCAAGATTTTTTCTTTGAGGTGGTACAAGCTTCCTTCGCTCAGCGGAGAAAAACGATTTCTAACAATTTGAAGAGTCGTTTTTTTGCAGGAGAAGATCGGCAGCGTCTGGAATCATTGTTGGCGGAAGCAGAAATTGAGCCAGCTCGCCGCGCAGAGACATTGCACATTGAGGAATTTGCCAAGCTTAGCAACACGCTATTTCTGGCGGGTCTGAATAAATAGAATTGTAACCAATCACCACAATAGCCCATACGATGGGGTAGAGGTGATGGATTTGACGAACTTAGGAGATTTGGTCGTCCGTAAATCATACGGAGGGGACATTACTTTCCGGGTGGAAATGATAGAGCAGAACAAGGCAGTTATAAAGGGTACAGAATTCCGTCTGCTTGCTGATGCGCCTTTAGTCGATTTGGTAAAGGTGCATCCAGATACTCCTGGGGAGAAAGCACAGCGAGCGCAAATTAAGGCTACTGAATCGCTGCAGCGGCTAAATCGGGATCGTCAAGAGCAGGTAGAACGGAACCGTGCCGCTCTGAGTTCGGGCTGGTATATGCAGAGTGGAGAGCCTTCATATTTTGAAGTACCGGGTAAGGTGCTTCATTTGGATGGAGATAAGAGGTATTTGGAGAAAAGCTTGAATTTGTATGAGAAGCTGCGCATACCGGTTCATGGTTATTATGTAACAGAGTCTACGATGCCTGGAGCTTTGTATCAAATGCTCCCGAGTATACAGCCAGACATCGTGGTTATTACTGGTCATGACGGTGTGCTCAAAAATCGTCCTACAAGTGATCTATACAATTTGAACAGCTATAAAAACTCTAAATATTTCGTAGAAGCGGTACGGACTGCCAGGCAATATGAACGGAATTTTGATTCATTAACGATTGTTGCCGGAGCGTGTCAATCACACTTTGAGGCGCTTCTTCAGGCTGGGGCTAATTTTGCCAGCTCTCCTTCCCGTGTGTTAATTCATGCGCTTGATCCCGTCTATATTGCGGCCAAAGCATCTTTGACGTCTATTCGTGATACAATTCATGTTAGCGATGTTCTGAACAATACGATAAGTGGTACGCAAGGTGTTGGAGGGATAGAGACTCGAGGAAGTTATCGGGTCGGACTGCCCAAGCTCCAGGATTTATCCACGCTGAAGGTCGTTCCATCTATGTAAAATTCACAAAAAATTACTATGAAATTTAGAAAATAAGCTTACAAAGTGTTTTTCAAAAAAAATCGTTGACAACAGTTTTTTACTGCTGATATAATTATTTGTTTTGATTTGACAAGTGACTGCCGTTCATGTATAATGGACAAAGAAAGAAGGTGGTCACAGGCAATGGCTAAAAATACGCTGTCAGAAATTAAGAACAGTCTCGACGCTCATGTTGGACAGAAGATTACACTGCGCGCTAACGGAGGTCGCCGAAAGACCGTCGAACGTACTGGTGTATTGGAGGAAACTTATCCTTCGGTCTTTATCGTGAAGTTGGATGAAGAACAACAGACCTTTAAGCGTGTGTCATACAGTTATGCCGATATACTTACCGAATCTGTTGAAGTCATGATTTGTGGCGACAACGATGAGATGAGGGCTTCGTATATTAAACCGTGAACATCATGAATTGCTGCAAAATGGCCACCGCGTTTACTCGCGGGGCCTGTTTTTATATTTAATTATAACGTACGTGTACAGTGGACATCTTTGGCAGGGTATCAAAATCGTTCAGACATCACATACTACGGGTGTTGTTGTATCCATTACTTCATAGGGAGGATTGGCTATGTCACGCAGACGCCGCAGTGTGATGTCAGAGGATTTGAAGGTTGAACTCGCCAAGGATCTAGGGTTCTATGATACAGTCGAGCAAGAAGGCTGGGGTGGAATCAAAGCAAAGGATGCCGGCAATATGGTGAAACGGGCCATACAGCTCGCTGAACGAGCTGCGTCCAAACAGCCCTGAATGTGAATGATATACTGTATAATAAGCTTCCCCTAACAGGGAAGCTTATTTGTTTTTGTGCCGGGATGCAGTAAAATATAGGGAGCGGAAACTGATCGGAATTGTATTCCACTTTCTTAATGTCTTCCGTACATAGACGAAGGTCCTAGTTTTTTTTATAATCAAGTTAGAATATTCACGGATTGAATCTACGGAACTTTAAGGGTGGGAAGGCTTTGAAAATATACGAAAAAGCACCGGCTAAAATCAATTTGATGCTTGACGTCTTACATAAACGTCCTGATGGATACCATGAAGTTGAGATGATTATGACGATGGTTGATCTTGCCGATCGCTTGGAAATGAGCGCTCTTCCGCGGGATACGATTATTATATCTAGCCAGGCCGGATACATTCCGCTTGATGAGAAAAATTTAGCGTTTCAGGCAGCCAGGTTAATTAAGGACAGGTATCATGTGCGCAGTGGGGTACATATTCACCTGGATAAGAAAATTCCTGTTGCAGCAGGACTTGCTGGTGGCAGTAGTGACGCTGCTGCTACGCTTAGAGGATTAAATCGACTATGGGAACTGGGCATTTCCGATGGCGAGTTAAAGGAGCTTGGGGCCGAGCTTGGATCGGATGTTCCTTTTTGTGTAACCGGAGGTACCGCGCTTGCTATTGGACGGGGAGAAAAGTTAATTCCTCTAGCTAATCCGCCGCAATGTTGGGTAGTTCTCGCCAAGCTGCCAATAAATGTGTCTACGGCTGAGGTGTATGGAAAATTACGCAGCGACCGGATCGCTCATCATCCTTCGGCAATTCGAATGCAGGAGGCGATTGAGAAAGGCGACTTTGCTATGGTTTGCGGGGAGCTAGGCAACGTGTTGGAGGAAGTTACACTGCATATGCATCCGGAGGTCGCCCATCTTAAGGATACCATGCTGAGGCTCGGCGCTGATGGTGTTCTGATGTCTGGAAGTGGCCCTACTGTATTTGGGCTTGTATCCAGAGAATCCAAAGTATCACGGATATATAACGGGTTACGGGGATTCTGTAAGGAAGTATATGCGGTTCGCTTGCTAACATGATTTGGCAGGTCACACCATAAGTTTGGACAAAGGCGTACAAAAGTGGTATATTTTCATTAAAATATTCGGATTTAGCGGGTGATACTTGGTGAAGAAACTGAAGAGAAGTGCTCGTTTAGTAGAAATGACCCAATATTTATTATCACGCCCGCACCATTTGATTCCTCTTACCACTTTTGCTTCGCGTTATGGGGCTGCCAAATCTTCGATCAGCGAAGACCTGGCCATTATCAAGGAAGTGTTTGAAGATGAGGGGACAGGTGAGTTGCAGACGCTGGCTGGTGCTGCCGGGGGTGTAAAGTATATTCCCAAAGTGGGTCAGGCGCAGGCCACACAATTTATAGATGAGCTTTGTGAGAAGCTGTCTCAGCCAGATCGTATTCTTCCAGGCGGTTATCTTTATATGTCGGACTTGCTGGGTCAGCCTGCATTAATGAATGAAGCCGGCAAGATGTTTGCAACCGCTTTTGCGGAAACGGAAATCGACTGTATTATGACGGTGGAGACAAAAGGAATTCCGCTGGCTTATGCGACTGGTGCTGAACTGAACCTGCCGGTTGTTCTCGTACGCAGGGACCATAAGGTAACAGAAGGTTCGGCCGTAAGCATCAACTATGTATCGGGTTCGCACAAGAGCCTGCACACGATGACCTTGTCACGCCGGGCACTTAAGGAGAAATCACGTGTATTGATCGTGGATGACTTTATGAAAGCAGGCGGAACCATTCAAGGTATGGTTGATTTACTCTCTGAATTTAATGCTGAGGTAGCAGGAGTTGGAGTTCTCGTGGAATCTGGAGAGGTTGATTCTGGAGAACGCCTGTTGCAGGACTATATATCGCTCGCAACACTTCGTGCAGTTGATGCCAAAGGGAAAGAAATCTCAGTTGAGCCAGGCAATTATTTTACGCAAAAATAGATTTTCGAGAACAAAAGTTTTTTGTCGATTATTTGTAGAACCGTTGGAGGTTTAAGCGAAACATGTCGAAAAGCCCATTCGTTCAAAAAAATTCCTGAATTTAGGTCATTTTGTTCGCGAAAAAAAAAGGATTTCCGTAAGCTATGTGGAATATTACACCAAGTCTCTGATGGAAAAAGGTGGTGAACACATATGCAAATTACGGACGTAAGACTCCGCCGAGTCAGCTCTGAGGGCAGAATGAAGGCGATAGCATCCATTACCATCGATAACGAGTTTGTTGTTCATGATATTCGTGTCATCGACGGCAACAATGGTATGTTTGTGGCAATGCCAAGCAAGCGTACTCCTGACGGGGAATTCCGGGACATCGCTCATCCGATTTCTTCAGGTACGCGGGAGAAGATTCAAGCTGCAGTATTGGCTGAATATGAGCGCGCTGCTGAACAAGAGGAAGTTATCGAAGAAGGGGCTTAAGTCACGGTTTTGGGTAATTAATTGGGGTTCGAGAAAAGAGAGCTATGATACATAGCTCTCTTTTCTTTTTGTTCTAAATGAGATATATTCAGTATGGAGTTTAAGAGAGGGAGGCCGGGGCCTTGAAAAGATTTGCGATTGTTCTAGCCGCAGGTCAGGGGAAACGCATGAAGTCTAAACTATATAAAGTACTTCACCCCGTTTGTGGCAAACCGATGGTCGGACATGTTCTGGACACGGTGAAGAAAGTCGAGTGTGAGCGTAGTATTGTGGTCGTTGGCCATGGTGCCGAGGCAGTCAAGTCTTATCTAGGAACGTCTGCTGAATATGTGTTGCAGGAGCAGCAGCTGGGAACCGGTCACGCCGTCAAACAAGCAGGTCAGTTACTAGGCCAAGAGGAAGGAACAACGATTGTCATTTGCGGAGATACTCCTCTGGTAACAGAAGAAACTCTGGATGCACTCATTGACCTTCATACCCGTAAGGGAGCAGCAGCTACGGTATTAACAGCATCAATGGATAACCCTAAAGGCTACGGGCGTATTATCCGGGCAGAGAATGGTTCCGTTGTACGCATTGTTGAGCAGAAGGATTGCTCTCCAGAAGAGGATGCGGTACAGGAAATCAATACGGGTACGTATTGCTTTGATAATGCGAAGCTATTTGCGGCGCTGGAGAAAGTGACCAATAGCAACGCACAACAAGAGTATTATTTGACAGATGTCGTTGGTATTTTGGTTCAAGAGGGCGAAGTTGTCGAAGGCTATATGACAGACGATTATGCAGAATCTATCGGGGTAAATGACCGATTAGCGTTATCCGAGGCTGAAGCTTTTATGCGCGAGCGTATCGTTCGTAAGCATATGCTGGGCGGGGTAACAGTGATCGATCCAGACTCCACATATATTGATGCAGATGTTACAATAGGAGCAGATACAGTAATCTACCCGAATTGCTTCATTTCTGGCGCAACCGTGATTGGAGAAGCTTGCATAATCGGTCCTTCGACAGAAATTGAAGATAGTCAAATTCATGACGGCGCAAAGGTAAAACATTCGGTGCTCTCAAAAGCTGAAGTAGGGAGCGAAGCTACCGTTGGGCCTTTCGCTTATTTGCGTCCTGGTGCAAAACTAGGTCAGCATGTCAAGGTAGGAGATTTCGTCGAGATCAAGAATGCTTCTCTTGGCGATGGCTCCAAAGTATCACATCTTAGCTATATCGGTGATGCGAAGGTAGGCAAGAATGTAAACATTGGCTGCGGTGCGATAACAGTTAACTATGATGGGTATAATAAATCCATTACAGAAATTGAGGATGATGCCTTCGTTGGCAGCAACGTCAATTTGATTGCACCAGTGAAGATTGGCAAAGGCGCTTATGTAGTCGCTGGTTCGACGATCACTCAAAATGTTCCGGAGAACGATTTGGCAATTGCTCGTAATCGTCAAGAGAATAAACCGGGATACGCTGATAAGATCAGATCACGGGCTATAGCCAAGAAGAAGAGAGAAGAACAAGAATCATAGGATATATGCAATTTTGTTCAGTAGGAACCTATACTTACTTGTATTGCAGGTGTATATAGGCGGGATTTTTTTAAGGAAATAGTGACCATTTCAATGATGGGATAGTTTGGACAACCTGTATAATAACCTCAAAAACTATCTACTAGCACGGAGGGTAATAAACTTTATGACGTATTGTGATTCTAAACTGAAGATTTTCACTTGCAACTCCAATCCCAAACTGGGCCATCAAATTGCTGACTATATCGGCATTCCAATGGGAGACTCGGAGACGATGAGCTTCAGTGACGGCGAAATTCAAGTCAAGCTGTCCGAGAGTGTGCGCGGCTGCCATGTGTATATTGTTCAATCTACTTGCGCACCAGTTAACGACAACCTAATGGAGCTCCTTGTTATGGTAGATGCCTTGAAGCGGGCTTCTGCAAAAAGCATCAATGTCGTTATTCCGTATTACGGTTATGCTCGTCAAGATCGTAAGGCACGTTCACGCGACCCAATCACGGCTAAATTGGTAGCGAATTTGATCGAAAAGGCTGGGGCACATCGTGTCATTACGATGGACCTCCATGCGATGCAAATTCAGGGCTTCTTCGATATTCCAGTGGATCATATGCTGGGTGTACCGATTCTGGCTCAATATTTCCGCTCCAAGCATATTGTCAATCCGGTTGTTGTATCTCCGGACCATGGCGGTGTGGTTAGAGCACGTAAGCTTGCTGACTTCCTGAACGCACCGCTTGCAATTATCGACAAGCGTCGTCCTGAGCCTAACGTCAGTGAGGTTATGAACATTATCGGGAACATTGAAGGCAAAACGGCAATTCTGATCGACGATATCATCGATACTGCCGGTACGATTGTTCTTGGAGCTAACGCGCTTAAAGAGGGCGGCGTTGAAGAAGTTTATGCTTGCTGTACACATCCCGTATTATCTGGACCGGCAATGGAACGGCTTGAAAACTCTCCGCTCAAGGAAGTTATTGTTACGGACACTATTCCGATTACACATCCTAACCCGACCAGCAAGCTGAGGGTATTATCTGTTGCTCCATTAATGGGTGAAGCGATTATTCGCGTCCATGAAGAGCTGTCCATCAGCAAACTGTTCGAGATTGAATAAAAACCGAATCCTACTGTACACAGGGGTTGCATCCTTCCAAATGGGAGTGGCAACCCCTGAAGTTCTTGAGATAGCAGTTATGGGTACGGATGGAGGATATGAAGAATGATATGGATTGTTGGCCTTGGTAATCCGGGGGCTAAGTATGAGAAAACAAGACATAATATCGGCTTTATGGCACTGGATGAGCTTGCTCGCAGACATAGCATTGCGATCAAGCAAAGCAAGTGCAAAGCTTTGATCGGTGAAGGCGTTCTTCCTGGTGGAAAAGTAGCACTCATTAAGCCGATGACATATATGAATTTATCAGGGGAAGCGGTTCGCGCTTTTATGGACTATTATAAGGTATCTCTTGAAGATATGATTGTCGTATATGATGATCTGGATACAGAGATTGGACGTAATCGTCTACGTTATCAAGGCAGTGCAGGCGGACATAACGGGATCAAGTCGATCATCCAACATACGGGCACGCAAACTTTTAATCGGATTCGAATGGGGATATCCCGTCCGGAACCAGGTTTTGCAGTAGTTGATTATGTTCTGTCAGGCTTTGCGAAGAAGGAATCGCCAATGTTACAGCAATCAATTGAAGCCGCATGCGATGCATTAGAATATAGCCTTGAGCATACTTTTGAGCAGACGATGGCGAAGTTCAACGGGTAAGAGAAGGAAGATAAAGAAACATTAAATCCTGCGATTAGGCAGGGCTAAAAAAAGGAATTCAGGGCATACTGAAGGTATAAAGACACTTCAGGAGGCATATGATGGCGATAAATTATGTTTGCCGGCATTGCCGGACGTTTATTGGTAGAATAGAAGCGCCTTATGTATCAGAATCCCAGCTCGGTTTCCATTTCTTGACCCCCGATGAACGGAGAGATATAATAGCGTATGATTCGAATGGAGATACGACAGTCCGGGTAACCTGCGATTATTGCAGTGAGGCATTGGAGAATAACCCGGAGCTGACACTTCTCTCGAATCCCCTGCAATAATATGCGGCGGAAGTTAGGATATCCAACCGAACTACGGTTAATCGAGCCTTAGCACGTTTGCTGAGGCTTCTTTTTTGGTTGATGTTGCAATGGACTTAAACGCTTGGCTTTAATTTTTTTCCGTAATATAACTTTTTAGTATAAAATAGGTATATGATTTGTGATTTATGGTGATATGCGCAGAATATATAGAGATCGCTATACTCGCATTAATAAGCAATAAGAGAGGTGCCTTACTTGTTACAAGCACTTATTCAAGCGTTTTCTCAAGATTCCGATTTTAACTCCATGATTGCTGGAGTTAAGGCTGGAATGAAGGAACAGTTGATTTCAGGTTTATCGGGATCATCAAGACAGGTTATGCTTGCAGCATTGCACAAAGAGACCGATCAACCGTTGCTAGTCGTGACGCATAATATGTTTTCAGCTCAAAAAATTTATGAAGATTTGCAGGAAGCGCTATCAGCAGATGACGTGTTATTGTATCCGGCAAATGAGCTTGTAGCGGCTGAAGCGGCTGTATCTAGCCCAGAGACGCTAGCACAGCGTATAGAGGTGCTGTTGCAATGCTCCCAAGGATTCAGGGGTATTGTTGTAGTGCCTTATTCTGGTGTGCGCAGATATATTCCTGCACCGGAAGTGATGGCTGGAGCTGGGCTAAGCATTGAGCTGGGAGGTACGCTAAAGCTTGATCATTTCCTGAATGAGATGATTGAGCTCGGGTATGAGAGAGTAGAACGAGTTGAATCGCGCGGAGAAATGAGTATTCGCGGCGGAATCATTGATTTCTATCCGCTTACCTCTGCATTGGCCTATCGAGTAGAGTTGTTTGATGATGAGGTTGATTCGATTCGTACCTTTGACCCGGCTGATCAACGCTCGGTAGATCAAATCAAGAACGTTCTCGTAACGCCTTGTAAAGAATTGATAGCATCTGGAGAGCGATTGACCAAAGCTGCCCAGGATGCGGTAGAGCGTCTTGAAGCACAACTGGAGAAGATGAGTGATCGCCAAGCTAAAATCAAGTTGAAAGAAGAGGTCTCCAGAGAAATTGAATTGCTGCGTGAGCATGTATATTTCCCGGAGATATATAAATATATTTCACTGATTTACCCAGAGAGCAAGACGCTGTATGATTACATGCCAAAAGATACGCTGCTTATACTGGAAGAGCCAGCACGTCTACTTGAGACATCCAGACAGCTTGAGCGCGATGAGTCCGAATGGAATTTGCATTTATTGCAAAACGGCAAGAGCCTGCCGGAGCTTCCTCTCGCTGCTGAAGGGGGACGTGTGCTGTATCACAGACCATTCCAGACGTTGTTTTTATCGCTGTTCTTGCGGCAAGTGCCTCATACTCAGCCACAGAATATTATCAATTTTGTGACAAGAGCAATGCAGGATTTCCATGGACAGATGAACCTTCTGAAATCGGAAATGGATCGGTGGAAGAAGAGCGGCGCCAAGGTTGTTATGCTTGCGAGCGGAGAAGAGCGCATGGAGCGCATGCGGCGGGTGCTGCTGGACTACAGTATTGATGAACCGATGCTCGTGCAAGGAAATCTGCAGTCCGGGTTTGAGCTTCCTTCTGTACATTTGGTTGTTATAACAGAGGGCGAGATGTTCTCACAAAAGGGTAGAAAAGCGCGCAAGTTCGGTAAAAGCATGGATAATGCAGAACGGATTAAAAGCTATACTGAGCTGAAGGTAGGAGACTACGTTGTCCATCAGAATCACGGGATCGGTAAATATTTAGGTATTGGTACCCTTGAGGTAGGCGGTATTCACAAAGATTACATGCATATTTTATATGCTGGTGGCGACAAGCTATCTGTACCGATTGAGCAGATTGACCTTATACAGAAATACGTTGGTTCTGAGGACAAAGAGCCTAAAGTATACAAACTCGGTGGCAATGAATGGACACGGGTGAAAAATAAAGTTCGCTCATCCGTTGAGGATATTGCAGATGATCTGATTAAGCTGTACGCAGAGCGTCAGACTTCACCAGGCTACGCGTTTGAGAAAGATACACCAGAGCAGCAGGAATTTGAAGATATGTTTCCGTATGAGGAAACGCGTGACCAGGTTCGTGCGATTGAAGAAATCAAGAAGGATATGGAACAGACTCGTCCGATGGATCGTCTTTTGTGCGGCGACGTTGGATATGGAAAAACCGAGGTAGCCATCCGCGCAGCTTTCAAATCGGCAATCGAAGGTAAGCAGGTTGCAGTGCTTGTACCGACAACGATACTTGCACAGCAGCATTACGAGACATTCCGTGAGCGTTTCTCAGGGTATCCGATTAACATTCAGAGCTTAAGCAGGTTCCGCAGCCGCAAAGAGCAGAACGAGACCATTAAAGGCATACGCCAAGGAACAGTAGATATCGTTATTGGTACTCATCGTTTGCTGTCACAGGATCTAGTATTTAAAGATTTGGGGCTGTTAATCGTTGATGAAGAGCAGCGTTTTGGCGTGACTCACAAAGAGAAGCTGAAAAAGCTCAAAACGAATGTAGACGTCTTGACTTTGACGGCCACACCAATACCGCGTACGCTTCATATGTCCATGCTCGGTGTACGGGACCTTTCAGTGATTGAAACTCCGCCAGAGAATCGTTTTCCAGTACAAACTTATGTAGTGGAACACAGTCAGGCCCTTGTTAGAGAAGCGGTCGAACGGGAAATGGCTCGGGGGGGACAAACCTATTATCTGTACAATCGAGTGCAGGGTATCCAGGAAATGGCTGCACAAATATCCATGCTAGTGCCGGATGCACGCGTTGGTGTAGGACACGGACAAATGTCAGAGCAGGAACTGGAGAAGACCATTCTTGATTTTCTGGATGGGGAGTATGACGTGCTTGTCAGTACGAGCATTATAGAGACGGGCGTCGACATTCCTAACGTTAACACTCTAATTGTTCATGATGCAGACAAAATGGGACTATCCCAGCTCTATCAATTACGTGGGCGAGTGGGTCGCTCCAATAGGATTGCGTATGCATATTTTACGTATCAGCGTGACAAATCGCTTACCGAAGTAGCGGAAAAACGGCTGCAATCGATAAAGGAATTTACAGAGCTTGGCTCCGGCTTCAAGATTGCAATGCGGGATTTATCTATTCGTGGAGCCGGTAATTTGCTTGGAGCTGAGCAGCATGGCTTTATTGCGTCAGTCGGATTTGATTTGTATTCGCAAATGCTGACCGAAGAAATCCAAAAACGCAAAGTCACTATGCTTGGAGAGACAGATCCGGCCAAATCTACATGGAGCACGACGATCGACCTTGGCATCGATGCCTATTTACCGTCGGATTATATTTATGATAGTATTCAGAAGATTGAGATTTACAAAAAAACAGCTTCTGCTGCTTCTTTCGAGGATGTCGTGGAATTAGAGGACGAGCTGCTTGACCGGTTTGGTGAACTGCCGGAAGCTGTTCAGAACCTGCTCTCTGTCGCAAGAGTGAAGCTGTATGGCAAGAAGTACGGAATAGAATCCATTTCCATGCGTAATGAAGAAGTTACAGTGAAGTTTTATGAGGGCCGAGAGAAGGATCTTGTTCCCGCTAAGCTTGCGGAAGTTGGAAATCTGTTCGGAAGACATGTACAATTTAACCAGGGATCAGGTTCGGGTGTGCTGATTCGGATAAAAACCAAGGGAATGGACGACAAGGAATTGATGAGCTTGCTGGAGAAATTTCTGGAAGCCATGAAGAATTCGTTCAAAGCGAAAGGGGAACTACAAAATGTTTCAAAGTAAAAAGCGTGCTTGGAAGACTCTGCTAATCGCCCTTGTGGCCGTGCTGTCTTTCTCTGTGATGGCAGGGTGCGGTAAGAATGATAGCAGCAAATCTGCAAGCAAGGATACCAGTAAAGTTATCGCGACCTACGATGGTGGAGAGATTACTGAAAACGAGTTTGAGCGTGAGCAACGTATCGTATTGGCGCTCCAGCCACAAATGGAGCAGTTCATGCAAATGGACGATTTTCGTGACTATCTGATCAAACAAGAAATCGCATACGAATATCTTGAAGCTAAAGCAGATGACAGCATGAAGACTGAGGGCAAGAAAAAAGCCGAAGAGCAATTCGACGCTATGAAGAAATCCATGGGTGATGAAGCCGTTAAGAAAATGCTGGAAACACAAAAAATTGATGAGGCTGATTTTAAGAACTACATGATTCGTATTTATACGGTAATGGAGAGTCAAAAAGCGACTGTAACGGATGAAGATGTTACTAAAGAATTTGAAGCAACCAAAGAAAATTACATCACAGCTTCGGTTCGTCATATTTTGATTGGCCTCACAGACAGAGAAGGTAAAGCACGCTCACAAGAGGATGCGCTCAAGCTGGCGAATGAAATTAAGGCAAAATTGGACAAGGGTGAGGACTTCGCGACTCTTGCCAAAGAGAATAGTGATGACGGTGAAGCCAATAGAGAAGCCGGTGGCTTGTATGAGAATACACCTATAAGCCAGTGGGTTACTGAATTCAAGGAGCAAGCCAAGACCTTGCCTCTGAACAAGATCAGCGACCCGGTTAAGACAGATTTCGGTTACCATATTATGCGTGTTGAAGCACGTACAGAGAAAGCCTTCGCCGATCTGACAAACGAAGAAAAGGATCTCATCAAAATGTCGGTTGCTTCCCAAAAACTGGACGAGTTTATGACTGGTGATTTGGAGAAGAAGATCATTAAAAAAATTGAATTGCCTAAAGTTGAGAAAAAAGAAGAAACAAGCACAGATGGAACAAATGCTGGAACTGGCAATGGCACAACAAATAGCGGAACTACGGATACTACGAATCCATCCGGAGATAGCAGCACAAGTGATACCAGCGGTAAATAAACCATAACGCTGGACACGGATTTTATCAGGATTTATGTTCAAGCAGCGTGAAGGCGTTCACGCTGCTTTCTTATCCCCATTTTTATCTTTAGGTAAAATTGGAGTTCGCGGATAAATAAGATGCATAAGGTACTCTGAAGGGATAAATACTATGGGCAGAATCACAAGAACCGAATCCCTCCATTCCTTACAAGTACATCCGCCAGCAATCGCAACCGGGCTTAGGATGCCAGTAGCCTGTACCAGCAGGCTTTGTAATAACATATCACTGGATCATTTGTTTAGCAGTAGTCACAATAACTTCTTTAGAAAGCGGGGCAACATGAGACATGAAAGCTACTGGAATTGTACGTCGTATTGATGATTTGGGCCGGGTGGTCATTCCGAAGGAAATTCGCCGGACTTTGCGGATTCGTGAAGGTGACCCACTTGAAATTTTCGTTGATCGCGACGGCGAAGTGATATTGAAAAAATATTCTCCAATTGGCGAGTTGGGTGATTTTGCCAAAGAATACGCGGAATCCTTGTATGAGAGCACAGGTCATATTACTTTAATTTCTGACCGGGATACGATGATTGCGGTAGCTGGGGCGTCCAAGAAGGAGTACCTGGACAAACGTATTAGTTCGCTGCTGGAGAGCAGTATGGACGGACGTAAAATTATTGTGGAGACGAATACAGGCACCTACGAAATCAATAAAGATCATCCAGAGAATATATCTTCCTTTGTCATCGCACCAATCATTTCCGGAGGGGATCCGATTGGTACAGTGATTCTTTTGAACAAGGATGAGGGTGTCAAAATGTCAGATTTGGAATCGAAAATGGCAGAAACAGCAGCTGGATTTTTAGGAAAACAAATGGAACAGTAGTCGCAGAGATTTATCATTGCTGCATCAGCACACTCCCACCATTTCTGGACGGTGTAAAGCCGTTCATCTGTGCGGGAGTGTGTTTGTGTTGTGAATTGAATAGAAGTTTATGGGTGGGTGGATTAGGGAAAAGCTTCATATGAACCTGTTGGATGACGTAGCGGCAGCTGCATGTTTCGTCATATAATGGAACCTGATGTTAAGTACCCTCAGGTACCATTATCAAATCATAAAGTAGGTACATTATGAAATCATCCAATGATGGCGTATCATCAGGGCTGCTGAAGGGAGCGGCTGTACTTAGTGTAGCGGCAATCATTACGAAGCTGCTCGGAACACTGCAAAAAATCCCGCTGCAAAATATCGGGGGAGATGGCGTATTTGGCATATACAATACGGTCTACCCGTTCTATACGATTCTGATAACGCTGGCTACGGCTGGATTCCCAACGGTGGTCTCCAAATTTGTAGCTGAACGACATGTTCTCGGTGGAGAAGCTGAAAAGCGAGAGGTTCTTCGCGTAGCAACGGGTGTTATGGCTTTGCTTGGCATAGCTGGAAGTATGACGATGTACTTTGGAGCCCCGTTTATATCCCGGCTAATTGGCAGCAGTCATCTCGTTCTGGCATTGCGAAGCGCAGCTCCGGCACTGTTATTTATTCCCTTAAGTGCTTCGTTGCGGGGGTATTTCCAAGGCTTGCAGGATATGATGCCGACTGCTGTTTCTCAGGTGATCGAACAGGCTGTCCGTGTGACGGTCATGATCGTTCTGTTGCTTTATTTGAGCGGAATAGATGCACCAGAATCATTAGTGGCTGGTGGGGCGTTGGCTGGATCAGCAGCTGGCGGTGCGGCAGGACTTATTGTAGTGTTGCTATACTGGCGAAAGTACAATAAAAAAACATCGAAAAGGGAATACAGGGCTGTTGCCAATCAGACCGGGAATCACACCAAAGGGCTTTCTCTCCTTCGGGAAATGTTGTATTATGCGATTCCGGTCTGTCTCGCTGCTCTTGCAGTCCCGCTTATCAGTCTTGTAGATACGTTTACTTTGCCGCGGCTGCTTACAGAGTCGAGCGACGAGTTAGGGACGATGATTGAGGTTGGCGTATATAACCGCGGGATTCCTTTGGTTCAGTTAGTTACAATGCTTGCTTCTTCGCTGTCTGTGCTGTTTATACCCGTATTGGCTGAGATGAACTTGAGGGGTGACCGGGAAGGAATACGCAAGCAGTCTGGATTGGCGCTGAAATGGTTTTGGTTGATTGGGCTAGCCTCATCTACTGGGTTAGCCATTCTGGCAGAGCCAATTAACATTATGCTCTACGAAGATGGGACCGGGACGAACACGATGATCTGGATCGCTTGGACGGCAGCGCCCAGCGCGCTTGTAGCCGTGACTGCAGCGCTGCTGCAAGGCCTGGGCGTCGTTAGAGCACCGGCGCTGAATCTTTTGGCTGCTGCGGCGATCAAGACAGCACTGAACGTGCTGCTCGTGCCGCAGCTGGGCATTACCGGCGCTGCGATCGCAGGCATCGCCGCTTACACCGCTGCAGCTGCGCTGAATCTAGCGCTGCTCTTGCGGCAGGTGCAGCTGCGTCCACGTCTAGTGGACGCCGTGCTGCGCCCTTTGGCGGCCGTCTTGGCCATGTCGGCCGCCGTCCTGCTGCTGCGCCTCGGCGCCGACGCCGTCCTGCCTCACGGCCGCTTGCTAGCGGCCTTGGAGAGCCTGCTCGGCGTGCTGCTTGGCGCAGCCGTGTTCGCGGCCGCTGTGCTGCGGACGCGCCTGCTTAGCGCGGCTGAGCTTGCCGCGCTGCCGCGCATTGGGCCGAAGCTGCTGAAGGCGCTTCGGCGGATGCATTTGCTGCGCTAGGCAGCTTGCGAGCGGAACGGGTGGACTTCGTAAATGGACACGACAAGTGTTATAGTATTGAATAGCAATGGTGATTCTAGAAACGAAGCAAGGAGTGTGACCCCATAGATGAGCGCTAAGATAACGGTTGTCGGACTTGGCTCTGGAGATCCTGATCGATTGACCTTGGGAAGTCTGAAACGGCTTCAGGGGGCGAAGCAACGGTATGTACGCACTAAGGACCATCCGGTCGTCACTTGGCTTGAGGAGACGGGTGTATCGTTTTCGTCATTTGATGAAGTTTATGAGTCCAGGGATGATTTTCCCTCAGTGTATTTGGAGATTGTAGAGAGGCTTATCGCTGTTGCAGGATCAGTCGCTGAAGGGGATGAGATATTGTATGCTGTTCCCGGTCATCCGATGGTTGCTGAGGCTACGGTGAAGCTGCTGCGGGAAAGATGTCCGCTTGAGGGCATTGAACTGAATGTGATCGGTGGAGAAAGCTTTCTGGATGAAGCGTTCGTTCGATTGGGATTTGATCCCATTGAGGGCTTCAAGCTTCTGGATGCTTCAGAAATTACAGGTGAGCGGCTAGATCCTAGACTACATACGTTGATCGGTCAGGTATACGATGAATTTACCGCATCGGATGTAAAGCTCAGTCTGATGGAGATTTATCCTGATGATTATCAGGTCATCGTCGGTCATGCCCTTGGGGTTGATGGATTAGAACAAATTGTATCTGTTCCACTCTATGAACTGGATCGTGTACAGGGTTATGGCAACCTGTCTTTAGTGTATGTTCCGGCAAGCAGCGATGATTCGCTCCGCATACGCAGCTTTCAGCGCCTCCACGAGATTATGACAATTCTTCGCAGTCCTGATGGATGTCCTTGGGACCGGGAGCAGACCCATCAATCTATCCGCAAAAATCTGATCGAGGAAACCTACGAGGTGCTTGAGACGATTGATGACGATGATCCTGATCATATGCGGGAAGAGCTGGGTGATCTCCTATTGCAAATCATGCTGCATTCACAGATGGAAGAGGAGCTTGGTACTTTTACGGCTTATGATGTTATCCAGGAGCTGAATGAGAAGCTGCTCTATCGTCATCCGCATGTGTTCGGTGATCTTAGCGCGGAGGATGCAGAAGCCGCGCTCAAGAATTGGGATGCCATGAAGGCGGAAGAGAAGCGACGTAAAGGCATTCAGCCTGAGAAGCTGTCTGCACTTAGTGGAGTTCCGCGTGATTTGCCTGCGCTTATGAAGGCTTACAAGCTGCAGAAAAAAGCGGCCAAGGTCGGTTTCGACTGGGATTCTATCGATGGGGTATGGGATAAATTGTCGGAAGAAATCGCTGAACTGAAGGAAGCGGTTGGTGAAGGAGCCACCTTGGAAGAACAGACTCTCGAGCTTGGCGATGTACTATTCTCTGTAGTAAATGCAGCAAGGTATATCGGAGTTGATCCGGAGGAGGCTTTGTCTCTGACTATTGCTAAATTTGTAAGACGCTTCAGTTATGTAGAGGAGAAGCTATATGAAGCGGGCAAGACTCCTAAGGAGAGCACACTCCGTGAAATGGATGAATTATGGGACGCTGCAAAGCTGAAAGAAAGGTAATAATTGGTTAATAGTCCTAAAATTCAGGCTTTTTTGCGAAAAAACAAAAAAAAGTTCTTCTCTGGGCAGGATTTTAAGTTTTAAGAAAGAATACTCATACAAAGATATCAACGCGGCTTAAACAAGCAATATGCCTTGAACTGCCGCAGAATCTTCTATTTCTTTTATTTTGGGAGGCATTACTAATGAACAAAACAGATCTGGTCAACAACATTTCCAGCAAAAGCGGTTTGACAAAAAAAGACGTTGAAGCTGTATTGAACGGTTTCCTCGGCGAAATTACAGATGCGCTTGCTGGTGGCGACAAAGTACAATTGATCGGCTTCGGCACGTTCGAAACTCGCAAACGTTCCGGTCGTACAGGCCGTAACCCACAAACCGGTAAAACGATTGAAATTCCGGCATCTAACGTTCCGGCGTTCAAAGCGGGCAACAAACTTAAAGAAGCTGTAAAATAATGCGTCTTGATAAATACCTGAAGGTGTCCCGGTTAATTAAGCGGCGCACGGTGGCGAAGGATGTCTCTGAACAAGGGCGTGTTCTAATCAACGGGCGCGAGTCCAAGCCGAGCAGTACAGTCAAGGTGGGTGACGAAATCACCGTTCAATTCGGCCAAAAGCTGGTGACGGTGCGTGTAGAACGTCTTGCTGAAACGACTCGCAAGGAAGAAGCTGCTACCATGTATACCTTGGTAAAAGAAGAATCTATTGCAAAGGACAACTTGTTCGAGTAGAAGAATTGACCTGTTTGCAAAAAAAGCGGTGCCTAAGGGCGCCGCTTCTTTAGATTGAAGAATTAAAAAGTTTTAAGTAAAAGCTGAATTTTTTGTCATTATAAACTAATTTCTGGAAAAAACGCGGTCCATACTTATAGTAATTACATTGGTAGGGATTTTCTCATATATTCAAAATGCAGAACTTTGCTGCAATAAAAGGGTGAGAGTGCGGATTATGGAAGTGTAAAGTATAGAGCATCATGAGTATCAATTAGTACAGTAGCAGGGAAAACCTGCAAATGTGCAGTTTTACAAGTGGACAACGATGTAAGCGAATCAAAGCCTGCAAAAGTGCAGGAATATTTCCTGGAATAGCTATTTTGAAGAGGATTCTTAGAAAAAGCCTGCACATCTACAGCAATTTAGCATATTTGGGGAATTTAGGTCACCAAAGCCTGCATATTTGCAACAATTAGAGCAACTCCAGCAATCCCATCACCTCTGCATCATGATATCTTCACATCGCAACTAACCTGTTCTAAATCTGGCGATATCCCCATAGTCTATTTGTAAGAGGAGGGGTACATGCCATGATTGAACAAAGTAAAGGCAAACGTCAGGAACTGCATTTGATGCACCGCAAGCTGCTGGATATTACAGGCGTTCTAAATGTGGAGAGCTTTGATAGTGAGGAATTTTTGCTCCAGACAGAATTGGGGCATCTAACGATACGCGGACAAAATTTACATATCAAAAATTTAAATTTGGAGCAGGGGCTTGTCAGCATTGAAGGTCAAGTTAATTCTCTATCTTATTTAGATCCGGGTTCACAGCCATCAGGTAAAGGCTTCTTGGGTAAATTATTCCGATGAATCTGCACACGCAGTGGTTGACCCTGCTATGGATGTTTGCATGCGGGGGGATTCTCGGAATTGCTTTCGATAGCTACCGGGTCGTATCGGGACAATTTCGTTTTCCACGGTGGAGTATTCATATTTTTGACCTATTGTACTGGCTGGCTGCCTCCCTATTTGTGTTCAGGGCACTGTACCATGTTAACCAAGGGGAATTAAGATTTTATGTTTTTTTAGGACTTTTTATAGGCGTATGGATTTATTTTTTGTTCCTTAGTGTTCTTACAGAACGTTTTATGGTAATGTTAATTAAAGTAGTAAAATGGTTTTACGGGGTAATGGTTCGTATTACTCAGCTATTTATAATTACTCCGCTACTATGGATACTGAGACTTGTAAAATGGCTTCTTGGCCTGATATGGATTGTGCTGCTTTTCCTGGGGAGAATTACGTTGTCCCCTATTTGGAGGCTAGTGGTATGGGTTAGTAGACCTATCGTGAAGAAGTTGCGTATTCCGGACAGGCTTGCTAGGATACGGGATAAGACGATTAAACTTTGGAAAAGCTGGACACGCTGGCTCTTCAAAGATTAAGCAAGGATTATAGATTGGAGGTGCCCTATGCAAGGAGGAACAATGAGATCAAACAAAACTGGCCAAGTTCCTGTAAAACCGGCAGGGGCACGTAGAAGAATTCGACTGTGGATGAGCTTCATGATTGTATTCATAGGTTGGGCGGGATATACGTATTTTGCTCAAGCGGGAGAAATCGGAGCCAAGTCAGAGCAAATGTACCAGTACCAAGCCTCCAAGTCAGCCAGTGAACAAAGCTTGAACCAATTGAAATATGAACTGGATCGACTCAAGGACCCTGAATATATCGGTCAAATAGCTATGAAAAAATACGGACTTTACAAGCCGGGTGAGATTCCTGTTCGGATATCTGATTCCGGTTCCCAAAATGATTGACATTAGGATATACGTCTGTTGACCTTATTTGTGTCATTCGGTATAATCAAATCACCGCAGTCAAGATTTCGAGGCCTGACTGTATATTTTTAAGGGAGGATTATTTTATTTTATGTCAATAGAAGTGGGCACCAAGTTAGAGGGTAAAGTGACAGGCATCACGCATTTCGGAGCATTTGTGGATCTGTCAGGAGGTGTCACGGGTCTCGTTCACATCTCGGAGATCGCCGACAATTATGTTAAGGATGTCAACGATCACCTGAAGATAGGCGACGCAGTTACCGTGAAGGTAATCAATGTCGATAAGGACGGAAAGATCGGACTATCCATCAAACAAACTGTAGACAAACCGGTAGAGGCAGCAAGACCGCCTCGTGCTCCAAGACCTGATCGTCCAAGTGGCGGTAGAGATGGTGACCGGCCTGGCGGCGGTGGATTTAACCGAGATCGAGGAGGGCGCTCCTTCAAACCGCAGGCGAACAAGGCTACGTTTGAAGACAAGGTGTCGCGTTTCCTCAAGGACAGTGAGGAACGTATCTCGTCGTTGAAGAAGAATACGGAGGGCAAACGCGGTGGACGCGGTGCCAAACGAATGTAATCCCCCAAAATAATCAATCAAACACACCGTAGGCGATAATTATTGCCTACGGTTTTTTGTTGTCTCCAACTTGCTCATTTCTTGTTCGTTATTCCTCTTAATTGCATCCCTTTCACCTTCTATTTTTGTCGTCTCCCCTCGTAAGCCGACAGTTTATTACTGTATCTACGTTAATTTACCTTGTATTTGCGGTGATTTAGCTTACAAAAAATGTTAACTTATTACGAACATAAAGAGGTATAAGGAAGAGTAGACATAGGCTTGGCCTACGTTCGCGGTGTTTCGTATAGCGCTCTCAATTTGTCGGAAAATTTTTTGCGCTTGGTTCCGGTATATGACAAACTTTCCACTTGACCCCTCCTATAATGGGACATACCTCACAAAAACGGAAAAGGTGGTGCTTGGTGATGGAGAAGTGGAACGTCACCCTGTTTCCAGGGATGAAGAACGGGAAGGGGAAGAAATGGGCAATTAACTGGAGTGTCCTGATGAATCATGGGGTGATTGGTAAAGCTCGACAGGTGGTTGACGTAAATAAGTGGAATGGGCTGTTTATCATCATGAGCTTCCTACTAGGCAGAGCACTGATTTTAGATGAGTTGTCTCCCTTTGGCGCTGCTTTTTTTGCGGTAATGATGTTTATGCGTCGTGATATCGTGATCCTATCGGGGGCAACTATGATTCTGGGAGCGATGTTCGCCCCTGGTCATCATGAAGTATTCATTGCTGCAGAGCTGCTTATTTATTATTTGATTCATAAGGGCATGGAATCTTTTGAACGGGCGGATATTTCATATGCTCCGCTTATGGTGTTCACCAGTACGTTTTTTGTTGGGCTATTCGGAGCGGTAATTGGGCCATCCTTAACTTGGTACGCAATGCTAATCATGATGATGGATGCAGTTTTAAGCTTTATGCTGACGCTAGTATTTATACAGGCAGTACCTGTTTTTACCTATCGCAAAAGAAACTATCAACTACGCAATGAAGAAATACTATGTTTGGTTATTTTACTAGCATCTGTTATGACAGGACTGGTCGGTTGGGAAATTTCAGGTTTATCCGTTGAACATATATTAACAAGGTATTTGATATTGTTATTCGCTCTTGTAGGAGGTGCATCTCTTGGTGCGTCGGTTGGTGTAGTTACAGGATTAATTCTTAGTCTTGCCAACACAGGCGCTTTATATCAAATGAGCTTGCTTGCTTTTTCCGGGATGCTGGCAGGGATGCTGCGGGAAGGACGTAAATGGGCTGTCGGGTTTGGAATGCTGCTAGGGTCGTCTATTTTATCGATATATTTGACTGGACCTACCGATGTGCTGGCTTCTACATGGGAGAGCTGTATTGCTGTTCTGTTCTTTCTCTTAACGCCAAAGTCGATAACTAGTGCTATTTCGAAATATATACCAGGTACGCAGGATCATAACAAAACCCAGCATGAATACGCTAAACGAATGCGTGAAGTAACAGCGGGGAGAGTATCCCAGTTTTCGCAAGTGTTCAAGCAATTGTCCCGCAGCTTCGGGCAGATGGCCAGCTCTGGTGAATTGATGAAGCGTGGCGAGGATGTCGATCATTTTATGAATGCGGTTACTGAAGGTGCTTGCCGAACATGCTTCCGCCGCAAGACCTGCTGGGACGGTAACTTTTATCAAACCTATAAATATATGACCGAAATGATGACTGCCATTGAAAACAACCCTGAGATTCATAACGAAGATCTTCCGCCAAAATGGAGCAAGCTTTGCATGAAGACGGATCAAGTACTGAATGTGATGAAATGCGAATATGATCACTACCAAAATGATATGCACTGGAAACGGCAAATATACGATAGTCGTCAGCTAGTGGCTGAGCAATTGTCTGGGGTATCCCAGGTGATGGAGGATCTGGCAAAAGAAATTCAACGCGAGGGACAAGCCATGTATAAGCAGGAGGAGCAAATCCGCGAAGCTTTGGAGAAAATGGGGCTCTCCATTCATAACATTGACATTGTTAGCCTGGACCATGGCAATGTTGAGATTGAGATCGTCCATGCCTACACCCGGGGGTTTGATGAATGCCGTAAAATCATTGCCCCGCTCTTATCTGATATCGTGGGTGAGCATATAGCTGTGATAAATGAAGTAATGACAGGAGGGAGAGGAAGAGAAGGACTTGCAACAGTCACATTTGGTTCGGCTAAAACTTTTGAGATTACGACAGGGGTTGCCGGGACAGCTAAAGGGGGGGATTTACTCTCAGGCGATAGCTTCAGTGCGAAGGAGTTAGGCAACGGAACTTACGCAGTAGCGCTGAGCGATGGCATGGGAAATGGGGAAAGGGCAAGATTGGAGAGCAGCTCAGCACTAAATATTTTAGAGCAACTGCTGCAATCCGGTATGGATGAGACGCTGGCGATTAAATCGGTTAATTCGATTCTGATGCTCAGGTCACCAGATGAAGTATATGCGACGGTTGATATGGCCCTGATCGACGAATATTCGGCCAGAACTACATTTATGAAAATCGGCTCCTCTCCGAGCTTTATCAAACGTGGAAATGACGTCATACCGATTTCGGCAAGCAATCTCCCTATAGGCATCATTCAGGATATAGAAGTAGATCTTGTAACAGTTCAGCTATATCCAGGGGATACGTTAGTTATGATGACGGACGGCATTTATGATGCTCCCGGCTACGCTGTGAATAAAGAGCTGTGGATCAAACGGCTGATTCAGGAAATCGATTCTGAAGAGCCTCAAGAAATCGCTGATTGTCTACTAGAATCTGTTATTCGTTATCAGAAAAATATGATCCATGATGATATGACGGTAGTTGTAGCTAAAATAGATCATTTAATGCCTCAGTGGTCTACGTTGCATATCCCGGGAATTTCCCGACTGGAGCGACCAAGAACAGTAAGTTAGGCAATAAAGACTATGACATAAGGAGGTAGTGTTCACATAAACGACAAATAAATGGTAATTTTTTCATGGTTAATTGCGGAAATTGATAGTAACGTTGTAACATTACCTATTTCTTGATGAGTTCCAGAAATTTAAAACAGTCAAATTTAATACATTCCGGCAAAGCTATTGAAAAATAGTGACGCAAAGCTATAGGGACTACTTCCGTAGAGGAAATGTCAGCCAGTTGCACATGAAGAGGGTAACCTATGCGGTTTTTTTTGAAACTGGGTTATCTTTTTTTTGTCTGTTTGTGCATTGGAATGTACTGCTGTGGAAGGGGGACTATGACGACCGTACAAGAGATGCAGTAGGAAAAGCACGCTATTTACACTAGTAGACTGAAGAGGAGACTGGAGAAATGTTTAAATTCATTAATCGATGGAGTATCGTCACAAAAAACATGGTACTAACAAGTTTATCCATCATTATGACGGGCATCATACTTATCACTTCTAGTTATTATATTCAGGGTGGAGTACTTAGAAATCAGCTGGAAGGTGACTCTCACAAGGTAATGGAAGCTTGGATGAACAAGATTACTTCGGCAGAAGCTGCTGAGGCAATGAAAAATACGGATCGGAATTCAGCAATTCAGAAGAAATTGACAGAATTGTTTGACGAGCTGTCAGCAACTCATCCAAATGTAGCCCAGGGATATATTTTTGGGTCAGAAGTCATCGATAACAGTACGCAAATGATTTCTTTTCCTACAGCTATTTTGGATATGTTTGAGGGTGAAGGTCTCCATTTAGGAGATATGCTGGGACAACCTTCCTTTCACGTAAAAGGTGTACAGGAAATGCTGCAAAGTAAAGAAATTACATATACCAAGCCGTATAAAGATGATTATGGTATGTGGTTGACTGTTTTATATCCATTCCAAGATGAGAACGGGAAAATATTTGCTTACATGGGCATGGATTTCGATGCCAGCATCATTATGACGGGCCAGCAGGATCTATTGAAAAATACGGTAGTGGCATTGTTAGTGATTTTGTTAGTTATATTGTCGTTGCAGTACTATTTCATTCGACGGAGTTTTGCTCCAATTAAGGATCTGATGGGGGCACTGGATCGGTTAAGTCACGGCGATTTTAGTGTTCAGTTGAAAGCCGGAAATGATGAGCTTGGTCGTGTAAATGAGAAGTTTAATACTACTGTAAGCAATATAAATCATCTGGTAACTGTAATCAAGACAAGCTCCAATCAATCTGCAGAGCAGTCGAGGGTGTTGTTTACTGCTGTAGAGGATAATCATCAGAGCTCTATGAATATTACGAATCACATTGAGGAAATTTCGAACAAGGTCATGCAGCAAAGCAAATCTCTTACTGAGAGTGTTGCATCCTTGGAGGAGATTGGTTTAGGCGTAAATACAATTGCCGGCAATACCTCTGCGCTATCCGAAGCGTCTCTGCAAATGAAAGATCAATCGGAGCTTGGTGGAAACAATATTGATGAAGTAATAAAGCAAATGGATGCTATTCAGAGATCGGTTCGGAATTCGGTGGTCTCGATTGAACAGCTTCAGAAGCGTTCAGGAGAAATTGAGGAAATCGTACAAGTCATTACGCAAATTGCAGCGCAAACCCATCTGTTATCACTAAATGCCAGCATTGAAGCTGCACGAGCCGGTGAAGACGGGCGTGGATTTGCTGTAGTAGCGAATGAGGTCAAGAAATTGGCTGAGGAATCCGGGAAGTCAGCAGAGATGATTGCAGAGCTCGTTCATACTATTCAGAATGAAACGTTGACGGCTGTAACGGCAATTAAAGAGGGCGATGAAAATGTAGAATCGGGAATAGAAATTGTGAAGGATACAGGAGTACTCTTTTACAATATTTTGAATGCAACAGAAGAGATTACGAGTCAAATTCAAGAGGTTTCTGCAGCTACAGAGGAAATGGTGGCAGAGACAGAACAAATTACTGCTGCATTCAAGCAAATCTCTGTTTTGGCTGAGAGAAATGCAACTGTAGCAGAGGATATTAAATCGAATGCTCTGGAGCAGCGTACATCTGCAGGTAAAATTGTGGAGTCGGCTGAGCAGTTGAACCAGGTTTCTGGTGAACTGGAACAGGTAGTTCAAAGATTGAAGTTATAGAGAGATTTCAGCGACCAAGGAGTGGTTTATAGGTGAGTTCCGTTCTGGTGAAACAGGATGTCCGGGAATTTTGGCAAAAGGAGCTTTGGTTACCGTTACCGGGATTAGATTTATATACCGATTATTCAAAACTTGCTGCCAGCCGTGCTGAGCAGACGACCATATACCCGCTGGATCTTACAAAATCTCAACTAGATAAGCTATCAGCAGCAGGAGATCAACAAGCATGGATGATTACAGGTTACTTGGTTTTATTGTTCAGAATGAGTGGCGAAAAGGATCAACTAGTAGGAGTTAAAGATCATAACGGTCATATTCTGCCACTGCGAGTAGCGTGCGAGCCTGGGATGACTTATCAGGAGCTTTATACGTCGATCAGAGGCAAGCTGAACCAGCTAAATTCAGCCAGTCTTCCATTAAAAGAGATAGAAGAGCTTGTCGGCCATACGCAAATTGTGCAGACCCTATACGGTGATGATGATACGTATGCTTCAAGTCGTCTGAACTGGTCTGTAGAAAATGAGAATTCTGAATGTCGTATCCTCATAAAATATGACCGCTATCTTTTTAAGGAAGATACTGTTCGTAAGCTTGCTGCACACTATGAATCTATTGTGAAAGCAGCTATAGAGAATGACAGTATTGCGATTGGCAGCATTCCGATTCTGACGGCAGAGGATGAGGAAGCATATGTTCAGCTAAATGATACGACAAAGGAGTGGGACATGCCTTCAAATGGTGTTGTAGGTATGTTCCAACGTTCGGCAGAACAATTTCCGGATCGCGTGGCCCTATCAACGGATGGCAGGCAGCTGACCTACCGTCAGCTGGATTATCTATCGGGCAGGTTAGCTAAGAAGCTGAGAGAGCAGGGCCTTCATAAGGGGAACTTTGTATCGATTTATATGGAACGCAGTATAGAGGCTGTGATCAGTATGCTCGGTGTAATCAAAGCTGGAGGAGCATATGTTCCACTAGACCCGGAGCATCCAGACGATCGGAACTCTTACATTATCGATGATACGAAATGTCCAATTGTCATAACTAAGGATATTTATAAATCCAAGCTAATATCGTTTATGGCTTCAGGTACAGAGCAAGTAAGTTTATTAAGCTTGGAATCGATCTTCAGTGAAGATATAGGAGACATGGAAGGATCAGAAAAGTCACAAGAGTTGACAGGATATGTTGATGTGGAGATAACTTCTGATGATATCGCCTATATCATCTATACTTCGGGAACTACGGGTAGACCTAAGGGTGTTCTGATTCCTCATATTGGGGTCGTTAACTTGGCAATGACTACAGTGGAGCATCTGAATTTTTCGGAAAATGATGTAATCCTGCAGTATTCAACGTTTAGTTTCGATGCGTCTGTGTATGACATTTTTAGCGCACTATGCTCTGGTGCTCAGCTTCATCTATTGTCGGGGGAACAGCGCTATTCGGTAGAAGCATTTACTTCAGGTATTGAAGAGACGGGGGCAACGCGAATTGGTATTTTACCAACGGTATTCTTCAACCAGTTGTCAGCGTATCTCACTGAGAAGGATGCGTCAAAATACGTATCTATTAAGAGCTTTGTTATCGGCGGAGAGGCGTTGTCAGGTGAGGCAGTTCGTGGATTGCAAAAGAAGCTTCCACATTGTCCGATGATTGTAAATGCGTACGGACCTACTGAAGTAACAGTGGTGACGACAACACATACGTTGGATGGTCCGGTATCGGAGCATTTATCAACCATTAGCATCGGTAAGCCGATCCATAACTATGAAGTGCTCATTGTGAATGAGAATAACCAGCCTTGTCCTATAAATGTATCTGGAGAGCTTCTCATCCATTCCGTGGGCCTTGCTAGGGGATATTTGAACCAACCGGAAAAGACGGAGGAAGCTTTTATTAAGGACCCTGTTCATCTGGGCTCTGATAAAAGATTTTACCGTTCCGGAGATCTGGTTCGTCTGTCAAGCGGAGGATTGGAGTATATCGGCCGTAAGGACCTGCAGGTAAAGATTCGCGGTTACCGGATTGAAATCGGGGAAATCGAGGAGAATCTTGCCAAGCACGACGATATTAAAGACGTAGCGATTATCGCCAAGAGTAATGATGTAGGGGAAAAAATGCTGGTTGCCTTTTATACATCGAAAGAAGGAACCCCGATTCACAAATCGGAGCTTGCTTCTTTTCTGAAAGCAAAGGTTCCAACATACATGGTGCCGTCACATTTTGTGTTCCTTGAGTCTATGCCAATATCCCCAACCGGAAAGATGGATCGCAAACGTCTGGACATCTACGACATCCCAGAGACATTGGAAGAAGTGTCTGAGAATTACGCCGCGCCAGAGAACGAGCTGCAGCAAACAATAGCGAGTGCTTGGCAGCAAGTGCTTCACAGAACCTCTATAGGCATTTATGATGATTTTTTTGAAATTGGCGGTCACTCTCTTAAAATTATTGAGATTCTTGTCTTGCTTAAACCAAGCTTTCCCAAGTTAAAAATCAATGATTTCTTCGTAAATCCTACGATAGCGCGCTTAGCGGAACGGATCATAGTGCTGAATGATGAACAGGCTGATGAATCAGGTCAGGATCATTTCAAGGAGATCAGGGACCTGGAGGAGTATCCGCATAGCTTTGGCAGCGAAGGAATGGCGAAGTGTGGTGCTATGAAACAAGGTCATATTTTATTGACGGGGGCAACAGGATACCTGGGATCTACGCTGCTATATGAATTGCTTGCTACATCAGATAGCGTTATTTATTGCTTGGTGCGTCCTGCTTCCGGAATTGCTCCGTATCAGCGTCTGGTAGATGTGATGTGCGATTATTATGGACAAGAGATCGCTGAGAGAATGGATGGACGTGTCGTTGTTATCTCCGGGGATCTGGAGCAGGAGCATTTAGGCCTTAGTGCAGCAGACAGAAGTCTGCTTGAGGAGCATATAGACTCAATTATTCACTGTGGGGCAGAGGTGAAGCATTTCGGTGATGCCGATTATTTTACACGCGTAAATGTTGAAAGTACGGATCGTTTGCTTGCGCTGGCCCGTGGCAAAAATGTCCGCTTTCATTATATATCTACTTTAGGTATCCCTGAAGATTTGGCTTTCGGGGGGAAATGGGATCATTTCATAGGCTCGGGCTATGGAGATAGTATTTGTACGGACAACGTGTATACTAACAGCAAGCTGGATGCTGAGAAGCTGGTAGTCAAAACCTGCGAAGATGAGGGCGTACGTGCTACTGTCTATCGTATCGGTAATTTGTCATGTCATTCTAAGACAGGCTCATTCCAGAAAAACATTGATAACAATGCTTTTTATAGAATGTTGAAAGCGATGATGCTTCTTGGAAAGGCTCCAAAAGTAAGCTGGTACGTTGATTTTACTCCAATTGACTATGCCGGAAAGTCTGTTGTTAATCTGGCTCTTCAGGATGAATCGGCAGGTACAGTTTTTCATATATGCAACCCGACGCAAATACTGTATGAGGACATGGTACAGATGCTGCAGGATTATGGGTACAAAATCGAGCTGCTGGAATTGTCCGAATATGAAGCATGGGTGCTCGACAGCAGTCAGCCGAAGGATCGTACAGGAATGGAGCTTGCTATGGCACAATTGGAAGGTGACGGGGCTAAAAATTCAGCTTACCGATTCGCTTGTCCACGTGCAACGCAATTTTTGGCAGGTACGGGCGTCTACTGTCATGTTCCGAATGCACAATTTTTTGCGCGAATGCTAGATTACGCTGTATCGATTGGATATTTTCCGAAGCTATAGTACTGACGATCAATTTTCTAGATATTTATTCGAAGAGGTCGAGTCAATGATAGATACGTTGGCTCGGCCCTTTGTCATATGCAGTGATTTTCGTCGTTCTCCTAGTTTGAACTCTTAATTTGGTGGAAATACTAGAAACGAGAGATTAGAACGAAGAGAGGGCGGGATATTTGATGAAGCAAATTATGCTGATTACGGATGGATGCTCCAATGTGGGAGAAAGCCCGGTTTTGGCTGCGGCTCTGGCAAGACAGGAAGGAATCACGGTCAATGTGGTCGGTATTGTGGATTATGGAACTATTGGTGAGTTGGGTAGTGCTGAAATTTCCGAGATTGCAAAAGCCGGCGGTGGTATGAGTCGTCTTTCAGGAACGGAGAAGTTAGCGCAGACAATGCAAATGATGACCCGGAAAACAGTAGTACAGACCATTCAACATGCGGTGAATAAGGAGCTAAGACAGATATTGGGCGGGTCAGAGATGGAGGATTTGCCACCGGAGAAACGTTCTCAGGTTGTTGAGGTGATTGATGAGCTGAGCGAGAATAGTCCGCTGGAGGTAGCGTTGCTCATTGATGCAAGTGCAAGTATGAAGCCTAAGCTGCCAGCAGTGGAGAATGCGATCCGTGATATGATGTTAAGTCTTGGGGCGAGAAACGGACGAAGCAGCCTTGCGGTATTTCATTTTCCAGGCAAGCATGGCGGGGAGGATGCTGTGCTAGATTTGGACTGGACGACAAATTTGGAATCTGTTCGCTCCATTTTTCAGCATCTTTCGATGAGGGGGGCGACACCAACGGGTCCAGCGATCTTGAAGGTGATTGAATTCTTTAGGTATGGTACACTGAAGGGACAAAGTAACGAGAACTGGCCGGTCGAATCAGGCCAGGGAGAAGGGATGCTCGGTGACTACGTCGTCTAAGTCGTCTAATATGGTCTTGCCGCAAGGCACTCTAATAACCGGACGCTGGAGGGGTGGACGTTATGTAATTCAGCGTTTACTCGGTCAGGGAGCGAACGGAATCGTATATCTTGTGAAACGGGCGGAGAACGGTGAGCTTTACGCGCTCAAGATGGGCTTCGACACGATTGACTTACAGTCAGAGGTCAATGTGCTGAAGGCGTTGCAAAATCAGAGGCGCAAACATCGTAAAGCCAATGAAAGACAGGGCCCATCTTATCTGGTTGAGGTAGATGACTATTCTCATCTGGGTAGTGAGATTCCTTTCTACGTCATGCGGTACGTGAAGGGTGAGCCGCTTCGTACTTTTCTATCAAATAGAGGAGATAGATGGCTTAATGTAGCAGGTCTCTATATTTTGCAGCAGTTGAGAAGACTTCATGAATCGGGATGGGTATTCGGAGATTTGAAGCCTAATAATGTCCTCATATCTCCTTATGGTGAAGTAGAGCTGATTGATTATGGCGGAGTTAGTGCTATTGGCCGAAGTGTGAAGCAGTTCACGGAATGGTATGACCGGGGATATTGGTCAGCGGGAAGCCGTACGGCTGATCCTGCTTATGATTTGTTTTCCTTCGCTGTAGTGTGTATTCATATGCTTGCGGAGGAGCCTCTCAAGAAGGCAGCAACCTCATTGCCCCAGATGAGGAGCAAAAATGATTTAATTCATATTGTGCAGAATGAGCCTGTTCTTGGGCCCTATCGGAAATGGCTTGAGAAAGCAATCGAAGGGAAATTTCGTGATTCTGCAGAAGCTTGCGATTTATGGAAGGAACTCGTCAAAGGATTCACGAAGAGAGGCAGGCCCCAGACTTCAACGCCTAGATGGATGCTGGGTGCTTTTGCTTTATCCATTACGTTGCTGGCTTGTGCACTTTATTTAACGCTGCGGTTCTGATCCGAGATGCCCAATAAATAGACTAGATGAAAGGGGAGAGGGACATGATGGAGCGTAGAATGTACCGTCTGGTTGAAGAAGCACGCCTTATGGACAGCGAGTATCACCTTTGGTCCCCAGGGGATTGCATAGTGGTCGCTGTCTCGGGTGGACCGGACTCAGTTGCACTGCTCCATATCCTGAATGAAATCTCCAAGGATAAGGAACTTGGGCTGAGGCTGGTTTGTGCTCACGTTAATCATGGTTTACGTGGAGAGCAGTCGGACGAGGAAGCGGAGTTTGTACGGAATCTTGCAGGAAAGCTTGGTATTCCGTTTGAGCTCGGCTTTTTCGACATTCCTTCATATATGAAGGATTCAGGGAAAGGACTGCAGCTTGCAGCGAGAGATAAACGATATGAGTTTTTACATGATGTGGCAACCCGTTATTCAGCGGCCTCAATAGCGCTGGCACACCACGCTAACGATCAGGCTGAGACCGTCATGATGAGAATTTTGCGTGGGAGTGGCCCGTCGGGTCTTGCAGGTATGAGAGTGAAGAGAAGAGATAAAAAGGTGGAACTAATAAGACCATTGCTGCGTATATACAAGGATGAGCTGATTCTAGCCTGTGATACTTTGGGTATTCCTTATGTAATAGATAGTTCAAATTTACTTCCAAAGTATGCTCGAAATGCAGTGCGTCTGGATGTCCTGCCCTTTTTGGGGCAATATAATGAACAGCTGACGGATTCCTTGAATAGACTTGCTGAAGTGATTGGGGTAGAAGATGATTACATACAGCGGGAAGCCGAGGCTGCCTATGCCAAGCTGGTATTTAAACAGGACGGCTTAGAGGCCTTTCGAATCAACTCTTTCATCAATTTACATGCCGCTTTACAACGGAGGATGATTAAACTAATATTAAATTATCTGCCTTTAAGCACGGATGAAGGCGATTTCGTTAAGATTGAAGCGATTCGTAAGGGTGCAATTCAGAACTCTCCTACGACATGGAGCATTGATCTTGGCGGCGGACTACGTTGTTTACGCGAATATGATACGATCCGGTTTGCTCTAGCGGAAAGTCAGATTCCTCATTATACATATGTTGTGGAACATTTTCCTGCGGAGGTGTTCATTAAGGACACGGGACGAACCCTAAGGTTTACCCGGGAAGAAGCTGACCCGGGTCTTTTGAAATCGGAAGGTCGGGGGAACGATGAAGCAGTGTTCGATACGGATGGTCTACATTATCCGCTTACTGTGCGTTCACGACTTCCAGGAGATATCATGAAGGTTATGGGACTAAATGGGAGCAAAAAAGTAAAGGATATTTTCATCGATGAGAAAATACCGCCTTCGATGCGCTCAGAAATTCCTATAGTGACGGACGCCAACGGACAAATATTGTGGATCCCGGGTGTTCGTCGATCTGCGATTGCTACAGTGAGCCCGCATACATCTTCCGTTGTGGTAATGGCTCTACAAAAGGGCAGAGAATGAATCGCTTTGTTGTAACAAAGTGAAGACATTCATAGTATAACGTAGGAGGTTTACGTATTTTGCAAAACGACATCCAGGAAGTTCTAATAACACGGGAACAAATACAGCAGAAAGTTGAAGAGCTTGGACAACAGCTCAGTAAGGAATATGAAGGTCGCAATCCATTGGTTATTTGTATTCTTAAAGGTGCCTTCATTTTTATGTCCGATCTGGTGAAGGAAATTACAGTGCCGATCGAATTGGATTTTATGGCAGTATCGAGTTATGGCGCTTCTACCCGTTCATCGGGAGAGGTTAAAATTATTAAGGACTTGGATTCTTCCGTAGAGGGACGAGATGTTCTGATCGTGGAGGATATTATCGACAGCGGACTTACGCTCAGTTATTTAGTCGATGTACTAGAACGACGTAAAGTGAACTCCGTAAAAATTGTTACTTTATTTGATAAACCGGCACGCAGAACAGTGGACTTGCAGGCTGATTTGTCCGGGTTTGTTTTGCCGGATGCTTTTGTTGTCGGCTATGGTCTCGATTACGCAGAGAAATATCGCAACCTCCCTTACATTGGGGTGCTGAAGCCTGAAATATACACCACTTAATGGTGTGACAGTATAAGGTTAAAGACAACCCGGGCCTGTTTTTTGAAAGACGAGAGCGGCTATGGTAAAATAACTTAAGGTTTTTGAGAGGAGGTAGGGGATGAATCGGTTCATCCGGAATTCTGGTTTTTATTTGATACTTTTCTTAGTCGTGGTGGGCATCGTCCAATTCCTCAACGGCGGAAATGAGGCAACCGTCACCCCTAGGTACGATGAATTGCGTCAGCAATTAAAGAGTAACAACGTCGAGGAATTGACCGGTAAATTTGACGGTTATGCTTATCTGGTAACCGGTAAGTATAAGGAAACTGTCGGCGAGAGCAAAACGAAGAACTTCTCAACCTATATTCCATACGATCAAAACGTACTCAGAGAAATCGTGGATTTCAGCGAGAAGAACGACTTTGATCTGACTTGGAAAAAGATGCAGGGCGAGAGTATCTGGCTTACTTTCCTGACTTCGATTGTTCCACTAGCTATTATGTTCATTCTCTTCTTCTTCCTGTTTAATCAGGCGCAGGGCGGCGGCGGCAAGGTAATGAACTTCGGCAAGAGTAAAGCCCGTCTCTACAATGAAGAGAAGAAGAAGGTTACATTTGAAGATGTCGCAGGGGCCGATGAAGAGAAGCAAGAGCTTGTCGAAGTTGTTGAGTTCCTGAAAGATCCTCGCAAATTCGCCGCTGTGGGTGCGCGAATCCCGAAAGGCGTACTTTTGGTAGGTCCTCCGGGGACTGGTAAAACATTGCTTGCTCGTGCGGTAGCCGGGGAAGCAGGCGTTCCGTTCTTCAGTATTTCCGGTTCCGACTTCGTAGAAATGTTTGTCGGTGTCGGTGCTTCCCGTGTACGGGATTTGTTCGAAAATGCGAAGAAAAATGCACCATGTATCATCTTTATCGATGAGATTGATGCTGTAGGTCGTCAGCGTGGCGCCGGACTTGGCGGTGGCCATGACGAACGTGAGCAAACGCTCAACCAATTGCTCGTAGAAATGGATGGTTTTAGCGGTAACGAAGGTATTATTATCGTAGCAGCTACAAACCGTGCAGATATTCTTGACCCGGCGTTGCTGCGTCCAGGACGTTTTGACCGTCAAATTACGGTAGATCGTCCGGATGTGAGAGGACGCGAAGCGGTACTTAAAGTACATGCTCGTAACAAACCGCTTACTAAAGACGTTCGTCTTGATATTATTGCGAAACGTACTACCGGATTTTCCGGTGCGGATCTTGAGAACCTGTTGAATGAGGCAGCACTTCTAGCCGCGCGCCGTAATCGTAAAGATATCTCTATGCGTGAAGTAGATGAAGCGATTGATCGTGTGATCGTTGGTACTGAGAAACGCAGCCGCGTGATCAGTGACCGTGAGAAACGCATTGTTGCCTTCCACGAAGCTGGTCATACCATCGTTGGTTATTTCTTGGAGAATGCCGATATGGTGCATAAAGTAACGATTATCCCGCGCGGTCGCGCTGGGGGCTACGTTATTATGATGCCTAAAGAAGATCGTATGCTTGTGACGAAGCAAGAGCTTCTCGACAAGGTTACAGGTCTCCTCGGTGGTCGTGCGTCAGAAGAGATCTTTATTGGTGAAATCGGTACGGGTGCTTATAGCGACTTCCAGCAAGCTACCAGCATCGTGCGCAGCATGATCGTTGAGTATGGTATGAGTGAGAAGCTCGGCCCAATGCAATTTGGCACATCGCAAGGTCAAGTATTCCTAGGCCGCGATATCGGACACGAGCAGAACTATAGTGATAAAATTGCTTACGAAATCGATCAGGAAATGCAACGTTTCATTACTGAATCGTATGAACGTAGTAAGAACCTCTTGATTGAGCATGCTGACAAGGTTCGTCTTATTGCAGAAACTTTGCTTGAGGTGGAAACCTTGGAGCTTGAGGGGATCAAGTCATTGATCGAGACCGGGAAGCTGCCTGACTCCAATTTGGATAACAGCGGTAGCAATGAAGAGGGTTCCGGCGCACCTATCGTTGATAACATTGGTGATGTTAAAGTCCGCATCCAGGGTAAAAGTGAAGATCCGGCGTCAACTGTACCGCCTGGAGATATTCCGAACGATACCCCTAATGGATCGAATAATGATATTACTAGTGATCCTGTGGTTGATACGCCTCCGGGTACTGTCAAGGATGCTCCGGATACATCGGATCAAGACGATAAGGATGATAAAGGAAACGGTGGGAGTACACCTACTGTATAATTACTGACTAGCGTTAAATGAAGAATCCGAATGAAGAATCCGGGAGACAAATCCTGTCCCCCGGATTTTTTTCATGCAAATCGTTCTTTGGTTGATTGACAGTACAACGTACCTTGTGTAAATTAATTGTTAAACACCGTGTGAAATTTGATACGTTGTCGATATTTCATGCTTATTTAAGGCATATGAAATTAACTATAACAATGCGGATAGAGAGATAAGATTCGGCGATGAACCGAATTCGCATAAGGGGAGGAAGTAAGGTGGAGGCTCAGGCACTGGAGCGGAAGGCAGAAATGAACCGGGAGCTCAAGGAAAAACTGTTCCAGCTCAAAAAAGAACGGAATGCGATTATTTTAGCGCACTATTATCAGCGTGATGAAATTCAGGAGGTTGCAGACTTTCGGGGCGACTCATTTTTGCTTGCCCAAAAGGCGGCTTCTACCGATGCGGAGACCATCGTATTTTGCGGGGTGCATTTTATGGGGGAAAGCGCTAAAATACTGGCCCCAAACAAAACAGTCCTTATTCCAGACGAACGTGCAGGCTGCCCGATGGCGGATATGGTTAACGTGGATGGACTTCGCAAATTAAAGGCGCAGCATCCTAATGCCAAGGTCGTAACTTATATCAACTCTTCAGCTGATATTAAAGCGGAGACAGACATTTGCTGTACTTCCTCCAATGCTGTCAAAGTTATTAATTCGGTAGATGCCGATGAGATTATATGGGTACCCGATAAAAATCTCGGTCACTATGTCCAGCAGCATACAGATAAGAAGCTGATTATTTGGGAGGGCTACTGTAATACCCATGATATGCTTACGGTTAAGGACGTTGTAGAGATGAAGGCAAGTCATCCGGGAGCCGAGTTTGTTGTGCATCCTGAATGTCGTCCGGAGGTCGTCGCCATGGGCGATTTTGTAGGTAGTACTACTGCGATTCTGGAATACTGCAAGAACTCTTCAGCTAAAGAATTTATCGTCGGAACTGAAGATGGTACCGGTTATCAGCTTAGAAAAGACAGCCCGGACAAAACGTTCCATTTTGCAACTAAGTTCCTAGTGTGTCCTAATATGAAAGTAAATAACCTAAAGAAATTGGTTAAATGTCTGGAAACGATGCAGCCGCAGATTTATGTACCTCCTGCTGTAGCTGACAAGGCCAGAGCATCCCTAGAGCGCATGTTACAGGTTAAGTAGCATGCGCTACTCTCTGTTCAAGACAGGTGAATATAGTGATTCCACAATATTTGGTTGATTTTGATTTAAGTGAACTGCCCGTAATAGATACAGATGTCATTGTTATCGGTTCGGGCATCGCTGGATTATTTACTGCCATTAAAGCGAGTGAACAGCAAAGGGTTACTATGATTACGAAGAAATCACTGATGGAGAGCAATACGAGATATGCTCAAGGTGGTATTGCTGCAGTTATTTCTGATGAAGATTCCCCGGAATATCACCGTCAGGACACGCTCCTAGCAGGAGCAGGTCTATGTTCCTCGGAATCGGTAGATATTCTCGTCAATGAAGGACCAAGAGGTGTTAAGGAACTGATAACACTCGGAACTGCTTTTGACATAGAGAACGGGGAACTAGCGTTAACGAAAGAAGGAGCTCATAGCCATCGTCGTATTCTACATGCAAATGGAGATGCAACAGGCTTTGAAATTGTCCGTGCATTGTCGGAGCAAGTAGGGGGTCATCCTAACATTGATATTTGGCATGATCATTTTGTCATAGATTTAATTACAGAGGATAATGAATGCTTGGGAGCTCTTGTGATGCGTCCTGATGGCCAGCGTGTATTTCTTCGAGGGAATGCAACGATTCTTTGTTCTGGAGGGGCTGGTCAGCTATATCGTTATACGACCAATCCTGAAGTGGCTACTGGCGATGGAGTCGCTATGGCATATCGTGCTGGCGCGTTGATCCGTGACTTGGAATTCATTCAATTCCATCCTACGTCCTTGTGTTATCCGGGAGCGCCACGTTTTCTGATTTCAGAAGCTGTACGTGGTGAAGGAGCAATTCTGCGCAATATCAAAGGTGAGCGCTTTATGGAGAAATACCATGAGCTGCTCGAATTGGCGCCGCGGGACATTGTGGCCCGGGCTATTGTCAGTGAAATGGAAGCTACGAAGTCTACTATTGTCTATCTTGATATTACGCATGAGACACCGGAGACGATTAAGCATCGGTTCCCGACCATCTATGAGACTTGCATTGGATTTGGTCTTGATATGACAACAGACTGGATTCCTGTTGCTCCGGCTGCGCATTATATGATGGGAGGTGTACAGACGGGACACTACGGTGAGACTAGTGTGGGGCGTCTGTTCGCTTGCGGAGAGGTGTCCTCTACCGGAGTACATGGAGCCAATCGTCTGGCGAGCAACTCTTTGTCGGAAGCTATCGTATTTGGACGACGCATTATTAAACGAGTCCAGCAGCTAGAGCCTCTGCAAAAGACGGGAATGAACATAGCTTGTCAAGATAATCGCAATGATGCTGTCATGCAGCCTATCGTTGAGCGCAGGCTGAAATTGCAAAAGGTTATGGTTCGGCAAGTGGGTCTCCGCCGTACGAGAGAGGGTTTGCTGAAAGGATTGGAGGAACTTCAGCGGCAGTTGCCTATTTTCGGGGCGGCCCTTCATACTAGAGAGCAGCTGGAATTCGCAAATATGCTCACTTGTTCCTTGCTATTGACTGAATCGGCTCTTGTTCGTGAGGAGAGTCGCGGAGGGCATTACCGTGAGGATTTCCCTGAGCGGAATGACGAACGGTGGCGCAGACATATTTTACTTCACCGTGAAAAAGGAATGTTGGAGGAAGTCAGTGATGATGTTTAATGGATATAATGCTGGTTTGGTAGAATCGATCACCCGTTGGCTGGAAGAGGATATCGGTGCAGGTGATATTACGTCTGCGGTGACTGTTCCACAGGGTCATGAGTCCAAGGGGATCATTCATGCTAAAGAAGCGGGGATTGTGGCCGGTATTGAAATAGCTCAGCTGGTGTTCGAGGTGGTAGACCGTACCTTGACCTTTACTCCACTTGTAAAAGATGGCGATTCTGTTGCCAAGGGAGCTGTACTCGCCGTAGTGGAAGGAAGCACCCACAGCGTTCTTACAGGAGAGCGACTTGCCTTGAATTTGCTTCAGCGTATGTCTGGTATTGCTACGAAAACACGTACTTTTATTGATGTGCTAAACGGACTTCCGGTTCGTCTGGTGGATACACGTAAAACGACACCTGGTCATCGTATGCTCGAAAAGTACGCTGTTCGTGTCGGTGGTGGAAGCAACCATCGATTCGGACTGTATGATGCAGTGATGATTAAGGATAATCATATTAAAGGCTCGGGCAGTATTGCTGAAGCAGTAAGCCGTGCACGGGCCAACATTCCACATACGATGAAAATTGAAGTGGAGACTGAGAACTTGATGCAAGTTGATGAAGCTTTGACGGCTGGGGCTGATATCATTATGCTCGATAATATGGAACCTGGACTGATGAAGCAAGCAGTAAGCCATATTAAAGAGAAGGCTCCGCATGTTATTGTAGAAGCTTCAGGGAATGTTTCATTACAAACAATACGCAGTATTGCCGAGAGTGGAGTGGATGTTATCTCGGTAGGGCGTTTGACGTATTCCTTTGAGAGCCTGGATATCAGTCTGGACCTCAATGAGAAGAAAGTGGGGTAAGTGCCATGTTTCTTGTGGTAGATGTCGGCAACTCTAATATCGTACTTGGTATCTACAGAAATCGCGAGCTGCTTCATCATTTCAGAATAGGCACCAACCGGCAAGCTACAGTAGATGAATATGGAGTGTTGATACACAATCTGTTTCAAATGTCTAAAATTGAAGTGCACGATATTGAAGGAGTTATCATTTCTTCAGTCGTTCCTCCATTAATGCACGTACTGGAGGAGCTATGTGAGAAATATTTAAAACGGAAGCCGCTGATCGTGGGCCCTGGTATTAAGACCGGATTGAATTTGCGGTACGAAAATCCGCGTGAGGTTGGGGCAGACCGGATTGTAAATGCGGTCGCTGCCATTGAGCAGTATGGCGGTCCACTTGTAGTTGTTGATTTCGGAACAGCGACAACATTTGATTGCGTCGATGCACAGGGAAATTATCTAGGAGGAGCGATTGTTCCAGGCATAGGTATTTCTACGGAAGCTCTGTATCAACGTGCTTCTAAGCTGCCTCGTATTGAGCTGGAGAAGCCGAAGAAAGTCATCGGCCGAAATACGGTGCATGCCATGCAGGCGGGAATTATTTTTGGATATGCAGGTCAGGTGGATGGAATTGTGGGCCGTATTAGGAACGAGATGAACGCGGAGCCTAAGGTAATTGCTACTGGCGGTCTTGCAGAATTGATTGCAAGCGAGTCAGATTCCATTCAGGAAGTAAATCCTTGGCTCACACTGGAAGGCCTTCGAATCATCTATGAGCGTAATCAATAATTGCGCAGGAAATGCATAACAATTAAGGAGGCGATCACCGATATGGTTAACAATAAGGGAAAAGACATTTTGATTCGTGGTACGGCAATGGACGGTAAAGTTCGTGCATTTGCCGTGCGTACTACAGCACTTGTAGAGGAGCTTCGTCGCCGGCATGATACGTATCCAACAACAACGGCTGCGCTTGGGCGCACAACAACTGCCGCTGCTATGATGGGTGCGATGCTGAAGGGCGAAGAGAAGCTGACGATTCAGGTTCAAGGTGACGGTCCAGTTGGGCAGATCATTGCTGACGCTAATGCCAAGGGTGAAGTTCGCGGCTACGTAAAAAATCCACATGTTCAATTGCCTAGCAATAGTCTTGGAAAACTCGACGTAGCTGGCGCTGTGGGTACGACAGGCTTCATTCACGTTATTAAAGATTTGGGTCTCAAAGAGCCTTACCGCGGAAGTTCTCCAATTATTTCTGGTGAGCTGGGAGAAGACTTTACGTACTATTTTGCGGTTTCTGAGCAGACACCTTCCGCAGTAGGACTAGGTGTGCTGGTAGATACTGATTCATCAGTTATTGTGGCAGGCGGGTTTATTATTCAGCTATTGCCTGGACTAAGCGATGATGAGATTGATGTTATCGAACGTGCGGTAGGACAGATGCCTCCAGTAACTGCACTGCTGGATCAAGGCATGGAGCTGGATGAAATGCTTCGTTGGATCGTACCTGATGTGAATATTCTTGAAGAGATGGATATTCATTTTAAATGCACGTGCTCGCGTGATCGGGTTGAGCGTACTCTTATTAGTCTTGGAAAAGATGAACTGGCAGCTCTCAAGGATACAGAAGAGGAAACTGAGGTTGTATGTGACTTCTGTAATGAAGCTTACACATTTACGAATTCCGAGATAGATGAATTGATTTCACAGGTCGGGGGAAAATAAAAAAAGTACACCCAAGCAAACCTGGTCCTAGGGCCAGGTTTTTCTTGTTGATTTTTTAGCATACTTAATTATTGACAACTCCGATGGGTGTTGTTAAGATAATAGTAGTAAAACCAACTTGATTACTCGGAAATATAAAAGCACAAATTATTGCTTTACTTTATATCATTTTCGAGAAGTTATGTATTTGTATTTTTAACAGCTAAGAAAGCTTACATTATATTTATGTTCACATCCGAAGGAGGCCTTTTCATGTCAAAAAAAGTAGTTAGCAACGTAACAGAACTAATTGGTGGAACACCGCTTGTTCGCCTAAATCGTATCGTTCCTGAAGACAGCGCGGAAATTTATGTGAAGCTGGAATACCAAAATCCGGGCTCCAGCGTTAAAGATCGTATTGCAATCAGCATCGTTGAAGAAGCTGAAAAAGAAGGCAAATTAAAGCCGGGTGGCACTATTATTGAAGCTACTAGTGGCAACACTGGTATCGGCCTTGCTCTTGTAGCTGCAGCTAAAGGCTATAAAGCAGTTATCGTTATGCCTGAAACAATGAGCCTTGAACGTCGTAACCTGCTTCGCGCTTATGGTGCTGAGCTCGTATTGACCCCAGGATCGGAAGGTATGAACGGCGCGGTTAAGAAAGCTGAAGAAATTTTGGCAGCTAACCCTGATTACTTCCTGGCTGATCAATTCAGAAACCAAGCTAACGTAAAAATTCACCGCGAAACAACGGGTCCTGAAATCGTGGAAGCGATCGAATCGCTTGACGGTACATTGGATGCATTCGTTGCAGGTATCGGAACAGGTGGTACAATTTCCGGTGCTGGTGAAGTGCTCAAGAAACGTTTCCCTGAAGTGAAGATTTATGCAGTAGAGCCTGCAGCTTCGCCAATTTTGGCAGGTGGCAAACCAGGCCCTCACAAAATCCAAGGTCTTGGCGCTAACTTCATTCCAGAAATTTTGAACCGTGATATCTACGATGAAATTATTCATGTAGAAAATGAAACAGCATTCGAGCAAGCACGCACAGTAGCTAAAGAAGAAGGAATCTTGTCCGGTATTTCTTCAGGTGCTGCAGTATATGCTGCACTTCAAGTTGCTAAACAACTGGGCAAAGGTAAACGCGTTGTGGCTATCATTCCAAGTAACGGCGAACGTTACCTCAGTACTCCGCTTTACAATTTTGAAGCTTAATATTGGAAGCTGCATATCACCTTCCTGATTGAGGGTATTTGTACCCCCCACGTTGTTCTTTATGAACAGGGTGGGGGGTTATTATATGTTTTTTTAGCAGGCGGGATTTTTTAAGGGTGAATTGACTACTTCGGTAATATAGAATTAAATAATACTATTAGTGTTCAAAAGATGGATTTTTGAACCTCCATAAAATAAGCCGAACAGGAGATGAATTTATGATACTGGTTATCGACAACTATGATTCGTTTACTTATAACCTGGTTCAATACTTGGGTGAATTGGGCGAAGGGGTTACCGTTCGGCGTAACGATGAAATTGATTTGGAAGGGATTTCTGAGCTGAATCCTGACCATATTTTGATTTCTCCAGGACCTTGTACTCCTAATGAGGCTGGTATTACGCTTAAAGTAATCGATCGATTTAAAGGTGAAATTCCGATCTTTGGAGTGTGCTTAGGCCATCAAGCGATTGGTCAGGCATTTGGAGGTAATGTTATCCGTGCACCTCGTCTGATGCATGGTAAAACCTCGCCAATTTTGCATCAGGGTACCTCGGTATTTACAGGTCTACCGTCACCGTTCACCGCAACTCGGTACCACTCATTGATTGTAGAACGGGAGAGCCTTCCGGATTGTCTTGAAATCACTGCTGAGACCGAGGAAGGCGAAATTATGGGTCTGCGTCATAAGGAATATGCCGTTGAGGGGGTCCAGTTCCATCCTGAATCGATTATTACCGATTACGGTCATCAGATTCTTCGCAATTTTTTGGCCCGTAAAAAAAGTAATGAATGTTGATTCGGGCTTTGAGAGAAAGCAGGTATTAAAATGAAGCGGGAATTGTACAGACGTAGGTATCCATGTGGAGATAGTGCTGTGACATTAGGAGATCGTACTTTGATTATGGGGATTCTTAATGTAACTCCGGATTCATTTTCGGACGGTGGGCGGTACAATAACACAGATCGAGCGGTAAAGCATGCTCTGCAAATGATGGACGATGGAGCGGATATAATTGACATCGGAGGAGAATCGACGCGCCCGGGTCATACTCCGATAAGTGAGCTGGAGGAGATACAGCGGATCGTTCCTGTAATAGAAGCAATTCACCGCGAAGCACCGCATATACCGATTTCAATTGATACTTACAAGGCAAATGTAGCAAGGGAAGCATTAAAGGCCGGCGGTCATATTATTAATGACATTTGGGGGTTCAAGGAGGATCCTCAAATGGCGAAGGCAGCGGTAGAGTTTGATTGTCCTGTAATCTTAATGCATAATCGGCGCGATCGCAATTATAACCACTTGATTGAAGATATCGTTAATGATCTGTTGGAGAGTGTAAAGATAGCTAAAGATGCAGGAGTTAAAGATGATATGATAATCCTTGATCCAGGCATCGGCTTTGCTAAGGACTATTCGGAGAATCTAAAAGTTATGCAATCCCTCGACGTATTGACTACATTAGGGTATCCTGTGCTGTTAGCTACCTCACGTAAAAAGTTTATTCGTACGACACTTGATCTTGAGGTAGACGAGGTTGCATTTGGTACTGCAGCAACTGTAGCATTTGGTATTGCTCAAGGTTGTCAAATGGTTCGGGTGCATGATGTAAAGGAAATGAAGCGCACAGCACAGATGTGTGATGCAATGTATTATGCATAGAGACTTTAAGCTAAACAGTCCGTATCATTCATGAAGCCGTGATTACTTGTTCAAATGACAAGTAATCACGGCTTGCGTTTTGTTGAATAGAGTTATTTCAATATTAGAATGCGCTTTCTTTGAAAGTCGTTTAATTAGCTGATTTTTTGAATGGTATATGTTGTTACTCCCGCAAAGGTAGAGGAGCTCTTGATAACCCAGCCGTAGGGCATGTTAAGCGTGGAGGTTACCTGCACTGTAGTTCCAACAGAGGTTCCATTTAAATTAATTAACGTGTAGGTTGTTGTTCCTGCAAAGGTAGAGGAATTCTTGATCATCCACCCTCCTGGTATGTTGACGGTAGAAGTTACCTGTTGTGTCGCGAGAGCAGGCCCATTGTTAAGGTTGATTATGACGTAAGTGGTTGTTCCCGCAAAGGTAGAAGAGCTCTTGATCATCCAGCCGTAGGGGATGTTATACGTGGAAGTTACCGATTGTGTTGCCCCGTAAGGTGCTCCATTTAAATCAACAATAGTGTAGGTGGTTGTCCCGGCAAAGGTAGAAGAGCTCTTAATCATCCAGCCAGCAGGTATATTGTAGGTGGATGTCACTGTTGTTACGTTCCCATAGGCTGCATGAACAGAGCTGTACGAATTAAGAAATGCAAAGACAAAAACAAGTAGTACTGCCAGGTGCTTCAGTTTTTTCATAATCAAACCTCCCAAAAATTAGTATAATTACATATAAATTATACTATGGCAAATATATACTTTACAACAATTAATTTCAAATTTAATCCATTTAAATTACAGCGAGTAATGTAGTTTGGCAGTCTCCTATATTTAATGGTTAGGTGGCCAATAACTTAAAAATATTTCCATGTAATTACCGATATATCTCAATCTATTAAATGTTGTAGAATAATGTTGAATTTAAATGCATTATCAGCCTCTCCTTGGAGTTACGGCCATTTATGCGCTGTTTCTTTGAAAGGGAGGCTTGATTTTTGTGATGAGTAGATTCATTTGCTGTTGAATTGTGATGAAGTATAAATTGTGGTAATATGAAGGCTAATTATGATCTGCACGGGGCTTATTCTACACACAGGCAATGGGCCTGTGTTTTTATTTTTAAATACTACAAAACTATAAGGTGGCGTATTAAATAATGGATAGAATGGTACTAAAACGTATGGAATACTACGGATATCATGGTGTTTTTGAAGAGGAACGTAAACTGGGCCAACGATTTTATGTTGATTTGGTATTGGAGCTAGACCTGCAGGAGGCTGGGAAAAGAGACGATCTGTCCAAAACAGTAAACTATGCTGAAGTCCATGATCTGGTGAAAAATATCGTCGAACAAAAAAGCTTCAAATTGATTGAAGCTCTTGCAGAACATATTGCATCCTCGGTATTGGACACTTATACTATGGTAGATGCGTTAACGGTTGGTGTTACGAAGCCGCATCCACCTTTTGATATTCATTTTGAAGGTGTGACAGTGGAGTTACATCGATCCAGAAAGTGAGAAGGTTACTTCATGAATATTCAATCTACCTCTGGTACTACAGAGGCTTATATTGCTTTAGGGGCTAACTTGGGTGATCGGGAAGCTACATTGCTGGAGGCTATCTCATTACTGCAGGAACAGCCCGATATTATAGTACTTCGTACTTCCAATATGTATGAGACTGATCCCGTGGGATATGTGGATCAACCCAATTTTGTAAATATGGCTGTAGCGCTAAGTACGACGTTATCTCCGGCGGATCTGCTTGCTGTTATGTTGGAAACAGAGCTTAGGCTGGGGCGTGAACGGAAGATTAGATGGGGTCCGCGCACGGTAGATTTGGATCTGTTATGGGTACAAGGACAGGTTATAGATACACCTTTATTAACACTGCCTCATCCGCGAATGCTGGAGAGGGCATTTGTACTTGTTCCTCTTGCTGATATCGTCCCGGAAGAAGATTCGTCTGGTTTGTACGAGACTGTACACCATGCCCTTGATCTTATTGACGGAAAGGACGGCGTCCGCTTTTGGAAAACCTGCAGTTGGCAAAGCGTATAAGGGCTTTTCGAAAACTAAAGGGATATACTCAGCAGGAGCTTGCTGAACGATCAGGCATCTCGCTTGATATTTTGGGAGCTATAGAAAGAGGAAATCGACGGGCAGAAGATCAAATTTTAAATAAAATTGCAGATGTTCTTGGGGTAACCCTGACTGACCTGATGGTGAAGAAATAGAGGGCAGGGGAACTAACGCTCACAAAACCAAGTGAATGCTTACGAAGTAGTTTTGTTCGATGACATATCTAAAGAAGTAACGCTCACAAAACTTTAAGGAGGTACCATCATGCTAAAAATCGGCGATATTGAAATGAAAAATCAGGTCGTATTGGCTCCTATGGCGGGTGTCTGTAATCCGGCGTTTCGCTTAATTGCGAAGGAATTCGGTACCGGACTTGTATGCGCAGAGATGGTTAGCGATAAGGCAATCATTCATGGCAATAAACGGACCAAGGAGATGTTGTTTGTAGATGAACGCGAAAAACCGCTAAGTTTGCAAATTTTCGGTGGCGACAGGGAGTCGCTGGTTGAGGCCGCTAAGGTAGTAGATCAGGATACGAATGCTGACATTATCGATATTAATATGGGATGTCCAGTACCGAAGGTTACGAAATGTGACGCTGGGGCACGCTGGCTTTTGGACCCTAACAAAATACACGAAATGGTATCTGCGGTCGTAGCTGCTGTAAACAAGCCTGTTACAGTGAAAATGCGAATCGGCTGGGATTCCGATCATATTTTTGTAGTAGACAATGCCAAAGCTGTTGAGCAAGCTGGTGGTAAAGCTGTAAGTGTACATGGACGGACACGCGAGCAATTGTACACGGGTAAGGCGGATTGGGACTATATTAAGATGGTAAAAGAAGCTGTGTCTATTCCAGTTATCGGGAACGGTGATGTGGCCACTCCGGAGGATGCTAAACGCATGCTTGAACAAACCGGATGCGACGGCGTTATGATCGGACGCGGAGCGCTGGGCAATCCATGGATGCTGTATCGTACTGTAGAGTATCTTAGAACAGGTGAACTTCTCCCTGAGCCGGAAGCGGCAGAGAAAATCCGTATTGCTATTTTGCATATGGACCGATTAGCTGCACTCAAGGGTGAGCATGTAGCCGTTCGTGAGATGCGGAAGCATCTGGCTTGGTACTTGAAAGGCCTAAAGGGGTCTTCTCGAATCAAGGATCTTATTATGGAAGAGACCAAACGTGATGAAATGGTGCGTATTTTAGAAAATTTTGTGGATGGAATCCACGCGGATAAAAACGAAGAAGTAGAATATGCTTAACTTGCAGCGTTCACAAGAATATTTTGTCTGATAAGAAGTAAGACTGATCAAGAATGATTTTATGCAAAAATAAAAAGCCTGTAATGATGCGGGCAAATGCTGATTATTTTGTCGATATCTATAGCGCGAATGTAATTAATATAGTGGAATCCCCCTAATATCTGGGGTATTGTTTAATTGTTGAGATTGACGCTCGACCGGATATCATTGTGAAACGTTTACATCTTGATTGGGTGTCATTGACATTTCACAGAGGTTCCCCTATAATTTCACAGTATAAATTCGCCTTTGGAGATAAATTCCGTAGGCATGGGTGGTCTGACCTTCATGAGATTGCATATGATATTCTCAATGATGCATGACTTTTTACAGCGTTGCCCAGTGGGATAGCAGAACCTTCGCCGCGGATTGCTATAATGCCTTTTGCTGTTGCTTTTTGTGCTTTTGAAGGCGTTTTGGCTGTCCACCGCACAGTGCGAAAATTTTTTCCATGACAGGAGAATCGGTTGAGATGAGTGATAAAGAAGTCATCCTTACACAGGACGGTCTGAAGAGACTGGAAGAAGAGCTGGAGAACCTGAAATCTGTAAGACGTCGCGAAGTGGCGGAACGGATTAAAACAGCGATTGGTTACGGGGATATTAGTGAAAACTCTGAATATGAAGATGCTAAGAACGAGCAGGCTTTTATTGAGGGACGTATTATTACCCTTGAAAAAATGCTTCGTAACGCACGCATCATCAACAATGATGAGATCGATACCGATACAGTTAGCATTGGTTCTACAGTAACGGTTGAAGACCTCGAATATGGCGATACGATGGAATACGCTATCGTCGGAACAGCGGAATCTGATCCGCTCAAAAATAAAATATCGAATGAGAGCCCTGTTGGTAAAGCAATTCTCGGCAAGCAAAAGGGTGCTGTTGTCGATGTTGCAGTTCCTGCAGGCGTTATTCAATATAAAATCGTTGATATCAAGAAATAATGCTGAATTAGCGTTCTAAAGAAGCTTCCCCAGCGGAAGCTTCTTTCACTGTTTTTAATGTATTGTGCCTAAAAAATAGCGATGCAAGGAGTGGAATGGAATTGAGCGAAGAACTTAACAATCAGGAAGTAGTCGAGGTAAGTGAGTTGCTGAAAATTCGTCGCGAGAAATTGGACGAGCTGCGCGGTCTTGGAATTGATCCTTTTGGCAACAAGTATACACGTACCCATATGGCGGGGGACATTATTAGTCAATATGATGGACTGACAAAGGAAGAGCTCGAAGAGAAGAATGTCGAGGTTACTGTCGCTGGACGTATTATGGCTAAGCGGGTAATGGGAAAAGCCAGCTTCGCACATATTCAAGACCTGTCCGGTAAAATTCAAATCTACGTTCGTCAGGACAGCACACCTGAGGATAAATATGCAGCTTTTAGCATACTGGATCTCGGAGATATCGTTGGTGTGACTGGTGAAGTATTCAAGACAAAAACAGGCGAGACAACAATTAAAGTGAAGGACCTCGAGGTTCTCTCCAAATCGTTGTATCCATTGCCTGACAAATACCATGGCTTAAAAGATGTTGAACTGCGTTATCGTCAACGTTATGTGGATTTGATCGTAAACCCAGAAGTTCAACAGACGTTTATTAAGCGTTCCCGTATTATTCAATCTATGCGTCGTTATTTGGATTCCCTTGGCTACCTTGAAGTTGAAACTCCGACATTGCATAGCATTGCGGGTGGTGCAGCAGCACGTCCGTTCATTACACATCACAACGCGCTCGACATGCAGCTTTATATGCGTATTGCAATCGAGCTTCACTTGAAACGCCTTATCGTTGGCGGCTTGGAAAAAGTATATGAAATCGGCCGTGTATATCGTAATGAGGGTGTCTCAACTCGTCACAATCCGGAATTTACAATGATCGAATTGTACGAAGCCTACGCTGATTACAAAGATATCATGGCATTGACTGAAAATATGATCGCTCATATCGCGCAGGAGGTCCTTGGAACCCAGGTTGTTAACTACCAAGGTCATGAAGTTGATTTGACGCCGCAATGGCGCCGTGTATCCATGGTTGATGCCGTAAAGGAAGTTACCGGTGTAGACTTTGGCGTACAAATGACTAACGAAGATGCGCATAAACTCGCTAAGGAGCATAAGGTTCCTGTTGAATCGCATATGACTTTTGGTCATATTCTAAATGCATTCTTCGAACAATTTGTTGAAGAAACCTTGATCCAACCTACATTTGTATATGGCCACCCAGTGGAGATTTCACCGCTTGCCAAAAAGAATGAAGAAGATCCGCGTTTTACTGATCGTTTCGAGCTGTTTATCGTGGCGCGCGAGCATGCAAATGCATTTAGTGAATTGAATGACCCGATTGATCAACGTCAACGTTTTGAAGCTCAATTGTTAGAACGTGAACATGGGAATGACGAGGCACATGAAATGGATGATGATTTCATTCGTGCTCTCGAATACGGTATGCCACCTACAGGTGGACTAGGTATTGGAGTTGACCGTCTTGTTATGCTGTTGACCGATTCGGCTTCAATCCGTGATGTTCTGTTGTTCCCGCATATGCGTAATACCGTTGAGTAATATTTAAATGATGAACAGGTTCTGCTAATGAAGCAGGGCCTATTCTTTCTTATTCGATAGTTATATGATAGGCGAGAAGCGCATTAACAAGGGTAAACAATATAAATCAAATTATTATTGAAAAATACTTGCGCAATTTGTAGAAAGATGATATATTGTATTTCCGGTCGTTATTAACCAACATTATTGAGCCATCAAGAAAACTTGATAATAAATAATGCTTGACATTAAAACGGCGGATGATATATAATATAAGAGTTGCTGCTGAACACGGTGGTCAACAAAAACGAAGTTGATCTTTGAAAACTGAACAACGAGTGAGTATTAAAAGAGAATGAATAATTCTCGTCAGTTTTTCTAAATGAGCAAGTCAAACACTTTAATGGAGAGTTTGATCCTGGCTCAGGACGAACGCTGGCGGCGTGCCTAATACATGCAAGTCGAGCGGACTTGATGGAGAGCTTGCTCTCTTGATAGTTAGCGGCGGACGGGTGAGTAACACGTAGGCAACCTGCCTGTAAGACCGGGATAACTAGCGGAAACGTTAGCTAATACCGGATAATTTATTTCATCGCATG
>NZ_FNBG01000014.1 GCF_900102215.1 Fontibacillus panacisegetis
CAGCGTCTGTGTATTGCAAGAGCGATAGCGGTTCAACCTGACATTCTGCTTATGGATGAAGCGACTTCGGCACTCGACCCGATTTCGACTTTAAAAATTGAGGAATTAGTGCAGCAGTTAAAAGATAGGTATACTATTGTAATGGTTACGCATAACATGCATCAGGCGGCCCGTATTTCGGATCGGACTGTCTTTTTCCTAAATGGTGAGATCGTAGAGGCTGATGATACTCAGAAGCTATTCTCTACACCGCAGGATGCTCGTACTGAAGATTACATTTCCGGTCGTTTCGGCTAACAGAAGGGGGCTGCTCACGTAATGATTCAAAGAAAAGAATTTGACCAAAATTTAGAGGAACTTCGCCAGCTGCTCAGACAAATGGGTGAGCATGTGGAAAACTCATTAAAGGAATCCATTTCTGCTCTTCAAGCTTTAGATTCTGGGCAAGCTAAACAAATCGTAGAGCGGGATATTCTGCTCAATCAGATGGAAGAACAAGTAATGGAGATCGGTTCACGATTAATCGTGACCCAGCAGCCGGTTGCAAAGGATTTGCGAAGAATCATTGTAGCCTTCAAAATTTCCAGTGATCTGGAACGTATGGGTGATCTCGCTATCGATATTGCCAAGGTCACAACCCGTCTGGAAGGACAAAAACTGATTAAGCCGCTGATTGATATTCCTAAAATGGCGGATTTGGTTATTCTAATGGTTAAAGAGTCCTTGCAGTCCTACCTCGACGAAAATACCGATTTGGCATATAAGATGGCTAAGGATGATGATGAAGTTGATCATCTGTACAGTCAAATGATCCGCGACCTATATACTTATATGATTGAGCATCCAGAATCCTTGCATCAATCCATGCTCCTTACGCTGGTTGGTCGCTATATTGAACGGATTGCAGACCACGCAACAAATATTGGCGAAAGTGCCGTGTACCTCGTAACAGGGCATCGTCCTGATTTGAACCAGTAGTAATTAACTTCTTAACATAAAAAGACGACTCTAAATTCATTTTTTTGAATGAGAGGTCGTCTTTTTTGGTTTCTAATTTGTCGATTTGTGTAACAATATGTCAACTATTTTTCAAATTTATTCTAACTACTTATCTAGCTGCAGCGTGATATAATTTTTTGCAGAGTAGTTGAGAGGGGGTGTGCATGATAAGAGGAGTCGGAATATACCAAAAGTATTTTAAAAATAATTCATTCATGAAGATTATTCTGTTTTTCTCTATGATAACCATCCTGACGATCATTTCTTTTTCATACCTAATGTTTAAGTTTATGTCGGAGTCTGCAGTAGATCGACAGATGGATGTACAGAAGAGCGCGATGGAGAGTGTCAGCAACTACATTGGAGGCAAGTATGAATCTGTGCAGCGAATGATGAGGGAGGTATACCGGGATAGCGAATTAGCATCCAATACGGCCTACTTTATGGAGCATCCTTACCAGGATTACGTGAATTACCGGCTGGATCGCTTCTTTACGGATACAGGCTCTACTACGGATACGGTGCAGTATTTCAGAAATCAGATCGAAGATGACCAGGATATCGTTAGTTTGATGCTGTATAGTGCTGATATGCAGCAGTTATACGTATACAACAGCATCAAGCAGTTTAAAATCGTATCCACGAATGCTTCACGCTCCTTTGTACCGGATGCGATGTATCTGGAGGAAGGTATTGATGTAACGCTTCCGAATATCTGGATTCGAAAAACAATAGGCATGCCGGATACTCCGGTGTATTCTGTACGTGTTCCGATGAATAATAACCAATCTTTGCGTAACATGGGCCAGCTTCTCGTCTATTTCGATACCGAAAAAATACATGAAAGCCTGGAAAAATTCGAAGAAAATCTGAAGGGGCAAATCGTGGTGCTTTCCAGCGATGGGGATGTTATGTTTGACAGCGCGGGAATTTATTACGGAAGTAAATATCCCTATTTTAATGAGATCAACTCTGTCTATGATGACGGGATCGTCGGACAGGATTTGATTGTGACAAAGCTAACGCAGAGTCATGGAGGGTTTACCGTATTGAGCACGGTTCCTGAGGATGAGCTCGCCAAGACGTATCGAGGATTACGCAATACCATTATTACGATTAGTTCGATCTGCATCTTGTTTGCCATCATCATTTCATCCTTGTTTATCGGCAATTTTGCTAAACGTACGTACGGTATTGTTCGAATTACAAGAAAAGTGAGGAATGGTGATTTGACGGTTCGTATTGAGGATAACAAGGATGATGAGTTAGGTCTCATCTCCAAAAGCTTTAATAGCGTGCTCGACAATTTGAACCTGTATATCGATAAGGTGTATAAAGCTGAAATCAAGCAGAAGCAGGCCGAGCTAGCGGCATTGGAATCAAGAGTAAACCCCCATTTTTTGTATAATACGCTGGAAGTGATACGTATGAGAGCGGTTTCACAGGGGGCAAACGATGTCGGGGAAATGATCTACAGCTTATCCATGCTGTTCAAAGGCTATGTGCAGCAAAAACAAAATTATACGCTAAGGGATGAGCTTGAGGCGTGCAGATTGTATCTTGAGCTGTTCAGAATACGCTATAAAGACAGACTTTCCTATGAAATAAACTGTGATAAGGTATTGGAGTCTATTCCGGTAATGAAGATGTCCTTGCAGCCGATTATTGAAAATTATATTATTCACGGTCTCCGTACAGAACGAACTGATAATGTGGTTTTCATTTCAATCGTTCGCAAGGATATGGGAATGGTTCAAGCCAGAATTGAGGATAACGGCCGCGGCATCTCCTCAGAAAGATTGAGTGAAATAACTCGAAATATGAGTAATCCGGATACCTATTCAGAGTCGTTTGGACTGCGAAGCATTCATGAAAGATTAAAGCTACTGTATGGAAACCCTTATGGCATCGAACTGCATAGTGAGGAGGGGGAGGGAACGACCGTGATCGTTTCATTTCCCGAACAGGAGGAGGCAAACATCATTGTATAAGGTTTTTATCGTAGACGATGAGCCGTTTATTATCGAAGGGCTGTACGATATAGTCGATTGGTCTATGCTAGGGATGGAGATCGTCGGTTATGCAGAGAATGGCTGTGCAGCATTGGAAGCGTTGACAGAGACTCCAACTGACATTTTGATTACCGATATTTCAATGCCGAAGATGAACGGGCTGGAGCTGATTCGTCAGATTCGCCAGCTCAAGCCGGAATTAAAGGTCATTGTGCTTAGCGGCTACGATGAATTTGCTTATTTGAAGGAAGGCATGACTTTAGGAATTGAGAACTATTTACTGAAGCCGATTAATCTTGAGGAATTTCAGGCGACTTTGAATGCGGTTCATGAGAAGCTCAATGCTTCCCGGAATGACGAAGCCCTAAGCGAGTACAGCATCCGGATATTGCGAGATAACGTGATGTATAGATGGGTATGCAATCAAATCGAAGAGCGGGAGTTTCGGGAAAGAATCGATTTGCTCGGCCTGCAGATCGATAAGCCGTATGTGCTGATTACACTTTGCCGTGTTAGAACAGCTTCTTCGGATTTGTTAGATTTAATTGAACAAAGTGTAGATAGTATTGAAAGACTATCAACTGTTATTACATTTCAAGACACTGACGGTGATATTATACTGCTGTTCAATTTTGATGATCCCGGCGAAGGCAGACTGGAGTCCGCCGAGTTGATTGATGAGCTGTCAGAGAAGCTGCGTGATTTAGATGTCCAGCTATCTGAGGGTAGTGTCGAAAGCTTGGAGGATGGGGCTCATCTCAGCTATGAAAATGCAAAAAAGGCGCAGGAGTATTTTTTGATCTATTCAGAGCAAACCACAATCAGATTTGATGAGCTCAAAAGCCCGGCTACATCAAGCCAACTGGCAGCAATTGACTGGGATGAAAGTACAAGACTGCTGCTGGCAAGAGATAGAGAGGAGCTGTTTGCTCTTATTGATCAACAATTTGCCTATATGGGTGAAATAGCCGGTGTTACACCACTGTTCCTGCAGGATATGGCTTTGGAATGGCTCGTACGCTTCAAGATGCAATTGCAGAAGATTCGATATGCTGAGGAGCCTCGTCTAATTAAAGAGGGGTATGACCAAATAAAGTCAGCGGGGACCATGGAAGAACTGGTCATTATCGTGAAAAAAATGGCTGAAATGGCAATCGACGTGTTAAACGGCGATGTCAAGAGTCCGATCGTTCAGCAGGTGCTATCCTATATTCGTGTAGCATACAATCAGGATTTATCGCTTAAAACGCTGGGGAATACCTACAATATTCATCCCGTATATCTTGGGCAGCTTTTTCATAAGGAAGTTGGAGAGTCCTTCACAGAATACATCAACAGATACCGAATTGAGAAAGCTAAGGAGCTTCTTAAGACAACACATCAGAAGGTACATGAGATTGCCCGCAACGTAGGATATTGGGAGACAGGGTATTTTTACAAGCAATTCAAAAAATATGTCGGGGTATCTCCTAAGGAATACAAAGGGCTAGGCTAGTGGTATATCCACAGCCGGCTCTTTTCTTTATTTTGAACACTGTTTTATTTAGTTTATCTTCTTTTTGAAAATGCTTACATCAAATAAAGTAAAGATAGTTACATGAGCTTCTACTTCATAAGGGAGGTTTACCAATGAGTAAGACAAAGAAAAGTATTTGTTTACTGTTGGCATCTTTGATGGCGTTTTCATTGCTATTAAGTGCTTGCGGTGGAGGTAACAAAGCAGAAAATGCGAATTCTGGCAAGACGCAAAACACGGAACCAACGAAGAGCTCGGAAAAACCGGTGGAGCTGATCTGGTACACGATCGGAGCACCGCAAAAGGACTTGTCCCGAGTCATGGAGGAAGTTAACAAGTACACCAAGGAAAAAATTAATGCCACAGTCGACATGAAAATGATTGACTTTGGTGACTACAGCCAAAAAATGCAGGTAATGGTCGCTTCCGGCGAGCCGATGGATATCTTGTTCACATGCTCATGGGCGTTCGATTACGTGCAAAATGCTCGTAAAGGCGCGTTTATGGAATTAGATGATCTGCTGGATAAATACGGACAAGGCATCAAGGAAACTCTTGATCCAGCATTCCTGAAAGGCTCCAAGGTTGATGGACACAACTATGCAATACCTGCTAACAAAGAGCTTCCAGCTCAAGAAGTATGGCGTTTCAACAAGGAGCTTTTGGACAAGTACAATCTGGATATGGCAAGCGCAACTACACTGGAAAGTCTTGAGCCATTGCTGAAGACAATCAAGGAAAACGAGCCTGACATTACGCCTTATGCTATGGTTAAGGATTTTATGCCGCTCATGCCGTTTGACTATGTAATTGAGAAAATGCCTATGGCTGTTTACTTGGATACGAAAGACTACAAAGTAGTCAACATTTTGGAAACTCCGGAAATCGTAGACACTTTGAAAACGGTTCGTAAATACTATCAAGCTGGTTATCTATCACCTGAAGTAGCTACTACAACTTCTGTAGACGATTTGTACAAATCAGGAAAATGGTTTATGGACCGTGCTGCAACACAACCATTTGCAGACAACCTGTGGTCAGCTAGCTACGGATATCCTGTAGTTTCAACAGCAGCAGGCGATCCGTACGTATATAACTGGTCTGTAATGGGCTCGATGCAAGCGATCTCCGCTAACTCCAAGTATCCTGAGAAAGCAATGGAATTCCTTAACCTGCTCAATACAGATCCAGTTCTTCGCAACATGATCGACTCAGGTATTGAAGGCGTTCACTATGAAAAAGTTAGCGACAACGTAGTCAAGAACCTTCCGGACAGCAAGAACTACGATATGCCTACGTTCTCTCTTGGTAACATCATGATCAACTATCTGAATGAAGGCGACCCGGAAAACAAATGGGAAGAATTTAAGAAATTCAATGCTTCAGGCATTAATTCTCCTCTTCTTGGCTTTAACTTTGATACATCCAAGATTACAAATGAAATCGCTGCGGTGCAAAACGTTAAAGAAGAGTTCTGGTCATCCTTGATGACAGGTACAGTTGATCCAGAGGAATATCTGCCAAAAGCTAATGAGAAATTCAAGGCTGCCGGACTGGATGCAATTATTGCAGAGGCGCAAAGACAAATCGATGAGTGGAGAGCAACAGTAAGCGAATAATTTCGCCATATTGAACTAGGATCGGGCGGGTGAAAAGCTTAGCCCGATTCTTTTTCTTTTCGCCAGCAATGAATAACGATCAGGAGGGATACGCATGAAAGCGGTCGGCGGATTTTTTCAGAATATCTACAAAAGTAAAGTAATGCTGTTTATGGTTTTACCCGGTGCGTTATGGTTCCTGTTCTTTTCATACCTTCCGATGTTCGGTACGGTGATCGCGTTCAAGGAATATCGATTCAGCCGTGACGGCTTCTGGGCCAGCATTGTAAACAGTAAATGGGTAGGTTGGGACAACTTCAAGTTTTTGTTCAGCACCAATGATGCTTATGTAATTACACGCAATACGCTTCTCTATAATCTCGCGTTTATTTTCATAGGCTTGATCCTTTCCGTTGTTTTAGCAGTCATTTTATCGGAGATATCCAATAAACGGCTAGCGAAGACATATCAAACAGGTATGTTCATGCCTTATTTTCTCTCATGGGTTATCGTTGGCTATTTTACATTCAGCTTCCTTAGCTCAGAGCGTGGTTTGCTCAACCAAGTACTGCAAAGCTTCGGGGTAGATACGATTCAATGGTATAACAATCCTAAATTTTGGCCGTACATTTTGATACTCGTCTATTTGTGGAAGGCAGTAGGGTACAACAGCGTAGTATATTTGGCTGCCATTATGGGGATAGACAGATCGCTGTATGAGGCCGCCATGATTGACGGAGCGAGCAAATTTCAGCAAATTCGCAACATTACAATTCCGCTGCTTAAACCAATAATTACAATCATGACGCTGCTGGCGATCGGCAAAATATTTTACGCGGATTTCGGATTGTTCTACCAGGTTCCTAGAGATTCAGGCACATTGTATTCCGTGACTAACGTAATCGATACCTATGTATATCGTGGGCTCAAATCGACCGGTGAAATTGGAATGAGTACTGCCGCAGGTCTATATCAATCAGTCGTAGGCTTTATCCTGGTCATTACATCGAACTATATTGTAAGAAAATATGACAAGGACAGCGCATTATTCTAATCCAATGGAAGGAGTGAGTTTATATGTCTCGGAGAACTAAGCAACGTGATTTTCATCAACTGTCAAAAGTATGGAATATCATATTCAATTCAATAGCTGGGTTATTTGCCTTTCTCTGTGTATTTCCATTCTTGTTTGTCGTGATCATTTCCTTCACAGATGAATCAGTTCTGGCCCGGAACGGCTATCGGTTAATCCCTGAAAAATGGAGCCTGGCAGCCTATCGTTACGTGTTCGAAACGGCCGACACCTTGCTTCAATCTTATGGAGTAACGATCTTTGTCACCATAGTAGGTACTATAGTCAGCCTTCTGATCATTTCTCTTTATGCCTATGCAGTTTCGCGAAAAAGCTTCAGATATCGTAATTTCTTTTCCTTTTTCGCCTTTTTTACCATGCTGTTTAATGGTGGACTTGTCCCGACGTATATTGTCGTAACGCAGTTATTGGGGCTGAAGGATAGCGTGTGGGCTCTGATTTTGCCAATGGCGGTTAACGCATTTTACATTATGATTTTACGGACGTTTTATACGAGCAGTGTACCGGATGCAATTGTCGAATCAGGGAAAATCGACGGTGCCGGAGAGTTCAGAATTTTCCTCAAGCTGGTGCTCCCGCTATCCCTTCCAGGGCTCGCAACCATTGCCTTGTTCAGTACTCTAGGCTACTGGAACGACTGGTTTAATGCTCTGTTGTACATCGATAGTCCGAATCTTGTACCGCTGCAATCCATGCTGATGCGGATCGAGACAAGCATGCAGTTCATTTTGCAAAACTCGCAAAACAGCTCGCTAAGTCTGGAGGCGCTCCGTTCTATGCCGCAGGATACTTCGCGGATGGCGATGGTTGTGCTTGCAACAGGACCGATTATTTTTGCTTATCCGTTTTTCCAACGTTATTTCATTCAAGGTCTTACTGTAGGGGCAGTTAAAGAATAGATAATGAAAAATAACCTCTAAAAAGATCATTGCGAAGGAGAGAGCAGATACCATGATCTATAAGGACCATACCAGACCAATTAATGAAAGAGTCGAGCATTTGCTTGGGCTTATGACAATGGAAGAAAAGGTCGGCCAGCTGGTGCAGCCTTTTGGCTGGCAGGCCTATACACATATAGACGGAAAGATTGAGCTTACAGATTCCTTTAAAAAGCAAATAGAAAGCACGGGCGTCGGGTCCCTGTACGGCGCATTGCGCGCCGACCCGTGGACAGGAGTTACCCTGGAGAAGGGGCTGTCACCGAGACAGGGAGCGGAGGCCGTCAATGAAATTCAAAGATATGCCATCGAAAATTCCCGACTGGGCATCCCGATCCTGATCGGAGAGGAATGCTCTCATGGACATATGGCCATCGGGGCAACTGTATTTCCGGTTCCATTAACCCTTGGCAGCACATGGAATGTGGATCTGTATCGGGAAATGTGCCGGGCCGTAGCCAAAGAAACAAGAAGCCAGGGTGGTGCAGCAACGTATTCACCCGTTCTGGACGTCGTTCGCGATCCTCGCTGGGGACGGACGGAGGAGTGCTTTGGAGAAGATCCTTACTTGATCAGCGAAATGGCGGTAGCCTCTGTTGAGGGTCTGCAGGGCGATTCCTTGGACAGTCCGGACAGCGTTGTTGCGACATTGAAGCATTTTGTAGCCTACGGAAGCTCTGAAGGCGGAAGAAATGCAGGTCCAGCACATATGGGCCGACGCGAGCTGCTTGAGGTGGATATGCTGCCGTTCAAAAAGGCGGTTCAGGCAGGGGCGCAATCGATCATGCCGGCTTATAACGAGATTGATGGCGTTCCATGCACGACCAACAAGGAGTTGCTGCAGGATATCCTCCGCGATGATTGGGGCTTTGACGGCATGATCATAACAGATTGTGGCGCAATCGACATGCTGGCATCAGGCCATGATGTGGCTGAGGATGGACTGGATGCTGCCGTGCAAGCCATTGAGGCAGGAATCGACATGGAAATGTCAGGTGAAATGTTCGGTAATTATTTGCTGATGGCCTTGCAATCCAATCGATTGAATGCTGAGGTTCTGGATGCGGCAGTACGCAGGGTGCTTGCCTTGAAGTTCAAGCTCGGATTATTCGAGTCACCTTATGGCGATCCGGATCGTGCCGAAGAGATTATCGCCAGCAAGGAGCATATATCATTAGCTCGTAAAATCGCAGGCGAAGGCATCGTTTTGTTGAAGAACGAAGGAGGACTGCTCCCGTTGTCCGATGCTACAGGAACCATTGCTGTAATTGGACCTAACGCAGACGCGGGCTACAATCAGTTGGGCGATTACACGTCTCCGCAGCCGCCAGGCACGGTGGTGACGGTGCTGGACGGCATTCGTGAAAAGCTGAAAGACGACAGCGGGCGTGTTCTGTATGCGCCGGGCTGCAGAATCAGAGGGGAATCGCGCGAGGGATTTGAGCTCGCCCTTTCCACAGCGGAGAAGGCCGATACCATCGTGATGGTAGTTGGAGGCTCCAGTGCGCGTGATTTCGGCGAAGGCAGCATTGACTTAAAGACAGGAGCCTCAAAGGTAACCGGACATTCGTGGAGTGATATGGACTGTGGCGAAGGCATCGATCGAATGTCATTGAGCCTGTCCGGTGTACAGCTTGAATTGCTGCAGGAAATCAGCAAGCTGGGAAAACAGCTTGTAGTTGTATATATTAACGGTCGTCCTATTGTCGAGCCATGGATCGATGAGCATGCGGACGCCATTGTGGAAGCATGGTATCCGGGTCAGGAGGGCGGCCATGCGGTAGCTGACATTTTGTTCGGTGATGTCAATCCATCCGGACGTTTGACGGTGTCCATTCCAAAGCATGTCGGCCAATTGCCTGTGTATTATAACGGCAAACGCTCTCGCGGGAAGCGATATCTGGAGGATAATTCCCAGCCACGCTATCCGTTCGGATTTGGACTCAGCTATACGGAATTTGCTTATTCCAACCTCAAGCTTGAATCACAGGAGCTCGCTGTTAACGGAAGCACTGTAGCCGCTGTTGAAGTAACTAACGTCGGCAAACGGGCAGGTGCGGAGGTCGTGCAGCTTTATATCTCCGATAAGGTCAGCACTGTAACACGTCCGGCCAAGGAATTGAAAGGGTTCCGCAAAATTTATTTGGAGCCGGGTGAAACTCAAACCGTGAAATTTACGATCGGTGCGGAGGAGCTTCAATATATCGGTCGGGATATGAAAACCGTTGTGGAGCCTGGAGAATTTCAGGTATGCATCGGCAGACATGTAAATGATACTTTAAGCGCCGCATTGCAGGTGCGAAAGGAGTAGAGTATGGAACGAATGCAGCGTTTTATTCGCGAACTGTTGGAAGCCTCATGGCTGGAGGAACAAGAGGTGCGAAGCTGGGAGATCACTTCGGCAACGTACAAGCTGCCGGGAGAGTATGAGAATGTAGCTCCTTATTCGGAGGGACTGAACTTTGAACGGTTTCCAAGCACACAAGGCACGACCTACTTTTTCCGTACGCAATTGTCTGTTCCTTCTTCCTGGCAGGAAGGTCATGTAGGACTGATTTTCAAATCAGGTGGAGAAGGCTTGCTCAGAGTTAATGGTAAATCGTACCAAGGTCTAGACCGCAACCATACCTTTGTGACACTGCGTGAGGAAAAGAGCGCTCCGCTGGAGCTTGAGATCGAGCTGTTCGATCCTGTACCGGAACCAGTTGATCCATTAAATCAGCAGGCTGTTATTCAGCCGCCGATCACTGCGGTTCAATGCAAGCTGGTGCTAGTTAATCGGCCTGTTCAGAGCTTGATGTATACCGCGACAATCATTCGCGACTCGGTGGTATTGCTGCCTGAGCAGGATTTTCGCAGAACTCGCTTGATTGAGGCGTTGTACCGGGCTATGGATGAATTTGTCGGACTGAGCAAGACAGAGGTTCGGGAAGGTGTTTCTGCTTCGGCGATTGAGGAACGGTTGATGCAGCGTGTGCAGGAGATCGGAGGAAATGCCGAAGGAATCATGCACATGGTTGGCCAGTCGCACATCGATATTGCTTGGCTGTGGCCGGCACGAGAGACCGTCCGCAAGACGAGTCGTACGTTCTCAACCGTTGATGCATTGATGTCGGAATACCCGGATTTCAAATATGCACAAAGTCAGCCGCTGCTGTTTGAATATCTTAAGAATAACGATCCCGAGCTGTATGAGCGGGTAAAGGCCAGAATTTCCGAGGGTCGCTGGGAGCTGGTTGGAGGCATGTGGATCGAACCGGATCTGAACCTGCCTAATGGGGAGTCGCTGATGCGGCAAATGCTGTACGGTCAGTCCTTTTACCGGCAAGAATTCGGGAAAACCTCTGATATTGAATGGCTCCCGGATACGTTTGGTTATTGCGCTTCTTTGCCGCAAATTTTGAAGCATGGTGGTATTCGGTTTTTTATGACGACCAAGCTGGGCTGGAACGATACCAATGTATTTCCTTACGATTTGTTCCATTGGGTCGGGATCGACGGAACACCAATGCTCTCTTATTTGAATCACGGGGTAAACGAAAATACACTTCCGAAAGACATCCATGATCATTGGCAGTCTTTCCGGGAAAAAGCGAGTCATCCCGAGCAGATGCTGCTGTACGGACATGGTGATGGAGGCGGCGGCGTAACTCGCGAGATGCTCGAATATATCGATCGTTCGGAGCTAATGGTTGGTCAACCGTCCAGTGTTTACAGCACGGCAGCGCAATTTTTTGACGGTATTGCCGGGCATAGACCTCAAATTCCTGAATGGAGAGGCGATTTGTATCTGGAGCTGCACCGGGGAACGTATACAACCCATGGTCGCAATAAACGGAACAATCGAAAAGCAGAGATTATGTATCGTGAGGCTGAATTGTGGAACACGCTCGCCGCTAGCTTCATGAAAGAAGAAAAACGGCGGGACAGCCTGCAATCGCTGCATGATGGCTGGAAGCTGATCCTGTTGAATCAATTCCATGACATCATCCCGGGCTCAGCCATTACAGAAGCCTACGAAACTTCGGAAAAAGAATACAAGGATATTTTCAGCTTCGGTAACGCCAGCCTAATGACAGGACTGACAACGCTAAGCGAACGAATAACGATGACGGGCGAAGGAACGCCGTACGTTGTGTACAACAGTCTGGGCTGGTCCAGGGACGTCGTCGTTTCAATTAACGATTCCGGCTTCAACCGCCGTGGCACCAAGGTATACGATTCGGAAGGCAATCGCTTGGAAGCTGATTTAATTGCAGGAGCTGGACACGAAAATTCGGACCATGTATGGATTCGAGTGCCGAACGTTCCGGCCTTTGGTTACAAAACGATCTGGTTCAGGGATGACGAAGCATCTGTTGCGCCTACTAGCGGTGAGGTCAACTCATCCTGCGGAACCGGGCAGTGGAATGGTGACGTATGGGAGACAGAGTATTACTCTATCCGATTTAACGAGAAAGGCGAGATCATCAGCCTGCTGGATAAAGCAGTGAACCGGGAAATAGTCCAGCCTGGCGAAGCGGCGAACAGATTCCACTTCTTCCATGACCGTCCTATCCTTTGGGATGCATGGGATATTGACAGCAGATACGAGGAGCAGCCGGCTGGAGAAGCGAAGCTTGTGGAGCGTACGGTGCTTCTTCAGGGCGATGTCATGGATGTTCTGCGTTTTCGTTGGAGTTTGAGCCAGTCGGATATCGAGCAGGATATCATTCTGTATCACCATGATCGAAGAATTGATTTCAAAACAAGAGTGAACTGGAATGAAGCACATAAGCTGCTTAAGGTAGGATTCCCTATAGATGTAGTTGCCGATAAGGCAACCTATGAGATACCGTATGGCGCACTGGAGCGGCCGACTCATCGCAATACGAGCTGGGAGCAGGCACAATATGAGGTTTGCGGTCATCGCTTTGTAGATGTGTCCGAGCACGGTTACGGTGTCAGCCTGTTGAATGATTGCAAATACGGTTATGACGTGCAAGGAAGCACCATACGACTATCGCTGCTGCGCGCGCCTAAATGGCCGGATAAAACCGCAGATTTGGGAGCTCACGAATTTATCTATTCCTTGTATCCGCATGCCGGAAGCTGGCAGGAAGCACATATTGTCAGAAAAGCAGCCGAGCTGAATCACGAGGCTCCTGTCATTGGATGTGCAGGACAGACTGAAGCTGCTGTCGGCTCTCTGCCGAACGAAGGAAGCTTACTTGGCTTCAACGGGCAGCATGTCATGCTGGACACAGTCAAGCCTGCCGAGGAAGGCAGCGGAGTTATTCTTCGCCTTTATGAGTCCGCAGGGGGACGGGAAAAAGTTGCTTTGGAATGGCCGGAGCAGGTTCAAAGCATATATATTTCCAATGCTCTTGAAAAGGAATTTGAGCAGCTCCCGCATAATGAAGGTCAGTTTGAGCTTGATTTTGCACCATATGAAATTAAGACGATCAGAATCAACTACTAATCTAACTCACGATAAAGGAGCGAGAAGCTTTGGAACAATTTAGACTCCCGAAAATAAACATGCCGAAGCTGGAATTGCCGAATGCGGTGCAGGATGTGCTGCGGGAAGCGGATGAGAAGCTTGCACATCGTCCAAAGCTGCTGAAGCAGTTCAAAAACTGCTTTCCCAATACGCTGGAGACGACGACCAAGCTAATGGAGGACGGAACGACCTTTGTCATTACAGGAGATATTCCGGCCTCCTGGCTGCGGGATTCGGTAGAGCAGGTGATCCACTACGTGCCTATAGCGAAAGAAGACGCGGATTTGCAGCGGATTATTTCCGGACTGATCAAGCGTCATATCCAATACATCCACATTGACCCGTATGCCAATGCATTCAATGAATCGGCCAACGATTGGCACTGGAATACGACGGATGAGACAGACATGTCGCCATGGGTATGGGAACGGAAATTCGAAATCGATTCCCTTTGCTTTGTAGTCCGGCTCGCATACACGTACTGGAAAGAAACCGGGCGTGCTGATATTTTTGACGCCGGATTTAAATCCGCCATGCGGAAAATTTATGATGTGTTCCGTACCGAGCAGCGGCATTTTGAACAGTCGCCATATCGGTTTACACGCAATAATGGCATCATTGAGGATTCGCTGCGAAATGCCGGAATGGGCATGCCGGTCAATTACACCGGAATGATCTGGTCAGGCTTCCGTTCCAGCGACGATGCCTGTGATTTCCATTACAACATTCCGGGTAATATGTTTGCGGTCGTGGCGCTTCGCCAAATGCAGGAATTCGCGGAATGGGTATTCCGTGACATGGGTTTTCTGGCACAGCTTCAGACACTGGAGCTTGAAATAGACTACGGGATCAAGCTGTATGGCATTTACCGTCATCCTGAATTTGGACCCATTTATGCTTACGAGACGGACGGGTTTGGCAACTATTGTCTGATGGATGATGCTGGGACTCCAGGATTGATGTCGATTCCTTATCTAGGCTATGTCACTGCTGACGATCCGATTTACCAAAATACGCGGCGTTTTGCGCTTAGCAAGGAAAATCCGTTCTACTTTGAAGGGAAAGCAGCCAAAGGAATAGGCAGCCCGCATACACCGAAGGATTACATTTGGCATATGGCGTTATCGATGCAGGGGATCACGGCTCAGACTGCCGAGGAGAAGCTGGAGATGATTGCGATACTGGAAGCGACGGATGCTGACACTGGTTATATGCATGAAGGCTTCCATTCGGACGATCCAACGATCTTTACCCGCAGCTGGTTCGCTTGGTCGAACAGCCTGTTTTCACAGCTAGTTTACCGTGCGATGAAGGAAGACATTCTGTAAGTCGTATTGACCTTTAAAATATAAGTGTCGTAAAAAGGAGATTTGAAAATGAGCAGAATTATTGGAGAAAACCTGAACCATATTCCCTGGCAGGATAAACCTGAAGGCTATAATGCACCCGTTTGGAGATATTCACACAATCCGATTATTAAGCGTGACGCAATTCCAAGCTCCAACAGTATATTTAATTCGGCTGTAATTCCTTTTGAAGACGGGTTCGCCGGTGTATTCCGCTGCGACTCCAAATCCGTCAGCATGGACATTTTCGCCGGCTTCAGCAAGGATGGTGTGAACTGGGAAATCAATCACGAGCCCATCGTATTCCAGGGAGATGAGGAAGTCATTAAACGGGAATACCGTTATGATCCGCGGGTCTGCAAAATTGGAGATCGTTATTACATCTCATGGTGCAACGGCTATCATGGCCCAACGATTGGACTTGCTTATACATTTGATTTTCAGACTTTCCATCAAATTGAGAATGCCTTCTTGCCGTATAACCGAAACGGAGTGCTGTTCCCGCGCAAGATTGGCGACAATTATGCAATGGTTAGCCGTCCTAGCGATACAGGCCATACTCCTTTCGGTGACATATTTTACAGCGAAAGTCCTGACCTCACCTTCTGGGGGAAACACCGCTATGTGATGGGTACGATCGATGGAGATGCCTCTGCATGGCAGTCCAAAAAAATCGGACCGGGTCCGATTCCGATCGAAACCGACAAGGGCTGGCTGCTGATTTACCATGGCGTAATCAATACTTGCAACGGCTTTGTCTATCGCATGGGCTGTGCGCTTCTGGATATTGATCAGCCTTGGAAAGTAAAAGCGCGGTCACGCAATTATATTTTGGGGCCTGAAACCTTGTATGAATGCGTCGGAGATGTACCGAATGTGACTTTCCCGTGTGCGGCTTTGACCGATGCTGCAACCGGACGTATTGCTATTTATTATGGATGCGCGGATACGGTAACGGGATTGGCATTTACTACTGTTGACGAACTGCTCGATTATATGGAGAAGTACCCTTTGGAAGGGTAAGTTGATCAATCGAAGTAAATGAAGCAGGAATGAGGAAATAAAATGAATACAGCGTCAATCTTGTTTGAAGAAGTGCCATTTGAGACCCTCCGCAGCATAGTTAAAAGGTATTTTGGACATGCGGAGGAGTTGGAATGCACGCTGTTGAAGGGAGGACTCTTCAACACTACCTACAAGTTGACGCTTCCTTTATTGCAGCGGAAATTAATTTTGAGATTAGGTCCAGTGAATCGCCAGCACCTGCTGCCCTTTGAGCATCATCTAATGAAGGCGGAGGAAATGGCATATCAACTGCTTTCCACTCTGGATATTCCTTGTCCGGATGTTCTGGTATGCGATAACACCAAGCAGTATCTGGATCGGGATTTCATGATCACTGACTATATTCCCGGCATATCCTTGGCAGATGAGTCTATTTCTGAGGAGAGCAAAAAGGGTATCTACAAGCAAGTTGCAGAATTGACGGCCAGGATGCACTCCATTACTGGCCCTGCATATGGCAGAATAGCTGATTTATTGCAAGGCAGAGGATATTACAAATGGCAGGAATTTCTGCTCGCGCATGCTGCGGAGGTGGGGGATTCCTGTCTGAATTATGGAGTATTCAAGCCAGAGGAAGTACAGCGAATTCTGCGGATATATGAGGAGAACTCCGAGCTTTACCGGGATATCAGGACTCCTCGTATGCTCCACGGGGATTTGTGGGCTGGCAACGTGCTTGTTCAGCGCCGCCCGGAAGAAGAACGTTACGAGGTTACAGCGATCCTTGATGCGGATAGAGCGTTGTTCGGGGACAGCGATTTTGAATTTGCCAGTCCTTGGCTTCCATTCTCAGACGAAGCCAAAGACGAGTCATCTCAAAGGAATGCTGTTCGAATATTGAAAATGGACACGTATCGTATGCTGTTCACTTTTATAGATACTTACATCTGGAATGTCCAATATCGTGATCATGCTCAATTTGAGAGTAACAAGCAGCGTACACTGGACATGCTTTGTTCTATTGAGAAGCGATTGTAAAAAAAGATTCCCAGACATGGGACATCATTATTAGTTGTAATTAGAAGGGAATGATCAATATGAACAAACAAAAAAGAGCCCATATCATCTCCCATACGCATTGGGACAGGGAATGGTATTTACCCTATGAGAAGCATCATGTAAGGCTTGTCGCTTTGGTCGATTCTCTCCTGGACAAGCTGGATAAGGGCAGTGATTTCAGAAGCTTCTATTTGGATGGTCAAACGATTATTCTGGAGGATTATCTTCAGGTCCGTCCAGAGAACAAGGAACGGCTGGAGAAGCATATTCGCGAAGGTAGAATTCTGATAGGCCCATGGTATATTTTGCAGGATGCTTTTTTGACAAGCGGTGAGGCGAATGTGCGCAACATGCAGATCGGTCACCGTGATGCCAAGCAGTACGGAGAGCCGGCCAAGATCGGATACTTCCCGGACACCTTCGGCTTAGTCGGACAGACTCCGCAGTTGATGCAGCAGTCCGGCATTAGCAATGCCTTTTTTGGTCGCGGTGTAAAACCGACGGGCTTTAACAATACAGTATCTGATGGAGGCTATGAGTCTTCGTTCTCCGAACTGATCTGGGAAGGTCCCGATGGCTCGAAAGTGCTGGGTATATTGTTCGCTAACTGGTATTCCAATGGCAATGAGGTGCCGGTAGACGAAGCTGAAGCTAAGACGTTTTGGGACAAAAAGCTGGCGGATGCAGAAAAATATGCGGCCACGGGAGAACTCCTCTTTATGAACGGCTGCGACCACCAGCCAATTCAGCTTGATCTGCCTGAGGCGATCGAGACAGCTTCCAGATTGTACTCGGATACGGAGTTTATCCACTCCAGTCTGCCGGAGTATTTACAGTCTCTGGAAGGGGCACTGGACCGCGATTTGTCCTCGGTGAAGGGCGAATTGCGCAGTCAGCGGACGGACGGCTGGGGGACCCTGGTCAACACAGCCTCGGCTCGCGTGTATTTGAAGCAGATGAATCAGGAAGGACAAGCGCTGCTTGAAAAAGTAGCCGAGCCGCTGGCTTCGTTTGCTCATCTTTTAGGGCAGTCCTATCCTCATCATCTATTTACTTACGCCTGGAAGACCTTGATGCAGAACCACCCGCACGACAGCATCTGTGGCTGCAGTGTGGATGAAGTGCACCGGGAGATGGTGACCCGCTTTGATAAAAGCCGTCATGTAGCGGAAGCAATTATAGATGAGAGCAAGCAGGTGATCGCTGAGAAGGTAGATACTTCTGTCTTCTGCGAATATGGGGAGGACCCGCTGCCGTTGATTGCGATGAATACTACCGGATGGGCTCGCTCAGGGGTGCTGTCGGTGGAGCTGGATGCAGCACGTCTGTATTTGCGGGAAGGCTTTACGCTTGAAGAAACCTCGCGCCGGATGAAGGAGACGGATTTATCAGGGCGGGTTCTGGTTGACGAGCAGGGGAACGCAGTTCCTTGCAGTGTAGAAGATTTAGGCTTGCTGTTTGGCTATGATTTGCCTGAGGACAAGTTCCGTCAGCCTTACATGTGCCGCAGGGTGCGGATTACGTTCCAAGCGAAGGAGGTTCCGGCTCTGGGACTGCGTGCATACGCTTGGGTACGCCGTGAGGAGCAGCAACAGGAGGCAGCTTCTCTACTTACGGGACAGCGTGTGATGGAGAATGAGGCACTTAAAGTGGAGATTGCGGAGGACGGCTCTTTTGCACTAATTCACAAAAAAACAGGCCAAACGTATCGTGATCTTGGGGTTTATGAGGATACGGGAGATATCGGCAATGAATACATGTACAGACAGCCTGAAGGAGAAGAAGCTCTAACTACAAAAGGGTTGGCTGCGCAAATCCGCGTGTTGGAGGATACGCCTTATCGTGCATCTGTAGAAATCGTGCACGAATTGGAAATTCCCGTCTCCGGGGATGAAAAGCTGGATCAGGAGCAGCGGGAATTGGTGTATTATCCGGAGCGTAAGGCGCAGCGCAGCGACAGCCTCGTACCGCTTCGAATATGTACCGTGATTACGCTTGAAGCGGATGCAAAAGGTGTTTTTGTAGAGACGAAGCTTAACAATCAGGCGAAGGATCACAGACTTAGAGCATTGTTTCCGACTGATCTGGACGCTGCCACACATCTTGCAGATTCGATGTTTGAAATCGCGGAAAGAGATAACGTTCCGGCATCTGAATGGGAAAATCCGAGCAATACGCAGCACCAGCAAGCTTTTGTTGACATTAAGGATGCTCACTCAGGACTGACGATCGCGAATCTCGGCTTGAATGAATACGAAGTGCTTCGGGATGGGCGCAACACCATTGCGATTACGCTGCTTCGAGCTGTAGGGGAATTAGGCGACTGGGGATTGTTCCCTACACCGGAAGCGCAATGCCTGGGTGAGCATACCTTCCGGATGGAGCTGATTCCATATTGCGCAGACGATGAGGCAAACGGGGCATTTGAAGCTTATACCGAGGCTTATCAATTCCAGATTCCATGGACAGTGTGTCAGACCGGAGTACATTCCGGTCAGATTGCTCCTATTTACACTCCTCTGCGCTGGGAAAGCGCGGAGCTTGCCTTCTCCTCAATGAAGATGAATGAGGATACCGATAATTTGCTGCTTCGCTGGTTCAATATGAGCGGAAGTAACACTCAGCTTATCTTTAGCACAAAAATTTCTGTCGAGAGCATGTACAAGACTACTATCATGGAGGAACTAGCACCGCCGATCGCGAGAACTGCGGTTGGTGAATTGAATGTAGCGGTTGGTCCATGCGAGATCGTCACGATCGGAATGAAGCCGATATTGCCATGAACGGGGGTGAAGCTATGAAGCTACTATTTTCCGGGCTATCTAAGGACACGCTGCGTGGTGTGGCAGAGCTTGGTGGAATGCTGGGCATAGAAACGCAGGCGGAAGACGCAATATCGGTTGAGGTTGTTCAGGCAAATGGGCCGCTGAAGGTGACTCGAAACGGCAACCGAGGGTTTATCCAATATGAGAAGAAGATACATTTTTACCGCGGGCTTGGCTTGTTTGTGGAACACGCACGTACTATGGAAGCCTTCACGATAAATGAACAGCCAAGATTCGATTACAACGGCACGATGCTCGACGTATCCCGCAACGGGGTGTTGCGAGTGGACACGATCAAGCAGTTCATCCGTTACATGGCCTTGATGGGGCTCAACGGTCTTATGCTCTATACCGAGGACACCTATGAAATTGAAGGTTTGCCGTATTTCGGATATATGCGTGGCCGCTACTCGAAAGAGGAGCTTCGTGCCTGTGATGACTACGCTGATATGTTCGGGATCGAAATGATTCCCTGTATCCAGACCTTGGGGCATCTGCATCATGCTTTAAAATGGAACTATGCCGAACCGATCAGGGATCATCATGATATTTTGCTTCCGGATGAGCCTAAAACCTATGAATTCATTGAGCAGATGATCAGCACCGCTGCATCTACCTTCCGCTCGAAACGGATTCATATCGGCATGGACGAAGCTTTTCAGGTAGGGCTTGGTCGCTATTTACGCGAGCATGGCTACCGCAATCGTTTTGATATTATGAATGAGCATGTAGGAAAGGTTCTGGAAATCACCAGCAAGTATGGTCTTCGTCCGATGATCTGGAGCGATATGTATTTCAATTTGCTCGCCAATGATAATCAGGGACAGCTGTATAACATGAATGCCGATTTTTCTGCCGAGAATATGTCCAAAATTCCTGAGGGCGTTCAATTCGTGTTCTGGGATTATGGCAGAGGTGAAGAGGAAGGTTATGAGCTCGTCTTTGATATGCATAAAAAATTCGGGTCAATGCCGATTTTTGCCGGCGGGATTCACATGTGGAACTCTATCGCTCCGAACTATGGAAAGACGTGGAAGACGAGTCATCCGGCTCTTCGGGCAGCCAAGAAAAAGGGGCTTAGGGAGGTATTCGCTACCGCTTGGGGCGATAATGGTACTGAAACGAATCATTATGTGATTCTGGCCGGCCTGCAGCTGTTTGCGGAGCATGGCTATGGCGATGAGGTCGATGATGAGACGCTTGCCAAGCGATTGAAGGCCTGTACCGGAATTGATCTTTTTGAACCCCTAGTGTCTCTGAAATATATGGATGAGGTTCCGGGTGTCGATGAAGGCAATCATTGGATGGCTAACCCTTCCAAATTTTTGCTGTGGCAGGATTTAATGGTTGGTATTTTTGATAAGCATATTGAAGCGGATACCGAAGAAGTACTGCCTGGGTATTACAGGGATATGGAAGTAAAATGGCGCAATGTCAAGGAGTGTATGCCTGCTCCGTTTCATGCGCTGTTCGAAACCTATGAGAAGCTGGCCGCAGTGCTGTCGATGAAGACTGCTTTAGGAGTGCGTATCACGAGATACTATAAGGAGCAGCGGAAGGAAGAGCTGGCGAAGATTGCGAGCAGCGAGCTGCCGGAGCTTTATTCACGGGTGGAAAGCCTGCGGCTTGCCCATCGACGAATGTGGATGCTGACCTATAAACCGTTTGGCTGGGAAACGCTCGACATTCGCTACGGCGGGTTGAAGTCTCGTATTCAATCGGCAGGAGACAGATTGTGTGATTATCTCGATGGACGTGTAGATGTGCTGGAGGAGCTTGAAGCCGAGCGGCTCGTTTTTGATCAGAATGGTACACCAACGGCTCCGATGAATGTGACAGGGCTGTATCAGTTGATTGTAACAGCAACCTCGCTGACGTAAAAAGAAACAAGAAGACGACCTTTATTCATTTTTGAATGAGGAGTCGTCTTTTTGCTGAATTGACATCTACCTTGCAATCCAAGCTGCATATTCCTCTTCATTAGCTAACACCCAGTGAGTATCAGATACTTGCTGCTGAATGCCCTTCGAATAATCGATTCCACTGGTCGCGTAATTATACGTTATTGCAACCCTTTGCTTCTCCTTGATCGGGTTGGCATGAGGGATAGCGGACAAGAGTGACTTGGTGTATGGATGGATCGGATGCTCGAAAATATCATGAGTTGTTCCGGTTTCAACCAAATGCCCCAGATGCAGCACGCCGATACGATCAGATATATATTTGACCATGGACAAATCATGGGCGATAAACAAAAAGGCGGTGTTTGTCTCCTCTTGAATGTCCTTCAGGAGATTTACAATCTGCGCTTGAATGGAGACATCGAGAGCGCTGATCGCTTCATCGGCAATAATCAGCTTAGGCTCCATAATTAGAGCTCTTGCAATACCGATGCGTTGACGTTGTCCACCTGAAAATTGATGAGGATAGCGGTTCGCATGCTCACGAGAGAGACCCACCTTGTCTAAAATTCGATATACCTTCTCAGTGCGTTCCTGCTTAGTTTTGTAAAGCTTATGGATATCAAGCCCTTGAGCAATAATGTCGATGACTTTTTTTCGTGGATTAAGACAAGCCATTGGATCTTGAAATATCATTTGCATCTTGGTGCGGAGCAAAGTCTGTTCCTTTTCCTTGAGCGGTCCGGATATATCGACACCCTGGAAAGTAACCTTACCTGCACTAGGCTGATACAGGCGAATAATTGATCTGCCAATCGTGGATTTACCGCTGCCGGATTCTCCAACAAGGCCATAGGTTTCGCCCGCGTGAATATTAAATGATACGCCATCTACAGCTTTTAGTGTAAATTTGCTGCTCATTTTAAAATGCTGCTTTAGATCCGTTACTTGTAAGAGTGGGGCTGCATCCATTCGCTTCCTACCTCCTTGACGACCTTATCGATTCTTTTTCGCAATGTATCGGACATTTCTACTCTAGGTGCGTTGTCATGCAGCAGCCAGGTTGCAGCATAATGGGTATCCGAAACTTTAAACATAGGAGGCTCCTGCTTGAAATCGATATTCAGGGCATGAACATTTCTTGGTGCAAAAGCATCTCCCACAACCTTGTTCAGCAGATTGGGCGGGCTTCCGGGTATCGTGTACAGCTTCTCATTTTCGGAGCCTATATCCGGCATAGAGGATAGAAGACCCCATGTATAAGGATGCTTAGGATCGTAGAAAATCTCGTTGACTGAACCTCGTTCTACAATTTTTCCGGCATACATGACAGCTACATAATCAGCTACCTTGGCAACAACGCCTAAATCATGAGTAATATAGATTACGGAAATATTCGTTTTGGCTTGAATATCCTTGATCAGCTCCAGAATTTTCGCTTGAATGGTTACATCAAGGGCGGTGGTTGGTTCATCACATATGAGCACTTCCGGATTGCAGGCCAGCATAATGGCGATGACAACACGCTGCCGCATGCCGCCGGATAACTGGTGGGGATAGCACTTCATTCTCTTTTCCGGAGCAGTAATGCCGACCAGTGTCAACAATTCCAAGGCGCGTTCATAAGCCTCAGATCTGCTCTTTTTCAAGTGGATGATCATCCCCTCCATAATCTGATGGCCTATTGTCATTGTAGGATTGAGGGACGTCATAGGGTCCTGAAAGACCATAGCGATTCGTTTGCCATTGATTCTGTTGCGCATTTCCTTTTTGGAGAGCTTGAGCAAATCCTGACTGACCCGTTTGCCGTCACGCTCATAGTTAAATGTAATGCTGCCTGAATTGATCCTTTGATTAGAGCTGAGTATTCTCATGATGGCTTTAACAGTAACAGATTTTCCGCTGCCGGATTCACCGACTATAGCTACTGTCTCGCCTTTATGCAAATCCAGATCCACGCCCCGGATAGCATTTACCATGCCGTTTGAAGTCTTAAAAGATATGGATAAGTTGCGTATGGAAAGTACAGTTTCGCTCATCTTGCAATCCTCCTACATTTCTTTCATTTTTGGGTCTAGTGCATCTCTGAGTCCGTCAGCTAACAGGTTAAAGCTCAACATAAGCAAGGCAAGCACCGTTACTGGCGCGGCGATCATATACGGATATATGGTCATCGATTTGAAGCCTTCACTGATTAATGAGCCGAGGGAAGCCATAGGCTGAGGAATACCTAACCCGATAAAAGCCAGAAATGCTTCAGTAAAGATGGCGCTTGGAATTGAAAACATCGACATAATGATGATCTGACCAAAAATATTCGGCAAAATGTCTTTAAAGATAATGCTGAGATTGCTGGCACCCAAGGTTCGAGAGGCCAGAACAAATTCCTGCTCCTTAAGCTTTAGCATTTGTGCGCGCGCTACCTTGCTCATGCCGATCCAGCCAGTGATCAATAAAGCGAGCGTAATCGTGACGAGCCCGGGTTTGAGGACGATGATTAGAAGGGTAACAATGACCAGATTGGGTATGCTGCTTAAAATTTCGATAAATCGCTGCATCACATTATCTATTGCTCCGCCAAAGTAACCGGAAATGAGACCGTAGCACATCCCGATGACCATATCAATAACTACTGCAATGATTGCGATATAGAGTGAAATGCGGGTCCCTTCCCAGACGCGTGTCCACAAGTCCCTTCCTAAGGTATCTGTGCCAAAGAAATAGTAGACATCGTGCAATCCCTTTTGTTTGTATGAATTTATCCCATTAGCGACACCATTGAAAATAAATGAGTTCTCGAATCCTTCAATTCGAGGAGCAAGACTCTTGTGCTTGATGTTCATCGATTTATAGGTGTGATCATTCATCATGGGTCCAAATGCCGCAAAAAATGAAATGATCAGGATAATGATTAAGCCAAAAACAGCGCCTTTGTTTGATTTAAAACGAATGAAGGCGTCCTTCCAATACGATTGGCTGGTGTAGTTATGATCGATTTGAATTCGCCCGTTATCGTTGGCTAATTCAAAATCGCTATTATTGATTACTTGTGCCGGTTCACCCATGTTTCTCCCCCTTTGCCAAACGGATTCTCGGGTCAATGATGCCATATAGAATATCGACTAATAACATGATGCCGACAAACATAATGCTGTAAATAAAAGTCACGGCAAGAATCACGTTGTAATCGTTGATCTGAATGGCGGTCACGAGGAGACTTCCGATTCCCGGGATAGAGAAAATTTGTTCTATGACCAGGCTTCCTGTCATTAAAGTTACAACTAGTGGCGCAAGTACCGTGATGATTGGAATTAATGCATTGCGCAATGCATGGATGAAAATGAGTCTTCTTTTGGTTACACCTTTACTTTCAGACAGTAGGATATAATCCGAATTCAGCACTTCAATCATTTCAGACCTTGCAAACCGTGCAACGGTGGCGATAGTAAACATAGAAAGTGCTATGGTTGGAAGGATGGAGGAAACGATTGGTTTTGCCGGGCTGTACAAAATCGGAAACCAATGCAGCTTGGAGCCGAGAAAGAAGGATAATGCCAAGGCAAATACATACGATGGAAAGCTGACGCCGATGACGGAAATAAAGGTCGTCAGTGTATCAATGATGCTGTTATGTCTTAACGCAGCGATAATTCCGAGGATAAGTCCGATTAAGGTACCAAGCAGTATAGCTTGTGCACCGATTTGAATCGTGACCGGAAGGCGTGCCTCCAGCATGGTGGAGATCGGCATATTTTTCTGGATGACATAAGAAACCCCGAAATCACCGGTTAGCATGGACTTCACATAATCGATAAACCGAAAAAAAACGGGTTGATCCAGCCCGTATTTAGCATCCAATACAGCTCTTTGGGCGGCGGTTATTTTTTCATCATTAAAAGGCGACCCCGGCATATACTCGAGCATCAGAAAAAGTACCATTAATATGATGAGGATCGTAATCGCTGCAAGTGCTAATCTTTTGAATATATACCTTCCCATTACTTTCACCTCTAAAAATGCAGGACTACAGCTGAGAAATTAGTCACTGTAGTCCTGCTGCTTTTATGACAGCTTAAAGCTGCAAATCATTGAGGAAAGAGGTTTGCTTGTTAATTATTGCTTGTCAGCACTTTTATAGAAAATGTTAACACCCACGGAGTGGAACTCTATTCCGCTTACTTCAGGCTTAATCAATACGGCATTCCCTTTTTGATACACAGGGAAAATAACCGCTTGATCCATCACGATGCCCTCCGCCTTTTTCAAAGCCTCCCATCTTTCTTCAGGCTTGCTGGCGAGGTCACCCTTGCTTGCTCTGTTAACCAGCTCGTCATACTCTTTGTTTTCCCAAGCTCCATAGTTGTTAGGGCTTCCGGTAGTCCACATATCCAGATAGGTCATTGGATCGGCATAGTCCGGTCCCCATCTTGTGAGTCCAACCTCGTAGTCTCCTTGCTGCATCAGCTCAACCCGATTTTTCTTCGGCTGGGATTTAAGAGTAAAGGTTACGCCTGGGAGCGTGCTTTCGACTTCAGATTGAATAAATTGTGCAACAAGTGTTGCCGATTCTGTATCTTCAAACAGTAATTCCAGATTGATTGAACTAATGCCTAGATCAGCTTTTGCTTTTTCCCAATACTTCAATGCTTCTTCCTTATTAGTAGAAGGGTATGTTTCGGCTGTCTCTCTATAGTCCTTACCATCAGGGCCGGTTGCCAACAAAGTAGGAACAGCAAAGTCAGCTTTTATAGAACCATCCTTCAAAATGTCATTAACAATAGCTTCTTTATCATAGGCTAAGGAGAGCGCCTTACGTAGATTCAAGTTTTCTAAGCCTGCGACCTTTTGGTTAGGAGAAAGATACCATAAGTAACCTGCAACAATGTTGTGATACTCGGGACTGTCTTGATAGTTCACGATTTGTTCGCCGGAGAGCATGATATAGTCGAGGTCGCCGTTTTCATAGGCCAGGATCGATTGTTGAGTGTCTTTGATAACTTGATAATTCAAGCCGTCCAGCTTAATGCTGTCAGCAGCAAAATAGTCAGGGTTCTTTTCCAGATAAAATGTAGTGCCGCCAACTTCCCAGGTTTTCATTTTAAAAGGACCGTTAGCCAGCAATGCATCGGATGTCAAAGCGTATTCTGCGCCTTTTTCATTATAAAAGGCTTCGTTGATAGGGTAGAAGGAGGGGAATGCCATGAGGGAATTAAAGAAAGCGACCGGACGGTCAAGCTCGACTACGAGTGTTTTTTCATCGACTGCTTTTACACCAAGTTCTTCGATCCCTTTCTCACCTGCGACAATAGCGTCGGCATTCTTCACGCCTGCTACGCCCATGATGAAGCTGTATTCACTGGCAGTTTCTGGGTTCACCAGACGTTTCCATGCAAATTCAAAGTCATTAGCGGTAACGGGTGTTCCATTTGACCACTTCGCATCGCGGATGGTGAAGGTATATTTCGTGCCATCATCGCTAAGGTCGACTTTTTCTGCTATAGCAAGCTGAGGTACGCCATCGGCGTCAATGGTATAGAGTCCTTCAATGGTTGCAGCAATAACTTCAAATGATAGACCATCCGTTGCGATCGCGGAGTCCATAGACGCTAATTCTACATCCTTGCCAAGATTAAGTACCTTTGCTTTAGTATCGCTTGTGGTGTTATTTGATGGAGTTGTGTTTTCTGTTGTTGCGGGTGTGTTTGGCGTAGCAGATTTAGAACAGCCTGCAATTAAAAAAATAATGGAGAAGATGGCGAAAGCTAACTTAACGTTTCTCAAAAAAATCCCCCCTCGTTAGTGATAAATAAAAGGTGAAAACGACCCAATCCCAAATTGAATTTCTCCAACCTTTTTTCTGAATTATACAAATCAAGTAATTATATGTCAATAAACCTTACAACAATATTTGAAGTTAATGTTATATTACTAGCATATATTAGATTATATGAAAGTTTTATCTATAAAATAGGTGGAATTTATCGTTTTGATGTTAGAATATATAACATTAAATAGGTTTTGGGAATTGTGGGACAGATTACTCACACCCACCAGTGTAAAATATGATGTTCCTCGAATAGGTACGTATTGGTTTTTGTTTTTTGATTACGCGAGGCATGTGTTAGAATAGGGAAAGGAGTAAGCTTAAGGACGAGGTGTCTAATGGATAAATTAATTCTAATTGATGGAAATAGCATCATTTATCGGGCGTTTTTCGCTATGCCGCCGCTTACCAATTCAAGCGGATTGCATACGAATGCTGTGTACGGATTCACAAATATGTTGCTTCGTTTAATTCAAGAGGAGAAACCAACTCATATATTAGTTGCATTTGATGCAGGCAAGGTTACGTTCCGCCATGAGGGTTACCAAGAATACAAGGGTGGACGTGACAAGACTCCGCCAGAACTGTCGGAACAATTCCCGCTTATGCGCGAATTGCTTGAAAGCTTCGGAATCTCCTGGTTTGAACTCGCGGGATATGAGGCGGATGACATCATTGGTACGCTCAGCAAGCAAGGTGAGGATTCCGGACGTGAAGTGCTTGTTGTTACGGGTGATAAGGATATGCTTCAGGTGGTCAGTGACAAGGTTACGGTGGCATTGACGCGTAAAGGAATCAGTGAGGTTGAACCTTACGGCCCTAAGGAGATTGAAGAAAAATACGGCTTAAGTCCTTTGCAGATTATCGATCTAAAAGGGTTAATGGGCGATGCTTCGGATAACATTCCCGGAGTGCCGGGGATTGGAGAGAAAACTGCGCTGAAGCTGCTGCATCAGTTCGGTTCAGTTGAGGAAGTGCTTGCACGTACGGATGAATTAAAAGGTAAGATGAAGGAAAATCTCGTCAATCACTCCGATGATGCTGTCATGAGTAAACGGCTGGCTACTATTTTCCGCGAAGTACCCGTTGAACGGTCTTGGGAGGATATGACTTTTAACGGCATTCAAGGCGATACAGCTGCTCCTATGCTGCGCAAACTGGAGTTTAAATCGCTTATAGAACGTTTGTCACTAATAAGTGGCGATGGCAATAATGAAAATGATGGAAGCAATGAAAAGGATCAAGCTGCGGCTGCATCTGAGGTAGAAGTTACTGTTGTTGATTCTGAATCTGTATCTGAATTAAACGAATTGCTGCCGACGATCGAGAGTATGTATTTGGAATCGTATGGGGAAAACCCGCATCATGCAAACATTATGGGGTTGATTCTATCTACAGGAGAGCGTCATTTTTACCTTTCAGATCAGTTCTTGTTGGATAAATCCCAAGCAGAGGCTGTTATCAAATGGCTTGGTGACGGCAACTATCCAAAACGTGGATATGATTTGCATCGCACGGATTTGGTATTGCATTGGCATGGCATCCCGTTTGCGGGGGCAAGTCATGATATCGAGCTTGCGGCCTACCTGCTGGATCCGACGAACAATGATCAGACAGTGAGTGCACTGGCGGAGAAATACGGACTTGCTCATGTGGCTTCTGATGATGATGTATATGGCAAAGGAGCAAAATTCAAGGTTCCTGATACGGGAACTTTGAGCAAGCATCTTGCTCATAAAATTGAAGCTATCACCAAAATAATTCCGCTGCAGCAGGGCGATTTGAAAAAGAACGAGATGAATGCTCTTTTCTTTGATCTGGAAATGCCGCTATCTCGAATTCTGGCGGATATGGAGAAGCAAGGTGTGTCCGTAGATCGTGAGTCACTAGTTGAGCTTGGCAAGGAATTTGAAGTGCAAATCAATAAGCTGGTTTCACAGATTTATGATATAGCAGGCCAGGAATTTAATTTGAATTCACCGAAGCAGTTAGGCGAAATTTTGTTTGATAAGCTTGGAATGCCCGTCGTTAAGAAGACGAAAACAGGTTATTCTACAGATGCAGAAGTGCTGGAGAAGCTTGCTCCGTACAATCCGATTGTCCAATACATTCTGGAATATCGTCAGCTTGCCAAACTTCAGTCCACTTATGTGGAAGGTCTGCTCAAAGAAATTCGACCTGAGACTGGAAAGGTTCATACTTATTTCCGTCAGACGGTTGCAGCAACCGGAAGGCTCAGCAGTCAGTTTCCTAACTTGCAGAACATTCCGATTCGACTTGAGGAAGGCCGGAAGATTCGTAAAGTATTTGTTCCATCTGAAGAAGGCTGGTTTATGCTGGCAGCTGACTACTCTCAGATTGAGCTGCGTGTATTAGCAGACATTTCCGGAGATAAGGGTCTTCAGGAAGCTTTTTTACATGATATGGATATTCACACCAAAACGGCGATGAAAGTATTTGGTGTATCGGCTGAGGATGTTGATTCCAATATGCGTCGTTCTGCCAAGGCGGTAAACTTCGGTATTGTATACGGTATTAGTGATTATGGTCTGTCACAAAACCTGAACATCACTCGTAAAGAGGCAGCCAAGTTTATTGACCAATATTTTGAGGCCTTTCAGGGTGTCCGTGAGTATATGGACAGCATCGTGAAGGAAGCGAGACGTGACGGGTACGTGAAGACGCTTCTGGAGCGTAGAAGATATTTGCCGGAAATTAATGCGTCGAACTTCAATTTGCGTTCTTTTGCAGAACGTACTGCAATGAATACACCTATTCAAGGCACGGCGGCGGATATTATTAAGCTCGCTATGGTGCTGATGGATAAGGCGTTATACGATCATCAACTAAAGAGTCGTATGCTCCTTCAGGTGCACGATGAATTGGTATTTGAGGTTCCGCCCGAGGAACTGGAGCTTATGACTAAGCTTGTTCCGGAAACGATGGAGAAGGCGTTGTCGCTTTCGGTTCCGCTTAAATCGGAAGTCAGCAGCGGCGTGAATTGGTATGAGACCAAGTAGAATAGAACAGCATGGGAATAAGCGAGGTGAATTGAACAATGCCCGAATTACCTGAGGTAGAGACGGTTAGAAGGACATTAACCGAGCTCATTGTCGGGAAACAAATTGAATCTGTGACTGTGTCATTGCCGAGAATTATTCAGCGTCCAGATGATATTCGGAGATTTGAAACTGAGCTTATGGGACATCACATTCAGGCTGTTGGCCGCAGAGGAAAATTTTTGCTGATTATTATGGATGGACTTGTCCTCGTTTCTCATTTGCGAATGGAAGGCCGTTACGGAGTATATGATCGCAGTGAGCCTGCCGAGAAACATACACATGTCATTTTTCATTTTACCGATGGTACAGATTTAAGATATAGGGATGTTCGGCAATTCGGTACGATGCATTTATTTCGGGCCGGGGATGAATTTAACAATAAACCGCTGATGAAGCTGGGGCTTGAGCCGCTTGAGGAATCTTTTACTGTTGAAGCTTTTCGTGAAGTGATGTCCAAGCGTACTACCAAGATCAAGCCCGCGCTGCTCAATCAGGAATATATCGTAGGGCTTGGGAATATTTATGTGGATGAAGCGCTGTTTGAGGCGGGAATTCATCCTGAGCATCCGGCGAATACGCTTACTGAAGATGAGCTTCATCGGCTGCACGAAGCAATTGTAAATACGTTGGCTCATGCGGTAGAGGCGGGTGGTTCCTCCATCAAATCCTATGTTAATGGACAAGGTGAAATGGGGATGTTCCAGCATTCTCTGAAGGTATATGGACGAAAGGGAGAATCTTGCGTAGTATGTGGTTATCCCATAGAGAAAACTGTTGTTGGTGGGCGTGGAACTCATTTCTGCCCTGCTTGCCAGCCGCTGATATGGACAAGTCATGACAAGTCTAAATCAATAAGCCGTAAAATTTCTGGAAATAGAAAAAAGACTTCTCCACGCGGTGCAAATGACGGAAGCGGGGTGAAAGGATGAATATAGGTTTGACCGGAGGGATTGCGGCAGGTAAAAGTACGGTTTCACAGATGCTGGTGAATCGTGGAGCAGCCCTGATTGATGCAGATGTTGTCGCAAGGGAAATTATGGAGCCCGGACATCCCGTGCTTCAAAGGGTGGTTGAGCGCTTTGGGCAGGAAGTGCTGCATGAGGACGGTACTCTTGATCGCAAAAAACTGGGGTCAATCGTTTTCTCTGATCCAACGCAGCGAAAAGCGCTCGAAGAGATAACTCATCCGGCAATTCGTAGTGAAATGCGCGAAGCTATGAGCCGGCTTGAAGCCGAGAATCCGAGGCGTCTTGTCATTGCGGATATTCCACTTCTATATGAATCCGGACTTGAAAATCTGTATGAAGAAATTATGGTTGTTTATGTACCAAGAGAGATTCAGCTTGATCGCCTTATGCAGCGGGATGGGCTTAGTTTATCTGGAGCAGAAGCTAGATTAAGCGCTCAGATGGACATCGAGCTTAAGAAGCAGAGAGCGGATATTGTTATTGATAACAGTTATGGATTTAACGAGACAGAACGCCAAATCGATGAATTTTGGCGAAACAAGGGCCTCTCATGAAGTGGCTGCAGAAAAAACGTGTGCTGCTTCTGTTGTTCTTAGGTTTTCTCGTTATTATCTTTTTTAATTCATCCTGGCTTTCGTTATTTTATCCGATCCATTACAAAGAAGAAATTAAGTATCATGCATCCAATAATGACCTCGATCCGTTGATGGTTGCAGCAATCATCAAGGTTGAGAGTAACTTTAAGACAGGCTCGGAATCGAAAAAAGGTGCTCTTGGCGTTATGCAGATCATGCCGGATACGGCAAAATGGGTCATTTTAAAGGCTAAATTTGAAGATATTCCTCTTGAAAAGGTAAAAGGGGAGACGGGCGCGAATATTCAGATTGGTACTTGGTATCTAAAATCGTTGTCTGATCAGTTTGAAGGGAATCCAATCGCCATGATTGCTGCTTACAATGCGGGTCCGACGAATGTGAAAAACTGGATTAAGAGCGGCAGATGGGATGGAAGCCTGGAGAAATCGAATGATATTCCATTTGGCGAGACCCGGCATTATGTGAAAAGAGTGTCTCATTATTATGAGCAATATCAAAACATTTATGAGAACCTTTAAGTAAAGGAGTATTGACAACAGGGGTTGTCAATACTCCTCGATTGATCGGTTATTTATATTGACCCGCTAATTGTTGTTCGGCTAAAGTAACCAAACGTTTAGTAATATAACCACCGATCGAACCGTTTTCATAAGAAGTCAAGTTGCCTGCATATCCGTCTTGTGGGAAAGCGATACCTAGCTCTTGAGCAACTTCATATTTCATTTGCTCTAGCGCACCGGAAGCTTGTCTAACTACCAAATTGTTTGTATTGCTGAATCCATTGCCATTGGTGTTTTGGCTCATACTGTTCACCTCCTTGTGGTTGGTAACAGTATTATGTGTCATGAAGTCGAACTTCATTACGAAATTCGGAAGTAATATTTTGGTACTTTTTACATGGCTATAATATTGAATAAATAAAGGAGGGCTTCACGCTTGAGATGTCCGTATTGTGATTATTTTGGGACTAAGGTGCTGGATTCAAGACCTGCTAACGAGAATCGCTCTATTCGCCGCCGCAGGGAATGTGAGAAATGCAGCCGCCGCTTCACTACATTCGAGATGGTTGAGGAAATGCCGCTCATTGTAATTAAAAAGGACGGAAGTCGTGAGGAATTTAGTCGTGAGAAAATGCTCCGCGGCTTGATCCGCGCTTGTGAGAAGCGGCCCGTATCCGTTGACCAGCTGGAATCCATCGTGTCTGAGGTTGAACGCTCGCTTCGTCAGTCTGCAAATGCAGAAGTAGAGAGTCGTGGAATTGGAGAACTGGTGATGGAGCAGCTTTATCCCGTTGATGAAGTTGCTTACGTACGTTTTGCATCCGTTTACCGTCAGTTTAAAGATATCAATATGTTTATGAAAGAACTGACAGGCTTATTGTCCAAAGGCCCTCAGGATAACTAATGAAGATGATGCAACTTTAAAAATAACAATTGATTTCAGTCCGATAAGATGTGCAAATTCCTGCAAATGTGCAGTTAATACTCAGCAGAAATAACGAAAAGTAGCAAAAGCCTGCAAAAGTGCAGGAATAACTTATCATATTGTTTATTCAAAGCATAATTAAGTTGAATTCCTGCACTATTGCAGGGATTGTGAACTTGAAGACTAGTTAGAACCAAAAGCCTGCACATATGCAGGAATTCACCAAGCTTTGACTCGACGGATTTGATGAATACGATGAATGTCGATGAACCTAAGAACATGACTGAACTTAAAAATCAAAACGAAGGACCGTCCAAATGGGCGGTCCTTCGTTTTAATTAGTATACATCGATAGTGGCTGTAGCGTGAACTCCGTTATAGGTGACCGTAAGGGTTGTCTGACCCCTTTTCAATCCAATAATGTTACCTTCTTGATCTACAATAGCTATCGAAGGATCGCTTGTACTGTAGCTACTGGAAATCGTAACATTGGTAATCTGATCAACTTCCTCGTAGGTTACGACAAGATCGATGGGTTGTCCGATATTGACACTGTATTCGGTATCATCTAGCCGCAGACCTGTAAATATGTTGATTACGTTTACAGTTGCTTGTGCTTCTATACCGTTCCATGTAGCGCGAATCTGTGTTTTGCCTGGTTGTAGTCCAGTAATATTACCTAATTCATCAATGGATACAACAGAATCATCATATGAAGCGAAAATAGCTTGGTACGTAACATCTGTAGCCGTTGATCCATTATGAGCAGTTACAACAGTGTCCAGTGTCTGCCCAACGGTTAGAGTGTACTGTGTAGAATCAAAACTTAGATTTTCTTCTCCAGGTATAGAACCACCCTCATTAAATTTTAGTAATTTACCATTCGCTATAACAGCAGCACCTCCATCCGTTGTAGTGATGACTTGTTTAATATTATCTATAGATTGGGACCATTGGATATTTCCATTTGTATCAGTTCTGTATAAGCCCTCTGTGGTTCCAAAATAATAGCCATTGTCGACTGTTGTTACTATAGATTTTAATTGACCGCCAAATGATAACGTTTGTTGGAAGGTTTCATTGTTATAGGCATCATTCTTAACCAAGACTACTTCATTCGTTGCATTTGTACCTGCAATGGAATATCCACCATCTGCTTCAGCAACGATATCTCCGACATAAGAAAGATTCGGGTAGTTGTTACTCCATGAGATCGTTTTCGTTGAATCTAGTCTCCATACTTGAAGCTTGTCATCAATAGAACCAATGACTAAATAATTGTTACTTCCCAATTCCTCGATGTTATTAGCGCTAATAAATGGACCCCGAGGTCCGGCACTACCTAATGAAGTTTGCCACTCTGTAGAGTGATTTGAAATTAGTTTACCTACACTTGCGCTGCTAAATCCTACATTTAGGCTCTCCATAGAACTAACATACAAATATGATCCGTCGTTTATTTGCTTAATATCATTTATTGAACCGTAAGCACCTGCATTTTCTTCAACTGTCCATTCGACAGATCCATTAACATTAATTTTTGCAAAGAAATAATCTCTGTATCGCCAATGGGTTTGTGAAGTAATAGCACCACCTAGTATATATCCACCATCAATTGTAGAATCAGCAGAAATCAGCTCTATTAATTTTCCGCTACTACCTCTTAGCTCTAAGCTTGTATCCCAGTTCGTATGTCCATTTGCATCTGTCTTGGCTAAGTAAATAAAATTGTTGTCCATATTAGTTCCAACTAACGAATAGCCCTCTGCAGTTTCTTTAACATGAATCAGATCAATATTTCCGTAATTTTTTTCCCATTCGAGGTTAGAGTTTTCCTCTGCTGCAGCCCAACCGGTTGGGAGAGTGAACAATAGTAATGCTGATACTAATGCTACGAATAACCATTGCCTTGGTAATGCTTGTCGTTTGTACATAATTTTCCTCCAATAATTTGATTTGGCCAATCAATGATTAGACTCGTAAAACAACTGGAAGTTTCGTTATTTATTACATTAATTTATATAATAAGGAAAATAATATAAGTAATTACGTCTTGTCGTGAGGTTATGTATTTTTTACATTGCGTTAACAAAAGTAAAACACGGATTTGATATTTGAGCTCTATAATCAATTTTGTACAAACAAAAGAGGGGGAAACTAGAACAATGAAGAAAAGTTTGATGCTTGTATTAACTCTGATTTTGACATTTACACTGGCAGCATGTGGTCAAAGCAACACGAGCAGCAATAAGTCAAATGAAGGTAGCCAAGAGGGTACTAATGGAGGAAACGCTGCTGCGTCCGAGTTGTCTGGTTCTATTTTGGCAGTAGGTTCGTCTGCACTTCAACCATTGGTGGATCAAGCATCCAAAAAATTCATGGATCTGAATCCTAAAGTTTCTATTCAAGTTCAAGGCGGAGGCAGTGGAACTGGTTTGACTCAAGTATCTGGAGGACAAGCTGATATCGGTAACTCTGATGTGTTTGCAGAAGAGAAGCTTGATGCTGGTCCTGCGGCAGAGCTTGTAGATCATCAAGTAGCCGTAGTTGCTATGGCAGCTGTTATTAATCCTGACGTGAATGTTGATAATTTAACAAAAGATCAATTGGTCAAAATTTTTACCGGCGAAGTTAAAAATTGGAGCGAAGTTGGCGGACCGGATCAAGCTATCCAAATCGTTAACAGACCTGCAAGCTCCGGTACACGGGCCACTTTTGAAAAATATGCATTAGGAACAAAAACTGACGATCTTGAAGGTTCGATTCAAGAAGATTCTTCCGGTACTGTTAAAAAGCTTGTAGGCGAAACTCCCGGGGCAATCGGTTATCTTGCATTATCTTACCTCGATGATTCCGTCAAGGTTGTTAAATATGATGGAGTAGAAGCTACTGAAGAAAATGTAGCGAACGGTACTTATCCGGTATGGGCTTACGAGCATATGTACACTAAAGGTGAGCCAAATGACGTTGTCAAAGCATTCCTTGAGTTCATGGCGTCTGATGAAGTACAAAACAAGGACGTAGTAGAACTCGGCTACATTCCAGTAAGCAAGATGGAAGTTACACGCGATCTGGACGGGAATATTACTAAATAAATGATCGCCAACATCATATCAGCAAGGTTAGAGGCGGAGCATTCTGCCTCTTTCTGTGCTGTGTAAAGGGAGAGGTTTCATGATTCAATCCGGTGAGAAGCCAAAAGTAAAGAAACATATAATAGAAGAGTGGACAGGTAAAATCGTCACTTCTTTATGTATAGTGCTTTTGGTGGTGACCATTTTTTCGATGGTCTATTTTGTGGCGACTAAAGGCTTAAGTTCATTTTTTAAGGATGGCATCAATTTAGGAGAAGTACTTGGAGGATCAAAATGGAAGCCGGAAGGCGAACCTCCTATGTTTGGAGCTCTGCCGTTTATAATCGGTTCATTTAGCACTTCCATTCTTGCAGCACTAATTGCCGCTCCCCTTGGCATTTGTGCCGCGTTGCTAATGGTTGAGATTTTGCCGAAATTCGGTAGAAAATATTTGCAACCAGCAATCGAGTTGTTAGCAGGTATTCCTTCCGTAGTCTACGGTTTTGTTGGCCTAAGTGTAATTGTTCCATTGTATAGAGATCTGTTTCCGGGTCAGGGGCTTGGTATTGCTGCAGGAGCAAGCGTACTGTCTATCATGATTCTGCCGACGATTACTTCGATTGCTACAGATGCACTTGCTGCTCTCCCGGCTGGACTAAAGGAAGGATCGTATGCGTTAGGTGCTACTCGTTGGCAAACTTTGTATCGTACAGTACTGCCAACAACAATGCCATCTTTGTTAACCGGTGTTGTGCTCGGTATGGCTCGGGCTTTTGGTGAAGCACTTGCTGTGCAAATGGTTATCGGTAATGCGCCGCATATTCCAAACTCGCTGTTTGAGTCTACGTCTACATTAACAAGTGTAATTACGTTAAGTATGGGCAACACCGTTATGGGATCGATGCAAAATAACGTATTGTGGACACTTGCTCTTATTCTAATGATGATGACCTTTGTCTTTGTCTTTATTGTTCGGTGGCTGGAAAGGAGAGCTCAACGATGAGTGCAAAAACAGCAGATAAAATCGCTACGGCCGTCATTATAACGTTAGCCGGATTTATAGTTCTCGTTATGCTGGGCTTGCTTGGATTTATATTGGTGAGAGGTTTGGGCCATATCAGCTGGGACTTTCTGACTTCAGCGCCTGAGACAATTAAGGAAGGCGGGGGGATTGGTCCTCAGCTTTTTAACTCACTCTTTTTGCTTGTATTAACCTTAATTATTACAGTTCCTCTCGGTTTGGGTGCGGGCATCTACATGAGCGAATATGCCAAGCCGGGAAAAGTCACAGATTTTATTCGTTTGATCGTTGAAGTATTGTCTTCTTTCCCTTCCATTGTAGTAGGTTTGTTCGGTTTACTCGTTTTTGTTAATGTGTTTGGTTTTGGTTTCTCGTTGTTCTCCGGTGCACTTGCGCTGACTGTATTTAACTTACCGCTTATGGTCCGTATTACAGAGCAAGGGTTGGCAAGTGTTCCTCAGGCACAGAAGGAAGCGAGTCTGGCTTTGGGCTTGTCCAAATGGAAAACGATCAAATCGATTATGTTGCCGATTGCGACGCCGATCATTCTTACAGGAACTATTTTGGCTGCAGGCCGTGTGTTTGGTGAGGCTGCAGCGCTATTGTTTACAGCGGGTATGAGTAGTCCAAGACTGGATTTCTCAGATTGGAATCCACTTAGCCCGATGTCTCCGCTGAACCCGTTCCGTCCGGCTGAGACACTAGCTGTACACATTTGGAAGATTAATTCCGAGGGATTGGCACCGGATGCACCGGAAATTGCGGCAGGAGCTTCAGCAGTGCTGATTTTGATGGTCCTGGTCTTTAATCTTCTGGCGCGCTTTATCGGTCGCCTCATCCACAAGAAATTTACGGCTACGAAATAGGAGGTCTACCATGCAAAATGTAGCATTGTCGACAAAAGATTTGAACGTGTTCTATGGGGAAAAGCAAGCCGTTAAAAATATATCGCTTGATTTTGCTTCCAGGGAGGTAACGGCCTTGATCGGACCTTCCGGTTGTGGTAAATCAACGTTTCTGCGGAGCTTGAACCGGATGAATGATTTAATTAGCGGAGCAAAAATTACAGGCGATATCTGGATCGGTGATCAAAATATTAATGATCAGAAAACAGACGTAGTGCTTCTGCGGCAAAAGATCGGGATGGTGTGGCAGCGTCCGAACCCGTTCCATAAATCGATCTATGAGAACATTGCATTTGGTCCACGTTATCACGGCATTCGTGACAAGAAGAAGCTGGATCAAATCGTGGAGGATTCGTTAACAAAGGCTGCTCTGTGGGATGAAACGAAGGACAGACTGAATCGCTCAGCATTGTCATTGTCTGGTGGGCAACAGCAGCGTCTATGTATTGCTAGATCGATTGCCGTAAGTCCAAGCATTATCTTGATGGATGAACCTGCATCGGCGTTGGACCCAATCTCCAGTGCAAAGGTTGAAGAGCTGATCGCGGATCTAAAGCGTGAATACTCCATCATTATCGTCACTCATAATATGCAGCAGGCGGCTCGTGTTTCGCAAAAAACTGCATTTTTCTTGATGGGTGAAGTTGTAGAGTATGATGATACTAGTAAAATATTTACGAATCCGTCAGAAAAGCGTACCGATGATTATATTTCGGGTAGATTCGGATAACACGATATGAGAACAATAAAAAAGAGCAGCAGAACAAGATGATCACACAATCTTGTCCTGCTGCTCTTATTTTTTCTACGAAATGCTGCCTGGATTAGTAAGAGAGATAATTGGAACTTATTGATGGATAGAGTAAAATAAAGAAATGATGAAGGTCGGAGGCACGTAGCATGTAGAGGACAAACAGCGGCGACTGGAGCAATTGTCCCTGATTGAATCATTAAATGATCAATCGGATCTATCAGGATCTATGAGTGAGGCCCAAGCGTAAATTGACAAAAAAATAAGACTCTGAGGAGTCGAATTCAGCAGTCTTATCTCTAATACTATATATTTTGCTATTGGGTTAAGTATAAAGCAGCGTAATTACGAGCAGTTCATACAGGACCAGAGGCAAAATTACATTGTTGTAGTAATATTGGTTGTATAGTAGTCCACGCGGCTGAGGATAACCTCCATAAGGCTGATGAGAATAACCGTAACCACCATGTCCTCCTTGTGGATTCGAGACGATAAGGAAGATGAAAGGACCTTCTGCATGGGAAATGATTCCTTCATAAATCATACCGTCAATCGTTTGTATCCGAACGTGGCGATTCTTGTAGTCTCTTCCCACTTTATGAAGCTGATGTCGTGCATCTTTGATCGTTTGCGTCACGTTGGGTCTTGCTTGATAAATCACTTGACTCTGATTTCCTAATAGTGCCATTTCTCTAAAACCTCCACCTGACCTGTATTTGCCTTCTGCGTTATCGTATGCAAATTCATTTGGGGAGGTGCCTAAGGGCAAAGAGAATTGCCATCGCCTTAAATACAGGTATAATATTCATTTGTAATGGAATGACCAGGTAATAGCTTGGTACATACTAAATTAAAGTATAGAGTCATAAGACAGAATTATCGCAACCTTTTTGAAAGAGGAAGAGGAGATCAGGATTAATTATGAATGTGTTGGAATGGATTGAAGCGATGTTTGAGCACTATGGATATTTGGTGCTATTGCTTGGACTTCCTGTCGATTTTATCGCGTTGCCGCTGCCCCCGGGTCAAACTACGTTAACTTTTACCGGATTTTTGGCCTTTAAAGGCTCTTTGAATCTTGTCTCTGCTCTGCTTGCAGCATATTTTGGAACTGTGCTCGGTATCACGATAACATATACCATCGGATACAAATTAGGATCACCATTAATCCATCGATACGGGAAGTGGTTCTTTTTGAAACCGTCCCATTTGGAGAAAACGAGACAGCAATATCAAAAATATGGTAACAAACTGCTGTTAGTAAGTTATTTCGTGCCTGGAGTCAGGCAATTTTTTGGTTATTTTGTAGGTATTATTCGTATTCCTTACCGGACATTTGCTCTGTATGCATACCCTGGAGCAGCGATATGGGTATTTGCCTTTGTCGGCATCGGATATGTGTTTGGTGAGCAGTGGCAGCAAGTGATTGTATGGGTTGAGAAATACTTATCGTATTTCTTCAGCGGTCTGGGCACTGTTCTCCTGTTGTTCCTGTATTTTAAATGGAGAAAGTGGCGAATGAAAGGGCCAGTGACTAAAAAAGAATTAAGCTAATCATTGCAGCTAATTATTCTTTTGATGATTTTCCTTCCTCAGTCGCCGCTTCGATCTCCTCTTCTCTAACTTTTACTAGTGATAAAAAAGCAAATAGGTCGCCTAGAACTGTAAGTCCTGCTCCGATAATAGCTAAATCGTCAGAAGTGACCTCAGCTCCGATAAGGCTGTTATTGTTGTTATTACTTTTAGTTTGACCCTTTTTTTTCTTGCGCAAATCCACCACCTGCTTTAAGTCAACTTTATTTATCATATGCAGTTGCACCTTAGCTTGAATAGGCGAATGAACAGATGATGATAGATGTGAATGAACAGAACGAGTTAAACAATATTAAGGCTCTTGCCGTGTCAGTATGAGATTAATTCCAATATGATGTCTTATACTGAAAAGGGAGGGAAAACAATGTCTGAATGTGGAAACGTAGGTCCTGGTGTAGGCGGAATTTTTACTTCTACTGGCGTTATTCTCGTATTGTTCATTCTTTTGGTTATTGTATCTAGAACTTTCATCTAATTTAGTTCACGCCTCTTAGAATAATCTCCACTTGCAGTAAGCATCTCCTTTATTAATAGTATAAAGAGACCCGCCTGAGCATATGCTCGGGCGGGTCTCTTTGCTATTATTTATATTTCATATTCCTGAATCTTGTGGGTTTGAACTATACAATATCCTTGGTTTCAATGTTTCGAATAGATATGAAGCCAATCAGAACGCCGAGTGCGGATAAAGCAAGTGGAATATAGATAATAGAGCTTAATGTGAACTCTGTTCCAAATTGAGAATTCAGAATACTTGAGATGATGATAGCCGACACAATGGTAGCAGGAGTTGAATATTTCCTCATTCCGAAATAGAGAGGAATGAGACTTATGCAGCCGGCAGTTAACGAGTTGACTATTCCAATGAAAAACTGGTTGCGAATCATTTCAAACGTAAGTTCCTCCTGAATAAAATGCGTGTATTGATTGATGAAGCTGAATCCAGAGATGATAATGATTTTAGCTAGGAGGCTGAATATAAATGTAAAAGCAACAACGATGATCAGTTTTGCGATTAACACCTTTTTTCGATTAACGGGATACATGAACAGGACGGTAATTGTTTTGCTCTTGAATTCATCGATGATCAGCTTGGACAAGAGTACGGAAGCGAAAATAATAAATGTGACCGTGGTAATGACATTCGTAAGACTGAAGATGTCTTTATAACTGAGGAGAGGCTCCTCGAAATTTACGACCGTTAAGAGTGTAAGAATAATGAAAATTGCGATGAAGGCTCCTCCAATGTTGCCGCCAATTCCATTCTTTTTTAATTCAAGCCGGGTTAATTTAAGCACTTATATCCCCTCCATGAAGTAAGGATAAGAAGTAATCTTCAAGTGAACTGCTTTTCTTGTGCAAGGACTCAATGGTTACATCGTTTATGACTAATGCTTTTGTTAGATCATTTTGGGAGATAGCGTCATAAATACGAATATTGTGGTTATCCAGAACCCGTATATTGTTTACGTTCAGTTTGTTGGACAGGATAAAGGCCGCTTTTTTGGTATCGTTCACAACGAGCTCAATGTAAGCTGTATTGTTTTCTCGAATCTCATCCATGCTGACCTCCTTGATCAGCTTTCCTTGATTAATTACACCAATTGTATCTGCGATTTGTTCAATCTCGGCCAGAATATGACTCGAAATGAGAATCGTAATGCCATATTCTTTGCTCAGCATGTTGAACAGGTCACGGATCTCCTTAATCCCGACAGGGTCCAGTCCATTGATCGGTTCGTCTAAAATAAGCAGTTCAGGTTTAGTGATAATAGCTCTGGCGATACCTAATCTTTGCTTCATTCCGAGTGAGAAGTCCTTCACCTTGGTCTGATTAATCTGTCTCAAATTAACTAGCTCCAGTGCTTCATCAATGGATTTGTTATTGTAATATCCCATATACTCGCAATGCAGCTCAAGATTTCCTCTTGCTGAGAGCTTGTCATAAAATACTGGATATTCGATAATGCTGCCTATTCTGCCAAGCTGGTCATAAGAAGATGGTGTTAATTTTTGTCCGAAAATTTCAATGTCTCCGTAAGTAGGCTTGATGAGATTGGTGATTAATCGCATAATTGTAGTTTTTCCCGCACCGTTAGGTCCCAGAAATCCGTAGATTTCACCTTTTTTAATACTCATATTTACGTTGGATACGACTTCAAGACCCTTATAGGACTTGGTCAATTGAGTCGTTTTTAAAATGTAGCTCATATGGTCCTCCTTCAACAACGTTTAGTAAATTTGTTTTCTAAATGTATTGTATAAAGTGAATTATTCTTTTTTCTTAATCAAATCTTAAGTGATTCTTAAGTTCAAAAAAGCTTATAGCTTGGGATTGGCAATCCCGCCAGGCTATAAGCTAATAGACCATCTCTCTTAACCGTACAGTGAATACAGTTCTAACGAACGGAGTACTTATTAATGTAACTTCTCCGCCCATGCTCTGGATCAATCTCTTCGTAATAGTTAGCCCCAGCCCGCTTCCTTGAAAGGATTTATTTCGTGAGTCCTCCAAGGTATACAAGCGTTCAAAAACCTGATCCTGATAGACCTCGGGAATTCCTTGCCCCTTGTCCCATACATCAATATATAAAAACTGTTCATCCTTCCGAAGGGTTATTCCAAGAAATTGGCCTTCAGCTCCATAACGAATGGCATTGGAAATAAGATTGTGAAGGATTCGATCCAGTGCCCCTTCGTTAGCATGTGCATAAATCGGTTCTTCGGGAATTTGAATGTCTACCTCAAAACCTTTATTTTGTAGAATGTCATAGAAGGTCAGTATATTTTTGCGGCACACTTCATTTATACAAACCCGTGTAAGAGAGAGATTTTGATCTCCGGATTCAAGTTTAGCCAAGTCAAAAAAATGCTGTATTAGTCCGGACACCTCGTTTGCCTTCGCCTGCACCTTGCTCAAAAGTACAGTTCTATCCTCATCGGGCATTTTGGGATCAAGCAGCATCGTCTCAATATACCCGAGCACGACAGTCAGTGGCGTCTTTAAATCATGTGAAATGTTCGAGAGCATTCTTCGAATCGAAAATTCTGTTTTGATCCCCTTGGCGGCATCTTTTTGACGAGTTTCCAGCACTTCATTAATATCGCTAAGCAGAAGCTTGAGTTCAGCGTCCTCTGTGAACAAAAGGAGCTTTTCGCTTGATTGCTCAGACAGAATATTTGTCAGCTTGTCATGTATGTGATTTAATTGCCGACTTCTGGTACGGATTTTACGGTACTGCCAAAAGATCACGAACAATAATAGGATCATGCAGCAAATGAGTGCCGTAATCATGGTGTGTGACCTTCCCATTTGTAGCCAATTCCCCATAAGGTCTTTATGTATTTAGGTTCTGAAGGGTTATCTTCTAACTTCTCCCTCAATCTTCGGATATGAACATTAATGACGTTCTCATCACCATAATATTCCTCATTCCAAACAAATCCATAAATTTGCGCCTTAGTGAACACTCGATTGGGGTTGTTAAGAAACAGCTTGAGAATCTCGGATTCCTTGGCTGTCAGCTTGAGTTCTTCACCCTGTTTAGTGACAGAGTAGTTGTTTAAATCAATGGTAAGGTGATCCAGGTTAATTAATTGTGGTGATGATGACTCAGATCCTGAATCTGATGATGAATTGTTTGATAGCGCAGCATATTGTGTAGTTCTTCTGATACTGGCCTTGATTCGCGCCGTAATTTCTATCATGGAAAATGGTTTGGCTATGTAATCATCGGCTCCAAAACCGAGACCGATGGCCTTGTCGATGTCGTTATCTTTGGCAGACATGATCAGTATTGGGATTAAACTGCTTTCACGTATGATTTTGATGACTTCAATCCCATCGAGTTTGGGCATCATTATGTCCACAACGATGAGGTCATAATGATCTTGTCTGAATTTAGTGATGCCATCTTCTCCATCTAATGCAGAAGTAACATGAAAGCCTTCTTTTGTTAAATAATTGGATAACATTTCAATGATCGAAATGTCATCTTCAATGATTAATATTGTATGAGCCATGCGTCAGATCTCCTTACTTCTAATGATCCAGTGAATTGACTGTATTTATATAGCCTACTGGAGATTTACCGACAATTGCTTTGAAGTCTTTGATGAAGTGGGCTTGGTCAAAATACCCAAGATTCTGAGCTAAATTTGCCCAATCCAGCAATTCACCCTGGTCCATTTGCTCCGCGGCTTCATGCAGCCGGTAGCGTTGTATGACCCATTTGGGCCCTATTCCAATATATCGATGGAACAGTCGCTGCAGGGTACGCGGATTGGTTGCAATTTCATTTGCGAGTCGATTGACTCTGGTGATATGAGGGTTATTTTTGATCCTATCTACGATAGCGTTGACTTTTTCTCCGGAGGCATCGCGCTTAGGAAGCCTGCGCTTGATTAAATTCTCAAGCTGAATAACCCATCGTATATTCTCTGTCTCCGTATTTTTTGAGTATACTTGATTCGCTTGCTGGATAGAGGCAGCCAGAGCTAAAATTTCCTCACCAAATAACTTGTCAGCTGCTATGGAAATGTTGATGAGTTGATCCAGAGACTGATTCCAAAACGGATAGAAGCCACCAGACGTAAATTTTACACCAAGTACTGCGCCTTTATTTTTAAGCAAATGAGTAGAGGTTATTCTGGAGATGCCAAAAATTCTCGCTTGCCCGTCCTCTAATACCATATTGACATTTGGATGGGAGAGAATGGTTTGCTGGTAAGGCTCTTGGTCACGCAGATCCCATCTGACGATCCAATAATGTTTGATGAAAGGAGCTAGTTCGATGGATGGCTGATATCTTGTAAGCTCGAACTTTTGATGGTTTACATCATATTGTAAAATTCCTTTGCCTGCCCAGCTTAATTCTGATGAACGCTCCAAATCATCGCCTCCTGAGGTGATGTCGCATTTTTACAATACCTGATATTCCCTACGTTTTATAGTAAATGGAGACAAGTAACATAGCAACAAATACTTGAGAAACGATAAGAACATGACATAACAAATTGGGGGAAACGATGATGGAATCTAAAGAACTGAAATATGATTTGTACATTGGAGCAGCGCCGGAAAAAGTATGGGATTTATTGGTGTCTCCCGAAGGCTGTAGACAGCTCTTTTTCGGCTGCGAGCTTAAATCTTCTTTTGAGGTTGGGGCGCCATATGCTTATGTTGGACCTGGCGCGGATGGTGATGCAACAATACATGTATACGGGAAAATTTTGACCTTTGAACCACATCAAAGTATGAGCTATACCGAGCATCCTGGCCCTTCGTATTATGAGAACCATGAGGAACTGGAGACAAGAGTTTCTTTATATCTTGAGCTTGTTGGGAACAGCACCAAGGTGACGCTAGTCAATGACAACTGGCCCGACAACCATCCCGGATACAGCAAGGCTGCCGATTCATGGGTTTATATTTTAAGTAATTTAAAGACGTTGGCTGAGACGGGGAAGACGCTTGATTTAGGATGGTAGGGGAACAAGGGGAATAAATAGAGCCTTATTCTTGGACATAACACAGTTCGAGAATAAGGCTCTTATTTAAGATGCAAAATAAAAAAACGGCATCTCTGCCGTTTAGTAGGTTATATAGATGGATCGTCAGGGGCTCGAACCCTGGACCACATGATTAAGAGTCACGTGCTCTACCAACTGAGCTAACGATCCATGATGTAAAGTGGAGCAATCTCTGGTGGAGCCTAGGGGGATCGAACCCCTGACCTCATCGCTGCCAGCGATGCGCTCTCCCAGCTGAGCTAAGGCCCCAAGTGCGGTGCGTAAATGATCACGATAACCAGTACGTCGTTTTGTTCCGCTCAAATAATATAACATATATTCGCTGGTGAATGCAAGTCCTAATTTGTTGTGTACGTCAACCTTTTCCATAGTTATCCGTTATGGTATATTTTTTATGAATAGTGGTTTAATAAAGAGTAAGCACCATGATTCTGATAGATGAAGGAGAGATGATGCAATGATCAAGCATATCGTTCTATTCAAGCTTAAAGACTCTTCTCCAGAGAGCGTTCAGCTTACAACAGACGTTCTGCGTGGACTGAAGGGAAAGGTGGAGCAGCTTAGAGAGCTGGAGGTTGGTATTGATGTTGTCAAATCGCCACGTTCTTATGACATCGCCCTAGTAGCTACATTCGATTCCCTGGAAGATTTGGAAGGCTATCAAGTGCATCCGGAGCATAAAAAGGTTATCGAGCATATGAGCCAGGTTCGTGAGAGTCAGGTTGCTGTTGATTTCGAATTTTAATAGAAGGGCCTGTTTCTAGTGGATGATTTGAAGGACGTAATGTTTTCTATATTTATTTTATGTCTTGTCGTTGCGGCATTTGCAATCATGGTATTTTTGTTAAAAAGAAAAGGCCGCAACAAAGGTCACTAATATGATACCCGCTAATTGACTAGGAGGAGAGCCATGTACTATGTAAACCGGGAACAAATTGAGCACAGATTACATGTCATTCCGGAGCTGGTGCAGGTTCTTGAATCGACGACTGCACTTCAGGACAAGACGCTTATAGAACGTTACGCCGAGGAAAGATCGCTTCATTTGGCCATTGAAATTGTGACGGATGTCGGTAGTTATTTGATTGACGGGTTTATCATGCGTGATGCTAGCAGCTATGAGGATATAGTCGATATTATGTATGACGAGAAAGTGATCGATGAAAATCTGCATAAAATATTTACAGAGTTAGTAAGAATGCGCAGGCCGTTAGTGCAGGAATATTTCGATGACTGTCGAAAAGGATATCATGAGCTGACGGTACAAATCAGTGCTTCATTGGAGCGCTTTTCTCACAAAGTTCTAGAATATTTGGACAAGGAAGGGATACCTACCTGACCCAATTCTCCAAAAATTAGAATTGAGAAGTGTGACGGGACAAGTATCATCTGCTTATAATAAACTAACTATATAGGCATTCGCCCTAGAATTCGGGAGCCGAATAAGGATATTGTATTACGAATGATTTCGATCCCCGGAATATAATTGTGGCGGTTGATGCCGAACAAGGAGAGATGAGACATGAGTAATGAAAACAAAGGCAAGGATAGCAAAGGTTGGTTGTGGGGTGCTGTAATTGGTACTGTTGTAGGTTCTGTTACGGCTTTGTTATTTGCACCAAAGGCTGGTCGTGAACTCCGTAAGGATATTGCCGATGGCGCACGTCAGGTTGGTGATAAGACGCAGGAAGTAGCGAGTAAAGTTAGCGAAAAGACACAAGAGGTTGCCGGCAAAGTAAGTGAACAAAGTGTTCAATTGGCTGGCAAGGTTAAGGACTCAGCTGGTGAATTGGTGAATGATATCAAAAACTGGCGTGCGTCTAAGCAAGCCGACGAAGAAACATTGCAAATTTCATCTGTTGAGGATGTAAATGATGCTGATGCTTCCGCTGATGAAGAGACTGCAGTCATTGGAGTAGCCGATGAGACGGTTGAAGGTGACGCTGAAAGTGAAGCTGCTGCAGGGGAAGAAGCCAGCTTGACTGAGGAAGAAGATACAAAGAAAGCCTAATTATACTTAACGGACAACTAACTATAAATAAAAGGACGGGGCAGGGCATTGTGCCCTGTCCTTTTGTTTTAATGATTAAGGTTCTTTCTTGTACCGATACATAAATTGAGTTACTATTTAGGTACGCTTTATGGCAGCTCTTCATAAAGTATTGGAGAATGAACTTAATAATACAGACAAAGGAAGCGGTATTTTCGTGCAGCAGCAAGCAATAGCAATACTAGACTCAGGCGTAGGTGGGCTCACCGTCGCCAAGGAAGTCATGAGACAGCTTCCAAGAGAAAAAATCATTTATTTCGGAGATACTGCTCGTAGCCCTTATGGTCCCAGATCTCCACAGGAGGTTCGTCTTTTTACTGAACAAATTGTAGATTATTTGATTCAATATGATCCTAAAATGATTGTTATAGCCTGTAATACCGCGACAGCCGCCGCATTGGAATATATTAAGTCAAAGGTAAACATTCCTGTAATAGGAGTTATTCATCCCGGAGCACGTGCGGCAATTAGTGCAACGAAGACGAATAAGGTTGGCGTTATCGGAACGATTGGCACTATCAATAGTGAGGCTTATACGTCGGCTCTAAAGGAGCTGAATCCAGCGATTGAGATTTTTAGTGAAGCGTGTCCAACACTTGCGCCGTTAGTAGAGCAAGGTAAATATGAGACGGAAGAGGCGTTGGAGGTCGTCCAGGAATCGCTCATGAATATTAAGCATTGTCCGATAGATTGCCTGATTCTCGGCTGTACTCATTATCCGTTTCTTAGAGATCAAATCAAACAGGTCATGGGGAAAACAGTAAAACTGATCAGTTCTGCGGATGAGACGGCAAGAGAGATTAGTACCGTGCTTCATCAGAAGGGTCGTCTTGCGAGAGGGAATGAGATTCCTGTTCATCAGTTTTTTTGCAGCGGAGACCCTAGCATGTTTAAGAAAATTGCTCTTCAATGGTTAGGAGAGCAGATTGAATTAACCCCTATTGTATGGCAAGTTTCCAATCCTATTTAATACAAGCAGAAAAAAACCTTTGGAGCTTTCTTGGCCAAAGGTTTTTTCACCCTATGTCTAGATGGAATGAGATGTCATTACTGTCATTGCTCCAGGGTCTGCCGATGCTGTTAGTGGTGTAGACGTAATGTGTTCACCATCGCCAAGCGCTAATCGTGGCAGACTGCTTTGGATGGAAACGAGACGCCCTCTGAGCATTTTTACAAAGGGGAGTCTGGTATGTTTACCGTAAAGCAGTGTTGGAAAGAGCATCATTAACTGAAGGCGGGAACAGTCATGCACGACGCAAATATCAAGGACTCCGTCATCGGGTAATGCATCAGGACAGATCGTAAGTCCGCCGCCGTAACTAGTCACATTATTCACTGCTGCCATCCAAGCAGAGGAGAAGTGGTGTGTCTCACCGTCACATTCAATAGTCAGAGGGGCAGGACGAAAGGTAAGCAAAGTATGGAACACACCGATTACGTAAGCTACTCTGCCGAGCCCGAACTTGTTACATATTTTTTTATAACGGCTGTTGTTGACATTCTGAGCTACCTGGGCATCAAAGCCGACTGCAAGAGCAGTGAGGGTGCTTTTGCCTGAAATGGAGATCAGGTCTGCGACTTTGGGCAACCCTTCGAGCATAATATCTAATGCAGCAGTTGTTTTCATCGGAATACGGAAACCACGGGCAGTGTCATTACCCGAGCCTGCCGGGAACACAGCAAGTGGAATTCCTGTATCTCGAAGTGCCGGAAGCAGACTGTGTATCGTTCCATCTCCACCAACGACGCCTACAGCGTTCCAGCTTATTGATGTTGACAGCTTCTCCTGCAGAAATGTATGCGCTTGCTCAGCACTATCTGTAAAGGTATATTCATAGGATATATTCCGATTTCGGAGGGTTTCCTGTATTTTTTTCCATACTCGAAAGCCGCCTCCGTTTCCAGAATTTTTGTTCACGATAAACAAATACATAACCATTCCTCCATCAACATTGCAAGCGTAATCTGATAGTGTTAGTGTAAGCAAAATTGGTTCAAAAGGAAATCATTAAATTTTTAGGGGGTAGGCACATATGCAATTTATTGCCATGCTGACAATGCTAATGGATCATATTGGATTAATCTTTTTTCCTGGCGACATGCTGTGGAGAATCGTGGGCCGGATCGCATTCCCTATTTATGCATATGCGCTTGTTCAGGGACACACCTATACATCGAATTATGGAAAATATGTGATACGTCTCTTTTTGATTGCTGTTGTCTCGCAAGTACCTTATCAAATGGCTTTTAATACAAACGCATTGAATGTAGTTGCCACTTTATTTATGGCGTCCCTTGTATTACGGGTGCTTGACGGAGTTAAACCTGGAATCTGGTCGGCTCTGTTTATTTGTGGAATGTGTGTTTTTCTAGAGGTGCTGCCGTTTGATTATGGTGCATATGGACTGTTTCTCGTGCTTATATTCAAATATGGAAAGTCGACAGAAATGGTGATCATGCATTTGCTGCTTAACTTGATTTATTTGTTATCTTACGGATGGCTTATTCAAATGATTAGCATTGTACCAACCCTGATAATTGTGTATGGTCCGAGATTATGGCAAAGGCTGGAGTCATGGAAATTGCCAGGATGGGTGTGGAGAAGCTTCTATCCTGCACATTTGGCAATGCTTGCGGCATTTGTATATTGGATGAAGGTTTGAAGCAGGATGCTGAAGTAATAGGAGGGTACGAATGGAAAAGAAGCAGAATGATGTGTGTCGGATTATTCATTTGGTTGATGGAGGTTATCGGTATAGTGACTACATGGTGCAAAGTGAAGGACTGCTTAGAACCTATGCTTGCTTAAACCAAATACAAATTGGAGAGAGTGTTCTTGGAAAGCCCATTCATGCATGGGTTATTGGAAATGGAAAAGAGCTCTTGCATATTAATGCCGCGGTGCATGCCAATGAATGGATTACGGCTCCATTATTACTGCGTTTTATTGAAGATTTAGCTACTGAGTATGGGTTGATACAAAAAATTGAAGATAAAATTGCTCTCTGGGTAGTCCCCATGGTGAATCCCGACGGGATAGATTTGGTCCAGAATGGTATTCCTAATGGATGCACTGATCTGGAACGAGAGCAGCTTTTGGCGTGGAATGATGGCAATCCCGATTTTAGCCGCTGGAAAGCTAACATTCGAGGCGTTGATTTGAACGACCAATTTCCGGCTTTTTGGGAAGAAGAACGGGGCAGACGCGGGCGAAAAGGTCCGGCCTGGCAGGATTACAGCGGACCTCATCCGCTCAGTGAGCCAGAGGCAATCGCATTGGCGGATTTAACGAGAAAATGCAATTTTAGTCGTGTTATGTCGCTTCATACTCAAGGGCGGGAAATTTATTGGAATTATCGTGATATGGAACCTCAGCAAGCGGAAGAAATAGCAAATCAGCTTGCAAATACTGGCGGATATCGAGCAGTCAGGCTAAGTGGAAGTGATGCTGGTTATAAAGACTGGTTTATTCAGGAGTTTCGACGTCCCGGTTTTACTGTTGAAGCAGGGGAAGGGATTAATCCGCTGCCTGCTGAGCAGTTTGATAAGATTTATGATGAGTTGGCTCTAATTATGGATAAATTTGTGCGGGGCAACTGACGTTGGTTAGCTAACTTGAGATTCATGATCCTATGTTAGATAATGGAGGAAGATGAGGGTATTCTAAAGATAAAAGGGAGGCAAACAATATGAAATGGTCCAAACTGTGGTCGTTTCGCCATTGGGGCAGTATTTTTCGCAGAGTTCCGCGGTTGCTTACGTCCCCGCGAATCCCTCTGCTGGACAAGCTGCTGCTTGTAGTACCTGCCCTTGTATATTGGGTCATTCCTGATGTGCTTCCTTTTATTCCGATCGATGATATAGCAGTAACGATGCTGTTAATGAACTGGTTCGTTAGCCGGGCTGAACGTAAGGATGACATTATGAAACAGTGAAAATATTTGGGATAAATACTTGTTAAATTCAAATCAATACTTCTTTCCCCGGTTTGTTCTATTGTTTTTATTGAAACAAAATCATTATTTAATGCGTCTGATTGGTTGGAGGTGTTTTTATGAAGAATATACTTATTTTATTATTGATAACTATATTTGGAATCCAATTTTCAGAATCAGAGCAAACAGCACTTGTAAAAACGAACGCGTTACCACTTGCTACATCTGAAAATGAACTTTTTTCCGTTAATATTGTAGTTCCAGAAGCAGTTGAAGCGAATGAATCTTTTACAATTAATGTCGAATTAAATAATCTAACTGAAAGAGCAATCGAAATAACGACTGGTGATCCGGTATTTTATTATCTGGTACGTGATAGCAGTGGTAAAACGATGAACACGATTACAAGAAAGGATGTAGGAATTGTGCAACTGCTGGAGAAAAAAGATGCTCTTACAGAAAAATATCCGTATAGGTTAAAAAAACCAGGGGTATATGAAATCTCAGCAGTCGCAGAATTTTCTCTACATGTTGGTGATGGCAAAAGTAGAGCTTACAAGATGGAGACAGATTGGAAAAAGATAAAAGTGATTGAATAATTATAGCCCAGTTTGCCACTTGGACGTATCATCCAAGAATGGGTAGATATTAGGCTGATTATGATGAATAGGCATGATTTATTTGCTTTTGCGGCCTTGCATGATAGTGCTTGTTTCTTTACAATAGGAATGTTAAGAATATAAAATCAAAAGTCATATTGGAATAGGAGAGATTGTATGAGCGTCAAAATTACCCGCAATGCGGCCAAAGTGATAAAGAAAGAACTCGATAAGGAAGAAAATAAGGGTCTTGTACTGAAAGTATTCATTACTCATGCTCATGGAGATCACGCTCATTATGGTCTTGATTTGGTGAAGCCAAGCGACAACGATAACATTGTATCAACTGATAAAGAAATCGACGTTATCGTTGATCCGAATGAAAGTCTCCTTGAGGGCGTGAAGATTGATTATTTGTATCTCCCGGAAGAAGGGTTCATCATTACGAATCCATCCAAAGGCAATCACGGGGACCACTAGGAAAAAGAAGGTATTGACATGGCTAACGATATTCGCATTTGCGACAAATGTAATCATATCCGTATGAAGACATTTATACCCAAGCTCCAAAAGCTCGCACCGGATGCCGAGATCAAAGTCGGCTGCAAATCCTATTGCGGACCTTGTGGCAAAAGGGCTTTCGTATATATTAACGGTCGATACGTCAGCGGACCGACTGAGGACGAAGTGCTGGCGAAGGCCGCTCCTTTCGTCAAGAAGCCTAAGGCAGAGTAACAGGATCAATCAGATAGTTAGACAAAAAAACACCTTTAAGTTGAAAGCAAGTGTTGAACATGCTTGCCTAGCTTAAAGGTGTTTTATTTATTTGGTTATTCTCGCAATTTTGGAATCAGATTTGAAGTGATGATGGACTCTGAAATATGAAGCCTCTTTTTAGCTTCATCATAAGGGATGCGGCATTCCTCAATATTCGTCAATTGGCGGTTACTAAGATTGTAGCAGGACCCGTTCTCAAATCTGTTATCAGATGAAGGGATATAATATAAATGTTCGGTGCTGAAAGCCCCTGATCGCTGTACAACAAGATACTGCAAGCTTGAAGCTACGTTATCATCATTGTTTTTGTTCGAAAACATATTATTCCCCATCATAAAACTCTGCTCGGTAGATATTCCTAACAAATGAAGAAGCGATGGTGTCATATCAAGTTGACCTGCAGGCTCTTGACGTATTCCAGTTAATTGCCCATCCGGTAAATGGACGAGAAGAGGAACCTGGTTCATGATCTGATGCAAGTCGAGATCACTTAACGATTTTCCTAGAAATTTCTCATAGTCTGCCTTGCCAGTAATCGAATTATCATGATCACCGTAGAAATATAGAATCGTATTGTCCCAAAGCCCGGCCTCTTTCATCTCTGCTACCAACTGACCGAGAGCATCGTCAACATAATGAACCGATTGTAAATAATCACCGAACATCGTACCTTTAAATTTACCTGTATCAAGCGTTTGTAATTCTTCCGGCAAAGTATACGGGTGATGACTGGACAACGTAATTAAGAAGGAATAGAATGGTTCTTTATTTTTTGACATAAGCTGAAGAGACTGACGGAAAAATGATTGATCGCCAAGTGACCAGCCAAGCGGTTCATCTATGATGTAGTCTTTTTTGGAATAAAATTGATCGTACCCCAGCTCCCGATACATATTGGTTCGGTTCCAAAAGCTGCCTTCATAAGCGTGAAATGCTGACGTTGAATACCCGTTTTCTTTCAGGATAAGGGGTAATGCATCATAAGTGTGATCTGGATAACGAACAAATACAGACCCGGTTGGCAGCGGATGAAGCGATGTTTGTGAAGAAAAGTCTGCATCAGAGGTTCTGCCTTGACCAGTCTGATGATAGAAATTTGAGAAATACAGGCTCTCTTTCATCAGCTTATTGAAGTTAGGTGTAATCTCCTGACCATGGATACTTTGACCAATCATAAAGTTCATAAATGCTTCAGCCTGAATTACAACGACATTACTGCCTTTATAAGCGCCAAATGTATCGTTAGGGTCGTAACGATTTTGTTTTGTTGTACTAAACCAATTCTCAATGTCATTCATTTCTTCCGTAGAAAGCTCCGGCTTACCGAGCAGATGCTCTTTAGTGTAGCGGTAAGTATCGAAATAATGGAAGCCTAATAGTCCAGTAACATTATACAAAGACATATTCCACCAATTTCCCTTGAACAATTCTCCTGCCCAAGAGTCGGTATAATGCTTGATTGGACCCATTGTCATGACAAAACCGAGTATAAAGGTTACGATTCCAGTGATGAGACGTTTAAAAAACGATCTCGATCTTGAGGTATTGTTTTGAGACAGGAACGATAACTGGGAATGAGTCCGGTAATTATATTGGTGTCCGAAGTATTGGTTACGACGTTTACGACGGAAGGTGATTGTTATGATCACCAGAGCCCACAGGAACCAATCCGCTATAAACCACAGATCTGACCAATAAATTAGCGATAAAATGCTGTCCCCAAGCTCTCCGACTTGCCCTGCTTGCATAAGAACTGGAATCGTGATGAAATCCCCGAAATATCGGTAATAAACCATGTCTGAAAATATCAATGCAGTAAGCAAAACATTTAACACAGCGAGTGATATGGTTCTTGCCCGTTTCGGCAGCCACAAGGTCCAGAACGAAATCATGATGACTGAACCGATGGCAATGAGGTCGTCGAGCCGATTCATATCGATGTATCTCGCATGAAGATGAGAGTGGAGTATTCTAAGCTTCATATAAATAAATGCGATGAATGCTAGATACTCCAGCAGCCCTTGTATGGAAGATTTGTTTTGTTTAATTAAAGCTTTCACAACGTTTATTGCTCCTTTACTAAATGGCAGATTGTTAAGGGGAGGTAAAATTATATGATTATCATACCACTTAAGACACGCGTGTGCTTTGATTGGAAGGTGGAACAGATGTTTTTTGTCTTTTCAAAATTAGCTCAGCCACTATCAAATTAGGTACCCAGCAGAGCCAGGCGATCACTCGGTAATATTCATTAAAATGTTCTATTCCGAAAATGAGCATGGAAACAGGCAAATAGATTCTAAGAGTTACAGCTGCAAAAGTAAGAGCATAGTTTCGGGTCATCCATTTTTGATGTGCGATGCGATCTTTATTGACTGCAATGGCTCGAATACCTTGAAGCAAGGTATATAGCCAAGACATGGATAACAGAAAAAAGCCGATGCTTGAAATGAGGCCACCTGTGGCATAGAATGACAAATAAATCCCTGATAGTCCTGAAAGCACAATACTGCCGCTATATATTTTACCTATTATTTTGTGAATCTGACTAGATTTAGCTCTAAGCTTGCTAATGAACTGCAACCAGCCAATGGAGATCGCTACAATTGCAGTTATGATGTGAATGTAGAGCATAACGTACCAAAGATCAAGAAGCTGCATTTCATTCCATTTGTTCAGAACAAACTCAGCTTTATCAGCTCCGAACCAAAAATACTGTATCGCAAAATACAGACTTACTCCAATCGCCAGAAACGCAACAACACCTAACCTTGTATTAATCTTGATCATTCTTTTCAAGTATGCTCCCCCCTATTATTGAAAACTATCTTCATGCATGTATTGATCTTACAAAAATATCCATGCATAATAATCCGTCTCCAGAAGGATTCTGCATGGAACCAAGGTCGGGTCTGTTGGTGTGTTGAATATTTTTATTGATGAAAATCACTTACAGCATTTACACTACGCATTAGAGTATATTTAATGTAAACGCTTACTATAGAAGGGAGTTAGGCAATGAAAATATTTTGGAGAAAGGGATTACGAATATTTCTTTTGAATATGCTGCTAATCGCAACATTTCTGCTGTCCGCATGCCAAAACAACAGTATTCAGAAAGAAGAAGGCAAATCAGCTGAGGCTCAGCCTGCCGTAGTTGAGGGTGAAGATGCTAAGAGGGACGTAGTTCAGACGCTCGCTTCTAAAGGCACTGTCCAATTGGATGAGTTTGAAGGACGTACCATCTACATTTACCTGCCTGCAAACTATCAAAATTCTGACAAGCGGTATCCTGTGGTTTATATGCATGACGGGCAAAATGTATTTGATGCAAGCACAAGCGGATACGGCAAGGAATGGCAAGTAGATGAGGTTCTGGATAAGCTTGGGCTGGAGCATACAATGAAAGAGGTCATTGTTGCTGCGGTAGCTCACGGAGAGGCTGACCGGGCACTTGAGTATGTACCTTTTACAGATCCGATGATTCCTTCTGATGGATTGATTGCTGAAGAGTTTACTAAATATTTCATTGATCAGATTATTCCTTATGTGGATAGTAAATATCGAACGATTCCGGATCGGGACAACCGAATGATTATGGGTTCTTCCTTTGGTGGAATACAGGCCTTTTGGATGGGGTATCAACATCCGGAAATTTTTTCGGCAATAGGTGCGGTTTCTCCTTCTACTTGGGTCGATAATCACAGGATATTCCGGGAAATGGAGAAAACGACAACAGAACATCCTGATGTTCGGATTTGGCTGGATATGGGCGGCACTGAGGGAATGAAGATTGATCCTTTGGTAGATGCTTTGATAGCACAGGGATTCAAATATGGAGAGGACCTCTTTTATCTAATGGATAAAGAAGGTGAACATGATGAGTTGTCTTGGTCAAAACGTGTGCATAATCCGCTCCTCATGTTTGGTGGAGATGACCCAAAACAAGCCGTAAGTTTGGAAGTTAATGATTACATGACGTCCTCGCTAGTGGGCGATGGTCTAACCAAGATTAATCCTGTAGTGACTATGGATAATGGTATGTCCTATACCGTGTCCCAGTTAGCGACCTATAAGGTGCTGAATCCAGAGAACGGGCAAGTTGACAGCAAAGGCAATGTTACATTTCTTAAAACGGAACGCATCGATGTAGAAGTAAGTTATATGGGAATTACTAAACTTCACACCATTGAATACGGCGGATATTGAAAAACCCTCCTTGCGGCAATTAATGCCGCGGCGGGAGGGGTCCAAGATACTGCAAATATTGGCATTCGATACGACCGTTAAACAGCTTGCGGCGTTTATCTGCTTTTCGGCCAAAGTCATGCTCAAATTGCTTTGTAGGAGTAATGGCGAAAAACGACCAGGTTGGAAGCTCTGCCGTTACTCGTCCTAATTGAGATATGAGTCTGCGAATTTCCTTCTCTTCGCCTATCCGTTCACCATAAGGTGGATTGGTGATCATACAGCCATAATCTCCTTCAGGACGAATTCTGGCGGCAGGCATGACCTCAAATTTGATCTCTTTAGCCAGTCCTGCGCTTTTAGCGGAGGCATTGGCAATTTCGATCGCAACTGGATCAATATCGCTGCCGGTAATGTTCAGCTCGATGTCATCTCTTGAAGCATCGATCGCTTCCTCACGTGCTTGCTGCCACAGTCTCTCTGGAATTTCAGGCCAGGATTCGGCATTAAAGGAACGACGAAGTCCAGGAGCGATGTTCCAGGCGATTAATGCAGCTTCGATCGGCAAGGTTCCTGATCCACAGCACGGATCGTAGAACGGACGTGAAGGATTCTGATTCCAGCGGCTAAGCAAAATAAGCGCAGCAGCCATCGTTTCTTTTAACGGAGCTTCTGTTGCTACCTTGCGGTATCCCCGTTTATGAAGTGCTGGACCTGTCGTATCGAGAGTAAGCAGTGCCATGTCATTAAGCAAAATAATCTCAATCACATAACGTGGACCATTTTCCTGAAACCATTCTGTATGGTAGGACTCTTTCAGCTTCTCAACAATCGCCTTTTTCACAATTCCCTGACAGGCAGGTACGCTGCTCAGCTGGGATTTGTGAGATCTTCCTTCAACAGGGAATTCACCGTGGGAAGGAATCCAATCCTGCCAAGGCAGTGCTTTTGTCCCTTCGAACAATTCATCGAAAGTAACAGCCTTGAATTCGCCCATCTTGATCAGGATACGATCGGAAGTTCGCAGCCATAAATTACATCTGCAAATGTCGATCAGGTCACCTTTAAAGTTAACTCTTCCATTTTCAACCACTGTCTCGGTGTAGCCTAAATCTTTAAGCTCACGCGCAACTACAGCTTCAAGACCCATAGGCGCGGTAGCGATTAAATCCAATTTACCTGACATTACATTGATCAACTCCATACACTTACTTGTAGGAAATGCTGAAAAACCATACAATTCAGTATAGGACAATGTGATGTAAATTGCGAGAGGGAAGAAAGGAACGATGTTGTATTATGCTTACGCCTGAACAATATAGCGATGATTTATATGAAAAAGACGAGGTTCTGGAGGCAGTGACTCGCTCCATTCAGGATCATGGCATAAATGATGTTTCGATCGCTCCGGGGTATGGGAGACTGCTGACTTTGCTGGTTAGATCATCAGGTGCTCATTCGGTGCTGGAAATTGGTGCGCTTGGTGGATATAGCGGGGTATGCCTGGCTAAAGGATTGAAGGATGACGGTAAAATTGTATCGTTGGAAATAAGTGAAGATAACGCGAAATTAGCAAAAAGCAACATGGAGAATGCCGGCTATGGGGGGATGGTGCAATATATGATTGGACCCGCGCTGGACAGTCTCGAAGTGCTGAAAAGCGAGGGTGCTGTTTTCGATTTCTTTTTTATCGATGCTGACAAGGAGAACTATCCGCACTATTTGGAATATGCGATCTCATTGGCGGCTCCTGGAGCGCTTATCGCAGGGGACAATTTCTTATTGCGCGGACGTACACTGAATACAGATAAGAACGGACCATCGGTACAGGCTATCCGTAAATTTAATGAAATGATCGCTAGAGATGAACGCTTGATCAGTACGATGCTTCCAGCCTATGATGGGCTGGCTTTGGCAATGGTAAAGTAATATAGGATTTGGAGCAAGGGAGAAGATCCCCTTACCGCTTGAGCTATCTATGTAGAGGCACAATTATAGATTATTGGTTCTACTCACTAATATACTCCGAATGCCCTTCCAAGGCATTGAATTGCTGCGAATGTGCAGGATTTCACTAAGGACTCTTTTCAAAAAGCATCGTGGCTACATTTGGCGTTTTCAGCCTACCTTAGCACTTCGGTAGCAATAAAGGAAAAAAGTTCCCCTATTCCACCAGGATTCGCTCAAGATTATAAAATAAAGGAACTTAATTCCTCTATTTTGGTGCTAAATGCTAATTTTTCGCATTTTAGGGCAATTTCAGTAAAGATAGGAGAAAATACTTCCTCTATTTTCTTTAAAATCATCCCATTTTCGAAAATAAAGGAGATTTTTTCCTCTACTGTGTTCTATCTGCAATCCTCTGACTTCTCACGAATAAGCTAGCTGTACTATTTCGCTAAAGCGCAATTTGGAAATTTGGAGTATCTTATTTTCATTTTAGGTGGTGACGCCTGGGCGTCTTAGTTGTTTTTGCATTTTTGTCTGATATCGTGCCTGTTCACTGCTAATGATAGGAGCTTCTATATTCCCACTCTATTAAGAAGGGGCATCTCTCAAAGTTATCCTGGATGATTTTTGGGGATGCCTCTTTATGAATATATCCGTTCGCATTAAAAAGTGTAGGATTCTCCATCATCTGGGACTAGAACAGTGGAGGAGATTTCTTTTTCATGAATAAAGCTTTTTAAATCTTCTCTTGACAGTGTCCAATGATTCACAGCCTCCATATGGCTAACAACAATTTTTGCGTTAGGGGCAGCCTGATACACTTCATAAATATCGCCTTTGCCCATGATTAAGGAACCGCCCTCGAAGAATTGATTATCTCCACCATTTACAACAATGATTTGTGGTTGATGTGTTTCGATTACTTCTTGCACTGCTGTATACCACACCGTATCTCCAGCTACATATAAAGTTTGCTCATTTGGGTGTTTAAAGACAATGCCACATACTAGGCCAACAATTTTAAGTATTTCTCCTCTTCCGTGCTCGCCTTTCGTTTTAATTAATTTGATACCCTCAAAAACTGTATCTTCTTGTAGAACTTCTACATTTAGAAAACCAGCGTCATGAACGACAATAGCATCTTCTTCATTTTGTACAAACAATTTAATGCCCTTCGGCAATACATCTTTCGCAACATGATCCCAATGATCCAAATGCAGGTGAGTGACAATTACTGCATCGACATTGATTAATTCATCGATTGATTTAGGTAAGCTAACTAACGGGTTGTTATGGTCTTGTCGCAATGAATTAGGAAAAGGCGGATAAGTACCTTTTTCTGCTAACATGGGATCGATTAAAAATTTTTTCCCTGCATATTGGACAACTAATGTGGCGTTTCTAATCTGTTCTATATTCATATTTTTATCTCCTTTTTTTCGATGTGCGTATAGTTTATACTATGACCAATTAAGGATTACATAGATAAAATCAGGTTTTTTTGCAGTTTGACTTGATAAATGAAAGGATTTGAAAAATGTTAGATAGCACGGATATGCTTATCCTGGATGAATTATCCAAAAACAGTCGAATCACGATGAAAGAATTGGGTGAGAAGGTCCATTTGACAGGACAAGCTGCTTCAGCCAGGGTTGCTAAATTAGAGGATCAAGGAATCATTGAGGGGTACACAATTAAAGTGAATCAGGTTAAACTGGGGTTTCCTGTTCATACTTTTATTACGATTTTTACACAAAGTTCAAATCATAAACCTTATCTGTCGTTCATCAAAGCACAAGAACAATTCATCATACGTAATCATAAAATTAGTGGAGAAGGTTGTTACCTTCTCGAATGCCAATTTCCTTCCAATGAAATATTAGATAAGTTTTTGGAAAATCTAAACGAGTTTGCAAACTATAAATTGTCGATTGTTATTAATTAATAGTGCATGTACAAAAAAGGATAGATATAGCAGGAAAAATATCTGCTTTATCTATCCTTTAATTTATAGACTTTTAATGAAAGTTAATGACCAGGAACCTTCGGTCTTACATACAGCTTCCAGCGTACCCATACGGTATTTATGACGAGCAAAATGCCGGATATGATAAAGATGCCCTCGATCCCGATATATCCTGACAAAAAGCCGCCAATCAGCGAACCAAGCATGTTGCCGAGTGAAAGTGTGCTGCTGTTGAATCCAAAGGCGCGGCTCTCCATTCCGTCGGGAGTGTAGAATCTGATCAAAGCATTGACACTTGGCAGTAAACCACCCAAGAACATGCCAAGGAGGAAGCGAACTATGATGAGCTGCCATACTGAGTCAACAAAGGCTTGAGGTATGAGAGTAGCCGCAGCCCCGACTAAAGATAAGGTTAGCACACGATGTGCACCGATATTGTCACTAACCTTTCCAAGGAGAGGCGACATTAACATGTTCGATATACCAGTTACAGCAGTGGCTAATCCAGCCCAAAATGCGACATTTACTGCTGTACCATGCAGCTTTTCCACGTAGAGGGGTAGCAGTGACATTGGACTAAGCATCGCGAATTGAAGCAAAAATGTGACCGCAAACAAGGAGGTTAGCTGCGGGGTCTTATTTAGTTCAATTAAGCCTTGAATTACTGAAATTTCCGGAGATTTTGCTGCTTCTGCCCGATTGAATTTTTCCCGAACGAAGAACAGGGCTAGTAGAGAGGCAAGGAATAACAGAGCACCCGTAATGTAAAATATCGGACGGAAACCAACCCATTCTGCCAGGAAGCCTCCGATTAAAGGACCCAGAATCGTACCTGCGACATTTCCTGATTGAACCGTTCCCATTGCAAAGCCCATACGCTCTTTAGGTGCAGTGCCAGAAATAAGTGAAATCGCAGCTGGATTAAAGCCGGAAATTGTACCGTTTAGCAGCCTTAATGCCAGTAGATGCCATGGTTGAGTGGCGAAGCCCATTAAAGCCATGACAATCGCCATGCCAAAGCCTGAGCGAAGGAGCATAATCTTCCGCCCGTATCTATCAGCAAGTTTACCCCAGAGCGGCTGGAAAATGAACGATGTAACAAAATTTGCTGCAAAGATCATACCTGCCCAGAGTCCGATGGATTGATCGCCTTGCACACCAAGGTCTTTGGACAGATAAAGTGAGAGAAAAGGAATAATCATTGTCATCCCTGCATTGACCAGAAAGAGCCCAAACCATAGCACAATGAGATTAACCTTCCACGACTTCAATGTGCTGTCACTTCCTTTCCGGAATCTTGATGAATGGTCGATTTTCTCAGTATACCACAATATTTGGCGAATCATTGGGAGATGATGTCATATGTTTGTCATAGTATTGGCTTGTGTGATAGTTGTTACTTACTACTAAAAAGGGCATAATGTAAAATAGATTAGTTTAGAATAATTTTAGATTGGGGGCCTGTTTGTGGCTTACAACGATCGGTTTATCCGTGCCTGTCTCAAGAAAGAAGTCGAACGACTTCCTGTCTGGTACATGCGTCAGGCGGGTAGATACGACCCGGAATACCGGAAAATCAAAGAAAAATACAGTCTTCTTGAAATTTGTCGTCAGCCTGAACTTGCAGCAGAAATTACTCTTATGCCTGTACACAAGCTTGGCGTGGATGCGGCAATTTTATACTCAGATATTATGAACCCGGTGGCATCTCTTGGCATTGATTTTGATATTGTCAAAAATATCGGACCTGTGATCAACAATCCAATCCGTTCAAAAAGCGACATAGAGCGCTTGAAACCGATTGATGTTGAGAAAGACCTTTCACATATTTTGGAGACCATCTCCATTTTGGACAAGGAGCTGGAGGTTCCTCTGATCACTTTTGCCGGAGCACCTTTTACTATAGCTAGTTATTTGATCGAAGGTCGTCCATCCAAAAGCTACATTCGTACAAAAAGTTTAATGTATGGCGAACCTGAGTTGTGGGACCAGTTGATGGGTAAACTAGGGGATATGGTCATCACCTATTTGAGATACCACGTTCAAAGCGGCGGTAAGGCGTTCCAAATATTTGACAGCTGGGTTGGCGCTTTGGCCCCTAAAGATTTTGAACGATTTGTCCTTCCAACGATTACTCGTATTTTTGCCGAACTTGAGGATTTGGATGTACCCAAGATTTATTTTCCAGGTGTCAGCTCAGGTGAATTGCTGCCTACACTTACGGGAATCAAGGCGGATGTTATCGGCTTGGACTGGCGAGTATCTATAGAAGAAGGTCGAAGACGTACTGGTGGAAAGTATGCCGTGCAGGGAAATCTTGATCCTTATGTATTAACTGCTCCGATATCTGTAATTAAAGAGCATGCTAAAGATATCATCGATCAAGGTGTGAAGGAACCCGGTTATGTGTTCAACCTGGGTCATGGTTTGTTCCCTGAGGCGCCCATTGAGAAGCTTATAGAATTAACGGAATTCGTTCATCAGTATTCTGAGGAAGCCATTAAACGGAATCAATAATTTTCATTCCATCGAACGAGGTGACAGGGGATAGTGAGTAATAAAATCGGTGTATTAGTAATGTCCTACGGAACACCCGAAAGTCTTGATCAAGTGGAAGCATATTATACACATATTCGCAGAGGTCATCCCCCAACTGAAGAACAGCTCAAAGAGCTTAAAGATCGTTATGAAGCTATTGTTGGAGGAGTGTTCCCGCTGCGTGCCAACACGGACAATCAGGTTGAAGCACTTCAAGAAACTCTAAATCGACTATCCGGTGATTCGGGCTATGAATTCGTTTGTTACCAAGGCCTGAAACATGCAGCTCCTTTCATTGAGGATGGTGTTGACAAGATAGCTCAGGATGGAATTAAGGAAGCGATTGGTATTGTGCTGGCCCCTCATTATTCAGTGATGAGCGTTGGAGGATACATAAAGCGTGCGGAAACAAAATCCTCCGAAGCAGGAATTTCCATGAAGTTCATTCGCAGTTATCATACTCATCCTAAATTAATTGAGGCATTTGCGAACAGAGTGTCGAGCAAGCTTGAACTGTTCAAGGAAGCAGGTGCTGAGAGAGATACGGTAAAAGTGTTGTTCAGCGCACACAGCTTGCCAGCTAAAATACTCGAAATGGGCGATCCGTATCGAGATCAATTGCTTGAAACTTCCCGGGAAGTAGCTCGGAAAGCCGGAGTCAGCAATTGGCAATTTACTTGGCAAAGCGCAGGGCGTACTTCAGATCCTTGGCTTGGTCCGGACATTCTCGATACGTTGCATGATTTAAGCAAGGAACAGGTGGAGGATGTTCTTGTTGCACCTGTAGGTTTCGTATCTGACCATCTGGAAGTGCTTTATGATCTGGATATTGAGGCTAAAACGGTAGCGAAAGAGCTTGACATGAGATTAGAACGTATTGATTCTCTCAATACGGATCCATTATATATGGAGACTCTTAGCGAGATGATTTTAGAAACGGTGAAGAACAATTAGGACTGGCTTGGCAAAAGAACCTCTTGTCTAAAATAGGCGAGGGGTTCTATTTATTTCAGCATACCTGATATAATAAAATGAACATGTTTACTTAATATAAATGGAATTAATAAAAGGAGTTTATGATGTACCCACCAAGATCGGAAAAAAATAAGCAAAAAAAGAAAGAGCGCCAGCGCGTTGTATCCCGCTTTTGGATGATGCTTAACTTATCATTAATCATGATTATTCTTGTTTTAGGAGTTTATTTTGTTCTAGAGGATCGCAGTGTGAAAGGCAACTCGGATAATACCGAAATACCTGATAGTTCATTTGTATCAGATCCGCAGACCGATGACTCTGATACGGCTGATGTTGACAGGATTGATGAAGCCGATAATCCATTGGATCAAGAACAAGATTCATCTGCGCCTTCCGGGCAAATCGGAGAGGAGACTGTAGATGGAGAGGATTCATCACAGGGTGAGGCAGCGCCTCCTGAGCATAATGGAGAAGAAGCTGAACAGGAGCTTTTGATTCATTTTGGTGGTGATACGATTTTTTCAGATAAAGTGGCTGTTAAGTTAAACGAAGAAGGATATGATTATCCCTATGAATATGTTCGTGAGCTGTTTCAAAACGATGATTTAACTGTAGTGAATTTGGAGACACCAGTGACAGAGCGGGGAGTTGGAGCAGAGAATAAGACCTTTGTATTCAAATCATCACCTAAGGCACTTCCTGAAATGGTGAAGGCAGGTATTGACGCTGTTAATTTGGCTAACAATCATTCCCTTGATCAAGGGGTTGAGGGCTTGCTGGATACTATTGATCATCTGAAAGATAATCATATCCTTCACGTCGGAGCCGGAAAAAATAGAAACGATGCTTTTACTCCCATCTATGTTGAACGTAAAGGGATAAAAATCGCGATTTGCGGATTCAGCCGTGTCATTCCTCATGAGAGCTGGTCTGCCGAGAAGAAAAGAGCAGGGGTAGCGGCAACATACAATTCAGAGATGGCAGTAAAGGCGATTCAAGCCGCACGCAAGAACGCGGATTTAGTGCTTGTTGTTGTCCATTGGGGCAAAGAGCGAGCAACAGAATTGGAGAAGCATCAAACCTCGCTAGCCCATGAATATATTGATGCGGGAGCTGATTTGGTAATCGGCGGACACCCTCATGTTCTGCAGGGGATCGAGAAGTATAAGAATAAATGGATTGCTTATAGCTCAGGTAATTTTATTTTTACAAAATCAAAAGACCCTAAAACCTGGGATACTGCTGTGTTTTCTGCAAAATGTACGAAAAAGGGAGATTGTGATTTAAGCTTGATTCCGTATCGTACTGAATTGGGAAGACCTGTACCCGTTAGTGAAGAGGATGGGGCAGGGATTCTGAAAATGGTTGAAGGCCTGTCACCGGGAATCAAAATCGATGCTTCGGGCAATGTGAAGACAGAGAATTGATCACTAAATAGGTATGAAAGTTGGAGGCGAGTAGAGTTGCATAATTATTGTGTAGCGCACCGTGGATACTCTGGCAAAGCTCCTGAAAATACGATGTCAGCAATCAATCTCGCCATGCAGGAGCCATATGTTAAATGGGTTGAGGTCGACATTCAGTTATCAAAGGATGGAATTCCGTTTCTTATTCATGATTATACGCTGAACCGAACGACGAATGGACGTGGGCCTGTTAAGGACAAAACCTGGGATGAGCTCAGTCAGCTGGATGCTGGAAGATGGTACTCCAAGTCTTTTATCGGGGAACGACTGGTGAGACTTGATGACTTTTTGGATAAAATCAAAGGAAGACTTCGAGCGAATATAGAAATTAAGACTCAGGGCAATCTTTATCCGAATATTGAGGAGAAGGTTATATCCGCGGTGAAGCAACATCGAATGGAGCATGAGGTTGTACTTACATCTTTTGAGCCGCGTGTATTGGCGAAGGTGAAGGAGATAAGTTGTAAAATACGTACTGGCCTAATTATTGATAGTAAACCAAAGGATCTTCTCTTGCGCTTGCAAATGCTTAAATGCTCTTTTCTCTCTATTAATTATCGTCACCTTAATTCGGAGCTAGCTGAAAAAGCGATCAGACGCGGAATTGAAGTGATGGCATGGACGGTAGACGATGTCAGGAGGATCAAACGGGTTGCTGCGATACATCCGGAGATCCTCATTTGTACGAATCGACCCGATTTATGGTATAAAGCGATTGGACAGACAGAATGAATCAGGGAGGCATAACAAAGATGAGCAAAGTTATTTCCAATGTATATTGCGTAGGTCGCAATTACCGGCTCCATGCTGAGGAACTCGGCAATGAGGTTCCATCAGAACCTATGATATTTATGAAGCCCTCTCATGCGGTAGTATCTATGAATGAAGGGGAACTTGTTCTGCCTGAAAATTCAGGCGAAGTACATTATGAGGCGGAATTGGTTATTCGAATTGGCCGTCGGTATGAACCGGGTATGACGGTGGACGAGCTTGTTGATGTAATGGCTTTAGGCATAGACTTTACGCTGCGCGATGTACAGAGTGAGATTAAGAAGAAGGGCCACCCTTGGACAGCGGCAAAAGGCTTTCGTAATTCAGCGCCGATCACTCCTTATATTGCGTTTCCCGGAATTGAGGAGACAGCTGCAGAGGATTTTACACTTCTTCTAAATGAAAATCTCGTTCAACGCGGGAACATTTCCGATATGATTTTTTCACTTCAACAGATCGTAGATTATGTTGGAGAGCGTTATGGTTTGGATGAAGGGGACCACATCTTTACTGGCACACCTGCTGGTGTGGGTCCTATTTACAGTGGAGACAAGCTGGAGCTATCGTATGGAAGCAGGCTGCTGGGAAGCTGTGAAATACTAAAAGGACCTGCCCGGGCTAAATGATGGCAGATTGGATAATCGGGGCGCTATGCGCCCTTTTGGTCTCTGTGGCGGCATACCGGAAGCAATCGTTATCTATGTCAGGCATGGTTGCTGCCTTTGTGATGGGTACCGTATATTACGGTGCAGGGGATGTATTCTGGTTTGGGATTCTGCTTCTTTTCTTTGTAACTTCTTCTCTGTTCTCCAAATTGCGCGGAGACCGGAAACGTGAATTGGAGAAATCCTATGCGAAGAGCAGCAGAAGAGATGCTGTTCAGGTATTTGCAAATGGCGGGCTTGGTATGCTGGCTTGTATAGGTCATGCCGTTTGGCCACATTCTGCATGGAGTTATTTGTTCGTAGGCTTCATGGCAGCGGCTACTGCGGATACCTGGGCAACAGAATGGGGCGGATTAAGCAAAAGACCGCCAAGATCCGTATTGACGTGGAAGCAACTGCCCGCGGGCACATCTGGCGGTGTATCATGGCTGGGCAGTTTGGCTGCACTTGCTGGTTCTGTTATGATCGGAGGGGCAGCCTGGATATTGTCTTTGTGGAGCCATGGGGCTAACTTGAAGGATTTATTTGAGCAGGTGCTCGGATTGATACAGTTTAACAAGTCAAGCGAAACCTTACTCTTTTGGAAATGGATATTAATTGGTGGTTTATCAGGATTTGCTGGAGCCTTTATCGATTCATTACTGGGGGCAAGCTTGCAAAAGATGCACCGCTGCACGGTCTGTGGCAAAAGCGTTGAAGTAACGGTTCACTGTGAACGGCCAACTAAACCTGAACGCGGAATACGCTGGATGAACAATGACGTGGTTAATTTGTTAAGCTTGTTGGCAGCTGGAGCCATTGCCTGGGGGCTAGGAGTATTGTTATGATAAATATTTATGAAAGAAACTTTAAAAAGTAGGGAACTCATATGAATATATTGACGGTTGAACACTTAACGAAAAGCTACGGGGAAAAGGTTCTTTTTGAGGACGCCTCCTTCGGCATGGAAGAGAACGACAAGATCGGTATTATTGGCGTAAACGGTACTGGAAAGTCTACGTTTCTGCGAGTCATTGCAGGCCTTGATACGCCTGACGAGGGGCGGGTATCGGTCAACCGGGATACAAGAGTAAGAATTCTCCCGCAAAATCCTGAATATGATCCTGAAGCATCTGTGCTGCTCAGCGTATTTCAAGGCGGAGGTCCTGAGCTGGAGATTGTGTCCTCTTACATGGAGGCTATGGAGCTGCTTGAGCTGCTGCCTGGTGATGAGGAGTTGCAAAACAAAGTCAGCAGATTGAGTCAGGAAATGGACAAGTATCAGGTGTGGGGACTTGAAAGTGAAGCAAAAAGTGTTCTATCCAAGCTGGGGATAACTGACTTTAAACGGAAAATGGGCAGCTTGTCCGGCGGACAGCGCAAGCGGGTTGCTCTGGCTTCTGCGCTGATCATTCCATCTGAGCTGTTGATCATGGATGAACCGACCAACCATATCGATAATGATTCCGTTGCTTGGCTGGAAACCTATTTGCAGAAGCGCCGGGGCGCGCTCCTCCTGATTACGCATGATCGTTATTTCCTTGATCGCGTCTGCAACATTATGCTGGAGCTGGATCACGGGAGATTGTTCCGCTACGAGGCGAATTACAGCCGTTTTTTAGAGCTGAAGAGTGAACGTGAGGAACGCGAAGCATCCACAGAGCAAAAACGGCAAAACTTACTGCGTACCGAGCTGGCTTGGATTCGGCGGGGCGCCAAGGCTCGGTCAACGAAGCAGAAGGCGCGGATTGAACGCTTTGAAAAGCTGCAGTCGGCAAAATCGGAATACAAAAATGATTCATTAGATATTTCCGTAGCTTCAACAAGACTCGGACGCAAAATTGTGGAGATTGAAGGCCTTTATAAAAAGGCAGGAGAACGTGTGCTGATCAAGGATTTAACTTATACAGCAGTTCCAGGTGATCGCGTGGGTATCGTCGGACCAAATGGAAGCGGCAAATCGACGCTCCTGAACATGATCGCAGGAAGGCTGGAGCCAGATCAGGGTGAAGTTGCTCTTGGACAGACGGTGAAGCTGGGCTATTTTACTCAGGAACATCAAGAAATGGACGATAAGCAGCGGGTGATTGAGTATATTAAGGATGAGGCAGAGGTTGTGACGACTGCTGACGGTTCTCGAATCACGGCTTCACAAATGCTGGAACGCTTTTTGTTTCCTCCTGCGCTGCAATGGACTCCTATCGCCAAGCTATCGGGCGGTGAGAAGCGACGCTTGTATTTGCTTCGTGTGTTAATGGGAGCACCCAACGTATTGCTGCTGGATGAACCTACAAATGATTTGGATATTCAGACCTTGGGCGTGCTAGAGGCTTATCTGGATGAGTTTCCGGGTGCTGTATTTGTAGTATCCCATGATCGTTATTTCCTGGATCGCACTGTAGATAAAATCATGGCATTCGAAGGAAACGGTATCGTGGCAGTACATGTTGGGGATTACAGCGATTATGAAGAACGGACGCAAGGAATGGGGACTAGCCATTTTGGCGGTAACGGGGATGGCGGTACTGGCAATGGAGATCTTCGTCGCGCACATGCTTCCGGGGCATCATCAGGTTCATCTGCATCGTCAGAAGGAACTGGAGCATCATCAGCAGGAGGCTCAACTCAATCAGTACGCAGTGAAAAGCTTAAATTCAGCTATAATGAACAGCGTGAGTACGAAGCAATTGATGGATTGGTTGAAGCTGCCGAGCAGCGTTTGAGCGGGATTGTGGACGCTATGGAAGCGGCCGTAAGTGACGCAGTCAGATTACAAGAGCTTATGAAGGAACAGCAAGAAGCTGAAGCTGAGCTTGAACGGCTCATGGACCGTTGGGCTTATTTGAATGAGCTCGCAGAGAAAATCGAGAAACAACGTAATAGCTGATTCGAAGCAATACAAAGTGCCAATATATCGGAAAAAACTTCCCTTACTTTATGAGAATGTGGTGATCATGAAGGAATAAAGGAAGTTTTTTCCTTATTTCTACCTAAACTGCTCTAAAAGTAGAAAATTCAGCTGTTGGATCGAACATAAATAAGTATTTGGCAAGGATATTATTAGCACAGCACACCGTTCGCAATGGACATCATAAGCTTGATGCGATTCATTTGGTTCACTTCACTGGCTCCTGCATCATAGTCGATCGCAACGATGTTGGCCTCTGGATACAGCTCTTTTAATCCTTTTACCATACCGCGTCCTGTAATGTGATTCGGCAGACATGCAAACGGCTGAATGCAGGCGATATTATGAACGCCTTGATCGAGCAGTTCCATCATCTCTGCTGTAAGGAACCAGCCTTCACCCATCTGGTTGCCGATTGATACAAGTCGGCTTGCTTTTTCCGCCAGCTTGTAAATGTCCTCAGGAGGAGACAGAAACTTGCTTTTGCTAAGTACTTTTTTAACAGGAGACCGGTATCTTTCAAGGTAATGTATGATCATTGGATTTACGTAGCGAAGCATTTTATTTTTTCCCCATTGATCAGCTCTGTAAATTGGATTGTATAGACAGTAGAACATGAAATCCAGAAAATCAGGAACGACAGCTTCACCCCCCTCAGCCTCAATGATCTCGACAATTTTATTGTTGGCGTCAGGATGGAACTTGATGAGTATTTCGCCGACGACACCTACCTTTGGCTTAGAGACGCTGCTCAATGGCATACCTTCAAAATCAGACACCATATCGCGAATATTTTCTTTATATTGTTCGAAAGTAAAATACTGCAGCGAGTGTTTGCATAGACTCATCCATTTCCTGAACAAAAGCTCTGAAGCTCCTATTTCAAGCTCGTAAGGCCTGGTTCGATAAAGCAAACGCATCAGTAAATCACCGTAGCAGGCCGCGGCGATCAGCCGATTGATCATTTTCAGATTAAGCTTGAAGCCTGGCTGGTTGTCAAGCCCTGACACGTTCAGTGAGATGACAGGAACCTGCGCCATATCGGATTCTTTTAGTGCTTTACGAAGCAGGGCGATATAATTAGTGGCTCGGCAGCCTCCACCTGTCTGTGTCAGAATAACGGCGGTACGATTGAGATCATAATCACCGCTTTTTAATGCAGCAACGATTTGACCAATCGTCACAATTGCGGGATAACACGCATCGTTATTAACCAGCTTCAGTCCTTCATCCCGTGCGCCTTTGTTGATTGACTTTAACACTTCCAGACGATAACCAGAGCTGCGGAACACGGTTTCGAACAGTTCAAAATGAATCGGTGAGAGCTGAGGAGCGAGAATAGTGTAGTTGCTTCTCATTTCCTTGGTGAAGATTGGAACTCTAGAAGTGATTGCAGTGTTATGAAAATGTGCCTTTAGCTTCTTCGATTCACGTTCTTTCATCGCGGCAAGTAAAGAACGAAGACGGATTCGTGCAGCACCGAGGTTACTGATTTCATCTACCTTGATGAGAGTGAAGGTTTTGTAATGCTGCTCCAAAATATCCTGAATCGTATCTGCAGTAATCGCATCAATTCCGCAGCCGAATGAAGTTAGCTGTACGAGCTCAAGATCCTCGCGTTCGCTGACCAAATAGGCGGCACGGTACATACGTCCGTGATATGTCCATTGATTAACGACGGGGAGCGGATGCTTTACGGAACCAAGATGACAAATGGAGTCTTCGGTTAAAACAGCCAACCCCATTCCGGTAATTAATTCGGAAATTCCGTGATTGATTTCCGGGTCGGCATGATAAGGATGACCGCACAGCACGATCCCTTTAATACCCGTTCGTTCAAGATAACGAAGAGTTTCTTCTCCCTTGGCAGAAATATCCCCTTTTGCCTGCTGTGCTTCTGACCATGCCGCTTGAAACGCAGCAGCAATTTCCATTTTAGAAATGTGAGAGAATGTGTCTTGCAATTCTTTACGCAGGACGTATTCATTATCCAGATTTAAAAAAGGGCTAATGAGCGGTATCCCGGATTGTTGCAATATATTCATATTAGTGCGGATCACTTCGGGATATGAGGCCACGACCGGGCAATTAAAGTGATTATCCTGGGCTTGATCTTCCATCTTCTCATACACCACTGCAGGATAAAAAATAAAGTCGACTCCATCAGCGATCAGACTATTTATATGACCATGAGCTAGCTTTGCAGGATAACATACCGCCTCTGAAGGAATGCTGTCCATTCCTTTCTCGTATAGCTTTTTGGACGATTTGGGAGATAGCTGTACCCTGTATCCCAATTGCGTAAAAAAGGTGTGCCAAAAGGGATAGTTCTCAAACATGTTGAGTACGCGTGGAATCCCAACCGTTCCTCTAGGTGCTTGTTCCGGGTTAAGTGGTTCATAGTTGAACATACGTTCATATTTGTATGCGACGAGATTAGGCAGCTCGTTCTTCACTTTTTTACCTGATGCTCCGCGTTCGCAGCGGTTTCCTGTAACATGAAAGCTTTTATCTGGAAATCGATTGATTGTCATAGCACATGTATTGCTGCAAAGGGAACATCTAGCCTGAGACACCTTGTAAGAGAAAGAGTTCAGCTCTGTCTTGGATAAAAGTGAACTAGGCTTGCTCCCGGTATAACGCTCTCTCGCAATAAGTGCACAGCCATAGGCGCCCATAAGCCCTGCAATATCCGGTCTAACGACCTCTTTGCCAGTCAAATTCTCAAAAGCACGAAGTACGGCATCGTTAAGAAAGGTCCCTCCTTGAACGATTATACGCTCTCCCATTTCCTCAGGATTCCTAAGCTTGATCACTTTATGGAGAGCATTTTTGATGACGGAGTATGACAGTCCTGCAGAGAGATCGGGAAGGGAAGCCCCTTCCTTTTGAACCTGCTTTACTTTGGAATTCATAAATACGGTACATCGTGAACCAAGATCTACGGGGGTGATGCACTTCAGGGCTTCCTCGGCGAATGCAGAAATACTGAGACCCAGCGTCTCCGCAAAGCTCTCCAGAAATGATCCACAGCCAGCAGAGCATGCCTCATTCAGCATAAGTGAATCGATATGCCCACCTCGAATTTTTATGGCCTTCATATCCTGACCGCCGATATCGAGAATGTAATCAACGTCAGGAAGAAAAAATGAAGCCGCTCGATAGTGTGCCATTGTCTCCACTTCACCGCCATCGACATGAAATGCAGCTTTAACGAGTCCCTCACCATATCCGGTAACGTAGGAATTAGCGATAAAACAGCCTTCATGCAGGTCATTGAAGATATCAGACAATGCTTCCCTGACAGTTCCAAGCGGATCTCCCTTGTTGCTGCGATAGAAGGAGTGGAGAATTTGGTTGTCTACACCAGTTAACACAAGCTTGGTTGTTGTAGAGCCCGCATCTATGCCGAGAAAACAAGGTCCCATGTATTGTGAAAGCGGGATACGAGGTGCGATAGCTCTACTGTGGCGCTCGCGAAAGGAAGCAAGTTCCAGTGCATCAGAAAAGAGCGGAGAGAGTCCTGAACCTTCCGTATGGTTTGATATGAAATCAACATCTCGTAGACGGTTATACCATTCTGTTATGGGAAAAGGAGCTTGCTCTGTAGAGTGAAGACAGCATCCCAGAGCTACAAAATACTGGCTATCCTCAGGGAAAAGTATGTCCCCCTCAGATAGTCCTAAAGTAGTCACAAAGCGTTCTCTTAATGAGGGTAGAAAGGACAGCGGGCCGCCTAAAAAAGCAACCTTTCCGCTGATCGGACGCCCGCATGCGAGCCCAGTGATAGTTTGAGTTACGATGCTCTGGAAAATAGATGCTGCGATGTCCTCGCGAGGGGCTCCCTCATTAATCAAAGGTTGAACATCGGTCTTGGCGAATACGCCGCATCGGGATGCGATAGGGTAAATGTTGGTATGGCGGCTGGCCAGCTCATTAAGTCCGGATGGATCGGTATTCAGCAATGCGGCCATTTGGTCGATAAATGCCCCTGTACCTCCCGCACAGGCATTGTTCATTCTCTGTTCAATACCGCCTGTGAAATAGATGATTTTGGCATCTTCACCGCCAAGCTCGATGGCGGTATCACATTCCGGAATACGAAGTCGGATAGCCTTTGTACAGGCGACAACTTCTTGCAGAAAATCAATTTTGGAGAGCTCAGACAAAGCCAGAGCAGAAGAGCCGCTAATGCAAAGAGTTGCTTCGGCATCATGGAACTGATTCAAGACCTCAGTCCATAGAGAAAGAACAGCCTGTTGAATATCAGAAAAGTGCCGTACATAGTTTTTATAAACAATTTCTGACTGATGCATAACGATAATTTTAGCCGTAGTCGAACCAACGTCAAGTCCGATATGTAAAAGCATGCGTCTCACCTGTTCTTTGAGTATTCAGTTTTAACATACCAACAAAAAACAGCGAGGTGCTATATCATTTGTAACAGCGAATGTCACAGGTACGGCAGCAAAATATAAAACCAATATTATGGATGGGGAAACGATTGAAAAACGCCTGTTATCGATCGGCATACACGTAACGGAAATTATTGCAGACAAGGCTAACCGGGAAAGATGATTTGGAGAAAATGAAGTCCAACGACGAATGCGATGAAAACCTGCAAAAATACAGTTTTTTCTAACGCAATCGCTTGTTTGAAAGGAAAAACCTGCAAAAATACAGTTTTTTAGCGCTAATGTCGCTAAGAACTCAGAATGTGCGCCCAAAAGATGTATTTTTGCAGGAATTATTTATAGAGTATTGCTTGAAGGGGAAAAAGATGCACTTTTGCAGGAATTTCCAATTAAGAGTACAGTTTTTTTACTGGCTTCAGCTATTCGCCTGCTACATATGCGGCAAGCAGTTTTGTTGTGTTGAAGATCGCTTGTTTATGTGTTCTTTCCATTGCGTGAGAGGCGTGTACACCCGGACCAATGAGCGCAGCGCGAATGTTATGACCAGCTTGAAGGGCTGCAGAAGCATCTGAACCATAGTGTGGATAGATATCTACGACATAAGGGATGTTTATTTCCTTCGCAAGCTCGATCAGGCGTCCTGTCATATCATAATCATATGGCCCGGAGGAATCCTTGGCGCAAATAGATACGTCAGTTTCCTTACAGCTCAGGTTGTCACCTATAGCTCCCATATCGACAGCGATCATTTCATGGACACCGTCTGGAATCCAAGCTGCTCCATGTCCTACTTCTTCATAATTGGATATCAATAATACTAGATCATGCCGTGGAGTCCATCCTTCACGACGGCTCGACTCCAGCAATCCGAACAGAGCGGCAACACTGGCCTTGTCATCCAGATGGCGGGATTTTACATAACCACTGGGGGTTACAACTGCACGCGCGTCAAAAGAGATGTAGTCTCCGACAGAGATGCCCAGCTTCTGAACATCCTCTTTATTTTCCACAAGCTCGTCGATTCTTATCTCCATATTTTTCTCGTCACGTTTGTATTCTCTGGCATCGCTATATACGTGAACCGAAGGATGGGAGCTCAAAATTGTACCGGTGTAGTTTTTACCGCTGCGGGTGTGAATGATGCAGTATTCGTTCTCAATGCTGTTCATCATGAAGCCGCCGACAGAAGTAATCGCTAACGTTCCGTTTGAATTTATAGCTCGTACCATAGCGCCAAGAGTATCGACGTGAGCGCTGATTGCAATACATCTGGAAGAATCCTTCCCTTTAAGCGTGAGCAGAGCTCCGCCTTTCTCATTTTGAGAAAACGGGATACTGAGAGATTCAGCCTCAGATAAAATGATCTTCATCACATCGCGGGTAAATCCGCTCGGGCTAGGCGTATCGAGCAATTTTTTGAGTATGTCTAGAATGTATGATTCATTCGGTTGAATGTTCACGATTAAGCCTCCTCATAGCTTTAAACAAGTATATTATTTAGTGTCCGCAGAATTGTCCGCAGAAGTTTCTGCTGATGCTGGTTCCGCAGCAGTAGGATCTGGGAACACGTATCCAGTAGCATCTTGGATATGTACGAGCTTGGCATTGAGGTTTTTAACTTCTTTTTGAAGACGATAACCGCGATAAATACCAAAAGAACCAACAATCAAACCGCCTAACAGCGTACATCCAAGAATCAGCAGAATTAGCGGAAGACTGACGGAGCCGAACAATAAATTGACTTCGACGGGGTCTACATTAATAACTGCAAATACGGCGGTAATCAATGCAAAGATCAGAGCAATAATCAAGGACCACTGTATCCTCATGAGGCAACACCTCCTTTATATTCACAGTATAAAATCCCTTACCCATCAAGGGCAAGGGATTAGTAAGCGAAGTGGAAGCTATCACTATAAATTATTTAGTCAATTGCTCCATTTGCTCAATAACGTTCTCGAATACGCTCATCGCTTCGCGAACCGGCTGAGGTGTCGACATATCAACTCCGGCTTTACGTAAAATGTTGATGGAATAGTCGCTGCCGCCGCTCTTCAGGAAGCTGAGATAACGATCAACTGCAGGCTGGCCCTCCTCCAGAATTTGCTTGGAGAAGCTCGTTGCAGCCGAGAAGCCTGTAGCATATTTGTAGACGTAGAAGCTGGTATAGAAATGAGGAATACGTGCCCACTCCATTTCGATTTCTTGGTCCACGACCATTTCTTTTCCATGATATTTAAGGTTTAGATCATAATAAATAGAGCTAAGCTCTTGCGGAGTTAACGATTCTCCTTCCTCGGCGCGTTCGTGAATCAGCTTCTCGAACTCTGCGAACATCGTCTGACGGAACACCGTTGTCCGGAATTGGTCAGCGTAGTAAGTCAGCAGGTAGAGCTTCTGCTTCGGATCAGATGAATGCTTCAGCAAGTAATCCATAAGCAATGCTTCGTTCGTCGTAGAGGCTACTTCGGCAAGGAAGATTGTGTACTGAGCATCACGATACTTCAGATTCTCATCAGAGAAGTAAGAATGGAGGGCATGCCCCATTTCATGAGCCAGAGTGAACATACTGTTCAGGTTGTCCTTGTGGTTGAGCAGAACAAAAGGATGTGTGCCGTATGCACCCCAGCTGTATGCCCCGGTCCGTTTGCCTTCATTCTCGTAAACATCAATCCAGCGGTTGTTGAAGCCATCGCTCAGCACTTTGAGATAGTTGTCTCCCAATGGTTTAAGACCCTCAAGGATGATGTTTTTTGCTTCATCATATGAAATATCCCATTTATATTCTTCTACAAGCGGGGCGAACAGATCATACATATGAAGCTCATCGACACCAAGCAATTTTTTGCGCAATTTCATATAACGATGAAGAAGGGGCAAGCTCTCGTGGATCGTATCAATCAGATTGCTATACACGTCCTTTGGAATATTGTCCCCATACAGTGACATTTCCAATACAGAAGGGTATTTACGCACACGAGAATAGAACATGTTCTTGTTTACGTTGGCGCTTAGAGTCGCGGCGATTGTATTTTTTTGCTTGCCGTAGGTTTCGTATACTGCTTTAAAGGCACGACGGCGAACGTCCCGATCAGGATTTTCTAGAAATTGAATGTAGCTGCCATGAGTCAATTCAACCTCATTACCATGCTCATCTTTAATTTTGGGGAATTTAAGATCCGCATTGTTGATCATGCCAAAAATGTTTTGCGGAGCTTGAGACAGATTGCCTACCTGGGCTAATAACGCTTCTTCTACTTTAGTAAGAACATGCGCCTTTTCGCGTTTGATTTCCTGCAGAGTGAATTTGTAGTCAGCCAGCTCAGGGTTCTCAATTAGAGCATCCAACTCCTGCTCTGGAAGAGATAATATTTCCGGCGTAATAAAAGAAAGCGCCTCACTGATTTCTACGTTCAGTTTTTTTGCTTTTTGAGATAGTGCCTGATATGTAGGGTTAGTTGTATCCTGATCATGGTTAAGATGGGCGTAAACGTAAAGACGCTCTACATTGTAGGAAATTTCGTCTTCCAGTGTAAGTATAGCTTTTACATTTTCAGCGGAATTTAACTTGCCCTCGTATTGATTCACTTTGCTTACCAGGTTTTTTAAATTCTTATAAGCTTGATCCCATTCTGGTTGATCGGAAAACATGTCATCCAATCTCCATGTGTTCTCTTCCTTAATTTCCGAACGTTTAGGTAATGTGCTCATCGGTATCCTCCTTGGCTTTGAATAAGATGAAGCTGACGTTGGTTGCCCCGTCGCAGCACCGGGTATGGCAGACATCAGCAAGCAACTGGACAGCAGGAGGGGGAGCAGACGGTTATACATTCAAAAGACCTCCAATTTAAAGGGGCATTTTTCTAGTATTCCCGTTGTTCCATCAAATATTTATCTCCCGCAGGCAGTACATTAGCATTAGCTGTCATAGTCTATGAACTATTTATGTTCTAGATCACGAGAAAACTGTAGATAATGAGGCAAAATGCTAAAGCTACCATAATAGTAGCGGTAAGGGCAAGGCCGCGTCTCATTTTAGTTGGAATACGGTCTCTAGTCATTATAATGACGACACCAAGTGCAAATGCGCTTATTATGAAAATAAGAAGATTTGAAGTATCCATTCAGAGTGACTCCATTTCATTTAATATTAGATCTGCTTGAAGGAAGCCATAAGTTCCTTCCATTCGTCTTCCTTACCATTAAACTCTTCTTTTGGAAAGCGGTTGTTCACCCATTGCATCATCGCAGGACGACTTAGAAATGTATGACATTCCTCTCCCCATTGGTCGGAAATTTCCCGTAAAACGATGTATTTCCCTTGAACCTCTACGGTCATCATATTCCATTTGTCCCGTTTGTATATTTCATGTTTTTTAATCATTATCACAATTCTCCGATCTTACATTTAAACTAAGTACATTTTTATGTAAAATCATAACTCAGCCTATAAAGGAAAGCAAATACATCGCAGCAGCAAAGCTACATAAAGTTAATGTTTTTTATTTTGAAAAAATGACACGTTGCATTGTCGTAGGTCATAGAGTATAATATGGGTATTCGTCAATGATGGCGATTATTTTTAGGAGGTTGTTCATTTGAAAGGTACAGTTAAATGGTTTAACGCAGAAAAAGGCTATGGCTTCATTCAAGTTGAAGGTGGCGAAGATGTATTCGTACATTTCTCCGCAATCCAAGGCGACGGTTTCAAAACATTAGAAGAAGGCCAAGCTGTTGAGTTCGAAATCACTGACGGCAACCGTGGTCCTCAAGCTGCTAACGTAATCAAATTATAAGATCATTATCCGTATAACGGATCTACTTATAAAGTTTGGTTCCAAGCACGATATGAAAGACACAGCTCTGAATGGAGCTGTGTTTTTTTGCGTCTACCTCTTATTTCTTAGATGATCATATCGCCATTTGGAATAATTAACGATAAAATCAATGAAGGATATTGTAGCTGATGTGATGAAAGAACAAATAGTGAAAAAAAGAATGTTCAAAATCAGTGACAAACAGTTGTCACCAATATCATGTTATTGTTAGGGTGAAGCGGATGAACAGGATGGATAGAATGCTGGCAATCGTTATGGCTCTACAGCAGCGAGCGGAGACAGCACAATCTCTTGCAGACAAAATGGAAGTGTCCAAGCGTACCGTACTGCGCGACATTCAGTCTTTATCTGAAATTGGCGTTCCGATTTCAGCGCTATCAGGCCCTGGTGGCGGTTACCGACTTATGGAAGGATATCAACTTCCACCGCTTAATTTGGATACAGGGGAAGCTTTAGTGCTCTTGCTAGCTTTAGATGCGATGGCTAAATATAGCGACAGCCTTTTTCAACAAGCGAGATGGACGGTAACTGATAAGGTTAAGGCAGTACTTCCAGAGGGGACACTAAATCAAATATCTTCTATTCTTCAGCATGTTGAGATGGAAGTACCGGAACGAGCTTATAAGACCCCGCTTTTAGATGACATAATGGAATATACAACAAAAAATAAATGGATGCGGGCATTGTATCGTTCCCAGAACTATAAAAGACATGTTGAGATTAAGCCTTGCCGTGTATATGCAGCACATGGTTTTTGGTATTGCGAGGCGTATTCCATTCTGCATGGAGAAAAAAGAACGTTTCGGGTTGATCGTTTCGTTGAGCTCAAGGAAATGGATGATCCGAATATTCAAGATATCGAAATCGTTAAAGCAAGTGGTGGAGATGATCCATCCATCCGGATTGTAGCAAAGTTTACTTATCGCGGCGCATTACTGGCTGAGCAGGATACGCACATCGGTCATCTGGTGGGGCAAATTAGTGATGAAGAATGGGTAATCGATTTTGAATGTCCTTTCTCTGAGTGGAATTGGGCGATATCTTTTTTCTTTCAATTAGGTCTTGATGCAGAGGTTATGGAGCCTGAAAAGTTAAGACAAGAGCTGAAGGAACGGGCAACTCAGCTTACATCTAGGTATAAATCGTGAATCATAAATCAACAGGCCAGGTTCATCGGCAGAGAGGCGGAGGTACTGTGACAACGGGATGGAATAAAACATTGGTACTGGCAGAGCGTTTACGTAGACAGGGATTTACTGAACCGTTAGCTGATTATCAAGATGAAGTGGCTTACATATCTTTATTTCGCAAACTGCAGCCGGTGGCTCCAGTGCATTTTACTCGGCCAGGTGATCCGCCAAAGCTTGTCCATCGCACGGAATATGATGATATGGAGATGTCTTCATCGTTAAGGGTACGTCAGTCTCTAGTCAAGGGACGGTTTCAGGGCGGTCGTGTTGCTTATGTGCTTGAAGACGATTTGAAGCTTTATGCTACGGCATTCTGCAAGCGTCCTAAAGTATTCAAGCAAATACACGAAGATGTCATGATAGCGGTAAAGGAATCGGGTGGATTAACAAAAGAACAGTTAAAGGAGGATCTCCCGTATCCTCCTGGAGAAGTTGGAAAAGCGCTTCAGGACTTGCAGACAGCCTTCCTGCTCTATGAGCAGCAGACCGACAATGACTGGGATACTGGATGGTTAATATTTGCCGAAGAATGGTTTGAAATCTCAGATGATCCTGAAAACTATGAAGCAGCGGTAATGAAGGTTCTGCTGCAATTTATAGAATCAATGGTGTTTGCAAGTGAAGTTAGCATTAAAAGCTGGAGCGGTTGGACGGCTAAAACGATACGTCATGTGGTGAGCAAGCTAGTTGAGTGCGGTGAATTGATCAGCGTTGACATCGAGGAATTAGGTAAAGGCCTGATGAGAAGCCATGATATTCAGTTAGCAGAGAAGCAGGAGCTTGATTCCAGAATCCCGCGAAGCATCTGGATGCTGGACAAGTCGGATTATCTCGTACGCGCTGAATTAGATGATCTCCAGGCTCGATACAAAGGCTTGGAAGTTCTGCAATATTTACTCGTTGACGGAGTTTTTCGCGGTGTTGTACTTGGACACTGGCGAATTGGTCCCTATGATATCGATGATATTTTAATGGAATTGGATGAAACGGAGACAGCAGAACGTAAAGAGGAAGTATTGCATGCCGTTCGCAAAATATATGATCCCAGCTACCACGCTATTCTACGTTATAACGGGCAAAAGTGTTGAAGTCAGTTAATTGAAAAACTAAATTTGGTAGGGAGGCGGTTCTTGATGACGATACACAGCGGTGATGTATTTGAGCGTGCCAGAACATTTATTTATAGCAGTGCCAGATTGCTTGATCGGATGAGATTTGCTTATCTTTTTGAGAAGGGATCTAAGGAAAAGGTACTTCAAGCTCTTCGTGCATATCAAAATGAGGATGGAGGCTTCGGTCATGCATTGGAGCCTGATATGCGATGTCCAGATAGTCAGCCGGTTGCAACGGAGGTGGGACTTTACATACTGAATGAGGTGAAGTCCTGTGACACAGAAATTTTTGACGGCGTATTATCGTATTTAAAGTCAATCACGTTAAGTGGTGGAGGGTTGCCAAGAAGTACAACCCGAGTGAATGATTACCCTCATGCACCATGGTGGATAACTGAGCAGGACGATATTCCGTCGATAAACCCGACAGGAAGTATTGTTGGAATGCTGATGGCTCAGAATGCTCGTATTGATTTTTACGATGAACCTTGGTTTCGTAGTCATATATCATTTCTATGGAACTGTCTTGAGGAGAACCTTCCGAATGATTTCCATGATGCTATGCAGTGGATACCTTTTTTGGAGCACGTTGAAAAGGTTACAGGCCAGGACACAGAGAGAGTGAATCACTACCGTGCGATTCTTGATCACTGGCTAAGCGGACCGAAAGGAATTGAGCGGGACGAAAATGCAGAGGGCTATGTACATAAAGTGCTGGATTATGCCCCTGAGCCAAAAAGCTATGCTTCACGAATAGTATCGGACGAAGAGGTAAATCGACATCTTGATTGGTTTATTTCTACACAGCAGGAGGATGGGGGTTGGGGAATTTCATTTCCGTCCGTTAGTGTGGCGAATGAGCAGGAATGGAGAGGTTGGCTAACCGTAGAGCGTCTGAAAATATTAAAAGCCTACGGGGTGCTTAATCTGTAGGAGAACAGATGCTTAGGGGCTGTCCCAAAAGTAGGGTTAGTGTCAAAACTAGAAATAGCGGTGCAAGGAAGATGATCCTGTACCGCTTGATCCTGCCACGCATTCTATGACCGTATCTCATGTGTAATAGTGTCATGATGCGGAATTCCTGAAATTCCTGCAAATATACAGGCTTTGTTTATGTAAAGCCTCTAAATGCCCTAAATTGCTGCAAATGTGCAGGCTTTCTCTAAGGATTCTCTTCAAACTAGTCAATTCTGAACCATATTCCTGCATTTTTGCAGGAATATGGTTCAACCTTTCATGACTACTTTAAAAAAACTGTATTTTTGCATCCTTTTCCTGATATCTTGCCTTTACACTGCTAAACAAGAAGCGTCCCTCAAAGTTATCTTAGATAACTTTTGGGACAGCTCCTTCTTAATTCCCTTTACATTGGTTCATCATGGTTGGTAGACGAAGTATTTGCATGATTTGGTGATGGTGAGATGTAAGCTGATGCTACTGGGACAGCGGGCTTTGGACCGCGATACAGATAACGGCTGGCAAACCCGATACAAGCTGCAATAGCTGTAATCATCGCGATGAGATAGAAGCTTTGTCTTCCAAAATGCTCGAACAGCAGACCGCCAAATGTTCCGCTGATCAGTCCGGATAAACTGGACCAGACAATGGTAAACAGCGCCATTCCGGTAGCACGGAATTGATCCGGAATGAGCCGGGTCAGCATACGAATCGCTGTAACATAAAAGATACCAAAGGTGAAGCCATGCAACAACTGGATCATGACGATGCCAACAGCAGAATCAACGCCACTCATCAGGAAAAATCGTAGTGCAAAAATAAGACTGGCTATAACGAGTAAGGGCAGCTCTTTGTATTTATCACCTCTAAAGCTTAGGTATAGAAATACAGGGATTTCTGAGCCGGATGATGCGAGCATGGCCCAACCAATTAATCCCTTGCTAGCTCCGAGCTCACTCAGTGAAATAGTTAGAAAAGCATCATTCATCCTTGTTCCAAGTGCAAGCAAAAAGACACATGCAAAAAACCATAAAAGTTCCTTTTGTCGAAATATCGGTACGATTCCTGACAAATTCATTTTGGCTACTGGAGTACTCTGATCCTTAATAAATAAAGTCAATATCAAACATACACTGGTAATGGCAATGGATACTTTCATGATCTCTGCAGAACCGATGAGTGATAGTACATATCCAATAACAATGGAAAGAATTGCAAAGCCTATAGACCCAAATACCCGGATCGATATAAAGCTTTTCCCGTGATTTTTTGCCGCGTTGATTGCAATGGTGTCTGATAATGGAAACACGGGATAATAGAAGAAATAGAAGAGTGTTATAACAAGTACAATGACCGAAAAAGTCGTTGTAGAAGATAAAATGAAAATCATTGCAATTTGACCTATCAATAAAATGATCATTATTTTTTTGATTGTTCTATATTTGTCGCTAGCTATGCTCCATATCAGGTTAGCGATTAATGAGATCATCGGTCCGAGTGCAAATAATAATCCGATCTGACTTTTAGTGAATCCGATCTCAGCGTAAAAGAGTGGGAAGTAGGAGAAGATCAGAACGCTTGTTCCGTAAATAGTAAATGCGAAGGCACGAAGCCAATAAAGCTCCGACCGGGTTGGAGTTTTTTTCATACCAAATACACTTCTCCGTTTCGTCAAGGTAAGAGATGCCAAGTGATGTGAGATGCGCCAGTGATTGATAAACGGCATATGCTTGCTAGTATATCATAACCTGCCTGTGATTTTGTTTATTTGTACAAAAAGTTGGAACATATTATAATATAGAATGATTTTTATTAATTAGTTTTTTAACAACGTAGTGGAGGCAGGCCATTGATTGAACTTGAGCAAAGCCGAAACCAGTTTCCAAAAGAACCGATCAGGTTGATGAGCCGCGTATATAAGTTTATTTTGCCAGAGGTTCGCAAGGAGCTGGATGGGTGGAGGCAGGAGGCCGGGAATATTCCCGATCCTGAGCTAAGAAGACAAGCACTTGCCAGTATAGCCACCAAAGAGTTTCATTGTCAGGGAGGCGCTGTGTATGCAGCAGCTAACTTACAGATGCGTCAAGTGTTAGTCCCTCTGATTGTAGCTTTTCAGACAATAAGCGATTATTTGGATAATTTGTGCGACAGAAGTACCTCGATGGATGAGAGGGATTTCAGGCTTTTGCATCAGAGCATGCTTGATGCGGTTGAGCCGGAATCCAAGGTGCAAAACTATTATGCATTACGCGAGGAACAGGATGACGGAGGGTACTTGCATCTTCTCGTACAAACCTGTCGCGACAATATTGCCAAACTCCCTGGATATAGTGCTGCCAAGCCGCAAATATTAGATTTGGTAGGTCTCTATACCGACCTGCAGGTGTACAAGCACATTGCTCCGGAAAATCGCGAGTCTGCTTTGCTTAAATGGTGGGAGCAACATAAAGGACGCACGCCGCAGCTTCAATGGAATGAGTTCGCTGCAGCAACGGGATCTACCCTTGGTGTATTTATGTTGTTTTTAGCAGCAAGCAATGACAAGTTGGATCGTAATAGCGCTGAATTGATCCATGGAGCTTATTTCCCTCATATTTGTGGTTTACATATTTTGCTTGACTATTTAATAGATCAGGTGGAGGATGAAGTGGGCGGGGATCTCAATTTTTGTAGTTACTATGATAATAAGGAAATGATGCTGAGCCGGATCGCTCTTATTGTTGAGGGAGCACGCCGGGACATTAAGAAGCTTCCAGCACCTTCGTTTCATCGGATGATTATTGAAGGATTGCTGGCTCTTTATTTATCTGATCCCAAGGTAAGTCAGCAACAGGAAATTCGCGATGCTTCCAGGCAATTAATGAGAAGAAGCCCGCTGATGCGACTGTTTTTTTTCGTAAATAGCCTTTGGATTCGCAAACATTTATAAATGAAATGTGCATAACTTTAAGGAGGAATCATCATGTCAGCAGTAAAAAAAATCGCAGTTCTCACCAGTGGAGGAGATTCACAAGGCATGAACGCAGCTGTGCGTGCCGTTGTACGTAGTGGATTATTCTATGGTCTTGAGGTGTTCGGTATTCAACGTGGTTACCAAGGCCTATTGAATAATGACATTTTCTCGATGGATATTCGCAGCGTAGGTGACATCATCCAACGTGGGGGTACGATTCTGCAATCTGCCCGCTGCCTGGAGTTCAAAACACCTGAAGGCCAGCAGAAAGGTGCACAAATACTGCGTGACCGTGGAATCGACGGTTTAGTGGTTATTGGTGGAGATGGTTCTTATCAAGGTGCTGAGAAGTTAAGTAAGCTTGGGATTAAGACAATGGGACTTCCAGGTACAATAGATAATGATATTTCGTTCACGGATTACACCATCGGTTTTGACACTGCAGTAGGTATTGTTGTGGATGCAGTAAACAAGCTGCGTGACACGATGTCTTCTCATGAACGCGCGTCTGTTGTAGAAGTAATGGGGCGTCACGCTGGAGATATTGCTCTTCATTCAGGTCTTGCTGCGGGAGCGGAAACGATTCTGGTTCCTGAGGTTCCATTTGATTTGAATGAAGTTGCGGACCGTATGAGACAAAACTTTGATAAAGGCAAGAGACATAGCATCGTTATCGTTGCTGAAGGTGTTGGTAAGGGCGAGGAAGTAGTACAAGCAATTAAAGAACGCCAACCATCTCTTGAGCCACGTGCCACTGTACTCGGACATATTCAACGTGGAGGATCTCCAACTCCTTTTGACCGTAATCTGGCAAGCCGCCTGGGTGATTTTGCTGTACGCAGCTTGATCGCTGGGGAATCCAACAAAGCATGTGGTATGATTGGTGGAGAAATGGTATTGACTGATATAGAAAAGGTTGTAGCTACCAAGAAGCAGTTTGATATGGAATTGTATGAGCTAGCTTCCCGTTTGTCACAATAATAATTATCGAATTGCATAATAAAGAGGGAAATCCGAAGCCTTAGATCAAGGCAATGGATTTCCCTCTTTGATTTGAAGCTGCATTTTCCGTTGGACTGCGAATAAACGCTTCATTTTTTATTTATACTCAACGCTACCTGTATATTTATTAGAAGCGTTCCACAGCAGGTATTCATCGATATTGGATTCTTTCAACGCACGAATTTGTTCTTCAACCTCATGTTTGCCATACTTCGTATAATGACCTTTGCCAAGCCAGCTGGCTGTAAAATCTTGAATCCATGGGCGAATGATGGGCTTATTATCACCCAACGGTTCAAGTTTTTTGTGCGTATCGGCGATAGCACCCTTAATAGTCTGATAAGGTGCTCTGTCAGGGGCCTGAGCGTTAAACCAGCCTGTCGTATAGTGACTTGGATAAATCATTGGACAGATGACATCCACCTGATCTGAAATTTGAACAAAGTCTTGACCAATTCCTTCAGCAGCGGGAACTGATGCAGCATATCCGAAAATATCTACCGAAACTTTGATGCCAAGTGGCTCCAATTGTTCCTTGGCATAATTCACAAAAGAAGTAACAGCATCGATTCGGCTGATATTACTTTTTTCATATTTAAGAGAGTCTGCGCGCTTCTCGAAGCCTTCCGGAAAACGCACATAATCAAACTGAATTTCTTTGAAACCGAGCTTGGCGGCTTCCTTAGCAACTTCTATATTATAATCCCAGACGACTTTACTATACGGATTGACAAAGCTATCTCCCTTGCTATTGCTCCATACGGTACCATCACTATTACGGAATGATAGCTCCGGGTTTTTCTTTGCGAGAATCGTATCTTTGAAAACGACGACACGTGCGATAGGATATATTTCATGACTGTTCAGACGTTCCATCAGCTTATTGATATTAGAAATAAAAGGCTGCGGCTTGCCCATTTCGATCAGTTTGGGATTATCTGTTTTGTATGTAATGTAGCCTTCATCATCTTTGATATCGATAACCATAGCGTTGAGATCAGTAGAATCGACCAGATCAACCAATGTGCTCATTCTTGAACCGCCTGCGCTGTAAGCGGTAACGTAAATTCCTTTGACAACAGGAGCTGCTTCAACATTAGGACCCGCTGTGATTTTATTTGGTGTAAGCGGATCTTCCATTCGACCTTGAGAAGCATTAGTTATAAATGTTTGAAAAGAGGATTGCGCGATTTCGGTCATTCGATGGTCATTGTGGTTCGCTGGTTCAGCATTATGACCGGAGCTCATTGCTAGAATTAAAAGAGTCCATAAGATGTTCATAAGATTCCTCTCCCTTGTATACGCTGTAATAATTATAAATGATGGTGAGGCGGATAAGGTTAATTATAATAGATTACTATATTAATAAGGAATAAAAAAAACCGTTTCTTCTGCTTGCGACAGAAGAGACGGTTTATAAAGCACAATGTATTTAATGAAGAAACGCTGAATTTTGATGCTCGCAGATGCTGAACTGGATGATCTCCATCGCATCTTCCGGTTCCAGAATGGTCAGACCATCACGAAGGATGATCATGGAGTCAAGTTCCTTCTGGTTTAAAAAAGGCAACATATCTGGGAACCACTTCATGACGATTTGTGCCAGTTTTACCGTTTCCATTTCCACAACAATCACCCTTTCCTATTAGAATCATTCGTTCTGAATCATTCCTACATCGGAAAAGCAAAAAGCTGGTGAAATAAGGTAAAGCTGAATTATACAGTTTACAAAGGAACCGCTTGTTATCAACATTATAGCACAGTTAAGAAGAAATGTAACGGCGAGTTACCTTCTTCTAAATGATCCCATTACTCCGACAGTTTCAACAATATTAACGAATGCGGAGGGATCAGTCTTCCGAATAATTTCCTTCAGCTCGGTCAATTCGTAACGTGTTGTCACTGTCATAAGCATATCTTTCTCTTTATGAGAAAAGGCACCTTCTGTTTTGATGAGTGTTACACCTCGGGGAAGAGTGAGGAGCTTGGCCAACAGCTCATCCGTTTTTTCCGTAATAATGTACAGGGTAACCTTGTTATGGCTGATATGTATCAGGTCCAGCACTTTACCAGAAATATATATCGACAACATGGAAGCAAGCGCCAAATTCCAATCGCCCTCTAGATAACCCATAGAGAAGATTACTGCTGCATTGAGAACAACTAGGATGCTGCCAACAGGGAGATCGCGGTAGCGAGTGACTATAGAACCAACGATGTCAAAACCTCCCGAAGAACCACCTACTCGAAATGAAATGCCGCTTCCTATGCCAACAAGCACGCCGCCAAATGCCGCGGACAGCAGCGTGTCCGTAGCGACGGGCTGCTGTGGTATTAGGGCCATAGCCCATGTTACCGCGGCTACTGATAAAATGCTGAGACCGATAAAACGTTTGCCAAGCATGAACAATCCTATAATAAGTATAGGAACATTGTAAGCTAGGTACATGGTATTGATGCTAAGGGGGGAGAAGTATCCGGTAAGCATGGCAAGACCGGATACACCACCGCTAAGTAAATGATGCGGAACAAGGAACAAGTTGAAGCCGGATGCGATAAAGACTGCTCCGATTATTATGACAATACAGTTCCTAATATCCTTTAACACTGAAAAATCACCTCTCGTTGATATTGGGAGTATCCCAACCTGCTTGCTGGTATTCTTTTATTGTTTTGTGCTATAATGTGTGAGATATTCTTGAGTGGGGTTGTTTTCTGTTTTAAAAACAGCAAGATATCAGTATTTACCGTCTAAGGTTCTCTAACTTTCCAGTGCCTTATGTAAGTTTTTTTGGCCTGTTGGATAGTCTATAAACGTTAGAATGCTACTTAAGAATACAGTTAACACTGTGGAATGTCCACTATATAGAAGGAGTATGAACAATTTGAACACATTTGCAGATTTTGGCCTAGAGCCTAAAGTATTACAAGCTATTACCGAGCTTGGATTTGAGGAAGCGACTCCGATTCAAGGCAAATCCATTCCTATCGCACTCACTGGAAGAGATATGATTGGACAAGCTCAGACAGGAACAGGGAAGACAGCTGCATTTGGCCTTCCGCTCATTAACAGAATTCCAAAGGATGAAGATCGGATTGTAGCGCTTATTATGACACCAACGCGTGAACTTGCAATTCAAGTAGCTGAAGAGATTGGTAAATTAGCACGTTTTAAAGGTACACGCTCTTTGCCTATTTACGGAGGACAAGACATCGTTCGTCAAATTCGCGCTTTGAAGAAGAAACCTCAAATTATTATCGGTACCCCGGGTCGTTTGCTTGATCACATTAACCGTAAGACGATCAAACTTGACGACGTGAAGACTGTCGTCCTTGATGAAGCAGATGAAATGCTGGATATGGGTTTCATGGAAGATATTCAGTCGATCCTGAAGCTTGTCCCCGAAGAACGCCAAACGATGTTATTTTCCGCTACCATGCCAGCAAATATCCAGAAGTTGGCTCAGCAGTTCCTGAAAAATCCTGAACATGTATCCGTTATTCCAAAACAGGTTAGCGCACCGTTGATCGATCAAGCTTACATTGAAGTTCATGAACGCCAAAAATTTGACGCTCTGACTCGTTTGCTCGATATGGAATCTCCAGAGCTTGCTATTGTCTTCGGTCGGACAAAACGTCGTGTAGACGAACTTGCTGAAGCTTTGCAAAAACGTGGATATTCTGCAGATGGTTTGCATGGTGATTTGTCCCAACATCAACGTGATAACGTGATGCGTAAATTCCGTGATGGAAGTATTGACGTATTGGTAGCAACAGATGTAGCTGCTCGCGGTCTTGACGTTTCTGGCGTATCACATGTTGTGAACTTTGACTTGCCGCAAGACCCTGAGAGTTATGTTCACCGTATCGGCCGTACAGGTCGTGCTGGTAAAGAGGGTGCTGCATGGTCTTTTGTAACACCACGTGAAATTGACCATTTGCATTTTATCGAACGCATTACTCGTCATAAAATTGCTCGTAAACCTCTTCCAAGTATTGCAGAGGCTATTGAAGGTAAGCAACGGATTACTGCTGAACGGATTATTGAGCTTGTGGAAGCGGCAGAGCTCGGTGAATATAAAGGTATGGCTATCCAATTACTTGAGCAATATGATTCTGTTAATCTGCTTGCGGCTGCGTTCAAGCTTATTACTGGAGATAAGAATGACAAAGCAAATATCGAACTCACACCAGAGGAACCAATTCGTGTGAAACGTCGTAATCCAGACATTCGCTCTAGTGGACGCAAACCTTCTGGATATGGAAATCGTGGCGGCGGCAGTGGTGGTGGCGGCTATCGTCGTGACAATCGTGAAGGCGGAAGTCGCGAAGGTGGAAATCGTGGCGGTTATGGTAACAAGGGCGGATATAATAAAGAAGGAGGACGTGATTCATATCGTTCTTCGTCATCTTCTTCAGATCGTAAGCCGCGTTCAAACTATAATAACGGTGATCGCAGACCATCGAAACGTAACGACAACAATTCTTTCGACAATTAATTGGTTGAATGCAATAAACAAAGGCGGGGCACTATGCCCCGTCTTTATTTATTCATATTAATTAGTAAAGGATTGTGCGGCTCACGATAACTAGCAAAATGAACAAAACCAAAATTGTGCCAGTGGAAGTCCAGAAACCTCCATATCCTCCTGCTTGGGACATGAGATTACCTCCTTTGATTTGTGAATAATTGAAGTTACGGTATATACTATGGTAATAAGGAATTATAGGATTAGACATTCACCTATGTGTGTACGAAATTAGGCGCTGGATAGAGATGTGCTAATCATGTATAGTTATTACTAGACATAATTATCACTTTCGGAGGGAGATTTTTACTTGGATAAAGGGTTTATGGGCGGTTTGTATAAAATAACGGAGTGGATCATGAGGATCGCTGGAAGTAATCTGTTATGGCTAATTTGTTCATTGCCATTCATGATTCCTGCGGGTACGAAGTTTATGTTATATCTTAACCCAGTACCTGGACTAGAAAATGAAATTTTTACTTATCTAGCTATGGCTATTTTGGCTCCATTTGTTTTTTTTCCTGCTACTTCAGCGTTATTTTCGGTTACCCGGAAGTGGGTAATGGGTGAAACGGATTTGAGCATTATCAAAGTGTACTTTAAGGGTTACAAGGAAAATTATAAACAAAGCATGATCGGCGGAATTTTCTATACTCTTCTTGTAGTAATTATGGTGTTTGATTACAACGTATACATGAAGCAGCTCGAAAATATGCAAATGATTGGTATTATCATATTGATCTTTCTAATCATTGCGTTTGTGTCTTTGTTCAACTTCTTCTCGATGGTTGCTCATTACCATATGAAGACAACGCAGATCATCAAAAATGCTATTTTGTTAACGATTATCAAACCATTTAGAATGTTGACTACAGTCATTTGTACCGCAATTCTGTTTTTTCTTACGCTTAAATACGGCTGGCTGATTCTTTTTGGCTTAGGAAGCTTGACTGCATTAGTCGCATATTTCAACTTCAACGTTGCTTACAATAAGATTCAGGAAAAAGTAGACAAAATGAATGCAGATAAAAATGGTGAAGAGTCTAACGCTGAAGGCGATAGCTCTGAAGAAGTGCTTGAGCTTGAGTCTGGAGAGCAAAGGGAAAAAGAATAGTACTAAGGTGATGTCAGGAATATTTTACCTGATGATTACAAGTGCAGTTAAGTTTACATTTGATTAATGAAGTTTTATAATAGGTTTACGTCCTGCGATGTGCGTTTCGGTTCTATGTTGTTTTGAACCAATGACGATGTCTCGGGAGATCTACATTGCATCATGGCTGAAAGGCCCTATCCATGAGATTTGGGGACTTCAAAAGTGATGCTGCGATCACCCACCTGCTAATGGCAGGTTCGAGACAATGTAACCGGACGGCATAGGCGGGTCTTTTGTTATGAATTGAACGGCACCTTGAGGCTTTTGTTAAAGCTTCAAGGTGCTTTTTTGTTAATGCCAAGTAAACGCTCTTTTGTTTGTTCCTCAAGAATGATAAACTGTAATGTAAGTACAAGTTGTTTGAGGAGTTATAAAGGAGGCAGAACGGGTTGTCATTAAAGAGAACATTAGCCGGTATATTTCGCAGTCAGGAGGGAACGAGTGATCGTGCGAAAGTACCTGAATTAAAAACAAGATATTATCAAATGTCGAAGGATAAAATTTGGGAGGAAGTATCTTCGACACTTAAGAAAATTCCTGGTTATAAAGTCACGCATGAGGTTCCTTCAGTAGGTGAAATTACATTGGAGAAACGCACTGCTTTTGGACGAACTATGGATATTACGGTCTCTATCGTTTCTACAGGACCTGTTCGTAGTGCGATTGACATTTATTCTGCTACCCGAGGATCAATGGGCGATCTGGGTGCGAATTACCGTAATATTATGCATTTATTTGGGATGCTGGACAAGAAACTGTCCTCACATAAAATCTCGTCACCGTCATAATTTTTACATGCACCGCGCTAAAATAAGCGAGCAGGGAGGGGAGCCCTCCTTACTCGCTTTTCGTGTATACAGGTTATTAAACGCCGCAATAATGATTAGGACAACAGTTGTTTGACTGCGTCGATAGGTGCATCATAGTTCGGGTGTTCGCCCATTTCTTTAAGTACTTCGACATAACGGATCGTGTTTTCTTTATCAAGAACGAATACTGCGCGATGATCAAGCGCAAATTCTTTGATAAATACGCCGTATGCTTTACCGAAGGAGTTGTCCTTGTAGTCAGATAGAGTAATTACTTGGTCGATACCAGCAGCTCCACACCAACGTGATTGTGCAAATGGAAGGTCTACGCTGATGGTCAATACGATAACATCATCGCCCAGGGTTGCTGCTTCTTGGTTAAAGCGGCGGGTTTGAGCGTCACATACGCCTGTATCGAGAGAAGGAACGACACTAATTAGCTTGATTTTCCCTGCGTAGTCTTGGAGAGAAGCCTCTTCGAGCAAATTTTTGCTAATTTTGAAGTCTGGCGCAGTGTCGCCAACCTTCAGTTCCGGACCTACCAGGGTAATGGGATTACCTTTAAATGTAGCTACGCTAGCGCGTTCTTGTGTCATTTTAATTTCTCCTCCTATAGATTAGATATTGTTTTCAATTTTAATTATAATATTTATAAAAAGAGATTGTCCAACTTTAGGAAATAGTTAGATAACATTATTGAACGAAGGAAGGTTCGCAACATGATTTTTATTCGATATGAAAGCTGGAAAAGCTATCTTCGGTATTATCCGATAACTTGTCTATTATTAGCTGCGAATATTGTGATGTTCATCATCGTTACGATAAATGGGGGTTCAACGAATCTTGAAACCTTGTTGAAATTTGGGGCAATGGCGAATTATGGGCATTATCCAGAAGAAATGTGGAGATTGTTCACGGCTATGTTTTTGCATAACGGGTTCAACCATTTGCTCTCAAATTGTTTTGCGATCCTGGTGTTTGCACCTCCGCTTGAGACCTATTTAGGCAAATGGCGATATGCGCTGCTTTATCTTGGAAGCGGCTTAGTTGGCAACATAATTTCATTAGGAGCATATCGTCATGCTATGGATACTATCTCTGTCGGCGCCTCAGGAGCGATATACGGCGTGTATGGAGCGTTTCTATATATTGCACTTCTACAGCGTAATCTTATGGATGAGAGCTCGCGTAAGACGCTGTACAGCTTGCTGATCGTTGGGGTAGTGTTCTCGGTTGCGGTTCCTCAAATCAACTGGGTAGCTCATTTTGGTGGGCTCCTCGGAGGCTTTTTTATTTACGGAATCATTATAAGATTGTTAAAACGCCGTTGAAGAGATGATAACTAAATGGTACATTTAAGATAAATAAATTTTATCTATTTGTATCTTTTAGAAATGTAAGCCCTTTTATTTTGCCCTTATTTCGATTATATGAAGATGCGAAATGGAGCGATCAGATTCGTGGAACTTAGACAACTGCAATACTTCGTAAAAGTGGCGAAAAAAGAGCACGTCACTCAAGCGGCAGAAGAGCTGCATGTGGCTCAATCCGCGGTAAGTCGGCAAATTCATCAGTTGGAGCAGGAGCTTGGAGTTAATCTGTTCATGCAGAAGGGGAGAAATTTGCACCTGACGGCAGTCGGGCAGCTGTTTTGCAGCCGTGTAGAAACTATTCTTAAGGATTTGGAAAGGGCCGTTAGTGAGGTTCATGAATTTCTGGACCCTGAACAAGGAGAGATCAGACTAGGTTTTCCGAACAGCCTTGGAATTCATATTATACCTAGTGTAGTGGCGGAATTCCGCAAACTCTACCCTAACGTCAAGTTTCGGTTCCGACAAGGAACGTACCCAACCTTAATTCGTGACGTGGTGTCAGGAGATGTGGATCTCGCTTTTATATCTCCGTTTCCGGAGAACCACAATCAGGTGGCAGGTAATGTAGTGCTGACAGAGGATTTAGTCGCTATTTTACCGCCTGGTCATCCGTTGTCAGGCGAACAGAGCATAACCCTTAATCAATTAAAAGATGATAAATTTGTATTGTTTAGTAAAGGATACTCTCTGCGTCCGATTGTGTGGCATGCGTGCCTGGAGGCTGGATTTACCCCGAAGATTGCATTTGAGGGGGAAGAGACAGATACGATTCGTGGACTTGTTGCGGCGGGAATGGGCGTGAGCCTGCTGCCGGAAACGGCGCTGTTTCAGAGCTTTTCCCTCCAGCCAAGCAGAGTTCGAATTTCAGTTCCAAAGGTAACGCGAACGATTGGACTTATTCATCGTGCAGATGAAAAGCTGCCGCTCGTTGCTCAATCTTTCCGTATTTTTCTTCTTGAATATTTTGGACTACAAATCGATACTCCGCCGAGCCAGTGATCGGCGGTTTTTTTATTTGCAAGCAACAAAGACCCTTCTGTCTCCGTCATGCTGGGCGGAGTGAAGGGTCTTTGTATTTGTCAGTATTATTCGCGATTGCTAGTGAATATCAAAATGTAACGAATCAGTTCAAGCAGGGAAATAAGAGCTGCTGCTACATAAGTTAGCGCAGCTGCGTTCAACACTTTACCGACGCCGCGTTCTTCATTTTGTGTAACATATCCTTGGCTTAACATGATTTTTCGGGCACGGCTGCTGGCATTAAATTCGACTGGCAGTGTAACAAGCTGGAACAGAACTGCTGCCGAGAAGAAGATGATCCCAAGGCCAATCAGGTTAAATGCTTGGAAGATGATACCAGCCAATAAAAGGAACGGTGCAATCCCGGAAGCAAAATTGACAACAGGGAACATTTTATGACGAAGCACTAGCATCGGGTAAGATTCTTTATGTTGAATGGCGTGACCAACTTCATGACAGGCTACAGCGACTGCTGATATCGTGCGTTCATAATATACAGGTTCAGAAAGGCGAACGACACGTTTGATCGGATCATAGTGGTCAGATAGTGTACCTCTAACCGGTTCGATGGGTACGTTGTAAAGACCGTTGGAATCCAGCATACGTCTTGCGGCATCATGGCCTGTGAGACCATATGAATTTTCAACTTTTGCCCATTTGTTAAAGGTTCCCTTAACACGGAATTGAGCCCAGACGGAGAGTCCGAAAGCCAATAAAATGGGAATTAACATTATGTCAGAGTACATCAAGCATTCCTCCAAAAGTAATTGAATATTTAGCTAAAAGGAACATTGTTCATCAAAATACGAAGTGCTTCGATACAGGCAAGGCTTTGAGGCATGATGTTGGAAAATGCGTGACGTGCCTGTCCGGGCTTAAGGCTGGAAATGAGGGGCTCAAGCTCCTTTACTTCACGCTCAAGCTGCTGAAGGTGTATTTCCAACGAACTTAATTTTTCAGTTACATGTTCTTCGTTGCTTACCTTGTTCCAAAGCTCCAGCTTCTCACGAATTTCTTCAAGAGTGTATTTTTCCTGTTTTAAAAGATTAATTCGCTCCAGCCTGTTTAAGGTTTCATTACTATAAAGACGGTAATTTTTTTGAGTTCTGCTCTCGGGTGAAATAAGTCCCATCTTAGTGTAGTAATCAATAGTGCGCTCACTTACGTCTGCAGCCTTGGCCAATTCTCCTATCCGAAATAATTTTATAACTCCAATATAATCACCTCTTTCTAATTATTTATACGTGAAACATAGAGGTTATACCTAAATGATAACTGATCTATAAGTGTACAGTCAAACGTCATGCTTTATTAAAGAAAGTAACTAATTCACAATAAAATACGTGAATATCTAACATGATGTGTTAATTAATATAAATTATTTTCGGTTTTTTTAAAAAAACTATTGTCATATCTGCTTCTTTAGTCTTATAATCACCTTAACCTTTTATTTTGTGTTAGGAAATATGACATTGAGGAGTGGGGATCTATGAAAAAGAAATGGCTCTATGGATTGTTAGGAACTGCAGCTATGTTTGCTTTTCCGGTATCAGCTTTTGCAGCAGAAGGTGAAGTAACTCCAGCGGTATTAGAGATTGGACTAAATACACTTTTTGTTTTTGTAGCTGCAATGTTAGTATTCTTCATGCAAGCCGGATTCGCACTTTTGGAAGCTGGCTCAGTTCGAATGAAAAATGCGGGTCACGTAGCAGGTAAAACAGTTCTTACATTAGGTATTTCAATAGTTGCTTGGTGGGCTTTAGGTTTTGGTTTCGCATTTGGTGATGGTAACGGCTTCTGGGGAACAACTGGCTTCCTCTATGGCGGTGACGGGGCAATTGGTTCATTTAGTGGTCTTTCTGAGATCGGAATTTCACTAAATATGATGTTCTTGTTCCAAATGGCATTTGCGGCAGTATCCTTGGCAATTGCTTGTGGCGGTATGGCTGAAAGAGCAAAGCTAAGTGTATATATCGTATTCGGCATCATATTTATAGTAGGAATTTATCCTATTGTATGTCACTGGGTATGGGGCGGCGGCTGGTTAGGCAGTCTCGGAATGCAAGATTATGCAGGCTCCACGGTAGTTCACCTTACAGGTGCTACAGCTGCACTCGTTGCAACAGTGTTGCTAAAACCACGTCTTGGTAAATACAATAAAGATGGTAAACCAAATAGTATTCCAGGTCATAACCAAGTGTTGACTGTTCTCGGTGTAATTATTTTGTGGATTGGCTGGTTTGGATTTAACCCAGGTAGTGCGTTAACTCCACTTGGTGATGGATTCTTCGGTTATGTATTAATGACAACAAACCTTGCAGCTGCTGCTGGTGCTGTTGCTGCACTACTGATTTCCTGGGCAGTAATGGGCAAATCTGATATTCCAAGTATGTTGAATGGTGTGCTTGCTGCGTTAGTTGCAATTACTGGTTCTTGTGCATTCGTTGATGCTTGGGCTTCCATTATCATTGGTGCTGTAGCAGCTATTGTAGCATTCCTGGTAGGTAGATGGATTGAACGTATCGGAGTTGATGATCCAATCTCTGCAATTTCTGTTCACGGTGTTGCTGGTATCTGGGGTGCTATTTCTACAGGCTTGTTCGCTACTCCTGAGCTTGTAGGGACAACTGGTGTAGGTAAAGAAGGGTTATTCTACGGCGGCGGCTTCGGACAATTGGGCGTGCAATTGCTAGGGGTTATCGGAACATTTGCTTTCGTTCTTGTAGTTTCCTTTATCGTACTTGGTGGAATGAAAATGATTATGGGGCTACGCGTTACTGAAGAAGAAGAAATGATGGGTCTTGATATTAGTGAGCACGGCACTTATGGTTATCCTGAACAAATGAGTCTGTTGAATCAATCAACTGCTTCTGGCTCTGGAAATACACAAAACTTATAAGAGAGATTCTGAACTTATAATGTGATTAGCAGCAGTGACATCATTTAGAAAGGAAGTTCGGCCTATGAGCAATGAAGCGTCCATGAACGAAGTCAGTTTTCAGACGATTCGGTCGGCTTCCTCTCCCGCAGAGCTTAGGAAGGCACGGATTGAAGAACAAAACAGGCTATTTGAACAATTCTCTGACACTGAAATAGTGATTTGGAATGAGCTTGTAAATGAGCTTCATAATACGGTAATGTCACGAGCTTCAGCATTATGTGAACAGGAGTTAATTGAGGAGGGCTTCGGCCCTCCTCCTGTTCCTTATGCATATGTTGTTTTTGGGAGTGCTGGGCGTGCTGAACAGACGTTATGGAGTGATCAGGATAACGGTCTAATAATCGGTGAAAGTAATGATGGTACGTCGGAATCTTATTTTGATGAGTTCGGCCCAAGGCTATCGCATATATTGGAAGTGGCAGGTTATCCGCCGTGTCCAGGGAATGTGATGCTATCCAACACACTTTGGCGTAAATCAGTAGCGGATTGGGAGAGGCAGCTGCGGTATTGGAGAGGTCTGCTCGGGTGGGAGCAGGTTCGTTATCTCATGATTGCAGCTGACATGCGCCATATATATGGTGATGAAGAATTAACAAAGCTCCTTCGCAAAAAAATGACTGCAGTGTTTGAATCGGAGGCTGAGCCTGAATATGATCTGACCGCTGCTGTTCTTCGTAATACTATTCGCCATAAAGCAGCGTTAAATGCGCTGGGGCAGGTCATTACGGAGCAGACAGGGGAGCATGCCGGAGAGTTTGATGTGAAATATGGCCTTTATCTTCCTGTTGTGAATGCTGTGCGTTACTTATCAATAGAGTATGGAATTGTTGCTTCTTCAACGCAGGAGAGAATTGAGCAGCTATATAGATTGGACGCTGCTCAACTTAGATGGCTGGACTCATGTCAACATGCTTTTAACACCGCTCTTAGATTCAGATCGATGGCTGCTGTCAAAGATGAAGATGGATTATTGACAGGAACGAATTATTTACCAGAAACCCTGATCAGACAAAAAGAAATGCGGCGTGAGCTCAGGGAAGCTTTGAGTACGGTAAAACTAATGTACCGTACCCTCCAGCGTCAACATCGTTATACAGAAAGGAAATGGCTATGAAGGAACCGATGAAAGAAACCGGGGGATTGTGGGATGTGTTGAAAGGTGGAGGAATACCTCCAAGGATCGCTTCAATGCTAGGAGCTCCCAGTGCTCAGCAAATCGCCTTCGTACGCTCACTTACTAAAGGTCAACGTAAACCGGAAACACTCCACGTACCTCTCACTGAATTAAAGACGGCTGTATTCGATCTGGAAACGACGGGATTTCATTATCATTATGGCGACGAAATATTGTCTTTTGGAGCGATTAAGGTAGATGGCGAGCAGATAACGGATGACGTGTATTATTCCTTGTGTAAACCCGCTTGTTCTGTTCCAGAACAAATTGTGGAATTAACAGGTATCACACCTGAGATGGTTGAAGATGCGCCTCCTTTACTACTAGCGCTTCGAGATTTTATGGGTTTTGTTGATGATCGGGTGCTTATTGCACATGGTAGTGCTCATGATAAAGCATTCCTTGATGTTGCACTCTGGAAAACGACAAAAGCTCATCTGGGACATCGGGTGCTGGATACGATGATGATAGCCAGAAAGCTCGAACCGGAACGAAACATTTCGTCTCTGGATGATTGGTTGGAAGTATACGAAATACCACTGTTAAGACGTCACCATGCTCTTGAGGATTCGAAGATGACGGCCGGGTTATGGTGTGCTATTATTTCACGTCTTAAAGAATGCGGAGTCATTACATTAGGTGATTTATATAGTTATCTTAGTAAGAATTAATACTTAGGCATAATACATCTAATACTTGCTGCTGTTAACCGTTCGGTTTGTTCCGGACGGTTTTTTTCATTACGTAGTTTACAAAAAAATTGCTGCTAAATGCGGTCTGTTATTCTTGAGTGCTCGTCGATCAACGTTTTTGTTGTTGTAATCTGTAACAAAACTAGAAAACAGGGTACAATATCAAGTGTAGGCAAATCTTTTGCTTTAAGGTGGGATCCACAAAAAGACTTTAACATAAAGGAAGTCACAAATATGAATCGTAATCGATGGATATTGGTGGGGGTTATTGTTTGCCTGGCCGTTGTCTTGTATGAGAATAGTGGTCAAAGCATTTTGTCGCGGTTTTCGGATAAAACAAAAAATTCATCCCCTTCAGAACAGACACTAAGTAATCTTATAGCAGAAAATACTCCAAAACCAGGAACTCCATCGCCGGCTTTTTCCTTGACTGGGCTAGATGGTCATAATTATGAGGTAGGAGGGAAGCGGGATAAACCGCTGCTGCTCAACTTCTGGGCTTCATGGTGCGATCCATGCAAGGAGGAGGCACCTGATCTCGTTAATTTGTACAAAAAGTATGGAGATAAGATGGATTTTTATGGCGTAAATGTAACGGCATACGATAAGCTTGAGAACGCTAAAAAGTTTGTGGAGGAGTATCATTACACTTTCCCAATTTTGCTGGATGAAAAAGAGGAAGTATATCGTATGTTTAACGGGATCGCTTTTCCAACTAATGCTCTAATCGATAAGAACGGTGTAATACAGGAGGTTATCATAGGAATATTGCCGCCTGAGGAGCTAGAAGCCAAGGTGAAGAAGCTGCTGGAAGATAGTTAAGAGAAAAATTATAGGTTCAAATGTAACAAGGGGTATCCCGGTCGCCAGAGTTCTGGCTTCTAGGATACCCCGTTTGTTGTTTATAGGTTCACTAAACCACGAGCGGCTGATGGAATCTCTTCATAATCCTCACGTTTCGTCTGTCCAAGCAGAGCGTAGCGAAGACTATCCACCAGTGCTTCCCAGCTCGCTTCAATCACGTTGCCGGATACACCGACTGTACTCCATGTGTTTTCAGCGTCTCGGGACTCGATTAATACGCGAACCTTGGATGCAGTAGCGTCCTTTTCATCTAATACACGTACTTTATAGTCAGACAAGTGAATGTTGGCAATTCGAGGGAAATAACTGATCAGCGCTTTGCGCAGGGCGTTATCAAGTGCGTTGACAGGTCCGTTGCCCTCAGCAGCGGTATAAATGCTGTTGCCATCGATGTTGAGCTTGACGAAAGCTTCGGAGACAACCGGTCTGCCAGCCGTTTTCTCAACGAGCATTTTGAAGGATTCAAAGACGAATAGCTCTTTAAGCTCCCCATTCGCTTGACGTAGTAAAAGCTCAAGAGAAGCGTCAGCACCTTCAAATTGATATCCTTGATGCTCCAGGTCTTTGATTTTAGCTATAACTTTACGAGTGCTCTCATTCTCGGGATTGATATCAATTCCCATTTCTTGAGCTTTGGATAGAATATTGCTCTGTCCGGCAAGCTCGGAGACAAGTACACGCTGACGGTTGCCTACAGTTTCCGGTGCAATATGCTCATACGTACGAGAATCACGAAGGATCGCAGATACGTGTATGCCGCCTTTGTGCGCAAAAGCTGCTGTACCAACATAAGGTTGATTAACCGGCATGTGTACATTTGCAATCTCACTAATGTAACGGGCGGTATTTGTCAGTTGTTTGATTTGCTCTGGGTCAATCACTTCATAACCAAGCTTTAGCTGAAGATTCGGAATAATTGAGCAAAGATTAGCGTTGCCACATCGTTCTCCATAGCCGTTCATTGTACCTTGAATCTGCTCGGCGCCTGCACGAACCGCACTAAGAGAATTTGCTACCGCAAGCTCACAATCGTTATGAGTATGAATGCCTAGTCGTGAGCTGCTTGCCTGACCGACAAGAGAGGTAACAATATCATGAACCTCATGCGGCATCGTTCCGCCGTTCGTATCACACATAACCAGCCAGTCCGCTCCTGCTTCCTCTGCTTTGCGCATTACAGACAGGGCATATTCGGGATTGTGCTTGTAGCCGTCAAAGAAATGTTCAGCATCAAAAATAACTTCCAGACCATTCTGCTTCAAATAAGCAATGGAATCATAGATCATGGCGAGATTTTCTTCCAGTGTAGTTTGCAGAGCAGTATGCACATGGAAATCCCATGATTTGCCGACAAGCGTAGCTGCCTTGGCGCCGGATTGTATCATACTTTTGAGGTTGGCGTCATGTTCTGCCTGGCTGTCTTTACGACGCGTGCTGCCAAATGCCGTAATTTTAGCGGATAAATTAAAATCCTGGATACGCTTGAAAAACTCAATATCCTTGCTATTACTGCCAGGGATGCCACCTTCTATATAATGGACACCCAGCTGATCCAGCTTCCTGGCGATCTTCAACTTATCGTCCGCGGACAAGCTAATACCTTCGCCTTGTGTACCATCGCGTAATGTAGTGTCGAAGATGGATATAGCCTTTGACATGATGGAAGTATCCTCCTTATGGATGTCCTTAGAATGGGCTCCGATTTCAATATTAACTCATTATAGCACTCCTTTTTTTAAAGTTACACGATTTTTAATAATTTACATAAGCAAAGTTGACCTAACTTTAGATGAAGGGGTATGCTGAGAACAACTCTAACCAATCATAAAAGAGGGGAATTTCCTTGAAAAATATCGATGAATACTATCCTGCCAGGGGCCGGGTTGTGCTTCATGTCGATATGAACGCTTTTTATTGTTCTGTTCATGAGGCGGAGGAGCCGGAAAAATATCGAAATCAGCCTACTGCAGTGGCAGGCAGTGTAGAGCTGCGAAAGGGCGTAATCGTGACATGCTCATATGCAGCCAGAAAAAAAGGAATATCTACGGGTATGACAGTGAGCCAGGGACTAAAAAAATGCCCGGAGCTTATCGTAATCACCCCTAATTTTCATTTATATCGTAAATATTCCAAGGCCTTTATGGGTATCGCCTATGAGTATACGCCTCTTCTTCAGGCGGTTTCCATCGACGAATGTTATCTGGACATTACGGGTTCAAAGCAATTCGGAACTCCGCTCGAAATTGCCAAGGAGATCCAAACAAGAATTGCTGATGAGCTTGGGTTGCCCTGCTCTATCGGAGTTGCCCCCAACAAGCTGCTCGCCAAGATGGCTTCAGATATGAAAAAGCCTAATGGAATAACGGTGTTGAGGATACGTGACGTTCCGGCGCTTTTGTGGGACAAACCATGTAATGAGCTTTTTGGAATAGGCAACAAAACAGCAGAAAAGCTGAAAAGGCTGACCATTTTTACGATAGGACAACTGGCTGCGGCTGATGAGCGTTTATTGAGGGAAAAGTTTGGTGTAGCAGGGTTATGGATGAAGCAGGCTGCCAATGGATTGGATGATTCTCCGGTTAGGGAAGACAAAGAGAAGAATAAATCGATTGGGCATACTACAACCTTGCCCCGGGATATTAGCAAGCTTGAGGATGTCCAAAGGGTTATGCTGAATCTAGCGGATCAAGTGACCCGGAGGCTGCGTCGGCAAAATCTTATGGCTCAAACGATTCAAATTACGATACGTACCCCGGATATGGCGACAATTACCCGTTCTCAGAGTCTGAGTAAGGTCATTGATCGTGCCGAAGATGTGTATCATGAGGCGTGCAATTTGTACAGCCGACATTGGAATAGCGACAAACCCGTACGACTGTTAGGAATTACACTTCAGAATCTTGTTCCGAAAGAAGATTCAGCAATGCAATTGGATCTTTTTGACTATGAGCTGGAACCGAAGAAGGAGTCCCTGACGAAAACGATGGATTTGCTGCGTGATAAATTTGGTGAAGGAGCTATATTAACTGCAGGAATGCTCTCTGACGACCCTTCAGCACTGATTAGAAATCACAAGATTCGAGGAACCTCTTTACAGACCGATTTTTTGCGAGAAGAAGACGAAAACGGTTGATACGACTGGGAAGAGTGATAACTATTATCAGTTGGGAAAATGCGGAAATTGCATTGAAATTGCTTTTCTTTTGTATTATATTGAACATGGTGATACTGATACTAGCACCGGACTTGTACTGTTATTCAGGAGGCAGATAAATATGGCAAAATATACTTGGGTTGAAAAAGATACTTGCATCGCATGTGGCGCATGTGGCGCAACAGCGCCGGATATTTACGATTATGATGACGAAGGTTTGGCTGAGGTAATTTACGAAAGCGATGCGAACCGCGGTGTCACTGAAATTCCTGACGATTTGTTTGATGATCTTCAAGATGCTTGTGACGGATGCCCTACGGATTCCATCAAAATTGCTGACGTACCGTTTAATAAAGAAGGTTAACAAAAGTCTAATATGATTTGTTCATAGTTCTGTAAACATCTTCTGTTAATCGTGACAGAAGATGTTTTTTTATGAAATTTTTTAGCCGTAAAGTTAGAAACCTGCATATTGTTGCCGATATAGTAAGTAGCAAAGTTATTTATAACAGTGAAGCTACTATAATACGATCCAATTTTATGTGGAGGATTTCGATGAATAATTCGGTGTACCTCAAAAAATATGTGGAAAATCACCCTGATAACAAGATGGCTTGGTATTTGCTCGGCAAGGAGTACGAAGCAGCGGGGCAAGAAGGAAAGGCTAACTATTGTTATAACCAGGCGAGCGGCGTCTACGAGGCCTTTGAAGCAAGCAAGGTCCCTGCGGATTTGTGGAAGGAATACCAGACGAAGCTGCTGCAGGAATCAAAACGTAAGGAAAAGCAGAGTAGATTAGCTCGTAGAATTGGTGTTTTATTGATTTTACTTATGTTGATTTGGATTCCGCTTTCTTATGCACCTGGTCAGACTTCTGATGGTTCTGATACGGTGATAGCAGATACAACGGGTAAGAAGGAAGTCCAGTCTGATAGCGGAGCATCTTCAGGCAAGACAAAACCGACGTTTACGGCAAGAGAATACTCTGGAAACAACGGCATGAAATATGCCGCAGATTTGCTAGGTGGTAATCGTTCAGATGAGCAAAGCCAGACTGTAGTGATGGGGATGAAGCGTTCGGGGAATTGGCTGCTCTGGTCTAAAAATCTTCCTGTAGTCTACGGGATTCAGCAGGATTCGGACAGCGGCGAGACAACGATTCAATCCTACGATCCAATAGATTGCGATTGCACTCCACCAGATCCATCAAAGTTGCAGAAAGAGGGCGAAAAGTGGGCAGTTCGGCAGGAATCTTTAGCGGTTCTATCCTCAGCTATACGTCATTATAAAGAGAAAAATGGGAAGTGGCCTTCTAGCCTAAAGGAATTGACGAAGCCGTTTCCAGGGAATTGGCTTGCTGGAACTGACACTATAATGAAGGATAATTTCATCCCGCTGCTCTCACAACTTCAAAAGAATCAGCCGGATAATGAGACAGAGGTTAGTGCGCATAATGGCAATACCACAACGGCAAAGCCGTCCTTGCAAGAAGCTGAACCTTATTTTACACTGCCACTTGAGGTGTTGGTAGATAAAACAACGCATCGATTGGCTGTCGTCAGTGGTTCGGTAATAGTCAGGAGTTATAAAGTCGGGCTTGGTGGAGAGGATACACCGGAAGGCAAATATGTAATTTCAGATAAGGTGGTTAATCCAAACGGACATAGTGACGGAGAGTTTGGCAGCCGCGGGATGCAATTGTCAGATACGAATTACGCAATCCATGGGACAAATGAACCTGACAGTGTGGGAAAAGATCAATCACTCGGTTGCATTCGAATGCTCAAGGAAGATGTAGAGGAACTATTCGATCTACTGCCAAAAGGGACTAAGGTAACAATAGGAAAAGGGATTGTTCCTTCTCTTGAGGTCGTCCCGAAGAGTCGATTCACTCTTGGTAACCGGCAGAGTCAGACCAATCCCGATCGTACGTATCATTGGCTAAATTAATTAAAGATTGGCGAGGATGATCACGATGGTGACCAGAATGATAAGCGCTCCGACAACAGAACTTGCCCAGACCAACGCTTTTTTATTTACTTCATCCCTTTTTTGCTGAAGTGTAGGTGATTTGCGTTTTGTTGACATAGACGGTTCCCCTCTCTTGGTTATCATCAGGAATATGTATCATAATATATACATTGTAACGGCTTTCAATATAAAATTCCATCACCATGTTGTTTGTTTCACAAAGCAGGTTAAACTTTTCTTTTGCGCCAAGAACCGCTAAACTGGATATATGTGTTCTAGGGATTGCTTGTGCTTATGCATGAAGAATGATCGGAGTGAAGAGTGAACGTGTTGTATCGTAATTTGGGGAAACCATTGTTTTTTAAACTAGATCCGGAGAAGGCGCATCATCTGGTAGTTGATGGTCTACATACTGCGGCAAAAGTTCCTGGAATTGTTCCGATTATGCGTGGATTGTATGGTGTTCAGGAAACCCCCGAACTGGCAAGTGATTTGTTCGGTATTCATTTTCCGTCACCAGTAGGTTTAGCTGCCGGGCTTGATAAGAATGGAAGATCTGTAGCTGGATTTTCTGCGATCGGATTCGGGTTTATGGAAGTAGGGACGGTAACACCGAAGGGACAGCCTGGCAATGAACAGCCACGATTATTTCGGTTGCCTCAGGACGAGGCATTGATTAACCGTATGGGCTTTAACAATTTTGGAGCGGAGGCTATGGCCGAAGAGCTGGCTAAGCTTAAGACCAGAAGCATTCCGGTCGCTGTTAATATTGGTAAAAATAAAGCAACGCCAAACGAGGACGCTCACCGGGATTACGAGCAATGTATATCGGCGCTTTATCCGTATGCTGACTTTTTTGTTGTAAATATCAGCTCACCGAACACGCCAGACTTGCGTAATTTGCAGCATGGGAGTGAGTTGGCATTATTGCTTCAGGCCGTGACCGAGCAAATGGCGTTGGAAGGCAAGCGGTACGGCTCAAATAAGGCTGTATTGGTGAAAATCGCTCCTGACGTAAGTGACGCAGAGCTGGAGTATATGGTAGATACGATTCAGAAGAGCGGTGTATCCGGCCTAATTGCTACCAATACTACAATTTCAAGAGATGGTCTGAAACATCCTAATGCAAAGGAAACGGGAGGACTTAGCGGCAAGCCGCTGACCCAAAGATCGACTGACATCATTTCACGTGTGTATCGCCAGACTGAAGGTGGCCTTCCGATTATCGGTTCGGGCGGCATTTTTACAGCAGAAGATGCATATAACAAAATTCGAGCAGGTGCTAGTTTAGTCGAGATTTATACAGCATTGATCTATGAAGGTCCTGAGATTAACCGTAAGTTGCATCGCGGTCTGAGGGAACTTCTGCGAAGGGACGGTTTCTCACATATTTCTGAAGCGATAGGGGCCGACCATCGTTAGGCAGGGTTACAGAAGACAGGAGGCGCAGTCATGGACAGTAGGGATTGGGGAACATTTTTGCTTCCGTATGAACAAGCTGTTGAGGAATTGAAGGTCAAATTCAAAACGATGCGTTCTGAGCTTAAAAAACGTGAAGAATACGCACCGATTGAGTTTGTAACGGGAAGAGTTAAAAAAATTACAAGTATTTTTGACAAAGCCAAGCGATTAAACGTTGCGATGGAGGATATTGAGACAGGCATTGAAGATATCGCAGGTATTCGTATCATGTGTCAGTTTGTTGAGGACATTCGCCGAGTAGCCGAATATATTCGGATGCGCAAGGATTTAACGGTGTTATACGAGAAGGACTATATAACGAATTATAAAGAGAGCGGCTACCGCAGCTTTCATATGATTGTAGAGTATCCGGTTCAGACAGCACTTGGACAAAAGATCGTACTCGCTGAGATCCAGATTCGTACATTAGCTATGAACTTCTGGGCTACAATTGAGCATTCGCTCAATTACAAGTACAGGGAGAGCTTGCCTGAGGAGATGAGGGCACGACTCAAAAAAGCAGGTGAAGCGGCTTTTGTACTAGATAACGAAATGTCCAGTATTCGTCAGGAAATTCTTGAAGCGCAAAAGACCTTCGAGGATGATGCGAATATCGTTACACAGCTTCTTCATGCTATCCATCAGCTGTATTTCTTCCATCTGGTAAATGAGGCAATCGCTTATCAGAATCGTTTTAATGATTTGTGGGAAGAGAAAGATATGGAAGGTATTAAGGATTTGCTTGTTGAGGTCAAGGCATTGATTAAGGCGAACAAAAAAGTCGAGGAACCGGGCGATGAGCTATGAGCCGCTGTATGTGGCGTTCCTAGTGTACTTCAATAGAGACCAGGATTATTTTGAATGTCATGAGGTGCTTGAGGAGCTTTGGCTAAAGCTGGATAAAGAACCATTGTATAAGGGTTTACTTCAGGTTGCTGTCGGACTCTATCATTTTCGAAACGGTAATGTGACCGGTGGTACAAAGATGTTTCGATCTGCTTATCAAAGGCTGGCTCCTTATCCCCCTGACAGTCTTGGCATCGATCTAGGCAAGCTGCGGAGCGAGGCTGCTTCCTATGCGGATGCGTTGGGTGATTACAGCATTCATCCGTTTAAATATTATGATCTATCGATCATTGTATACGATCCAAAGTTATTAGCCCAAATTGAAGTGGCGTCAGCGACGATTCAGCCGAACGTTCCCCAGCGCCGTGGACCTCAAAGAGGGGCTAAGCACGAAGCGGCATTACAAATGAAGAATCAGCGTTCGGATATGAAATAGGGCAGTACTTCTCTTATGAGGAGTACTGTTTTTTTTTTGTGGGGAGATATCGATGTTAATAACTTCAGGATCTCGACTTGAAGTATGATACAATATGGGCATATCGTAATACGTAATATCGGAAGAATGGAAGGTACAACATGGCCGTACAATTACCCCTCGCTTTTTTGGATCGAATGCAGACACTGTTGGGAGATGAGTATGCATCTTTTTTATCATCGTATGATAAACCCAAGTACGTGGGCATTCGGGTGAACACTCTCAAAATCGAAGTGGACGAATTTCTGAAAATTACCCCATTTGAGTTAAAGCCAATCCCTTGGTGCGAGACTGGATTCTATGTTGATGAGAACGTGAAGCCTGGCAAACACCCTTATTATCATGCAGGCCTATACTATATTCAGGAGCCAAGCGCGATGTCTCCGGCAGAAGCACTGAAGGTTGAGCCGGGAGATCGGGTGCTGGATTTATGCGCAGCTCCAGGAGGTAAATCAACGCAAATTGCAGGCAAGCTGCAGGGTAAGGGCATACTGGTTACAAACGACATCAGCGCAGATCGAACGAAAGCGTTGGCTAAAAATATAGAGCTGTACGGTGTGAGAAACGCGGTTGTGCTGAATGAGACACCGGAGCGCATCGCGAAATCTTTCCCTCATTTTTTCAATAAAATTGTCATTGATGCGCCATGCTCCGGGGAAGGGATGTTCCGCAAGGATGAAGATATGATCCGTCAGTGGGAGAAGCATTCGATAGACAAGTGTACATTAATGCAGCGTGACATTCTCAGAACGGCAGCTTCACTGTTAGCTCCGGGTGGAACGATTGTTTATTCGACGTGTACGTTTGCTCCTGAGGAAAATGAGGGAATGATATCGGAATTTTTGCTAAATAATGATGAGTTTGCAGTTGTCCCGCTTTCTACTGATTCCGGATTTTCACGTGGACGCCCAGAATGGATACCTGATCGCTTGGAGGGAGCGGTTATCCCTGACGATATCAAAGCGCAGACGGCCGGGTGTGGTCGATTGTGGCCTCATAAGATCGAGGGAGAGGGTCATTTTTTGGCTGTGCTTCGACATAACGGTGAAGATGTAGATATAAGTCAGGATGACCATTACATTGGCTCAAACGAAAAGGATCGGTCACCTGGTCCATTGAAAGAGCGTTCTAACAGGGATCAATCAAGAATTGCACGTAAAGCAGGGAAAAGTATCAATAATCAGGGGAAAAAGGGGCTGGATGAGGGGGAGATGATCGAGACATGGTCAGCTTTTGCTCATGAGCATCTCGTGATTGGCTCCCAAGAACAAACTTTATTATTTGGTGGTAATGTGTACTTATCTCCACTTTCAAAAGAAAAGTTGGACGGGCTTAAAACCGTACGACCTGGTTGGTATGTTGGTACGTCAAAGAACGGAAGGTTTCAACCAGGACACCCGCTCGCAACAGCGCTAAAGCCGGATGAAGCCGCGAGAGTGCTTAATTTGTCTTCACATGATACAGAGGCAGTCCGGTATTTAAAGGGAGAGACACTAGAAATTCCTGAATCCCGAATTGTCCGATCTGACGGAGTCAGTCCAAAGGGATATGTGCTTGTTACAGTAGACGGGTACTCCCTGGGCTGGGGCAAATGGCTGGACGGTATGCTCAAAAATGATTATCCTGCTGGCTGGAGGTGGACCTAAGGACATGAAAGACGATAAGAAAAAACGTATCGATAAAATTCTTGGCAATATGGGATACGGATCACGTTCTGAAATTAAAAAAATCGTGAAGCAAGGTCGAGTTACATTGAATGGTTCCGTTGTCAAAGATAGCGGGACCCAGTGCCTTCCATTGAGCGATGTAATTGAAGTGGATGGTGATCCAGTACTTTATCGTGAATTTATATATTTAATGATGCATAAACCACCTGGTGTTATTTCCGCTACTGAAGATTTCAGAGAGAAGACGGTCATTGATTTGATCCCTGACGAGTATTTGATTTTTGCTCCTTTTCCAGTAGGGAGACTTGATAAGGACACCGAGGGGCTGCTGCTTCTGACGAATGATGGTCAGCTTGCTCACGATCTGTTGTCTCCGCGCAAGCATGTGCCCAAGACGTACGTAGCTAACTGCATCGGCCATATTGGAGATGATGTGGTAGAGAAGTTTAAAGAAGGTGTAGAGCTTGATGACGGTTACGTTACCTTGCCGGCAGAATTGCAAGTGCTTGAAATCATAGATACCGCAGAAGGAGAGAAGATGTCGCGAATTTCTCTGACGATTTCTGAAGGTAAATTCCATCAAGTCAAGCGTATGTTTGAGTCGGTGGGCTCCAAAGTGACCTATTTAAAACGTGTGTCAATGGGATCGCTAGAGCTGGATGAGAGCCTTCCGATGGGATATGTCCGTGAACTTACGGAGTCCGAGCTTCAAGCAATGATGATTCATAGAGATAAACGATAGAAGGAGAGGCAGCTAATGAACTACAAACTGATTGCTTTGGATGTGGATGGAACCTTATTGAATGATGATCATGTACTATCATCTGGAACGGCAGAGGTGATCAAGATGATTGCGGATCAAGGAACGGAATTTGTATTGTGTACAGGACGAGCTCCTGTAAATTCGATTCCGTATATGAAACAAATTGGATTGGAAGGGTATGTTATTACTCATAATGGGGCGGCTACTGTGAATGTGACGACTGAGGAAATCGTTCATGAGTTCGCGCTGAATCCGTTTGGACTCGATCCATATATGGATTATTGCCGTAAAAACAACATTCATTTTGATGTAAACACCACGTTTGCTATTTATGTTGAAGGCGTGGCGGGATTGAGCCAGGAAGCTCTCGATATGTACCACAAGTTTATGATGGAACCTGAGGATTTGCCAGGATGGGCTGACTTCAGCGAGCCGATTGTAAAATTCACGGTAACTGGAAGTATGGAGCAGATGGACAAGGTATATAGTGACTGGAGTCAATGGGAGCAAGAGTTTAATATGCTTCGTAGTGGGGATTTTTTTATCGACTTAATGCATAAAGATTCTTCAAAAGGATCGGCGCTTCAAAAGCTGGCAGCGGTACGGGGAATTCCTGCTGAACAAGTGATGGCGATCGGTAACTATTATAATGATCTTACGATGCTGACCTTTGCAGGCTTGGGCGTAGCTATGGATAATTCTCCGTTGGAGGTTAAAGCAGCAGCTGATAATGTTACTGCTTCTAATAACGAAGAAGGAGTTAAGCTGGCGCTCCAGAAGTACTGTTTATCCTGATTATGGCCTCCTTTTTTAATAGTGTGACAAAAACAGGGCTATCCTTCGGTCATTGAAATGACTTGAGGGAATAGCCCTGTTTGTGTCTGGTGAAAAATGGTTAGATGACGAAAGCCCGGGATACGATAACCAGCAAAATAAAGAGAACCAAGATAACACCAGTTGATGTGAAACCAGCGCCTAATAAACCGCTCATTGATATTCCTCCTTACTTTCAGTTGGTGTTACCCCGAAATACACGGGATATCGTATTGTATGTTTGGAGGCATAATTCGTTTGGACTATTATCTATAAATGCTGGAAAAAGGGTGTACTTCTACTTCAATTTCGTAGTCCTTTAGGCAAATGGTTTTTTAATTGTCCGTTACTGGCCTTTCCCCATCCAAGTGGGAAGTGATCCTCGCCGCATGTTATGGTTACGAGACACCAGCCACGAATACTGTCTGGTATAGTCAGTGTATCGCCATGCAAATAAGACGTTACCTCAGGAGAATCGGCTTCGAGATTCCAGACGTAAGTAGCGTCCTGTGCGGCAGAGGCCATAGCAAGGGCATGTGCTGGATGGAATCGATCCTTGCGGAAGTCTCCAAGATGTAGTCCGGCACGTGGGATTTTAAGCCCCGAGAGCTGATCCATATTCAGGCTATAGCTTTCACTATGGGGAAGTAGATAGAGTGCTTCGCCAAATAAAATGGGTGTGCCAGACGGAGCCTTAAAGCCAGGTAGCTCTTCCTGCGCCCAAGCCAGAAAGGTTTTCCAGCTGCTGGATACATCCATTGTTTCACGGGAACTGCGATCATTTCGCCCGGTTCGTCCAGAATATCGGGAACTCCGGTCCCGAAGCGAATTTGCAGAGCTGTCATTAAGGATGTCGTCTGAACTGGTCAAACGTTCAATAAGAGCAACATAATGTCCTTCACCCTCTTGCAGATGCGGCCATATTCTTTTCTCCTGGACAAGTCTTAGAAATGGATATTCGTTCAGTAAGCGTGACATCATTTCTTCATTCTCACGACGATTGAAGGTACAGGTGGAATAGGCCATTACTCCACCGGGTTTAAGCATGGCAACAGCATCCTGTAAAATGTCCCATTGGCGGTTTACACAGACTTCGACCGAAGCAGGAGACCATTCCGATATAGCATCGTGATCCTTGCGGAACATTCCCTCACCTGAGCAAGGAGCATCAAGCATAATCCGATCAAAAGCAAGCGGAAATCTTGAGGATAGCTCGCCAGGAGTTGTTTGGGTTACTACGGCATTTCGAATGCCAAGACGTTCTACATTCTCTGCCAATATTTTAGCACGCTGTGGATGAATTTCATTACTGATTAATAGGCCGGAACCGGCCATTTTAGCGGCAATTTGCGTAGTTTTACCACCTGGTGCTGCGGCCAAATCCAGCACGACTTCACCAGGCTTAGGAGCAAGAAGCTCTACAGCAGACATTGCTGACGGCTCTTGAATATAGTATAAACCGGCTGCATGATAGGGATGTTTGCCTGGCCGGAAATGTTCATCGTAATAATATCCTCCTGTGCACCAAGACACAGGGCGAAGGTCAAAGAGTTGTTGAATGGTTTGTTCTGTTTTTGAAGAGGGGGGTATTTTTAAATGGTTGAGTCTTAATCCGTAGGTTCGTTTTGTTGTATAACTGTGAAAAAATGCCTCGCCCTCATGTTCACCCAGCATAGTAATGATCTGGTCGCGAAATGCGGCGGGCAGTGATACTTCTGTCATATTTCGTGTCTCCTTTCTCCGGTCATAACAATAATAAGAAAACTGTACTGTTATGTGTATACTTACTTTTCGAAGTTTATCATAATGTTTTTCTATATCAAAAGGGGAATGGATGTTCCTTCCTGCCTGTGGCATAATGGAGGTGTAGGTGTTCATCCGTGAAATAGAAAGATAGAGTAAAGGAGAAACAATATGAAACTGCTGCAAGCATTGTTTTTTCCTCCGGAACAGCCCGGAGGTGTCTCTTCGATGATTCCTTACTTACAGGATAAGTTTAATCCTCCGCATTGGGAGATGGAATTGTTTTCTCTTCCAAAACGCATTCGCTCGAAAGGCAGCGAACCCGTAGAATTTCATACTTTTGATTGGCATAAGTACGAGGAGAGTCCAATAGTTCAGAAATATATTCAGACCTATCGAGATTATTTATGGTGGACCAAGCTGCGAATCAAACGACCTTATGATCTGATTCATGCTCATCATCCGATTGCAGGACTCGCAATGAAGGAAGTTTTTCCAGACACTCCAGTTGTACAAAGCGTCCATTCCAGTTATGAGCGTGAGCTTATTCTCAACGGACGTATTAAGGAGAATGGCCTGGAGCATAGTTTTTTGACCTCGATCTATAGAGAACTGGAATACAAGACAGATAAAATGATTACAGTATCCCGATCGTTTGTCGAGTATTTGAGTCCATTTGTAGAACACCCTGATAACGTAAGCGTCATTCCGAACGGTTTTGATGAAAAACGCTTCAAGCCGGTTCCCCACGAGAATGAAGTAGCGCAGCTTGTTACAGTTTGCCGCCTTGTGCCTGCTAAGGGACTTGATATTTTACTTAAAGCTTGCGCAGAGCTAAAATCCCGTGGCTTATCCTATGTGCTTCACATTATCGGAGATGGCCCGATTCGCACCGAGCTGGAGGAATTAGCGCAACGGCTGGGAATATATGATGAAACGATTTTTTACGGATATACTCTTCATCCAGAGGAATTTATGCCATTTTTTGATATTTTCGTATTGCCATCCCGCGCTGAGGCCTTTGGATCTGTATTCGCGGAAGCGGCGCTTTGTTCTCTCGCACTGGTTGGAACTGCGGTTGGTGGGGTTGCAGAACAAATTGAGGACGGTTCAAATGGACTGCTTGTAGCTTCTGAAGATTATCTAGGGCTTGCTGATGCATTGGAGAAAGTAATTGTCGATCCATCATTCCGTTATGAGCTGGCTCGAACAGGTTCCGATCATGCGAAGAGTCATTATTCCTTGAATCGGGTTGTGCATGAGCTGAAAAAAATATATTTACAGTTCCATTAGTAGTCTTAATTAATCATAAAATTATCAGAGGTATTAGCCTATGACTTCATTTCGTTTCATCCATACGGCCGATTTGCATCTGGATACGCCGTTTGCTGGTATGTCTGGAATCAATGATCGGCTGCGCCGACATTTGCAAGAGTCCACCTTCGCCGCGTTTGGCGATTTGGTGGACCTTGCTGTTTCCGAAGAGGTTGATTTTATCGTGATCAGCGGGGATATATACGATGCATCCGAGTCTTCTCTTCGGGCTCAGCTTAGACTGAAGGAAGCATGGGACAAGCTTGGACTTCACGGGATTCCTGTCTATGTTATTCATGGGAATCATGACCCGCTTAGCAGCAGCAGGCAGAGGTTTGTGTATCCGGATCATGTGACTGTGTTTGGTTCCAGGGTAGAAAGTGCAACAGCTGTGCGGAGAAAGGACGGGTTGCCTGTAGCTGTTGTGAGTGGAATTTCGTATCCCACTTCTTCGGTCACTGAAAATACTTCCTTGCAATTTCATCGCGATCCATCATCTTCGCTTTATCATATCGCTCTTTTACATGCCAACGTGGATGGACAAGAGGGACATGACGTCTATTCACCTTGCTCACTTTCAGACTTGAAGAAGTCAGGTTATGATTATTGGGCTCTTGGCCATATTCATAAACGTCAGATATTATGTGAAGCTCCTTGGGTAGTGTATCCCGGAAATATTCAAGGTCGCAGCATGAAGGAGACAGGGCCCAAAGGCTGTTATTTAGTAGATGTTAACGATAACAAGGAGACGACTCTTCATTTTTATGAGCTGGATCATGTGCGATGGACAGAAACTGAGCTGAGTATTGAGCATATGACATCAGAGAATAAGTGCAAGGAAATGCTTGAGGATCGATTGGAGTCGCTAAGGTCTGAGAGTGGAGGAAGGACAACGATCGTTCGACTGAACTTTACCGGAAGAGGACCGCTTCATTCCATGCTCCAGTCTGGAAGAGATAGCAATGAGCTTCTGCAGGAGCTTCAAAGACAAGAAACTGAGCGAATATCACCAGGGTCAGCTTCGATTCTCGATAGTGTGATATGGCCCGCCAGTTTTAAGGTGAATACAGGTTTGGACTATGACAGATCCCTTCTGCAGGAAGAGAACAGCTTTCTAGGTGAGTTGCTTAGATTGTCCGAGCGGTATCAAAATCGTAGTGATGATCTTAATCTTGATCTTGACGCCAACGCCATAATTAATGATGCCCTTGCTTCGCTTATGGATCACAGGGTATTAAGAGGTTATGTTCAGGATTTAGGCGAAAAGGAACGTCGCGAGCTATTGCAGCAGGCTACTGAGATGGCCATATCGCTGCTGGTCGATGAAGAACCGAGAGGCGGTGAGGTCAGTTGAGACTGGAGAAGCTTCAGGTTAGCGGATTTGGTCATTTGCATGGCCTCAAGATTGACTTGGAAGGACCTGTTACGGTTTTGTACGGGCCGAATGAAGCGGGGAAAAGCACGATTTTGGGTTTTGTTCGCGCCATGCTGTTCGGTATTCCCAGCCGTACATATGGGTCTCTGCGATATGAACCTGTAAAAGGAACAGTGCACGGGGGAATGCTGACATTAAAGGCAGACAATGGAGCTCAGTGGGTCATCGAAAGATACGCCCAGCCGCCCGAGGGTGCAGCTCTGTCTGGAACCAGGGGAGACAGGTTAAGAATTACAGTCAACGATGCTGAGGGCAATCTTCGAGAAGTAACACAGGAAGAGATGCAAAAAGTATTGCTTGCCGGGATGTCAAAAGAGATGTTCAAGCAATTGTTTGCGATCTCGTTAACTGAGCTGCAGGAAGTTGCTGCCCTTCAATCAGAGGAGATGAACACCTTTCTGTTCCATGCCGGTATTGGCGGAGGTAATGCGATCCTGCGCGGAGAAAAGAAGCTGATGTCAGAAATGGACAAGCTTTATCGTCCAAAGGGTCGGAATCAGGAGGTAGCGCAAATTCTACAGTCCATTGAGCGGCTTAATTTGGAAGCGAAAACTGTGAAATCGTTACTGCCAAGATACCATGAATTGCTTGAGGAGCTGTCACAGGTTTCGAATGCCCTTACCCAGTCGGAGGAAGAGCTTGCTGTTCGCAGCCAAGAAGCATCAAGCCTGTATCGGGCTGTGACCAGCCGACCGGATTGGATCAAACGTGAAGCTGCACTCGTTGAGCTTGCTACGCTTCCTTCTGATTCAAGCACATTTCCACAGCAAGGGATTACCCGCTGGAATGGTTTGCAGGACGATAAAGAACGTCTGATGCTGGAAAATAGTGAGCTAGAGAGAGTAAAGTCAAAGCTACAGCAAGAACTGAACTCTATTGAATTAGATGCATCACTGCTAAATCATGAGGTTTCGCTTCGTTCACTTGCTGAAAGATTGCCAGGATATGAGAGCAGGCTTCGTGAACTTGGTGACACACAAGCGGAGATTAAATCACTCGGCGTCCGAATAAAACAATGTTTGCAGAGCATTCATCCGGATTGGTCAGACATTCATTTGCGTTCTTTTGCCGGGACGGTTGGAGAGCGGGAATTGGTTCGTAAGTATATATCACGTTTTGCAGCTTATGATAAAGAGATGGATATGCTCCGAAGTGAGCGGTTTAAGCTGGAGCGGGAAGTTTTATCCTTGGAGGGAGCCTATACTGGGGCTGCGGAGAGATTAGAAGAGAGTGAGTCCATTTACCGTAAACAGTTTGCCATTATAGCTGCTGAAGATCGTTCCGAGATTCGAATGCTGTGGAGTGAAATTAGTATTGAGCTAGATCGATGGCGGGAATTAGCGAGTAGCAGGGCAACTGATAGAAGGGCGGTGGAAGCAGAACAAGAGGCTGGGGCACGGATGCAGTCTCTCTACAAAAAAATACTTGGCGGAGCAGGAGTGTTGACACTCGTTCTTCCTGTCATTCTGTGGTTGACCACGGAGCAGCTGTTAGGGGCTGCAATTAGTGGAATTGCGCTGCTTGGGTTTGACATGATTCTATGGAGTAGTATCCGTGGTGGCGACAAACCTGCGAACCGTTCCAAACGCCGTAGAGGAATACCTCCAGCGGAAGAGTCCACGGCAGAAGCCAGATTGAAGACACTTGTTCCCAAGTTGATCAGACATCCGTTAACAGCTGCATCCGGAGCTGCTGATTATTCAACGAGGAAAGGTATCATGGATTCTACTCCTGTTACCGATGGGACTGATTTCTTGTTGATGGAGAATTGGGAAGAAGAAGAACGGCTGCTTCGCAGACTGATGGAGAATTGGCAGCTATGGGCTCAGCGACATGAGGTTCTTGAAACAGAGCTTGCTGCAAGCCGAAGACGTACCGCTGAAAAAATAGATGCACTTCAAGCTCAGGAAAGAGAAATGGCTCGAAGAGAAGAAGCTTTCTCCAGTCTTTCTGATGAATGGGAAAAGTGGCTGGATGATCGACATCTACCTGCCTTGTTATCGCCGGAAGCCGCACTTGATGTTTTTCGTATAGCCGAGCAAGGCCGTGAATGGCTAAGTAGATTTGAGACCCTTTCAGACAAGGAGGCTGCTCTTCAATCGGATAATGATACTTTTGTACGGGAAGCTAAGGCTTATGGCATTCATTTTGGTGTAAATACTATAGGTGAAGAATTGAATTCAAGCTCAGCCGAAATAATCCTTGAGGTTCGTCAAACCTTGAGTAGTCTTGATCAGCAGCTAGAGTTGAAAGTAAGGTATGAGCTGTTATCCGCAAAAATGAAATCACTGGAAGAGGAACAAAGCCGCCTAAATGATCGATTGAATCGTATTCTGGAGGCAGAGGGCAATTTGCTTCAAGCCAGCGGAACTCAAAATGGTGAGGAATTTCTGAGAAAAGGCGCTGATGCTGCAAGGTACGAGGAGCTTGATCGAGAGATACGACAATGGAATCTTCTGTTGTTCGGAGCTCTGGATAAGGAGAAATCCGCAGACCTTGAAACCCTTTTGCGAAGCTATACTGAGGAAAAGTTAAGCGAAAATGCCGAAAATGCCGAACGAACGAAAAGAGAGACCGAATCGCAAAGGCTGGGGCTTCAGGAACGGCGCGGACGAATCTTGCAGGAAATGGAAACGTTGGAGGTGGGCGGTCGTCAGGGTGATCTTCTGCAGCAACTGGCTGAACAGAAGTCATTGCTCGGCAATGCCCTGGATAAATACGCTGTCATGGCTGTATGCCATGAGCTGATAGTCAGAGTACGCCAAATTTATGAGGAAGAACGTCAGCCTGCTGTATTACAGGCCGCTTCGAGTTATCTTCAGAAAATGACCGGAGGGGTATATCACAGAATCCTAATGAAAATGGGAAGTCAGGAGCTGCTGGCAGAGCACAGGGAGCACGGCCCGATCGGTAGTTCATATTTGAGTCGGGGGACGGCTGAGCAGCTATATTTGTCGATGCGCCTTGCATTGTCTGATGCAGTCTCAGGTCAATTGAAGCTGCCGATTTTGCTTGATGATCTGTTTGTTAATTTCGATCATTCCCGAATGACAGGGGCATTATCTGTAATCAAAACAGTCTCGGAGCAGCATCAGGTCATTATGATGACTTGTCATGAGCATGTTGCGCAGGCTGCAACCAACAAGCTGCCGGGCTGCCAAATAGTGCGACTATAGGTTGTACTGCCATCGTTGGCAGATCTTGGTGCTACCCTTTATCGCGATGTAATGCCAGCACAGCGGCCCATAAAAGACTGAACAAACCAAATAGCGGATACAGGACAGAAAGCAGTGCGCTGAAACCAAATTGGCTTGTCAGATAACAAATGAACAGGATCGTAATGGAAATGAATTTGCGATCCAGCTGAATTCGTGGTTTGAGCTGGAGTGTAATCCCGTAAATGTCGGCAACAAATGTACTGAATATTTCCATGAAAATAAGAAGGATATATACGACTTTAGTGACGGAACCGAGCTGCTGAGCTATGCTCCCCATAGGGATTTCAAACTGGACGATACCCGGCATATTTGCGGATAAAGCATAATGTCCAGCCATGAGCATAAACCCTACGCCTGCACCCCCAATCAGTCCTCCAGAGATGATTGTTTTTCGATTTGGCGCATGACTACCGATCGGAACTAGAACAGCTTGGGCCATGGATAAATTAAAGGCAGCATACATGAACGGTGAAGCCCACACGCCCAGCAGTCCTTTTTCGGTATCCAATGTAAGAAATCGTGCAGCGCCTGGTGAGCCAGCAGTATTGGCTATTATCGCTAAAGACAGTATAATCATCATCGGAACTACAATGGAATTTAGCTTCATGACTCCGTCAATTCCTTTGCCAAGCAGCAGATATGTAGCGATGAGGGTAATCCATAATCCAATCTGATAAGGGAGTCCAAAGTTCTCCATAAAGACCGAGCCTGCCCCGGCGAGCATAACGCTGTTAACACCGATCAGGACGACTAATGTGAACAGGCTCAGGGCACGGCCAATGACATCTCCGAACAGTTTGCGGTTTAGATCTTCATAGGAGTTGGCTTTGATATCATGGGCGAGCAGCATCATTTTAGTACCAAGCCATACGAACAGAAGGGTAGCGATAATGATCATCAAAGCCCCCCACTTGCCATACCTTGTAAAAAACTGGAGTATCTCTTGTCCAGTCGCAAATCCGGCGCCAACGACGGTGCCGATGTAGGTAAAAGCAATTTGCATAACTTTAACGGCATTTTTCATGGTTTTCCCCCCGGATGATGTGCTATATATAGTACAAGGTATGTTGTCCGGGAACGGGACATGACTCAAAGCGTATAATGAGATAAGTTCAGGAGGAGAAAGAGAATGGATAAATTAAAACAACGGATTGTAGAGGAAGGCGTAGTCGTCTCCAATCAGGTGTTAAAGCTGGACGGTCTGCTTAATCACCAGGTTGATCCGCAATTAACGATGGAGATGGGGAAGGAATTTGCGAAACGGTTTCGTGATGCGGGTGTGACTCGTGTGGTTACCGTAGAATCCTCCGGAATTTCTGTCGCATTTGCTACCGCGTACGAACTGGGGGTGCCTCTATTGTTCGCTCGTCGGAAAAAGACATTGCTTGCTGAACCTGATATGTTATGTGAGCGTGTGCCATCTTTTACAAAAGGAATTGTTACGGACATTCTGATCTCTCGTGAATTTATTTCGGCTGATGATAAAATATTGTTCATTGATGATATTATTGCGAACGGAGATGCAGCAAGAGGGCTGATCAAAATTATTGAACGCTCTGGAGCTGAACTTGTAGGTGTTGGTATCGTTGTTGAAAAAAGCTTCCAGCCAGGAGGCAAAGCGATTCGTGACCAGGGCATTCGCCTAGAAACATTGGCTCAAATCGAATCTCTTGAAGGTGGTAAAATTACATTTGCGGATTAGACTTAATTTGGACATAAATGGAGTTATTGCTTAGAATAATTAGTCCTAATTTTGTAACAATCCTTTGCAGGAGAAATGTTTTTCGTTATAATTAGGGTGACTAGGGAGAGGAGGTTTATATTTATGGGGGAAGAAAACGTAGTGAATCATGAATTTTTTATTTCCAAATTGTCTGACGCAAAGGTTACATTCGAACGTGCCCTGGATTGCAAACACACGGAGTTTGATGACCTTTATCCCTATATGCTTGAGCATCCACAATTCTTCTGGTATAAACGCTATGTTGCCTGGTCGCAGCTCTTGACGATTGCAGGTCTATGTGAAGAACTTAGTGTTCCCTGGAAGGATCAATTTAGCCCACAACAGGTTGGATACTTGCAGCAACGGGTGATGTCAGCGAAGGTGCTGGATTTCTGGTTTGAAACAAATGATAGCAGGGAACACGCTCAGCGCTAACACGTACTGAAGTTAGGCATATCCAGATAATTAATCGCGGTAGAGGTTATTCAGTGCTCCTGCGATCTGAAAGACTCCGCCAAGCAACACGCGGAGTCTTTTTTTGAAATATAAGGGAGGACTACAAATAATGATTACGGATGAGCAGCTTAATGAATATCGCTTGTCAGGAGAAAAAGTACGAGTTATTCGTGATGCAATAGCAAGTAACGATATTAGAGGAATCGTTGTTGCGTGGGACGATACTCATGTACTGATTCGTAGACCAAATCGTCATGTAGTGAAGCTTGATCGCAACTATATTTATCAGCCATCGCATGATCCGCGGATGTGGACGGAAGAATAAAAGGAGTAGGGGGAAGAAACACATCGATTACTATCGGGCAAGCCTTTGAAAATCCAGAAAATTAATTGTTGACTCGAACGTTTCCGCGTGATATTATATATCTTGTCGCTGCAGAAAACACTTTCTGTTAGACAAACCATTTGCGGTCGTGGCGGAATTGGCAGACGCGCACGGTTCAGGTCCGTGTGGGCTAACCCCCGTGGAGGTTCGAGTCCTCTCGACCGCACCAATTTAACAATGAACCAGCTCTTGATTTTCCTCGCGGAGATTCAGGAGCTTTTTGCATACTCGGAATTTGCAAGGTATTGCTCATCACTTGAGCTGAAGAAAGCTTTGAGCTATATACAGCTATGGGCTCGTCTGATCAGTCAAAACTTTTTTACAATCGCGTAAAAGGGGAATTTTGAATTTATATCAAGTGGGATGTTAAATGGGTATACTCTCCGCACTATCCGGGATATTGTTCATTTCCCGTTTGCAATCAGAACAACGACAGTAGGTACACATTTCGAGCTTGACGTGATTGCCGCTGCTTATGTAAGTGGTGTATTAGCTGTTACGGTTATATTCAAATGTTATGTATCGCAAACAAAGAGCATAAATCATAATATTAGTTGAGTATATAAAAATGCTAGGAGTATTTGTAGTTTTTTAGTCGAAATTATGAAAAAAAAAGTGTTATAAGGTATTGAAAATTATTCATTGAAATTAAATATTGACATAAAATCCACTATATGACATATTAAACTTGGTGATGGAATTACCAAAAAAAGAAATATGTCAAATCAGTTATGTAAGCGTATACATTTTGATAGTTTCGTCATACACTATTATTTTTTTGAAAAGGAGAGTTAGGCAAAATGAAAAAAGCAAGGCGTATCTGGAGTATAGTCTTATTTGTTGCCCTGATTTTGCAAGTCTTAAACTTTTCATCTGCAGCAAGCACTACAGTTCAGGCAGCGGGCGAGGAATACGGGCTTCCTGCAACATCTAGAGACGGAGTTATATTGCATGCATGGAACTGGTCCTTTGACACAATAACTAACAATCTTCCGGCAATAGCTGCAGCGGGCTATAAAACGGTTCAGACTTCTCCAATTCAAGGGACCAAAGAGAACTCAATGGGCGGCAGCTACTGGTGGGTTTTATATCAACCTACCAACTTTAACATTGGGAATGCACAGCTTGGTAGTAGAGATCAATTTAAGAGAATGTGTGAGGAAGCAGAGAAGTATGGCATTAAGATCATTGTCGATGTTATATTGCAACATACAGCTAATGCTGGTGGAGGTAGTTTACAATTTACTCCGGCATACAATGTTGATCCTACGATCAGAAATAATTCCTATTTCTGGCATGAGGCAAGAGGAATTGAAAACTATGGAGACAGACGGCAGGTTACTCAATGGGGAGTCGGTCTACCTGATCTGAACACTTCAAATTATGATCTACAGGATAAAATTATCAGCTTCTTGAACGATGCGACCTCGCTAGGTGCTGATGGTTTCCGGATTGACACAGCGAAACATATTGAACTGCCTAATGAAAACTCAGATCATTATGGGAATTTTTCATCGAATTTCTGGCCGCGAGTTTTAGGCGGGCTTAACAACAAGCATAACTTGTTCATTTATGGGGAAGTACTTCAAGGTGGGGCAGATGAATTCTACAAGTACTCTAATTTTATAGATCTGACTGCATCTCACTATGGTGGCAGCATAAGACATGCGGTTGGTTACAACAGCAATAAAAATGTGAACGGTGCCAGAGAATTTAACGCTGCAGGTGTAAATCCATCAAAATTGGTTACTTTTGTAGAAACACATGATACTTATGCTAACGATAGTAGTGAATCTACTGGTATGAACGAATGGCATATTAAAATGGGATGGGCTATTATTGCTGCTCGCGCTCAAACAACATCTCTTTTCTTTAATCGTCCTGCAGGTGGCGGAAAATTTGCAGGTAGTCTAGGTACCAAAGGTAACGATTTGTGGAAAGATCCAGATGTAGTTGCAGTGAACAAGTTCCACAATGCAATGGTGGGGCAAGACGAGTATCTTAGAACACAAGGCAACGAAATCATGCTGGTTGAACGTGGTAGTAAAGGCATTACGATTGTGAATCTAGGTGGTGATGCTTATATTAATTCCGACACAAGACTCTCTAATGGTACTTATATAAACAAGGCTACTGGTGGTGGAACATTTACTGTATCAAACGGTAAAATTACGGGTAACATTGGTGGCGGTAAAATTGCTGTCTTGTATGAAACAACATCATCGGGTCCTACAGTTACAATCGATAAGCAAGAGGGGGGGTTCTATACTGATTCATTATCTGTAAAGATAGACGTAACAAATGCGAACAATGCTTCTTATACAGTGAACAATGGCTCTGTAACTAATTTCAATTCGAGTACGACTGTAACTTTAGGTGCTGGTGCAGCATTTGGAACAACATTTGTACTAAAAGTAACGGCAAATGGCTCGGGAACTTCAACAACGAAAACGTATACATTTACGAAAGAGGATCCCAATGCTGCATTAAAAATCCACTACTATAAGCCATCCAATTGGGGTACACCGAACATCTATTATTATGATGACTCCGTAACTCCAACGAAGAATGGTCCAGCTTGGCCTGGAGTAGCAATGCAAGCGGAAGGAAATGGCTGGTATGTGGCAACGGTACCTGGATGGACTAAAGCAAAAGTGATCTTTAACTCTAACGGGAACCAGATTCCAGGTGCGGAACAATCAGGATATCAAGTTTCGGGTGAGAAATGGATTAAGGATGGAGTAGTTCACCCTAACAATCCTGACAATCCAATTCCAACGATTTCGATTGATAAATCTGAAGGTGTATTCAATAGTGATAGTTTTGACATTACGATCAGCTATCAAGGAGCGAATTCAGCAACTTATTCACTGAATGGAAGCGCACCAATATCATTCACTTCTGGCACGAAGGTTACGATTGGTGCTGGTGACGCAGATGGCACTACTTACACGTTGAACGTTACTGCAATTGGATCAACTACCAATACGACAAAGACCTACACATTTAAGAAGCAGCAATCACAGGGACAATTGTTTACTGTTAAATTCTATAAACCATCCAATTGGGGAACACCAAACATCTACTACTATGATGAGTCTGTGTCACCTACCAAAATAGGTACTATTTGGCCAGGTGTTGCGATGCAAGATGATGGAAATGGATGGTATTCTTATACAATTAGCGGTTGGGATAAAGCGAACGTCATCTTCAACAGCAATGGGCAGCAGACACCTGGATCCAGTCAACCAGGCTATTTCGTAAATACTAACTCATGGATTAAAGATGGTGTAATTACGACTGAACCACCACTTGATGACAATACTGTGATTCCAGTTACATTTAATGTGAGAAATGCAACGACCGCAGTGGGACAAAATGTATATATTGTTGGTAGTATTGCTGAGCTTGGTAACTGGAATCCAGCTAACGCGATTGGGCCTGGATCTACTACCAATTATCCAACTTGGAGTTTCACAATCGATCTTCCAGTTGGAACTAAGATCGAGTTTAAAGCGATTAAGAAGCATGGTGATAATGTAGTTTGGGAATCTGGTTCAGACCACTCCTATACTGTATCATCTAGCAATCCTACAGTAGACTTTACTTTCAATAATTAGTAGATATAATAAGTGGGACTGTCCTATAAGTCATAAATGACTTAGGCGGTCCCATTTTATTACCTTATCCTAAATTTAAGGAGACTGGTTTAGTTTTACTTCCGCTCACACCTTAGAGCAATTAGCAGTTAAGCTATATACTGCACCCGATGAGAATCATGCTCCCACAATGCCAACGAATAAGTAAGAAGGGAGCAGGGGGTTCATGAGCAAGGTGTTGAAGGAGAATTTTTTGAGTTTCTTAATTTGGAATTGGGTGGGCATAGCGATTTTTTGTGCTATGTGAACATTTGGTACACAATTGTTTGTTTCATTTCGTTCGACAAAACTCGATAAAAATTCGCCTGCATGCAGCAGACGCTTCTTCTCGTTGCCTTTGTATGTTCTCTTTCGGGTTTATACGTCGCTATTGCAGGAAATGAGTATGTGAAATGGTTCATTGCTCCACCGTTACTATTTTTATTGGCTTCTGTTATTTTGCAAACTCAATAAAGAAGTGGGTCCAATTAGGAACTGAATACATCACAGCGCTACTGGAGTCAGGGGTTTCCGGCTTTTTTGCATTGGAGCGTTTTTTTGCAGATAAAGCGTTAGGGAATCCAAATGACATTCGTTATATATTGTGAATCCACATCGTTAAGGAGGCTGTACTTTGAACGTAAAGACAAATGGGATTGTTTGTAACATCTTATTATTAGGGCTATCTTTGATGCTCCTGCTGCCGGTTCAGGCATTCGCTCAAGACCCGAGCGCGGACGCTCCAGCGAAAACCCCATCGCCGCCAGAAGTTGTTTCTCAGTTTACTGTATTTGATCCCGATTTCGATTACTTGGAGAAAGGGCAAGGATACCTCACCGATCAAGGGAAACAAAAAGTTAATATATGGGGAGAAAGCTACGGAACGGTTCGAGTCGATGAAATCGGCGTACAGCTCACCTTGCAACGTTGGACAGGCTCGGACTGGATCGATGTGTATTATGGGGCCAGCGTCAAAGAAAGCAACGCAGCTTATGCGTATTCTTCTATCAGCAATATTTCGGTGTTAAGCGGGTATTATTATCGGACAAAATCCTATCACTGGATCAAAAAAGGATCGACTCTGGAATCAGGTTACCGGTACTCTTCCGCATATTTGATTCCAGAATAAGAAGAGAGAGCGAGCGGAATAATCCGTTCGCTCTCCCTTTTAACGTAAAGACTCAGCTATTTCCAAGACATCGGTTTCCGCTAATTTGCCAGAGATGGATACTTTAATCTGATCTTCTGTAAGCCATTCTAGTGTAACAAAACCTTCCGGCACAATGACGAGTATACCTCGGCTGTTTCCAATCATCGTCTTCCTAATGACCCCCACATCCGTTGATACATCACTTTTTACATGAGTCGATCCCGGTTCTATGAAGCGCTGGCTAATTTTAAAAATATCCTCATTATCGTTCATGTATTCCAGATATACATTATGATACTGGCCACTGGCTTCCCGGAAAATACGGACCACCTCAAGCGAAAAATGGTCCGGGACATAGCTTGGCAGAAGAAGAGGAAAAGCTAATTTGGCCTTGGCGTCCTCTAGCGTCGTTGGTTCTGGAACGGCGGGGTTTTCGCCTTCGCCTTCTGCAGATGGTGGCGGCACGGTTTTGGCTGCCGAGGTGTCGTGTTGTTCCTTGGCAAAGAAAAACTCCACGACGCGATCCTTGGCCTCCCGAAACAACGAAGACATACTTGCATACGTTTTGGTTATATTGGTTGTCGCGGCAAGGTCAATCATAAACGCGGCGGCGATTACGGCAGCTACGATCTTCAAGCGGAAAAGGGTTTTCTTTTTACAGCGGCGTTTCTGCATCTGGACATGCACCTTTTCCCAAGAGGGCGCTGCGTCGGGAATCTCGATGCGGTTGTAGTAGTCTTGAAGCGCTTTTTGAATGATACGATCCTGCTCATTAGGTTCATTCATCATTATCAGTCCATTTTCCTAAAAAGTGTTGAAGCAATTTTTTTCGTGCTCTTGCCAAACGTTGGGTAAGGACAGGCTCCGTCAGATTCAGTTCCCGGCAAATTTCCCGGTATGTTTTTCCCTCTATATAGAAGAGAAACAACACCGTTCGATAATCCGCTTTTAACTCGTCCATTGCCTGATAAAGCAGTTCGTCCCTTTTTCTGGATTCGACTTCGCTGGCTACACTAACTTCATTAAAGGGGCCACTACTAATAACGTATGATTCAGCTAAAATCTGACGGTCCCGGTTTAATTTTCTTAAATAATCCAAGGCGGTATTTCGAGTCAGTTGTTTGATCCAGGCGGGGATGTTCGCACCGGATCGCATCTTGGGTCCCTTGGTTATGGCCTTCATGAAAGCATCCTGAATAATATCCTCCGTAAGCGCATGGTCATGAACCATGAAATGAATATCCCGGTAAACGAACTGGTAAAAAGAACGATAAACAAACTCTTGAATCATTACATCCAGGTCGTCCAGTGGGCTTCGTAGGAAATAAAACCATTGTTCCATAAGACTCCCCCGATGATTGTATTTATAGTGCGTTATTATCTGTGTGATTGATATATCCCTAATTATACCTCAAATATGGAAGTATGAGGTATTAAAAATAAAGACGTATTGGAATCCAGCACCGGGTCATGCGTGAACAAAAATATTGAGAATATTCGTCAGATTTTGTAGAGTTCATACGTTATTTAGATAGACAACATGATCGGCATACGTTAGGTGCAACCGTTATTCATTCCGAAACTGGAAAAAGGGTTGCAAAACATAACGTGGAGGGAGGGAAGCGAATCTGATAAGCAAGTTAGTAAAATAGTCTTCGGCATTTGTTAAAGAGTTAATCTTGTTTGATAAGACAAATTATTAAAGGAGGAAATTTTCAATGAAAAAATACCTTTCGGTTCTCTTGACATTGGTCTTATTACTTTCCTTTTCATCATCGGTTTTTGCCCAAGAAGAAAATCGGGCGGACGCTCAGGCATTGGCAAGTGCATTGGTTCAAAGCCAAGATGCTCAAAGTCTTTGGAGTAGCTATTCGGATGAAGAGAAGCTTGCCGTAAAGGAATTTGCTAGTCAAGCGACGTCGTTGTTGGAACAATATGCTGCTGAAGGTACACGCTCCAAAACACTTAGTGCAAAAACAGCAAACCTTTCTAATGACGAGGCTTTGGCTGTTGCCGTGTCGCTTGTACAGGTCGATATCTCCGAAAAAGACATTACTCTGCTTGCAGCGGGTACGTACACATATGGTCGTGAGGTTGAAGGTACAAACCTTGTCGGCGGGGTGCTGTGGAGACTCACTCATTCCATTGAATGGAATGTTAAATCTAACGGTTACTTGGATCGGGCGAATCGTACCATTACGCCTTATGTAGCTACATGGGCTTTAGGCTGGTCATATAATGGAACAACTACTGACCAACAGGAAGGCGGTGTTGGTTGGAACTATTATCAATCTGATGTAGTGGGTAATTTCAGATTTGATATATTAGAACAGCCGGTTCAAAATCGTTATCCACGAATCTGGCTACAAGGCTGGGCCGATGGTACCGTGTACTATCAACACTGATTTTTTCCATCAAAAGAAGGGGCTGTCCCAAACCACCATGGTCTAGCGGCCACCACCATGAATGAAAATGTACTTGGCCTGTGAATCTGTGTGTTCCATACTGGAACTGCAGGTCACAGGCCGATACTTTTTTGGTAGGACAACACTCTGAGTCCCAAACCGGCCGACTGTATCCCACGAGCACCGCCATTTGTTGCTACGAGCACTTGTATAAAAATTCTTTCACTCTGAGGATACATGACCTGCACCCATTTTATTTTGAGAAGTGAGGCTACCGGATGGAGGCGATTCTGGAACGATGTGTTGGGCTGGATGTTCATCAAGAGACAGTAGTTGCTTGTGTTTTGTATGGTAAGTTAGACTGTAAACCGAAGCAAGAAATTCGTACGTTCTCAACAACAACGAAAGGACTGCTGGCGCTTAATGACTGGTTAAATGACCGGGAATGCACACACGTAGCCATGGAAAGCACGGGCGTGTATTAGAAGCCGGTCTGGAACATACTGGAGGAGCAATTCACGCTCATTCTGGCGAATGCAAAACGCATCAAAAACGTACCTGGGCGGAAAACAGATGTCGCCGATGCAGCTTGGATCGCACAGTTGCTTCGTTGCGGACTCATCACGCCTAGCTTTGTTCCCCCAGCCGATATTCGAAATATGAGGGATTTAACACGCTACCGACGCAAGCTGCTTCGAGATGCGACAGCCGAGAAGAATCGGATACACAAAATATTGCAAGACGCAAATTTGAAACTTACGACTTACATTAGCGATATTTTTGGGACATCCGGTCGCGCACTGCTGGAGTCTGTTAATAACGGAGAGGTTTTGGACGCTGATGAAGTGAAAGAGAAAGTGAAGACATCTCTTAAGCGCAAAGTACCTGAGCTTCTTGAGGCACTAGATGGACGAATGAAGAAGCACCATCGTATGATGCTGGGTCTGCACTTAGACCACTTATCCTACGTTGAGAAGCAATTGGAGAAGGTGGAGTTCGAGATTAATCAGTTACTCGAACCGCACTTACCATCCGTTGAACTTTTGATTACCATTCCCGGCATTCAGAAAGATGCGGCGGCGGTCATCTTGGCTGAACTCGGAAATGATATGTCCTATTTTGGAGGTGATCCGCAAATAG
>NZ_FNBG01000044.1 GCF_900102215.1 Fontibacillus panacisegetis
CAAAATAACGAAACGCGGCTCAAAGCGCTTGCGAAGAGCCGCATATCTAGCGGTAATATGCGGATTAAGAAAGGGATTAAACCCGCGCCTAAGAGAATATTATGACAAGAAAAAAAGCGAAGGTAAGCCCCATAAAGTAGCCGTAATCGCTTGCGCCAACAAGGTATTACATCACGTCTACGCCATGCTCAAAAAAGGGCAACCTTTCGCTTCTTAGAAACTGCTTATCCCATAAACTTCCAGTAAGTGGAGGTTTATTTGCTATGCTTAAAATCAGTATATCAAAAATCTCTTTCCTACAAAACTGTCTATTGACAAAGTATTAGCTGGTTTTTTACTACTCTAAAATAAATTATTAAAAACCGATTCACATACTAGGAATTACGTATTGTATTAATCTATAAGATTTTTAAGATAGAATTTGAGGGGGTTTACAATGAAAAACATCACATTTTTCCGCAAACCTGTATTCACACTAATCATGCTTGTACTCGTACTTGCAATTAGTGCATACGGAATTAAAAAAGAAGCTGCCCCGAGCAATAACGAGACTACAGAGCCTGCGGCAGCTGCCCTGGCAAATTCTGACATTAACGGGGCAGAAGGTAAAGAGTTGGCAGGTAAACGAATTGCCCTGATTATGGAAATTAATACAGGTGCTTTTTCCCAGCAATATGTATAAGGTGTGACAGAAGAGGTTGAGAAATTTGGTGGTGAATTAACAACATTTGTAGCAGAGAATAATCGTGCGAAAATGGCAGATTTGCTGGATTCCGCGATCAACCAGAAGGTGAACTCTCAGCTAAAGGGAAGGGCATTCTTTACTTTACTAGCGAGATAGACGAGGGATTTGGCATTGGAGATGTCATTTATGTCATGTACGGTGGACAAGTTGCTGCAAAATTTGATCGTGGTGAAATTACTCAAGAAGCCGCATTGTATTACGCAAGTGGAGGACAAGGGGACTACAAAAAATGAAAGATACACTATCCTAACATTATCGGAACCTTCGTTGGCTCTGTATTGATCGGCGTTCTAGTAAACGGATTAACGATGATGAACTTCAATATTTTGCTCATGACATAGTAAAAGGTGTTGTTCTAGTACTTGCCTTTTCGGTAACTTTTTATGTTTTAAATAGATCCAGGACTTAAATAACTTGAAAATATTGATTCACTGTATTACTATAAATTTGTTCCGCGCAAGGCAAAGTGCCGTAAAAACACTGATTTTACTGGATTTTTATGTGCAAAAAGCGCGTTGCAACGTATATTCTGCGGTAAAACGGAAAGACAGAATATCAGAGAAGCTATAATTCCCTAATAGGGAGGTGAATCATAATGAATAAATCTGATTTGGTATCTCAAGTATCTGAAAGTGCTGAGCTGTCCAAGAAAGATGCAACGAAAGCGGTTGATGCTGTTTTCGAAGCTATTTCAACAGCGCTTCAAAACGGAGATAAAGTACAATTGGTTGGCTTTGGTAACTTTGAAGTTCGCGAGCGTTCCGCCCGTAAAGGACGTAACCCTCAAACCGGAGAAGAAATCGAAATCGCTGCGAGCAAAATCCCTGCTTTCAAACCAGGCAAAGCGCTCAAAGACGGAATTAAATAAGATTTCTACATATTTTCCGTTCTATAAGACCGTGGGCTTAACGTTCACGGCCTTTTCTTTTAAATGAGAGAGGTAGCTCACAAGTTTGCTTTTGCTCACAGAGTATTATTTTACTAAAAGGAGGCTCGGTGAGAATGAATCATGAGCAGCAAAGAAGTGGAAGCGATCATGAAACCGTGAATAACGGTGATTATTTCGTCGTCAAAGCCAAGGAACAAGGTGTAACTGTGATTGGTTTGACTCGCGGTAAGGACACACGATTTCACCATACGGAGAAACTGGATAAAGGCGAGGTATTGATCGCTCAATTTACCGATCATACTTCCGCAGTCAAAGTAAGAGGGAAAGCAGTAGTTTATACAAAACACGGAGTAATCGATACTGAGGAATGATTTTGAGATTGCAGGCATAGCCTGCTTTTTTCTTTTGTACAATAAAGTAAGGACTTAATGTCAGGCGGACGGAGAGTTTGAACATCCTATAAACTGAAAGGGGACTCCCCGTGAAGCAGAAAGTGATGTTACTGCAGACAATAATAATAACTTTAAGCGGCTTTGTGCTGCTTATGTTAATTTCCAAGCTGGAGGGTATTCAGCCATATTGGAATAGTTCGCATACCGTGTTTGCCGAGCAGAAGCCGATACAGTTAAGCGATGATAATTTGGTAAATGAATTCATACAGCTTGATCTGCCTGTACGGCTGTCCAAGGTGGAAATCAATGGTTCGATTTTGTCAGTAGATCTCAAAGTAACAGAAAATGAATTAAGCAAGGCTAACATGTACATGGGAATGGCTGAAATCATCTCTTTCACCTTCAAAAGAACGACTAATATAGATCAGTTGCTGCTTCGCTTGGTGGCTGAGGATCGTTGGGTAGGTGGCAAATATCTTTTGTTAGCTGCTGATGTTCGAAGAGGAACATGGCCATCGTCGGCACTAACTGAGCTGAAAAATACCGGGGACAATGATTTAGCGCCTGAGCTAAAGAGCTGGTTTCGGGTGACAGAGTCTCATTTGTGGAAAAAAAGGCTTCAAACAAATAATGAAATTAATGGAAATATAACTTTGGAATAATGAGTGGTGTCCTTCGTGCGCACCGAATTAACATATGCTATAATATACAAGATTGTGACATAACTTATTGATTTTTTTGAATTACATTACAAGTTGTCAGGAATAGCGGCTCGGAGGCAAAGGATGATACCTGATCGCATAACAGAATTAGCTAAGAAGTATATTGAGTACGATATGATTACTACTCACACGGAGCTTCCGGAATTTCCGGCACCCCGTGTTGGTTTGCTGTTTACTTTTTTAAATGGCAGGGAGAGCGGATCATCCCGTACAGCGGAGATTTGCTCACTGGCTGCCTTTCTTGTGCAGCTGGGCATGGATACTCATGATAGAATCGATACCGCAAAAAGCCGTAAAGATGAGATGGCTATGCGTTCCCGTCAGCTTAAAGTACTTGCTGGCGATTATTTCAGCAGCGTATTCTACGAGCTGCTCGCCAAGATTGATGAGATCGATATGGTATCTGCCATGAGCTCTGCCATTTGTGAAGTGAACCGGCTGAAGGTAAGGCTTTATACTGCCCTTCAACGTATTATTTTGCCTGCTGAGGACTACATAAAACAAAGTGTTCAGGTGAAAATGGAGCTCTTTCTTTCATTCTCTCAATTTATGGACAAGTCGGCACGGAATTTATGGAAGCTGCTGCTTGCAGAATTAAGTCGCTGTGAAGTCATGCTTGATGAAATGAAATACAGCGGAGTATTTCCGCATGATCGTAAAGGATACGCTTATTTGCACATTATGGAGAACGCAACCTCTGAGGATAAAAAAATGTTGTCACAAGGGGCTATTGATGAACAGGAGTGGCAAGCACTTCTTGCAAAATACAATGTGAAAGAGCAATTGATGTCCATGCTGAACCAGTCTGTTGAACGGGTACAGTCATTGATTCAGGAGTGTAAAGGTGAACAGCAGCAAGCCGAGATTAAACATATTTTGCAGCAGATTAAGGGCGTGCTGTCACCTCAACGGCACTCATTTCAGTAAGGATAGGGTGGGAAAGTCAAAACATGAACAGTTCTTCTTCCAAGCCAAAGGAACAATTTGTACATTCGGTGTTTCAGAGTATAGCTCCAAAGTACGATATTATGAACGACATTTTGAGCTTTAGACGTCATAAAGCATGGCGCAAGTTCACGATGGCGAAAATGAACATGTCGCAAGGAAACAGTGCCCTGGATCTTTGCTGTGGAACCTGCGACTGGACGATCAGTATGGCGAAGGCGAGCGGAGGCCATATTACTGGACTTGATTTTAGCGAAAATATGCTGCAAGTTGGTCGCCGTAAAGTTCAGGATAGCAAGCTGGATCAGACCATTACACTTGTTCAAGGCAATGCTATGGAGCTGCCGTTTGAAGATAATATGTTTGACTATGCAACTATAGGCTTCGGCTTAAGGAACGTTCCGGATCTTTATCAAGTACTTCGTGAGATGAAGCGGGTCGTTAAGCCGGGAGGCATGGTCGTTTGTCTGGAGTTGTCCAAGCCAACCTGGCAGCCGTTTAAAGGAATTTATTATTTTTATTTCCAAAAGGTATTGCCTCTGCTCGGTAAATTGTTCGCCAAGCGATATGAGCAGTATAAGTGGCTGCCAGAATCACTTGCCCAATTTCCGGGACGTGAGGAACTAAAGCAAACATTTTCTGAAATCGGACTGACCCATGTGGAGGCTTATCCTTTAACCGGTGGGATTGCGGCATTACATATCGGAACGAAGGAGTAACCTCATGTATAGAAAAGTAGTCATTTTTCTGCAAATGATCAAATTTGAGCATACCGTATTTGCCCTGCCTTTTGCCTTTATAGGTGCGCTTCTCGGTTCGGTTGCGATGGAGCATACATTGCCGACCTGGGCGGAGATCGGTTGGGTGCTACTGGCGATGTTCGGTGCCCGCAGCGCAGCGATGGGGCTTAACCGACTTATTGATCGGGTTAGCGATGCAAAGAATCCTCGTACGGCTGGCCGTGCCATTCCAGCTGGATTGCTTAAGATCAGTGAAGTTATCGTATTCATTATTATTTCATTCGCATTACTGTTCTGGGCGGCTGCGAAGCTTAACCCATTGTCGATGAAACTGCTGCCGATCGCGGTAGTGATGCTGGTTCTGTATTCTTTTACAAAACGTTTCACTTGGCTATGTCATGTAGTACTTGGTCTTACGATCGCACTGGCTCCTTTGGGGGGCTGGGTTGCTGTAACAGGTATGGTTAATGCGACTGCGATGGTGCTGTTTGCGACCATTACTTTTTGGGTGGCTGGATTTGATATTATTTATTCCTGTCAGGATGTTGAGTTTGACACGAAAGAAGGGCTTAAATCGATTCCGGTGAGATTCGGAGTGGCTGCTTCTCTTAAAATTGCGCAAGCATTTCATATTATTACGGCTTTCGGCTTTATAGCTCTGCTTCTGATGACAGATCTTGGCTGGTGGTATATCGCTGGAATGATAATTGCTTATATTATTTTGTTCTATGAGCATCATATCGTTTCTCCAAGTGACCTCAGCCGATTGCAGACCGCATTTTTTATGATGAATGGTGTGCTTAGTATCGTTGTGTTCTTGTTTACTTTGATCGATTTGGTGGTGCGGCAATACTGATGATATCCAGCAAAAAAAAGGCAATGGTCGTAGGTGTTACGGGAGCGAGCGGCTCGATTTATGGAATAAAGCTGATTCAGACTCTGCTAGATGTTGGATATGATGTTCATATCGTTATTTCCAATGCTGGATGGCGTGTGATCAAGGAGGAGCTCGGCTGGAATATCGCTGACCGTAATGCCGCGTTGAACGAACATTTTAACGGTTATTCAGGGAGCTATATCTATCATCAGATTGGTGATATCGGTGCAAGCATTGCCAGCGGTTCCTTTTTGGTGGAAGGGATGATTGTCATGCCTTGCTCCATGGGAACCTTGTCGTCTATAGCGAACGGAACGTCTGACAATTTGATGACTCGGGCTGCTGACGTTATGTTGAAGGAGGGCCGGCCACTTGTGCTTGTCCCACGTGAGACACCGCTGCATGCTATTCATTTGGAGAATATGCTTAAGCTCGCCAGGCTTGGAGTCCGGATCGTTCCGGCCATGCCTGCGTTTTATTTCAATCCGAAAAATATTGATGATCTGGTTGCTTTTTTGGTAGGGAAAGTGCTGGATACCCTAAGAATAGAACATGAGCTCTTTACTAGATGGGGGGATGAAAGTGAACAGCCTGGAAAATGACGAAATCCTCATCGGCAAAATTAAATATGCTAATGTGTGGCCAATATTTCATGACTTTAAACTGACTAACTTGTCGGAGAAAGCCAGTCTTGTTACCGAGGTTCCATCTTTGCTGAATCGACGGATGCTTGAAGGCTCTCTAGATATTTCACCTGTGTCTTCATTTGCATTTGGTTATGGGTATGATCGTTTTTTGCTGCTACCGGATTTATCTGTCAGCTCAGATGGCCCCGTGAATTCTATATTTCTTTTCTCACGTAAGCCGCCTGAGGAAATCAGAAATGGTGTCATCGCTCTGACCAATACTTCGGCAACGTCAGTGAACCTGCTCAAAATCATTATGGAAAAGGCCTACGAAGGCCATCCAACTTACTGGGACAGTGAGCCTGATCTGGATGCGATGATGGAAAAAAGTGATGCTGCTCTATTGATTGGAGATCATGCGATTACGGCTTCATGGCGAGATCATGGTTATATCGTTACGGATTTAGGGGAAATCTGGAAGGAATGGACTGGCTATGGTATGACGTTTGCTGTATGGGCGGTTCAGCGGTCATTTGCGGAGACCAAGCCATCATTTATTTCAGAAGTGAGCGCAGCTTTTGAGCAGAACAAACAGCGCAACATGAATAATCTTGCCCCTATTGTTGAACATGCTTGTACAACGATCGGAGGCACACCTGAATATTGGCGTCATTATTTCAATAACTTGTGTTATGATTTTAATGAGAAAAGACAAGCGGGATTAGCTTTATATTTTTCATATGCCTATGAGCTCGGACTTATTCAGAATGAGGTAAGAATGAACATTTGGAATGATAATATATAGATTCGGGTGAAAGAATGAAATTATTGGACATATTTGGCGCACTAAAAAAGGATATCGATTATATTGAGCGGCAGTTATACGATAGCATCGAGGGTGATGACGAGCTGTTAAGCGAAACTTCCTTGCATCTTTTAAAAGCAGGAGGGAAACGTCTTCGTCCTATCTTCGTGCTGCTTGGCGGCAAGTTTGGTGCCTATGATCTGGAGAAGCTGCAATATGTCGCAGTGCCGCTTGAGCTGATCCACTCGGCCTCATTAGTACACGACGATGTCATTGATGATGCAGCGACCCGTAGGGGGAAGCCGACAGTAAAGGCAAAATGGGATAACAAAATCGCGATGTATACCGGAGATTATATATATGCCAAGGCTTTAATGCTGGCTACGCGATTGAACAATCCTGACATTCATCGGATTTTAGCTAAATCCATGGTACAGATGTCTGTGGGTGAAATGGAGCAAATTCGTGATTTTTTCAACATAGATCAGAGTGTACGCCACTACTTGTTAAGAATTCGCAGAAAAACTGCACTACTGATCGCCATCAGTTGTCAGCTGGGAGCCATGGCTGCGGGAGCCCCTGCTAAAGTTCATTCGTTGTTGTATCGCTTCGGATACAATGTGGGTATGGCATTTCAAATTAGAGATGATTTGCTTGATCTGTGCGGAACAGAAAAAATGATCGGCAAGCCGCCAGGAAGCGATATGCGTCAGGGTAACATTACATTACCTGTTATTTATGCACTGCAAGATAAAGAGATCAGGGAACCGCTTCTTCAGGAAATTACGGAAATAAGATCCGGTCATGATACGAGACGGGCGATTGAAATGATACTATCCAGTTCAGGGATCAAGCGTGCCGAAGAGCTGGCTGATCGATTTATCGATAAGGCTATGCAAGCGCTTGAGCAGCTTCCAGAAGGCAAATCGAGATCTCATTTTAAAGAGATTGCTTTATTTGTCAATAAACGCTCTTATTGAACTTTACCCTCATCATGTTTTTTTGGTAGAATACAAAAGAATCTGCAGATCAGGAGGGAATTTATGGAACGTACTTTTTTGATGGTTAAGCCTGATGGAGTACAACGTGGATTAATTGGCAGAATTGTTAGCCGTTTTGAGGACAAAGGCTTCAAGTTGATCGCAGGGAAGATGGTTCAGGTTAGCGATGCTCAGGCAAAGAAACATTATGCAGAGCATGATGGTAAACCTTTTTTTGATGAATTGGTAAGGTTTATTACGTCTGGACCTGTGTTTGCGATGGTTTGGGAAGGTGATGATGTAGTCGCGCTGTCTCGACTCGTTATCGGAAAGACAAAGGTTACGGAAGCTCTTCCGGGAACTATTCGTGGTGATTTTGCTGCCCATACACCATTTAATCTGATTCATGGTTCCGACGGGGCGGAGAGTGCGGAGAGAGAAATTGCAAATTTCTTTGAGTCGCATGAACTGCTCGGGTATACCAAAGCAATCTCTGCATGGATATGATAGGCGACCAAAGAGGACCTCTGCGGCAAGACAGCACGGACACTATTGATCCAGATTATGCAGGGTTCATTCAGAACATCAAGAAGAGTACAGGAATTGATTTATCTCAATATAAAGAAGCACAAATGAAACGACGTTTGACAACGCTGCGCAACAAGAATGGTTATGTTAGCTTTGCTTTGTTTTATAACGCAATGACGGTTAATAAGGCGTTGTTCTATGAGTTTCTTGATAAGATGACGATTAACGTGTCAGAGTTTTGGCGCAATCCGAATCGTTGGGAGATGCTTCGGGATAAGGTGCTTCCTGATCTGGCAGCAGGGAAAGCCCGATTTAGGGTTTGGAGTGCGGCGTGTTCAACAGGTGAAGAGCCATACACGTTGTCAATGATATTGTCTGATAAGGGATTACTGCCAAGTACATATTTACTGGCGACGGATATTGATGAAGGTGCCCTTGGCAAAGCGGCGGAAGGATTATATTTAGAGCGTTCACTTAAGGACGTGCCGACCGATGTTGCTAAGCGTTATTTTACAAAAGAGGGCATGATGTTCCGGTTTGACGATAAACTCAAAAAATCGGTAACCTTCAAGAAGCAAAATCTTTTACTGGATAGCTTCGAGGATGGATTCGACCTTATAGTTTGCCGCAATGTTATGATTTATTTTACAGAAGAAGCGAAGCACGTATTATACCACAAGTTTGCAAAAGCTCTAAGACCGGGCGGTATATTGTTCGTTGGCAGCACTGAGCAAATCTTCTCACCTGGCCAATATGATCTTGAGGCTGCTGAAACATTCTTTTATCGTAAAAAAAGCTGAACAAAATCATGTTAGCAGTATATAACCATCAATCCTGTCCAATAATGAGGAACATCCGATACTGTGGAGGTCTAGTTATGGATAAGAGAAAGGTTATCGAAGCTTATCGGCGAGGGTTTCTCACGTTACAGGAGTGTGCTCAGGTGCTCGGCGTGGAGAAGACTCAAATAATCGGCCTGCTGGAATATTCCGAGTCTGAGCCCAAGTCGTCTACTGCGTCGGACGATAACTCACTGCATGCGACGTATAAGAGATAGATTGTTAGAGCTTTCCAAATCATCCGATGAGAAACGCGGTTTCTTTTGCCTTGAGCATGAGAAACTGCGTTTTTTAACATATCAGGATAAGGTGTTTAGAGACAGAGGTAAAAGTAACTATTGCTGCCAGCTTTCTTGTCAAAAGGATAGTCCTATACTATAATGAGCAAAGAAATTATCGGATTTTAGTTCTTTTCGGACTCGACGTCGAATCTTGAATTCAGCCGGGCCTTCCGGTGCTCACGTACCCAAAACGTACGCTCCGCTCCTCACGCCCTAGCTTCATCCAACCTTCTCGGTCCTGAAAATCTGACTTTTTGAACATGGACTTACAGTTTAACAGTTTAAAGGGGGAACGCATCATGACATTACGTTATTTAACGTCAGGGGAGACACACGGTCCCCAATTGACAGCGATTATTGAAGGTTTGCCGAGTAATCTGGAACTGGATTTCGAGGCGCTTAATTTTGAATTAGCTCGTCGCCAAAAAGGATATGGCAGAGGCCGTCGGATGCAAATTGAGAAGGATACGGCACAAATTGTTGGCGGAGTTCGTCACGGATATACAACTGGCGCACCGGTAGGGTTAGTTGTTGAGAACAACGACTGGAAGCATTGGCGCAACATTATGAACATCGAGCCGATTGAAGGCACTGATGAAGAGAAGCGTCGTGTGCATCGTCCTCGTCCAGGCCATGCCGATTTGAACGGTGGACTTAAATACAATTTGAAAGATCTGCGCAATGTCCTTGAGCGTTCAAGTGCTCGTGAAACTGCGGTACGTGTTGCAGTAGGTGCTGTTGCGAAGCAATTGTTGCAGCGTTTTGGCATTAAAATTGGAGGTCAAGTTATTCGAATTGGTGAAATCGAAGCACCTCCACATCATTTACCACTAGATGAGCTAGTGAAGGTAACTGAAGATTCTTCTGTGCGCGTAGTTGATAAAGAGACAGAGAAGAAGATGGAAGCATATATAGACCAGATTAAAGCAGATGGAGATTCCATCGGCGGAATTGTCGAGTGTATTGTCGAAGGGGTTCCAGTGGGTTTGGGAAGCCATGTGCAATACGACCGCAAGCTTGATGGGCGCATTGCTCAAGCCGTGATGTCAATCAATGCATTCAAAGGTGTAGAAATCGGTATCGGTTTTGAAGCAGGCACTATTCCAGGCTCTCAAGTTCATGATGAAATATTGTACAGCGAAGAACGCGGATACTACCGGGCTAGCAATCGTCTTGGCGGCTTTGAGGGTGGTATGACCAACGGTATGCCTATTGTTGTTCGCGGCGTAATGAAACCTATTCCTACTCTGTACAAACCGCTGCAAAGTGTGGATATCGATACGAAGGAGCCTTTCACAGCTCAGGTTGAACGTTCTGATGCTTGTGCGGTTCCTGCTGCAAGTGTTGTGCTGGAGCATGTTGTAGCTTGGGAAGTGGCTAAGGCGTTCCTTGAGAAATTCGGTGGAGACTCCATCGAGGAAGTTGAACGTAATTACAAAGGCTATCTGGCTCAATTGGAGAGCTACTAATGAGAACGCTCAATGTGGATTTGGGTGAACGGTCATATCCGATTTATATCGGTGGTGGGTTGCTTGATAAAGCCGGAGAATACTTTGAACAGCATGGGCTGACCAAAAAAAGTCCAGTACTTATCGTAACCGATACTAATGTAGCCCCGCTATATCTAATCAAGGTAGAGGGGGCTTTAAGTGATAGCGGCTATACAGTAGTTAGCAAGATTGTGAAATCCGGCGAGAAATCTAAATCGCTCCAAGTGTTTGAAGAAGTAATGACCACAGCGATCGAAGGCGGACTTGATCGTCGCTCCGTTGTAGTGGCACTTGGCGGTGGAGTGGTTGGTGACTTGGCAGGATATGTAGCCGCTGCATATATGCGGGGAGTTACATTTGTACAGATGCCTACTACGATATTGGCACATGATAGCAGTGTAGGTGGTAAAGTCGCTGTCAATCATCCGCTTGCCAAAAATATGATTGGTGCTTTTCATCAGCCGGAGATGGTGCTTTATGACGTAGATACGCTGCAGAGCCTACCGGATAGAGAAGTTCGTGCCGGCTTGTCTGAAATGATCAAGCATGGACTGATATGGGATGCTGCATTTGCGAAATGGTGTGGAGAACATACACAAGACCTATTGAATCTCGATCCTGAAGCGCTGGGATATGGCCTGACCATGGGCTGTTCGGTTAAAGCGAAGGTGGTCTCTACAGATGAAACGGAGCAAGGTCTGCGAGCTATCCTTAATTTAGGCCATACCATTGGCCACGCTCTTGAAGCGATTGGTGGGTACGGGGAGTTTCTACATGGTGAAGCGATATCGATCGGTATGGCTGCTGCGGCTCTCATCGCTGTGAACCGTGGTCGAGATCGGGAGCTGTACAATGAGACCGTCAAATTGCTGCAAGGATTTGGTTTGCCTACCGTAATGCCGAATCATCTAGATGAGAATAAGATTATTTCTGCCATGATGCATGATAAGAAGTTCAAGGAGAACCAGATCGTATTTATTCTTCCGGTTTCCATCGGCAAGGTGGAAATTGTGTCGGATGTGAAGCTTGAGGAAGTGGTCTCGGTGATTCGGGAACTGAAGAAGGAGGGACAGCATGTATAACAGAGGAATTCGTGGGGCTACAACAGTGTCCCAAAATGAGGAAAAGGAAATTTTAGATGCTACTGCTGAGCTTCTTAAAAAAGTAGTTGAGAGCAACGAGATTGTACCTGAAGATATTTGCAGCGTGTGGATTACGGTTACACCGGATTTGGACGCAACGTTCCCAGCTCGAGCAATTCGTGTGCTTAGCGGATGGGACATGGTTCCTCTTATGTGTTCTACCGAAATCCCTGTTAAAGGTGGACTTCCGAAATGTATTCGGTTGTTGATTCAGGTTAACACCAATAAGGGACAGCGGGAAATGAAACACATCTATTTGAATGAAGCTAAAAGCCTTCGTCCTGATTTGAGTGTTTCGGGCTCCTAATTTGTTGAAATTGATGGTTGCCAAATGGGTTTGGTATAAGGTATAGTGATTTTAAGAATTTTAAGCATAGTTGCAGTATAGAGCAGAGTAGAGTTTAGTTGAGCTGAGAAGAGCAGAGTTGAGCTGAGAGATTGTCTGTAGTGGAGTTTTTTAATTAGGATAAGGTAGAATAGAGTAGGCTTTGCGCAGAGAGAGTATTTTCCACGGATTGTGGGTCATTTTTATTGCGCTCATCCTGATCTTTATATTCAAGATCCTTATCGAAGCCACTTGCAGCTATCTTATCATTAACTGACTTCTAATACAGCAAACCTCTACTTCGGTAGAGGTTTTTTTATTGCGCAGCTATAGATAAACTTAGTGAAATTAGTTAAAGGAAGTGAATGACATGACAACCCCGCAAGTAGAACAGGTGATTGCAATGGCTAAGGAATATAATTTGATTCCGATTGTCCGCACGCTGCTCGCCGATATGGAAACGCCTATCCGAATTTTCCGCCGTTTTGCAAAGCATGATCGGGCTTTTTTACTGGAAAGTGTAGAAGGTGGAGTTCAATGGGCACGGTATTCATTTATCGGTACTGACCCGTTCTTGATGTTCTCGGTCAAAAAAGGCGAGGTCGTCATTGAGAAGGAAGGTAAGAAGTACACAAACGTATCCACGAAGCCTGTAGAGGAGCTCAAATCGATTTTGAGACAATATCGCAGCCCGGAGCTGCCGGAAATGCCGCCGTTTACAGGAGGAGCAATTGGTTTCTTTGGTTACGATCTGCTTCAATACTACGAGAAGCTTCCTGCTCATCAAATTGACGACATGAACATGCAGGATGTTCAATTTATGTTCTGCGATCAAGTTATCGTTTTTGACCATGTTAAACAAAGAATTCTACTTGTAGCTAACGTTCATGTTAAAGACGGAGATAAAGATGAGGATATTGTCAGAGCCTATGAAGCGGCAGAAAAGAAGCTTGATGAAGCTGCAAATTTCCTACAGCAAGAAGGACCGGGAGAGAGCTTTAACCGCAGGCCTATTCCAACTCATGTAGAGCTTGGTGATGTTCGTTCAAACCTGACTAAGGAACAATTCATCGCGAATATAGAGAAAAGTAAGGAATATATTCGGGCCGGAGATATTTTTCAAGTGGTACTTTCCCAACGTTTTCATATCGAAACTGAAGTAGATCCACTTCATGTATATCGTGTTCTTCGGACGATGAATCCTTCTCCGTATATGTATTATCTCAAGATGGACGACGAGATTATCGTAGGTACCTCCCCAGAGGTGCTCGTAAAGGTTGAGGGAGATCGAGTCGAGACAAGACCGATTGCAGGTACCCGGCCGCGCGGTGCTACAGAAGAGGAAGATGTGAAGCTGGAGCAGGATCTTTTACAGGATGAGAAAGAACGTGCAGAGCATCTGATGCTGGTAGACCTTGGCCGCAATGATCTTGGAAGAGTATCCGATTTTGGTACAGTGAAATGTGATTCTTTTATGGAAATAGAGCGTTACTCTCATGTTATGCACCTGGTATCTAAAGTGTCCGGACAGATTCGAAAGGATAAAGATTTCTTTGATGCATTCCTGTCTTGTATGCCTGCGGGTACTGTATCTGGTGCTCCAAAGCTAAGAGCAATGGAAATTATCGCAGAGCTTGAACCACAGGCGAGAGGAACGTACGCAGGAGGAATTGGATACCTTGGTTTCTCCGGTAACATGGATTCGTGCATTACAATTCGAACCATCGTATTTAAAAAGGGTAAGGCATATGTTCAAGCTGGAGCAGGTATTGTATGGGATTCCGTTCCAGAAAGTGAATATCAAGAATCTGTAAATAAAGCTAAGGCATTGCTGACAGCCATTCGTACTGCGGAAATGATGTTTCCACCGCAATCCAAAGGTGATGCAGTCATAAATCAGGATTATTTATACGAGTATAACCCGCAAACCTGAGATGAGGATCAGAAGAGTATAAGAAGAGTTCGGAGAGGAGAACTACAATGAACGGACAAAATACAGTGCAAGGCGGAATTAGCCGCGTGATCGAAGGGCAGCACCTGAATCGTGAGGAAGCGCGCAGCATCATGGAGGCCATTATGAGCGGTGAATCTACTCCAGCTCAAATTGGAGGTCTGCTGACAGCGCTTCGGATTAAAGGCGAGACGGTTGATGAAATTACCGGTTTTGCTGAAGCGATGCGCAATCACAGCAGCCGTCTGCATACAGAGACCAGCCAGCTGTTAGATACTTGCGGAACCGGGGGCTCCGGTATCCATAAATTCAATATCTCTACAACTTCAGCCATTGTTGCTGCATCAGTTTCAGTCAGAGTGGCTAAACATGGAAATCGTTCTGCCTCAGGCCGTGCAGGCAGTGGCAGTGCGGATGTTCTGGAAGCGCTCGGAGTGAACATTCATTTGAACGCTGAGCAGGCCAAACGTTGTCTGGACGATATCGGAATCTGTTTTTTGTTCGCTCAAGTGTATCATCCTTCAATGAAACACGCTGCTGCTCCTCGTAAGGAGCTAGGGATAAGAACAGTATTCAATATGCTCGGTCCATTGACCAATCCGGCAGGAGCGGATCGTCAGGTGCTGGGTATTTATGACGCCAACAAAACGGAGACAATTGCAGAGGTGCTGAGAGAGCTTGGCTCAAAGCGGGCACTAGTTGTAACAAGTAGAGAAGGGCTCGATGAGATCAGCATTTCTTCACCAACCCGGATATCCGAACTGAAGAATGGTGAGATCAAGACGTATGACCTTCAGCCACAGGATCTGGGACTGAATATGTACCCTCTTGGTGAAGTTATTGGAGGAGATTCTGCAAAAAACGCGGAAATTATTAAACGTGTGCTTCATGGAGAAAAGGGAGCGTATCGCGATGTAGTGCTTGCTAATGCTGCGGCCTGTATTTATGTGTCTGGTCTGGCGGATTCGATTCGTGAAGGTGTTGCAATCGCAGCGGAGTCTATTGATTCCGGTAAAGCACATAGTAAATTAGAGCAGCTTATTCAGACAACGGGGGAACTTAGCTATGTATCTTGATCGAATTGTTGAAACGAAAAAAAGAGAAGTAGAAGAGCTTGCAGCCGTATTTTCTTTACAGGAAGCGGAGCGGAAAATAGCGAAGCTTGAGCCTACACGAGGATTTCATTACGCACTTGCAAAAGGCCGTAAACGGAATTTGGGACTTATTGCTGAAGTGAAGAAGGCTTCGCCATCTAAAGGGCTGATTCGTCCTGATTTTCATCCGGTGGAGCTTGCCAAGAAATATGAGGCTGCAGGTACAGATTGTATGTCAGTACTTACAGATCATGATTATTTTCAGGGCAGTTCGGCATATTTGACAGAAATTCGTCGTCACGTTAATGTACCGCTGCTTCGGAAAGATTTTATTATAGATGAACGGCAAATTTACGAAGCACGTCTTATTGGTGCGGATGCAGTATTGTTGATCGCGGCTATTCTGAATGATGAGCAGCTTCAGCGCTTTATGACAGTTGCCTCTTCCATTGGTCTTGATTCTTTGCTTGAGGTTCATGATATCCATGAGATGGAGCGTGCACTTAATCTTGAGTCGGCCAAATTGATCGGTATTAACAATCGTAATTTACACACATTTGAGACATCATTAGAGACGACTGAGACACTGGCGACGATGGTTCCTGAAGATGTAACGCTCATTAGTGAAAGTGGAATCAGAACTCGTGAAGATATTGAATATCTTGGCAAAGTTGGTGCAAATGGAGTGCTCATTGGTGAAACCTTTATGCGTCAGGAAGAGGTAGATCAGGCTGTTATAGATCTGATGGGGCCTGCCCGGCGTAGCGGTGAAGCCGATAAGTACGAAGGGAGTAAGGCGTAACATGGCTGAAGTAGCCGTAAAAATTTGTGGACTTCAATCCGTTGAAGTGCTAAAATCTATGATAAACTTACCTGTTGATTACATCGGATTTGTATTTGCGAAGAGCAAACGTCAAGTTACCACGGCAAGAGCCGCGGAGCTTGTACCCGTGTTAAAGGAATGGAAAACGGGTAGTATACCGCAAAGTGTCGGTGTTTTCGTAAATCCTACATGGTCAGAACTGTCAGAGATTTTGAACAGTGCGCCGCTTGACATTATCCAGCTGCATGGCACGGAGAGTCCTGAATTTTGCCGAGAGGCAAGAGAGAAACTTGGTGTTAAAGTTTTCAAGGCATGCTCTGTGAAAGATGACGGGTCACTTCACGGTGGGTTAACAATGGAGTCCTATGAAGGGGTTATCGACGGATTGCTTCTCGATACGTATGATCCCAAATATGGCGGTGGATCAGGGATGACGTTTGCCTGGGATTTGGCTGCGCCTTACAAGGCGTGGGCAGGGAACAACGGAATTCTTTTTCTGGCGGCAGGAGGACTTCATCCCGATAACGTTAAGGATTTGTTAATGACGATGGGGCCTGACGGCGTGGACGTGTCCAGTGGTGTTGAAACTAATGGAGTCAAAGATCTGATAAAGATGACAGCATTTGTGGAGAGGGTGAAGGGTATATGACACAAGTTCCAGACGAACACGGAAGATTCGGCCCTTTTGGAGGTCGTTACGTTCCTGAAACATTAATGAATGCTTTATTCGAATTAGAAAATTCGTACAAGCAATACCAAGATGATCCTGATTTTCAAAATGAAATCAATTATTTGCTGAAGCAGTATTCGGGACGGGAAACTCCCCTCTATTATGCTGAGCGATTAACGGAGCAGCTTGGCGGCGCAAAAATCTATTTGAAGCGCGAAGACCTGAATCATACGGGTGCTCATAAAATCAACAACGCGATTGGCCAAGGAATTTTGGCTAAACGTATGGGTAAGAAAAAAGTGATCGCTGAGACAGGTGCAGGCCAGCATGGAGTTGCTACGGCAACGGTAGCTGCGCTGTTAGGCTTGGAATGTAAAGTGTTTATGGGGGAAGAGGATACCAAACGTCAGCAGCTCAACGTATTTCGCATGAAGCTGCTTGGGGCAGAGGTTGTTCCTGTCATGTCAGGAACCCGCACGTTGAAGGATGCTTGTAATGAAGCGCTTCGTTACTGGGTCAGCAATGTCCAGGATACGTTTTATATTCTTGGTTCTGCAACGGGACCTCATCCGTATCCGATGATGGTTCGTAACTTTCAACGCATTATCGGGGATGAAACTCGTCGTCAAATCCTTGAATCAGAAGGACGTTTGCCAGAAATGCTAGTCGCTGCGGTTGGTGGCGGCAGTAACGCCATTGGCATGTTCTATCCGTTCGTGGAAGACACTTCTGTTCAGCTTGTAGGCGTAGAAGCTGCTGGTCGTGGTGTTGATACGGAATATCATGCCGCAACCATGACAAAAGGAACCAAAGGCGTATTCCAGGGCTCAATGAGTTATTTGCTACAGGATGCATTTGGTCAAGTGCTGCCAGCGCATTCAATCTCGGCAGGATTGGATTATCCGGGAATTGGACCTGAACACTCTTATTTGAAAGATATTAAACGTGCTAAATACTATCCGATTACGGATAAAGAAGCTCTGGATGCTCTGCAATTGCTGAGCCGCACAGAAGGTATTATTCCTGCACTTGAGTCGGCACATGCTGTTGCTCAGGTTGTGAAGCTAGCTCCTTCCATGACTCGTGATCAAGTCATCGTAATCTGTCTATCAGGTCGTGGTGACAAGGACGTAGAGTCAATTATGGCTTATACGGAAGGAGAGGGATTAGTATGACTAAAGTGGGATTGAACCTGTTGGATCAAACCTTTGAGACATTGAAAGCTGAGGGCAAAACGGCCCTGATGCCATTTATTACGATGGGTGATCCGGATCCTGAGACTACAGTTGAAATACTTCTGCAATTGGAACGTGCTGGTGCAGATATCGTTGAACTGGGAGTCCCTTATTCCGACCCACTGGCTGATGGTCCTGTCATTCAGCGTGCCTCAGAGCGTGCTCTTGTACGTCAGATTACAATTCCTAAATGCTTAGAGATTGCACAAGCAGCAAGAGAGCGTGGAGTTAAATTACCCTATGTGCTATTCACTTACTACAATCCGGTGCTGCAGTTGGGGCTGGAATCATTTTTTGAACTAGTGTACGATGCGGGAATCAGCGGTCTTATTATCCCTGATCTACCATATGAGGAATCGCAAGAGGTGCTTCGTTTGGCGGATCAGTTTAATATCAAGTTAATACCTCTGGTAGCCCCAACGTCACGAGATCGTGTTGCGCGTATCGTTGAGTACGCTCGTGGATTCATTTATTGCGTTTCTTCTGTCGGAGTAACTGGAGAACGTGCATCATTTCATCAAAGCGTGGATGAATTCATTAAATCGGTTAAAGAGCAAACGAATCTTCCTGTTGCGGTTGGCTTTGGTATTTCTAGTCATGAACAGGTTAGTCATTTTTCGGAATTTTGTGACGGTGTTGTAGTAGGTAGTGCTATTGTTCGTAAAATTGAAGATACACTGCCATTATTGAAAGATGAGGCTACAAAAGAACAAGGATTGTTGCAAATTCATGACTTTGTGGCACAATTAAAATCAGGCAATTCATAAATATACTTGAGATGTATTATTGTGAACGAGGGAGGAAATAAACACATGTTACCTAAGCCCCATATAGTAAACCTGCCTGTATATCAACCTGGTAAACCAATAGAGGATGTAAAGCGTGAGCTTGGTCTGGATGAAGTCATCAAGCTTGCTTCAAATGAAAATCCATATGGTTGTTCCCCTCGTGTTCGTGCAGCAATTGAGAGTGAACTGTCAAACATTAGTCTGTATCCTGACGGCAGCGCTGTAGAGTTAACGGGATTACTTGCAAAACAATTTGGAGTGAACACGGATCAGATTATTTTTGGCTGTGGTTCAGATGAACTCATCGCTCTCACAGCAAGAGCTTTCTTCTTGCCGGAGGATGAGACAGTCATGGCCGATCAGACCTTCTCAGTCTATAAGAGTAATGCAGATATTGAAGGGGCTATTAGCATTGAGGTTCCGCTTAAGGATGGAGTTCATGATTTGGACGCTATGCTTGCCAAGATCGGAGAACGTACGAAAATTGTATGGATATGTAATCCGAATAACCCGACTGGAACGATTGTGTCTGATCAGAAGCTTACGGCTTTTTTGGACTCGGTACCGGCTCATGTGCTGGTCGTTCTGGATGAAGCGTATGCTGAATATGTAACGGATTCTGAATATTCGGATGGAATCAGCCTATTGTCCAAATATCCAAATCTTCTTGTGCTCCGCACGTTCTCCAAAATATATGGCCTGGCTTCCCTCCGAATTGGATATGGTATCGGACAGCCTAAAGTAATCAAGCTGATCAATCAGGTACGTGAACCATTCAACACTTCCAGAATCGGTCAAGCGGCTGCTAAAGCCTCTGTTGCAGATGTAGAATTTGTGGCTGAATGTCGGGACAAAAATCGCAGCGGCATCCATTATTTGAACGATCAGTTCGATCGTTTGGGACTGGATTATTTCCCTGCTCATGGTAATTTCATTATGGTTGATGTAAAAACAAAAGCGACTGAAATGTTCCATTCGCTTTTGGAGAAAGGTATTATTGTTCGTGCCGGATTCTCTGTATATCCAACCCATATTAGAGTAACGGTTGGTTCTGCTGAACAGAATGCCAGGTTTATTACTGCTCTTGAACAAGTGTTATCAGTAAAACAAGCTCACGTATAGATCCGTATGAAGCAAGAAGTAACTCAAATGGGACTGATTCTGGTGATTCAGTTCCTTAACGAGTTGCTTTTTCATCGAATGATGATAACGCCGCACTATTTAACTCTGTAGAAATCGAGTGAATGTATATGACGACTAAAATTACTATTTTTGGTGTCGGCTTGATCGGTGGATCGCTGGCATTATGTCTTAAGGACAAACCTGGATTTACGGTCGTTGGACATAGTCCAAGACCAAATTCTTTAAAAAGAATGCTGGAGCGCGGTGTTGTTGACGTCGCGACGTCCTCAATGGAAGAAGCGGTACAAGATGCCGACTTCATTTTTTTGTGTGTACCGGTAGGCAATCTGGAGGAATACTTGCAGGAGCTGTACAGGCTTCCTCTGAAGCCTGGCTGCATTATTACGGATGTAGGCAGCACAAAAGCTTCGGTTGCTGCTTGTGCCCAGAAGCTTGCACGTCATGATGTACATTTCATAGGTGGGCATCCTATGGCTGGATCTGAGCGCTCTGGAGTGGATGCTGCTACAACGCTGTTGTTTGAAAATGCATTTTATGTTTTAACACCTCCAGCCAGTGTACCTGAGGAAGCGTACTTCAGGCTAGAGAAGCTGCTGACCTATACCCGGGCTCAAATCGTGCGTGTGGATCCTGTAATGCATGATCAGATCGTAGGAGCTATTAGCCATTTGCCGCATATTATTGCGGTAGCGCTTGTGAACCAAATATGTGACTATAACGCAAATAGTGAACTGTATCGTACATTGGCAGCAGGAGGGTTCCGAGATATTACGCGGATCGCGTCCAGTGATCCCATCATTTGGCGTGACATTTTGTTAAGTAATCGAGATGTGTTGCTGGGTCAATTAAAGGACTGGAACCGGGAAATTTCAACATTTGTCTCTTTGCTTGAGGAACGGAATGGCGAAGGAATAGAAGAAGCTTTTCAGAAAGCAAATCTTTTCCGTAGTGAGCTTCCTGAAGGTCGTAAAGGTGCAATTACATCCCTGTTTGATATTTATATTGATGTTCCTGACACTCCGGGTATTATTGGTCAAATTGCTACAGAGCTTGGGGAACAACATATCAATCTTAGCAATATGCAAATTATTGAGAACAGAGAAGATGTACAGGGTCTGCTTCGTCTATCCTTCCGTAACGAGACAGAAATGGAACGAGCAAAAGAGCATCTGCAGGGTATCGGATATAAGGTATATTTCTAATCATCAACAAGGCAAATGCCTTGTAATCAAAAATGTAAGCGCTAATAAAAATGTGTTGACAGAATGAAAACGGATACATATAATAAAAGTACAGTATGGTTTCTCTCCACTCCTATCCAATATCTATTGCTCCTTAGTGAGCAAAGTCCACTTCGTGAAGAAGTGGTCTTTTTTTTGTATTTTTAGGTATGCTACACTTTTAAATAGGACATGAAAAGGATGGTGACATAAATGGACTTGGGATTGCAGAACAAAAAAGTAGTTATTACCGGTGGAAGCAAGGGAATCGGGCTGGCCACGGCACTGACACTTGCTGCAGAAGGCGCTCAGGTTGCTATTGTGGCTCGAAATGAAGAAGCTATGGTCGGTGAAGCGCAGGAAGCTGCGAATGTCATTGCTTTTCTAGTATCTGATGCTGCATCCTATGTAACGGGAACATCGGTTAATGTTGATGGAGGCAAAGCGACGGTGCTGTAATGATAAGCAATAAAAGGGATGGTGTAACATCCCTTTTATTTAGATGAAGTACAGCCCATACATATAAGGCAGCGGAATAGCAAATGGATTGTGACTAGAAGATTTGCTTACATCAATAACAGTGTCAGGATTGAAAATAACAGAGCTCAGTTGATCAATCCCTTCAATGAAAACTTTTTCATCTTTAGTATGCAATTCATAGCGGTTATTGCCGAGAATACTAATATACGTCTCCCCAGTGACAGTCTTATCGAATCCAGCCTGTTGAATGAGAGCAGCTTCATCGACCACAAGCACGGTTCCGGCATTGTTCACTTTCTCGGATTGAACATGATCATTTTGAAGTAGTTCAATAAGCTCGGAATCTTGCCAAGGAAGAATTGCGGATAGAGATGCCAACTGGTAGCGTGAAATTGCATCGTACATAAGTTCATATGCTGCTAAAGGATTTCCGGCCCATTCTATGATCTGTCCCATATGCTGCTCTTGTACAGGTGTATTTTCACCAGGAAGCATTAATATGATCGCTGCAGCTATTTCGTTATTGTCTGAGTATGCGATTCGAGTGATCTGGATTTTCTTATTCAAGGTGGCGTAAGCACTTGTGCCAATGCTTTGCTGTAACTCAGTGATCCCCCACTGGAAAGACGACGATTTATTGGTCAATAGATGATGTAATGTGAAAATATCTTCTGGCACTATGTCGCGATAATTCCATGAAGGCAGAGAGGAGTTAACATTGTGTTTGCTCACTGCATCTTCCTTTATAGTTACTTTGTTGGCGTTTCCAAAAAAAACACTACCTTCTCTTGTATATAGGGAGCGGTCACCTGAAATAAACATAACCGAGGCACCTGATTTTCGGGCATGCTGACGACAGGATGCAAGCAGTTTGCTTGCTAGGCCTTGTCCGCGAAAAGCCGGATCTGTACATACCGCACCGATAGAGTAAGCTCTCAGAGATTTCTTGGCTCCAATCGTTATCTCCACAGGTACCATACCCATAAACGAGACCAGATTGCCTTCCGGGCTAAAAGCTCCATAGGAATGAGGGATTCCTGCTTGGAATAAAGTTGGAAAACATGACCCCATATGACCGTTCTCATCATTGCAAAAAACGATATTTGCTAATTTAGCAGCCTGCTCCAGTTCACTTTTTTTGACTAAACGAATCTCCATTATCGGCAACCTTCCTTTTTATCTAATGATGCTACATAGGTTACATTCAGTTCAATGCTATCATATAACATTCTCTTGCGAATTGCATGGTGAAGGCGGATAACTATTTCTCTAATTCCGACTTCTATGGTATAATATTGATCGATTATAACATGTAAGGTAATTCTGATATGTTTTTGGGGAAATTTTAAATTTGTTACATATTAGAGCGCAACTTTTTTAATCCTGTTCGGTAATAATGAGATAGAGTCGAACGGGAAGATGAGCATGGATGGGCGAGGAGGATCGCACTCAATGACGGATTCCCAACTGATTCGAGAAATCAAAGAAGGCAATACTGAGTTGTATTCGGAGCTGATGCGACGATATCAACGCAAGATATTAGCCTTCGTGTATCACATGTTAAAGAGCTCCCACATGGAATTATTAGCAGAAGACTTATGCTCGGAAACGTTCTATAAAGCATTTCGAAGCTTGCACTCCTTCCGGGAGGTGGATGCTTCTTTCTCCACCTGGTTGTATACGATTGCTAGGAACACAGTACTTAGCGAACTGCGCAAGCAGCGTAACGGCAACATCCCGTTAGATGAAAGTGGATACGTTCCAGTTGCACCGAGTGAAATCGTTCCGGAACAAGCTGTTTTACGGAGTGAGAAGGTAGACATGGTACGTGAGGCGATTAACAATTTACCAGAGAAGCAGAGGTCTGCACTAATTTTACGTGAGTATGAACAACTGGACTATCAGGAAATAGCGAACATCCTTGGACAGAGCGTTAGTGCGGTGAAGTCTTTGCTGTTCAGGGCGCGAAGCAGTGTTAAGAACCAGCTTGAACCCTACTTTTATGAACCGATTTATGAGCAATACGAAGGGATGAAAAGCAGATGAATTGTAAAGAGGCCCGAGAATTGTTCGGATTGATTCCCGATCTACCCGAACATCATCCTCAGCGTAAGCTGATGGAGTGGCATGTTCTGGGCTGTGAATCCTGCGCGGCTGAATATCAAATTTGGCTAGAAAGCTCGGAGGCCGTCAACTCTTTACCGATTGAAATCAGTGAGGAGCAGGCGGAGGCAGTAAACCGCAGGGTCATGGACCGGATTTATGCGGAATCTCCGTGGCTTGCTCCAGATGTTAGGGATACGAGTTATACGAAACGAATACGGCGTCGTGTCGTTATTTGGGCGTCATGCTTTCTGGTGCTTTTCCTGTGCAGCTCCATTTTGTTTGTTGTCGGGGGATGGGCCAAAAATAATAGCCAAGTAAAACCAATGACTGGTGTATTACCAGCAGCAGTAGCGACAACGGATTCTGATATGTCTTCGGACTTTTCCTTTGTCTTGCCTACGGAATCACGGGGGATTGTTGATCCGTTCGTAGTACAGCTCGGGCCAACATATCCGCAGTACTGGATGTTGCTGTCGACAGCAGGTCTTGTTCTTGCCTTTGTATCATGGAAAGGCATCCGCCGATATCGAAGATAGGACAATTTATAACGCCTCCTTTCCGTTTAAGAGCGGAAGAGGGCGTTTCTTATTTTTATTTGCATAAGATTTAGGAGGATGAATATGCTTGTTGGATTAATTCGCCACGGACTGACAGACTGGAATGTCATCGGTAAAATTCAGGGACAAAGTGATATTCCATTAAATGATGAGGGTAGACGACAGGCACATCGATTAGCTGATCGACTTGTGACAGAGAGCGAGTACCATTGGGATTTTGTATTAACAAGTGATTTATCGCGGGCGCGTGAGACAGGAGAAATCATCGCGAATAAACTGAATATTCCTCTTTATGAGCCAGATTCCCGCTTAAGGGAGCGCGCTTTTGGTGAAGTGGAGGGGCTGACTGCTATTGAAAGAGAGACTCGTTGGGGCAAGGAATGGGATTTGCTTGATCTTGGACAGGAAAAGGATGATGACATCCGCCTCAGAGGGCTTGATTTTCTAAATGACATTGGTGATCGATATCCTGACAGTAACGTGCTTGTTGTTTCACATGGCGCGCTGCTTGCTCAATTATATATTGCATTATATAAAGAGAAATGTATGGAACGAATCGGTAATTTGTCACTGACTGTATTGGAGAAAAAAGAAAGTGACTGGATTATGCAGCTATATAACTGTACTCGTCATTTGGAAGAAATATTGGAGAATTCAAAATAATCCAGCTTTGGCTGGGTTATTTTTTTTGGTTAAACGGAATAAATGCTGCAAAAAATCCCATAATGGTAGTAAAACGGCGAGGCGGTATGATATGAATTTGGCTGATATGCTTACTTTTGCCGACATCGGACAGCTTAGCAGAATAGCAGACCATTACCAATGCGACTGCAATGGTAATTCCAAGCATGAGTTAATTCAATCGATCCTGCAGACGATCGGGCGCAGAGAATTTATCGAGCATCATGTTGCGGGAATGAGTATGGAGGATTTGCGGTTTCTGAATATGCTGCTCTTTGACGGGCGTAGGCAGTTCAGTCTTGAAGAACTTATCGCTTGTGCTCAGCAGTCGCGTTTTACGGAAGACGCCAGAGAGAAGGAGACCCCTCGAGATATCATCTCAAGATTCAGAAAGCAAGGTTGGTTATTTCAGGGGAGAACCCATAACACTCGTTATTTATTTGAAGTTCCGGAGGATTTGAAACACAGGTTTAGGGTAGCATTGGAGCAGCAATTTAGATCAGAGGTAATCAAGGCGCTGGGTGAGCCTGCTATATACCGGGAAGAGCCTGAATTGCTTGCAAATGATTTGAGATTACTGCTGCAATATGTACAGCATCATGAAATTCCTTTGAACAATGAAGGGGTGATGTATCGACGCAATCAGTTGCAAATTATGGAGAAATTCCATGTCTCCGAACAACTGGTAGGAAAGGGATGGAGGTTTGGGTATGGCAGACGGTTCAAAGATTACCCTAACAGGCTTGCACTATTATACGACTATGCTTATTACAAGGGGTTAATCACTGAGAATCGCGATAAATTGTTACTGACATCCTCAGGTGAAGAATACTTAATTGAAGAAAAGCGGGAGAGTATGATTCATTTTGTCAGCTTTTGGTTGAGACTCTATAAAGGTCCCATCCCTAACCTGCTCTCTTTGGTGTACTGGAGTGAACGTTGCTCCAAAGAATGGGTCACAGTAAACTCGCTCTATAGAAGGATTGAACCTTTAATCAGGCCCTTCTATTATGATAATCCCACATCTATATATGAAGAACGAATTCTAAGAATGATGCTTCATTTAGGGATGCTGCGAATTGGTGAGGATGAGTACGGGGAGCGATATGTTCAAACGACTCCATTTGGATCGTCAACAGTTCAACTGCTTTATAAAGGTTAAATTTAGAGCCGCAGACACACTGGAATTTGTCGTGTTGACAATTGACAGGTAGTATTGTTACAATCCACCCAATTCATGAATGGGGGAGTGGAGAACATGCTGCTTGGATATAAAGGCATAATGCCAATTGTAGACTCAACGGTGTTTGTAGCTGAAGGGGTAAAGATAATAGGCGATGTGTCCATTGGTTCTGAATCTTCGATCTGGTACAATGCAGTACTTCGCGGAGATTTGGCTAAAATAATGATCGGTAATCGCTGCAATATTCAAGATGGAGCTATCGGTCATGTAAATAGTGACCAGCCACTTATTGTAATGGATGATGTCTCGGTAGGACATGGCGCTATCATACACGGTTGTACAATAGGCAAAGGTACATTAATCGGTATGGGGGCGATTGTCTTAAACGGTGCGCAAATTGGTGAATATGCTTTAGTAGGAGCAGGTTCCCTTATTACAGAAAATACAGTTATTCCGCCCTATACTCTTTGTCTAGGTTCTCCTGCCAGAGTTGTACGTGAATTGACAGAGAACGATCTGCTGCGAATGAAACGGACGACGGATGGCTATGTGGTGAAAGGACAAGAATATAGGATCTCTTGAACAATGGTTTGGAGGTGCATCCTATGGATCAGATGAAGGTTACTTATGAAGCAATGCTCAGTTTGGCTGCAGAAATGGTATGGGACGAAGCGTTACGCAAACATCGATCAGAACAAATATATAGTGAGATCGATACAGCTTTGGCCAGTGGTGACGAAGTGGCCTTCCGGCTTCTGACGGATGAACTGAGGACGCTTAAAAAATAAGAGGCTGTCCCAAAAGTTATCTAATATAACTTTGAGGGACGCTTCTTGTTTAGCAGAGGAAAGGCAAGATATCAGGAAAAGGATGCAAAAATACAGTTTTTTAAAAGTAGCCATGAAAGG
>NZ_FNBG01000009.1 GCF_900102215.1 Fontibacillus panacisegetis
AATGGCTTCGATCATCTCATCAATGACACGTGCCACATGATGATCGGGAATGAACATTTCCAAATCCAAAATCATATGGATCTGCTTGTTGTCGTAGGCTTGGAAACCGCCTTTTCTTCCAAATTCCCTAGAGGAAGTGTCGTTTGCATGGTATACTGTTCTGTAGTGGTCGTTAGATTACGCATAAAAACCGTCCTTTTGTAAAGTGTGGGTGTGGTAACTTTCATTTTACAGGAAAAGACGGTTTTTTTGTGCCTATTTTTAACTTTCAACAAAAACGGGGCTTCCAGTAGTCAGTTTTCACTGACTTTCTGGACAGCCCCACATTTTATTTTGCCTATTCATTTTTCTATAACTTAGATAATTGATCTAAATACCATAAAGAAAGAAATCAGTAACACACAAATGCTTAGAAGAGTACTGAATGTGCGTAGCTTGCCAAACACTTCGCCGATCCCTTTGTTGCTGCGAATATTTTCTAGCGCTTGACGAAGAGGTTTACCCATAATGCCGCTAAAAGCTCCAATGGCAAGGAACAATACTACGATGACTGTCATCCATATAGCCGTGTATTCACCTTTAGTCATCAAATATCCACCTGTTAACAATTGAATGACCAAACCGATTTGAGCGTAGGTATTGTAAGTTTTTACGGCCGAAACGGTTCCTTCTTGAGCTGCCGGGGACAATTTAGCTACTTTTCCAAAAACTAATGGCAAAAACAAGTAAAATCCGAGGGCTAACGAACCCACAATATGTAGAAACATCATAACTCCAAACATAAACATCTGACTCAACAACCGCCTTTCATTGTCAATTAAATTTATCACAATCTATTATACCTATTCCTAGAAACAAAAGAAAGAAAACCTTCCCAATTCGGGAAGGTTTCTTGATTAATATTTAATAAATTTTCATAAAAGAGACTAATTATCAGCTATCTCCCTTGTACAATAGAGATCACACTACGAACAGAATCAGCCGATTTATCAAGCGCAGCTTTTTCTTCTGCTGTCAACTCAAGTTCGAACACTCTTTCGATCCCATCGCCGCCCAGAATGGCAGGCACTCCCAGGAAAAGACCACCATAGCCATATTCGCCTTCGAGAAGCGCAATTACAGGAATAATCCGTTTCTTGTCCTTCAAGATCGCTTCTGTCATCTGTACGAGCGAAGCCGCAGGAGCATAATAGGCGCTTCCGTTACCGAGCAGATTTACGATTTCGCCGCCGCCAACACGTGTGCGCTGTACGATCTCGTCAATCCGTTCCTTGGAAATCAGAGTGTCGATAGGAATACCCCCGACGCTGGAGTAACGAACGAGTGGAACCATGTCATCACCATGCCCGCCGAGAACAAAGCCGCGTACGTCTTCGATGGATACATTCAGCTCCTGAGCAATGAAAGTGCAATAGCGAGCTGTATCCAGAACACCAGATTGACCAATTACGCGGTTTTTCGGAAAACCAAGAGCTTGATATGCCGCATAAGTCATCGCATCAACCGGATTGCTCAAAATGATAACCGTTGAGTCAGGGCAATACTTCTTTACGTTCTCGCACACAGCAGAAACAATGCCTGCGTTCGTATTAACAAGGTCATCACGACTCATGCCTGGTTTACGGGCAATCCCTGCCGTAATAATGACGATGTCGGAATCCGCAGCATCCTCATAAGAAGATGTACCTACGATATTGCTGTCAAATCCTTGAACCGGACTAGCTTCCAGCATGTCGAGCGCTTTACCCTTTGTTGGATTTTCCAGCGCTGGAATATCAAGCAGTACAACGTCTCCAAGTTCTTTTTGTGCCAGCATAAGTGCAGTTGTAGCTCCTGTAAAACCAGCACCTACAACGGTAATTTTTTTACGCTTAATAGCCACTCAGGTCAAGCCTCCTACATATTATTGATGACTTGATTAGCAAACTCAGAGCATTTCACCTCAGTTGCACCATCCATCAATCGAGCAAAGTCATAAGTCACTGTTTTGTTGTTGATCGAAGCTTCCAGACCTTTATAGATCAAATCAGCCGCTTCCTGCCATCCGAGATGCTCAAGCAGCATAACGCCGGACAAAATAACAGAACCCGGATTTACAACGTCAAGATCAGCATATTTAGGTGCTGTGCCGTGTGTCGCTTCAAAAATAGCATGACCAGTAACATAATTAATGTTAGCTCCTGGAGCAATACCGATGCCGCCAACTTGTGCAGCAAGTGCATCAGACAAATAGTCACCATTCAAGTTAAGTGTAGCAATTACGTCAAAATCAGTTGGACGAGTCAATACCTGTTGCAGAGCGATATCGGCAATAGCATCTTTAATGATGATTTTGCCAGCATCCTGAGCTTCTTTTTGTGCCTGATTCGCTGCATCTGTACCTGACTCTTCTTTAATACGGTCATACTGTGCCCAAGTGAACACTTTATCGCCAAATTCAGCTTCTGCTACTTCATAACCCCAGTTCTTGAATGCACCTTCAGTAAATTTCATAATGTTACCTTTATGAACCAAAGTTACACTTTTACGTTCATGCTTGATTGCATATTCAACCGCTGCACGAACGAGACGTTTGGAGCCTTCTTCAGATACCGGCTTAATTCCGATCCCGGATGTCTCTGGGAAACGAATCTTTGTCACGCCCATTTCATTTTGTAAGAATGCGAGTACTTTTTTCACTTCCTCAGTGCCTTCCTTGTACTCAATTCCCGCATAAATGTCCTCTGTGTTCTCACGGAAAATAACCATGTCAACAAGCTCAGGACGTTTTACTGGTGAAGGAACTCCGTCAAAATAACGAACAGGACGAAGACAAACATATAGATCAAGCTCTTGACGTAGCGCAACGTTCAGGGAACGGATACCGCCGCCAATCGGAGTCGTCAATGGTCCTTTGATTGCCACAATATACTCACGGATCGCAGTCAGCGTATCAGCTGGCAGCCACTCTCCGTATGCATTGTAAGCTTTTTCACCTGCAAACACTTCGTACCAAGCGATCTTCTTCTCGCCGCCGTAAGCTTTGTCTACAGCTGCATCCAATACACGTTTGGATGCTTTCCAAATATCACGGCCTGTACCGTCTCCTTCAATAAAAGGAATGATCGGATTGTTTGGCACCTGCAGTTTACCATTGTCAATGACGATTTTTTCACCTTCAGTTGGAAGGTTGAACTTTTCCAATTGCAGCATGTTTATGTTTTCCTCCTCGTAACAATTAGTTTATTCATCAATACATAGTCATCATTTTACCATAAATAATCGGACTATCTTAAATCAATAGGAATATATTGTTGATTGTTAGGGCCTGTATATTCAGCACGAGGGCGAATAATACGGTTATCCTCAAGCTGCTCCAGAATGTGGGCAGTCCAACCGGACAATCTGCTAATTGCAAAAATAGGCGTAAACAAATCGCTAGGAATACCTAACAGCGTGTAGACAGACGCAGAATAGAAGTCCACATTGGGTCTCAATCCTTTTTGACTTGATACAAGACCATCTACCTTAATGGAAATATCATAGAGGGTCGTATCGCCGTTTAACAGGCTTAATTGACGAGACATCTTTTGCAAATGCTTCGCACGAGGATCGCCATTTTTGTATACACGATGACCAAAGCCCATAATCTTCTCTTTATTAGTTAGCTTACGTTGGATGTACGGTTCCGCTTGGTCAAGTGTGCCAATTTCATTCAGCATCTTCATAACTGCTTCGTTAGCTCCGCCATGAAGAGGGCCCTTAAGCGTACCAATAGCGGAAGTAACGCCAGAATAAATATCAGACAGGGTTGCAATAGTAACACGCGCAGAGAACGTAGAAGCATTCAGCTCGTGATCTGCATGCAGCACAAGCGCCTGATCCAAAGCCCGAACAGCTACCGGATCAGGTTCTTCACCTGAAAGCATGTAGAGGAAATTATGGGACAAGGTTACGTTCGCAAGCGGTGCGATCGGCTCCTTGCCTTCACGAATACGAGCAAAAGCAGCAATAAGTGTTGGAAGCTGCGCTTGAAGCTTGATAGCCTTCTCTTGATTGCATTCCCAAGAATTATCATCAGCCTGCTCATCGTACAAAGCAAGAGCGGATACAGCCGTACGCAGGACAGCCATCGTATTCGCATCCTTAGGGTACACCTTCAACTGTTCAAGCAATTGCTCAGGCACCGGCGCGTAATCACTCAATTTTTTCCCCAACGTCTGAAGCTCTGATTTCGTAGGTAACTTACCATACCAAAGCAAATAGGCGGTCTCTTCATAACAAGCATGCTCGGCAAGGTCATCGATATTAATTCCACGATAAGCAAGTACGCCGTCATAAATGGAACTGATGGAGGAAGTTGCTGCCACGATACCTTCCAGTCCTTTGATAGCCGTCATAGTACATCTCTCCTTTGTAAACGATGTGAAGAAATCAATCAAACAACCATAGAAAACATTTTCATTTTAAGAGTTTTAAATTTGTGAAACATAACATAACTAGCCGAATAATTAGAAGTCAGTTTGTAATAAGTACTCTAATAATCATACTGGATTTTCCGAAGCATGGGAACAATTTGAGCCCTTCCAGTGATATCAAAATGTTTTATCAGCATTATAAAGAATTTTTGTAAACGTTTTCGATTATCAATGACAAATGTCACCGTATTGCATCAATTTTGTATCAGGAATACAAATTATCGATTTGTAATAAGCTTTGAAGAGAGTTGTCCTGTAGAGGAGAATGCGTATGGATCACGTATTTACGAAACGACTGTTGCGCGGGACCTGGATTTGTATAGTTCTGCTGCTGACCGGCTCAGGAATATATTGGTTATTCCCACTACTCTATCCTTTTCTAATCGCCTGGCTAATTGCTTACGCTATGAATCCGTTTGTTAGTTGGCTGCAATCCTCGTTGAAATCCCCTCGCTGGTTAGCTGTCATACTTGCACTTGCCGTATATTTTGTAGGAGCGGCGATTATACTATCTGCTGCCATTACCCGACTAGTTAAAGAATTGCTCCATTTAGCAGAATCTATCGATCTACACATCACCCAGTGGAGAGATTTATTTATTGAATGGAGCCAGAGCGAAGGGATTCAGAATCTGATCAATGAAATCAATCGCTTTATTGCGGACAATCCGAGCTACAGCCATACGTTAAACGAAAACATTGACAACACAGCAAGTACAATAACGATTGCAATCTCCCGCCTTATGAACGATACTCTATCTGCCATTGTCAATGTACTCACTTCACTTCCCAATATAGGAGTCATCTTAGTCGTGATTCTGCTATCCGTTTTTTTTATAAGCAAAAATTGGGATAAAGATATACGCTTCATTGCCCGGGTAATTCCCGCACCATTTCGTTCAATTACAGTGCAAATTTGGTATGATCTCCAAAAAGCGCTATCAGGCTATCTTCGTTCACAGTTTATTATGATCTCGATTACCGCACTCATTGTGTTGATCGGCCTGCTCATTTTAAAGGTAGATTCACCCTTAACTTATGCCATTTTAATTGGCTTCGTGGACCTTTTGCCTTATTTAGGAGTAGGGACGATCATGGCCCCTTGGCTGCTCTACGCTTTTTTCACCGGCAACGTCGCCCTTGGGATCGGCCTGTCGATACTGTATGGCATCATTGTAGTCGCAAGACAATTGATCGAGCCTAAGGTGCTATCCAGCAGCGTTGGTCTCGAGCCTCTACCCACCCTCATTTCTACGTTTGTTGGTCTCAAGCTGTTTGGGGTACTCGGATTAATCATCGGTCCTGTATCACTAGTGATTGCTGCCGCAATTATACGCGCAGGCGTGCTTGAAAACTTAAGAAATTACATAATGAATGGGAGATTAAGGTGAAATCAAAAACGTCTATCAATAAACAAAAAAAGTGGAGATGCTTGAGAAAAAGAATTCTCTTGCACTCCACTTTATTCTATAACATAACAACTAATTAAATCGAAATATCGATACTTCCCTCTTTTTGAGCAACGTTAATCCCCAGCTTTCTGGAGTCTGACTCGGGCTCATTGTTATCTTGCATTCTTTTTGCATTTTCTTCGGTGGCAGCTTGATTCTTTTTTTGAATGATTTGATTTTGTACTAGCTGGATTTCCTGCTGCAATTGCTGAGTTTTTAATTGCTTCGTTTTCTCATCAGCATCGCTAAACGCAACTTCTCCCAGCTCCTTAAGCAATTTAGCCAGTTGCTTTTCCAATTTTGCGATTTCGCTTGACGAAACTGAAGGATACGTACCGCTCCCTGATACAGATGAAATCGTCATTATTGATCCCCCCTGAATAATATGTACTCCATCAAGTATACACCATCAAAATAAAAGATGCCTTAATCGTTACTTAATGTTTACTGAATGAGTGCTTTATCCAACAATGCTGGCAGAGTATACATAAATCCTGGTATGATATATATCTTCACAGACAATCACCTTCTCCGGAACCCAGCCAGGAAGCGCGAAGCAGATGCTAATAATTCGAGTTCCTATTGACAGCTGCTCCTGAAATATCATACTTAGCGATTGCATGGCACGAGGAAACAAATAGCATACTACTACATCGGCATCTCGATAAGAAAAACGGTATATGTCTCGACGAACAAAAGTAACCATTTCTTCAGCAAGCATTACACTCATCAGCTGCGAAAACAAAAGAGGTACCATAGAATTTTCCAGTCCAATGATTTTCGGTTCTATATCCCGCCTAACCTTTCTTCCCTGTCTAGTTATAGAAAAAGCTAATGTGCCCCACCCAGAGCCTGCTTCAACAATAGTACGAACTCTATTCAGGGAGTTAATCTCCGCAGCGACAGCACGTCTGACAGCCCGAGACGAAGGCATTGGAGAAATTCCGTTACGCAGACTTCTATAAACAATAGACACCATCGCAACAAATACCAATAAAATAATTAAACCAGTCACCAGTCCATAGAGCGCAATCCCCATGTTGTTAATCTCCTGACTATGGATTATGCTTGCAAAGTTTATTTCTAGAATGTTCATTCCATTCGGATAGCCAGGTCAGCACCTTTTCCTCGGCCATTGGAGCATTAAAGTAGTAACCCTGAATTTTATCACATTTACAATTTTGTAAAAATGCAACCTGATCCCCTGTCTCTACCCCCTCTGCCGTCACCTTCATTCCAAGATCATGACCAATTGATACGATGGAATCGACAAGCGATAAATGATCCAGCGTATCGATAATTCCGTCAACAAAGGATTTATCAATTTTGAGCGTATGAATCGGTAATTGTTTTAAATAGCTCAAGGAGGAATAACCCGTTCCAAAATCATCAAGCGCAATCTGAATGCCCTTCGTTTTCAAAAACTCCAATTTAGCAACAGTTGCTTCAAAAGAGTCCATCACAACGGATTCCGTAACCTCAATTTCCAGAAAGCTAGGGTCAAGCCCAGTCTCTTCAAGAACATCCAGCACCATATCCGTAAAACCCTCATGCATTAGCTGAACAACGGATATATTCACGGAAATATGATAATTTTCAAACCCTTGCCGATGCATATACTTCATAAAATGACAGGCCGTAATCAGCACCCATTCTCCAATTGGAAGAATCAATCGGCAGTCCTCGGCGATTTGGATAAAAGAAAGCGGGGATACGAAACCAAGGACCGGATTGTTCCAACGAATTAAAGCTTCAAAGCCCCAGACGTTCCCTGACTCAAGATCAATGATTGGCTGATAATTTAAATACAGTTCATTATTAGCGATCGCAGTTCGCAAATATTTCTCAATCATAACTCGTTCATCAAGCGGCTGCTGCATCGAAGAATCGTACACAACAAATGCCCCTTGACGCTGTTCTTTAGCCTTATACATTGCCACATCGGCATTTTTAAGCAATTCTTCTGCATTTTTTGCATGATCAGGATATTCTGCAATCCCGATGCTTACCGTAATATAAACCTGAGTTCCTTCCAGCACAAATGGTTCTTTCAAGCCTTGAACCAATCGTTTCGCATATTCAGTAACTTCAGCTTGATCCTGAATATGATTTAAAATAATGGCATATTCATCGCCACCAAAACGGAAGTGCTTGTCCTTACCGTTAGATAAAAACAACAATCTGTCACTGACATGGACAAGGAGTTCATCGCCAAAATTGTGCCCCATCGTATCATTGATGTACTTGAAATTATCGATATCAAGGAAAAATAAAATAAGTCCCCGATCCCTGTTGTTTTGCGTAAATTCCTTAAGCTCTTCCAAGAGAGACAGTTTATTTGGTAAATTGCTCAATGTATCCCGATACGCCAGCTCATGTAGCTCTAGCTGTGAATCCTTCAACTTGTTATACTGTTCCATCAATTCCGATTGCAGGGCAGTCAGCTCTTCATAAGTAGTCTCCAGCTCCTCATAGCTGCTCTGAAGCTTGAGCTCAGTAGCTTTAAGCTCTGTAATGTCAGTCATGGAACCCGCAAACCGGATGTGATTGTCAAAAGCATCATTCAACAATTTGCCTCTGGTTTGAAACCATCTATATTGGCCTAATTTATCAAGCAACCGATATTCGCAATAATAATATTGAGATTGCCCGGTCAGATGTTTATTTTCTTCATTTATTTTTTTCTCCACATCATCCGGGTGAATCAATTTTATCCAGCCGCCATTGCGTTCATCAACTTCATCTTTCTCATAACCTAACAGCTCGTACCAGCTCTCTGAAAAATAGAATGTATTGGTCAGCATATCCTGGTCCCATATTACAGCATGCGAACCATTAGTAGCCAAAGCATATCGTTCATTGCTAATCTCAAGCTTCCGTTTCATTCTTCTAACCATACGAACATATATGATAAGCACTGCTATAAATGCTAGCAAAATAATAAATGCACAAACAATCGTAATAACCAAGGTCCGATAGGTTTCATAAAAGGAAAAGGGTTTATTGATAATTTCCGTTCCTTGCGGAAGCTTGCTTACTGGAATATCAAACCGCTGCAGCTGAGCGTAGTCGAATACATGACGAATCGTATTTTCTGATAGAAATGGGATTTGATCCGCAGACTCTCCATTAAGGATTCGGATCGCGAGGTCCGCAGCATACTTCCCTTGAAGAAATCCGCTAATCATGCTCCCGCCAATAGCACCATCATTTAAACCAAAATCAAAAATATGATACACGGGCACCGCACTTTGTCGGCTAAGCTCTTTCGCAAATCTGTCAAATTCTACAGTCTTTCCGGTAACATCGCTAAAATAGGTCGTCACTAAAATAATACTATTGCGATCAAGCTGGGATGCTTCCTCCATCACCTGATCATAACGCAATTTATTCATAGAAATAACATCAAGATGCGGGAAATGATCATGAATCTGATCTGTCACGATGCTCCCCGTTGATTCACCACTTTGAGAATTATCAAAAAGGACATATACAGTATTGATATCCGGATTTACTTGTATAGCTAAATTAACTGTACCTGCAGGGTCAATTTCCTCAATAATACCTGTTACATTGTCGTATTGTTCGGTCAGCTTCTCAGCACCGACTGCGTTTATTCCGCTAAAAATAATGGGCAGCATATCCCGCTCTGATTCCTCTCGATATTTTAACGCCATATCAAGAGCAATATCATCCGTAACGATGATCATATCAAAATTAACATACTTGTATTTATCTTTAAGCTTATCATAAAACTTACCTATATCTTCTTCACTGGGGTATCGCTTGCCATCTATGTATTCTGTATAAAGAGTTGCGTTAATTTCTGTATCCCGCATAGTATCCGTAATCCCTCTGGTCTGATCATCACTCCACGCCAATCCTTTGTGGTAAGAATTAAGTATAAGCACGTCCTTTACAGGAGCAAAATCTCTGGCAAAGACGGAGGGGGAACAATACAACATTATGTAGCAGAACAACAGCGAGAAAATCATTGTCAGTGTAATCCAAGACCGGTGTTTACATCTAGCTCCATCCATATCCGCACTCCTTGTTCTCAAATTTCAGATATAAACCTACTTGTTTGCTACTATTTATTTTCGGGGATTTTCTGCAAATTCCTGCAATACTAAACAAAAATCACCCTCAAATTGTGAAGGTGATTTCCCAGACCACTTTGTAAATAAATACTATCGTCTAAAAAACGTAATCGAACCATCCCGAAGCTTTTTACCAATCCATTTCATGAGTAAAGCACTAAATATCGGTCTAGTCAGAGGAAATACAAGCAAAAATCCAATGATATCTGTCACAAATCCAGGAAGCAGCAGCAGAATTCCACCGCCAAACACACACAAGCCATCCAGAGCCATCCGACCAGGAACCTGCCCATTTGTCATTTGTGCCTTTGAATCTGTCATTACCTTACGTCCTTCGAATTGCATCATTAATCCACCGATAATCGAGGTCGCAATCGTAAGAAATACAGTTTTACCTACACCTAATCTCTCAGCCACTTCAACATAACCCCAAAATTCCACAATCGGCAAAATGATGATTAAAGCGACTATCCATTTACGCATAAAATAACTCCTTCCGTTCCTTAAAGAGTATTTTACCGTTTTATTCTGTCAGAATCAAAAATCGTCAATCCGCTTTGGCACGATCAAAGGCAGCGTGCCATTCCGGGAACACTTTTTTGAATTGTACAGGCCTAAAATCATCACGACGCACTACATAATGTGTAGATGAGCCTTCAACACACAAAGTACCTTCCCCGTTTAGAACCTCATAACCGTACTCTGTCTTAACTCCGCCGTTTTCCTTGATCCAGGTGCGGAGCAGCACCTCTTCGCCATAACGAATACCGCGTTTATATTCTATTTTCATTTCCTGAACAGGAGAAATGTATCCAGCCTGTTCCATATCAAAATACCTAAAGCCAAGATCTTCAATTAATTTGGTGCGCCCGGCTTCAAACCATCCTAAATAATGTGCATGATAAATAATGCCCATCATATCAAACTCAAAATACTTGGGAACGATCGATAACTCACTTACAAACACTTCATTTCCTCTCCCTTCATCCTGGCAACCAGAAAAAAAAGCAATGGTGAGTCCGTTTCCGAACGTCCCATTGCTTATTCTCTGTAACAATATATATTATTTGCGTACTTGACCGATCTTAATCAGGTTCGTAGAACCGGAGCGTCCCAAAGGAACTCCCGCAGTAATTACAACGAGGTCTCCTTCTTTAACAAGGCCGGAATCCAAGCCGCCTTTCATTGCATAATCAAACATTTCATCTGTAGAAGCAGCAAGCGTGCCTTTAACCGGAGTAACGCCCCAGTTCAGAGCAAGACGACGCATAGTTTGATCTTCCGTTGTTACCGCGATAATTGGAGCCTTCGGACGGTATTTAGAAACCATACGTGCTGTATAGCCTGTTTCCGTAGAAGTAATAATCGCTTTAGCATTAAGCTCAAGCGCAGAGTTAGCTACAGCTTGGCTGATTGCTTCAGTAACAGTAGTTTGTTGAGCATTGCTTTGTTTGATGAAAATTTCCCGGTATTCCAGAGCGGATTCCGCTTTTTCAGCAATACGGGACATAGTCTCAACAGATTCTACAGGATATTTACCAGCAGCAGTTTCACCAGACAACATGATCGCATCAGTACCATCGAAAATAGCGTTAGCTACATCACTTGCTTCAGCGCGAGTAGGTCTAGGATTACGTTGCATGGAATCAAGCATTTGAGTTGCTGTGATAACTGGTTTACCAGCGATGTTACATTTTTCGATCATACGTTTTTGAGCGAGCGGAACATCTTCAGCTGGAATTTCAACGCCAAGGTCACCACGCGCCACCATCAAGCCATCGGAAACTTCAAGAATTTCATCGAGGTTATCGATACCTTGCTGGTTTTCGATTTTAGAAATAATTTGAATGTGTGCAGCATTGTGTTTTTCAAGCAATTGACGAATTTCAAGAACATCACTAGCTTTACGCACGAAGGAAGCAGCAATAAAATCGATGCCTGATTCGATCCCGAATTTAATGTCGTTAGCATCTTTTTCAGTAATACCTGGCAAGGAGATTTTTACTCCAGGAACGTTAACACCTTTTTTGCTCTTAATTGTTCCGCCATTAATAATACGGCACTTGATCTCGGTACCTTGAACTTCAACCACAGTCAAACCGATCAAACCATCATCGATCAAAATCGTAGAACCTACTTCAACATCACTAGGAAGATCGACATATGTAACTGAGATGCGATCTTTGTCACCAAGGATTTCTTCCGTAGTTAATGTAATGAACTGATCTTGCTCAAGTTCAATTGGTTCTTCTTTCAATTTACCTGTGCGGATTTCAGGACCTTTGGTGTCCAACAGTATGGCAACTGATTTCCCCAACTCTTCGCTCGCTTGACGAATATTTTTGATACGGCCTCCATGCTCCTCGAAATCACCGTGTGAGAAGTTGAGACGAGCGACGTTCATTCCAGCTAGAATAAGCTTCTTGATGTTTTCTAACGATTCACTGGAAGGACCGATAGTACAGACGATTTTAGTTTTGCGCATTTGGGTTTCCTCCGTTTTTTCTAGTTCTCTCTATACATCTTTTCCAACAACTAAATTTACTACAAATTACCCGTTTTGTATAGGAAGTTTGTCATATTGTAACAGGAAAATATATTCTTTTAATTATTCTTTGCCCACAAGTGAGGAATCTATAATCTGTTTTTCCTCTGGAGCAGGTATTTCTTCCTTCCTGGCTTCGGCAAATTTACCAATTTTCCGGAATTTGCGATATCGATCTTCAAGCAGCTCGTCCGGATTCATAATCAACAGGTCGTTCAGATGACTCAGCAGGCTCTTCTTGATTTCTGCAGCTGTAGCTTCATAATCGCGATGCGCGCCACCGTGCGGCTCTGGCACGATGTCTTCGATCACTTCCATCTCCAAAAGATCCTGAGCCGTAATCTTCATCGCCTCAGCAGCCTGATCGGCCTTGGATGCATCCTTCCACAAAATGGAAGCCGCGCCGTTTGGTGAAATTACTGAATAAATCGCGTTCTCAAGCATCAACACTCTGTTGCCAACACCAAGTGCAAGAGCTCCTCCGCTTCCACCTTCACCGATAACTACACAAATGATCGGCACTCTCAGGATTGCCATTTCACGCAAATTACGAGCAATGGCCTCTGATTGGCCTCTCTCCTCAGCTGTAATGCCCGGATAAGCACCTTTCGTATCGATAAAGGTAATGATTGGTCTTTTGAACTTGTCCGCTTGTTGCATAAGCCGTAGCGCTTTACGGAAGCCCTCAGGGTGTGCACTTCCGAAGAAACGCGCAATGTTATCCTTTGTATCTTTCCCCCGCTGTTGACCAAGCACAGTAACAGGAACGCCATCCAGCTTGGCCAAACCGCCAACTACCGCCAAATCGTCACCGAACACCCGATCACCGTGAAGCTCAACAAAATCTTCAAAAATCAAAGAAATGAGATCCAGTGAAGTCGGACGTTGATGATGTCTGGCCAGGTGCATTTTCTGAGATGGAGTAATTGAGCTATATATCTCATTCTCGAGCTGTGCATAACGTTCTTCCAGTCGAGCAATTTCTTCACTAAAATCAATTTCTTTCTCTCTGCCAAACCGCTGCAATTCCTCAATTTTCTCTCTCAACTTGCCCAAGGGCGCCTCAAAAGGTAATTCTCCAGCCACTTATACCCCTCCCTTCACACCGTGGAGATCGAGTAATTGGGACAACATCCCTCTCATCTCTTTGCGGTGAACCACCAGGTCCAGTTGACCGTGCTGTAGGTTAAACTCAGCCGTTTGGAAATCATCAGGCAGCTTCTGACGAATCGTCTGCTCGATCACGATACGTCCGGCAAAACCGAACACCGCTCCCGGCTCTGCAACAATAATATCTCCAAGCATAGCAAAACTAGCCGATACGCCCCCTGTGGTTGGGTCCGTAATGACCGAAATATAAAGTCCACCCTGTTCATTCAGACGAGCCAATGCCGCACTTGTCTTGGCCATCTGCATAAGACTTAAAATGCTTTCTTGCATCCGCGCTCCGCCTGATGTCGAAAAAATGATGATAGGCAAACGTTTTTCAGTTGCCGCTTCGATTGCTCTCGTTATTTTTTCACCTACAACTGAACCCATGCTCCCGGTGAAAAAATCAAAACTCATTATAGCGACAACGGTAGGAAATCCGCCAATAGTACCTTCACCAGTAACTACTGCTTCTTTTAACCCCGATTTGAGAGCTTGCTGCTCCAGTTTGTTAGCATAGCCTGGAAACTCTAATGGATCGACGGAGATCAAATCTTCGTCGTATTCCCTGAAGCTGCCTTCATCCATCGTCATACGAATACGCTCCATAGCGTTAAGCCGCATGTGATGTCCACAAGCCGAGCAGACCTTCAAATTTTTCTCAAGCTCTTTGCTGTATTGAATGCTGCCGCATCGGCTGCACTTATTCATCAGACCTTCCGGAATCTCACGTTTTGGCCGGTCATCCGACTGGCTAGCGTCAGCTCCCAAACGCTCTGAAGGAATGGTCGCGTATTTTCTTTTTTTCTGGAACAAGTCTTTAAACACAACTACACCTCTTCAGCCGTTAATTTATTGGCCGCATTGCAGCCAAGGAGAATCGATATACTGCCTGCGTTCTCCCCGCTCCCTATTATGGATGCAATATCGAATTCAAAACTTCTTGAACCTCTTCAAGCTCGCCCGAAGGAACTAGAATTTCAAACTGTTGTTTGGATAAATTAACAGGACGTGTTTGGACAAGAAAGCCTTCTTCAGTAAGTTTGGTCACAATCATTTCCGCGAACTTTGCAGTAGGCGCAATGTACATAACGGTCCACATGTCCTCTTCTAAGCCCCCTAACCTTTCTTCTTGAGCCCGTATAATAGAGTTATGATAACATAATTTTCAAATTTATCGCAACAAAGTGAACATGAAATAAAAAACCGGGACCGAGGTTAATACACGGTTCCCGGACTATGGAAAGCTGCTGCATGCACCAGTTGCCAATCTGAAAAAAATCCTGATTTTCTTAAAAGGTCTTCTCTGGCTCAGTTCGCAGAATACGTATTTACATGGGGACTTTTATGGGCAATTCGGGCAGATGCCGCTGCGGCAAGTCCAGCCACCAAATCATCCAGAAATACGTGAATGTGTTGTTCCTGACTATTCAAATCACCTATAATTTCAGGTTTGACTTTATCCAAATAACCAAAGCTTGTAAGGCCAATCATTCCAAAAACGCTTGTAATTCCCAGCGCCATCGTCTCATCTACTCCATAGAGCGGTTCATCCGCCTCCAAAATGGACTGAAGCGGCTGGGGCAGCAGCTTCTTCTCTGCAAGCTCGTCAAGGGCAATACCAGTAAACAAGGTATACTGAACCTCTCGTTTTTGCAGTACAGCTTTGACACTATCCAAACATTGCTTCATTTTCAGATCACTGTGATAGGGTTCTTGAAGAGCGTACACGATTTCAGCAATAGACTCAAGTCGTACACCTCTACGAAGAAGCTGGGCTTCTGCTATCTCAAATGACATGACTATCCCTCCCTGATTTCCCGAACAACCCCACTACAGAACATGTTTCGCCTCTCATACCTTGAATTGAAAAGCAAGAATATTTTTTTTAACGGACTTGCATCCTGTCCTGCCGTGTCTCTAAGTGTATGCTCCAACTAAATAAAATGTTCTTAAAATAGTTTATCGTTTAGAAATGAATAACTACATTTACTCTGTCGTTTCAACAATGTTTACCAAGAATATGATCAACCGTCTCTTTGTTTTTCATTGTTCGACATAGGTAAGATTGCATCAAGGGTGAGACTCAAGCTCATATATAAGAAAAAGAGCCCGGCCCCAGGTAATAACAAGGGGAGGCTCCTCGCACTGTATTATTTCACTTTTACTGTATCTTGACCCAGCATTTGCTCCATTTCAAGGAACAGCGTCGGAGAAGGCTTGATATTGTAGCGTTCAGTTAATGCCAGCAGCCTGCCAGTGCTTTCGTAGAACAGCACGGTAGGCAATGGTCCCGGGTGAAGCTCAAGCAGCGCCTTGAGCTTCTCCAGCAGGCCGGCGTTCTCCGCCGCCGCCGTGACTTTGATGAAGACGCGCTGCGACTGCGTCTTCTTGCCTTCACGGCCACCCGCGGGTGGCCGTGAGACAGCGCCGTCTGCGACCGGCGCTTGCTCTTGCCGGGGCCGCCGTGCCGCGGCCCCGGTCGGCGCAGGCGCGTGCGGCTGCTGACGCACAGCGCCTGCGCCAGCGGCGCCTGCTGCTGCGGCCGTGCCAGCAGCAGGCGCCTTGCCGTGGCTGCCGCCGCGTGTACGCGTCAAGCCACGGCGCAGCTGCTCCAGGCTCCGTTCGTTGAGCGGAGCTACTTCATCGGCCAGCAGCTTGAAGCCTTCGTCCTGCTGCTGGACCGTGGCGCGCAGTGCCAGCAGCGCGCCCTTCGTTACATGCCCTGCGCTGCGCCGCCACACTTCAGGGAACAACACAACCTCACAGCGCTCTATCTGATCCTCAAGCTCCATAAATGCCATCGCTTTTCCCTGCTTGGTCGTAATCGCCTTAACCGACACAACCATACCTGCAACTACCGTTTTACTCTCATCAGGTGCTTCAGCCAAATCCATCAGACGATCAACACCATCGCCTTCGAGCAGGTTCTCAAAATCATCAAGAGGATGACCCGATAAATACAATCCTAACAGCTCCCGCTCCAAATCAAGCTGCTGCGTAGCTGTAAACTTAGATACTTCCGGATACTCAATGTCCCAATTGGGTGTCTCTACAAAATCAAACAGCTGGATCTGTAAATCATCCCGTTCCTTGCGCCATTTTGTTGCAGCCTCTACTGTTTCATCCAGCATAGCCAGCAGCTGCGCCCGATGACCTGGCAGAGAATCAAACGCTCCACCCTGAATGAGCGACTCAATCACTCGCTTGTTACAGGTACGTAAATCAACTCGACGACAAAAATCGAGCAAGCTGTTGAACGGACGCTCCTTGCGTTCACGAAGTATGCTATCCATCGCCTGTGTTCCGACATTTTTTATGGCTGCAAGACCAAAACGAACAATTTCTGCCTGAGGTGTAAAAAGAATTCCACTCTCATTTACATCCGGTGGCAGGACAGTAATTCCCATTCGTCTACATTCGACAATATATTCAGCCACCTTGCGATGGCTGCCCATTACAGCGGTTAACATCGATGCCATAAATTGCACTGGATAATGTGCCTTTAAATAGGCGGTCTGAAACGCAAGAACACCATATGCCGCAGCATGGGCCCGAGGAAAACCGTAATCCGCAAAACGAACGATCATATCGTAAACGACATTGGCTTCATCTTCCCTGTATCCTTGAGCAAGACTGCCTGTGACGAAATGTCCTCTTTGCTCGTCCAGCACCTCGCGTTTCTTTTTTGACACCGCACGCCGCAGTAAATCCGCTTCACCCAGTGAGAATCCGGCCATCTTGGAGGCAATCTGCATGATCTGTTCCTGGTATACAATAATTCCATAAGTATCCTTTAGAATCGGTTCCAAATCCTGATGCGGATACTCCACCTCTATTTGTCCATGCTTCCCAGCTATAAATTTCGGAATGAACTCCATCGGACCTGGTCGATACAATGCCAGTACCGAAATAATATCCTCAAAAGTACTCGGCTTCAAATCACGGAGAACACGACGCATCCCGGCTGATTCCAGCTGGAATACACCCGTAGTTTCACCTTTACCCAACATATCGTAGGTTAGTGGATCGTTGTCAGGAATCGAACGAAAATCTAACGTTGTCCCTCTACCCTCTTGAATCCAATCAAGACTCCGTTCGATGATCGAAAGTGTACGCAGGCCCAGAAAGTCCATTTTCAACAGACCAATCGACTCCAAAATCTCCATCGAATATTGAGTTAGCGCCGTATTTTCCCCACCAGCCTGAAGAGGTACTGCATCTGTGAGTGGATCACGTGAAATAACGACCCCGGCAGCATGAGTTGATGCATGTCTTGGCATTCCCTCTACTTTTTTAGCCATGTCCAGCAGTCCCTTTATTCGAGACTGTGAATCATAGAGCTGCTTCAGATCAGGACTCTCCTTCATAGCACGCTCGATGTTCATACCGAGATGACCCGGGATCAGCTTGGCGACCTTGTCCACTTCTCCAAACGGAACGCCAAGTACCCGGCCTACGTCCCTTACCGCAGCACGAGCTGCCATCGTTCCGAACGTAATAATTTGCGCTACATGCTCTGTCCCGTATTTTTCTACTACATAAGCAATGACTTCATCACGTCGTTCATCACTGAAATCTATATCAATATCGGGCATTGTTACCCGCTCTGGATTCAAAAAACGTTCAAAAAACAAATGATATTTTATCGGATCTACATCCGTAATGTGCAGCACATAAGCAACAAGGCTGCCCGCTGAAGAGCCCCGCCCAGGCCCGGTTGCTATTCCATTACGATGAGCGTAGGCGATAAAATCCCACACGATCAAAAAATAATCCGAGAATCCCATGTTACCAATAACGTTTAACTCATAATGCAGACGTTGCTTTAATTTAGCCCATTCAGACTCGTCCTGCCACTCTGGCAAATGAGCATACCGTTCCTCAAGTCCCCGCTCACATAATGAAGCAAGATATGTCCCTGCGTTCATCCCCTCAGGAATCGGGGTATAGGCCGGAAGGATATGACGACCGAATTCCAGCTCTAATTCACATTTTTCTGCAATAATAGCCGTATTCGCTATCGCTTCTGAAACATGTGGAAACAATGCTGCCATTTGCGCCCCGTTCTTGAAGTAGAGCTGAGTGGTGTTCATTTTGAGACGATCCTCGTCCTCAACCGTTTTGCCTGTACCGATACATATAAGAACATCCTGTACCTCAGCATCGCTTTCACCGAGATAATGGACATCATTCGTGGCAACAAGACTGATCTCTGTCTCCTTTGCAAGCTCAAGCAGCTGAATATTCACTTTTTTCTGTTCTGCCATACCATGATCCTGCAGCTCCAAATAAAAATCCTCACCAAAGACAGATTTGTATCGCAGAGCTGCCTTTTTCGCTTCTTCATAACGTCCATGAAGTATATGCTGCGGCACTTCCCCTCCAAGACAAGCACTAAGACATACGAGACCTTCACTATGCTGTTCTAGCACATCCCAATCGATCCGCGGCTTATAATGAAATCCTTCCAAATGTCCGATAGAGCACAGCTTCATCAAATTGCGATAACCCGTCTCATTTTTAGCCAGCAAAATAAGATGATGAATCGGCTGATCCTTCCGACTGCCTCTTTCTTTCCGCGACCCCGCCGTAAAATACATCTCACAGCCTATAATAGGCTTGATTCCGTTAGCCTTGCACAATTTATAAAAAGGTACCGCCCCATACATCACACCATGATCAGTAAGCGCGAGCGACTTCATGCCAAGCTCCGCCGCCCTATGTACGAGATCCTCCAGCCGGGCGGCTCCGTCCAGCAAGCTGTATTCACTATGAACATGTAAATGAACAAAGCCGTCCATGCGTATCCCCCTCTAAGCACTACTATTACTTCCTTGATTTACTTCGTGATCAAAAGCCTACTTTTTTTAAAATAAAGGTTAAAAAGTTGGCTTTTCAGCACCAAGAAGTTTGGATGAAACCAGAGATTGAGGAGCGGAGCGTAGGGAATCCTACGTGAGCACCGGAAATCTCTGGTTGAATTCAAAATTCGACGCCGATTTACTCCTTGATTTACTTCGTGATCAAAAGCCTACTTTTTAACTTCCTTATTATTAAAAATATTTTATCATATATGGTTGAAATACGCCCATACAATGGTACAAGACTGTATTCTCGAAAAAGGGGCGTTCACAAAAATGAGCACTTTTCTGACTAAGGCAGTTATGGATTTTTTCGTCGCTTTCGGAATCGTATTGGGAGGGGCACTTATTGGCGGAATCGGAGCTGTTGTATCCCTGCAACCACCTACCCAAACGATGCTCGATATCGCTGGACGAATCAAAATATGGGCGCTCGCTGCAGCCGTAGGTGGGACGATCGATCCGATGCGGGTCATTGAGAGCAACTTTTTTGACGGGAACCTGTCGCCAGCCATCAAACAAATCCTGTATTTGTTGTTTGCCTTTCTTGGCGCCCACATGGGCTCAGAGCTGGTGAGATGGATGTGCGGAGGGAGCCGGGGATGAGTGAGAAGAAGCAGCCGACCCTAAAAGGATTTAGGCGATTTATGCAGCTGCTCGCGGTTTTTTTGTTAGGGATGGTCATAGGCAGCATAGCTTATAACGTGGTCTACCAGACCAGCTACAATACACTGTGGATTCAGAACAAGGATTTACAGATTCAATTGCATCAGGCGGAGGAAGATATTAAGACGTTAAAAAAATACCATAAACGCTCGACCGTCATCAAAGAGATCAAAGTGACCGTTGAGGAGCGCGATCCTCCTCTGGATTCCTTAGCCGTAAAAGAAGTCGTGCAGCAGCTCCACGAGGAGCTTGAAGTTCTTCGCGGGAGAAATATGTTCGACATAGATTCTGATGCGAAAATGGCGAGAACGCTGCTCAATCGAAAAATTTACAGTGTGCGGGACAAGGAATTTTCCATCCAAATCAAGACGATGCTCGTCAGTGACGGCGTATTGCAGGTCTGGATCGATATGCGTCCTTACACTCGAAGCTAACTGTTCGTATATTTTTACAGGATAAGCTACTGAAATAAGAGTTTTTCATGCTACAATGATAAAAATCACGATTGAGCTGTACTAACGCTATTACCTACGTTCGAAGGAGATGTTCGTTAACTATGATTGAAGGTATTTTGTATGTGCTGTATGCGGGCTTGATCATTTCCAGCATCGGCTCCATTTTCTACAGCTTTAAATCACGAAGAGCTCTTGATCCAATCGTGCGCGGCAAATCATCTGCGAAAATGAACATCTTCATGGGTTTTATGCTCATCATTCTAGCGCTTATTCAAATGTTTATGTATAGCGGTTCTACCGTTCGTGTAGTAGTTGGAGCTCTGTTTATGGTGCTAGGTGCATTTAATATTTTTGCCGGAATCCGCAATCTCGGACTTTATGCCCGTCAAGGCACAAAGTAATGGGACATACCTGAATATGAGCAGGCGCTGTTAGCACTAAAGTAGCGGAAATATTTTCCTTTATTTTTGAAAATGAAGCTATTGTTCATAAATAAAGGGATCTTTTCCCTCTGTCACTATCAAAACTGCTCTACAAAGTGAAAACTACGTCACTTTTGACGCTCATCCTCCCGTTTGCCGCTCTAATGCGATGATTTCGTGGGAATAGAGGGAATAGAGGAAGTATTGTTCCTTATTATTACTAGACTTCTCCATATGACAAATAACCAACTTCAAATGAGCCACAACCATACAAAAAGAGCAAGCTCCAGAGGCTGTCTCACAATCCAGCCTCATAGCTCGCTCTTCTTACCTTAAGCATGGTCAATAGATTGCAGCGTCATGACCGCTTTGGACACCAGATGGTCCTGATAGGTCATGACAATCTCAAGCTTGCACGCACGGCGGCTCATTTCGAGTACGACCGGACTAATAACGACCGGATTCTCGATTTGAACCGGATGGACAAAATACGTAGTGATATTATCAACGACATAATCTCCACCGCTGAGGTCCTTCGCTACATTAAGACCCGCTTGTGTCAGCAATGAGGTTAATACTCCGTGAGAAATGGTCCCGAGATCGGTCGCCATCTGCGGCGTAATCACCCCATGATAGAACAATCTTCCGCGTTCATCCCTCTCCTCGGCAAATCCATTCCACATTAAATGCTCGAATGTTTCACCAAGCTGCGGTTGATTTTTGGCGTCACGCATCGCCTGCAGCACCTCTCTACGAGTCACTGATGATATGAGCTTACGATTCCGGTCAACTACAGGCAAGAAGTCAATACCTTCCCACACCATGATTTGTGCAGCTGAAGCGAGTGAGGTCTGAAGCCCTACTGTAATGGGATGGCGGGTCAAACATTTTTCTATGTTTTGATCTCCGGCAAGATCCTCTACATTTTTGCGGCTCACGATGCCGATTACCCGATTCCATTCATCAACAACCGGAAAATGCTGTGCTCCCGTCTCAATGGATAGCTGATCAAAGTCAGAGATGTTGCTAGTCACCTTCAGCATATTTACTTTTGGCTTACTTGCAACGATATCTTCGACCAGCATAATTTTCTTCTTAATCAAACGGTCAAAAATAGCACGGTTAATCATTGAAGCAACTGTAAACGTATCATGCCGGGATGAAATAATCGGTAATGACAATCGATCTGCCAGTGTCTTTATTTCCCGGCTCGTTCCGAATCCACCGGTGATCAACACCCCCGCCCCTTGCTCCAAAGCCATTGAATGGGCGTTATCACGGTTACCTATAATTAACAGGCTTCCTGCATCGATATATCGTGTCATGGCATCGATTTTCATCGCACCGATGACATATTTGTGCAGCGTCTTATCAAGTCCCTCAGCTCCTCCAAGAACATGACCTTCTACGATATCAACCACATCGCCAAAGGTGAGCTGGTCTGAAATATTACGCGGTTTTTTCTCTACACGAACCGTTCCAATGCGTTCCTTTGTGATAACAATCCCCAGATTCTCCGCTTCTTTAACAGCACGATAAGCAGTTCCTTCGCTGACTCCCAAGCTTTTGGCCAACTTGCGCACCGATATTTTTGTACCAATCTTAAGGCTCTCGATGTGCTGAAGTAATTGCTCGTGTTTAGTCACGCTCTCTTCATGCCCCTCCAACTGTTATACCTCCAATCAGAATCTGTACTAATCTGTATCTATTATACACCTTTTAAGCATAAAAAAAAGCGCTCCTTCCCGCACCTGTACTACCCGGGAGGATAACGCTATGTGTCCGGTTTACGCAATCCATACGCTCACCAGTACAACGATGGAGCAGACAATCTCAGAAATTCCAGCCTGTTTTACCGTAATTCCAATTCGAGGGAACCCGATCGCCCGAATCAATAGTACAGCTGCCGCAGCTATCATAACCCATGGAAGGAGCCACAGCGATAACAGTACCAGAGCGATATGATAACTGATGGAATAATAATAGAAACGTTTGTTATTTTTCTCACGGATCATCGTCTTTACATACAAAGCTGTACCTACAAAATAAAGAAGGCTAACAATAAACAACTTGGCAGCCAGCCCGTAATCCGTTCCTTCTCCAATCAAAAAGGAGATAAAAACCATGAGGCTGAATTGAACGATCGCAGCGATATCATTTACCAGGGCACGTTCTCTCTTTTGCTTGGCATAGTAGGCATTAACGATAAACAGCGGCAAAAACACTAACGCCAGAACCACCATAACAGGCCGAAGTACAACCAGCCATAATGCAAAAGGTATCAGAACAAAGGTATAGACGAGAACCGGTTTTCGGTAAAATTTCGTCTTTTTCGTACGAATCCATTGGAGTACTGCGAACATAAGCAAATAAATAATCAGCCAACAGGCAAATAACAAAATATGTACCAAATTAGGCTTGGATGCTATGATTCCAAACAAAAAAGGAATGATCAGCATGGCCCATGCGCCGTGTTGATTAGGAATATAGTATTTCAAAGCCAGACCTCACTCTCTAGACTCTCAATGACACAATGGTAATCTATCATATTAAATCATATAATCACGATCATTTCATACGAGTGATACCCGTCACTGGTATCCTGACTTTTCTGCAATATATGACCATGGTCACTCTAAACGGATTACTAATCAGTTAAAATTGTCAAAAACGATAGGGGGTCTCATCTTGAGTGCACTTCATGAAACACTACTGCAAACGACCAACGGAGCACAGCTACTCATTCAATGCCTGCTAAATGAAAATGTGAATACGATTTTTGGATATCCCGGGGGCGCGGTCATTCCGATCTATGATGCACTTTATGATTGCGCTGAGATCACACATATTCTCACCCGTCATGAACAAGCAGCGGTTCATGCAGCAGACGGATATGCCAGAGTAACAGGTCGCCCCGGCGTGGCGTTAGTTACTTCCGGTCCTGGAGCGACCAATGCGGTCACTGGCATTGCCAATGCGTTTATGGATTCTGTACCTCTTGTCGTACTAACGGGCCAAGTTTCCACCGATCTGATCGGGAGAGACAGCTTTCAAGAGGTAAATATTTTTGGCATGACCATGGATATTACGAAACACAATTATGTAGTGTTGGATATTGCTGATCTTCCACGGATTATCAAAGAGGCATTCCATATTGCCTCTACTGGCAGACCAGGACCAGTATTGATTGATCTACCAAAAAACATCATGAACACCAAGTCGAATCTTCAGCCATTAGATCAAGTGTCCATTCGTGGTTATGATCACACTCCACCTATCTCAGACGAAATCGTGAGAGCCATCCATGATCGACTTTTCTCTGCGAAGCGGCCTGTAATCATTGCCGGAGGAGGCGTTGTCTCCTCCGGGGCATCACAGCAGCTCCACTGCCTGGCAGAAAAGGTCGGAATTCCAATCGTGAATACGCTTATGGGAATAGGTTCTTTTCCTACCAATCATCCCTTGTATCTTGGAATGTTAGGAATGCATGGTACATATGCCGCGAATCGGGCTGTTCATCAGGCTGATTTGCTCATATCACTTGGAGTTAGATTTAATGATCGTTTGTCCGGAAAAATCAAGTCTTTTTCACCAAACTCCTGGAAGATACACGTGGATATCGACAATGCAGAGTTCAACAAAAATATTCCTGTCGATCTCGCAGTACAAGGGAACATCAGCCATTTACTAAGTAAATTAATTCCTCTGGTAAATCGGTCTACTATGTCTTCTTTATCAGAATGGGCCAATGAAACCACAGCTTGGCAAAGAAAAGTACCTCATTTCACCGCTGAGTCCGGTAATTTAAGTCCTCAAGAGGTCATTCAGCTGCTCAGTAAATATACATCAGGCGAAGCCATTGTTGCCACCGATGTTGGACAGCATCAAATCTGGACGGCACATCATTATAAATTTATTCGTCCACGCTCGTTTTTGACTTCAGGTGGCCTTGGAACGATGGGCTTTGGCTTCCCGGCGGCCATAGGCGCAGCCATTGCAGATGGTAACGGCCCAATTATTTGTATAACAGGTGATGGAAGCTTTCAAATGAATTTGCAAGAGCTGATGACTGCTGTCGACTATCAATTGCCCATTAAAATAGCAATCCTGAACAATGGCTATCTAGGGATGGTTCGTCAATGGCAGCAATTGTTCTATGATCGGCGTTATTCTTCCGTACAGATTTCATCTCCCGATTTTGTAACATTCGCACAGGCATACGGAGTTAAAGGCTTGCGAGCGCAAAGTCTTGATGAGGCCGATGCCATTATTCAGGAAAGTCTGGCTACTCCAGGTCCTGTGTTAATGGAGTTTAATGTGAGGGAGGAACAAAATGTGTACCCTATGGTTCCGCCCGGGGAAAGTAATGATCGCATGATTCTAAATGGAGAATAAAAAGAAAAAGGGACTGTCGCATAATTAGATTTTCATCTACGCGCTGATATTCGAGTTCGATCCAATAGCTGAATTTTCGAAGTTATTGCCACTATTTTGGTGCTCTCGATGTTTTTCTGGTAAAAGTGCAGGTTTTTTTTATGAAATATGCTTGTTTGGAGCAAAAAAATGCTGAAGTGCAGGTTTTCGACCCAAAGATAATCAGAATTGCTCGTTGACCAGAAAAAAGCTGCACTTTCGCAGGGATTTTCTGGAATCATATAACCTAAAGCTAAAAAACGGCACTTTTGCAACAATTACAACGGCTCTTTTCATGAACAGCAGGTATATGTATAATATTGGAATCGTCATGGATGTATCAGGTAGTTGGAGGAACGATAGTGTTGAGGGCCATCTCAAAAGTAGATACTCTACTTTTGAGATGGCCCCCTTTTATGTAAAATTCATCCCATTCCCATATGATTGTTAGCCTCACAAGACAGCTCCCAGGTTCGCAATTCATAAGTTTCAACACCAGAGACTATGTATGGATCTGATTCAGCTATTTTCTTTGCTTCTTCATAGGAGGAAGCCTTAATAATGACCATTCCTCCACGATAATCGCTAAACGGACCACAAAGCTCAAGCTTTCCTTCAAGATCAAGCTGCTTCAAATGCTGAACATGGGCACGAATCAGCTCCTCCGTCATTTTTTGACCAGGTACTACGGATAATAAAATAACATATCGAATATCTTCAGGTCTTGTCACATACATAATGATTCCTCCTATATCAATTAGCCGCCTGATCTTTTGACCAAACGGCTCTTTATTACTATAAACTATGTCCCCTCTTGCCATCCTCCTGCCATTTCAGCTCCCACTCCCGTACCTTGGCACGGCGTACAGCATCAAGCGCTCGCTGCTTTTCTTCATTCACTCCAAGAATAAAATGCAAATGCGCACCGATGACCAAAAAAGCGAAAGCCGACCAGACAATTCCGAACAGAGATACAAATCCCGCGCCAGGATTAAAAGAAATCATCGGCAATGCATACACGAGCATGGCTAACGCCAGGATTAAGTATACAACATGTTTCCATTTACTTTTCTTTTTAACTGTTTTCATCTTTTTCGCAGCTCCTCATATCATGATTTACACTGATAATCCATTCTATGAGCGCTGCTTCAATTATATGAGACAAGTCTTCAAATCTATAAAATATTTATTTGTGATAGAGAAAACTACACGTTATAGAGGTGTTGAAGGCTGTCCGTAATAATTTTGTTGACATCCTGAATTATAACGCTGAGACGACGCTCTGCATCAAACAGACGGACAATGTTAGGATTTTGGCTCAACAGCTCGAACTGTTTCTCCATTTTCTCCATCTCTTCCTGTTCTGGCATTTGGCCTGACATCATTCGCTGCTGCATTTCATTTTGCTTGGCACGAAAGTTATCCAGCATCTCTTTACTGCTTTGATCTACATCGATCAATTTCACCGCATCCGTAATTTCGATTACCTCTTTGCTTTCTTTCAATGCGCTTGCCAGCTCATGTGCTTTGTCATAAATATTCAATATGCTCATCCTCTCTAAAATAATGAAACATGCGCTTTGCTTAACCCCACCACAGCATAAAAAGAGACTGCAGCAGACCGATGAATCCACCAAGGAGAACACCGAGCCAGGTTATAGCGCGAAATTCCTTGCCGGATATGTTCAAAATAATCTCCTCCAGCCGCTCCACCGGGAATTTCTCCACCTGCTCTTTAACGAGCTCTGGCAGCTGAATAGCCTGCACCGCTGTGGGAATACCTTTAGCAATGGATTGAAGTGCTCGAGCTGTCATGGCAGGAATACCCGCCTCAGCTTGTTCCTTCCAAGGCGCGATCAGGGATGATACCTTTACACCTTCTACCGATTCTATCCACTTCTCCATTGGTAGATTAGCGATTTTGCCTGTAATCCAGCTTTGGCTCTCTTCACCTGTTAGCAGCTCCAACAGCTCAGCAGCTGGCTTATCGCCATATTCATGCAACCGCTGCTGAATCACCTGTACTATTTTACTTCTCGCATCATCACTCCGCAATGCCCGAACGATAGCAGGAGTAATCTTCCTCACCATTTTATCCTCGTCCACAAAAATCGCTGCCATCGTGCCTAAAAATCCGCCAGCCTGATCCATCATACCCGTGGCCATTGTAGTCAGCATCCGTTGACCTTCGGCAGACAATATTTCTTCCTCTACAGCACCTAGCACCGCATCAGCTGCAGCCTCGCTCCAGCGCTTCGTATTATCCTCGTTCCACCCAGGGACGATTGCTTGCAGCTCTACTTCATTCAGGTTGAATTTGTGCCAAGCGATGCTTACTCCATGCGCAGCTGTCAGGCGGAGCCCATCAGCAAGCCGAAGCTTAACCGACTGCCATTCTTCCTGATCCCAAAACTTATGCGCGACCTCTTTAAGCGTAAGCGGACTGTCATTTAAACGATGCAGCAATCCCCGTAAATATTCCTCAGCTTTATTCCGGAATGCCGGGCGACTGACCATTTCCTGAAGTCCTTCCGTCGTCACCAGATACTCGGCTACCACGTTACCCAAAGATACGGCTATGTCATCCCTACGTTTAGGAATCAAGCCCGGTGTAAACGGAACATGAAGCTTACCGATATAAATCGATTTTCTGGGATGAAACAACATTTTTATTGCATAATGGTTCGTTATTCCGCCGACAAAGCCAGCCACTAATACGCTAACTAAAATATATAACCAATCATCCACCTGCAATACCTCCTGTTATCCTTCCTCTTTTGTATAGGTTAATCACCAAGGATTCTACGTCCTCATATGATGCATTACATGCAATTACGCAGAAGCCCTATTGTGCATCCAAGACACCAAGCTTAGGTCTGGAAGGAGATCCGCTTCATGCCCTCCAAAAAACTAAAGATACAGATTTCGAGCCCTAATTTGCTGGAGAGTGACTACCTCGTCCTTGGAGATCAGCTGGTCAAACAGTGGAGAATCCCTACAAATTATCCACTGCAGCTGAACTTCGGCTCACTCCGGCACACCGTTAGAGTCATATCCTTAGCCAAGTTTGACGGTGTACGAATCAGCCAGGAGCTAGCAAACAAAATGGGCGTTCTGCCCCGGTCGTCGTTACGGCTCATTTATCGCCCGCAATCATCTACCCTTCAGTTCGGGCCGCTGGTAGGGGTGCTGATTAGCAGGGACATTCCAGGCGCTCTAGAGAGACCCTTTGGCCCGATTACGATGTTCTGCAAAGAGCTTGTTAATGCGTGCCAGCGTCAAGGGGCATATGTCTATTTTTTTACACCGAATCACATCGGTTCTAGCCCGGGAAAATTAACCGCCTGGGTCTATGGAGACACGTGGAAGCAGATCCAGGTGCCAGCAGCAGACGTATTCTATAATCGTTTAACTTCACGGAAATTGGAGAACAAACCTAGCGTACAGCATTTTTTAAAAGAAGTAAAATCCAGATACGGCAGTCACTTTTTCAATGAAAAGTTCCTGGATAAAACAGAGGTTTTTGATGCATTAGGTCGTGATATAACAGTATCCAGATATTTGCCTGAATCTCATTTGCTGCGTAATTTTACTGTATTAAAAACAATGTGCGCCAAGTATCCGATCGTGTTCCTGAAGCCGATCAGAGGAAGTCTCGGAAAAGGGATTATTCGGGTATCAAGACTTGAGGGCGGTGCTTACCTGACACTCGCTACGCAAGTTGGAGGAACAAAAAGACAGACCTATCCAAGTCTCGCCAAGTTGTTCTCTTCCATATCCGGGAAAATGAAGTTTACGCGTTATCAAATTCAGCAAGGCCTTAGTCTCATTGAGATTGATCGAAGGCCTGTTGATTTCAGAGCTCTTGTACAGAAAAACTTGAACGGCAAGTGGAGCGTTACGTCTATCGTTGCCCGAACTGCCGGCAGCCAGCATTTTGTATCCAATTTAGCCCGCGGCGGCTCGCTCAGTACTGTGAAAGAAGCAGCCTTCAAAAGCACTCTTCCTGCAGGCATCAAAGCGAAGATCGGCACCAGGCTCAAGACAGCTGCTCTGGATATTGCCCAAGGTGTAGATAAGCAGTTGCCCTCCCATTTTGGAGAGCTTGGTATCGATCTGGCTGTCGATACTAATGGTCGCATATGGCTGCTGGAGGTCAATTCCAAACCATCAAAAAATGACAATACCCCCATTGGCGGGGGCAAGATACGCCCATCTGTCAAACAAGTAATTGATTATGCCCGCTATTTGTCCGGCTTCTAGAAGGGAGAACGGTGATGTTGAGACCACATAAAGGCGTCATTGGCATTTTAGTATCCGAGAGCAAAGGTCCCTTCCCCTTCTCTGAAAACAATTATTGCCGCAAGCTATGTCTGATTGGCAACAAGCAAGGAATGCATATCTATGTTTTCTGCCCGTCATCGATTACACAGGATCGTTCAACTGTTCAGGGCTACTGCTATGAGAAAGGGAATTGGAATCGAAGGTCGTCCCCCTTGCCCGACATTTTATATGACCGTTGTTTTTCACATGATCGCAAGGATCAACAGCGCAAACAGAACGCCCTTTCCCTGCTATACGAGAAGCAACCCTTCATTTATTTAGCTCGCGGACTTACAGGCAAATGGTCTGTATACCAGGTGCTTAAGAAATATCCGGATTTAACTCTCTACTTGCCTGAAACACACAAATATACCGGAGCAGACCAGCTCTCCGAGTGGCTGCGTACTCATAACGGTCAGGGTTTCATGAAACCCCAAAATGGAACTCACGGGAAAAGAACGATGCATATTAAAGTGTCTTCTCCTCAAGAGGGATTGCGGCTGATTGGAAGAGATAACAGCAACAACATATTTAAACGCAAATTCCCTTCTGTACAAGAAGGATTCGAATGGATTCATAAATTTATAGGAAATCGTCCGTTTCTGCTTCAGACTTACTTGAACCTGAACAGTACACAAGGTGAACCCTTTGATATCAGAGTGCTCATGCAAAAAAACAGCAAGGGGATCTGGGAAATAACTGGCCGGGCAGCACGAGTTGGCCAGAAGCATTCGCTTACCTCCAACCTTCATGGCGGAGGTAGTGCGCATAAAGCATTGCCTTTTCTTTGTCGGGAGTTCGGAGAAAACGGGGGTAGAAACGCCATCACCGTCATTGATCATCTCTCCAAAGACATCCCATTGTATCTGGAATCTCACTTTGGCCGTCTCGCAGAGTTGGGTATCGATTTCGGGGTCGACCGTCAGGGTAAGGTATGGATTCTGGAGGTCAATTCTAAGCCTGGGCGCTCCTCCTTCTTTAGAATCGGAGATTATAAAAGTGCCAGAAAGTCTATCGAGAATCCGATCGGATATGCACGATATTTGCTGCTGAGTAAACCCTGAACCAAGTATTTAGGAGGATAAATTCATGAGTTTGACTTTTTGCAACGTCCATTTCACGCAGCAGCCCCAAAAGGTTGTCTACGTGTCCGATACTTTAATGAAAAACTTGAAGCTGTCGGGGAAAAAGTCGGTTCATCTCAGATTTGGCGGAGAACGTGTCCCCGCTACCGTCAAACCCATCAACAAAGCGGGAAAACATCTATACCTCGCCTCCGGTATTCGCAAAGGAATCAAAATCCCGAAGGCTGGTGGAGTTTATTTACGCAGCTTACAGGAAGGCGAAGTGCAAATCGGTCCGCTCATCGGGGTATTATCCGACGGTCCAACCTCATCGACGAGCAATCCATTCGGTTCCAGAACCGGATTCATTAAGCAGCTGCTGAGATACGGGAGCAAACAATCCTATATTTTTGCATTCACACCGCGAGACATTCAGTGGGAGAGCGAAACAGTGAACGGATACTTTTTAAATGAGTCAGGGAAATTCATAAGAAAAAAAGTTCCTCTTCCAGATGTCGTATACAATCGGCTGCCGAGCCGGCGAGCAGAGACCACCTCATCCATCAACCAACTCAGAGAGCGATTTATCCGTAAAAAAATACCTTTCTTCAATTGGAGCTTCTTTAATAAATCAGATATTTACCGACTATTGGAAAGGGACCCTCAGGTCAATCGTTTTGTTCCTGAGTCCATCATGAGCCCTACTCCAGAGCAGATCAAAGATTTACTTGACCGTCATAATCTCATTTACTACAAACCAAACAGCGGCAGTCTTGGCAACGGAATATATCGGTTATCGCATGTCGCGAAGAGCGGTTACTACGCCAGATATCGTAAAAATGGACGTAACGCTCTGCTGCGTTTCAGCTCATTCGGAAGTCTTATGCGCACCCTGCAGGCCAGACACGGTCGATCTCTGCGTGGTTATGTAGCTCAGCAAGGGATTCGCCTGATTGAAATTGATGGATGTCCAATTGATTTCAGATTTCATATGCACAAAAACGGACGCAACCAATGGGTGGTCGTAGGAATTGGAGCCAAAAAGGCAGGAAGAGGAAGCGTTACTACTCATCTTAAAAACGGCGGCTCCCTCCTCACACCAGATCAGGCTTTAGGCCGGACATTCGGTTCCAGAGCAGATGAGGTTCTCAAAAATGCAAAAGCTGTAGCTATCACACTTGCAGAAGGAATCGAAACAAATCATCAGCATTTGATTGGAGAAATCGGATTTGATATCGGAATCGACAAGGATGAGAGAATATGGATGTTCGAAGCTAATGCCAAACCCGGACGTTCGATCTTCAAGCATCCCTCCTTGCGGGCCGAAGGAAAAGCATCCGTTGAACATATTTTGGAGCATTGTCTATATCTCAGTAAATTCCGGAGGAGGGAAGGCTAATGAGCCAGCTCACTGGTGATCAGAAGCCTGTTGTCGCTGTTCTCACTGTAGCTGACGAACGATCGCTATTTCGAGGCAATCGCGCCAACTTCCGAGATATCGTGAAGATGGGGAGGGAAATGGATTTCCCCGTCTATGTTGTCACTACGAGGGATTTGAAATTAACGGGTAACAGGGTCAAGGGGTACTTTTACAGTCCAGAGGATAAAGAGTGGAAGAGGCAGTGGTTTCCTCTCCCCCATGTCATTTACAACCGAATTCCACTCCGTGAGGATGAGATCAAAGTCGCTGTAAGAAAAAAGATTAAAGAGTGCATCAAGCATAGCAGCATCCATATATTCAATCCGTATTTTTTTAATAAATGGAGACTGTTTGACTGGCTTAAGAAGAATCGTTCCACCAGACCACTTGTACCGGATACAAAAAGAATGCGATCCTCCGCTACGTTACATGCAATGTTGACTCAATATAGACGATTGTACCTGAAGCCCGAGAGCGGCAAGGCTGGCAAAGGAATCATGCTGCTTCAGCTTGAATCAAGCGATCCAGAAATTTATCAATTAACGATTCAAGGAAAACGAAAAAAAAATGTCATCTATAAAACCAGCAAGCTCCCTCTGATCTGGAAACGCATAAAAATGGAGACAGGTGGAGTCCCCTACATTATGCAAGAAGGTATTGAGCTCTCCAAATTCCATGATCGTCACTTTGATCTTCGTGTGCTGGTGCAGAAATCAGGTAAAGGCGTCTGGACTGTGACAGGTGTCGGATCTCGATTAGCCGGGCCTAAGAGAATTACCACCCATGTTCCTCAAGGAGGCAGCGTTGAAGATCCAGAGAAGATGCTGATCCCTACCTTTGGTTCAGAAATGACCTCTATATTGATCAATCGGCTTAAATCCAACTCCCTGCTCATTGCAAGACAAATTGAGAAAGGGTCGGGATACACTTTAGGTGAAATGTCTATGGATTTAGGAATCGATACGGAGGGAGATATGTGGTTCTTTGAAGCCAATGCCAAGCCGATGAAATTTGATGAGCCACATATTCGCAAAAGATCGCTGGAACGCATTTTTCAATTCAGTCAGTATTTATCCCGTCAAACCAAGGATTAAGAACGTAAGGAGGGATTAGAACCGAGCATGAACATTATAACTTGGACCCCCTGCAACCAAAGAGCTTGGGACCAGCAGCATGGAGATATTCTGTCATTTGTCCGAAAATACGGGCGCAGACGCATATCCTCCGAAGTATACCGGACGCTGATGAAGCTGTCGTACGATGAGCTCATAGAGGACGGAAGTTCGGTTCTTCTCGCCAACATTCAAACCGAAGATGGTACCAGGCTTGCGGGATTCTCAATCGTTACGGCATATGGTAAAAAAATTAGTCTTGTCCTGATCCATCCACTTTACCGCGGACGAGGCATTGGCTCGAAACTTCTGGCAAGGCAGCTGGACTTTCTGGGACAGCTGACCTGTCAGGTTGCTCTTGACAACATACCCTGCCTGAAAATGTGTTTTCACGCCGGTCTTTCTGCAAAACGACTGATCATAGTCCGAGGCGGCAGAACTGAGCTTCTGCTGGACGATAAGCCCAGTTCCTCAAATTCTGCGGCCAACTTACTTCAAAGAAGGTGATTTCTCCGTGTCACAACCCGTCCTGGGCATTTTAACTTTATATATGAACAACAAGAAACAGCTGGAAGAACGTCATATCTATCAGAAAATGATTATCGAGGGGCAGAGGCTTGGTCTGGACATCTTTGTCTTCACCCCTATGGATGTATATGACAGCAAAAAAATGATTCATGCTCTCGTATATGACCCTAAAAAAAGAACCTGGTCACGCAAATGGCGAAGCTTTCCGAATTTAATCTTCGACCGCTGTCGGATTCAACGCAGCAAACGTTTTGAGCAGCTTCGCAGGTTCCGCTCCCGCTATGCTAACTTAAATTACTTAAATCGTCCCCTGCGAGACAAATGGACGATTTATCAGATTTTGCTTAAGAAATCGCGATTCCGTTCTCATTTACCCAAAACCTTAATGTTCCGCAGTACTGCAGATATTTTCAACTTACTTAACGATTATCCCTCCATCTATGTGAAACCGGTCAACGGAACTGGGGGCCGCGGAATTGTTCGTGTTGAGAAACTGAGTAATGACTTGTACCTTATTCAGGGACGTAAAAAGAACCGGAGAATTATTTCAGCCCAAAAGCTTCACAAAGCGCGACTTAGCGCTTTTCTGCTGAACTGGAGAGGAAGCAGCCGTTTCCTGGCACAACAGGGAATTCAGATTAAACTTCCTAACGGCAGAGTTCATGACTACAGAATGCTGGTGCAGAAGAACGGGCAAGGTGAATGGGATGTTACCGGGTGTGCCGGTAGAATCGGAGCGCCTCGCAGTGTAACCTCAAACCTTCACGGCGGAGGTCACGCGGTCACGATGAACAGTCTGCTGGCTCAAGGTATAAGCGGAGAGGAAAGGCGGCAGGAAGTACGCCGAACTGCTGAGCGCCTAAGTTTGGAAATAGCAGCTTATCTTGAAAAAACGATAGGTGCTTTGTGTGAGCTGGCCTTGGATCTAGCTATTGATAAGAACGGTCATGTGTATGTGTTGGAGGTTAATCCTAAACCAGCCCGCGAAGTGTTCATCCAGTCCGGTGACAGTGAAGCTTACAGACGGGCTATTATCAGGCCTTTAGAATATGCTCTATGGTTGCATAAACGCACAGCCGCCCCTTCCTCACATTGAGGAGGAGCGGCTTTTGTGTATGGATTTAGTTGTTCAACTCCATAACTCACGCACCTTATGACATATATGTGAAATTTATAATTACATATGATGTAATAATATATAACATTAATATAGTCACCTTCTCTATTTTCTGCTAGAATCATGTTATATATTTTAGTTTCGATGTATATAGTTGGAGAAATCGAAGATTTATTACGATTAGGAGAGTGGATTATGGGGAAAAGAATGTTAACTTTACTCGCTGTATGCTTAATTACGGTTATGGCAGGGTGTAGCTCCGGCAGCAAGGAGACCACCTACAAAATCGCCACAGATGCGGCATATGCACCCATGGAGTACATGGACAAAGACAAGATCACTGGTTTTGATGTCGACTTTCTGGAAGCAGTAATGAAAGAAGCGGGTCTCAAATATGAGATCGTGAACACAGGCTGGGACCCTATGCTCACAGAGGTCAAGAGCGGAGAAACCTATGCGGCAGGCGTATCAAGTATCTCGATTACTGATGAGCGTAAGCAATCGTATGATTACTCCATTCCTTACTTTGAATCTACTAACATGATTTTGGTTAAAGAAGACAGCCCGATTGCGGGTGCGCTGGACTTGAAGGACAAGAAAGTAGCGGTGCAGTTATCTACCACAGCAGATTCGCTTATGGCAGGAATTATGGGTAACGACAGTCCACTCCTAAAACGGTTTGACAGCAATGCAATCGCTTTGCTCGAATTGGACAGCGGCGGTGTAGATGCAGTGGTAGCCGACATAGCCATCGTGCGCGAGTATATGAAAAACAACCCGGATAAAAAATTCAAGGGTATTCTTGATCCAGAGCAGTTCTCAGCGGAGTATTACGGCATACTTTTTCCTAAAGGGAGCGAGCTGAAGGCCAAGCTGGACCCTGCTATCAAAAAAGTGCTTGAGAACGGAACCTATACAGAAGTGTATAAAAAATGGTTTGGAGAAGAGCCGAACATTGATAACGTACTGAATGCAAAATAAATCCAAAATCACGTTGAGGTATGCGAAATTGTTTACTTTTGCGCATGCCTCTTTTTTTAAAGCTTTAAAGGAGTGGGTCATATGGATTTTCGGTTCGACATCATTTGGGACTACGGTCCTCTGCTATTAAAAGGTTCCTTGCTTACTATCGGCATTTCAATATTAGCCATTCTGATCGGTTCCATTCTCGGATTAGGTGTAGCGATTGGCAAAATGTCGACCAAATGGTATTTAAATTGGCCGATGAACGGCTATATTCACTTTTTTCGGGGCACTCCGCTTTATGTGCAAATATTAATTGTTCATTTTGGTGTTGTACCTTTATTTATGGGACAGACCAATCCCATTGTTGCAGCAGTAACTGCGCTTGCACTTAATTCGGCTGCCTACACCGCAGAAATCTATCGCTCAGGCATCCAGTCTATTGATAAAGGGCAGACAGAAGCCTCGTATTCACTTGGTATGACACATCGGCAAACGATGCGTTTTGTTATATTGCCACAGGCGATCAAAAGAACGATCCCCGCATTCGGCAATGAATTTATAGTCCTCATTAAAGACTCCTCACTCGTAGCACTTATTGCAGCACCGGAAATTATGTACTGGAGCAATGCGATGCGTGGACAATATATCAGGGTCTGGGAACCATATTTGGCAGCCGCATTCATTTACCTTATATTGACCTATTCGCTCAACAAGCTGCTATCCTGCATAGAAAGGAAGCTGTAAGATGAAGCCGATCATAGAAGTGATGGATTTGACGATGTCTTACGGAGAGCATCAGGTCCTTAATTCAATAAATGTCGCGATTAATAAAAGCGAGGTTGTCGTTATCATCGGCCCCTCCGGTTCAGGTAAATCAACACTGCTGCGCTGTTTGAACGGACTTGAGAAGCCACAGTATGGAGAAGTAATTATCGATGGACAGTCGCTTATGGATTCATCCGTTAACATTTCCTCTGTTCGGGCAAATATCGGCATGGTGTTTCAGCAGTTTAATTTATTCCCTCATATGAATGTACTGGAAAATATAATGCTTGCTCAGGAGCAGGTGCGCAAACGCTCCAAAGAATCATCCCAGGCCAAAGCGTTGGACTTGCTCCAGAAGGTCGGATTAACGGACAAGGCAGAGCAATCCCCGACCGCACTGTCCGGCGGACAGGCGCAGCGCGTCGCTATTGCCAGAGCACTCGCGATGGACCCTGCTATTATGCTGTTCGATGAGCCTACCTCGGCGCTTGACCCCGAGATGGTTGGCGAGGTGCTTGCTGTCATGAAGGATCTGGCCCGAGAAGGGATGACTATGGTCGTCGTTACACATGAGATGGGTTTTGCCCGCGAGATTGGCGATCGTGTCCTATTTATGGAGCAGGGCATCATCATTGAAGAAGGAGCACCGCAGCAGCTATTCGATCAACCGCAGCAGGAGCGGACGAGAGATTTTTTATCCAAAGTATTGTGAATATGATACGGAGCTTAATATAAAGCCGCCCCTTCCTTTTATTGAGGAGGAGCGGCTTTATTCTCTTTCATAATTTCAATCCAATCTCCCCGAAATCTCCTTATCTCACCCTATGCCCGCTGATAAGCGTATTTTTGTACAGTAATTGTATAGAGTACAACTAATTAAGCCGCAAGAAGATGTTTTGGGCAATTTAAGTACAAAATTACACTTAAACCTACCTAATTAATGTTAATTTGTAACTTTCCTACATAATAAGTGTATTATTGCAGCTAATCCAACGACACAAGTTAGTTATCGTTAATCTAGTAGTACATCCAATATTTTCACTTGACATATATAAAAATATTACTAAAATAAAATCTATTAATCCAATCAACTTAGTCGTGATTAATATTGAATCGTCTGTAGATGTTGCTGCGTACCTTTACAACATCTCGTTATGTACAAAGGAGGAGTCTGATTTTTTCATAATCTCAAAATACACAGGTCATTCAGCATTTGTTTATTAAATTTGGATTAAGGAGACAATCAGATGAACAAAAAAACACAAGTCATTACAATTTCAGCGCTAGCAGTAGCCATCAACGTAATTGCCGGAACCATCGTAGGCAGTTTGAAAATTCCATTTCTATTTCTTGATACCGTCGGAACTATTTTTGCCGCAGCCTTTTTCGGACCTCTCTGGGGAGTGCTTGTCGGGATTGTAACGAATCTAGTTCTAGGCGTCACTTCCGGATACACCGCGATACCTTTTGGACTTGTAAATGCTGTTGTCGGTCTTGTTGTCGGACTATTGGCTAGAAAAAAAGGGTATCGTCTATCAACCGCACTCCTATCAGGCGGAATATTGGCTGTCTTGTGCCCGTCCATAGGTACCGTTATAGCTATTGGTCTTTTTGGCGGATTAACAGGCGGAGCACATGACGTAGCTATTCTCTGGCTTAAACAAGCAGGTAGCAGCCTGTTCACCGCAGCATTTCTTCCTCGTCTGGCAGAAAATTTTGTCGATAAAATTTTGTCTGCCATCCTTGTATTTTTTATAGTTAAAAATTTGCCGCAATCACTGATTAAGAAAAGTAACAGAAAGAAGAACAAGTCCATTGAAGCGTAGCAAACAAATCCTTGTCGTCTCACACTGTGTCATCAATCAGAACGCGGTCGTAGGCGGCGAAGCTCGTAGCCCAGGCATCATGAAGGCGGCAGTCGACTGGTCCTACATGCAAGGATATGGCATTTTTCAGCTTCCATGCCCTGAGTTTACTTTTCTTGGTCCCGAACGTCCACCCATGACAGTTGAAGAATATGATACGCCGGAATTTCACGCTCATAATCGTAAAATATTGCTTCCTTACATTGAGCAATTAAAAGTGTATCAGGATCACGGCTACAACATTGTTGGAGGACTCGGTATAGCCGATAGTCCATCCTGCGATCCGGGAAAAGGTGTATTCATGCAAGACTTTCAACAAATAGCAGCTGAGCATGAACTTAATGTCGATTTCTTCTGGCAAATTCCGAATACCAAGAGCGGCCGATTTAATCCCGATGATCCAAAAAGCGTGTTCGGACCTGTATCCCCTTCCTCTAACAGGAATGAGGCGGTGAGCAGCAATGATTGAGATCCAGAATGTCTCCTTCTCCTATATCGATTGGGAGGATGAGATAGATAACGAGCACTCTTCGCGAGTGCTTCACCATGTGACAACCAGCATCATGACCAACGAATTCGTCGCTTTACTTGGACGAAATGGATCGGGCAAATCATCTCTGACACGTTTGCTTAACGGAATTGAGCTTCCATCTGAAGGTGCTGTTCAGGTGGAAGCTCAAACAACTCGCAACTCTCATAACATCCCTTCCATTCGCCGGGCTGTACAAATCGTATTCCAAAACCCGGAGAATCAGCAGGTTGGGCTGACCGTCGGTGAAGATATCGCGTTTGGACTTTCCAATATCGGCTACCCTCATGAGCAAATTCAGGAGCGCATCGCTTGGGCCATCGATATCGTTGGCCTTGATGCCGATGTGGATCGTCCAGTCACCCGGCTTTCAGGCGGTGAACAGCAGAAGCTGGCGCTAGCTTCTGTGCTGGCCTTGTCACCCCGTTACCTTATTCTAGACGAAGCCACCTCCATGCTAGATCCTGTAGCAAGAAAACAATTCGTACAAACCTTGCATGAGGCGCGTAAAAAGCACCCTTTTGCACTCATTTACATCACACATCATCTAGAAGAAGTTTTAGAGGCAGATCGCTGGATTTTGTTCCGTAACGGCCATTTGTATCAAGAGGGCTTACCGGAGCAATTTCTATCAGATAAAACTCTGCTTCAGGAATGCGGATTGGAATTGCCTTATTTGCGCTCTCTAGGCCTTACCCTTCGCGACAGAGGAATTCCTGTCTCAACCTCACTAGATGTAGAAGAATTGAGGGAATTGTTATGCAGATTCAATTAGTCAACGTCTCCTTCACCTATTCGAAAAAGAAAAAGCGGGCAGCTTCTACTGCTGCCCCCTCTGTATTGCATCATATTAATTTAACGATTCAGAGCGGAGAAATGCTGGCCATCGCCGGGAAATCGGGCTCAGGTAAATCTACCTTTTTGCAGCTGCTCAAAGGATTTCTCGCTCCAACTGGCGGACAAATTTTGTTAGATGGCATTGATCCTAACACTTCAAAACGTCCCGATTTATTTGATCAAATCGGTTATATTTTTCAGTATCCTGAGCATCAGCTGTTCTCCCCCACTGTTTTCGAGGATATAGCATTTGGGCTGCAGAGCGCCAAGCTTACCCGGGAAATCAAAGAGCAAAAGGTCCGTAAAGCAATGAAAGCCGTTCAGCTTGACTATGATGAGTTTAAAGATCGCAGTCCTTTTGAATTAAGCGGCGGCGAGAAGAGGCGCGTTGCCATTGCCGGGGCGGTTGTACTGGAACCTAGGGTGCTTATACTGGATGAGCCTACCGCTGGATTGGATCTGCAATCACGGACCGCGTTATTCGATCTTTTGCATCAGATGAACGAGGAGCTAGGACTTACTATTCTATGGGTTAGCCACCAGTTGGATGAAATCGTCAATCACGCTTGTAGACTGCTGGCCCTGAAAAAGGGCGAATTTATCGCTGACGGATCACCTGTCGCTATACTTTCTGACCCTGCATTTCTGAATGCTTTTGGATGGGAAGAACCTTCTGTGCTTATTGTCTCAAGATTGCTGAAAGAGCTCGGCATAACGTCAGGCAATGATAGAATATCTCCAGAAGAAGCCGCTGATGCCATTGCAGCAGCACTAAGTCTTCACCAACAACAAATTACAGCTAAATGAGGAAATATCATGGCAAATAACAGCTTTCTTTTGTATCAAAAACAAAATACGTGGATAGAGCGATGGGACCCGAGAATGAAAATTACGGTAAGCCTGATTTTTGCAGCAGCCCTGCTGCTCAACCACCATCTGTTGTTGAAGACCGCTCAAATTGCTCTACTGATCTTCTTATGGTGGATTGCCAAATTGTCATGGAAGGTTCTCATAATCACCATACTATCCCTGACCATCTTCTTCATTTCGACGATGATCTATCAGTCTATGCTTATTACAAATCCAGGCGATACCCTGATTCAGATCGGGATTCTGGAATATTCTGCCGAGGGAGCATTAAATGGACTTTTGATGTGTGAACAAATTGCTGGCATTGTACTTCTACTGTCACTGCTTGTCCGAACCACTTCACCCATCATACTTGCCGAAGGTCTGGAAATGATCCTAAAACCGCTTAAAAAAATCAAGCTTCCCGTCCACGAGGCGGTCATGATGTTCACGATTGCCTTGCGTTTTCTGCCTATACTTGTTGAAGAAATCGATAAAATCCGCAAGGCTCAAATCGCTCGTGGCGGCGGCTTCCATCGCAAGGGAGTATCCTCCCGCTGGCGAGGTATACTTCCGATGCTGATGCCATTGTTCGTACTCTCTATTCTTCGTGCCAAAGAGCTTGCAGTCGCAATGGAGTCACGTTGTTACCAAGGAGATCACGGTCGTACACCGATCCGAAAATATAAGCTTCATCCAAGAGATTATTCCATTCTTGCCTTCTCTATCGTTAACTTAATGCTTATTTTTATTGTGTAACCGAAACAGCCAGTTGCCGGATTTCAATCGGCAACTGGCTGTTTCGGTTGTGCAACTAAATAGATTCAATTAGAGCTTGGCTTGTTCGTAGAGTTCCAGCAATTCATTAAAATTAGTGATCAATACGTCTGACCCCTGAAGCTCAGCGCCTTGACCAAACCCCGCATAAGCGCAGCCGATCACCGCCTGCCCGTTCTTAATGCCAGCTTCAACATCTGAGGAACGATCCCCAACCATCCATGCGCTGCTGACACCATGATTGTCCAGAAGCAGTTTCACCAAATCTACCTTTGATGCCGTCTTATGCTCACCTGCACTATACAAGCCTTCAAACAGAGGGAAAATGTGATGCGCCTTAGCCACTTCCTTTACGTAGTGCTCCAGACCATTGCTTGCAACAAACAGCCTCACACCACGTCTACTCAGTTCCTCCAAAGTGGATTGAACATGCGGATACAGCTCTGTTACGTACTCTTGCAGACCGATCAGCTCATATTCCAGCAGCAAGTCATTAGCCCGCAGATGGACCTCCTCTGATTGATTCGGAATAACCTTCTTCCATATATCTTCTAACAGCATCCCGAGACAACCCAGAATCAGCTCCTCTGGAGGAGTCTCCCCGCTGTACAATCCTTCCTCGCGAAGCGTATCAAATACACGGTGATACACAGGTAAAAGCAATGTCTCCGTTTTAAACAACGTTCCATCCATATCAAAAATCATCGCTTCCGGTTTGCCAAGTTGCTTCATTTGCTCGTTCTGCTTGTTCTCCATCTCCTATCCCCTGCCCCTTCTTCGTTGAAAGTAATACCTACATCATAGGGGAGTCTTCCATGCATTGTAAACCACTGTTCTGTAAAATGCACTGCGATATTCTTCATATACTAATGATAATCCATTTGCTTACATTAGAAGCAGCTAGAATAGAAGCCGACTGGCCTTATATCAAAGCAGATATGAAGTGGATGATGGGATGATAGCGGAAAAAACTTCCTCTATTTTCTGAAAACGGCCTTGTTTTTGAATAATAAAGGAATTTTTTTCCGTTATGTGGGAGTCGACAGGTGTTTTCAGGCCTTTTGGAGCATTTTCAGAAGTTATAGGGGAAGAAACTTCCTCTATTTTCCAACATTGACCTCACTTTTAGTAAATAAAGGAAATCACTTCCTTTATTTTGCTGCAATACATACTCCATTGGTTGTAGTTGATCCTGAAACGATGTTCTGGCAAAAATCGTTGTGAGTACAGCTAACTATATGCGACCATGAAGTCGCCAAGGAGGAACTCCCCTTTGAAATACATGTAAGCATACATCATATCAAAGATTTCCAAATACAAAGCTAAAGGGAGCTCTATACATATATGAGGAAAATATTCCGCATTCAATTCGATCAAGAAGCCTTGCAGGTACTAACTAAACGTGATGGTTGGGCGGCAATACTCTACTATCTATACAACATGATCTTCCTGTTCATGTTCGGTGTGATCATGTTCAGAACCCAGCTTATAAGTGATTTTGCAAATCTTTTTACTAATCCTTTCTTCGCTAGAATTACTCTGGATTTACTGACTATGATCATTCAGTTCCTACCGATTTTCATCTATTTGCTCATCAGAAAGCAATCACTAAGAACAGTTGGCCTGAAATTCAATGGAACCGCCTTTGGAAAATCTCTTATAATAGGCATCCTTTGCAGCTTGCCTTTCATCCTGCCTCAATTAGTGAATTTCTTTCTTGGCCATATAACTTTTCAACATTCCATCCCTGAGCTGATCTACATGTTTCTTTATTTTCTGATTACCATCGCATTTGTGGAAGAGATTGGATTCCGAGGTTTTATCCAAACCCGCATTTTCTCGCTGATTCGCAACAAATATGTCGGCATTCTATTCGTTGGGTTTCTGTTCGCCATCATGCATATTCCTTTTCAAATGTTCCAGGCGAAAATGGGACTCCTTGATTTTGTAATGTACGATTACCCTCATCTTCTCACCACATGGGTCTTACATATGTTCTTTGTATATCTGTACACTCGCAACAACGACTTGGTTGCCCCAGTCATCGCCCATACGCTGATCAACTTTGTCCCATCGGTCATTTATTAGACTTTAAATGGATCTACAACAAAAGCTGCCTCAGGCTGCAGACATTTCCGTTCTGCGCCCCAAGGCAGCTTTCTTTTACTCGCGGATTATTTTTCGATGATACTAATACTTTTCAAAAAACCGTTCCTTATCCTCAACCGTAATTTCGCGCAATACCTTACACGGATTACCAACAGCAATCACATTCGCAGGAATGTCTTTGGTCACTACACTACCGGAGCCAATAATTGAATGATCACCAATGGTTACTCCAGGGTTAATAATCGACCCTCCACCAATCCATACACTATTTCCAATCGTAATAGGAAGGGCAAATTCATGGTCCGCTTTTCTGAGCTCATGATGTACAGGATGACCCGCCGTAAAAATACTCACATTCGGTCCAATCAGCACATGATCGCCAATCGTCACCGTATTACAATCCAGCACCGTAAAATTATAATTCGAATAGAAATTTTCACCCAACAAAATATTGTAGCCATAATCGCAACGGAAAGGCGGTTCTATAAAAAAGTTTTTTCCCATCTTGCCTAGAAATCCCCGTAATATCGTATTACGCTTTTCGATTTCAGTCGGGCGCAGCGCATTGTATTCAAAAACAACCTCTTTCGCATGCTGACGCTCACGCATAAGCTCCTCGCCAAAAGCCTTGTACGCCTTGCCAGCCAGCATTTTTTCTTTTTCCGTCATGTTAGTCATATGGGTTCTCCTCTATGTTCAAGCATGTCGTTACATTTAAATTCTTTTCTCCACTAGCTGAAGATTGTACGTTAAACTCTCCAACGTAAGGGAAATGAGTCCATTCAGATATTCGTCATGAGTGTTGCTTTTTACGAACAGTTCTGGCATGTGCTCTTGCGGTATATCCTTCAGACAGCCTTTATAAATATCATCCAATAGCTCAGGCTTGGCCAAATCACCAGTAAGAGCGATAGACACCGGATTAATTATGGCAATAATCGCAATTATCATTTTCACCGCCAAAGGAACAAATCCATTCGAACTATTCAACTGCTTCATTTGCTCGTCCCGTGTCAATTCCAAAGGTAAAAAAGATACCTCACCCGCAAATTTCGTATTCCCCTTCAAAATATGCCCGTCGATAATGACACCAGATCCCGGAAAATTGTCCTTCGGAAAATTCACGATTGCAAAGGTTTTGTCTTCATCAAAATTTTGCATATTATAAAAACCGTACACCGTAAAATGCATATCATTCTCCGTGATAATTTCCAGACCGTACTTCTCTTTTAGCTTCGGACCTATAGGCAGCCCTACAAAAGCTTCAACATCACAGACACCAATGATCCCCTCATGCACAACGCCTGGAATACCGATTCCGATTGCTTTGATATTTCCGTACTGCTGAATGAGCCCATTGATTTGATTGTCGATAACCTCATAATTGATATCCTCGATCAACCTGCTTTTCTCTTCAATGACCTCACCAATCAGATTAGCGATAGCGTACGCAAGCGAGTGAACCCCGCCATCTGTTTTTACATACATACACACAATATAGGAAAAATCCGCGTTAAACTTATATCGCATAGCCGGACGCCCACCGCTTGATTCATCAAGCTCCGTCTCGATCACTTCTCCCGTTAGAAGCAGCTCATTCAAAATATTACCGCAGGTAGCCACACTCAGCCCGGTCATATTCGCAATCGACGCCTTTGTCCCATACTCCATCGCCTTCAGCGTATTTTTCACTAATTCCGTATTAATTTGTTTGACACGTATCGCATTGTTAGAAATGGGGAGCATTGGGGATATCAACTCCTAAATTTTATCGGACTTTTAAAATATCTTTTAATAAGTTTGAATATAACATACTTTATGAGTTTTTCAAATAACAAAAAAAACTACCCTTAGCAGAAAATCTGCTGGGGATAGTTTGTCTAATCTAACCTCTTAATCGTTTTTACACCGCGCTTAAATAAAGGTCTAAAGAAGACTCGACCTCAGTAGCTACTAGCTCAATAAAATCGCGATAATCTTCCGACGTATGTGCTTTGTCCAGGGCATTGTAATACGCTAAACGGTTTTCCACTTTAATAATAATTGGTGGGTAGCCTGATTTCATTAACTCTAAATTCAACAGCAATCTCGAAGTTCGACCATTGCCATCAACGAACGGATGAATGCCTACAAAAATTGCATGTAGCATTGCACCACGTTCAATTGGATGCATGCTTTGTGCATCGTGCTCATACCAATGCATTAAATGGTCCATATGTTCTTGAATTTTGAATGGCTCTGGAGGTGTATGCACCGCGCCTGAAATAAATACTTGCTGATTACGATACACACCCGCATAATCATCTTCGATTCCTTTAAGCACTAATCGATGTAAATTTTTAATTTGCCATTCTGAAAATGATTCCTCTTTTTGCACAATATCTTCAACATAGGAAATCGCATCTCGGTGGTTAATAACTTCTAAATGCTCTCGCATCGTCTTACCACCAACTGTAATCCCTTCAAGTACTACCTTTGTTTCATTGAGTGTAAGCGTATTACCCTCGATTGCATTTGAGTTATACGTCCATTCTAAAAACAACTTTTCACGTAAACTCTGCACCGTATATTTCGGTAATGGAAGTTTTGCATCTAAAGCGGCTTTCTTCTCATCTATTCTTTCAAACACAAGCTCACCGCCTTCATATTTGGCATCTTTCATATTAGTTTACCCGAAGTGAACACTGTCTGAATACTCCTTAATCTTTTTCAATTTTGAAATTCATGATTATCCTCTGTGGCATTCGTCTTTCGAACGTTGTGTATTACTACCCTTCTATTTAAATATCGAAGTATATCGCTCGGTAGGGGAATTAGTAACTCTACAAGACAGTTGACACAATAGCTCGTCCACCCTCCTAATAACTCTCTGTAAATGTGCAGCACTCATACTCTGTAACGAAGTGTGATTTGGATAGTTCGCAATACACTTTACCGATTGAATTAACGCTAAGGAGTCTAGGTCTATACCTGAGTCAGTACGAGTCAAATCAACCAGCATCTCAAAAGACAATGTATGAGGTGGAAAGATGCTGCCTCTCTCTTTCATAAATGCTGCCTTGAGCATAATTTCTAATGACCAGTTGCTGAGGATTAGGCAGGGTTTCGGGAGGTTTTGGAAGATTGGGATGAGGTTCATGTAGGTTTGAGCGAGATTGCAACCAAAAGGACGTTTGAGCAATATATTCATTCTTTCCACTGAAATCTCATTAATAACCATTCACAACAACCCTTCCATAGGATATCTATATTGTAAATATTATACATTAAAATAATATTTATTAATATCATTTTAGATATATATAGATATTATTATTTATATTGATATCTTTATACTGATGTTTGAATTGTATATTCTTGTCTACACTTTTTCTTTAGAGGAGTGTGGAATATGAACGAAAAAGAAATTCTTAAATTAGTAGGTGCACGCATAAGAATTTCAAGAAAAAAACGAGGCTTATCGCAGGAATCCCTTGGAGAAAAAGGTGGGTTCCATTTTTCATATATTGGACAAATTGAGCGAGGTGAAAAGAACGTCTCGTTAATTAACCTTGCCAAAATTGCCAATGCCCTAGAGGTAAATGTGGCTCAATTGTTTTCATATGTTCATGAGGATAGTGAGCTTACTGAAGCTGATGTTGAAGTGAAGGAAATAGTAATGATGCTCAGGGAATCGAATCTGGAGAAAGTGCGAATGGCTAAAAATGTGGTTAGAGAGATCGTGCGAGAAAAAGAGTAGATCTATTAAAGTAATTATCTTTCGTCACTTTAATAAATAATCATCATCAAAATTCCAGATTTACGCTATACCTCTCTCTTTAAGTACTCCTTCACATATCCGAAGTGTACCATGTGCATTAAGTGAGCTATCCAATGGCAAAAGAGAAACATCCATTTTTCTCATATAGAAAAAATCGCCGATGCGTTAGGCATCAGCGATACTAGGGAGATTATAGATTTGGTGGAAGAATAGAATATTATTATTCACCTTCTTGAGTTCCCCCTGTTACATAAAGATTCTTTTCCTCAGCTGCGATGAGCATTTTCTCTTGATACAGCGGATATGTGATTTCACGCCTCATTCTCTTTAATCGATTTTTAAGATATTCTGCTAAAAGAGGATCAACACAATATATATAGCAACCCTTCATTCCCCTTGTAAGTAAAGTACGGTAAGTATTTTTTATGATTTGATCAGCTATTCGCATTGCCTCATTGCTATCCTTCTTATACAAAGTCTTAAATCCAGACAACGATTTATCCGTCCTCGCACGTTTAAATGGGTCCGTTACAATTTCTCCATTAACATATCGAAGATCTTCGCCTATGATAACTCCTACATAATCAAACTCTAGCCCTTGCGAAGTGTGGATGCAACCAATTTGCTCCACAGATTCAGGGTCGATTGCCCAGGTTGTTGTATTGTTCAAATTCCAGCTCATGGAGAATTGATGCTCCTCCAGATAAATATCATGAACCTCTGGATTATTTTTGCCTTCTGTCTTCCAATCCCAACAGTAACCGGCTAGCATTCTAGCTTTATTATTGATTTGATTCTTGTTAAAAATCTCATTACGCAGTTCATTAGGATTATCAAATATCTTAAAATCATATTGAAAATCAAACCCATCTGCATTTGCTGTTTTTCGAAGTTCCAACACATCATCCAACCAAGCCAAATAACCATCTGAACCATTACAACGAAATTGAGATTCTAGCTGCATCTCTACGACTTCAGCATTGTACAATTCAGCAAATTGTTTGATCTGCTCTTTATTCCCCGCGTCATGCATCGAGACTTTTTGATACTCATCAATGAAAAAAATAGAACATTTCGCAGCTCGAATGATCTCCATCATCTGATTTTCACCTTTGTTCTTGAATAAGCCTGATCTCTCATTAAGTCGATGGGCTTCATCCACGATCAGAACATCCAATTCATTCGGCAATGCCTCATGATAGACCCCTGAACTCTTAAACAGATTGTTAATAAAGGTCTTCTTATAATTTCGCTGAAGCCTCTTCGTATATACTTCTCTGGGAGCGCTGTTCTTGGTGACATATTGGCAAACCATTTCCTGTGAAGTTAATTGAACCAATAAGTTAATGGCTAGTACTGATTTTCCTGTACCAGGTCCTCCCCCCACAATCAGAACCTGCTTGCGATCCGTAGTTAGTGCTCTTTTAGCCATTAAAATAGCCTCTTCATAGACTACCTTCTGTTCTTCAATCATAATAAACTCTTCATTTCCATCTAACATTTTGAGGAGTGAATCCTGCAAAGACTTAGATGGCCTAATCTTTCCTAGTTCAATCAAGTATAGTGATTTCTTACGATCTGTTTTTTTAATATAAGTAGAAATAAAGCCCCTTAACTTTAAGGCATCGCCTTTAATAAATACCGGAGCCTCAGATAAGTAATTTTCATATAAATTATCCGTGATTGGATCATTTTCTTTTTGAATATAATTATGTAAGTAAGCACAAGGGTATAGAGAAATAGGTTCATTCTGAACCGATTCATTGTAGTCCGTGATTAACTTTGCATATGAATATGCCTGGTAAGAAGGATGCGTTTTCTTTCTTAATCCTCCGTTCAAATACGTCTCAACAAGACCATCTGAGTTTGCAACTAAGTTTACTTCAGACCACTGTTTTAATTCCACAATAACGACAGAATATCGATCCTGCTCATCTAACCCAGTAAGCATAAAATCAATCCTATTCGAGGTTCTAGGTATCTTATATTCAAGAGCAATGCCTACATCATCAGGGATCATAGGTGTATTCAGTACCTTATACATATAATTCATAGAATTATTCCATGAGTTAATCTCACTAATCGATACTTTACCGATCTTTTGTAAATAAGACTGATGAATCTTGACAGCTATACTATCATCAGTAACATCATTCATGAATTCTTCTTTGGTCGCTTCGTAAATAATCATAGCTGCTTCACCTCGTTACTCAACATCTGTATACTTTCTTGCTGTTCCTTTAAATTTGTTTATAGGATATTTCTCCGCATTTTTCTCTAACTTGTGCAGGATAGCCTCTTTCACATCGATACCCAAATCATGTGCAAGCATTAAAGAATAGATCAACACATCCGCCAACTCATCTTGGATATCATTAAAATTAGCATCAACCGCCTGATCGCTACTCTTCCATTGAAAATTTTCAAGTAATTCACTAGCCTCTAAAGTCAACGAAATCGCCAGATCCTTTGGGTTATGGAACTGCTTCCAGTCTCTTTCATCGCGGAAGGATATGATTTTATTTATAAGATCGTTCATGTGGGCACCCCTTGGTGGTGGAATATGTGTCTATTATAAGCTTTAAGGATTGAATAAAATACATAAAGAATGAAAATGGTTTAAGTGAAATATTAACATATCCTTATTCCTTTGGAGAATAACTTACCAAATAATGTCGGGTTAGAATTGGAACTTTTAATAGGTCTTGAGGACTGTATACTAGATAGTATAAATTCCCCTAATCAAAATAAAAATATAGGAAGGTTAGTAAGAATATATGTCTCTATAGTCAAAGAAAAACGACGACGATTCATAATGGAGAACAACGTAGTAGTAACTTAGCATATATCCAATAATCAATGAATGAAGTACTCGCAAAGACTCTTTAAGAGATGCCTGAAGAGGAGATGGATAGGCATCTCACTCTCAATATTAGTAAATAAAAGGTCATTGTTCCAACAAAACAAAAGACCTCGCCTTCTGTTAAAAAAAGCGAAGCCAATTTAAACTGTTTTATTTTATTTCTGGATATTCTTAATTCAATTCTGATAAAGAGGGGCTGACTAAACACACTGTGACAAACACTATTGTAATATACTGGATATTGCATGGAGTAGCAGACTATACTGTCTTAGTACTAACTTTAATAATCCAGATGTTCAAAGAAAAAGTATTAGACTCTGGGTAATGATAGATACAGTTGCTAAAATATACTTAGTAATTTTTCAAACTCTGATTAGCTCAGTTTAATCTATCTATGCGAAATTTAAATACTTCTGAATATCTCCCTTATTTGTTTTGTTTGAGAAAAACATGAATTCTTGTCCTTTTGTTGGAGTTGCAATTGAATAATTTAAGTAGTACTTTGTATAAAATTGATTTTTATAAAGTTCTTCTATTTGACTAGCAATATCATAGGTTAGAATCCAATATCTATTTTTCATTTTCGATTGTATGATCTTAGCCAACTCAACATGATCTTCATGGGAGTAAAAGTTTGTATATAAATCAGGTCCTTTATCATAATAGGGAGGATCAAAAAATGTAAGTGATTTACGCGTTTTTTTTATTTCTGCCTCAATAAACTCCTTTGCATCGTAGTTACAAACCCTAATTTGACTTGCATAAGAAGCAATAAGCTTAATTCGCTTAATGATAGTTTCTTTATTAAATCTGCAGTCTATTTTATAGATACTATTTTGATTTTTACCACCAATAACTCCTCCTTTGATAATTCCAGATCTATTTGTTCGATTTAAAAAAAGTGTTGAGAATGCCAAAGATAGATCATCGATATTATTTTTTTGTTTTTGAATTTCTCGTTGGATATACCATTGCTCCATATCTATAGGTGTATCACGTATAAGTTGAATTAATGGTTCTGGATGGTTGATAATAGTATTCCATAGGGCATAAATTCCGCGGTCATAATCATTAATAATAATTTTTTTAACATCATGATTAATGAGCAAACGAATAGCTACAGCTGCTCCTCCGGCAAAGGGCTCTATGTATGTTGATATATTGTTTGTAGTCACAAGGTGCTTGATATAATAATATGTTTTATCTTTTCCACCTGGATATCTTAGTGGAGATAGAGTAGTCATCGGCATCACCTCGATGTTATAATAACTAATTTTATTTTTCTTGGCAGTGATAAAGTTTCAGTCTAACAGTAGATAATTATGAAAGACAATTAGAATCGGTGTGACTCTCAGATTTATTCTCTCAACCAATTCATCGTAAACAGTAGCATAACTATCATGGGTTATTAAGTTTAAATAATCATATAGAGTATCTGATTCAATAGCACCAAATAAATTTTTGGATGCCTGGAATTTAAGCTTGTTATCCCCGCTACAAATCTGGGTAAATAACGTATTTTCGGTCAACTGTTCAATTAAATACTTCAAGTTTTGCTTCGGATTTCCATGGTTTTTAAGACCTTTGTCTTTTATCACTTTATCTATAGACAACTCTAATAACTGCCTCACTGATGAAGCGATCATGTATCTATAATCTTGAGCATTTTCTAAAGATTGAATTTCACCTATTAGTCTATTAACGGTATTGTTTATATTTATTTTCACTTCTCCATCGATAAACGCAGCAACGGACTTAAAAAATTCATTTTTGGGTTGATCTATTTTTATTGTTTTACTTGATAAAACCACACAAATTTCAACACTCTTCGAAACACATATTCCACTGTTTTCCAGCTTTGCCTGTATGATATATGTTCCAACTGGTGCATTTCCAGAAAAAACATTGTCCCTTATTAAATTGCTATCTGAATTAAATAGTACTTTTCCTTTTAAATTTTCACCATTAGAATCAGTTGCAACTTCTACTAAATCTATTAAGTTATAATCATTGTACAAGTTAATAACTTTCCTACTAGATTTTAATTTCAAATCCAATATATAGGGCGTGTTATCAATCACATTGCTACTAGTACCAACAATATCTCTGTCGGAATTATGATTTGAATTTGAATTTATGCTTGATTTAGAACGATCATGCGCAGTATCTAAATCAAGATCTGAAATAGTATTGGATTCTACATCTGTTGTTGTGTTATTAGACAATGTAATTGGTGATATCTTTTCAAAAAAATTACTAGCCAGCTCTTTAGTGTATACTTCTACAACAGAAGCATCTTGTGAAATGAAATATTCAATCATTTCGCATACTTTGTTAAAGTGCTCATCAATATCCAAGTCAACTTTGATCCCACGTTCTAATTTAAATATTCTTGATCTAATATCAGAAAAATTAAATATTCTTTCAAATGTTGTGGCATAACCGTTATCTTTAATTTTATCATAAAGATACTTTTTGTTAGGAGTAGATTCAAGTTTCTTATAGATTAAATTCCCAATACTTAGCGGTTTGTTAAAGAACTGAGAATCAAAAGTGTCTTTTTCGTTTGAATCCCATGGAATTTGTCCTGCTCCCGACTGTTCACCCGAGTGAATCTTTATTACATGATTCGCCATCGCTTCAGGATCTGAATAAATTTTAACGTAAAGAATTAAACTTTTCGCATTGATATTATGTTTTACCTTTTCTATGTAACGATAGGTTCTTGGATACTTGTCTTTTATCAATTCTGCATTATCATCCAATAATAGCTTCAATGCTGTTAGTCTTCGATTCCCATCGTGTACAATATATTCATTATCTTTATGAAGGACAATAAAATCTTCAAGTACTACTCCAGTTTCTATAATATCTTGAATAATAGCTTCTATCTTTTTCGGACCAACTTTTTTTAAGTTAAAGAAGGTTAGAATCGCTTCTTCTTCGCTATTTACAGGTTTAGGAAATCTAGGATTAGTTTTCGATAATGCTAATTCTGTTGCAAACATCTCTTTAATTAGAGGTCGTTCATACATATAGACTCCTCCTTGTAATATATCCTATTCACAACATACCCGCTCTATTTTCTGCCACTTTGACTAATTATTTCGAACATGGGACTATCTGTTATTAACTTGTTCTTTGCTTTTGAATAAGTCTGCTTTATCACTCCAGTTTTTTGCTGGTATATTGTAAGCTACGCGTGTTTTATTAAATACTAAAAATAAATTGTTATAAAAACTTTGAATTTCTCCTTGAGTAGAAGTATCATTCAACCATGCTTGAAAGACTATATGGAAAAAGTCCTTATAATTATTATATAATTTTTTATTTTTTTCTCTTTCAATTCCTTTTACTGATTTACTATTAGTTTTCTTTTGTTCTATATCTTCTTTGATCTTTACAATCTCTTTATAAATTGATTGAGCCATATCGTATGTATATCCCATGTTGACGTGAACCTGTCCATGTCTCCAGAATTCATTATTTTCGCTCAATAGTTTAGTTAAGTGATTAAAAATTATGCTCTCTGGATTATCCTTTCCAGGCAGTGTAATAATGTTTTGTTCAATATCTTTGTTAGTATCTCCATCTAGAATACAAATAGCTTTCATTATGTTTCCACTTAATATTTCATCACAAAATATGCTCTTCAAATTATTACTCCCTATATTACTAGAAACAAAGTGAAAATTGCCCTCTACTTTTTTGAAATTGGGATCTAGATCTGATATTTTCATGAATATTATATTAAGTAAATCTCTTGCCTCTTGATCTTCTGTAAAAATTGGAATTTTACTATTTTCTTGTAATTGATTTGCCGTCATTTGCTGCAGATACATGTTAATAGAAAACATATCAATATCATTACATACGCTTACCTTATTGCCCTCATTTAATAGGTACATTACATTAGCTTTCTTTTTCAAACTATAATCAATTAAAGTTAAACTATGTGTAGTAAAGACGACTTGTATATTATAATTCTCAGAGTACTCTTTTATTAATTCATATAATTTAATTTGATATGATGGATGTAACGATGCATCTAACTCATCGATAAGTAATAAACTTTTAACTCTTTGATTTAAATAACTTACATCCTTTTGTGATTCTTCGTAATAATATCTCAATGAAATTAAAGCCGTAATAATTACATACAAGTTATCCTCGCCAGCTGAAATTGTATTCGAGTCAATTCCTGGGGTAGCAGTTTTGAACTCTGCTCTTTTTTTTATATTACCAACTTTATTAAAGGATTCATGATTAACTCTTACATTGGTGAAATTTTCATACTCTTGATTAATAATATCAATATACTTACTTGGAAGATTTTTGTTAATCACACTTATGTAATTATTTTTTAATTCTCTTTGTAAGATACCTCTTATTTTTTTTAAGGTTACTTCATCTACACTTTCTAATGCAGTTACTTTACCTAGAACATTATCAATATCGAATTCATGGTACTCACCAAACGATATTAGTCTAGACAAGCCTAAATAAATAACGGGTAACTTAGGAAGTGACTCTCCTTTATTAACAACATAATATGGCTTTATTGCATATCTAGCATTTTTCTTAGAATTGTGTTTACGAAATTCTAATGTCGATTCATCAAAATAAGTTACTTTCAATATAATTCCAGTAACTCCATTTGAAGGGTCATTGTATTGTTTGTCTCCTTTACTTAATGATTCAATTTTAGGATTCATCATGTTATTTATACTACCTATCACGGTCATACAATTTTTCAAACTTATATTTCCTTTAACCTCTTGATACGAGTTAGATAACAAGTATAATATTGAACTTTTACACGTCCCATTTGTTCCAGATATAACATTAATACCAGGTGAAAATTCTAATTCTAAGTCAATTAACTTCCTATAACTAATTACATTTAGTTTTTTACTCATTTAATAATCACCTTATCTATAATATATTTACAGTAAATGGCCCTCAATTGTATAGTCTTATTCAAACATGTTCAACAGGGCTTCTATATTAAATTTGTCGTATCAATTAAGATTTACCACAGATATATCGTATGAGAACGTACATAACCTAATTATACGACAAATCAACACCATAAGTTCTTTATTACTGACAAAACAGTGTACTCTCCTGTTCAAAATTTTGTAATTCATCCCGCTCTCTCATCCTTGTCGGTAGTATTGTCAATCATCCGTTTTATTTCTTCACGATTCGCACTCATAGAAAGCACCACCTCCCATCACTAAATACATTATACTTTACCAAATGTAATGCTTTCTTCTCCCCCTACACAATACACTTATTCGCCGTCGCCACCATCTGTGGCGGCATCGCTTCACGCAATTGCCACACAAAGTTCATCGGTTTCCCGCCCGTATGACTGACATAGTCAGCTTCACCCAAGTAGACAAACGGTGAGGTATACCCGTTCTGCTCTTTATATTCCCGAACAAACAACGCAATCCGATTACCTGTTGTGCGGTGGTGGATATAGCGCTGTGCTGTCTTAGTATTTTCGGTTACACGACTTTGGGGCTGCCAATGGAACAGAACTTCATTAATGGCATAATCTTCATACAAGGTTGAAGGAGAGAAATCTTTATCCGATTTATTCAAAGTGATAAAGAAAATGTCCGTCTTCTCTGCCTCAAAATACTTAACCCCTTCACGGAAGGTTGGAGCCTGCTCCTCATTCCAATAACCAAACCCAGCTAATACCTGATCCATCGTATAGCTACAATGAAGATCGATGGGACAGGTAAAAGGAAACTCATTCTTTTTGTCTACAAAATCGAGATGGGCAGCGTTGTATTTAAAAATGTCTACAATTTCCTCACGGAACTGAGGATATGTCATAATCCGAGCTACACCATCCTCTATACTCTCGAATCCGTTCTTCTCAGGAGCTGACCTGTAGAATGTATAGTAGAACATAGCTAACATACGGCATTCTTCATCATTTTGCGGCTTTACCTCATTTTTTATATATGATAGTAAAAACTTCAGCCATGCTCGGGAATTAATGTTTAAAAGAGCAGGTATCCGCTTCACATATTCCTCTTGCTGCTCGAACTCAAATGGCTCTAGCACTTCGGCCTCAACCATAAGTCCACGGAAGAAACGTTTACCGCTGCGTCCCCCATATACCTCATACAGCGACATTCCGTAATACTGCACAAAGTTATCTAAAGTAAGGTCCTGACCTGTATCCTGTGTAAAATACTTCATTCTGTTGATCAGACTAGCCTTGTTGTTCGTTGCTTGTTTCAGGCTGCCCAGAATGTAATCCTTCGCCTGCTTTTCTAATTGAATGAACGTTCCGCGTGGTAGACTAGAGAATCCCTGTTCTACGTAGTGTTTCACGGAATGCTTGGTTCTGCCGAGCAACGCCCTGAATTTATCTTGAAAATTGTATTCCTTGTGAGCCTGTCCGATAAAATCCAGTACAGTAAGGCATTCCTTACCTTCAGCAAGTCTCAATCCCCGACCAAGCTGCTGCAGGAAGACGGTTAAGCTCTCCGTCGGACGCAGGAACAGAATCGTATTGACCTCTGGAATATCCACACCTTCGTTATACAAATCGACAACAAAGATCATTTTGATTTCGCCGCTAACGAGTAGTCCCTTCGCCTGCTTGCGTTCCTGATCTCCTGTATTCCCATGTAAAGCAAGCGATGGAATACCCGTTTCATTAAATACTTTTGCCATATACAGCGCATGTTCAACACTGACACAAAATCCAAGTCCTTTGACCTCTTCCAAATCCGTGACATATTTCCTTAGACTGTTCATGATTTGCGTTGTTCTAATTTTATTATGCGTATATAGCTTCTCTAGCTCGCCTAAGTCATAGCCTTTGCGAGACCATTTTACCTGCGACAAATCCGTAGTATCTGTAACGCCAAAATACTGAAAAGGACACAGCAGCTTTCGATCAATCGCATCTGTTAGCCGAATTTCCGCAGCAATATGTCCGTCGAAATATCCAACAATGTCTCTCCCATCCATCCGTTCCGGTGTAGCTGTTAAGCCAAGCAAAATCTCCGGTTTATAGTAGGTTAAGAGCTTCTGATACGATGGTGCAGCCGCATGGTGGAACTCATCCACAATGATATAATCGTAGAAATCGCTCGATGTTCGTTCCGTCAATTTTAGTGAATTAAAGCTTTGAATACTAATAAACAAATGATCCAGCGCATCTGCCTGATGTACGCCAACATGTAGCTCGCCAAAGTTCCAATCCTGCATAATGACACGAAACGTATCTCTGCTTTGCTGTAAAATCTCCTCCCGATGGGCAACGAATAGCAGCTTTGCTCCCGGATGGCTTTTACAGAATCTTTTATAATCAAAAGCGGAGATAACCGTCTTCCCTACTCCTGTCGCAGCTACCAGCAAATTTTTGTACCGACCGAACAACGTCCGCTGGGCTTCAAGTTTCTCCAATACCTCCCGCTGATAATCAAAAGGTGTTAGCTCAAAATGAACCTGCAGTGAAGACTGCTCCTTTTTTCGATTCAACGCTTCCTTAAGCTGAACCTCATGAGTCTCATTTTCAGGCTCGAACGGCTTAAACTCCCGATCATTCCAATAGCTCTCAAAGGTCGCCTCGATCTTCTTCAGCACATCATAGGAATCCTTCTCCGTCACCTTCACATTCCATTCAAGCCCGCTAGTTAGCGCTGGATTGGACAAATTTGAGGACCCAACATAAGCCGTCGTAAAACCTGTATTCCTTTTGAAAATATATGCTTTGGCGTGTAATCTGGTCTTGTCCGTGTCATAGGAAATTTGGATGCAGGTATTCGGAAGCTTACTCAGCTCCACGACGGCCTTATAGTCCGTCGCCTCCATGTATGTAGTCGTGATCACGCGCAGTCGTCCGCCTCCTGCCGTAAACTCCTGCAATTGCTCCATCAGACAACGAATTCCGCTCCATTTAATGAAGGAAACCAGCAAATCGATCTCATCTGACGTCACGATCTCACGCTGTAACTCATGCATCATATTCGGCTCCGCATGTGAGCCCGTGAACAGTGAACTTTGCGATAACGGTGTGGCAGGTCTTAGCACCTTCTGCTCTTTCAGGCCGCGAATATGATTCAGCTTGGAATAGACGTAGGTCAGCACTTCTCCCTGCTCATCCAGTCGAAGCTCGTTATACTCGTCCTCGCCTAACGTATCTTTAAGCGCCCCCATGATCTCATTGCATGTTCTCACCTGAGCCAGTACGGCCTCATGATCCTCACTCTGCTCCCGTACAACCTTCAAGGCCCGACGCGTCACCGCCGCCAGGTAAGTGGATAACAGCTTCCGCGCTTCCTCCGCATCCAGCTTTTCTTTCCCGACGTCATACATTTCCGGATCAAGTTCATCGAGCTGCTGCGAAGTTATATTGTTAATGATCTGTTCATATAGTCCTTGTTCCATATGGAATACCTCGTTTAAATAAGTGATATGTCTTTTTACCTACTCTCTTTTACAATATTCGACAGAAATAGGATAGATCCTCTTCTACCGAATTAATACTTACTTCAAGCCATCGATTGTAAGTACTAAGAACCTAAAGAAAATGACCTCATGCCTGTGAGGTCATTTTCTACTTAGATTCGGCGAGACTATGGGACAGTTACACCTTTATTTCTATCAGGAGCGACATAGTACTCAGCTTGTGTATCAAACATCTTTTTATAGTCTCCAAATTGATTTTTCATTAGTTCGTCATGATCGCCTAGCTCAACCAAGTGACCATTTTTGAAAACAGCGATTAAGTCACAAATTCTACAACTGGACAACCTATGCGATATATATATTGTAGTTTTATTTTCAGTCAAATCATTAAATCGAGTATATATGTCATATTCTGAAATAGGGTCAAGAGCTGCTGTAGGCTCATCAAGAATGACGATGGGTGCATTTTTGTACAATGCCCTTGCGATAGCTAACTTTTGAAGTTCCCCTCCAGATAGTTCAATCCCTTCTGAATCAAATAATTTGTACAAAGATGTCTCCAGTTCATAGGGCATTTTTCTAACCTTGTCTAATATTCCTGTCTTATCTAATACATTAAATATTTCCACATTTTTTTCATTTTCTCTTCCTATAGTTACATTAGCTTTAATTGATGTAGCCAAAAATCTGAAATCTTGAAATACCACAGAGAATAGCGTTAAATATTCTTCATAGTCGTAATCCTTGATATTCGTACCATTAAGAAAAATCCCCCCCTCTGTTGGTTCATACATTCTAGTCATGAGCTTAATTAATGTCGTCTTGCCAGCACCGTTAGCTCCGACAATAGATAAACGCTGGCCATGTCTAATTATCATGTTTATGTTCTTTAATGTATATTTTTCATCATTAGGATACTTAAAAGATACATTATCAAACTTAATTTCATATTGATCACTATGGGTAGTTTTATTGTTATTTCTCGATTTCTCACTAGGTAAATTTATAAATTCTACATAAGAGTTAATGTATATTAAACTTTGGTTTAAATCGATGATGTATCCTATTAATGTACTTATATTTTGACTTAACTTATAGATAGCTGATACATACATAGTGAATGCACCTATACTAATACTGAGATTAATTACTTTAAAAACCATAAAGCCGTAGATGCCAACTTGCTGGACAAGAATGATCAGTTCAATAAGCGCGGTTAACTTCGACTTTTTATTCGTTTGTTCAGTCATATTTTTTTTATTCTTTTCGATGTTCTCTTTACTTTTTTTCAAAAGTAAATTTTTCATATTATAAAGTCTAATATCTTTACCAAAGTTGAAATCAAGGATCGTTCTAAAAAAATAACTATACTCTCTGTTTATTGGCACAAGTTTATTCCAATATGTATATTGAATATGTTTTATTTTCTTTTGCAGCAAGCTATTTAACAATATTATGAATAGTATAATAATTATAATAAAACCGTTGAGACTTGAGATAATGTAACTTAGCCCTATGATAGTCATCAAAGATGTTACTATACCGATCATATTGTTAATGATACTAGGCATTCCCCCGGACACTGCAAAACTTTGATCTGCCTTTTCTTTTTTATCCAATATATTTGGGTTTTCTGTATATTCATAATCCATTTTCATCGTTTTATTTCCAATGACCACATTAAAGTCCTTATTGATTTTTATTGCTCTTGTTTCAATATAGTAATTAAGACCTGATTTTGCCACATGAAGAACTATACTCAATAAAGCTGCCCCTAATACGTATTTTATTAATAAAGGAACTTTACCCTCGCCAAGTAGTTCATCAATAATAAGTTGAGGAAATAGAATCGGGATAAATTGCAACATTGAATCTGTTAAAGTTACAAGAAATATAACCACAAATATAAATGCGGAATTCTTTTTTATGGTACTTAATAAGAATAAAAGTGACTTAATGCTTTTCTTATGTTTAAGTTTGTTCATGGATCTATCACCTCTTAAAAAAGCTAAGTCAGATCATATTTCTAAATAAAATACTGTGCTTGCATTCTGAACATGTTGGCATAGAGTCCATTCCTTTCAAGCAGATCACTATGCGTACCACATTCAACTATAGTCCCTTTATCAAATACAATAATCGAGTCACAAAATCTTGTACTAGATAACCTATGTGAAACATATATTGCTGTTTTATTGTTGGCAACTGTATTAAAATTGCTATAAATCTCGTGCTCTGCTAAAGGGTCAAGTGCAGCCGTTGGTTCGTCCAAAATGACAATAGGAGCATCTTTATACAACGCTCGCGCAATCGCCAGCTTTTGCTTCTCGCCGCCTGACAGATCTATACCGTTCTCATCAAAAATTTTAAGCAAGTTTGTATAAACCCCATTGGGGAGACTCTTTATTTTGTTTTCCAAGCCCGCTTTAAAAATCGAATCTATAACTTTAGCTTTATCTTCTATATTTAATTCTTGGAGAGAAACATTCTCCCATATGGAAAAGGCCAAAACTTTTACGTCTTGAAACACCACGGAGAACAAAGCGAAATACGTATCGGGAATGAATTCTTGTATATTTTTCCCGTCTAAATATATCGCTCCATCCGTTACTCCATACAATTTGAGCAGCAATTTGATAAAGGTTGTTTTTCCTGATCCATTTGGTCCAACAATAGCAATACGCTTCCCTTTTTCTATAATGGTAGATATATTTTCTAAAATATTTTGGTTTGAATTAGGATACTTGTAGAATACATTTTCAAATTTGATGTTGCTAATTATCTTCGTATCTAGGGAAAGTTTGTTCTCTTCTATTGGATTAGTATCCATATATAATTTATAATCCTTGATAATCATGAACTCTTTTAAAATCTCCGTGACAATTTGTATACATCGTCCTAAACTTTCAATAAGTCGGTTAATTGTTGAGAAAAACATTACTAAATCAGCGATCATAATTGACTTCACAATGACTCTATAAATTAAATATCCGTTAATAATTGCCAGTTGAATGGAATTTGTTACTATTGTAAAAATACTTGAGACTAAATATCTCCTCATAATCTGGGATTGAACGCTGACAATCTTATTACATATGGTTTCGTATTCACATCGAATCCACTTTGCCATATCATACAATCGAATATCCTTGGCATAAGTAAAGTCATTCATTATATTTTTCATATATTTTTCTTTTCTTTGTGTAGATGATAGTGCTACATTCAACTTTTGATCGTATTGTTTTGCACGAAAATCAACAAAAAAATTTAAACTCAAAATAAGAAAGATGAGGATTATCACAAAAAAATTAAGTTTGGATAATATCAAACCATAACCCAAAATACTTAAAATATTTGAAAGTAACTCGAAATGTTTTTTTAATACAGCCTCAAAGCCTTGACCCGTACTTGCAACCGCTCTCAAGGCTCTGTTATTTAGATCAAGATTTTCAGAATCTTCAAGGCTTTCAAATTCCTTCTGCATAGTTTTTTCCCAATGTTTCATAGTAAGTTCGTATCTAAAACTAACAAAACAAGGAACAGATTTTGCATTAAAATAGTTTTTAAGCATAATAATTAAGGTATATATTAAACTCGATATACCGATTATTAATAGTAAATGGCTCGCTCTACATGTTGTCATCAATTCTTCGATTAATAATTTAGGCATAATAATAAATACAAAAGGTAAGAGACTGGTCGTAATTGAAAATAAAGTATAATAAACAAGAAATTTACTTCCATGCTTATAGGCACTCACGAAAATATATCTAGTAATATAGATTAACTCTCGAACTATATTCACATCGGGCTCCTTCTTCCCCTTAGTTCAACCTTTATGGGAGAGTTCAAACCTTGCTAACTACTGTCAAATTGTTTTTAGTATTAAACAATCTTTCTTTCTCTTCATTGGTGAGCCTCAAATATACTTTTATTAGTTTTTCGTAGATGTTTCTTGTTAATTCACAAATATTTTCTGTCATTTCACCAACGCTTCCAGTGCTCATCAGATTTTCGTTTGGACACCCTCCGATACACAAATTACGTGCCCAACAATTACCACATTTTTTATGGTTGTCCACGTTTATTTCTTCAAGAAATGCCTCTCTTCTACTCACCGATGTGTAAACATTTCCCAATATATATTCTTTATTAGATACAAATCGATGACATGGATAGATATCTCCATTGATATCAATTGCATACATACTTCGTCCAACCCCGCAAGGAAGACTTCTAACATATCCTTTGTTGATTCTATGCATAAAACCATTAAGTATCGATAATTTTGAATACTTCACATAATCATTTTCCTTTATTAGATGTTCGAAGTGATCAATTAATCTATAATATTCTGCCGTTAAAGTCTTGTAATCATCATCAGATAATAAATTAAATGCAGGTGACATGGGAATAGCCCTAAAACCTAGCTCATGTAAATGATTAAAAGTCTCTACTAGATCAAACTGTTTATTTGTTATCGTAGCTCTAGCAGTCAATAATCCTTTTTGCCGCATATTTTTTGTTCTTCTTATAATTATTTCATATGATCCAATTTTGTTGTCAAAATATCGATTACTGTTATGCGTATTTTGATCTCCATCCACGCTAATCTGAACTGTAACTTTATTATTGACTAAATATTCTTCAATCTCTTTAGTAAGTAAAGTACCATTAGTGGTAGTTGTGAAACTGAAAGTCTTTCCTGTTTGTTCCTCTCTACTTCTACAATAAGAGATAATTGCTTTGAATAAGTCAAAATTTAACAATGGTTCTCCTCCAAAAAGGCATATTAGAAGTTTTTCTGATTTCGAATTTGTAATCAAATATTCAATTGATTGGATTGCAGTTTCCAAACTCATCTTACCTTTATCATAATATTCTCCCCCTTCACCGTAACAATAACTACATTTCATATTACACTCTTGAACAATCATTAACGTTAGAGATGATATTTCTTTCTCTATTTCTTTGTGTAACTGCGTTTTAATCAAATTATCATTTTCAGGAGATTCGATAAATTTAACATCTTTCATTTTTTGAAGCAGTTCATCAAATTCTTGTTTATCCAATAGCGAAGATACATTATCAAACGCTTCGGTGTATTCCTTCCTATCTTGGTTTAAAATTGCAATGGTTTTATTATCAATCTTAAATAATCCACTTTGGTTTACTGTATATAAATATAGTTCCCCCTGATCCTCAAATATTTTATATGGATAAAAGTTTAAGTTTTCTGAAGATACCTCATTCATCTTCATATCCCCTCTCTCAAAAAATAATTAAGGCTCTTAAAGTAGAATGCACTAAATATAAAACAAAGCATTCTTTAATAAGAGCCTTAATTTCAATGTGCTATGGTGTTACAAAATCTGCTTTTCCACCGTCACAAATGATACAGTCATTGTCTCCCTTATCACAGAAAAGACAAACACCCTGTGGTTCTACTGAACCATTTGATACGGAAATATGATTAATTTGCTCAAACATACTATTCCCTCCTCTCATTAGATAATAGATTTCATATGAATCAGGAAATAACTTGTAAATAAACCAGCATGTGAAAATTACCACTATCACATTTCTAAGTTATTTCCGTACTTTAAGGGTAGTATATATCATAAATAAAAACAACATTTTTTCCCTAAATAGACCTTATTTTTCCTTTAAATGATTTTTTTGTTAAATAAATCTTAAAATTTGACTTCTTAGGATACTCAAATGTTTATTTAGTCCTTAGATTTCTCTTAAAGCTGATTATTGTTGATGCAAAATAACATAAATAAATACCAACAATCATGATGAGTGTAATCAATATGTTGAATACAAAAAGCTTGGTTCCCACGTAGGCTTTTATTTCGTTAGCTTTATTTATGGAAAATTGATATAGAAATATCGAAAAAGCAAACAACGCTGTTATAAAAGGAATACTGAAGTAAATACCAATTTGTTTAAAAATAAGACCGTTCATTGCCTTGCGATCCACACCAAGTTTCTGCAAAATATCATATCTAGTTCTATGCTCCAAAGAATCTGATAGTTGCTGTAATGCAAGAAGAGTCAAGCAAATAATTAACAAGATAGTTCCACCATATAATCCAATAACTCTTATTAAAAGTGAACTGGTATTTCCATCATTCATTTGTTCTGTTTTCGTCCTTGTTGAAACAAAATCTTTAAATTCAGGATCATCTTGGTATTTCATGTATAAGGTTGAATACTCTTCCTTAAACCACGACTCAACAAAAGGATCAATCGTTGAAGCAAATGAGTAGCTTAATTCTTTAGTGGTATTAGCGTAAAAATTTATATTTGCAAGAAGCAATTTTTCACAAGCCTTGTCAGGCAGTACTATCGTGTAGTCACTATAGTCATTAAACACAGTCTCTCCAAGTGTTTCGGTATAATACTGGTTAACATTGGTTTGTAACGATTGGATGTCCGTTTGGATACTGGGATTATCCTCAATAAATTTTCTTATATCACGGTCTGGAATTTTTTCATCCCATTGCATCGCAAACTCATCTTCTTCTATACTGATTGGATCGTAACCTGCCATTTTTCTAAGTTGATTAAAGTCACTTAATGAAATGGCAAGAGCAGGAAAGTTAGTTTTTCGTCTCTTATAAAAATCTTCCTCACTTAAAAAGTACATTTCAACAGAGACATACTCCTTGACATTAAATTCACTGTCATTGATATATTTATACACTTCTGCATAATCAATTTGAGGAAGATCCCCCTTCTCTGAAATGGAGTTATATACGTTATTAATTTGAACATCAAAAACACTCCGATATGCAAGATAACCTTTTGCCCATTCAGAGAGTACAGGGCTAATGACAAAACAAATTATGGAACCAAGCAACGTTAGTGTAACTGTAGCCATCATCATTGATGTTGTATTCATTTTAGAAAGCACGCTACCTAACAAAAACAAATTTGTATGCTTATATTTTAATCGGATAAGTTTATCCTTAATAAGAATCATAATATACGCAAAAGAATAGAACAGAGCATACGTTCCTAAAACGCCAGCTACTATAGTCTGAAGTAAAATTTGGTTTTTAATGGACACATCCACGGTTAAGAGATGTTGGATTTCGATATACCTCTCTAAATTAAAAAAGGCGAATACAAAGCATGCTAAAGATACCATGGCGATCACCACATAAAACCATTTACCTCTTACAAACTGAATTTCAGTCTTCTTCTCATCATTGAACATGTCGATTAGTTTAATCTTTGACAAGTGTTTCATGTTAAACAACCCGATGAAGACAATAATGGTTAGAAAGAAAATAAACGTCGACAATATCGTATCAGGATAGAACCTGAAACCAAAAACGATGTTGCTATCAATAGTAGTCAGGATTAAGGCCGTTAGTGCTTGTGTAATTAAACTACCTAGAAAAATCCCCATTACAACTGAGCACAATAACATAATTAATGTTTCAATAAAGAACATGACTGCTACCTTTCTCTGTTCAATGCCCAATAAAATATAAGTAGCAAACTCTCTTTTTCTTCTTTTAATCATATATTTGTTAACTTGATATACTAGAAAAATTAGAATGCCTGAAATAAGATAGGTTGCATAATTTATATAGGTGTAGAAATTCTCAAGATTATATTTATCATTCGTAGTCAATTCATACCACCTGCTGGATAAAGAGCTAAATGCATAAAAAAAACTCACAGACAAAGTCAAGGTTACAAAATAAATTAAGTAGTCCATGATGGATCGTTTTGCATTCCGAAAAGATAATTTAGCGTACACCTCCTACATCACCTCCAAGTAAGGCTATCGTATCCAAAATTTGATTGAAAAACTGTTTACGGGTTTGATCACCTTTAATCATCTCAGTGAACATAGTGCCATCCTTAATAAATAAAATTCGTTTACAATAACTTGCAGCAAACGCATCATGTGTAACCATCAGTATCGTGGTTTCCAATGTTTTATTCAAATCAGATATGGTTTCCAGCAGCATTTGGGCGGATTTTGAATCTAGCGCACCAGTAGGCTCGTCAGCAAGAATTAGCTTAGGTGTTGTGACAACAGCTCTGGCACAAGCTACTCGCTGTTTTTGTCCGCCTGAAACTTCATAAGGATATTTGTTTAACAACTCGTCAATTCCAAGCTTAATTGCAATCTTTAAGACCATTTCATTAATCAAGCTTGGTTCATAGTTATTAATTGTTAAAGCTAAAGCAATGTTTTCCTGAATCGTAAGTGTATCCAGCAGATTGAAATCTTGAAAAACAAACCCTAAGTTTTTGCGCCTAAAGGCAGCAATTTCTTTAGAACGCATCTCCGTAATATCCTGGCCATCGATATAGATATGACCTGCACTAACTTGATCAATAGTTGCAATCACATTTAACAAAGTTGTCTTTCCAGAACCGGATGGTCCCATAACCCCGATGAATTCTCCATTTACAACCGAAAAACTAATATCATCAATCGCTTTTGTAACACTGGATTTTCCGCCATAATATTTCTCAATATTTACTAATTCCAATACTGGTTTCACACGAATCCCCTCCACTTCTTACATTAAAACTTTTTAGATTGTAGTTGTATAAAGTAAGATTACGCTAATCTTACATTTCCGTAAGTATGCTTTCCAAACACTAATGAAAAAGAAGCTCTCGACATTACCAACTTTTATTGGTAGTCGAATAGCTTCCTTACAAACACTAATTTGAGAATTTAACCAAAGTCCCCTTTGGGAAAAAAACAAATACCTTGGTATATTCCTGTTCTTTAGATTCGATGTCAAGGACTAACCCTAACTTTTCACACATTTGTTGGCATAGATAGAGCCCGATACCAGTAGATTTCTGATGATTCCTTCCATTACTGCCTGTAAAGTATTTCTCGAATACTCGTGGCAGTTCATGACTAGCAATCCCTAATCCGTTATCTTCAATAACTAGCATCACACCATTTTTTTGATCTTTAGCATGGATAAATATAGTTGGAGAATTGTTACGTCTATACTTAATCGAATTTATTAATAATTGGTTCACGATGAACTCAACCCATTTATGATCTGAATAAACCATTTTCTCAAGACCATCAAGTTGTATTTTTATTCGATTTTGAATGAACATTTGCTTGTTTTTTACTAACACTACATGTACACAGGACGACAAGGAACATTCTTTAATTAAATAATCTTTTTCTATATGATCACTGCGAGCATAAAACAAAACCTGTTCTACATAGTGATCAATAAGCTCTAGCTCTGAGAGTATAAGTCGTGTTCTTTCTGACTTATGATTTTCTCCACTTAGCTTAATTGCTGAAATGGGCGTCTTTATCTCATGAACCCATTGCTCAATATATTCTTTGTATTCCTTTCGGTCATTTTTAATCATCGTTATTTCCTCAAGCATCGATTTACTGGCCTTTTTTAACAGAAAATAATAAGGTAATGAGTCAGAGTATCGGGGAATTTCTATAATCTCAGAGATTAGATGCTTTTTCTCTAAACCCTCTACAATATGAAATAAATTATCATAATATTTTCTTCTTGATAGGTATTGAAATGCATAAAACGAAAACATAATTAGATGCCAAAGGAAAAAAATTAGACTGACAAGTTCTATTGAATTACCAATACTCATCAATAGTAATGTTAACAAGATAGAACAGATAATATTCAATACTATAGCAGGGATTTTGTCACGAAAGAAAGAGACTGCTCTCATACCTGGTACCCCTGTCCACGTTTAGTTTGTATGAAGTGATTCACTCCCAAGCCTTCAAGCTTACTTCGTAGCCTCGTAACATTCACACTTAGAGTATTATCATCTACGAACAATTCACTATCCCACAAGTGCTCAATAATATCACTTCTTGAAACAATGATCCCCTTATTTGCAATTAAATAATGTAGTATTTTCAGTTCATTTCTAGTAAGATCCACACTCTTTGAGTCATACTCTACACGGCTAGACAACACATGTAGTTCAACTCCATTATGCATTACCACTTCCCCTAAATTTGACTTCGGATAGGTTCTTTTCAAAAGTGCAGATATTCTTGCTAGAAGTACAGCACTATTGTAGGGCTTGCTGACAAAATCATCTCCTCCTATAGTGATGCTCATCAGCTCATCCAAATCGGAATTACGACTAGTTACAAAAATGATTGGAAGATTTGAAAAACGGCGAATTTCAGTACAGAGCGTATATCCATCTATTTCCGGAAGATTAATATCAAGAAGCAACAAATGAGGCAGCGTTGTTTGAACCAATCCAGGCAATTCATCGAATTCAGACGGTATTATGACCCTATATCCATTTCTCGTCAACAATTCCGAAAGCTCATTTCTAATATGTATGCTGTCTTCAACAATCATAATTTTATACATGTATGTTCTCCCGCCTTAAGGTATTGTCTATTTGCATGTCTCTCGCTATTTATATTATACTATCATTATCAGGAAAAATTTACATTATATATAAAAAGATATAGAAAGAACGGTGGAAAAGCATGATGAATATCATAATTTGTGAAAACGATCACAAAAATGCAGATGAACTGCAGCTAATAATTAATGAAATTATACATAACTCCTACCTTGAAATGAATATCATGTTAAACACTAATAATCCGGACCTATTAATAAATGATGTTAGATTAAACACTAATAAAAACTGCATCTATTTTCTAAGCGTATAAAAGCAATTGATTATATATGGAGAGTTAATTCACCTAATTTCAAAAAAAGAATTTCAGATTGTTTAATAGCCGTTACTAATGATTTTCGTAAAATTACTGTCTTTCAAGAAAATAGAATTATAGTTGATACAGGTTGCAAGATTATTAAATTTAACCCTGATGAAATAATTTTTTTTGAAACAGATGTAGATCATAGAATCAAGGTTCATACATTAGATGGTCAAATAAAATTTTATGGAGCATTAAAAAAAATACAAAAGGTTTTACCCGAATATTTTTATAAAGTTCATCGTTCTTATATTGTTAATACAAAACATATAAAAGTAATAGACAAAAGTAATAATATATTATATTTAACCAACAAAGAAGAATGTTATGTATCAAAACCCTACATGCAGAGTTTAATAAATTTCCTTCTTCCTACATCATCTACACTAGCAAGCAAGTCCAAAAACCAGCACAAATGAAAAAACTCCTAATGCCTCTCCGCTTCATATTTATCAATTCGATCCTGATCTGCAATTTTCTAATTTGATTCAATCCTTTGATCTAATCATTCTTCCCCCATCATTTTATCTCTTTATCCTATAGTCAATGAACCAACCTCCCAAATAATGCACAAAAAGTCGGGTCAATCTCCGCAACTCCTGTTATTCTACACTTAGTGAAAGGAGTGATGGATATGCTGGAAAGGTGAATCAAGCCTTAAGCTATATAGAAGAACAACTGGACAGTGAAATTGATTATAAAGAGGTCGCGAGATTGGCCTATTGCTCGGAATACCATTTTAAAAGGATGTTTTCTTTTCTGTCCGGTATTACGCTGTCTGAATACATTCGTCGCAGACGTCTTACCCTCGCGGCACTTGAGCTTCAAAGCAACAACGTAAAGATCATTGATGTGGCTCTAAAATACGGATATAGCTCTCCCGATGCATTTACTAGGGCTTTTCAGAGTTTACATGGAGTGACTCCATCCGAGGCTAAACATCATAATCAATTTCTTAAATCATTTCCACGCATGACATTTCAACTATCTATTCAAGGGGGAACTGAAATGAACTATCGTATTGTTGAAAAAGAGGCTTTTCATATCGTAGGGATCAAAAGGCGAGTGCCTATTCAGTTTAATGGGGTAAACCCCGTAATTGCCGAGATGTGGAGCAGCCTGGATATGGAAACCATCACACTCCTCAAGGAATTATCCGATGTCGAGCCTAAAGGACTCATTAGCGCATCCACGAATTTTTCAGAAGGCAGAATGGAGGAGCAAGGAAATTTAGATCATTTTATCGGTGTAACAACTACGAGAGAATGCCCTGCTCATTTGACACAACTAGACGTTCAAGCATCCACATGGGCTGTGTTCGAATCGGTTGGCCCTTTTCCAGAGACACTGCAGAATATTTGGGGACGCATCTATTCCGAATGGTTTCCATCCTCCAGCTACGAGATATCGAAGGGTCCCGAGATTTTATGGAACGAGCATAAAGATATGTCCTCTCCAAAATACAGAAGTGAAATATGGATTCCAATTTCCAAAACTGCATATACAGCGGAGTAAGAAAACATCTTACTCCATCTCCACTCCCCCAGCCTTCAATATCGCCTCCCCCTTCTCCTTAATATTCGTAATCGTATGATCAACGGACTGATTATCTGAGAACATCTCGTTCAACTCATTCAGCACCATCAAATAGAACGGTCTCCTGACTTCGGTTGGCAGATCAGTACTGTAAAACATGCGTTGATTACGGGTTATTTTATAGAATGGTTCGAGTGGGACTCCGCTGGCTTCCTTAGAGTATTCGGTTCGGGTATACAGTATTTTCTCATGTTTCGAACGAATTTTGGCATAGGTATCTCCATTAATCACCTTGATAACCTCCCAAGCCTCTTGTTTACGATTCGAGTTTATATTGATACCAAAGATCGTGTCCGCTCGAAGCGAATACGCAGAATCAGGATCTTTGGGGTCAACTGGCAAGGTTACTATACCCAGATTGAATTTCTTGCCAGCAGCGTTATATCTATTGATCACATCTGTAGATCCCGTGGTTATGGCTGAATACCCGTTTGCAAACAAATCCTTTTTAGATAACTCAGGATCTAATTGATCAGCTGTCTCACGAACTGCAAGATTGTGCTGCTGTACTGCTTGATTCACCTGCTCGAATACGCCCTTCCAAAAGGGCTCATCCTTCAAAATTTGAATCTCCTGTTTATGATCTGAGCTGATTATCCTTTGAGAATACGTTTTACCAACAATTTCGATTAGGTCATAAGCTGAAGATTCATCTGAAAAACCATATACACCTTCGACATTGTGGAACTGGGAGACCGTCGAGAATACTTCATCCCAGGTCATTTGATCCTGTGGCTCATCAATCCGATATGTATCAAACAAATCCTTATTATAGAAGAGTACCATGTTAGAAAATGTGGGGGATAATCCGTATAGCTTCTTCTCTTCATTATTTCGCAGCATATCAATAACACCCTGATGCATGGATGAAATATCATAATGCTCCCTTTTGATCAAGGTATCTATTTCAGCCAGCATTCCTGCTTCTATGAACTGTAAATATTCGTCATGATTTCTCATAAAGATGACATCAGGATTCTTTTGTTTGACATAATCGATTAATTCCTTCGTTGTCCCCCCATTCAGATATACGATCTCATAATCTAGCTCAGGTAGTGCCGTTGAAACAAATGAACCATAGTCATCATCAAACATTTTGTCGTCCCAGTATAAAATTTTCTGCTTACCTTCAATCGATTCAGTTTCAGCAGATGGTGAACAACCTGCAAGCAGCAAAATGACAGCCAGAAATAAAATCATTCGATTTTTCATAGTAACATTCCCTCTTTTAGAATAATTCCCAATATTTTATAAAATGAACGAGCCACCCTTCCATAAAGTTACAGACAGCACAAAAATAGCCTTAGTCCGGTGTAATACCGAGCCAAGGCTGTTATATTAACGAAACATACTCCTATTCCCCATATTCTTTAATCGTAAGAAAACGATTGTTCCAAATACCTTCATGATGACGAATAATTTCATCGGCTTTGAGGATAGCGCTGCTGATCGTGCTTTGTGTATTCTTATACAATATATTATTTTGAAAACCTAAGCTATATGCTGCTCTGATCGTCGTATCGAGGCAAAATTCGGTCTGTGCGCCAGCGATAATAAGCTGTTCAATACCGTTAGCTTTCAGGTAATCCAATAGTTCCGTTTGATAAAATGCATCCCATCTTGTTTTTTGGATCACTTTATCTGCAGGAGATCGCAATAAATTTTTATGCAGCTGCCAGTCTTCTGACCCTTCAAAGAACTCATCCTGCTCATCTTGAGTGGTATGTTGAATAAAGATCACCGGGATATCCTTTTGGCGCGCCTGTTCGATTAATCCATTGATGTTGCTAACTACCAGGTCACTTTGATACAAAAAATTTTGAGAGTGATTAAAAAATGCTTCTTGCATATCAACGATCATTAAAGCTTGCTTCATCATTAAGATCACGTCCTATACAGATTTTCTACTAGCAGCTTACAAAACATCCGTCATAAATTCAATTTCGACCGATAAACCAAGCATCTGGTTCGATTCACCCTATACCTTCAAAAATCAGAATATGTACATAAAAAAAACTGACACCAAACACATATAGATGTCAGTTCACTTCATTATGCCTATAACTCCGCAAAAACCTTCTCTACCTGTGGCAAAATGTCATCCCAATCCGCCTCAGGCTTTTTGCTCACCGTGACAAAGTCCTTGATTCCAAAAATGTTATCAACGCCTTCAATACTTAGCAGCGCCTTAGCCAATGGATGTTCGGTTTCGTCGCCGACTTTTAACGAGGTACTTTTGGGTCCTTCAAAAAGAGTCTCGCTCGCGTTAATTTTGACTGAATTGGGGTTAGGTGTGTCCTGAACATGAATTTGAATAGCCATGAAATTTATCCTCCTTAACGAGTCATTATATTAATATTTTCTTGTTCTCAGTGAAGCCCATTTTTCTTCAAGCCATGTATCGAAATCTGCGCCCTTGTCACCTTCATACGTATCGTAAATATCAATGCGCATCTTCTTCAATTTCTCTTTGAACTCTTCATAGCTATGACCTTCTGGCAAGCTCTTTTTAATACGTACTAATGTTTTCGTGAGTCCCTTCACCAATTCTTCCTGCTTTTTCGCAGGCAACTGAACACGTTCACCCAAATTTTTAAGACTGTGATGAGCAGCCTCCTGAACTCGACGTACACTATCGTTCTCCATAATTCTGGTTAGCAACTGAATCGTTTGCTCGCTGTTCCACTCTTCCTGCCCTAACTCTTCAACAGCTTGCAGACGTTCACGCCAGTTTGCGCTTCGATTGGCTGACTTTTTAAGATCCTCATAGGTTACAGGTTGTTCCTCTATGTTTACATTTTCCTCTGTACTCAAAATTTCCAGTCTCCTTCTACTTTTCAATTGAATGATCGCTATCCGCCGCTGCTTTCGCCGCTTTAGCTGCTTCTTCCTTTGCTTTAAGCGCTGCTTCTTCCTTAGCCTTTTTCACGCCCTTACTAACGTAAGGTTTGGGAGCGTTTTTGGCTCTTTTGGCGCTTGCTTGCCAGCGATTCCAGCCCTTCTTGTCTGTGCCTCTACCTGTGCCGCCTTTACCTTTAGCTTTACTCAAATAATCACTCCGTTATTTTTGTATATGGTTTGAATCAATGAATACGGCTCTATTACTAATTTGCTCCACATGCATAATTCGAAATTCCTGCAAAAGTACATCTTTTTTCAAATTAATGTGCTCATCATAGTAAAATTCCTGTAATAGTGCATCTTTATTCTGCTTAGCAGCTTACCCCGCCTCATATATCGAGAAATTACTGCATTTTAGCAGGCTTTGGGCACTATTCAACTTACTTGATCAAAATCCCTGCACTTTTGCAGGCTTTTGGCCTGATCAGCAAACAATGCACCTTCATATCCGCCGATCCAGGATCGGACAAGATAATCCAGTGCATTATCGCATATATTTCACCTATTAACAAGGGATTGAATTAGTCTCAGCTTAATGAATCCCGAATTTACCTGCCACCACGCTCTTCTGCTGCTGATGCAGCCATGCGATTTCTTTTTCTAATACTTTAAAAGGAGAGGAACCAAACCATTCCAGGGAAGCAAACAAATCACGATCACCCAATTGATCTAGAAATTTCTTATAATCAATAAGGCCTTCACCGAGCAATGACATCCCTTCGCGATTTCCCGATGCCGCATACACATTACTTGGCTCAAAAATATTAACATTTCCGGCTTCTTTAATATTTTTAAAGTGAAAATAATCTACCCACGGCTTAAGTGTCTGATAATGCCCCTCTATTTCCCCTCCAAATTCCCATACATGCATCACGTCAAAATTCAGGCGCAAAAGATCATGACCAACCTCAGATAACAAGCTCATTGTAGAGTTAAGGTTATCCGCTAGCGTACCGGGGTGGATTTCAACTATTAGCTGAATTCCAAAGCGGCTGCATCGATCACATAATTTTCGTATACGAGTCACATAGCATTCCCGCTCTGCCAATGAAATCATCTGACTCGGAACTTGACCAGCAAAGGTTCGTATTTTTGTGGTTCCCATCCACCTCGCCAGCTGAATAAGCCGATCACATCTTTGCAGTGTAGCAACAAAATCCTGTTCAGAAGCAATGTTTAAGTAATCACTGAGCATGGAAATGGAGATTCCCTCCGCTCTCATACTTTTCAGCTCAAACTCCGTGCGAAGACGGGCATGCTCAAATAAATTTTCCGCATGAATCCCCCACATTTCAATTCCGTCAAAACGATGGTATCTTGCAAAATTCACGATTTCAGGGAAAGAAATCAGCTGATGCCGAAATGAAATAGTACACAGTGCAAATTTCATAATGTTCTCCCCTTGGCATTCTTAGCCAAGCTTAAGGTGTCAGGTAATTGCTGATGAATAGTCCACAGCTGATATAATCGATCCAGCTCGTTCTTAACGGCTGTCTCGATTCCGTCCATTTCCTCTAGCTTATTCATTACTGCATCTAATAAATCCGTTTTTCCCGTCATAGACATCTTGATCGCCATATACTGAACACTGTGAAAGCCCTGAACAATCCTCTCTACAAGATCCGTATAGGCATCAAATGTTTCATCACTTAATCCCGCTTCCTCAATAAAATACATCATGGCATGCTCATAGCTGTATTTGCGTATCGCAAGCACCGGAAGCTGCCTCACTGCAAGAGTAAGATCATCCAAGCTGTATCCGTTTTTCCCATCAACCATTTGTGGAATCAGCGTCTTCAATAAGTTGGTGAGCTCATTGTGTTCTGTAAAACCCTGCTGAAAATAACGATCGACTGCCATCACCGATGATTCAGCCAATTCATTGGCATCTACGTAAAATCCTCCGCCAAACGGATTTTCCACAAATGCCTGCACTACCTGCTCTTTATCCACGATCCCTCTCCATCTGAAATCAGGATCAAGCATCATCCACTTATGGTCATCCTCCGTCTTCGTCAAAATCAAAAAATGCGGAAACGGCTTTTGATGGAACTTGTTTTCCCTTTCCGGCATGTAGGACATATCAATTTGAGCCATCACATATCGACCCGGAGTTTCCTCATCCAATAAAGTCAGCAAGGTGTCGAGATTCTCATTTTTGTGCTTGTTTTTGTCATACCATTCCACCACAGTAGCACCAAACAGATCCCTATAGCTCCAAAAATAATGAGAATGATCCAGATCATGCTGATAATAGGTGATCTCTCCCTGATCTGTTACATCAAAGGCGGCATCCCATAATCCAAAATACATCGGTCTGTAATCCAGTAATGCTCTCTCTTCACGAATGACCTCACACAGGCAGCTTACAATACAATGCACCTTAATGCTGACCTCTTCCCTAATCATCACCTTGCTTCACCCGCTTCCACTTCCACAGGATCATTCTGTTCTGACAACGGCTCCAAGGACTGCATGAAGTCTAGCAAAGTTCCAACAGTAGAAAATGCTCGCGGATCGATACTCTGGTCGGGAACCTGCAGCATCAAATCAAGCTCAATGAAAACTATTAGCTTTACAATCATGATGGAGTCCATACGCAGGTCTTCCTTTAGTCTCAAATGATCCTCAAGCGTCTCTATCTGAATTCCAAACTTATCTCTAATTAACGTAGTAAGCTGCTCTTTCAAATAACCTGGATTCATATTTATATTCATATTCGTATTCATTCCTTCTACACCTCCTGCTCAAGTAATCTACGACTGATCTTTCCTGATGGAAGACGGGGAATATCCGACACAAACCGGACTTCTACGGGAACCTTATATTCAGCAAGATGATTGCGACACCAGTCCTGTACTTGCTGAGACGTTATGGGTTCATTTGCAATAGCATTGGCCATTACACTGTCTCCCTGAACCGGATGAACACCCCGATACACAATGACTTCCTTAATTCCGTCCAAACGTCTGATCACCTCTTCAACTTCAATAGGTTGAACCTTCAATCCAGATACATTGATCAGGTCATCCATACGTCCTCTGAATCTGATTCCTCCATCTCCGGCTTTGATGCCCAAATCTCTCGTTGCGATCACTTTTTCGGAAGTAGTATGAATAAATATCTCACTTGGTTCAGTTTCGTCTGCCTCAATCCTGAGATGCCCAAGCGGAATCCCGAGATCATCACAAGATTTCATTCCGATAGCCAGACTAGCCGCACCTGATTCTGTACATCCATACTGCTGGATCATGCATGTCGTTTTAGTGCTTAGCTTTTCGAACAGTTTTTCAGGCATGGGAGCCCCTGACGTTACCAACGAGTACAATGGAATTTTCCACGCCTCCAGCCATTGATCTACTCCCTCCAGCAAAGCAGGAACTCCATAAATCAAATGACGCGGCTGCCCCTTGATCATTCGAATCATCACCTTTGGATTGTTGCTGTCATATATTTCAGGAGTAATTCCTCTGGAAATTGAGGCAAGAACACCAGTGATCAATCCAAATGAATGAGACACCGAGCTCAAAATAATCGGTACCGCCTCGTTTAACCCCTGTTGTTCCAGCACGGCGTTATAATACAATATTTCTTCATCTATAGATTCCCATGTTCTGGAAATAACCTTCGGGTCTCCAGTCGTTCCTGAGCTGAGTTGAAGTAAAGAGGCTACAGGCGGCGAACTTACATGACTAGCATCTTGAAAATGCCCCGCCTCTTCCACTTTGTATATTTGACTACTGTCCCCGTACATTAGCCATTTGCAGCCTGCTCTGCCAGCCTGCCTTAAAGCAGCATCAAGCGGCGTTCCTCCATAGATCAGAAGAAGAGTATCCCCTCGCTCTTTCATAAACTGAACTACAGAAATAATCTCAATTGGATTGCTCAAACACACAGCCAATGAAATTGGATTTACATCAAGAAAAGGCTTCAGCTTTCGATAACTGTCCCAAATACTTGCCATGTCATCATCCCTTCGAATGATTTGTTCATCGACCACCAACATGTTATATCCCCCTAGTCTTTTTACACTCACTCCACCTTGCAAGCATGTAACGGATTTACAACCCTGCGAGGAGGCAACTGAACAGCCCCGAACAATTTTTTTTGCGCCAAAGCTTCAATCTCACAATCAGAGGCAAACAAATCCAAAGCATCTAATCGTGGACCAAGCTCCGGATGCCGTTCACCATAAGCTTCAAGCTCATTAACAACGATGTGCCATAAAGCTCTCTCTTCTATACAATATTGATCTGCGATATTCATAATGAAATAGCCTACATTCATAAACCATAATGCATCTATCATCATTTCTTGCAGACTACCTAAAGTGGGCATTTCAAAATAGTCTCCTGGCTCTCCTTCTCCATATAGAGGGTGAATCTGTGCAAAATCGGGAACTAAATCAGGATCTGTTAAAAAGGGAGTAAAATACTCCACCCCTTCATGAAAATCCCGCAGCGCTACCCTAACGGGCCATCCATTGCGATGAACCATGATCATGTTCTGGGCATGGGATTCCAGTACGATTCCTCTTGCAACAAGCAAATGTACGACTGGAATGATATTGGTTCGCAGCCACTCCCTGAACCATGCTTCAAGCCCGTACTGTACGACCCATGCATGAATAAATGGCCGTCCCTCAGCATCTCTGGTCATCAACACATGAAACGGCGCAGCTTTCTCCCCATTATCCAAATACGAATGAATACTTTCTCTCCATATTCCGCTAGCTGCTCCACCTGCAGGCATATAAGATATCCCCGCCAGTTCATGAAGCAGTATGAGCCTGGCTTCTTCCTTTAAATAAAAATCCCGATCCACTACCGCCTGTAGCCATCCTGATACAGCGGGTGCGGCAGCAACAGAATGTATGCTCAGATCGCGAAGAGATGAAGTGTTCATAATGTGAATGGATAACTTTAAATCAGGCGATGGAGCACTGCTGCGGCAAGATAAAGTACGAATAGACTGCTGAGGCGCATATATCGTCGAGCTGGAGCCGAGAGGAATCAATCTAAGCTGTTCTACAGCCTCTATGCAGTTTGGCTTCAAATAATGCTCCCACTGCCAGGGATGCACCGGGACATAACAATACCTGTCGGGATTCAATTGCATCTCCTTCAGACAGGCTTTGAATCTATCCTTCTCCGAAGACGAAATCGTGGTTTGAATGAATTCATTCCATCCAAGCTCCAGAATATTCAAGCTCCACACAACATCTTCATTAATCGCAGCCAGCCAAAACACCGTAACATCCGGTTCGTATTCAGGAGAATAGGCAAAATTATCCTCATCACTAAAGCCGATTCTTGATCGAAAACACGGATGATACGGATGCCCCTCAGACCTGCATTCCAGCTCAGCCAATGTGGCGCCATCAAACCTTTGCGGATTTAAGCTTCTATATTCGCGGTACAATATTTCATTAACAAGAGTTCTCTCAAGCTCCTCATAGAAAGAAGACTGTACCACATTGAAGGACGATTTCTTATGGAACACTTCATCCAAAAACAACGAAATGTTAACAGCCTCCTCCCGCACCCCCCTGCTTTCCCTCAGAATTGGCTGATCATGAAGTCTGAGCATCCCGAACGTAAATCTTTTACGGGCAGCAAACTCATAAATCACCTGTTTTCCCTCTAAATCAATTCCATGTATGCAATAAACCTGCTCTTTACGTTGAAAAGGCATCACTACACCTTCAAATATCAGTGACTCCAGCAATTGACGAAGCACTCGCCTATGTGCACCATTCAGTGCCTCTAAGTGAACTACAGTCATGTATTTTCGCCGCCCTTTCCTAACTTATCCATGGACATAGCAGGAGCCGTTTATTTCCTCACGCCAGCGTGAAGTAACCAATCTGGCTCTTTTTATGAGATTCATGTTTGGTATTTCCTCAAAAAGCGGATTAGAAATGCTGACATATACCGCCTGCTCCAATTCGCTCTCCAGCTCGTCAATATCATATAACCGTGTCAACAGATTAGCTTTACAGCGCAAAGATGGACTGTACAGCCAACGCTGAAGCAAGCCCGTATTTTTACGAGATTCCGGAATTAACGATTCCAAAGCCGCCTGAAGCTCCAGAAGCAGCATCCGTTCCCCCACCAATCCAGCTGATCCAAAGGCTTGTATTAGGCCAAACATATGATTAATCATCAAATAATAGCCAAATCTCTCTTCGACAAGCTCATCATCAAAAACATTGACACTGGATTCAATACCAGGCAATAGCTTTTCCAGCTCTCCCACCATACTTCTTGCATAATAATATCCCTGGCTGTCACGATAATAAAAAGCTTTCGGATAACCGTCATCATCAAGAGTAAGCACACTATTTTGCAGATGTGCCTCCAGCCCAATGCCATATTCCATATAGAGCCAAACCATCGGCATTAATGATAATGAAAGATATTTGCGGAACCAGTTCACACTGACCTGAGTACATGACTGTTTTTCCTTCTGCACAATGGAAGTAATGATTCGTCCGATTAACATTGCCGAACCATCTATAGAATCCTGAGTCAGTGCTGCCATAACGATGGCCTTCAAGCCATCCTTATCCCGATGAAAGGGATTATGTCTTATAATCATTTCAAAGCCCGATTCCTCTTTCCCATCATTGCCAAGCGTCATGTACGCAGCATCACTGATCATATGAAATTGTGGATATCGTGCTCGAAGAGGCTGATCAATAACGTTCAATAATTTGGCAGCTTCGATTGCACCATCCAGTTCGGCTCTTTTGTTCACCCGCATAGAATTCGTAATTTTCACTCTAAGAGACATTTTGTACATAAATTCACTATCTTCATGGTACAGAGTTCTTATGGACGAAGTGGGCTTGTATGGATTACCCATCGTCCCGATCTCAACCAACTTCCCGCTCGTCATCCACCTTTGAACATGTGCTTCTCCCAGAAGCCACTCTCTCTGAATCGGATGAACTGGAATAAGGTGATATGAGGAGGACATGCTGTGATCCCATTCCCTCTTGAATGTCTGGGCATCCTCTACTGATAAGCCCTCAAGCAAATCCTCCAGCACAATATCCGAGGCCTGCTTATGCCAAGCCGTACATTGCTGAACAATGGAGCGATGCGCAGCAAAATAGCAAAGCTGGAACTCCCCTTTTGTCTCCGGTGAATAAATGTGCTGTCTCCATTCGGGAAAACCCATTCTGCTTTTTGGTGCAGGATGAAATGTATGTCCAAATATTAAGGATTGCTCAGATTCAAGAAAACTGATCCTTGGATCGTATAACGTACCCGCATCATTTGCCCTTGTCTTAATAAATTCTTCTATATTGCGAGCACTAAGCAGGATACTATGCAAAAGCTCACCAGCTGCATCAAGTCCATTACCGCTCCATTCGCCCCGTTCCAGAATCAATTCTTCTATTAAAATGGACATGCATGTCCAGCATCCAATGTAATGGACATCTCCATTCAAGCTTTGCACACTAACAGGAAATTTATATTCATGCTTTCCTGTGGGAGACCAGTATGTTGTGCTTACATATAAAGATGAATTTTGTGACTTCAAATCAATGCGCAGCACCTTCGATTTCAAAGCATCTATCCATACCCCTCGTGAAGTCTCTCTAACAAAACAATTTAGAAAATGGGTAATAGCAGCTTTCTCCGCAATTTGTCCCGGATTTGACATCCATTCTCCACCCTTTAATATTAATAATGATTATCATTATCATTATAGTGGTCGAGTGCGGATTGTCACATAAACAAAATTGTCTCTTTAGCATGGATTATTTTGTCATTTTTAACATATGAAGTTGCCTGAAAAAAAACCGTCCACAATTGAACGGTTTCTAATCGGGTTATCGATTGATTCAAATCATTATCACTAGTAAATTCCTGCAATTGTGCGGGCTTTACTAATGAGTTCCCACAAGAAAGCAAAATTCCTGCGATAGTGCAGGCTTTTTTCACGATTATAGTCTAATCCGATGATGCGGGAAGAAATTGCTGCACTTTTGCAGGTTTTAGCCCTACAATCACTTTTCCCCCGCCAAAAAACTGCATTTTTGCAACAATTTCACAATTGACGATCCTATACCGGAATCCTGCTAATTCCGTCATTTCGCGCTCCACCGTCCAGCGGCACTTTGCTCCAGCATGTGGATTATATAGTTGTTTCATAATGAGTTCTTGCCCCGTCCACTATCAAACTTTCCTGGAGCGATACAACAAATAAATAAAAAATGGAGCGCCTATTCCAGATGTAAACACACCTACGGGAACATCAAATGGAGGAAACAGTGTTCTTCCAACAAGGTCAGCCAAAGCAACCACAATACCGCCGAATAATGCAGATACCGGAATCAAGCGGCTATATACAGGTCCTACCATACTGCGGGCGGCATGTGGGGCAAGCAGTCCAACAAAACCAATAACGCCTCCTACTGAAACGGCTGATCCCGCCAAGCCAACACTTATTGCAACAAGCAAAAGACGATTAGTCTGTACCCTGCTTCCTACTCCAATGGCCGTATCATCTGCCAGAAGCTGAAGATCCATAGGTCTTAGCATTAAAGCAATGGCAATTGTGCATACAATGAGCCACGGCAATAAAATCCATACATGTAGCCATGACGATCCATATACCGTACCCGTTAGCCATATGTATGAAGAACTAGCCGAATACGCCGGGCTGAATACGAGCATAAATGAAGTGATGGCCGACAAGAGAGAAGATATACCTACCCCTACCAGCACCAATCTCAACGGCCTTACACCATTTTTCCATGCCAGCGTATAAATAAGTACAGCTGACAGTGCGGCCCCCATAATCGCAGCTAACGGAAGAAAATGAATGCTCACTGTCGGCAGGTAGGTAATGAATGCAACAGCCCCGACAGAAGCCCCCCCTGTAATGCCAACAACGTCCGGCGCAGCCAGCGGGTTTCGAATGACACCTTGCAGGATTGCACCTGATACCGCCAAAGCTGCCCCTACCAGAATTGCAACAATCAATCTCGGAGCCCGGAGGGTTTGAATAATAAGCTGAAGCTCTGGACTGCCTTGACCGCTTGCTGCTTGTATAACCTGCATTGGAGTGGCAAACTGTTCACCCAACATCAGATTCAATACAATCACTAATAGCAAAATTAAAGATAACGAGCATACTGCAACAATCGTCGAACGATGTCTCATTCCCTTCTCAGCTCCTTACGCGCGAGGTAAATAAAGAAGGGAGCGCCAATAGCTGCCGTCATGATCCCGACAGGGACCTCCTCAGGTAAAATAATGAGCCGAGCCGCTACATCCGCTAACAGCAGCAGGATAGCCCCAATTATCGCACAATAGGGAAGCATCCAGCGATGATCTCGTCCCGCCAAATATTTTGATAGATATGGAACAATAATCCCTACCAGTCCTATAGGTCCTGCAATCGCAACAGATCCTCCTGCTAACAGGACTACGACAACCCCTGCTGCGAGCTGTATATATACCACTTTTTGTCCAAGGTTTTTTGCTGTATTTTCGCCCAAAACCAGTATATTTAACTGTCCCGCAAGAAGGAACGCTGCAATCCACCCAAAGCAGAGATATGGAAAAACCGGGATGAGCGTATCTAAATCTCTCGACGCAATAGAGCCGGTAAGCCAGAAAATGACATCCTGCAATCCGCTCTGATTAAGCACCAGCAGTCCTTGTGTTCCAGATGAAAACAAAGCAATGAGCGCACAACCCGCCAAAATGATGCGAAGCGGGGATAGCCCTTCCCTGCCTATTGAACCAAGAATATAAACAATCACTGCGGTTATGCCTGAACCAGCCAGAGACATCCATAACAGAATGTTGATATCGCTAATTCCGAGGAAAGTAATAGCCAGAACGATAGCAAAGCTCGCACCAGCATTAATGCCAAGCACACTCGGAGATGCTAAAGGATTACGAGTTACTGCTTGCATAATCGCGCCAGCCACGGCAAGACTTGCTCCAATGGAGGCAGCAATCAATGTGCGCGGCAGCCTCGCCGTTCGAACCACTACCTGTTCCATGGAAGCTTCGTCGTAATTCCATAGCGCCGCCTTAATTTCATTCCATCCAATCACAGTAAAACCAAACCTGATACTGATCAGCATACTTGCCGCAAGCAGGAGTACACCCAAGATCAGTCCGATCCATTTGTTGGCAGTTGATCCCATTGTGGTCCCCTCTAATCACATAGCTCTTAAAATCGCCACAAAAGAATGGACACATCTGCCCATTCTTTTGGATATTACGCTATCATTCTTTATTAATCATTCAAATCAAAATAGAAATACAGATCGTTCAGCATTTTTTCTGCCGCCAACGCTCCACCTGACAGGTTCCAAGTTACCGCATTGACTTTGTAATATTTTTTATTTTTAACAGCCTTCAGATTGGCCCAAAGCGGACTATCGATCCACTCCTTCTGCAATTTGAAAATTGCGCCATCTCCATCCCAATCTGTTGTAAAGTCAAAGATATAGTCTCCGTCCAGCAAGCTAACCTGCTCCTTCGAAGTTACCGTTACAAGCTCCTGCTTCAGTGCAGCCTGCTGCTTAGGGACCGAAAATCCTAACTCCTCGAAAATTTGATAAGCAAATCCTGAGTTATATGCACGTGCACTGCCATTTGGATTAATGCGAATGATGGATACCTCGGCTCCACGATCCTTGGCAGATAATTTCTTCTTGAAGTCAGCAACCTGTGCTTTCCAATCCGTCAAAAATTGTTCTGCTTTATCCTCTTTATTGAAGACAGATGCAGCAACCTGTAAATTATCCTTCCAATCAGCCAAATCCTCAGTCACAACAGTTGGAGCAATTTTGCTTAACTGGCTATAAATTTTTTCATGACGCACTTTGGTTGCAATAATAACATCCGGCTTCAACGCAACAATCGCTTCGATGTTTGGTTGAGTCTCATCACCTAAAGTTTTTGTACCAATCAGACTCGGACGGATATACTCATAGAACGGCTGCTGCACATAAGATTCAACGGCTCCAACAGGCTTCACGCCCAGAAGAACTGAAATATCGACACTGCCATTAAAAAGAATAACCGCACGCTTAGGCACACTATTGAGTGTTGTTGTACCAAGAGAATGAGTAATCGTCTTTTTCGTCAACAAAGCAGCTGTATTTTGCTTCGCATTCCAATTAACCCACACGCCGAGAGACTCGCCAACAAAACGGAGAGGAACCAGGAGATCACCTTTTGCATTAACCGGTGCAGCATCCAAAGTAACTGATTTTCCGTTAACGGAAACCGTTTTTTTGCCTGCGGCAAGCTCAATTTTATTTGTATCTTTAGTAATTGTCGCCTTTTTACTGGACTGATCAAATTTAACCTTGCCGCCCAGTTTTTCTGCAATCGCCTTGTAAGGTACCATTGTCCGTCCATTTATAACCTGTGGACTCACATCAAATGAAACGGCCTTTCCGTCTATCGTCACTTTCACCATTGAAGCAGCACTTGCAGTAATTGGAATAACCGCTAAGAAAACCGCCATAATTATCGTCATCAAGCTCATTTTTTTTAACCAATTTCTCATGAATAGACACCCGTCTCTCCTCTAAAATATCTACGATTAGCTTCATTTCGTATCCCATGCTTCTCTCATATCCCGCAAACCTTGATACAGCTTGTAATCAAGCTGTATGAGCAGCCCTTTGTCCCACGGCTCTGTCAACGTTCCTGTGATGAGAGATTCCAAATCCGTATGCAAAATTTCAAATGCGGCAGAATCCTTGACTTTAAGCTCCTCCTCCACCGCTTTCATGAACCCCGCCAATTCGCCAACCAATTTCGTTGCTTCCTGGACTGAATCAGACTCAACTGCTTGCTTGTAAAGCTTGACCTTACTCTGCATTTCCTCTAAAGCTGTAGGAATATCCCCTAGATCAGCGGGAGCTATTACAGTCAACTTGTCCCTATGCGAGTCAATGTTATTAGATTCAACAGCTTGCTCTGCATTAGTGCTGAATTCGCTTTTCTCGTTCGGTGTACATCCTGCGAGAAGCACAATGAAAACTAATGCACATAAAATGTTATAGCCGTATAGCTTTAAAACTCCGGTTTGGATAAATTTTTCTGGTACCAAGAACAACTATCCCCCATTTGTAATGATAATCATTTTCATTTACATTTTAGCGACCGATCCTTTTTATTTGTATACACTTCATTGTCATTTTCATATGGATAAAATCTTCAATTCGCAAATATTACTGTGAGTATTGTCATATAATCCTTTTATTGGTACAATCAATTGATAATCATTATCAGTTAGATCATTCATTTGAAAGGGTTGTCTTCCATTGAATCAGGAAATGACGATGACAGTATATATTCCATTACAATTAAAGAATCATTGCTTTCAGCGCGGATTTCGTTCCAAGCCTCTTACCTTTCGACGTCCATCTATTGTTTTTGTCGTAAATGGAACTGGTATTATCTTCATAAATCAGAAGTCACATTTTTTAAAAAGCGGAGTCACCATAATCCTCAACCCGGACGATCACGTACAATTCATAAATGATTCTTCTAACGAAATGGAATTGCAATTACTTCACTATCAGCCCTTTCGATTCAATGCGTCGAATCAAACTTTCGCTGCTGCCGAAGTGCCATTAGATTTTACCCGTTGTATGCCTGTCATTTCGTCCTCCTCATTAGTAGATTCATTCCTGACAAAAATAAAGACTGCAACTGGTAACGATGAAAGGCAGTATCAAGTCAAACGACAGCTTTACTTCTCCGAGCTTATCCTTCATCTTCATTCTCTGATCGAGATAGAATCTTCAGCAATTGACGATACCATTTCCAAGACGATTACTTATATGGAAGAAAATTATGCCAAGCCGATCTCAATGAGTGAGCTGCCCCGAATGGCTGGAATGACGCAAAGCTCTTACTGCCGGGCTTTCAAGAAAAAAACGGGTATGACTCCTGGCCAATACTTAACTAGAATACGTATACTTAAAGCAAAAGAGCTGATGATGGACCGTAAATCTACCTTAAGGCAAATCGCTGTTCAAGTTGGATACCAGGACGAGTTGTACTTTAGCCGAATATTTAAAAAAACCGAAGGAATGTCTCCTTCGCTCTATACACAACGTAAAGATAAAAAAATAGCTATAATCAGCAAATATTTATTACAGGATCATCTGCTCGCTTTGGGCATCGAACCGATTGCAGCGCCAGCTTATCCACGCTATTACGATACACCTTCTGGTTTCCCCAGTTACCTGCATAAGCGTCTGCAAAGCACTGTACCACTAAATGCAGAAAGAGAACCATCACCTAGCGACGTGCTGAGCTTATCTCCTGACTGGATTTTTAAGACAGAGGTCTCTTATTCATTAGCTGGACGCCCCCTGGAACCTGGAGGAAACACGCTATTGATTAGCCACTCTACAAGCTGGGAGCAGTATCTGCGTGACATAGCTGTACGTCTGGATAAAAAGAAAACTGCTGAACGTTTAATCCACAAAATGACCGCTTTAGAGAAGAAAGCCCAGACTACACTTGCGCCATTGGCCCGTCAAGGCACATGGGCTATTGTTCGTCTTCTGCCAAATGATCTGCGTTTATATGGAGTGAAGGATCACGCCTTTACTGACTTGTTCTATAGGCGCCTTCAATTCAAGGCTGATGAGAGACTTACACATTCCTACTATGAAAGTAATGCATTGCATAAGCTGGGATCACTTGATCCAGACAACGTTCTAATTTTATGGAGCGAACCTCGTGAAATTGAGGCTATTCAAGTCGAGGAAGCCTGGCAGCAATTAAAGGCGGTGCAGAACAATCGTATTTTTATACCAGACTCAAAGGAATGGGACCCTTGGGGGCCGATCGGTAGAGAATACATGATTCAGTCGATGGTGAAATTTTTTCAACTCTCTTAATATTCTACTTTTTTACCCCAATCCACTATTGTGTAATTTTAAAAGAGAAAGCACATGATTATATCCTTTGGAATACGATGTATGAAGAGGTGAAAGCAAATCATGGCCTCAACCAAAAATAACAATAACAAGTCGAAAACGACGTCGGCAACCAAAAAAAACTGCAAATCAAAAAACGACTCATCTATACAAGATTTATTACAAAGTAAAAATATGGAGATCATTGTGGCCGCACTTCTTGTAACAGGAAAACTAAGAGTAGATGCTGTTCAATTATTCAGACAAGCTACTATGATCGTTAGCCTTACAGGTAAATATAAAACACTAGCCAATATGAACAATTCAAATGTCAGCAAAATGATTAAATTTCTAAATGAAAATGGGGATATGACTTTGGATGAAGTAATTCAGGCGTTTAAATCAAAGATGTAGGATTAGAGAGGAGAATTACGGTGAGTAATTCAAATGGTAACGATTTTGATGGGGAAGCTTTTGCTGGACTAATCATCGCATTTATACTGGCTGGTTTATTTTTCTTTGGTTCAACAGATATTAAAGATCTCTCTGCTGAACCTACTCAACCGTAAAAAAGAAATCTCCCTATTCAGCAAAAAAGCTGATAACGCATGTCTACTTTACGTTACCAGCTTTTTTCCATGCGATGATCCTGTTTGTACAAGCCCATATGAATCTTTACGACTAGCGATCAAGTATTGAAGATCAATATATGAACTCATGCTTCAACAAAAAATGTAGTCAAAAAATTTGATCTACTAGGTAAGTAGAAAACAACAATGATACCATAAATATCGACACACTTATTTGGACAATCGTTTCATCCTTAATCTTATTATAGTAATTTCGCAATATCGCTAAATATACCAATACAATCAGGAGAAATAATCCCCCTAGAATGATTGGAACGAGTATACGATTTGTGTCCAACAGCATACCACCGATCAAATGGCTGCTGCTTACTCCTAAAATTAAACTGAAAATCAGAAATGCGATATCCAGAAACCTTAATTTTTTCAACAAAGCTCCGCCTTCCTCATTATGAAGTACAAAGTTTATTCAAAACGTATTTGCTTGACGATCCCGCCCTCAATATCTTTCACTAGAAAAGTGCCGTTCTCAATTATTCCGTAAGTGTGCGGATAATTACCTTTAGGCAATGCAATAGAACCTGGGTTAAGCAAATAAAATCCGTCCTTGTACTCCGCCACCGGAATATGCGTATGTCCCTGAATAAAAATGTCATTCTCCATTAATGGCGGCAAATGCTCCATATTGAATCCATGACCATGCGTAGCATAGATACGACGTCTTTCATGATAGAGCATGGCGTAATCAGCCATAATGGGAAACTGGATCAACATCTGATCAACTTCCGAGTCACAGTTCCCCCGCACAGCGATTATTTGTTGTTTGTGAAGGTTCAACACTTCCGCTACTTTCCCCGGATTATATCCTTCAGGCAATGGATTCCGCGGGCCGTGATACAAGAAGTCACCGAGCATAACAATTTGATCCGGCTGCTCAACAGCTGCTTTATCCAGAGCTTGATTCAACCAATGCAAGGAGCCATGAACATCAGATATAAACATCAATTTCATGAAAGAAATCTCCTTTCACACTATTTTTTAAAATGGTACGGAACAGTTGTCACGATCAAATCTTTTCGGTACAACAAATTCGCACGAATTAGCAAACTGGACTGGTTATGAAGGGCGTTATGCCACCGTTTTTTCGTTATGAACTGCGGGATCAGTACCGTCACCCTATAGTTTGATTCTTTCGCCTTATTCTCAACAGTATCGATAAATTTAGTGAGTGGCTGAATTATGCTTCGATACTGGGAATATAGCGTAACCAGTCGAACGTTAGGCTGCCACTGATTCCATTTTTCTTCAAACTGCTTTTCTGCTTCCTTATCAAAGGCAACATATACCGCAATAATTTGTTCCGGAGATAGTGATTTCGCGTAATTCAGTGTATTCTCAACCACATGTGTAATCCCCGCCACTGGAACCAACATGATATTCCCTTCGATCGGTAAATCTGGTTCGTTCGGATTGATTCGCAGCTGATCTCCCACTGCTTCATAATGCTTATTTATTTTTTTAAATACCAACACTATCGCTGGTAAAAAAATCAGGGCTGGCCACACTTGCGGAAATTTGGTGATGAAAAAAATCATCATGACGGTAAAGCTGATCAGCGCACCTATTGCATTAATACTTAGCTTTACTTTCCAGCCTGCGGGTTTTTCCCGAATCCATTTCACCAGCATTCCCGCTTGAGCCAACGTAAACGGAATAAATACACCAACCGCATAAAGAGGAATCAGATGCTCTGTTTGCCCTTTAAACACAATAATCAATAAAATGGATGCCACAGCCAAAAATAGAATACCGTTGGAGTATCCAAGACGGTCTCCCCGGACCGTAAACATTCTGGCAATGTATTTGTCTTTAGCCAGGTTCACAGCCAGCAGCGGAAATGCTGAATACCCTGTGTTTGCAGCCAAAACAAGAATCATTGCAGTTATTCCCTGGATAATATAATACATTGTGCCTCTTCCAAAGGTAACGGAGGCGATTTGTGATACAACGGTTTCCTCGACTTTTGGTGAAATCCCGTAATAATAAGCCAGCCAAACAATTCCCGTAAATAACAGAGCTAACAGTACTCCCATCGCTGCCAGCGTTTTAGAGGCATTGACCGGAGCAGGCTCCTTAAAATTTGGAATCGCGTTGGATATCGCCTCTACACCAGTTAAAGCTGAACTCCCTGATGCGAACGCCCTTAAGAGCAGGAACAGTGACAAGCCAGCAACTGGAGTACCTATAGAAGCATGGAGATCCGGCGATACTTTGCCTGTCAGTATTTGATACAACCCCGCTACAATCATGATAAAAATAACTAGTACAAATAGATAAACCGGATAAGCCAGTATTGAAGCTGATTCGGTAATACCACGAAGATTCAGTATTGTAATCACAATGACCAAAAAGATGGCAATAGGCACATTGTAAAAATGCAAGCTTGGGAAAGCGGACGTTATGGCGTCCGTTCCTGCTGATATGCTAACGGCAACCGTCAATATATAGTCGACCAGCAATGCGCCTCCGGCTAATAAACCGGAGCTTACGCCAAGGTTTTCCTTAGAAACCACGTAGGCACCACCGCCATGCGGATAAGCAAAAATCACTTGTCGGTATGATAGAACAAGCGCCAGCAGCAGAACAAGAATTCCGGCCGCAATCGGAATGGATAACCAATAGGCAGCTGCACCGATCGTCATTAATACGAGTAAAATTTGCTCCGGACCATAGGCCACAGAGGATAAGGCATCTGACGATAGAATTGCCAGAGCTTTTGTTTTATTTAATTTTTGTTCTCCAAGCTGAGTAGACTTTAACGGTTGACCGATAAGTACTCTCTTGATTATTGAAAACATGACCCTTCACCACCAGCTATATTTTAATTGCTTAATCAAAAGTGCTTTATAGCTTTCTCTAACTCAATTGGACAGCAAAAAACCACAGAGGCAAGAACCCCTGTGGTCCATTTTTCAAATGGTCACAGTATCATCCTCTCCCAGACTACGCTTACGAGGTTAGCTGTCGGATTAGGGTGGTGAGAGTCACCCCTCTGCGAAATGTTCTTGCTGAAGAACAATTGCAGATTCACCCCATGCCTTCGGTTGGTATTTTGCCCCAAACACGTCGACATTATGGTTCCCCCGCTTTCCCGTTTTCCGGGAAACTCAGCGAATCAAGATATCAAATACAAGACTGAATATTACTCCTGGTCTTCGTTTCTGTAAAAGTCTGAAAAAGGCACAAAAAACGATTTCCAGACGTAATTAGGATAAAAAAGCGCTTACTTCCCCTGATCTCATTGATTATCATGAATTTTCAACGTAAAAAAAACGGGCATTTCCGGCATAAAATCATGCCGAAAAAACCCGTATAATTATTTAGACAATTATGATGCTCTACTCTCCGTTCAATCGGAACCCTGCATGAAAAACAGGTCCCACATATTCGTTAAATTGATATCCTGAACGAATAGCTGCTGTTACAAATTTTTTCGCTTTAGCTACAGCTTCCTTCACAGATAATCCATTAGCTAACCCACCTGCTACAGCTGCAGCAAAAGTACAGCCAGCGCCGTGATTATGAGCGGGTTCAATTTTTGGCGTCTCCAGAATCGTAAATTCCGTACCGTCATAGAGCAGGTCTACAGCCATGTCCCCATCCAGCGATTTTCCGCCTTTTATGACAACATTTTTTGCACCGCGTTCATGAATGATCTTGGCTGCTTCCTTCATCTCACCAACAGTCGTAAGACGCCCTAGGCCAGACAATACTCCGGCTTCAAATAAATTTGGCGTAGCAACCGCAGCTAACGGCAGAAGCAAATCACGAATGGCATCCGCACTATCCGGATTAAGTACTTCATCTTCCCCTTTGCACACCATAACAGGGTCAATAACCACATTTTTTTGCTGATTTTCCAGAATACATTTCTGTACTACTTCGATAATAGGCACACTGCCCAGCATCCCTGTTTTCATAGCATCCACAGGTCCACCCGCAAAAACAGTCTTAAGCTGCTCTGCAACCAGCTTAGCATCTATTGGATACACGTTATGATGCCAGCCATTGTCCGGGTCCATCGTTACAATGGTCGTCAAAGCGCTGAAACCATAAGTTCCATATTCTTCAAATGTCTTCAGGTCTGCCTGCAATCCCGCGCCACCGCTGGAATCACTACCGGCAATTGTTAATGTTTTTAGTATGGTTGACATAGTCATGAACTCCCTCTCTTGCTTTGTGTTTCGCTTATATTGCAAATATTATCATATCCTTAAATAAAGATTATGAAAAGCCAAATAATGGTCAATGCTCACTTCAATTGATCGATCATCTTCTCAGCAAGCCGCTTGTATGTATTAGCATGATGAATAAGTGTGAGCACTGTTAATAGAGTCTTCTCTTTCTGGTTATGATCCCTGTCAGACACACCATGCTCCGCTTCTTGCAGATGTTGTGCAAAAAGCATAGACTGGTGCTGCTTCAGAACTAAAAACTCCTGATAAACCTCCTGTACATTTACCTCCTCATGATGCAACGTTCCTTGAAACAAGCTTTTTATATCAGAAATCGACAAGGTTTGCTTCAAATGATAAATAAGCGCCATAATAAGGATATGCTCGGATGTATATTTTTTATTGATTGCGGGCATAAGAATTTTATCTTTCGTATAATTGTTGATCATGGTCTTCGTCAACAGCTTGTCCTCAGGATAACGTTTACTCGTACCTAAGGCATTCTCGAAGATCGTAATCACCTGATCCATATACAAATCAATATTCGGAATATCGGATAGCTGAATATCACCCTGTTCCATAATTTGCTCCAGTAAGAGCTGTATATCTTCTTGCAACTTTGTTCCTTCCTCCTTATTAAGTGCCGCAATATCATTTTGATTTTACAAATATATTATACACATTTTTAGAATCACGTGATATAATTGCACTATACTAACATGTAGTAATGATAACTACATAATATTGTTTGATCAACCTTACCAGGAGGTCTTAGTCCATGTTATCACAAAAAGATCATTACAACATTGTGCTTTTCGGAGATTCCATCGCCAAAGGCGTCATATTAGATCAAGAAAATGGCAAATACAAAGTGCTTAGCAACAGCTTCGCCAATCTGGTACAGCAGCAGTTCAAAGGAATCATTCACAATGCGGGGAGATTCGGTTCCGTCATCACTAAAGGCTTCTCCACAATGTATCGTGACGTACTCAGCAAAAAGCCCGATATTGTTATCCTTGAATTCGGAGGCAACGACTGTGACTACAACTGGGAAGAAATTGCCCAGAATCCTCATGGTGATTTTTTACCGAAAACAACATTAAACCATTATGTATCTACCTTAAAAGAAATGATTCAGCAGCTGCGTCAAGAAAAGATCATTCCCGTGCTTATGACACTGCCTCCACTGGATGCAGAGCGATATTTCAAATGGATTAGCAAAAATAATGCTGCCAATGCGAGCAACATACTCCTCTGGTTAGGAACTGTTAATAAAATTTACGATTGGCATAAGCTATATAATGAAGCTATTGTACAGGTTGCCAAGGAGCTTAAAGTGAAATGGATCGATATACGAGATTCTTTCCTGAATACACAGGATTATCGAGAATACATGTGCGAGGATGGCATTCATCCGAATGAACAAGGTCATAAGCTCATCGCGGATTATTTTCTTCATTTCATGAAAAATAACTACGAGGAACTTCTTAAACCTGTATAAAATAATAATAATTAAGCCTCATTGTCACTTACTGACGATGAGGCTTTTTTCTGAAAATACTTCATCATTAAATTTTTATCACAGGAACATATTGACCCTGATGGTATACTAGTTAGCATAAAATTTGGAGGTGATTGATAGATGCAACTATCTATTCGACTGTTCGCTAGTCTGGCCGAAACGCTCGGCGCTACTTCACTGACATATCATGTCGAGAACAAGCCTTTAACTGCAGGAAAATTAAAAGAGCTACTTTCTGCTTCCTATCCCGATGCCGCATCCCAGATTGCCATATCAATGGTGGCTGTTGATCAGGAATATGCTCCCGATGATACGATTATCAACGATGCCGCCGAAGTTGCGATCATCCCTCCTGTATCCGGAGGATAAGGCTGGAGCAGCCGCTGCTGCTCATTCAGCAGAACAACCCTTAATTCCCGATATAACGCGCATACAAGGTCTTCGCCCGGACAATATCATCAGTGCCTTGTACCAGTACACGCCCGTCGGCGAACAAAACCAGTCTTAAGCCCTCATTAAGCTGGGCCCGAAGCAGAAAAGGGTTCTCTTTAACACCATTGACAGCGGGCTCCAGCTTTTCCCGCCACAATAATAAATCAAACGGAGCATGTCCGGATATCTGTACCGATTCACGTCCGCAAAGTGAAATCTCTGTGTCTTCCTTTTGCATTAAGGCAGGATACTGCTTCAGCTGACAGCATGGGCAATCACTGCGAGGTTTCCCCAGCTTCATGGTATAAAATTGATTATGCCAAGCATCTATACTTACAAGCTCGCCCCGCTGCTGCTCTTCTGCTCCCACTAAATATTTGATAGCTTCAACGGCCTGATAAGAAGCGATGATATCCACAATCGGAGATATTACACCGACGGTATCACAGGTTTGACCACCTGCATCTGGCGACTGCATCAGACATCGCAAACATGGTGTACTCCCTGGAATAAAAATGGCACTCATTCCCCGTGAGCTGACCGCTCCACCATATACAAATGGTATTCCCATCGAATAGCAAGCATCATTAAGCAGAAAACGGGTTTGGAAGTTATCTGTTCCATCCAGCACCAAATCGGTATTTTCCAGCAATTCATGAATATTGCTTGACGTAACATCCATAAATAATGCTTCCAATTGGATGGATGAATTTATTCGGCTAAGCTTCTGCTGCGCAGCTACCACTTTGGGCAATGCTTCCCGGGCATCTTCCTCATCATACAGCATTTGTCTTTGAAGATTGCTGTATTCTACATAATCCCGATCTATCATACGAACTTTTCCGACTCCCGATCTGACCATGTGATTCGCCAGACTAGAGCCAAGAGCACCCATGCCTACAATACAGACGGAACTCCCGGCAAGCTTTTGTTGCCCGGTCTCGCCTATTCCCGCAAACAGCATTTGCCTTGAATACCGTTCTCTCATTTGTTCTCCTGCCCCCTGTAAAGGATTTAAATCCCCACATCTCTTTATTATGTCTTACTCCGTTCCATTCTCAGCAAGCACCTGCCCGGTTAAGGAAACCTCATAGTCTCCCAGTGACAAAAGCTCTTCCTGAAACTCATGCGATTGCAGAATCTGCTGAAGCTGCATAATCCATTTTTTATTTTCCGGTTGTTTAAGAACTACCAGATCTACCTTCTCCTGAATTAGCGGAATAAATTCCAGCCCTTCAATCCGTGCCGGACGCTCACTCCCGACACCTACATCCGCCTGTCCCATGACAATCCGTCCGGCAACTCCCATATGTGTCATTTCCTCGTTCTGATAACCGGAAATAGATGCAGGTGATATTCCATGTAAACGAAGCTGCTCATCCAGCAATACCCTTGCCCCCGAACCCTTCTCCCGGTTAACCAGTCGAATATCCCGTCGTGCGAGATCATCCCATGTATGAATATTAAGAGTATTGCCTTGCTTTACATACAAGCCCGCTTTGCGTGTCACTAAATGAATGACCTTGTACGGTAATGATATAAACAATTTTCGTATAAACGGAAGATTATACTCGCCAGTGTCACCGTCAAACAGATGAGTACTGACGATATCCGCACGACCGTTATACATAGCAACCAGACTATCCATACTTCCGACAACCGAGCGCAGCGGCCTGATACGGGAGTTTTTTCTCTCCATAGCCTTGGCCAGTAAATCCAGACTTGCATCCTGACCCGTAATGATCAATGATCTGATATCTCCCTCTTGATCCAGTCGTTCTTCTTCTATTGGTACTACGGGGCGATGTGCATCGGGCTGCTGCTGTATCTGGATGGGTTCCAAGCTGGTCGCAGGATTCATTTCATTTCTTGCATTCTGCTTATAAGCTTCCAAATCTGTTGAATCTACCCTGATTTGTTTGCCGACCCGGTAAGAAGGCAGTTCTCCCTTTTTGATCAGCTCATATACCGTTAACTTGGAAACCTTTAATAATTTTGCAATTTCCTCGGTCGTGTAAGAGATAGGTTCTGTCATATTTGACTCCTTCATGCGTCATTATTTGACAACTAAATTCATCTTACTTGGGTTCGATTTATTTTTCAATGCGCGATCATTTATACACATGACTTCAAGGCAAAAGCGCGCTCAATCTGTCATTAATGACATAATGCGTTATATAAAATACCGCGGATTTATAACAAACTGTGACGATTTACAAAAATTGCTAAAACCTATGATATATATCACCACTCCCTCTCTTTTCAACCTGTAATTTGAATGAAAAAGACGCAAACAAATGGAATCATGATGTCATTTTACGAAAGGGGACATGTTCATGGGAGGTCTTCCGTTAGTTAACAAGTTAGGATTTTATGAAATTCGTTTAGAGGCCATTGGGGGAATGGGAGCCAACCTCGCAGGTAAAATGCTCGCTGAAGCCGGAGTAAACGGGAGCGGGCTTAATGGTGTCAGCTTCTCCTCGTACGGATCGGAAAAGAAGGGCTCTCCAGTTAAAGCTCATATCCGCTTTTGCGAGCTAACTACACAAATCCGCGACACCTCATCAGTTGAACATCCACATATGGTCGGTATCTTTCACGAGGCTCTTGCCAAGACCGTCCATGTAACCAGCGGCATCGGCCCTGACAGCATCGTATTGGTCAACTCGACCAAAGCTCCTTCACAATTAATGGCACTGCTTGACATGCAGGGTGGAAAGATTGCAGCTATTGATGCTACGGGTATTGCATTAAAGGAGAAAAACCGGGTCAACATGGCAATGCTAGGTGCCCTGTTCAAAATATGTCCATTTCTGGACCCGCAGGCAATGAAGGACATCGTCACCAAATCGCTCGGAGCTAAATATCCTCAAGCCATCGAATCCGCACACCGTACATTTGATCGAGGGTATGAAGAAGTGGTTTTTGAACAGTTTACATTAGAAGATAATGGCCCACTCCTCGACTTCAAGCACTCAAACATTTCATCACTGGGTTATGAGAATCAGCCGATTGGAGGCATGATCACAAATCCCGGAGGCAATTATTTGAAGGATCTGAGTATTTCCCGATCCGGTATGATCCCGTCCTACGATCCAGAATCGTGCATTAACTGCGCAGGTTGCGACAATGTTTGCCCTGACATGTGTTTTGTATGGGAAGAAAGAACCGACAGGAAAGGCAGATCCCAAATATTTCTGCAAGGGATTGATTACCAATACTGCAAGGGCTGTCTCAAATGCGTGCAAGCCTGTCCAACCAGTGCATTAAGCAGCATTAAGGAAAAAGAGGGCTATGCAGACAAGTATTCAGTCAAGCATCGCTTTGATCTTGCTGCGCAATTTTAACAAAAAGAAAGGTGGGTTTATGATGGCTATCGATTACAGTAAAGAGATTGGCTCCGCCAAGGTGGAGCAGCAATACGTGTATGAATCTGGAAATGAAATGGCCGCATACGCTGCACAGCAAATTAATTATCATGTCATGGGTTATTTTCCGATTTCACCTTCTACCGAGGTTGCTCAATTTTTGGATCTTACTAAAACAACCGGCCAGCACGATATTAAGCTAATTCCATCCGATGGCGAGCATAGCTCGGCAGGGATATGTTATGGTGCTTCGACAGCTGGGGGACGTGTATTTAATGCAACCAGCGCTCAGGGTTATATGTACATGCTTGAGCAAATGCCTGTTCAATCCGGTACACGACTGCCCATGGTCATGAACCTGGTCTGCCGCTCCATCTCTGGACCACTGAACATTCACGGAGATCATTCCGATTTATACTTCGCGCTAAATACTGGCTGGCCCATTCTGATGTGCCGTGATCCTCAAGCCGTGTATGATATGAATATTATGGCACTAAAGCTTGCGGAGGACCCTGAAGTGCGCCTGCCGGTGATGGTGGCATCGGACGGCTATTTCACTTCTCACCAAAAACGCAGAGTCCAGACCTTTATGCATCGGGAAGATGTAATGAAATTTGTCGGTGAGCAGCCGCCTGCCGGTTTTCCCCATACACTAGATCGTGAGCAGCCGATTTCCATCGGTCCGTATATGAACGAGCCGGATTACATTAATAACCGTTATCAAATGTCTGAAGCCATGTACAAGGCCGGTGCAGTGTTTGAGCGGATAGCTAAAGAATACGGTGATCTGACTGGTCGTTACTACCCTACTCTTGATCTGTACAGGATGGAGGATGCTGAAGTTGCGGTTTTCCTTATGAATTCTGCTTCGGAAATTATTAAAGATGTAGTAGATCAGCTACGGGCTGAAGGGATCAAGGCAGGCTCCATTTCCCCTAATATTATCCGCCCTTTTCCACAGAAACAAATTGCTAACGCACTGAAAAATGTGAAGGCCATCACCGTTGGAGACCGCGGAGATTCCACTGGCGGACATGGCGGAAATATGGTGAATGAGCTTAAAGCTGCACTTTTTACACATGGCAACCACACAACCCAAGTGATTAGCCGGATTTACGGGCTTGGGGGTAAAGAGTTTTATGCAGAGGATGGACATCATTTCTTCCAGCTCGCTATTGAAGCCGCAAAAAGTGGTGAGGTCGCGGTCCCGTTTGATTTTTACGGACATCATCCTGGTGAAAGTGATAAGACCCCTATAAGACTGCTTAAGCCATTAAAATTCGAGGATCTCAAAACGGGTTTGATCGAAATAGATAAAGACGAGCTCACCGGAAAACTCCGTGTAAAAGTTCCTCCTATGCGCTCGTTGGTTAAAAAGCCGAAACGTCTGACTCCAGGACATGGAGCATGTCCGGGCTGTGGTATTTTTTCCGGCCTAGAACTGTTCTTCAAAGGGATTGAGGGCGATATCGTAACTCTGTTCCATACCGGATGCGCTTATGTTGTATCTACAGGCTACCCTCATTCGTCGCACAAAGGAACCTTTATTCATAACCTCTTCCAAAATGGAGCCGCCACATTATCAGGTGTTGTTGAAATGTTCTGGGAGCGCAAACGCCGTGGTGAACTTGATGATCTTGGTCTGAAGGATGATTTTACCTTTGTTATGGTCACTGGAGACGGAGGTATGGATATCGGAATGGGTCCGGCGATCGGAGCAGCATTGCGCAATCATAGAATGATCATTCTGGAATACGATAACGAAGGCTACATGAATACCGGAGCCCAGCTATCTTATTCCACTCCTAAAGGTCATCGCACTTCAACCTCAGGCGTGGGCAAAACTCAACAAGGCAAAGGCAGCCACCATAAGGATACCCCGCAAATTATGGCGGCCACCAATATTCCTTATGTATTTACCGGAACGGAAGCCCATCCCCAGGATCTGGTGAAAAAGGCTGCCAAAGCTTGGTGGTACGCACAAAATGAAGGACTTGTTTACGGCAAAATTCTTAGCGCATGCCCACTCAACTGGATGGCTGAGGATAACGCGGGAACATCACTTGTAGGAACAGCAGTAGACTCCTGTTTTTTCCCTCTATACGAAGTTGAACTCGGTATTACGACCATCACCTATGACCCTGAGGCCAAGAGCCAAAAGGTTGAACTGACCGAATGGCTGAAAAGAATGGGGAAAACCAGACATTTGCTTAAGCCGGAAAATGAAGCGATCCTGAAATCCTTCCAGGATGAAGTAGAACGCCGCTGGAGCCGCTTGAAGATCAAACATGCACACCCTGAGCTCTAGTTCTCATCTTCACAGACTAACCAGATGAATATTCTCGTGGTACAAGTCCCAGATGAGTTGGGCAGAGGAACGAAAACGTCTGTTAGCACAAAACACAGGAAATAAGTTCCTTTATATGATAAAAATCTAGACTATAGAGAGGGTTAGTTCCCTCTTACTCTATCGGTACGAATTTAAGTAAGTGAGAGTGTCAGCAACAGACCGAAAATCTAAAATAGCGGTGCCAGGGATAGCCTCCCTGAACACCGCTATTACTAAATCAAACCTGCTTTTTTGGGAACAGCCACCTTTTAACTATCGTAATATTTCCTCCTCTGCCCAGCGTTTTAATTCACCCGTATCAACCGTCCTCTTACGCGCATCAGCTGTATGTCGAAGACGCAGCAGCAACGCTTCAACTGTCTTCTCATCGGCATCAATGCCTTCTACGATCAACGCCTGTCTGACGGAACTCCGACCGGAATGCTTTCCAAGCACGAAGCTGTGATCAGTTCCAAGCTCTGAAGGATCAAATGCTTGATAGGTTCGTCTGTCCTTGACCAAGCCATCAACATGAATACCGGATTCATGGGCAAAAGCAAACTTTCCAAGCAGAGGTTTTGTATCCGGCAATTCCCGACCGGACGCTCTGGATACAAATTCCGCTAACGAACGAAGTTTATCAGAGCGTACAGAACACTCACCATGATACAAATGCCTCCAGCCCATAACAGCTTCCTCTAAAGCAGTATTTCCGGCCCGTTCTCCTATGCCTAACACAGTTGTACTCGCCCACTGTGCTCCAGCCTCAATACCAGCCAGCGTATTCGCAGTTGCCAGACCAAAGTCATTATGGCAATGGATTTCTACCTCAATATCAGGCGGGCACACGGTCAACAGCGTGGAAATTCGGGCAGATATCGTACCGGGATGATGAACGGACAAGGTATCCGCATAGCGGAAACGAGTTACTCCTTCACGGCGCAGCATATGGACAAGATCCGCGAGAAAGCTGAATTCGGCACGGGAAGCATCCTCAAAACCAACTGACACCGTCAGCCCTTTATTAAGAGCATAACATGCTATCGATCTTCCCATTTCCATAACCTGATCAGGTCTTGCATTCAGCTTGGCTTTCATTTGTATTGAGGATACTGGCAAAGCGATATGCACCCAGTCCGCTCCCGTCAACACAGAAGCATCTATATCAGACCGGATTGCACGGTTCCAGGTCAACAACCTCATAGGCAGCCCAAGCGAAACAATCGTGCTGATCGCTCTGCGCTCCTCTTCCCCCATGGCAGGAATGCCTATCTCTGCCTGTTCAACACCGCTGTCCGCCAAGCGTTTAGCGATTTCAAGCTTTTCATCAGCCGTAAACGATACACCTGCGGCTTGTTCCCCATCGCGCAATGTTGTATCGCATATCCGCATCTTTTTCATCCAGCCCTCCCTCCTCTCTACCCCTGACAGCATGTACAAGTGAGATTCCGTTTTACTGCAACGGTATAGCTGCTCATATCAAGCGTATTTATGCGGTGCATTACATTCATGAACGGTTTGCCGATTCCAGTTATCCATTTCACAGCTTCCATTGCAGCCATGCAGCCTGCCAAACCGGAGGTAGCCCCCAGCACCGGAAATCCTAGTGGTTCCCAATCCACACTGATTTGGGGGTACAGACATACGAGACAAGGTGTCTTCTTTGGCACTATAGTAGTTATCGAAACTTCAAAACCGTACATGGCCGCTTCAACTAGGGGTTTGCCGGCAGCAACACAAAGACGGTTAAGCTCATATCGTTCGGGAAAATCATATCTCGCATCGATAACAATATCGGCTCCATTTACCCATGGCTCAGCCTCTTTATATGTTATCTTGTCATTGTAGCCTTCAATTTCAACCTCAGGGTTGATACGCCGCAGGTTTTGCATCGCCGTACCGATCCGTTCCTCTCCTATACATGAGGAATCCATTAATATTTGTCGGTTCATGTCCGGAAGCTGGATCGTTCCTTCGTGAGCAAGAATCAGCTTTCCCACTCCGGCCGCTGCCAGGTAAATGGCTGCCGTACCCCCGAGGCCGCCAATTCCAGCAACCATAACCACCGAACTCTTCAGCTTTTTTTGCCCTTCCTCTCCGAGCAGCTTCAACTGTCTATCATATCTGAAGGTTTGCTGTACAAATGAACTCATCATCCAACATCCCTCCCATTAGTAACGGAACTAAGTAACGCCCCTGTTTTTTAGCGTTTTGCGGTGATCTCACTGTGCTTGCTGTGCCATTCCAAAGCCTCTCTCAGACTGTTAAGCGCAAACCTTTCCAATTTGATTCGGGATGAAAATGGAAATCTCAACCCGGCTCGCAATGTTGTTGAAATCAAGATTAAGCGACCGCTGGATACGATCGCTCTTCCAAATCCTTCGGAATTCATATCAACCATGCTTTGAACCAGACCATTTGTTTCAATCTCCAAGGTAAGAGCCATTGCCTGAAACACATTCTCCACTTGCTTGCGCAGTTTGGGACTGGGAGTACAATCCGCTCCTAATGCCAATTTTTCTTCAGCAGTAAATAAGGCCAATCGAGCAATTTTTTCTTCTGTATTTAATCCGCTGCCCTTCTCAAAGTAATCATAAGCATCCAAAATTCGACTCAAGGACTTGTTAAATGTCGAGACTAATCTTTCAGCCTCCACTTCTGCGCAGCCTCCTTTTGCCGCCCTGTATAACGGCCCCTGCTCCTGTTCCTGTTCATCCTGCACGTCTTGGTAAGCTTCTGCTTCACTCACGCCTCACCCCTCCTATCCATTCGGAATGATTTCAGCACTAACTTCCTCTTAATCTCCCACTTCTTCAGTCTTAAGTACCTTACTTAACCACATAGGCGGCTTACCTCGAAGCATCTCAAGCAACCGAGCAATCTGATCTTCAATAGAGCTGCCCGCAGGTACCTTGACTGGCATCATTTTACGACTTGTAACCCTTGCTGCAGCGGATGCACCGATTTGCATGAGAAAAACAAGAGTGCAATCCTCGATCAAGGAGATTCTCATCTCAATTCTGCTGCCCTCATCCTGGACAATTTGCAGCGGAACGGCGCGGTTCTCTACAAAGCAAGCTTCACCGGGACGGACATCGTATACTGTAAACATTGGGCTTTGCCCAAAGTGTGAATTTACCTTTAACCCATCATCTGTGGCAAACGCTACCTTCATGTGCATTCTCCTCTCTTTGGATCAAAAGATTGCCCGCCTTGTTGATCTGCTCCATCGTCCCACGGTATCCTACCGTCACAGACGTATAGGCCCCCAACTCGTCGACTATAGGAAATCCCATCGCCATAAATGCTGCACCACAGCGCTTGGCCCCTCTTTTTCCATGGGAATTACTAATCCACAAATCCGCTCCCTGAGCCAACTGCTCAGCATCGTCAAGATCGCCAACCCACACATCACGATTCAACTCTTCCAGTAATGTTGTTTCATATGACGCAACCAATCCCCGCAGCTCAACACCCATTTCCTCCAACCATGAAGCAACAGAAAGGAGATGATCAGGCTCAAGCGCTACCACAGCAGAAATACCTGCATAGTTGAACTGGGCATCCAGCATGCAATCCAGCAAACTTTCACGCTGCCAACGATACCTTAATGGAACAGTCTCACGACTGAGATTCTGGAGAAAATAAAAAAATTCATCACTGGAGGCGAGTCCTGATACTCCGCTAAACACCCGATAGGGAATACCCGCTGCGTTATGCAGTCTTCGAGCAGGTCTTTCCATACTGGCTCCAATCGCAATAGTATAGCCTGAACGCATCATCTGGCGCGCGGAATCGATGGGGATTCCACCGCGGGTCATAGGGGAGAAGCCGGTCATCAGATGACCGGCTAACGATGTAGATAAATCGGGCAGTGTAATTACATCAAATCCAAAGGCTCCGATCATTTCTTTTATCTCCATCACATCTCCCGCTGTGAGAAAGGAACCGGGCAACAAATTAATTTGATTTTTCAGCAACTTGTACGTTTTACGGTTCGACTGCTCCAGCAAGCCATCAATGATGGATTCCACCATGGCGCTGTATCCTGATTCCAGTGATCCCCGAAAGTCCGGTAACGAGCTGGTGACGATCAAATGATTTTTCAGGTTATGCTCTCTCTTGAACTTTTTAACTTTAGCTCCATAATCTGTACCTGAAGCTTCGGTTAGTGCCGTACTCAGTACGCCGATAACATCTGGGCGATGTTTGGTCAGCACCGTCTCCAGCGCTTTTTCCAGATTCAGATCTGCATCAAAAATGACGTCCATCTCCTGAAGTGCAGTAGTTTGCACGGCAATCGGCTCACGAAAATGCCTTGTCAGCAGCGTCTTGGCAAAGGATGTACAGCCTTGGGCCCCATGCAGGATTGGCATAGATCGAAATATACCTTGCATAGCCAAAATGCCCCCAAGCGGCTGGCTAATCTTTAAAGGGTTACAGCTAAGCGGTTTTTTCATTCTATGAATTGTCATATCCGTCCCCCCTATCCCACGGAGCAGGTGTGCAGACCATCTGCCATACTGGATTCTCCATGGCATATACCAGTTGTTTGGCCAATCGAATCATTCCTTCATACCCGGCATAAGCCGTGTGACGCTCCTGATTGATATCCAAAAACGGAATTTGCTCCTTCAGCGCCATATACATATTGCGCCCTCCGGCTATGACGATATCAGCCTTGCGCTCTCGGACAGCTTTGAGAACACGGCTTGATCCACCCTCTGGTATATAAATTGCCTCTTCCCCAAGCCTTTCCGAAATCCGGGCGATGTCACTATCCGTGCTTTTATTGGTTCCAACACCGACCACTTTAACACCTAGCTCCTGAAGCGCTGAAATCACTGACCAGCTTTTAACGCCGCCCGTATACAAGACAGCCTTTTTCCCTTTAAGCACTTTTCGGTAAGGAGCCAGCTCTCGCATAAGCCGCATTTCCTCACGTTCTACTAAATGATCAACTCTGCGCTCCACTTCACGGTTGTTAATCAAATAGGCAAGTTGCCGCAATGAAAAGCTCGTTTCCTTGGCACCGTAAAAGGAACCTTCAAAATACGGTATTCCGTATTTTTTCTCCATCTTGACGGCCAATCCAATTAAGGCCCTGCTGCAAACGATCATATTCGCCTTGGCTCGATGCGCTCCGGCGATTTCCTTGAACCTCCCATTCCCGGTTATCCGGGCATGCAGCCGCATCCCCGTCTGATTCAAAAGCTTCTCTATATCCCAAGCTTCGCCAGCGATATTGTACTCACCAATCAGGTTCACATCGCAATCAGTAACCAGAGGAGGTTCTTCTGTGCCGATTACGTACTGGAACAATGCTTCTCCAGCCAGACGGTTACCCAAATTTTTACTTCCGACAAAACCCGGGCTGTTAACAGGAACAACAGCAAGCCCCAGCTCTGCTGACGCTTGCTTACATACCGCATCTATATCTTCGCCCGTAAGAGCTGAAACACAAGTAGAATAAACAAATATTGCGGGAGGAGAGAAGCGGTCCGCAATATACCGGATCGCTTCTAATAGCTTCTTCTCTCCGCCAAAAATAATATCGTGCTCCCCCAGATCCGTTGTAAAACCAAGGGATGAAAGCTGAGGGCCGTTAGACAAGCTCCCCCTCGTCTCCCAGCTGTTACCTGCACAGGCAATAGGACCATGAACCAGATGGGCTGCATCTGCTATCGGCAGTAAAGTGATCTGCGCTCCATCAAACGAACAGCCCCCTGCCGCTTCACCGGGTTTTGGCCTCGGACATGGCTTACTCTTAGGTTCCTCCTTGCCGCATGAGTTTACATCTACAGTAAAGCCTGTCTTTTTGATCGCTTCCATCCGCTCCTGATCCCTCCTTAGGCGTAATTCATATCGCCTTCTGTAATCATCTAGCGCACAAGGTCAAAGCTGTGGGCAGGAGCATCGGCATCAAGCTGCTCCAGAACCGTGTTCACAAACAAGGTAAGCAGATTCAATGTACCTCGGTAACCAATGATAGGGTAACGTTGGATATGATGACGGTCGAAAATTGGAAAACCTGCGCGTATCAATGGAACTCCAGCATCCTTGGCAGCATATTTCAAATGGCTGCTGCCTATGGCAAGATCCACCTTCTCATTAAACAAAAGAGAGCGTAAGTGCCATAAATCGCGGCCCACATACACCTTGCCCTCACTTCCATAAGGACTGGATGACAACAGCGCATTTGCTTCCTGTTCAAATTCCGCGTCTCCATTTGAGCAGATGATGTGGACCGGCTCCATTCCAAGCTCTAAACAGAATCCAATCAGTCCAAGCAGCATATCAGGATCTCCAGCCATGGCTACCCTTTTGCCATGTAAATAATTGTGCGAATCCGTAATTGCATCTACTACTTTGGAGCGTTCCTTCATCAATGCTTCCGGAATGGGTGCAGCTGCCAAACTACTGATCGTCTCAAGCAACTGGTCGGTAGCCGTTATTCCAAGCGGCGTATACAAAGACCTTGCCGTTTGCCCCCACTTTTCTTCTGTGTACGCAACTGTTTTGCGCAGACCATATTTTTGCAGAGCAAGCGTCCCCATCGCATTAGCGGCATTCGGTACATCAGCCAGCTTGGTTCCGCCGTAATAGTAACTGTATGTGCCGTCAGCACCTGAATCAAAATTGTCGCTATGATCTCCAAGCAAGGTATACGACAGCCCGAACATTTCCACAATCCGCTTGATCTCCTCAAAATTCCCCGTGTAAGGCTCAAATCCCAGCAAAATATTCAGCTTCCGTTCACTACCTGGTTTAGCTTGCTGACCCGATTTTTCATACAAATAACTTAAAATTCCCTTTAGCATATTGTCATAGCCCGTAATATGCGAACCGGAAAAGCTTGGCGTATTAGCAAAAGGAACCGGCATTTCTTCTGGCAGTGCACCCTCCTTGCGCGCATTCCCGATAAAAGCAGACAGGTCATCTCCGATTACCTCAGCCATACAGGTGGTACTCATCGCTACCATCTCGGGTTTGTACAACGCGATACTGTTTGCCAATCCTTCAATCAGGTTGTTCATACCCCCAAATACTGCAGCATCTTCCGTCATGGAGGAGGATACAGCCGGAACCGGCTCTTTGAAATGTCTGGCAAAATGGCTGCGAAAATACGCTGTACATCCCTGTGAACCGTGAACAAACGGCAGTGTCTTCTCAAAGCCTAACGCCGCCATAACTGCGCCAAGCGGCTGGCAAGCCTTAGCCGGGTTAATCACAACGGATTTGCGGGCTAAATTTTTGTTCAAATACTCTTCCGTCTGAGTGTAAGCAGCAGTCTGCAGCACCTCTTCTTCAGGGCATGCATTTTCAAATTGGCGCTTATTCTCCCTCTGCTGAACATACTTCTCGGTTTCGAAAAGACTATTATGATCTAAAATCCGATTACCTCCACTCATGCCATCACCCCCACCTTATCTGGAGCCTTGAGCAGCTTCCATACCGGGCTGCTAATTGCCATGTCCATGTCACGGGCAAATATTTTGAAACCGTCGAAGCCATGATAAGGGCCGCTGTAATCCCAGGAATGCATTTGACGGAATGGAATACCCATCTTGTGATACACGTACTTTTCTTTAACCCCTGCACCCATTAAATCGATATCCAGCTTCTGGGCCAGCTCCTCCAGTTCATACGCCCCCGGATCATCCATGAGGATTGTAGCCTGCTTCAATTCAGGAATCGTCTTCAGGTAATCATCTTTATGGGCAAATTCATAGCCTGTAGCTACAATTTCCATGCCCAAGTCCTCGTATGCACCTATCGTATGACGGGCACGAAGCCCGCCGATTAACAACATCACCTTTTTACCTTCTAGGCGGGGACGGTATTTGGCAATAACAGCATCCATCTCCCCCTTATATTTGGCGATAACTTTTTCACAGTTTTCCTGAATGGTTTCATCAAAATATGCAGCTATCGTTCGCAGACTTTCTATCGTTTTGGTTGGACCAAAAAAGTTATATTCAAGCGACGGAATTCCATATTCTTCTTCCATCACTTCACACATATAGTTCATGGACCGAAAACAATGGATCAAATTTAACTTCGCTTTATGGGCCGTCATTACCTCATTAATAGTTCCGTCACCAGACCATTGAGCAATAACCCGAAGCCCCATTTCTTCCAGCAAAATTCTTGAAGCCCATGCGTCACCGCCGATATTGTAGTCCCCGATGATATTAACATCGTAAGGTCCACATTCCTTAAGCTCCGCACGACCCATTATAAAATCACGGATAGCATCATTGGCGATATGGTGTCCAAGCGACTGGCTGACACCGCGGAAGCCTTCGCAACGTACGGGTACGATAGGAATTCCAAGCTCCTTGCTCATTTTTTTGGCAACTGCCTCAATATCATCGCCAATCAGACCAACCGGACATTCGGATTGAATACTAATCCCTTTGGCAAGCGGGAACATTTCTTTAATCTCCCGACAAATCACTTCAAGCTTCTTATCCCCGCCAAATACAATATCCGTCTCCTGAAAATCGCTTGACACCTGCATCGCCGTGAAATTATCAACCCCCAGAGAACCGTTAGCATAATTCCGTCTGGTACCCCAGCTGTACTGACCACAACCGATCGGCCCATGACTAATGTGAACCATATCCTTGATCGGCCCCCACACTACGCCTTTCGAACCGGCATATGCACAGCCGCGAATCGTCATTACACCCGGTCTGGATTTGATATTGGACTTGATAGCGCATTTGCTGCAATCAAGCTTATTGTCTTCTTCCATAACCTCGTAGTGCCGTTTTCGATCCTTCTTGGCCTTGTCAGGGAAGACTTCTAGAATTTCTTCAATGATTTGTTTATTTTTCATAATATCTGTACTCATTTCCTAACCTCCCTTTTCCGGTCATTATCATTCAAAATCCAAGGTGCAGGAGCTTGAATCCGATCTCTTCTTAAAATGCGAGTTCAAAAAGTCAGGTTCTCAGGACCGAGAAAGTTGGATGAAGCTAGGGCATGAGGAGCGGAGCGTACGTTTTGGGTACGTGAGCACCGGAAGGCCCGGCTGAATTCAAGATTCGATGTCGAGTCTGCTTCTTGATTTGCTTCGTCATGAGAAGATGACTTTTTGAACAACCTCTTAGAGAGCCATTCCCAATCTCTTGCTCACCGTAGCTTCGTCTTCGATTACCCCAAATTCCATCAGCAGATCCTCAAGCTCCTCCATACTGATCGGAGTAGGGATTGTCAGCATGTCATTATTTAAAATTTTGTTAGCCAGCTTCTCATATTCGGCTGCTTGAGAATGTGCCTCATTATATTGAGTGACGGTCATTCTCCGCAGCTCAGCATGCTGAACCACATTATCACGCGGTACAAAATGAATCATTTGTGTATTTAACCGACGCGCCAGCTCAGTAATGAGTTCATCCTCGCGATCTGTATTCCGGCTGTTGCAAATCAGTCCACCTAGCCGTACACCGCCGCTGTTTGCATACTTCAAAATACCGCGAGCAATGTTGTTGGCCGCATACATGGCCATCATCTCGCCAGAGCATACAATATAGATTTCTTCAGCTTTTTTCTCACGAATCGGCATCGCGAACCCGCCGCATACTACGTCACCGAGTACGTCATACGATACAAAGTCGAGTCCATCGTATGCCCCTTCTTCTTCAAGAAAATTGATAGCCGTTATAATACCGCGACCCGCACAACCTACACCCGGCTCAGGACCACCGCATTCAACGCATTGAATTTCTCCGAATCCCTCCTGAATCACGTCAGCCAGTTCAAGGTCCTCTACGGAACCCCGTTCGGCAGCCAGATGCAGTACTGTTTGTTGAGCTTTTGTATTCAGAATCAAACGTGTAGAATCCGCTTTTGGATCACAGCCTACGATCATTATTTTTTGATTGAACTTCTTGGCAAGCTGAGCTAACGTATTTTGGGATGTTGTCGATTTACCGATACCGCCCTTACCATAAAACGCAATTTGTCTCATTTAAATAACCTCCAGTATGTTCATTTTTTCACTTTACACCCTCTGATTCAGAAGCTTGCAAGCGGCTTGCTGCCGCCGGACACCTGTGGTTGCTGCATATACCGCTGATACTTGGCATATTCCAAAATAAGCTCTTCAATATTACCTTTCTTGACGATCGGGATAATTCCAGCTGCTTTAAGTCCAGCCTCAGGGGCCTTGCCAATGCCGGAAGAGAACAATACGCTGCAATCCTGTAAATCTTTAATGATCTCCCGTATCGTCTGTTCCTTGTCACTGTTGCAGCTTGCCCTGCCGTGGCAGTAGGCCTGCACTTTGCGTATTCCGAGAAATGTTACCTTTTCCCCATCACTTTCATACACCATAAATTCCTTGGCATGCCCAAAATGCAGGTTTACCTTTCCTTCACCCCGGGTGGCTACAGCCACTCGAAGCAATTGGCTTACAGTAGTTTCTTTTTCTCCTTCTCTTCCTGCGACAGGACAGAAGCACCCACCCGAATTCACCTTTTCGCCCGCACTCATTTTTGCCTCCTTGACTTCAGCCAGCCTCTTTACCTTTTCCTCCAAAGCAGACTGGAAATGTTCCCTGGCCTCCAAGTCAAGCGGTGGTGCAAAAGCGAGATTCTCCCAGGTAAAATCCGCGCTTCGATCCTCTCCCAGCAAGCCTATCGCATCAGCCCGGCATTGCCGGCAATGCCTCATGATCTTGCTTCCTTCTCCTGCACAATCCTTCTGGATTTTGTGCAGCATCCTTGGGCTCGGAGCCTCACGCCCTTCTTCCTCGTAACGGCTTCCTGGCGCAATAATCAGCGGCATTATATTATGCATAAACGCCCCGTGACTTCGCACTGTTCGAGAAACCTCTGACATGTGCTCGTCATTTACCCCCGGAATCAGCACCGAGTTTACCTTAACTAACACCCCTCTTTCTGTTAATGCCTTTAACCCCTCCAATTGCCTTGAAATCAGCAGCTCTGCAGCATCCCTGCCTTCATACTTCCGATCCTCATCCTCGTCATAGACCCATCCGTAAATCTGGCTTCCAATATCCGGATTTACCGCATTAATCGTGATGGTTACATGAGCAATTCCGAGCTCGACAATTTCATCAATGTGTTTATTAAGCGTCAGACCATTTGTACTTAAGCAAAAAGTTACATCAGGCACCACGCTCCTCAGACCGCCAAACGTTTCGAACGTTTTGTCAGCATTGGCTAAAGGGTCTCCAGGACCGGCTATACCAACTACTGACAATTGCATAAGCTGTGCGGCAACCCCCGTAACCTTGCGAATCGCATCATCCGGAGTCAGCAATTCGCTCACCACGCCTGGCCTGCTTTCATTGACACAATCGAATTTACGGTTGCAGTAATGACACTGAATGTTGCATGCCGGAGCCACCGGGACGTGCATACGTGCAAAATAACGATGTGCTTCCTCGCTGTAGCAAGGATGACGAGTAATATCCGTATTCAAGGAATGACAGGCGGCTTCGGTCAAGGCTTCCATTGGCTTCTCTCCTTTCCTCTGTGTAAGATTTCGTTGATCAATTAGAATATATTGTAAAATTTATCTTAATCATAATTTCGACTGGAGTTTGCGTCAACTAATATGTCATGAAAAACGCGCTAATTTCCAGCTTATTAACAATTGCGCCATATTTAATGTTATATTATATAACACATAAATAACATGTCTGCGTTTTCATTTTTGATTCTCAATTGGCTTTTAAAGCCTGAGGAGTACAAAAAGAGCCTTGGTACGGTAACCAAGACTCATTGTATGATTAATTCAACTCGCCTAATCCACAACCTGCCGGAATGAATACTATACAATCATAATCATGTAAAATTCATAATTAGATTGAAGGTGAAATAGGTTGAACATATTATTAGCCTCTTTTTTTGAACTGCCTCAGATCGGCGGGCTATGGACATATATGTTTCAATTAAAAAGAAGCCTCGAGCAGTTAGGACATACAGTAGACATTTTTGCCCGTAGTGTTAACACTCAAAATTATAAATTGATTAATAGAGAAGCCGAAATTGACAAGGAGAGCCTGCATAGAATTATAGAGCCACATGTCCTGCGAGAGCTATCCTATTCAAGCCCGCAAACTCCGCTGTGGATTCTGAATCAAGAAGTAGAGCGGTATAAGTACGAAGCTGCTGCAGTTTCATTTAATCTGCAAAATTACGATGTTATTCACGCACAAGATATTATTTCGACATATTGTTTTTCTCGTATTAAGCCTAAAAACATCCCACTAATCGCTACTATTCACGCATCACTGGCTTTTGAATGGAAACATACGACCAGCTTTTTTTCCGAGAAAAATCCTGCATTCCACAGATATGCTCTTCTGTTAGAGTTTCTTGGGGCTTCCAGCAGTGATAAGACGATCGTTCCTTCCTATTGGCTCAAAAATTATTTAATGCACAATTTCCATGTTCCCTCCGAGAAACTTGTGGTTATCCCTAACGGAATCGACATCCCACACTATTTCGAACAAATGCTTCATGTTAAAAAAATGGATCGTTCTCCTCATAAAATTATTTTTGCATGTGTTGCCCGGCTTACTTTTGAGAAAGGAATCTCTTATTTGCTTAATGCCTTGGCCCAATTAAATACGATTAGACAAGACTGGGATCTATGGTTAATTGGAGACGGCCCCCTCAAAGGTGAATTACAGGAACAATGCAAACAGCTAAATATATTCAATCAGGTTCAATTTCTTGGCTTTAGAAATGATGTTCCTGTCCTTCTCCAACAAGCGGATATCTTTCTCCTATCCAGTATTCAAGAAACCTTCTGTTACTCAATTCTGGAGGCTCAATTAGCTGAGGTTCCTGTAATTGCTCCAAGAACAGGCGGAATTACAGAACTTGTTACCCATCGGAAGACAGGGCTGTTATTTGAATCCGAAAACTCAGAAGATTTGTTAGCTAATATTAAGTTATTACTAAGCAACAAAAAACTGCAAAGAGCAATCATAGAGCAAGCTAAACAAACGGCTGCAACCAAATTTTCTTCCTCTTTGACAACCAAAAAAATTGTTGACATCTACTATCTTTGTCAGATGTTAAGCCCTGAGACTTAGGTGATCCATATGAAAATATTATTATGCACATTTTGGACGTTTCCCCACACAGGCGGCATCAATACGTATATCCATATTTTGAAATCTGAATTAGAGAAAACAGGCAATGAAGTTGATATTTTTGCTCATCATCCCTCATTTGAATACTACTATTTATTGGGTAAACAGGAACTGCGAATTGATAAGGCACCCCTTTATAAGCAAATATATACTTACATTCAAAGCTATTACACAAATTTGTTCCCACAAATGAACCCCTGGATTATTGAAATGGAAGCAGAAAAATATAGCTTTGAAGCCGCATGCTCCTCCCTAAAACTTGATGAATATCATATCATTCATGTGCAGGATGTGATCTCCTCTGCGGCTCTGTCCCGTGTTAAACCCCAGCATGTTCCCTTAATATCCACTATTCATGGATGGTTTACTAACGAATACTATCTGGATCATCCCGATAGCGGTAAAGGAACTTTGCCTTGGATTTACAATCAATTTATTGAATATAGCGGATTAACCAGCAGCCAATTAACATTGCTACCGAGCAAATGGCTTAGAGATATTTATTTAAATGATGTGAAGATTCCACCTGCACAACTAATACATGTCCCATACGGCATCAAAACGGATCGTTACACAACCAAAACAAATGACACTCTTGAACCTCTCGAACCACTCTCCCCGGAGCTTAAAATAATCAGCTGCGTTGCCAGACTAGTTCCGGTTAAAGGCCATAAGTACTTAATGGAAGCATTATCCTTATTAAAAAATGATCGTAACGACTGGATATGTTATTTTGTTGGAGACGGTACTCTGAGAGAAGAGCTTGAATTACTATCCAAAAATTTAGGCCTGGAAAAGCATTTAAAGTTTGTTGGCGCAAGGACAGATGTCCAGTATTGGCTCCAACAGTCAGATATCATAGTTTTATCAAGCATTCAGGATAATCAGCCCTTTGTTGTCATGGAAGCCCAAATGTCAGGAAAACCCGTTATTGTTACGGATGCCGGTGGGATGCCTGAAATGGTCGAACATGAAAAAACGGGATTAATTGCAAAAAAAGCCTCTTCCGAGTCCATCTATTCCAACATAAAACTGCTAATGGATAATGAAGAATTACGGATTAAGATCGGCAATGCAGGTCAGAAGTGGGCACTCGACACATGGTCAGTCGACAATATGCTCATTCTCGTTAATTCTATCTATAAACAAATAACTCTAAACAAAAGAGAGGGAGGCTTCATGAAAGCTAACAAAAGCCCAGACAATGACTCTTCAATAAAATCAGTATATCCTTACTCGAATGAAAGTCTTTTTAATGATAAGGATCTTGAAATCTGGAAGGAAATTATCCCCCATCTGCCTAATGGCTACACCGTGCCAGATCCTAATATCGTCAAGCTGATTCAAAAGAGCAATTCCTAAACAAGCGTTGGCCTTATTCCTTAGGAAATTTGGGACAAATTTAGCTGAAACGATGATTTTGCTTCATGGAATAATGAAAAAAATCAACCATTTCGCATCGTCTGCTTAATGGTTGATTTTGCTTTCGCTTCAAAGTGAGACTTCACTCACTCAAAAAACCCTCTTCTGCCCCTGCTCCCCCTTCAAAATCTCCACCGCCTCCCGGAACCGTAATGAGTGGATAATCTCCCGCTCACGCAGGAATTTCAAGCTGTCCTGCAGATCAACGTCATCGGTCATGTCGATGAGCCACTGGTATGTAGCCCGCGCTTTCTCCTCAGCGGCAATGTCCTCATAGAGATCCGCGATTGGATCACCTTTTGCCTGAATGTATGCTGCGGTAAATGGTACGCCTGAGGCATTCTCATAGAAAAGAGCACTATCGTGTGCAACATAATGTGGCGCCAATCCGCATGCCTTCAATTCTTCCACTGTCGCATCCTTGGTGAGCTTAAACACCATCGTAGCAATCATTTCCAAATGGGCAAATTCTTCCGTTGAAATGTCCGTAAGTAAACCAATTACTTTATCAGGAATGGTGTATCTTTGGTTCATATAGCGCAGAGCGGCAGCGAGTTCGCCGTCAGCACCACCATATTGCTCCAGCAGCAGCTTTGCCATGCCGATATCACATTTTCCTACCCGAACTGGATATTGCAGCTTTTTCTCATAGACCCACATTGTTTAGTTGTTCCCTCCTTTAGACTTGCAGACAAATTAAAGACAGACAGGCAATTTAGACCTGCCAAGGCCACGGGACCTTCGTCCACTCCCAAGGATATTTGGAGAAGGAGCGTCCAAAGTTTTGCAAGGGACCATATAGCTGCTGAAAATGGTTCGCCAACTGAGTTCTTTCCTGGGTTAGCTGATTAAACTGCTGGATCGCTGCCAAGTCATCAGGATGGGTATCTAAATACAAATTAAGCTCTACAAGTACAAAATCAAGCGCCTGGAGCTTCTCCAGCATTTCATAAAATTGAGGATCACAATGCGGTTGTTTTACTGATGTCATTTCATCACCGTCCTTTTCCCCATCTCGATTCGTAAGGACTGTACAGAGCCGGCCATAATGTACCACATCTCAAAGCCTCTTGTGGACTAAACTGCGGAAGATTAGGTGGTTGGAAGCAGATAAATAATTGTGGCGGAGTGCTGTATCTTTTGCAAAGTATAGGCGGGCACGGATCGCATGGTCCAACAAAAGGGGTATAGGTTTGCTCTTGCGGGAAGTTCAAAGTAAGTTCCTCCTTTGTTTGTGTACTGCCTAAATCTCATCAGGTTTTACACTTCACAATTAACATATGACATTCGCCCAAATTCTGAACCCACGAAATTTCGAAAATCCTGTATTTTTTATAATCCGACGACCGTAATGCTAAATTGCTGCAAAAGTACATCCTTTTTCTCCAAGATCAATGTGAAGAGTAAAATTGCTGCAAATGTGCATCTATTTCTTCGTTAAGGGACCGTTTTATGTATAATTCTGTGGAATTCCTGCACTTTCGCAGGCATTTCACCCACTTCTGACCTCATGATAAAAAATTCCTGCACTTTTGCACTTTTGCAATTTCCCCCTCTTAACCCATATCAACAAATAAAAAAGACAGCAGGTTACTCACCCACTGCCACTGCCACCATCACCATAACCCTCACCTTCACTGCCCCAGCCCATGCAAGCCAACTTCAACTAATATTCAGTACTATCGCTGCTCAATCCCAACGCTCTTAGATTTCTCCTTAGTAATTTTAACCCTCGTTATCCGCAGACGACCTGACTCAGCAACTTCAAAAGTAACTCCATCAAACTGCTGTTTCTTTCCTTTGGCAGGTGATCCTTCTAATTCTTTAAAAAGCCAGCCGCCTATAGAATCGACCTCATTATCGATAATTTCAATACCAATCAGGTCGTTAATTTCCTCGATTAGCATTCTTCCGTCAACGGAATAAATCCCATCGCCTAGCTTCTCTACCTCAGGACGCTCATCTTCGAACTCATCATGCAAATCACCAACAATTTCCTCAACAATAGCCTCAACTGTCAGGAGTCCTGCCGTTCCGCCATATTCATCAACAACCAATGTTAGCTGAGAGTGCTTCTTTTGCATCAAACGAAGTACATGGCTTACTTCCATCGACTCCGGTACATTTAAAATCGGTCTTACAATCTCAGCTAAATCAAGCGGCTCATCATGATCCGGTAGCAAAATATCCGTAATATGCACAAATCCGATAATTTGGTCCTTATCCTCAACAGCTACAGGATACCGGGAATGTTTTGTATCAGTAACAATTTTCATATTCTCTTCAAAAGATAAATTCGTAAACAAACAATCCATATCTGTTCGAGGCAGCATGACCTCACGAGCAAGCATATCCGAGAAATCGAAAATGTTATCCATCAGCTTCATTTCATCTTTATCGATAACCCCGCTCCGTGCACTTTGATTCATCAAAATACGAATTTCTTCCTCTGAATGTGCTGCTTCCCCTTCACCTGCAGGCTCAATGCCAATCAGACGAAGCATCGCGTTAGCAGAAGCATTAAGCAGCCAAATGACTGGCAGAAATAACTTGTAAAAATACAGCAGTGGAGCAGAGAGCCACAGAGAAGCCTGCTCTGATTTTTGAATCGCTAATGATTTTGGAGCTAACTCGCCGATTACGATATGTAAAAAAGTAATAATCGCAAATCCGACGGCAACAGAAACCGTAGAGACAAGTGTGGCATCCGTAATCCCTATTTTGAACATCAAGGGTTCAATTAGAAGCTCAGAAACTGCCGGCTCCCCAACCCAACCAAGTCCAAGTGATGCTAACGTAATCCCTAATTGTGTAGCAGATAAATAGGTGTCCAGTTTTTTATTTACTTTAAGCGCGTAATTGGCACGACGATTTCCTTCGCTTACCAACTGAGTCAATCGGGACTGCCGTACCTTTACCAGGGAAAACTCCGCAGCCACGAAAAATCCATTTAATAACACAAGAATAAATACGATGAACAAATTTATAAACAATTTTCCAACTTCAAAATCAGCATGACCATTTACCACTGCTGCAGCATATGGCATATTGAACGCCTCTTTTCTCTATAATGTGATCGCTTGGCGAGATTTAAAATCGATGTCTTTGTAGTACATATCAGCAACAAGCAGATTTGGACCACAGCAGCCTACAGCGTCACAATGACAATTTACCTTTTGATTCATTGGATGTTCTGTCAACCATTTAGCAAAAATATCGTCAAGCCGATCATTTTTCACATTTCCAAATGCAGGAATCGCTGCAAAATCCGTGACATATACGTCGCCGGTGAACATATTGACGTTAACCCGATTTCTTCCATCGGGATCATTACGCACTGTAACGTTAGGCTCCCCATGTAATCGGCGAAGCAATGCAATATCCTCCTCATTTAGATTGCAAGCAAAAAATGGAAGCGTCCCAAACAGCATCCACAGATTGGGATCACGGGCATCTAGCAAGGAATGAATCGCTCGGCGCATATCCTCTAATGCCAATACAGGCAAACCTTCCGCAAAATCCGCAGCATACATCGGATGCACCTCATGACGACGGCATCCCATTTCTACAATCATGCGATGAATTTCCGGCAGCTTGAGATGAGTGCGGTAATTTATCATCGATTCCGCTGAAATGAACATGCCAGCCTCGCTGAGTCTGCGCGTATTTTCAATCATAGTATCATACATTCTGTAAGCCACTTCCGGTTTGACCGCGTGTCCGCTGCGCGCAAATCCCACTTCGTGAAAATCACGTCCACTCGTATAGTTGAACGAGATATGCATAACGTCCAGATAGGGAAGCAGCTTCTCATATCGTTCGTAATCCAATGTTAAATTGGAGTTGATTTGCGAACGAATCCCTCTTGATTTAGCATATTTAAGCAGCGGGATCATTTTCTCATCAACCGTCTGCTTACGGAATGTTGGCTCTCCCCCGGTGATACTAATTGTTCTTAAATGCTCAACTTCATCCAGAGATTTCAGCATCAGAGACAACGGGATTTGTTCAGGCTCTATAAGTACGAGACTATCTCCAACCGCACAATGCTCACAACGCATATTACAGAGGTTCGTAACGGTCATTTCAACACTTGTAAGTGTATGTTGCCCAAATTCGCGCAAAGACACTATCGGATCCCAGGGATCATTGCTTGGGCTTAGTTTTGGCAGCATCTCCGTAATATCATTCATTATTTTCATCATTTACAAATCACCTTATCTTTAACTTTATCTATTATTAACTCATTAACCTAAAAAAGAAGAAAGCGCACCCTAAGGTGCAGACTTCTTCTTAACTGTGAGACTTTTAAGTTCATTCAAACATGTTAAGATCCGTCGATTTCTCGGCATTATTATTAATCGATACTACTTCAGTAATAACTACCGATAATTGATGCTTCAAATCTACTTCATACGGTGACTTGATATCTACACCCATTGGGTCGGCCAAGACCCGAACAACCGGACGTTGTGGAATATCAGAATGAATTTTCGAAACTACACCCTTCTCGCCAGTGCTAAGTGTAACCCCCATTCCAAGCGGGTAAATAGCTACATGGTCACGGAACAGCTCCAGCATTCCTTTTTCATAGAGATCACCACAGCCGCCATAAATGATTTCCATCGCCTGATGAGGCAGCATTGCTGATCGATACACCCGGTGAGTAGTGAGCGCGTCATAAGTATCTGTAATCGCAATCCAACGAGCAAATTCATGAATCTGATTACCGACCAAATTGCGCGGATAACCGCTACCATTCAATCGTTCATGATGTTGATATGCACAGTGGGCTGCCTTCATCGTTATACCAGGTTCATCCTTTAACAGCTTAAACCCGATTTCAGCATGTGTTTTGATTTGAGTAAATTCATCATCAGTTAATTGGGTGGACTTGTTCAGAACTTCCAGCGGAATCTTGGTCTTTCCGATATCGTGAAGTATCGCACCTATACCAAGCTCTGTCAGATCTTCCTTGCTATATCCGTATACCTGCCCCAGAAAAACCGTATAAATGCACACATTAAGTGAATGACGGTACAAATACTGATCCATACTATTCATATTCATCATCATGATCATCACATCTTCACGAGAGCTAAGATCATCGACGATCATCTCAACCAGCTTCGAGAATGATTTGCCAATAAAAGGATACACACTCCCCTTAATAGCAGAGTCTGTCATCTTTCGAAAATTGGTGCGGATATCAATTAAAGCACGGCGGCGTGTCTCATCTTCAATCATCTCATGCACTTGGATATCGTCTGTCCGGGGATCAGCAATGTATACGAAATCCAGGCCGTGTAGCTTCAGTCTTCTAATTATCGCATCGCTTAATTCAGCATTTTCAGATAATAGAACTACTCCTTCTTCATTATAAATCTTTTTTCCCAATTTCATTCCAGGCTCCAAAGAACCTATCGGTAGTAAGCGCAAAAAATCCACTTCCGTCTCTAATAATAACTTTTTTCTTTTTTAGAATACACTGTTTGAACTCAGCATTCCACTTTATCTTGTACTCATTGCTCCAGCCACCGCGATTTAAAGCATTGATCTACTGCGCCAGCTGTCTGAAGCTCTATTCGGAGCAAATCTCGCAAAAAATCTGGCAGCATATACTTAAGATCAGATCCCAGCTTCAGCCGTTCATATCCGATTCCAAATGTAAACATATCGAGCGTACCTACAGTGTAAGTCTTATTCATGTCGATTGGCACTCCTTGAACACTCGCTTGCAGGATTCGTTGAAATGGAGGTTTTTTTACATCATACATAATTTCCATACCATCCACGCAAAGACCACCTAGCACTTTTCCACGAAAACCATAACCGAATATTTCTTTGGAGAACATCTCAGGAAGCAGTGATTGCTCAAGAGAATATAGAATATCCTCACCCCTGAGTCCCATACGGCATGGATTAATTGGTGAAGGACATCTTTCATGAAGCATTCCAGCGCTAATCTCTCCAGCAGGCAAGCTGCCAAGAAGCTGACCACTGTTCACGATTGACAATTCACTTTCAGTAAATCTTCTGACGGCCTGAGCCAGTAAATTGCCAAATGGTGACTCCGACTCATAGTGAATGGGTAATTCACGTTCCGTAACCGCCACTGTTCGTTGCAGACGTTGTCTCCCTGCTTCACGATGTATAGTAATGGCATTCATTACGCTCACATTCTCCAAGCCCTTTTCAACAGGAAGGCATATAGCTTCTAAAACGGTTGGCTTCCCATTATGCATATCTCGGCCTATCGTTATTTTCCCCAAATGTCGTCCAAACTTCCCAGCTGCAGTGATCATTGTATTGCCTACAGTCAATGGTTCTTCCAGCAGATGATGTGTATGTCCCCCGATAATTAAATCAATCCCCGGGATGCTCTCGGCAAGCTCACGATCAAGTGGAAGTCCAAGATGAGACATTACAACAATCAAATCCACCTGCTTGCGCAGTTGTTTCACTGAATCAGCAATGGTTACTCTAGGATCGAGTGCCTCAAGCCCCAGTAGTCTATAAAAATCCGGATAGGAGGCTGTTGCTCCAATTAGTCCGATTGTAAAAGGTCCACCCTTCAGCACAATATCATTTTTCATCCAATCCGGCGGTTCACCTGAATCTTTTTCCCGAATATTGCCGCAGACAACTGGACACAAGAGCCCTGTATACACATCTCTCAGCATATCCGGTGTAAATGTTAATCCTTCATTATTGCCGATCGTTATCGCATCATAACCAGTTATGTTAATTACGTCAACATTCGCTTGTCCTATCGTTCCTTCCGTCTCCGGAGCAGCACGATCCATATGATCCCCTATATCAAGAAGAAGTACTGATGAATCCGGTTGGGCCCTATATTCTTCTACCATTGAGGCAATACGTCCCATGGTACTAAAGTGGCTGTGCAGATCGTTGGTATACACGATCGTTAATGTATCCTGGCACGTTTCCTGCGTCATGACCCGGGCCTCCTCGTTGTCTAAATAAAATTGTAATGAGCAAACAATACGATATATGTGAATATATATAGGTTATTACAATTATTATATACCTTAAATTTACTCATTGTCTTCTCTTATCATAGATGATAATGGTTTCTAAAGCATACCAATATACTACAAACAGGGGGACTATCTTGGATTAGGACCAAGGCCCTCCACAGCTTTGAAATCCTTTTCAAAACTAGCATTTCAGCACTACAAAACTCATTGTCATTCAATAAAATCCTTGCTATTATTAAGAAAAATGCATAATAATGGGGTGTTACGTCCTTGAAAGTACACATTATGGATCTTAATCCAGGTGATCGTCTTCGTACCGATGTTTTTAATCATTCAGGGGTACTCATCCTCGACAAAGAAAAGGAATTAACTAACGAATCTATTGTTAAGCTGCTGCAGCACGGAATTGACTACATAGATATTCTGCCGCAACCTACGGTAGTGACAGAAGTAGATAACAGCTTTACTTCACCGATGATGCTGTCGGATCAGGTCCTTCATGTTAAACCTTCCTTTGACAAGGCTATTGACGGCTTTGAATTAATGTTTCTAGAAGCGCTATCCACAGGTTCCTTTGACAATTCACAAGTCGATAAAGTATTGGAACCCATCGTCAATCAATTAGTTGGTCAAAAGGACGTTATTTCCCTTCTGTTAGTATTAAATGACAAAGACAATTATACATACAATCACTCCATGCAGGTCGGCATGCTCTCTTATTATATCGCCACTTGGCTTGGTTATCCAAAGGATGAGGCTTATATTATAGGTAAAGCAGGATACTTGATTGATATAGGCAAAAGCAAGGTTCCTCAAGAGATACTCACTAAACCAGGTAAACTGACTCCTGAAGAATTTGAGCAGGTGAAGCGTCATACCGAATACGGACATGATATCATCCTGAAATCTACCGGAGACGAACTGCTTGCACTTATCGCCTTGCAGCATCATGAACGTGAAGACGGCAGCGGTTATCCGCACGGTCTATCTGAGAAAGAAATCCACCCCTATGCCAAAATCACAGCAGTTGCTGATGTGTACACAGCTATGACATCTAATCGGGTATATCAATCCAAGCAGGAGTTCCTTACTGTACTTAGAGAGCTTAATAGTCTCAGCTTCGGTAAATTGAGTGCAGAACCTACTCAATTGCTCATCAAGCATTTACTTCCAAATTTTATCGGCAAGAAGGTTACCCTAAGTAACGGTGAGTCAGGCTCTATAGTCATGACGAATCAGACTGACTTTTTTCGTCCTCTCGTTCAAACCAACTCCAAGTTTATCGACTTGTCTAAAGAGCGTGATATCATCATCTCGGAGATATTTTTATAAATTAATTTCAAATTTAACAATACAAAGAAGGTTGAACAAGGAAACATCCTTGCCCAACCTTCTTTTTTACTTCTTTTTACGTTCTTTAAGCTGCATCTACTCAGGCTTCTATTTCAGTTACTACTTCAGTTTTCGCAATAAGCCCCTTGCGCTGATTCGCTGATTTACGATAATATAGCAACTCGTAAATAACTGGAACTACAACCAGAGTCAAAACGGTAGCAGCCGTTAAACCACCAATAACAACAATCGCCAGACTTTGCGATACGATACTGCCTTGTTCAGAATGACCTATAACGAGAGGAATCATGGCACAAATCGTTGCGATAGCCGTCATCAGAATAGGACGCATGCGGGTAGAAGCCGCTTCAAGAATCGCTTCACGTATCGTCATCTGCTCTTCATTGTGTTTAATACGATCAATAAGTACAATCGCATTTGTTACGACGATACCAATTAGCATTAATGCTCCAAACATCGCGGTAAAATCCGGAGTTACACCTGATACAAGCAGACCGACTACAGCTCCAATGGCTGCTAATGGCAATGAGAACATGATCGCAAGCGGTGCGCGAAGAGTTCGGAAGGTTAACACCATAATCAGATAAACCAAACCAATGGACACCATTGCTGTCATGCCCAGTGCATTAAAATCATCACCCTGATCAACTGATGCTCCACCAGCAAACAATTGAACACCCTCAGGCAGCTTAATGCTTGCAGTCGCATCTTTAATATTTTCACCAATTTCAGATACTCTTTTCGGATTAATCTCTGCAGTAATTCTCAAATAATTTTGTCCATCTTTATGATAGAGCATGGATGGCTCATTTGTGACCTCGAATTGAGCAAGGTCCTTCATACTAACTGGCCCCGAGGCTGTCATAAGCTGGATTCCTTCTAAATCCTCCTTCTTAACAGGCTTAAGCATAGGTTCTAGAATAACACTCGTTTCCGTTCCATCCACTTTGATCTGACCTAGAGGTATCGGATTTAGCATAACACCTAGCTGCGAGGTGATTTCTTCGGCATTTCCCTTTGTTGGATCTATATTGAAAGTAAAAACAGGTTTTGTATCTTCGTTACTGTTGCTAATTTTTTCAATGCCGCTTAGCTCAGAGAGCTTATCACTAACTTCCTTGGCAACCTCACGGATGGCATCTGGATCATCTCCGACGATATCGATGTATTCCGTCGTGGAAGAAGACCCCATCATGACGCTCATCACATTAGCTGTTAAAGTGGCCCCTTCATATTCATTTTGTTGTGATCGGACGTAATCAATAAGCTTCTGCGCATCTGCTCCCTCCTTCACGACAACGATTAAGTCGATCATGGTAGATGACATTACATTTCCCCACTTCGCCCCTTCCGCACTGTTACCGGATTGAAGCACTACCAATTGCGATTGCTCCTGAGACATTAGATCCTGCTCAAGCTGACGTCCTTTCTCTTGTACTTCCTGAACCGGAACATCGTTTGGATACTTCAATTGAACAGATACATAACCTGCATCCGACGCATCCATTGCTCCCTTAGGCATGTAGATATAGGCTCCAATAGAAGACATAAATATAACGAATGCAATAGTTAACGTAACCCACTTGTGGCTAAGATTCCAATTCAGAAATCCAGTAAAATGTCTCGATGGAGCACTTTCTTTCATATATGAATTTTTTAACAACCAACTGCTTAATAAAGGAACGACAGTTAATGCTACAACTAATGAGGTTATCAAGGAATATGTGATCGTTAATGCGAATGGCAGAAGAAAATCTTGTAATGATCCTCTTAACAGACCCATCGGTAAAAAGACAGCCACTGTCGTAATAGTCGATGAAGTAATCGCCATTGCGACTTCCTTCGTAGCTTGTATGACAAGCCCACTAGACAAAGGTTCCTTCGCTGTTCTTCTATATATATTTTCGATAACAACGATGCTATCGTCAACAAGTCGGCCTACGGCAACAGCAACACCGCCAAGTGTAATGATGTTTAAACTAACGCCAGAAATGTTCAATAAATAGAGAGTCACAGCTAGTGACAACGGGATTGAAATCACAGTAATCAGTGTTGCTCTAAAATTCCGCAAAAATAATAGAATAACGAGTGTAGCAAACAATGCTCCTAGCAGCACCTCGCGCAGCATACTATTAATTGAGGTGACAACCATCTCCGAGGTATTGATAATAACGGAAATTTGTGCATTTTCATATTGAGCATTTAATTCATCCAGCTTCTCCTGCACTTTTTTCCCTACATCAACCGCGTTAGCATGAGCTTCCTTGGTAATCATCGCAAGCAGCATTTCTTGTCCATTAGCCCTGCTAATGCTCTCAAAATCACGTTCCAATGTTATGGAGCCAATATCCCCCAGTAAAGCGCTATCCGATAAAGGCAATTTCTTCAGAACATCTAAGCTATTCACTGAAGATAATACATTTATGTTTCCAGACTGACCATCAATCGTCTGCTCCCCTATAGACGCAGATACATTATGGCCTTGGAGCAAACCCATTAATTGTGGGAATGTTATACCCTGTTGAAGCAGCTTATTTGAATCTGCATTAATACTTATCTGTGAATTCGGGCGTCCATATAGCTGGACATTTGAGACTCCTTCTAAACCTTGAAGCTCAGGAACAAATAACTCTTCAGCAAGCTTGATATTTTCTTCAGTCAGTCCATCCTTGAATGAAATCGCTACATTTGAGATCGGTATCATTGAGGTGTTCAGTTGAAGAACAAATGGTTCCATCACACCCTTAGGGTATTGAATAGGATCAATGGCTTGACTAACCTCCTCCGTAGCATCCTTCATATTTGTTTTTGACTGGAAGTAAACATCTACCTTCGCATATCCATCCCCCGAGGTAGAGAGAATTTCCTTCTTCCCTTTTACAGTAGCGACCGCTTTCTCAATCGGCCTGGTTACATATTCCTCCATTGATTTGGCATTTTGACCAGGACCAATTACAGTAACAGTCACCAGCGGGTTATCCGCCTCAGGCATAAATTCCATCGGTAACGAACGATAACTTATCCATCCGAATACCAACGCCATAACGACAATTAATCCCACCGCCGCTTTGTTCTTAAAAGACCATTTTGTTAACCATGTCATTTCTACACCCTCCATCGATTTTCTTTTCAGTTGTGCAGTTTTTTGATAGTACCACTTATGTATGTGCCCACACTTTGACCACTGGACTTAGTTTAGATTATTTGGACAATATCGGGCACAGGCGTACGACTGGTTATGAAACTGGGCCAGAGACCGAGGAGATGACGATCTAGAGAATGATATGTAAAAATTATTAATATTTTTTAAGAAACTATTAACAATTTTAGTGGAATATATCGATAATAAATATAAATAGAAATAATTATAAGGGAGGTATTTTTATGGATAAATTGCACGAGCTCAAAATGGCTGTAACCTTGCGGCATGACGTGGTCATCACACTGGAGAATGGCGAAATGGTTGTAGGATTGCCTAAATGGGGAACCGATCCAGATAAAGTACAGGTCAGAACAGTTGAAGGCGCGGTATGGGTTCTACTTTCTGAAATCTCGCATGTTACTAGAATTATTCAATTTGCAATGAAATAAACTTCATAGAATAGATATATAAATCAACTCCATTAGCCTTTAGCTAGTGGAGTTTTTGTCGTTTATTTTATTGAATACAAAAAAACGTGCCTGAGCGGCTTGAGCATACTACATCAAAGTCGCTGCAGACACGTTTTTCATGTTAATATTTTTCGTATATTTCATAATCCCAAACGCCTGTGATTTTCGATGGTATATTTCTATAGAATCAATTCCCTACTTTTGGTAGACTAGAGAAAACATTCTTGAGGTGATTTATGAAGAAATTAGCTAGTGTCTGTGTACTTATATCTCTAATTATTTCATTCGCAGACGGTAAAAAAAATAAAGCTAAAAAAATCTTTAATGAACTAACAATCATATATGGGGTAGTAGGGTAACATAGACAAAGACCACCGATTAAATCGAGTGTTCTTCTTTATTATATAGCGGTTACTATATCCATAATCCTAACCCATTCCCAGTCATTTTCCTCAGTTGACACTTTTACCTCGTTGCGATAGGTCTGCACTGCTGTTACAACCCCTGTTACTTCTCTATAATCAAATTCCCCGAATAGCCTGAATATCAGCGTACCTTCGCCCAGTCAGTCTTTCTAACTCTGGTTTAAAAGGCATTCTCCGCTTTTGAGTGCTGAAGTTATACAAGACTCTTAGCAACTTTCTTTCCAAATCATTAAGCATTTCATCACCTCAATAATACGAACTTATGTTTGTATTATATACAATAGTCTCTGCTCATTCAAATGGAAAAAGCTCACAGTATCGTTTACCACGAAAGCCATTCAAATAAATGGAGGTGGAAATGATGCTGGAAATTACTGTGCACGGTTCTAAAGTAATTGTCGAAAGTAGCCATACGATTGTTATAATCGAATGTTACGATGATGAGACAGCGCAGTCTGTCGTGGCAAAAATCACGTTAGAGCAAATTGGTCGAGTGTAGAGAATTATTCCTATTCTGAATATTAACAAGACCACTAAGGATGTTATTCCTTGGTGGTCTTATTTTATATTTACCACTGGTTTTACCTCATTAATTGAGGTGAAATAAATGATTTTGTATTTTCCTGCTTTTTGCTTACCCTGTGACTTATATTCAATTCGCCCCTTTTGGACGAGATAATTACGATGTTTGATCAGGGTGTTTTCCGTGACTCCTACCTTCGCCTGTAACAGGGGATTGGCTACTGTAAACCACTCTGGACAACCATTCTTATTTGCAATCGCCATAAGGTGAAACCACAAAGTTTGTGTGGTTGGTTCCAATGGGTTTATTTCAAGCCAATCAGTGAAGGCGGTTAATTCTGCGACGTAATCCAAATGCTTCACCCTCTTTGCTTTAGTCCGGTTGCATGATTTCGTGAGGATACAGCCTTGCCGATTCGTCATCGGCCATAGCTTCCGTGCGATCAAAAAGTGGATAATAACGATGAGTCAGGTCATTGGTTCCTGTTCCAGCATTAGCAGCATACAAAAACGCTGCGGGAGATTCACCCCGATTAACCGGAAGATCAAAGCGTTGACAACGAGATTTAGACATCAACACCGCGAAACGGTATGGCTTGCTTGTCAAGCGACTGGAACGGGGAATGTACACTGGCAATCCGCTGCGCTCGACCTCAAGTTTGTTATAACGCCCCTGTCTATTTGACACCACTTTTCCTCCTTCGCTCTTTTTTCGTACTGTGACACTATACTTTTATTTCTCTTACCCCTTTTTTACTTTATAATGTGCTTATATAGGGGGTTGAAATGAGTAAAAGTAATTTATCTAAACTTAAGAGTTATGCTAGAAAATTAAAACAAAATTTGTTCGTCCTTTATCTTTCCTATAGAGACAATAGAACGCCTTGGTATGCAAAAGTTGTGGCAATTTGTGTTGTGGCTTATGCATTCAGCCCAATCGATTTAATTCCAGATTTCATACCAGTTCTAGGATATCTAGATGATTTGATCATTGTTCCTATTGGTATCTCATTAGCCTTAAAGTTAATTCCGTCTCATATCATAGAAGATAATAGAGAAAAAGCTGAAGAGATAAAAAAGAACGGTAAACCTAAAAATTGGTTTGTTGGCATTCTCTTTATATTAATTTGGGTATTACTTGCAGTTTGGATTTGTAAACTTGTATTACAAGCATTTTTTTAAAAAATGCTTGTTTTTTATTTAGTTAAATAACCTCTTTGCTGCATATCATGTGTCTTACTGGCACTAAGGACGCGAACTCACAAACATCGCAAGTAACTTCATGCTCCCTATTTTCATATCCGTGCCCGATTGATTATATTTGACCTGTCAATGTAATCAAATCCGTACTTTTTCAGAGCTTGGGATATGTCCTTGAGAGTTAACAGCGGGGCATAGGCTCCAGTGAGATTAATGGCAACTTTCAGAAGGTTGAAAAGTGGTAACTGGCAGGCTCGCGTATCCAGGGACGGAGAAGAATTTGACGAATGGTTACTGCATAAGAAACGCGAACTAAAGAACCCCACTTACAGACAAACCGAAACCATTGTTAGACTTCATATTAAGCCTGGCTTTGAGAACAAACGAATAATGAAAATACGTCGCACTGATATCAAAAACTGGATTCAATCCTATGTTGATAAGGTTGATAAGAATGGAAAACCTAAATACTCGGAAAACAACAGCAGGTACTTATCTGGACATTACACAAAAAATTGAAGAAGACGAACTTAAAAAGTTCGCCTCCTACACCAAAAGAAAGATTTAACTGTTTCGCCTACATTAATCAGAGTCGGCACGAAATCGGCACGAATGATTATCAACGGATATCTTAACCACCAAAAATCCTTGTTACAGCAAGGTTTATTGATTATTAACCTATACTGCCTTCCATTTCGAACTTGATCAAACGGTTCATCTCAACGGCGTACTCCATTGGAAGCTCCTTTGTAAACGGCTCGATAAAGCCCATAACGATCATTTGAGTTGCTTCAGCCTCGGTAAGGCCACGGCTCATCAGGTAGAACAATTGCTCTTCGGACACTTTCGATACAGTCGCTTCATGCTCAAGAACGATATTGTCGTTCATGATTTCATTGTACGGAATTGTATCTGAAGTAGATTCATTATCGAGAATGAGCGTATCGCACTTAATGTTGGATTTAGCACCTTCCGCTTGGCGTCCAAAGGAAGCAAGTCCGCGATAAGTTACTTTACCGCCGTGTTTACTGATAGACTTGGAGACAATTGTGGAAGTTGTGTCAGGAGCCAAGTGAATCATCTTCGCACCTGCATCCTGATGCTGACCTTTACCTGCAACGGCGATGGACAACACGCTGCCCTTTGCTCCGCGACCTTTCAGTACAACGGCTGGATATTTCATTGTCAGCTTGGAGCCAATGTTTCCATCAACCCATTCCATAGTCGCATTCTCTTCTGCAACCGCACGTTTGGTAACGAGGTTGTAGATGTTTGGCGCCCAGTTCTGAATTGTAGTGTAACGAACACGAGCGTTCTTTTTACAAATAATTTCTACTACAGCGCTATGCAGCGAGTTCGTGCTGTAAATTGGAGCCGTACAGCCTTCAACATAGTGCACGAAGCTATCTTCGTCAGCAATGATGAGTGTACGTTCAAATTGACCCATATTTTCCGAGTTAATCCGGAAGTAAGCTTGCAGTGGAACTTCACATTTTACACCTTTAGGTACATAAATGAAGCTGCCGCCGGACCAAACAGCACTGTTAAGAGCGGCGAATTTGTTATCGGCTGGAGGAATTACCGTACCGAAATATTCGCGGAAAATTTCCGGATGCTCGCGAAGGGCACTATCTGTATCCATAAAAATAACGCCCTGTGCTTCAAGATCTTTTTGCATACTATGATATACAACTTCGGATTCATACTGCGCTGATACACCAGCGAGGAACTTCTGTTCCGCTTCTGGAATACCCAACTTATCAAAGGTTTCCTTAATTTCTGCAGGAACCTCTTCCCAAGTTTTACCTTGTTTCTCAGATGGTCTTACATAATATTGAATATCGTTAAAATCAAGCTCATCGAGATCACCGCCCCAACGTGGCAATGGCATTTTCTCGAATTGGTCCAGGGATTTCAATCGGAAGTTAAGCATCCATTCCGGTTCATTTTTGATACGGGAAATTTCAGTAACGATTTCGCGGGTCAAACCTTTACCCGTCTGAAAAACCGCCTTGTGTTCATCCCGGAAGCCATATTTATAATCTTCCATTTCAGGCGCTTTTTTTGCCATGGCTGCATTACCTCCTCTTAGTTATTATCTGATGAAATACACTTCTTGTTATTCTTCGTCAATTCCCTTTTTCAAGGCATTCCAAGCAAGTGTCGCACACTTAATTCGAGCCGGGAATTTGCAAACACCAGATAAAGCCTCAATATCTTCATAATCATAATCATCAAAATCAACAGACTCACCCTGCATCAGCAAGGAAAAACGATTAGCCATATCCAAAGCTTCTTCATATGTTCGGCCTTTAACGGCCTCTGTCATCATCGATGCGGAAGACATGCTGATGGAGCAGCCTTCACCCGAAAACCGAGCGTCTTTAACTATGCCGTCCTCAATTTTGAGCTGCAGCGAGATGCGGTCACCACAGGTAGGATTGTTGAGATCCACTGTGACTCCCCCGTCTTCAAACTTTCCCTTGTTTCGGGGATTCTTATAATGATCCATAATTACGCGGCGGTATAAATCGTCAAGTTGCATCACGCGAAATACTCCTTTGTTTGGATTAAAGCTTCCGCAAGACGGTCGATATCCTGTTCCGTGTTATAGATGTAGAGACTTGCTCTGGCCGTTGCGCTCGCTTCAAGCCAACGCATCAGCGGCTGACAGCAATGATGACCAGCCCGTATTGCAATACCAGATGCATCCAGTACTGTCGCCACATCATGTGGATGAACGTCGTCCAAATTAAAGGTCACTAGTCCAACCTCACGTTCCCGTGGGCCGTAAATCGTAATTCCTTCAATTTCAGACAAGCGGCCAATTGCATAAGCAGCCAGCTTCGTCTCGTGACGATGAATTTCATCCAAACCGATTTCTTGCAAAAAATCGATAGCAGCAGCTAATCCTACTGCACCGGCAATGATCGGTGTGCCTCCTTCAAATTTCCACGGCAACTCTTTCCACGTTGATTCATGAAGACCAACGTCGTCGATCATCTCTCCACCGAATTCGATCGGTTCCATAGCTTCGAGCAGATGCTTCTTGCCATATAGTACACCAATTCCGGTAGGTCCGCACATTTTATGACCAGAAAATGCATAAAAATCACAATCCAGACTCTGTACATCTACCTTCATATGCGGAGTACTTTGAGCACCATCCACCACCATGACGGCACCATGTTTATGAGCAATTGCAGCTATTTCCTTAACCGGATTTACAACGCCAAGTACGTTGGAAACATATGCAGTAGCTACAATCCTGGTCTTGTCAGTAATAATCTTCTCTACTTCATCCAGAGCAATACTTCCATCTGGTTGAAGTGGAATATATTTTAATGTCGCCCCGGTTCTAAGCGCAAGCTGCTGCCAAGGAATAAGATTACTGTGGTGCTCCATAGGAGTAATAACAATTTCATCCCCGCTCTTAACCGCTGAAGGTCCGTAGGATGAAGCTACCAGATTAAGAGCTGTCGTCGTTCCACGAGTAAAAATAACTTCCTTCGTATGCGCCGCCCCAATGAACTTAGCTACTTTCTCGCGTGCCCCTTCATAAGCATCCGTTGCCCGGCTGCCAAGGGTATGAACACCGCGATGAACATTTGCGTTATCGAATTCATAATAGTGCTTGAGGGCATCCAGAACAGCACGAGGTTTCTGCGCTGTAGCCGCACTATCGAGATAAACTAGTGGATGCCCATTTATCTCCTGATTCAATATAGGAAACTGTTCCTTAATCAGTTCCGCGTTCATTGTCCTAACTTCCTTTCAACCAGTCCTTGCAATTGCTCCTGCAACTGTTCAAGCGGGATGTCTGAGACAACTGGTGCAAGGAATCCGTAAATAACGAGACGTTCTGCCTGTTCACGTGTAATACCGCGTGACATCAAATAGTAGATTTGTTCCGGATTAACTTGACCTACGGAAGCAGCATGACCTGCTTTAACGTCGTCTTCGTCAATCAACAGAATCGGATTCGCATCCCCACGAGCTTTCGGGCTAAGCATGAGAACTTTTTCAGTCTGTTCACCGTTTGCTTTTGTTGCACCCTTCTCGATCTTGGTAATTCCGTTAATGATCGCTGTTGCCTGTTCACGCATAACCGCACGCGTGATCATTTGACTTTCAGAGCTCTTGCCAAAATGAACCGCCTTGGTTGTATAATTCAGCTTCTGTGCGCCAGAACCGACTGCAATGACCTTCGCATCGGACAACGATCCGTTACCTTGAAGAATGGACAACGTTTCGCTGACAGAATCGCCAGCATTCATTTCGCCTACGATCCATTCAATGCTGCCGTCATTATCAACGACAGAACGACGATAGATTAAATCAGTCGTATTAACATTGAAATTATGCACGGTAGCAAAACGCACTTTGGCGCCAGCTTTAACAAATACTTCAGCTACACCATTGTGTACAATTTTATCGCTATAATCGCCGGAAATGTAATTGTCGACGTAAGTTACTGCACTGTTAGCTTCCGCAACGATCACAATATGTGGAGCGAAGGTCGTTTTTGTATCATCCAGCAGGAAAATACTTTGCAGCGGGATTTCCACTTCCACATTTTTAGGAACATACAGGAATACCCCGCCGTTCCACAACGCTGCATGAAGTGCTGTAAGCTGGTTTTCATCGGCTTTAACTGCCGTGTGCAAATATTGTTTTACTAAATCCCCATGCTCACGAGCTGCAGTTTCAAGGTCAGTAAAAATAACTCCTTTAGATGCCAGATCGGAAGAAAGCTGAGAAAATACAATATCGCCGTTGCGTTGAACGATCAAATTGCTTGCTTCAGTCATATTTACTAGAGATTTAACACTATCAGGAACCTGTTGCGAAACTTCAGAACGTCCTTCACGAACATTTCCAAAATGGCCCAGATCCCAACGATCAAGTTTCATTTTCTCCAATTTCGGTAATTCCAGTTCCCCAGCAAGCTGTAGAGCCTTCGTACGACTCTCAGTTAACCAAGCCGGTTCGCCATTGTTCGCGGATGTATTCTTGAGTGTATCCACTTCTACCGGAAGAATGGTTTGTGTACTCATATCAATATTCCTCCTTCCGCTCAGGCTTCTTGACCGATTGTTTCATCCACGATGCCGAGCTCTTCTTTAACCCAATCGTATCCATCACGTTCCAGACGTTCAGCCAATTCAGGACCGCCCGATTTCACAATACGACCCTGCATCATCACATGAACATAATCCGGAGTAATATAGTCGAGCAAACGTTGGTAGTGAGTAATGATCAAGAAACCACGATCTTCATTGCGCATCGCATTAACACCGTTAGCTACGATACGAAGTGCATCAATGTCCAGACCGGAGTCAATTTCGTCCAGAACAACGATTTTGGGTTCAAGCAGCAGCATTTGCAAAATTTCGTTACGTTTCTTCTCACCGCCTGAGAAGCCTTCGTTCAAATAACGATGAGCAAATTCAGGATTCATTTCGAGTTCCTTCATTTTGCCTTCCATTTGACGGATAAATTTGATCAGAGATACTTCGTTTCCTTCACCACGACGAGCGTTGATCGCACTGCGCAGGAAGTCTGAGTTCGTCACACCGGCAATTTCACTTGGATACTGCATGGCAAGAAAAAGACCGGCACGAGCGCGTTCATCTACTGCCATTTCAAGTACATCTTCACCGTTCAATGTAACATTTCCGTCTGTTACCTCATATTTGGGATGACCCATCAGAGCCGAAGCGAGTGTACTTTTACCAGTACCGTTTGGTCCCATGATGGCATGAATTTCTCCACCTTTTATTTCAATGTCGATTCCCTTAAGAATCTCTTTTCCTTCAATCGTTGCTTTAAGTCCTTCAACAGCAAAGTGCGTAGCCATTAATACTGCTCCCTTCATTATTCAATTCAGCGTTAATTAGTTAACATTATACCATAATAACTATCAATTTAGAATTATTCTAATTAACAGTTGGTTGTTAATGATTCTCAGTGATTCTCAATTCATATTCTAACCTACTTTGTACACATAAGCAACGTAGCACGGGATGGAATAAATGAGAACGGGCTTGACCGCAAATTCGGCCAAGCCCATCAGATAACTGTCTGCCAGCCCCTACATTATCCAAGGTATGAGCGCAGCATCCACATATGTTTTTCGATATCGCTTTTGAAGCCAGTTAACAGGTCTGCGGTAACATCATCCTCCGCCTTATCTGCAAGATCCATGCCTTCTTGGAACGATTCAGACAGTGTTGCAAAATCTTCAATCAGATTCTGAACCATTGTGCTGGCATCCTCATTGCCTGTCGCTTCCTGAATCGTTGCAATCTCCAAATATTCCTTTATCGTTGCGTATGGGCTACCCTTGATGGTAAGCAAGCGCTCTGCTACCGCGTCCATCTGTGCTGTAACTTCGTTATATAGCTCTTCGAATTTGGAATGAAGGGAATAGAAATTGCTACCTTTTACATACCAATGATAATTGTGAAGTTTGACATACAAAACGTTCAGGTTAGCCACCTGTTCATTAAGTACTTGTTCCAAACTCGTTTTATTAGCACTGCTTGTTGATTTAGAATCAGCTTTAGCCATCATAAATCCCTCACTTTCAACAATTTAGCTACATACAGCTTGTCTGTAAAGCAGCTTGACTCCTGCCAAGTTTGTGTCAAAACAAAAGCTTTCATACCTATTGTAACAAAGCTGACCAAAAAGGCGAAGAGCTTATGTTCACATCTGTGAAAAAAATTAATCAAGAATAGATTATTTTTTAATGTTTAAAAAAAGAGATACAAATACCCGATCTTTTTCGATATACTAACTTTAAATACTGTATTTCCGATCTTGCTACTTGGAAGTGATATTGTTGACACAATCACAATACAATGCGTTATCCATCGAAAATGCTATAGCCTATGCAAAAAAAGTTCCAGATTTCTTTGCAGCAGATGCAATATTATCATGTGAAGAAATTGGAGATGGCAACTTAAATCTCGTGTTCAGAACAAAAGATTCTTTAAGCGGAAAAAGCCTGATCATTAAACAAGCTCTCCCGTACCGCCTTCTTTTCTAACCCGGACTTGTGCAAAATAACTGAAGATCTGATCTTCTCTGATCCTTACCGGAATTCCGATAACAATAATTTCACCGAAGATATCAGACATGAAACAGAAAAATTATGGAATGCCGCCGAGCTTCATTTCGAGGTTGCACTGCTGCGCGAGAAATTTCTGACTCATGGAGAAGCGTTGATTCACGGGGATTTACAAGATTATTATGTTCAAAAAGTACTGCAAGACAGCATCGGATTTGTCGGGTGCAGAGTAATCCGCCGTATTGTTGGACTTCCACATGGGTATGCTGACACATTGTAATGCTGGTGGTCTCGCTACGGTTAAATACGGAACGGCGTTGGCCCCGCTGTATCTAGCCAAGGAACAAGGTATTTCTTTAAAAGTTTTTGCCGATGAAACTAGACCCGTATTGCAATGATAGCTTGGCAAAATTGTTTACTGAAGCCCAGACCCCATAAAAGTGCATGCATTACAGCTTGTGGTAAAATAGAATCATTTTCTCTCAATAATTTTTTTCATGTTTTCTAAGTCTAAGGGGCTATGATTGTACCTCAAGCGGTGCTATGATTAACAAGGATATCATTTACATCACATTGTATTTACAACATAGACTTATGAGAAGTATTTTTGGGGGAAATATGAACAGTCAAAATAACAATAACGATGGGGAATTAGGATTTTTATTCAACGTAGAAATTTTGGTCAAGGACGAAACTAATGCCAAGGCGCTTCAATCACTTTTACATCTGCTGAACAATGCAAACAATATTATCGATTATCGGATTAACTCCGGAATCGAGCTCGGCGAAATTATTGAGTCGTTACTAAAGGCCAAGAAACAGTCACTTATTTCTAAATCCTACAAACGTTTAAAAGCAAACAATGAAGCCAAGAATCCTTCTGAAGATATTGTCAGTAAAACGGAACAACCAGCGCCACCACCACCCGCTCCAGCATCTCAATCCAATAAGAAATCAGCAGCACAGTCCAACACGGAACCTAATTCCTTTAAGGAAATTGCCCAGAGCAAAGACTTTCAAGACTGGATTCAAAAATATATTTCTGGTAATCGGTTAGTTCGTATCGTTATAAAAAAAGGGGAGGAACGGATCAGCATTCCTTGCCGAATTTTAAACTTTCTTCCGGAGACCTACAATCTGACTGTGTACCATGTAGATGAGAAACAGGTCTACACATTTAAATTGAGCGAGATCGTTGATTTTATCGATAAGTAACATCAGTTATCATTTTGACAGCTGAAACGGCTGACCTCTTCATTCCCGAAAAGGCCAGCCGTTTTGTTATATTACTTATTTATTTCTCCCTTTAACAGCTAGGGCAAACATCAACCAGCCGATCATAAAGGATACGCCGCCCAATGGCGTAATGGGTCCCAGCCACTTCCAACCTGCGATTGCAAGTAGATACAGACTCCCCGAGAATAGAATGATACCAAGAACAAAAAGACGATTCGCCCACAGCAATTTACGTGAATCCGCCCCTAGCCCGGCAGCGAAAGCAGCCAGAATAATACCGATTCCATGAATCATATGGTAATGTACACCTGTCTCAAATGTACCTGTAGCCTTCTCACCGATATTCGGTTCCAGTACGTGAGCGCCGAATGCACCCAAAGCTACGGAAAGTAACATGAGAATTGCACCGATTGCGACATATTTGCGTTGCATGATCCCGCCCTCCTTTATCATCAATCATAACTCACCCGGAACATTCTTTCCACAGCAATAGAAATTCACATAGCGGACTATATGCACAGAGTTGATTTTTTTGTGAATATGTGAAAAATTAATCATGAGTAAGTCTAAAAACTTAGAAGGGGATTTTATGTATTATGGAATATCAATTAAATCATGCTGACTATCAGGTTCCGAATAAGATAAAGCATTCTGGACCTGGAATTGCCTCATTCATTGTCGTTCTTACATCAATCTTGGGATACATCGCTGCTTTTGTCATCATCTCTACTATAGTGGTAGGTGTTATGGATCAATCATCCGATGCTATCATAGAAAACCTCGAACAACATAGTGGCATCATTGGCGGAGGACTCCTCTTTATTATTTCTGGTATCCTTAATTTAATTGCACTCATTCTCGGAATTATCGGGCTTGCTACTAGAAGTAGAAAAAAAGTATTTGCCATCCTGGGTACCATATTATCCGGCGTCTGTTTTATTGGAATTATTTTATTATTTTTCCTCGTTTAGTTATAATTTCGAGATCCCTACCAAATGAATAGATTTTAATAGCCTTCTCTTTTTGATAAAATATAATGTGCAGTAATCGAATTTTTAAGGAGAATATCATGTCAAAAGTTAAAATATTCGCAGATAGCACTTCAGATTTACCCGCTTCATGGATCACAAAGCATGAGATCGGTATCATCCCTCTCTATGTCGTCTTTGATGATGACACATTTCGGGACGGGCTGGACATTGCCCCTATCGATATTTATCGTAGAGTAGCCGAGAAAGGAAACCTGCCTAAAACGACAGCTCCTTCACCCAAAGATTTTATGGATGCTTTTGCACCCCATATTGAGCAAGGTCAAGATATTGTCTACATCAGCCTTTCTTCCAGTCTGTCTTCGACATATCAAAATGCTCTGATTGCAGCTGATGAGTTTCCCGAAGGTCGGATTAAAGTGTTTGACTCTTTGAACCTGTGCAGCGGGATCGGCCTGTTGGTCATGAAAGCTGTTAGAGCAGCAGAACAGGGGCAAAGCGCGGAACAAATTTTTTCTATCCTAGAATCCTGCAGACCGCTAGTCGAGACTGAGTTTGTCATTGATACCTTGGAATATCTGTATAAAGGCGGACGTTGCTCGGGCATGCAGAATTTTATAGGAAGTCTTCTTCAAATCCGTCCTGTTCTAAAAGTGGTTAATGGCAGCATCATTCCAGCGTACAAAGTGCGCGGCAAGAAAGAAAAAGCTGTTCAGCAAATGCTGGACAACGCCCTCTCCAACAAAGAAAATATGGACAATGATCTGATCATCGTTGCCCACACTCTCGCCGAGGAGGATGCAGCCCGTCTAGCTGCGATTCTAAGAGAGCAGACCGGTGCCCGCGAAGTAGCACTAGCTGAAGCCGGTTGCGTAATTTCAAGTCATTGCGGACCACATACTGTAGCCATTATGTATACTAAAAAAAATTAATCCAGGCATTCTGCTAGTAAATTCGGTAATAAAACAGACGTAAAAGGAGGCTCATGTTATGGGGACCATTAAAATTTTTGCAGACAGCACCTGTGACCTGCCATCATCGTGGATTGAGGAATATGAAATAGGAATCATCCCTCTCTACGTAACGTTTGATCATTCAACATACAAGGACGGTGTCGATTTACATACACCAGAGCTATATCAAAAAGTAAAGGAGCTTGGCAAGCTTCCTAAAACGGCAGCCCCTTCTCCCGCTGACTTTATTGAAGCTTTTGCTCCATTTATCGAAAAGGGACAACAGATTTTATACATTAGTTTATCCTCGGAGCTGTCCTCCACTTATCAAAACGCGATCATAGCAGGGGGTGAATTTGATGACGGTGCGGTTACCGTTTTTGATTCCCTCAATCTATCTACAGGAATCGGGTTACAGGTTATGAAGGCAGTAAGAGCTGCTGCAGATGGACAAAGCGTTACTCAAATTGTTGATCTATTGATTAAGCTTCGCCCTCAAGTTGAAACAGAATTTGTTATTGATTCACTGGACTATTTGTACAAAGGTGGAAGATGCTCAGGCATGCAAAATTTGGTCGGCAGCCTTCTTAAAATTCGTCCAGTCATCAAAGTGATCGATGGCAGAATGACTCCGGCATACAAAATCCGGGGCAGCAGGGAAAAAGCGCTCGATCAACTGCTGAACAACGCCCTGAATCTGAAATCTGAAATGGATAATGACCTTATTTTTGTTACTCATTCCTTGGCAGATGAAGATGCTATATATCTTCAAAAGGAGCTTCAGGCTAGAACCGGAGCTAGAGAAGTCGCCACATCAAACGCAGGCTGTGTTATATCCAGCCACTGCGGCGCCAAAACGATCGGAATTTTGTATACAAAATCAATCCAGTAAAACATAAAATAAGAGGCTGTCCCAAAAGTAGGGTTAGCGTCAAAACTAGAAATAGCGGTGCTAGGAAGATGATCCTGCACCGCTTGATTCCGCCACATTCTATGACTGTATCTCATGTGTAATATTGTCATGATGCGGAATTCCTGAAATTCCTGCAAATATACAGGCTTTGATCATGTAAAGCCTCTAAATGCCCTGAATTGCTGCAAATGTGCAGGCTTTCTCTAAGGATTCTCTTCAAACTAGTCTATTCCGAACCATATTCCTGCATTTTGGCAGGCTTTTGTTCATCCTTTCATGGCTACTTTTAAAAAAACTGTATTCTTGCATCCTTTTCCTGATATCTTGCTTTTACACTGCTAAACAAGAAGCGTCCCTCAAAGTTATCTTAGATAACTTTTGGGACAGCCTCTTGTTCTATATTCCTTGTACACTGCTCCTCCGCTTGTGCTAGCAGCTCTACACCTCTCTCAATTTGGAATTCAGTCATGTTGGCATACCCTAATAGGAATGATGCAGTCTTGGGCTTCGAGATAACAAAATACTCGCTAGCCGGATATACCTTTACACCGCATTGAAGAGCTTTATCAGCAATAAGCTCCTCCGTAACTTCTGTCTTGAGCTGAATCAAAAGGTGAAGCCCGGCTTCATCTCCATAGGCAGTCACTCGATCTTGAAAATGTCGATGCAGTGACTGCACCAGACAGCTTCTGCGAGCCCCGTACAGCTTCCCCATCCCATTAACATGTCTGGCATATTGCCCTGAGGCAATAAATTCGGCGAGTGCCTCCTGCTCTAGCGTAGGAGTCATCCGGTTCGTGATACACTTAATTGCCAAGAAAGACTTGATGAGTGATGCCGGCATCACTGCATAGCCAATTCTAAGTCCAGGAAATAGCGACTTACTGAAGCTTCCAACATAGATTACTCTACCGCTGGAGTCCAGACCTGCCAATGCTGACACCTTTTGCCCTACATAACGATATTCGCTGTCATAGTCATCTTCTATAATGTATGTATTATTTTTGTTAGCATAATCTAACAGCTCTATTCTTCTCTGCTGTGACATTGTCATTCCAGCCGGAAATTGATGAGATGGAGTCACATATATTAGCTTAACATCACCATGGTTCCCATTTTGCTCGTTGATTATAGGCTCAATATCCTGAACACGAAGTCCTTCCTCATCGACTGGAACAGATACGACATTACCGCCTGCAAAACAGAAGGTTTCTCGTAATACTGGATGGGCAGGATCTTCTACGATCACCCGATCTCCATTTTTTAAAAACAATCTGGATATCATATCGAGAGCTTGTGTCGCGCCTGCCGTAATAATAATCTGATCTGGCACTGCAGGAATAGCTCTGGTAGAGCGAAGCAATCTTGCAATCTCCTTGCGCAGCCTGTACGATCCCTCGGCCGGTCCATAGCCTCCAAGAATATCTGGCGTTGCTTTCCGGCAAGCTTCAGCCAGCACTTTCTGCCAGCGATCCATAGGGAATGCCTCCCATGACGGAACCCCGTATCGGAAATCAAATACCGCTGAGTTCTGCTGCTCATCGCTCACAATGGGTGGAGAATTGACCACTGATACAATATGCGAGGCATTAGTAAAGATATCATAATTATTAACCTTCTGGGTTGCCTCCTGCCTGCTATTGTTTTCATTTGCAGCATTCTCAGCTATATAAGTACCCGCCCCCTTTTTCATGATCAGATATCCTTCTGATTGTAGCTGTTCATAAGCTTGTATAACGACGCTGCGCGATACTTGGAGCTGCTCTGCCAACAACCGTGTAGATGGTATAACATCACCATGATGTAGAACCCCCTGAAAGATCGCTTTGCGAATCTGTTCATAAATCTGCCTGTTGAGTGAAGTTTGAAGTTCTTTATCAAGTACAATTAACAGCTCGTACACGATCTTCCTTCACCTCCTATAACATTTTTACAAGAACTGCTGCCGCAACTGATAATACGACTACAAGAAACAACGGGATTTTTTTGACCAACACAAGCAATACAGCAACAACACTTGCAGCGATACCGACAAGCGGGTTGCTTTCATCCACCTGAAACACACCGGGAATAGTAATAGCACTAAGAACAGCCAATGGTAATCTCTCTAAAAATGGATGCATCTGCGCACCATCACCCGCCTTATTGGCCAGAACTAACGGTAAAAAACGCAACAGCATTGTGATTACACCCATAACAACAATAACGAGCATAATCATATCGCTTCACTCCTAACCTTCTTTTGTTTATCTGGAACTCTTCCACCAGCCCATCCTCCGATCAGCATTGCAGCTATTATCGCAGCAGTACCCAGATAAGGATGCAGCAGCCACGAAGAGAGCGAGGCAGCCGCAAAGACCGCTAAACTCTTTCTGCTCTTGAGCAGCTCAGGAACGATAAGCACAATCAGCAGCGAATACAAGGAGGTGTTCAGAGCAGGCAGCAAATCACCAGGTATGTACTCTGCCAGCAATATCCCCGACCATGTTGAGAGCAATGAGGCCGTATATGGCAGCAATTCCAGTCCTGCCATATAGGAAACCGTCAGCGGTTTATTTCGTTCAATATTTTTACGTGACATTGTACTCACCGCGTATACTTCCTCTGTAAGTCCAAAACCTATGATACCTTTTTGAAAGCTGCTGCAATTGCTCCTAAGCTTTCGGGAGAAAGACATACTAATGAAAAGATACCTTAAATTAATAATAAAAGTAAGAAGTAATATAATTGGAGCCGCTGTTCCTGCTGCCAGTAACTTAACCCCTATGAATTGACTTGCCCCTGCATAGACCACAGCAGATAACATGAAAACCTCCAGATCTCCCAAATTTAGCGCCTTGCCGATCAAGCCAAACGTCAGACAAGCAGGTATATACCCCATGACAATCGGAAGCGAATCAACGCATCCACGCTTAAATTGCTGTATTATGGATAGACTGTTTTCGTTCAAAATATCCCGCCTTCTTCTGAAATTTGTAACAAAGTCATTGTATCCTATATTTTTTTGTGTAAAATAACCAATTGTAGCTTACGGTACCATACCAATTCACTAAGTCTATCCAGGCAATCTGCCTGACAAAAAAAAGAGCTGCCCTACAAGTAGAAGTTATCTACTTGGGGCAACCCCGGACAGCTCGCAGCCTTTAGTGTGAATCACAGCTCATAGAAGAAAGCTCTACGCGACTTCCAATCTTCAAGCAATTTGTTAATTTCCCAAGGCTTCAAAGGCTTGCTGATGACTGTTTCCATACCGCTCGCAATACATCTCTCCTGTTCTTCTTTGCTAATATTAGTGCTAACCCCGATAATAGCTGGCATTTTGTCTGCAGACATCAATTGACGAATTAATCTAGCAGATTTAATACCATCCATGATCGGCATGTCCAAATCCATAAACACCATATCATATTTTTTAGCCGACAATGCTTCTACCACTTCAATCCCGTTATGAGCCAGATCAGGATGGTATCCTAATTTCTCCAATAATTGAATAAACAATTGGCAATCGACTGGATGATCTTCCGCAATTAACAAAGATAACGTATTTGTGTCATCTTGCTTGATCTGCAATTCAGGAGAAAGCATGACAACTTCGCCTTGATAGTACGGCACTACATCAGCAGATATCTCAGACAGACTACCAGCACCTCCGATATCACTGGCCCCCAGCTCTTCGAGCCCCTGCTGCTCCTCTTCAGATGCATAACCTCTAACATCACTAAGCAGGGTAAATCTAAATGTTGATCCAACACCTTCAGTGCTTTCAACGGCAATAAAGCCGCCCATCATCTCAACGATCTTTTTACAAATCGATAGTCCAAGTCCTGTACCTCCATATTTTCGATTCATAATCGGATGAACTTGAGAGAAAGATTGAAACAACTGATGCAGCTTGTCCGCTGGAATGCCGATTCCCGTATCGGTTATGCTAATTTCTAATAAGCTAGACTGCTCATTATAGGCGGTCAGTTGCTTCACCTGTACTTGAATGCTGCCTTCATCAGTAAACTTCAGGGCATTTCCGATCAAGTTAACGAGAACTTGACGCAGCCTTGATGGGTCACTTGTAATAAATGAAGGTACATCGTTTGCAATCTCGTATTGCAATTGAATGCTTTTTTTAGCTGCTTCAGGCAGAAACAAATCAACAGCACCTGTGAGACAGGACTCCAGATTGAAATTTTCATACTCAAGCGCCATTTTTCCGGCTTCAATTTTACTAAAGTCAAGAACTTCATTCAGAATAGACAACAATGCATTGCTACTACTGGAAATGACTTCAGCGTAATATCGCTGATCCTCATCAAGCTCTGTATCCAGCAGCAAATCAATCATTCCGATTATCCCGTTCATCGGTGTCCGGATTTCATGACTCATCATCGCCAAAAATTCGGACTTCGCCTGATCGGCCCGTTCAGCTGATTCCTTCGCTCTCATGATTTCGCGTTCGCCTGTAATATCATTAAATACGACTACAGCCCCAATTAATTCATTCTTCTCAATCATCGGGTTAACACTGTACTCCACAAGGAAACTTGATCCATCACGTCTCCAGAACACATCCTCTTGCATACTACGCGGGATCCCATCCTCCACAGTAAGTATGATCGGACATTCTTCCAAAGGATAAGCCGAACCATCGATCTTCGTATGATGAAAAAGATGATGACTGGAATCCCCGATCAAATCCGAAATCCCATAACCAAGCATAGTTGCAGCCGCCTGATTACAAAACACAGTCCGGCCATGACTATCGAGCCCATAAATACCTTCGGATACAGATCCAAGAATGAGTGAATGAAGATAACTAAGCTTCTCAATTTGTTCCACGTACCGCTTTCGCTCTGTGATATCGCTGATTATTCCATATACACCAACAACTTGTCCATCCACAACAATCGGCACATTCGTTACTGTCATCTCAAGCCTGCTGCCGCCCTTGCAAATAACTGTCGTCTCAAAATTTTGCGATTTGCCCTGCTTGGCCATCTCAAAATGAACAACCATTTGGTGCAAATCTTCTGGATCGATCATTTCAAGATGCTTTCTGCCAAGTAGCTCCTCTCGAGAATATCCGAGCAGTGACTCTAAATTTGAATTCAACGAAGTGTACTTTCCTTCCAGATCTACGGAATAGACACTGGCTGGATTAAATTCAAACAATGAGCGATATCGCTGCTGGCTTTCCTGCAATCGGCGTTCGCTCTCTTTTCGCTCGTTAACATCACGAGAAATTGCAATAATCTCCCCGGGTTCATCAGAATTGTCCAAAAATTTATATCTAGCCGAGCTTTCAAACCAAATATACCTGCCGTCCTTATGGCGAATCCGGTACGTCATTTTACTGACATGTCCCTGACTAAAGTAAAGATTTACATGCTCCTCGATCATTTCAATATCGTCTGGATGGTAGTAATCAATAGCACTGGTCCCGATCATTTCCTCCGGCGTGTAGCCTAAAAGAGCTAGTGACGACGGAGATACATAAAGATACGTTTTACTCTCATCCGCGGAGAGACGTGAGATCAGATCCATGGAATATTCAGAAATTAATCTGTATTGTCCCTCGCTCTCACGTAACGCATCCCTCATGCGCTTTTTCTCTGTCAGGTTTTTCTCTTGCGTTATTTTCAGATCAGTTATATCTCTGACAAAAGAATTTACGCCTACTATTTTGTCTTTATACACAATAGGTGCGTAAGTCGCATGCACTACTCTTATTTCTCCGTCCTTGCGCCTAAAAGAGACCTCAAAGCTTCCCTGTTCTCCAGCCAGTGCTCTGGAATAAAATAAATTTCTCTTGTTCAGATCTTGTCCTTCAAACAATTGCTCCGGTGAAATAAGTAAAAAATGCTCTGGAGTGTATCCCGTCAATTTTTCAACCGATGCATTTACACGCACATATTGTCCATCCATATCAATGATACAGATCGTATCTGGATGGTTATCATAAATCAATCTATATGTACTATCTTCCTCAATTATTTCTTTAAGTAGCGACCGTTTATCATTCAACACAGCAAAAACCCCTTTGTATGCTGTTGGCAAATTGTTCAAGTTATGATATATATCACAAATTATTTTAACCTATGATGCTTGTTTATGAAAGAGTCACATTGCCTAGTATAATGCTGCAATGTTGGCCCGATTGCCTTCTTCAAATCCCGCATAACAGGTTGTTTCATAAAATAAATACATTAGTAATAGACTACACGCAACCACAAAAGTTTCACAATACTTAATGAAGGAAACTTCCTCTATCCCTCACATATCGTAAGTCCTCGTGAATATACTTATTTACAACCATTCATTAGCGCCGTTATTTTTGCCCATAAGGAGGTGCCTACTATTGTCATCATTTGATCCGCACAAAACCAATTTTGTCGTCTCAAAAGAAGATTGGTCGCTGCACCGTAAAGGATATCAGGATCAGCAGCGTCACCAGGAGAAAGTGAGAGAAGTGATCAAGCAGAATCTTCCGGACCTGGTTACCGAGGAAAACATCATTATGTCTGACGGTAAACAGATCATAAAGGTACCGCTCCGTAATCTGGAGGAATATCGCTTTATTCATAATTTTAACAAGCAGAAGCATGTCGGTCAGGGTGACGGAGACAGCGAAGTAGGTGATGTGCTTGCACAAGATCCTCCGAAAGGTCCCGGCAAAGGTGGAAAAGCAGGAGATCAACCAGGTCAGGACTATATTGAAGCTGAGATCAGTATTGAAGATTTGGAAGAAATGCTGTTTGACGAGATGGAGCTGCCCTACATTGAGGAAAAGGACAAAGAGGAAATGGAAGCCGTATCGTTCCGTTTTAACGACATACGCAAAAAAGGACTCATGTCCAACATCGATAAGAAACGTACGATTCTGGAAAATCTCAGGCGTAACGCAACTGCCGGAACCCCCGGCATTCACAGCATCTCACCTGATGACCTGCGCTACAAAACCTGGGAGGATATACGAATCCCTAAATCCAATGCTGTAATTATTGCCATGATGGACACATCAGGCTCTATGGGTAATTTTGAGAAGTATTGTGCCCGTAGCTTTTTCTTCTGGATGACTCGTTTTCTAAGAAAACAGTATGAAAAGGTGGATATCATTTTTCTTGCTCATCATACAGAAGCCAAGGAAGTTTCTGAGCATGATTTTTTCAACCGCGGTGAAAGCGGCGGAACGATATGCTCCTCAGTATATCAGAAGGCTCTGGATATCATCGACGACCGATACCCGCCCTCAAGCTACAATATTTATCCGTTTCATTTCTCTGATGGAGATAATCTGACCTCGGATAATGAGCGTTGCATCAAGTTAATCGGAGAGCTGTTACAACGCTGCAATCTGTTCGGCTATGGTGAAGTCAATCAGTATAACCGTGGCAGCACTCTAATGTCCGCCTATCGTAATTTGAAGCAAGACCGCTTCATGTACTATGTCATTAAAGAAAAGGGCGAAGTCTATAATGCGCTAAAACGATTTTTCCACAAGCGGGACGGAGGCGAAGTATCATGAGCAGCGAGCATGACAAGCTTGAATACGCCATTGCAGAAATTATGGAAATAGCTGACAGCTTCGGCCTTGACTATTATCCCATGAGATATGAAATATGCCCTGCTGATATCATCTACACATTTGGAGCGTACGGAATGCCGACCCGATTTTCTCACTGGAGCTTCGGAAAAATGTTCAATAAAATGAAAATGCAATATGACTTTGGCTTGAGCAAAATATATGAACTCGTCATTAACTCAAATCCGTGCTATGCCTTTCTGCTGGACGGCAATTCGCTCATTCAGAACAAGCTGATCGTTGCGCATGTACTCGCCCACTGCGATTTTTTCAAAAATAATGCGCGGTTCAGCAATACTAACCGTGACATGGTCGAAAGCATGTCAGCCACCGCAGAAAGAATCAGCCACTATGAGCTGTTGTATGGAGCAGATACTGTAGAAGCCTTTATCGATGCAGTGCTGGCCGTTCAAGAGCATGTTGATCCGCAGCTGATCAAGCCCCGCCGATATGATAAACGCAGACAGACTGAGGAGAAGCTTCGCATGGCTAAAATGCGTGGTAAGGAGCCTCTTAGTCAGAGCCGATACGCGGATCTCTGGTCTCTTGATGAGGCGAGCAAACCGATATCCAAAACAAGCGATTCCCCTGTTATCTTTCCGCCGGAGCCTGAAAAAGATATTGTCTGGTTCGTACAGGAATACTCCGAGGTTCTGGAGGACTGGCAGCGGGATATTATGAGTATGCTGCGAGAGGAAATGCTTTATTTCTGGCCTCAAATGGAAACAAAAATCATGAACGAGGGCTGGGCTTCATACTGGCATCAACGAATCATTCGCGAGCTCGATCTGACGAGCGAGGAGACAATAGAGTTCGCCAAATTGAACGCCTCTGTCGTTCAGCCGTCCAGGCAAAGCCTTAATCCATATTATTTGGGTTTGAAAATTTTTGAGGATATCGAGCGACGATGGGATAAACCTTCCGAAGAAGAACGCAACCGCTTGGGTCGTATCCCTGATCAGGGCAGGGAGAAAATTTTTGAGGTTCGCGAGCTGGACTCTGATACTTCCTTCATACGCAGTTATTTAACGAAGGACCTGGTTCGTGATCTCGATCTCTACGTATTTGAGAAGCAAGGGTCAGAGTGGCTCATTACGGACAAATCGTGGGAGAACATTAGAGATCAGCTAGTAGCTTCAAGAATCAATGGCGGTTCACCCTATATTGTCGTTCAGAATGGAGATTACCAGCGATCTGGCGAACTAATGTTAAAGCACCAATACGAGGGCATTGAGCTGGATTTAAAATATTTGGAGCGCACCCTTCCATACGTATATCAACTGTGGGGCAAAACTGTACACCTCGAAACTATCGTTGAAGAAAAAACCGCTATTTTTACCTATGATGGACAAAAGCATTATCGCAAGATTGTGTGATCGAAAAACCTGCAAATGTCGTAACTACTTAGGTACTATATTTAGATTTCCAGGATTGTTTGATTACCTTATATTGTGTTTTCAACCTACTTGGCTTGAGAGTTTCGCCTCATTTCGGAGCAGTTACATAGGTGGAAAATCAATATTTAGTATCTCAAACATCGACTTCACACGAAATATACTATATAGGTACCTAAGTAGTAACCAAATGTCAGGCTGTTGAGATACCCCTACTTTTAAACTTAGTATCGAAAGAAAAATGAAAACGAAGGTGTAAAATACAATACGAAATCTTGTGCATATTCGAGATAGTCCTTCTGGAAAGATGAAGGGCTATCTTCTTAATATTCTGAGCAGTTGCGGTTAGCAACGCTTGAATCTGTACATTTTCTCTGCCCCGAAACCGGCAATAGCGAAGCCCGTGGAGCACTTTGGCATCCGCGAAGCTTCGCTCTATAGTTTGGCATCGTATGGCGTAAGCAGCTTTTCCTGCATCACTTTGCCGGTATTTTGCTACTTTTTCCTTGTCGCTTTCCCAAATGTGGCGTTGTACGGTTC
>NZ_FNBG01000001.1:0-474467 GCF_900102215.1 Fontibacillus panacisegetis
TTTAGGCTTTAGCCAGTTGAGCTCGCGAAGCGTGCGAAACAAAAAACCACCCGCTATGCGGGTGGAGGGAACGAGGGTTTGACCAACAAGACCATTCCGATAGAATTGAGATGTTCAGGCTCAATGGAAAGGAATGGTCATAGATGGCAAACAAGAACTATAGTCTAGCGCACACCAAGTGGATGTGCAAATACCACATTGTATTCACCCCGAAGTATAGACGGAAAGAGATCTATAATCAAGTGAGGAAAGACTTAATTGAAATCTTCAAACGATTATGTAAGTACAAGGGAGTGGAAATCATAGAAGGGCACATGATGCCCGATCATGTACACATGCTGGTAGCGATTCCACCAAAGATATCAGTGTCCTCATTCATGGGATATCTGAAGGGGAAAAGTTCGCTAATGATCTTTGAGAAGCATGCACAATTAAAGTATAAATACGGAAATCGGAAATTTTGGGCAGAAGGATATTATGTGAGTACAGTGGGCTTGAATGAAGCAACCGTAGCTAAATACATTCGTGAACAAGAAGCACACGATCAAGCAATAGATAAACTGAGTGTAAAAGAGTACGAAGATCCGTTCAGCAATTATAGGAACAAAAAGAAATAAACCAGTTTAACTGGTAAGTGAAAATGACAAATTACACTGAGCCTGAACGGATTTGTGGTCAGGCTAGCGTCTTTAGGCGCAGTTTGGCAACAGGGGGTTATACCCCAAGAGCAAACCACCCGTTGGACGGGTGGTCATGATTTTATCAGTACAAGTTCTTGTCCCGAGCCAAGGACAAGAACATGTTCCTATTGCCGATTAGGCGTATATCTAATCGTTATTTTGCCTGTTAATTCATTAAACTAACGGGCAGTATTGTCAATTTGTTATTTATATTGCACCATTTTTAAAACTTATTTTGCGTAAGAATACACAAATAGACAAGAGCTTGTATCACCGGCCATAAATGAGATTGAAAATCATTATCATTTATGCTATCATAATTTTTGTTCAGATGTGAACAAAAAGACCGGCCGGCTGCTGCGGCTAATGAACTTGGTCTGCAACAATTAAGACAAGAGAGGGGAGATTGGGCAATTGGAGTTTCTGTATCCATCTAAACGTCATCTTTACGAGCAGTATATAAAAATGCTGCATCTGAATGAGTTGTATACTGAACATGAAATTGACATGTTTCGGCAACAAGCCAGAGAGCAACAGATTGACATGCTCTCTAACAATATTACAAGTGTACACGTTATCGATTGCATTGGTGATTTTGAACCTATAAACCATACCGGAATTGTGAAGAAAATGGATTTGTCCAAAGCAAGCATTACTAATATTTGTTCAAAGCTGCTGGAAACGGACTTTATTATGAGAAGTCAGCTGAACAACAATCGTAAGGAGATTTATTTTAGCTTAACGGATAAGGGAAGACTTGTTTATCATTTGCATAAAAAGCTGCATCAAGAGAAAGAAGAAAGTTTTTACCGTTTTATCGAATCCTATTCAGAGTATGAGTTACAGACTATCGGAAAATTTATGAGTGATTTGTTGGTGCGTGCCGAAGAAGACTACGGAAGGGGAGCAGGGGAAAATGACGACCTTAAAGATTGAAGAATTAAGAAGCAAAGTTGAAGGGAAAGAAATTTTAAAAGGGCTCACACTGGAGATTCATGGCGGAGAGATTCATGCGATTATGGGGCCTAATGGGACGGGAAAAAGCACATTGGCTTCGGCTTTAATGGGGCATCCCAAATATGAGGTTACGGATGGCAAGGTGACATTGGACAATGAAGATCTTCTGGAGATGGAGGTGGATGAGCGTGCCCGGGCAGGTTTGTTCCTCGCTATGCAATACCCGAGTGAAATTGCCGGGGTGACGAACTCGGACTTTCTCAGAAGTGCCATCAATGCACGGCGTGAAGAAGGCGATGAGATCTCCTTAATCCGTTTTATCCGTGAAATGGAGAGCAAAATGAAGGGGCTGGAGATGAACCCGGAATTCGCACATCGTTATTTGAATGAGGGATTTTCCGGCGGTGAAAAAAAGCGGAATGAGATTTTGCAAATGATGCTGCTTGAGCCCAAATTCGTGATTTTGGACGAAGTGGATTCCGGGCTGGATATTGATGCACTGCGTATTGTGGCTAATGGTGTAAATGAGATGCGCAGCCCGGATCGAGGTTTTTTAATCATCACCCATTATCAACGCCTGTTGAATTATATCACCCCGGATTTTGTGCATGTCATGATGCAAGGCCGGATTGTCAAATCTGGCGGCCCGGAGCTTGCCCACCGTCTAGAGGCTGAAGGGTACGATTGGGTAAAAGAGGAGCTTGGGATTACGGATGAAACGGTAGGCGAAGAAGTTTAAAAGCTGAGGAGGAAAAGCATGTGGGGACACAAGCAATAAATTTAATGAATGCGAACGCTTTACGCGCTTGGTCAAGTGCTATAGGTGAGCCTCATTGGCTGCTTGAACGCCGGATTCAGGCACTCAAGCTGGAAGGAACGCTGGAGCTGCCTAAAGTGGAGAAAACTAAACTTGAGAAATGGGATATCTACGAAACAGGAGATTACAAAGCTGAGAATCCGTGGTCAAGTTTGGAAGATGCGCCGGAGGTTGTTCGAGGTTTGGTTGCTTCTCCAGTGAAAGGCGGACTGATCGTTCAGTTCAATTCGGATGTAGTGTATACGGAATTGTCCGAGAGCTTAGCCGCCCAGGGAGTCATTTTAACGGACCTGCATACTGCGGCAAAAGAGCATGAGGCGTTGGTTCAACGTTATCTCTATCAGGCAGTGAAGCCGGGAGAGCATCGTTTATCTGCTGCGCACAGCGCCTTCTGGAGTGGTGGCGTTTTTCTATATGTCCCGGACGGTGTAGAGGTTGAAACGCCGATTCAAGCGATCTTTCTTAACGATACAAGCGGTGTGCGTTTCGCCCCTCACGTCTTAATTGTGGCCGGGAGCAACAGCAAGATCGTTTATGTGGATCATTGTGTGTCGAGCCGGGATGATGTCAAGGCATTGCATAACGGTGTGGTGGAGGTCTTTGCGGGAGCGGGCTCAAAGGTGCAAGTCGCTTCGGTTCATCAGCTTGCTGCAGCAACAACGGATTTCACCGAGCGGCGGGCGGTCGTTCTTGCCGATGGGGCTGTGGAATGGATTATCGGCGAGATGAACAATGGTTATACCGCCAGCGATACCAAGACTTTGCTTCAAGGCAATGGGTCGGTATCCGACACTAAGGTGATTGCGATTGGCACGGGCATTCAAAAATCGAGCTATACAACTCAAGCCCGGCATTTTGGCAGAAGCTCGGTAAGCCAGATGATTACGCGTGCAGTCATGCTTGATGAAGCTTCCGCCATTATCAACGGAATTACAAAGATTGAAAAAGGCGCAACCCATTGCGATGGTCAGCAAACAGAACGCGTGCTTATGTTAAGTCCTAAAGCGCGCGGCGATGCCAATCCGATCCTGCTGATCGATGAGGATGATGTAACCGCCGGTCATGCTGCATCCGTGGGGCAAGTAAATGCAGAACAAATCTATTATCTGATGTCGCGCGGGATATCCCGGAGTGAAGCCGAATATCTTGTTATTTTCGGATTCCTCGCTCCTGTCATTTCGGAAATCCCGCTGGAGGGGGTTCGCGGTCGTCTGCAAAATTTGGTGGAGAGCAAGCTCGGCAGATCATAGGGAATTACAGCTAATCCAAGAGAGTCTTATGAAGGGGAAAAGGAGAGAGAACAATGGCTAAACAAGCGCCGGATATGGGTGAATATAAATACGGGTTTCGCGACGGGCACCAGTCTATTTTTCAATCCGGAAAAGGTCTGACTGAAGAGATTGTCTGGGAAATATCCCGAATCAAGGAAGAACCGGAATGGATGCTCGATTTTCGGCTGAAAGCTTTGAAACAATTCTACAAAATGCCGATGCCTGGGTGGGGAGCGGATTTGACTGGGCTAAATCTTGATGACATCCAATATTACGTTCGCCCTTCTGAAAAACAGGGAAAGACCTGGGAGGAGGTTCCTTCCGAGATCAAAGCCACCTTTGACAAGCTGGGAATCCCTGAAGCGGAGCAAAAGTTCCTGGCAGGCGTATCCGCTCAATACGAGTCGGAAGTCATCTATCACAGTATGCGGAAGGAACTGGAGGAGCAGGGGGTTATTTTCCTTGATACGGATACTGCCTTAAAGCAATATCCTGAAGTGTTCAAGCAATATTTCGGAACGATCATCCCGCCCGCTGACAATAAATTTGCTGCGCTTAACAGTGCCGTTTGGTCAGGCGGCAGCTTTGTATACATCCCGAAGGGTGTTCAGTGTGAGGTTCCTATACAAGGGTATTTTCGTATCAATTCCGAAAATATGGGACAATTCGAGCGGACATTAATTATTGCCGAAGAGGGGAGTTTTGTCCATTACGTTGAAGGATGTACAGCACCTATTTATAGTACCAGTTCTTTGCATAGCGGAGTTATCGAAATTATTTGCCGGAAAGATTCCCGTGTCCGTTACACGACCATCCAGAATTGGGCTCCTAATATTTATAACTTGGTAACCCAAAGGGCTGTGGCAGAGGAAAACGCCACAATGGAATGGGTGGACGGCAACATCGGCTCCAAGGTAACGATGAAGTATCCGGCTGTAATATTGAAAGGAAGGGGAGCCAAGGGGTCCATCCTTTCAATTGCCGTAGCTGGTAAAGATCAGCATCAGGATGCCGGCGCGAAGGTCATTCACCTTGCTCCCGAGACAACATCTACGATCATATCCAAATCCATCAGCAAACAGGGAGGCAAAGTAAACTACCGGGGGTTGTCCAGCTTCAGCCGCGATTCCGCAGGGTCCAAGTCCAATATTAAGTGCGATACGTTGATTTTGGACAATCTCTCAACATCAGATACAATTCCGTACAATGAAATTAAAAACGATCAGATTACTTTGGAGCACGAGGCAACAGTATCCAAAGTGTCCGAGGAGCAACTATTTTACTTAATGAGCCGCGGGCTTACGGAGCAAGATGCCACACAAATGATTGTAATGGGCTTTATTGAGCCGTTTACCAAAGAATTGCCGATGGAATATGCCGTTGAAATGAATCGGCTAATTCAATTTGAGATGGAAGGAAGCATCGGTTGATATATTAATTTAATCAATCAAGCGTTTTACTTTTTAGGAGGCATGGGGTGTGTTTTAATGAAGAAAAATAACTCAGACATCTCAGAATTAGAGCAAATTACTCGAGAGAAAAAGAAAATTCAGTTTTATCTTAATATGCTCTTAGGACTGAGTGCAAGTTGTGGTGTGATGATACCTACAGTTCCAATTTATACGATTTTAATGGAACTTTCAGATCAAGAGGCCTCTCTACTAAAAAAGTCAAAGGATCAATCAGAACATCCAGAATGAAAAAAGCATGAATTGAATGTTGGTAAAACAATGAGAGGAGGGTGGCATAATGGAGGACAATGGAGTTTTATTCGATGAAGTATCGGAAGTGCTTCTCAAACTACGTCCTTTCTTACTGCGTGACGGTGGAGATGCTGAACTGGTTGAGGTCGAGAACGGTGTAGCCAAATTAAGATTTTTGGGAGCTTGCAACGGTTGCCCAAGTGCTACGATTACATTAAAAGCCGCTATTGAACGCGCAATTTTTGAGGAAATCGATGATATTAAAGAAGTTATACAAGTATCCTAGATTCCTCGGAAACGACTTTAATACCAAGAGATTAATCGAAAAGCAGATGATAAATACTCGATTTGCTTTTTCCGGAATAAAAATTACCAATACAAACAATGGTACCCATCCACTAACACAAAAATGTCTCTGTTAAGTACAACAGGGACATTTTTCAAGGTTGGTCAGGAAATAAACAAAAAAGGCCTATTTGTTTAATGTTTAATAGGGGGGACATATAAAAATCAAAAGATCGCAAAAGCGGTCTTTTGTTAATTAATGATTGATTTACTTTATTAAGACAATCGTGATCCAATCGATCGTTTTTAAGATACGCACGACAGCAACCGGGTATTCAGCAGCATTTTACAGGCAGTTCACTGTCACGAATCTTTGTAGACGATTCTCCGGGTCTAAGGCGCTTGTACTAATAAAGCGTCTCCCGCCGGCCATGGTTGTTCCGGTGACCTCGCTGGGAATGTGTTACCAAGCACTACTAATTAATAAAGCCTGATTGATTTTTTTTTTTTGGTCATTAAAGGATCGAGCTAATATCAATAATTACGTAAAATAATAATTTGACGAATAAATATAAATCGAATATATTATATGCACGGAGGTTAATACATATGGACAAACAGATGAAGATGCATTACATGCAGCGTATTGATGAAAAACTGTCTGATTTACCTTGGTACGTCACTGAATTTATTGATAGCAAAAAAAGAACACTTTCTCCAACGACACTTCTTAACTACTGTCATGACTACATTATTTTCTTCGATTGGCTTGTTACAGAAAACCTAACGTCAACGAGTCGAAAAGAGATTAAATTAGAATCACTTGAATCATTAACAATTCGTGAAGTAGAAAATTTCTTATCGTTCCTGGATTATCAACTTGGTAATACAAAACTCACGATTAATCGTAAATTATCCTCACTGAAGTCCTTATTTGATTACCTTCAGAATAAAGCTGAAACTAGCGATCTGAAGCCTTATATCCAGCGTAATGTTATGGCCAAAATGGATTTAATTGCGATAAAAGAAAGCCAAGAAACCATTGCAAACCGTATTGAGGGGAAAATTCTAAGAGAAGACGATTTTGAAGCGTTTAGGCAATTTGTTGCTTATGATTTTGGAGAAAAGTACAAGGAAAAAAAGCGAATTTATAATTTTCATCAGTTTAATCGTGAGCGTGATACAGCTATTGTTTCGCTAATTTTAGGTTCAGGACTTAGACTGTCTGAGGTCGCAGGAATTAATCTGGAAGACTTAGATATCAATAAAGCTTTAGTGCGTGTTATACGTAAAGGTGATAAAGAACAATATGTTTATTTTAGCAAGCAAGCCTTATTTGATTTAGAAAGTTACTTGCATATTAGAGCATCAAGGTATGTACCAGAAAAAAACGAAAATTATTTGTTCATTGCAGCTCCTGTAGGTCGCAAAGGAAAAAGTCGACGTTTAACACAAAGATCAATCGAAAAACTAATTGAAAAATATGCAATAGCTTTTGGAAAACCTTCTTTGACAGTGCATTCTCTGCGACATTCCTTTGCAACTCGCTATCATCTTGAAAACAATGATGTGCCCAGATTGAAAAATCAATTAGGTCATTCATCAATTCAAACGACAATGATATATACACATTTGACTGATGATGAGATGAGGAAGGCCGTTAATAATATGGACCGATAAACCGCGTTATTACACGGTTTGTTTAATACATATTCACAAAACCCGTATTTTGTACATATGTGAAAAGGTTTCCCCGTTATGACGGCAGGTCACCCAGCATCTACGCCACCTCTGGTTCACATTACATTCCGGGCTGGACTTTGCCTGCAGACCTTTCGGATTCACCCTCTTGGTGAACACCCTGTCAGTCCTCCTCTTTGGAGGGTAGGACCTCTACTTCGGCTACGGCACTTGTAAAGGGTAAAGTTGCCGAGTGGATTTGAACCACCTAGATCGTGTGACTGTGAGGCACACATCATAACCACCCGTCAAACGGGTGGTTTGCTCTAAGGCTATAAGCCTTTATTACCGACTCGCGTCTAAAGGCGCTAGCTTTCACTTCGTTCAAGCTACTATGCCTTTGCCGCTTTTGCCTACCCCTGAAGGGGTGCTTTTATTACCTGCTACCCCTAGAAGGGATTTTCATATTCCTTCACACTCAGCTTATCCAGTGCGATATCGTGACTTTCCTGCTCCTGAATATTTTTTCGAATCGTTGCTTCGTTCAGACCCACTGTACTGACATATGTGAGTACAGTGAGTTTGAATGAAGCAACCGTAGCAAAGTACATTCGTGAACAAGAAGCACACGACCAAGCGATAGATAAACTGAGTGTAAAAGAGTATGAAGATCCATTCAGCGACAAAAGGAGCAAAAAGAAATAACCCAGTTTAACTGGGAAGTGGAAGTGACAAATAACAATGAGCCTGAACAGATTTGTGGTCAGGCTAGCGTCTTTAGGCGCAGTTTGGCAACAGGGGGTTATACCCCAAGTGCAAACCACCCGTTGGACGGGTGGTCATGATTTTCAAAACCGCTGCTCGGATACATTCCCATATTCAGCGCACAGCTATCCAGCCGCCGCAACAACGGTTTTTTTTATTTCCGTCGGGGCGGTGAATATATTGCCAATTTTGCTTAATATCTCCAAAGCCTATATTTTATCTTACAAGAGCTTAATTTACATCTTCTTTCCAATATAAAATACATATCCATAATACTGTTTGTATTTTGAATACAAGTCTGCCTCACGCCTCATAAATGTAATCATATCCTCAACGGTTTTATTTCCCGCATGTTTTTTCAAGAATTCTTCTTGCCTTGCTTTTTGCGGAATAAAATAATTGTCTATCCAACAACTTTCAGGCAGCGTAAATGCGGCAACAGGAATATAACCTGTTTTTTGCATGATGGAAATATTATGCCCTATTGTGTCCATTTCAGGAACTGCGTCCACCCACCATTTCTCAATTTCAGCAGGGCGTTCATCGGTAAACCATGACTCATATGTTATGGCAATATAACCATCTTTTTTGAGGAAGTCCTTCCAGTGATTCAAGCCTTTTTCAAAACCTATATTGGCAATAGCTCCCTCAGACCATATAAGATCAAATTCGTCATTCTGAAACGGCAAATGATCCATTGAACCGACAATACCTTTTACCCTGTTCTGCAAACCAAGTTTTCCGGCTGTTGCGTTAAGTTTATCAATCGAGCCAGCATAAAGGTCGAGGGCGGTGATGGCTGCTTCTGTATTTTGCGCCAGAACCATTGTTTGAGCGCCTGAGCCGCAGCCTAAATCGGCAATTTTTGTTTTGTTTGAAAGGTTGCCGATAAAACCCAATGCCCTGATGGTTTCTTCGGAGCTGCCGGGTCCCTGCCGTTCAAGCTCTGTGAAAAATTCATTGATGAGGGCAAATTCAAATTCGTGTATTGTTATTTCTTCCATTGCTCATACTCCTTTTGTTTCTGTGGGGCGGCGTTCTTTTCTATAGACCACTCAATGTGTGCCGCTAATAGCTTAGCGGCCTCTTTCTTGTCAGGCATTGTATCTGACATGCTTACCAACAAATAAAACGGCGCATAAAATTCAAGCGCAAGCTGTTTCGGACTGCTTTTGTTCCAAATACCTTGTTCTATCAGTTCACGGAATAAATCTTCCATATAGCTGACCGGCCCGCTTACAAGGCATTTTTGATACAGTTCCATTATTTCCGGGTTCCTGTATTGCTCCAAAGTCAACATTTTTCGGAAATTACTGGCAAATTCGTCCTCCGTCCAAAAACGAAACTGCGCTTCGATGAAAACCTTGATTTTATCCACAGTAGTATTGCGGTAGGTCGATGGTGATTTATCAAATGTTTCCTCCGGCACTTCATACTTTTTCGCTCTTTCAATATCTATCTGATAGATACGCTCCACAATGTTGTCAAATATATCCTTCTTATTCTTATAGTGCTTATATAAAGCTCCTTTTGTCATTCCAAGCTCCCCAGCAATAGCGCTAACCGAAACAGCTTCATAACCATCCCGCGCAAACAAGTGGAGCGCAGTATGTAAAATGTTTTCTTTAGTGTCGGCCATCTAAAAATCCTCCCATACAGTAAACTACCGTTTAACATCATTATAGTCAACGATCGTTTACTTATCAATAGGTTTTTCTAATTTACATTATAGTTGGTATCTAAGAAAAGCTCTTTAAATCCACAATGACATTAACATATCTTGCTTTGCTGTAGGATTAATTTCATAAGGTATTGATTCGATATTATTACAACAATATAACACAGAGCTGCCAACAGGATTAAAGTGCTCGTGACTTGCCCATGATTGTGGGGGGTTCCGCATCTGATCTAATCCATAATCTATATTGTTTTTTGGGACACCTTTGCGGATCTCTTCATTCATTTATATCATTCTTGGCCATTTCAAGCAGAGCTTGAATCTGTGTGATTGGGACGGTAGTAATTTTTTACACGATTAAATACAATAAGTTAAGATTAATACTGAGAATGCATATTCCAGAGACACAAGCTCTAATCCCTCTCACCTTCTTAATGCGGTCAAACCGTTAACACTCCTGTGCCATATTCAAATCGGAGGCAATTGATGAAATGCCCCAAACTTGAAATCGGTATTTAATCATCACCATTCTCCTATCGAATCGCAAAACAAAGAAACCACGGCACCGAGTTCGGCACCGCAGTTTAATTATCAACCATACTATTGGATTTGGTTCATGTACGCTTTGAATTCCTCGGCGATTTCTTTGAATTTCGTATGATGCAGGTAATGTGAACCTTCCATCGGGATCATTTTGCCCTGTGCAGATTGTTTGGCTTGCTCTTCATGCAGCGGAACCCACTGCTCATTATGCTCGTTATTTGATTGAACGAAGAGAAGCAACGGCAAATCATGAGGGTAGGTGAGTTGTTCTCCATTTTTAAAATTGGAACCGAGGTGTCGGAGCTCATCCATCATCGTTGGATTGCTCGTGACTTGATTCGAAATCAAATTCATCTGTTCTTTGGTATGCTCATCGAATGCAAGCGCCCCGTATGGATCTCCGCTCACTTTTTTGAGCAATCTCATCAGACCTGATTCTTGAAGAAACTGCATGGATTTCAAAGGCAATTTGACATCCATGCCCGGTTGATTAGGGACACTGCTATCGATGCCGACAAAAGCAAGAACTTCATCCGGATAGTTGTTCACATAGGACACTCCGTAAAGCCCCGCGATGGAATGTCCCATCAGAACGTAACGGTCAATCCCCAGCTGTTGCACAGCTTCGTGAACTTCGCTTACGACATTCTCCGTTGTTCTTTCTTTCTCGGTTTCGTCGCTCAACCCATAACCGAAAGGCTCGATCGCTACGATTTTGTAATTAGGAGATAATTCATCGATCAACAATTTGAAATCAAGCGCAGGCGACGGGGTTCCTTGTCCCGGAAGGAGAACGATAGCCTGTTCCCCACTGCCTTGAATGAGCACATTCATTTTTTTTCCATCCACATTGACATACTGGCCATACGGTTCGATTTTCTTTTTCTCGACCCCGTTACTGATTGCATTAACGACAAACACGATGCCCATGAACAGCACAAGCGCCCCGAAAATACCTCCAATTATTTTTAACCATAAGTTCCGTTTCTTACGGTTTTTGATCCCGTTTTTTTTTATTTCCACCGTTTTTGTCAAGTTCATCTTCTCCTGTCCTTGTATCTGTAGAGCCACCTTGGCGACATATTTAAAGTGTAATCAAGCAAGATGTCCCCTTCGTGACGGCAATATGAACGGAATATGAACAAGCACAAAAAAACCGTTAACCCGGTACTCAGATTAACGGTCTAAAATTCAATTTTTTATTTTAATATCGCCGGTAAAATCCCTTATTTTTTTTGAGATTTCTTTTGGATGGGAACGATATAAATAATGCCCTGCGTCCAATAAGACCATTTCTCCATGTACAGAGTCCTCTATTTGCTTCTCATGTTCGGGTAGCCATTGGTCCGTCACAGGATGATTCGCTTGGACAAAGAAAAGGACAGGTAAATTGGGTGGAAAAGCTAGCCGTTCACCTGCTTTAAAATTGGAATACATGCTCACTGCCTCGTTTAATTGAGTTGTATTATACATGTTTTTGCGTATCAAAATGTTCAATTGTTCTTTAGTTTGTTCATCATAGGGCAGTCCATCGTAAGGGTCAGCACCCAGTTTCAATTGTAAACGGGCGAAGCCCAGGTTGCGGAACCATTTAATCGGTTTTGTCACTGACGAATCAACCTTCTGTTCACTCAGCGATGGAACACTGCTATCCAGCCCGATAAACGCGCTCACTTCGTTTGGATATTGGTTCACATAATCCAGACTGTAGAGTCCCGAAATGGAATGAGCCATGAGAATGTAACGATCCACATGGAGACTTTGTAATGCTTCATGAATTTCGCTTACGATATTTGCTGTACTGCGCTCCTTCTGGGTTTGATCGCTCAATCCGTAACCAAAAGGTTCAATCACGACGACTTTATAATAAGGGATTAACTCAGATATGAGTGGCTTAAAATCAAGTGCAGGTGCCGCTGTTCCATAACCAGGAAGAATCACAACGGTTTCTACACCTTGACCTTGAATGAAAACATTCATCTGTTTTCCATCTACAGATACATGCTGACCGTATGGTTCCAATCTTTTTTGTTCTGAATGACTGCTGATTTTATTTACGGTATACACGATGGCGATAAATAATAAGATGGCTATAACTACCGTGACGATTACTTTAAGCAAAATATGTAGCACTCTCTTTGTTTTTGTACTATACCTTACTTCCTTTCCTACTGGTTGTGTCAAACTCGTCAGCTCCTCTTGTTATCTCTACAATGGTGTTGCGATCCACTAATGTGAGTCTAGCAAACCAAAATGTCCTCTCAATGAATGCAATATGAACGGAACATGAACATAGGCGGATATTTGACTACAATGTGCTAATTTTCGTACTTGAAGGAACCTTATGTATCACCCAATCCAATGTTCCCCATTCGGTAGCTTCAGGGCAATATTTTTTCCTGAAAGGGGGAGAAGAACATTACGGGCATAAGCCTTCCATTGATCAGCATAAAAGAAGAGGCTGTCCCAAAGTTATCTAAGATAACTTTGAGGGACGCTTCTTGTTTAGCAGTGTAAAGGCAAGATATCAGGAAAAGGATGCAAAAATACAGTTTTATTAAAGTAGCTATGAAAGGATGAACAAAAGCCTGCAAAAATGCAGGAATATGTTTCAGAATAGACTAGTTTGAAGAGAATCCTTAGAGGAAGCCTGCACATTTGCAACAATTTAGGGCATTTAGAGGTTTTACATAAACAAAGCTTGCACATTTGCAGGAATTTCAGGAATTCCGCATCATGACACTATTACACATGAGATACGGTCATAGAAAGTGTGGCAGGATCAAGCGGTGCAGGGATCATCTTCCTTACACCGCTATTTCTAGTTTTGACACTAACCCTACTTTTGGGACAGCCCCATCCGAGACGAAAAATATTTTATGTAACTGTTTAAAAAATATGAGGGAATGACTCCCCTGCAGTATAAGATCACTTCATTAAATTAGGATAATTATTTATACATCTTGCCGAATTCACGATAATAGGCCGTTTGCTGCACCAGTAGTATGATGCCCAAGACGATAATAGGTAGCGGAGTAAAGCCGAACATCATGGAATACAGCGTGAAAAGCATGATGCCTGCGATTAGCATCTTATTGGTAGTCTTATAGGCAGAATAGGCAGACCGATAGACCGTCCACCTCTCGCCTTCGTCCATTTTGGCAAGTAGTTCACGTTCTGCCTCTTTCCGGCTGTTAGATTTCAGATTCAGCATTCGATCCGGATAGACCTTGTTGTAGATCACAAGAGTACGATGCTGAAGAAACATGGCTACAAGCAACGTGACGCAACTGCTGACCAAGTTCACCACCATGTAAGCACTTAGGGTATCCCTTGAGCTTCCTGCTCCCAAGGCGTGGGCAATAGCAAGCACCGACCAAATGAGGGTAACAATACCCTTTTATGATCCTTTCTTCGTGATTGTTCCAGCCCAAAAAAAGAACCCGCGATAGCTGCGGGTCTAATGATGTTTACCGGACTTACTTAATCGGTTGTTTCGTATCCATTCCTTGCTGTCCTACCACACATGCTGGGTCATTTGAAATTACTGTGCGCTTGTCAAATAAGTGCCTTTGTTGCCTACAGCGATATAACGTTTTCCATCCCAAACGATGCCGTTCAAATATTCAGAGGTGCCTGATTTCACTCTTGCCCAGGTCTTTCCATCCGTTGAACGCAAAATGGTTCCTCCCGCTCCCACTGCCATAAACTCCCCGTTCCCATAAATTACGGTACTAAGGGTATCCCCTCGCTTGGTATGGTGATCTTCATACTTGAAATAAGCCTTCTCATAATCCGACCAGGCCGGGAAATTCGCTTTAATCCACTTCCCATTTTGCAAATAGTACAGTGCTGCGCCTCCATTGTCCGAATACTCATACTTCACGGTTGTATCATGACCTTTGACCACGATGGGCTCATTTTTGAGCTCCACAGGGCTTGCAGAAGTGATATCCTTCCAATTCATCGAGCCGCTGGCAAGCTGATATTTGTTACCAAAGTAAGTTCGTCCAATAAAGGACTGCCCATCCCACTTTACATCAATCGGATGATCGAGATCACTCAGGGACTTGCTTACCGGCTCCGCCTCTTCACTACGAACTGCTGTAAAGCTATAGCTGCTTTTCATCGACTTCCAGTACCAGTCTTCCTCCTGGGTAACCAAAGCAAAATCCTGTCCATGATATGCAACGCTCACCACGTTATCGTATTTGGACACATCGAAGGTTTGTTTCCACTCATGAGCGTCAGTGGAGGTAAGAAATCTTCCGTTGGAGCCATATAAATAGTAAGTTCCCTCCGTAAATCCAACCCCATACAAATCCGTACCGACAGGTGCAGCCTTCTGTAGGGTGCTTTTTTCAAAATGTTTCAAGTCAGTAGAAGTATATATACCCCCAAATGAACTGACAGCAATGTATTGATGTCCGTCCCATATCGTCTTATAGAGGATCATTCGTTCAGCGTTAATGTCCTGGAGAGAAAATACAGACGAATCACCTTCCTTCGCATCCTCCCCGGGCTGGTCGAATAGGTTGATTGCTTTCCAGGTGCTGCCGTCGTTAGAGACTGCCAGATAACCTCCCGCAGCACTCATTACATATTGATTATGTACGTAATCAATAGATGAGGCTCCTGTGGAATCTCCCCAATCCAGCAAATCCTTGGGACTCGCGGACTTGATCCCCTGAAAGCTGCTGGCCTTTAGCACAGCCGGTCTTGGCCGGGCAGCATCTATCCGGTCGAATGCCACCACAAACCCGCTTGATCCAAAGGCGGCGTCGATGTAAGACTTTTCAACAGAAGACCAATTCACCAGATTTTTGCTAGTCATGACCTTGTAATCCGAGAACAGATAGTAGGCTCCATTCAAATATTTAAGCTTGCTTGCATGATACAAATAAGGCGCCACCTGTGTTGTTTTCCAGCCCTGGCCATTCTTGGAGGTGGATACGAACACATACCCTGTACTGCTCATTTTTTTATATGTATCAATGGTATAGGCATCCATTTGCGTCAGAATGACGAATTGCTTGCCATCCCATATTACACTCGTATTGGACTGGACCCGATTCTTAGCAAAGTCTCCCTTTTTTGCTTCCTTCATATTAGTGACTGATTTGGTCGAGAAGGTCAAGGATTGCTTCTTCCAGATGTTGCCGTCGGCAGAGGTCAGAATGGTGTTGTTGTTGCCCACTGCAACAAATACGCCATTTCCGAAGGCGACAGCGTGGATTTTAGTAGATGTGCCAGAGGAAATGACGGCCCATGATTTCGCATCCGTCGAACGCACAATCGCCCCATCGCTGCCCACTGCTATGTATATATTATTTCCATAGGCAATATCATACAGGTCGCTGGCAAAGAAATCTGACTGCTTGGTAAAGACCGGAAGTGACCCCGCTGCCGCCCTGCTTGGTAAGGAGGTAACAAACAAAAATAAGCATAATAACACAATTGCACTTTTTACCCACTTCATTAGTACTCATTCTCCTTTAAATACGTTAAGTAACTTAGTTGATTGGATCAATTATATCTTCGAGATTTGGAGAGGTTTTCCCTTTTTTGCATCTCATAGACTTTTTGCAGGGTTTGGATATGCAGATTGCTTCCTGCTCCTTCGTTCAAATACCACTCTACAAGCCTGTACCCGAACAAAAGTAGAATCATCTCATAAACACAATTGTCCGTTATGTGTGAAATGTCTGCATATTCCGAAAAGCCCTTGTAATACGCGGGGATACATCTGTGGTAGTATTCAACCATGTGTTCAACATCGGCTTCGTCCGCGATAAGACTTGCCAAGTCTTCACCTAAATAGCCCCACCCCGTGGTATCCCAGTCGATAAGTATGGTTTTACCGTCTGAATGGAATATGTTTGTCACCCAAAAATCCCTGTGACATAGCACGATGGGTAGCTTTTCAATACGGTTGAATATTTCGTCTGCGCTTTCATCAATGTTGATGAGCATTTCACAGAGGTGCTTTGGGATTCCGCAATCGTCGGAGCGTATATAATCGTACACTCTTTTCCAGGACCGATAGTTAAGATAGAAATCCTTCATATACTCTACTTTGCTCAGGTTGGTCAAATTCTGTAAAGATGCTGGCTGTTCGGCATATAGCTTGCCTTGGAAACGTCCTAACTCTTCGGCTACACATTCATACATTTCGCCAGTCAAGTCTAAACCCGATATGCCCTCGATATATTCCATCCATATCTGCGTTTCGTTTTCTTCTTCGTTCATTTCAACGTGATAGCATTCAGGCCAACGGAAGGATTCAGAAAACAGAGCGCCAATATTTGATTTATACAAATCATATTCCCTACGCCATGAATCGGGATCACCGTAGCGTTCCCATTTCTTCTGCATTTTTGAAACGATTTTAAACGGTAGTTTCTCACCGTTAGTGGTTTCGGCATTACCCGTAACAAGCTGTACCTTACCCACTGTACCGCCATGTAAATGTTTGGTCTGGAATTCGACGCTGAATATATTTGTCCTAAGCATTTTACTTAAAACTTCTTTCAAAGTTTCGGCTTTTATTTCGCTCATTATGAAGTCCTCCAATCGTTATTTCATTATACAGACATCATATTTGAAAAGAACACAACGATGGAAGGCCGACTATGGATATATACATTTATTACCTCTTGCTGTGCGTTCAAGCCCGGCTTCTGATCATGATCATATATTGCTGTAGCAACATCTATGCTTCAAATTTTTCTGTCCACCACCGTAAGCACGGCGATGCATGCATTCTTATTGAATATTGATTGGTTTATGGTATCGATTCGGCTGATGATTCAGAGTTAATCAGGCCGCTGTCGACGATCGAACTTCGATAGCCGATAAATCGCATCTCTGGCATAGCTTCAATCCTATATTGCATTAGAACCCCTCCTAAGAACAAGATGTCCGTAAACAGTCTGCGGTGAGTGTTTTGGCATGTTGAACCATGTGTGTTGGAGTTCCCACAAATACAACTTCTCCGCCGTTTTTGCCTCCGTCAGGGCCAATATCAATAATCCAGTCTGCTTGTTTGATTACATCTAGGTTGTGCTCAATAACGACCAAGGTGTTTCCACCGGATACGATCATATCAAACAATATCATGAGTTTTTCAATATCAGACAGATGTAATCCTGTTGTGGGTTCATCCATGACAATAATATTGCCCTTTTTTCCAAGATTCTTCGCCAGCTTGATTCTTTGACGTTCGCCGCCGGACAATGTGCTGAGTGGTTGACCTAACGTAAGGTAGGATAACCCCACTTGCTGCATAACTTTTAAATGTCGAACAATCTTGGAACCCTCAAATACTTCCAATGCCTCCGAAGCGGTTAGTGCAAGAAGCTGGACGATGTTGTTTCCTTTATATAAACATTCCATTGCTTCTTGATTGTACCGTGTTCCTGAACATACTTCACATTCTGTGACAATCGGGTCCATGAAAGCAAGTTCTGTTACAATGACACCTTTACCGGCACATACCGGACAGGCTCCTGCGGAATTAAAGCTAAACAGTCCTTCATCTTTGCTGTTCTCTCTAGCTAAAAGTTTTCGTATCTCATCAAAAAAACCAAGGTATGACGCTGGTGTAGATCGGTTGGTCGCAGTAATAGGGCCTTGGTCAATCATAACAATATCTTTTTCATACTGTTTGGCAAACACTTGAGATATGAGGGTGCTTTTACCCGAACCTGCAACCCCGGTCACTACGGTCATGATGCCCAGCGGTATATCGACATTTACATTTTTCAAATTGTGTAGATTCGCTTCCCGGATAGGTAAACTGCCGACTCGCTGGCGCGGCTGTTGCTTGATCGGCAAGGACTGAAGCAAAGCCTTTCCAGTTAACGTATCTGCTTTAAGCAGTTCAGGATAGCTGCCCATAAAGACGATTTCTCCGCCGTTTTGTCCCGCCTGCGGACCAACATCAATCACATAGTCCGCTATGGAAATCACATCTTTATCATGCTCTACCACAAGTACCGTATTGCCCTTGTCACGAAGCTCTTTCAGTAAACTGTTCATACGGTAGACATCCCTTGGGTGCATACCAGTACTGGGTTCATCAAAGATATAAGTCATTCCGGTCAAGCTGCTGCCCATATAGCGGACTAGTTTTAGGCGCTGCGCTTCACCTCCGGACAAGGTAGGCGATTCACGCCCCAGATGCAAATATGGCAAACCAATATCTATCATCCTGTTTAGTCCCTCTATCAGCGTTTGTACCAGCATATTCACATTTTTATCAAATATATCAGAAAGAACCTCCCGCAATTCTGTAAGCTCCATATCGCACATATCTGCAATAGAGTAGCCGTTAATCTTACAATTCAAAACCACCTCATTCAGCCGTTTCCCATGGCAATCTGTACACTCTTCCTCTGTAATCAGGTTTTGTGATTTATCCTTTGTATGCTTGCTTTTATCGCTGATATCCCGATTTAAGAGCGTTCGTGTATATTTATGAAACAACCCTGTAATTTTTGTGTTTTCCGGTTCGCTCTTGCCATCACGGGAGCCGTATAAAAGCAGGTTGTATTCCTCGGAAGAATATTCCTTAACAGGCTTGTCCAAATCAAAGAAACCTGAGCTTGCATACTGTTTCCAGTACCAAGAGCCGGGCTTGTATGTGGAATCTTTTACGCACCCCTCATTCCAAGATTTATCTTTATCCAGGATTGCGTTTATATCAATTTTTGTTACCTTTCCAAGACCTGAACATGTTTTACACATCCCGTTGGGGTCATTAAAAGAAAAGTAGGAAGCTGTGCCCGCATAAGGCTGACCAATCCTTGAAAACAACAGACGCAAACTGGAGTATAGGTTGCTGATGGTTCCTACCGTTGAACGTGCATTGCCTCCAAGGGGAGATTGATCTACAACAACGCATGCGGTCAGGTTGTCAATCCGTTCTACATTTGGTTTCTTATACTTAGGCAGTCTTGAACGCACAAATGACGGATAGGTGGCGTTCATTTGCCTCTGAGATTCGGCGGCGATTGTATCGAAAACAATACTAGATTTGCCGGAACCGGAAACACCAGTAAAAATTATGAGTTTTTCTTTTGGAATCGTAAAAGAAACATGCTTTAGGTTGTTTTCTGTAAGACCCTTGATAACAATATCAGCCATATATTCACTCCTTAAAAGTTAAGCTTCCTTAATATAGTGGTTCTGGTTCTAATCAATATTAACTAATCAGGTTCAGCCATTCATGATAATTTTTGCGAAGTTTAATGCCCTGTTTGCAACTATTACGGTATAATAAGTATTCAGATAGGAGGGGTGATAATGGATTATCTCGCATCACTTGAAAAAGCAATTGAATATATAGAGCAAAATTTGGATGAAGAATTATTTTCAGAGGATATTGCTAAAGCAGCGGGGTATTCTCTTTACCACCTCACGCACATATTTACTGCTGTTATTGGCGAGCCAATCGGCAGTTATATTCAGAAGCGCAGGTTGTCAAATTCTTGCAAAAAGCTACTGTATTCAAATAAGCGAATTATTGATATCGCCATTGAGAGTGGCTTTGGTTCGTCAGAAGCATTCAGCCGTGCATTTAAATCTGTATATGGTGTTAGTCCTGTTGTTTATCGAAAAAATAATTCAGATTTATACATAGGTTCAAAAATGATGATCGACCGGGAAGCATTGCTACATCTTGCAGAGGGAATAACGATTAAACCTCGTATAGTCGAAATAGATAAGATTTTTGTTGCCGGTATCCGTGGGGAAACATCCATTCTGCATAATATACTGCCTGACCTTTGGAACAGGCTGTTTGAAATACGCAACCAAATACCCACCTCATATGAAGCGCGCCGTTTTGGTATATGTGAGACAGACCGGACAAAAACGAATATATCAAAAGACGGTAATGTAACTTTTTCAGAGACAGTTGGTATAGAGGTAGATAATTTTCAGTGTTTGCCCAGAAATGTGAATACCAAAATAATTCCGGGTGGACGGTATGCTGTTTTTACACACAAGGGAACAGTAGCGACTCTTATAAAAACATATGACTACCTTTGGGGTAGTTGGGTTTTATTTACGAAGGAAACGCTGGATGAGCGTGAGGATTTTGAGATTTATGACAAACGCTTCCTTGGAGCTGACAACGTAGATTCACAAATAGATATTTATATTCCGATAAAATAAATCTGTTAGATAGCTGACTGGTATATTGCTTTATAAAGTAGTCCTTTTATCATTTCCCTTTGTTAAATGATAAAAATGTTATGTGCTACAAAGATATATTTAAAAAGGCTGATAATCCAATAAAAGCAGCGGTTTATCAGCTTTTATTGTTGGCAGAATAAACATTTTCTTTGTTGTCGTTATTAGGGATAGCTTGTTGGTGCTCTGCCCAAATCCCCGTCAGACAGCCTGCTTTCGCGTCTGTTAAGCGCCTGCGGCGCTGCGGCGGTTAAAAGTAGCAGCCGGGACCTTTTCCGGCCTGGATTTTTGCCTGTATATCAATGAGCAGATTGACCTTTGCCGTGGCTGGTTCAAAGGCACTACTGTCACCGGAAACTACACCCGCAATCCTTCGATTCTTTCCCGAATTGCCTGTTCCGCAAATTACACAGAATTCTCAAAAGAAGCCGTAATGAGACACCATTTCTAAAATGACACGATATTATCTCCCGTCTGACGATAGATTCCCTTTTCAGGGTGAAAAAAATAGGACTATACCGGCAAAACCCTTTGTTTATCGAGCTTTCTTGGTATAGTCCTATTATATCGCCATCTTAATACCTAAGTGTACGTGTTGAGATAAAAATTGCTTTGATACTTGACTTATGGTTTTCAATTCCATGACTGTCCCTCCTTTCGGGTATAAGCATACAGGTTGACGCGATGTCAAAGTCAAGAGAGAAACCAAAAAAATTCGTTTTAGAAAACGCACGGAAAACCAAGATTATGCTCGCCGTGCAGATAATATAAATTTTCAAACTCTGCCGCCGCTTTCGCACTAACCATCGTCGATAGAGGATACATCCGCATACTCCGAAAAGCCTTTGTAATACGCGGGGACACATCACTGGTAGTATTCGACCATGTAATTTAAGCCCATCATTCCTGAATTTCCGGACATAGCTCATGAATTTTGGAGATGAGATCTTCCGCATTCGAATGCAAGACATGATTCTGATCCTTCCAGGCCGATTTAAGAAAATAAGAAGCATGGTACTTCCATCCTGAATGGCCGGGATTAAAATCCAATCGGATGTCCCGCTCAGGCTTTCCGCAGTATACCCGGGAACCCGGCCTGCGCCAGCGGCCGATCCTGGTAACCCTGTCAGGATCACGACCGCTGATGTAGGTGAATTGCTTATTGAACGGAATATCCTTCAAATGAAATTTGGGGCTCCCAACAGCAAAGACCTGCACCTGATGCATGCCATACCTCTCCCCCAGAACAAGTCCTGAACGATAGGCAACCACGCCGCCAGCGCTATGCCCGATCAGGAGAAGCTGATCTGCTGATGCCCCGTGCTCACGAATGATTTCCGATACGAGCCGCACCCTTCGGGACGAGCAATGAATCAGATCATATCCAACCTGCGCCAGCTGGCGCGTTAGTAGACGATGCTGTACAAGACGGCTGGTTCCGCTTGCCATCCCGTAGGGAAAGATAACTACGATTTTAGCATCGGGGTATCTTTGGGCAACCTCGTACGCAGCGGCTTCGAAGTTATTTCGGAACGTCAGAATACCGGCCAAAAAACAGACCACCGTTCGGCATTTCCCCGTACATGTGCTATGGGAGGAGACGTATGCTTCGATCATGACTTCAGCTCAACGCCCTTGGGAAGCACGGATATCACTTTTTCCTTCACCTCGGGATGGGTCCGAAGCTCTTCGCCCATCAGCACGACGATGCCGGAGTCGTCCCGCGAACGGATCAGCCGGCCGATGCCCTGGCGAAGCCGCAGCAGCATATAAGGCATGTCCACCTCCTGAAAGGGGTCGGCAACGGCTTTTCGCCGGGCATTGAATACAGGATCAAGCGGTGGAAACGGCAGCGACCAGATGATCACGTTCGCGAGCGAAGGTCCCGGAACATCGAGCCCCTCCCACAGGCTGACCGCGCACAGTACGCTTTCCTCCTCTTGCTGGAATGCTGAGATCAGATGGCTGATTTCACTGTCGCCTTCATAGTAGAACGACATCCCGCCCAGCATTGGCTCGGCCTTCACGTTTTCCTTGAACTGACTAAGCTCTTCTCGGGTGCGGAAAAGAATCAGCGCTCTGCCACCGGTTTGCCGCAGAAGCCGCACCGCTTCCTTCATTTTGCCATCGAAGCCGTTAGCAAGAGGCCATAGCGGTGCCAAAACTTCCATCTGCGCCTGATACGCATAAGGTGAATCAACTGAAAAGGACAGGAAGCTCTCAATGCCAAGACTGTCCGCGAGGTAACGGAATGAGTTCTCCACCGACATCGTCGCTGACGAAAATACAACCGGCATCCGAAGGTGGAACACCTGGCTTTTTAACATTTCCTTAACCGTGCCCGGCACGACAGAGAGAATAAGCCCTTCCGGGCTGTCCTCCACCCAACTGATCACCGTCGACTCCGGTTGCTCGAACAGGAGGAGCGCTTTTTGTATCATCTCCATATGCTCCTCGACGATGCGAAGCTGATAGTGGTCCAGCGTATACAGCTCACCTTCGAAGACGAGTTCCTCTTCAATCGCCGAAATCAAGTTCCGGAACTTGCGCACTGCGCCGAGCAGCGTCTCGGTCAAGACGATTTCTCTGCGATCCGACCCCGCAATGGAAAGATTGTATCGCCCGAATGCGTTAAACATCACCTCGCTCTGCACGATGGCCTCATCGATCAGCACGGCCAGGGATTCACGGATCTCATTTTGCAGGAGTCGCGTAATTAATTCTTCAAAGGTCGCATGCTTCATTTTATAGCCGAACGCCTTCATGGCTGCCGATTCCAGCAGATGTCCCTCATCGAACACGACGGAGGAATGCTCAGGCAGAAGCGGCAGCTGGCCCTCCCGTTTACGGCCTTCGTAAGTCCACACATGCTCCAGATAATAATCATGCGAGCAGATGATGATGTCGGCGGCGCGCCGGTAGTGATCCCTGGACAGCGTCTGTCCGCACCGGTGGCGGCGGTCGCAGGTGAAGCAATCCTGGAAGGGATCCCAATTGATGGTATTCCATTGTTCATCGTTAAGCTGAGAATAATTTCTCCGGTCTCCGTATGCATAAAATGCCTGCATGGGCGCAGAGGAATGGACGAAGTTGGGCAGGCCTGCCGCGATTTCTTCCCAATTCACATCCGCCTTTGTTTGCATTCTCGCCTGATCCAGCTTCTTAAGGCACAGATATTGATCCGGCGATTTGCCGAGCCGCGCGTCGATGATCAGCTCCAAATGCCTGGTCAACTTCGCGATATCTCCCTCCGGCTTGACCAGCTGCTCAATCAAGGACTCGTCCGCGCAGGCAATGACCGCGGGCTTGCGCGTGTACCGCGCGTAACATACCGCATACAGAAGATAGGCCAGTGTTTTTCCTGTACCTACTCCCGCTTCGGCAAAAATCGTTTGTTTATCGGCAAATGCCTTTTCCAGTTGAAACGCCATATAGATCTGCTCATCCCGAACTTCAAAGCCTGCTTCTGGCAGCAGCTCGTAAAATACGTCTGCCACCCAATCCGCAGCTTGTTGAATAAATGGGGTGCCAGGATCATAGGTAAAAGGGTAAGGTTCCACGTTATAAAATACCTCTGCTTTCTTGCTCCTAAGGTTCTGTCAAATCCTCGTTTATAATCTTTCGGTCTTTAAAATAATAAAGCTTATCATGGTCATTGATTTCGCGCAACACTTTGCAAGGATTCCCGACAGCGAGGACATTCCCGGGAATATGCTTGGTCACGATGCTGCCTGCACCAATTACGGTATTGTCGCCGATTGTAACGCCGGGTACAATGATTACCCCCACCCCGATCCAGCAATTTCTGCTGATATGGATCGGGGCGTTGTATTGATAAGCCTTCTCGCGTAGTTCAGGCAAGATCGGATGTCCGCCCGTTGCTACCGTCACATTCGGGCCAAACATCGTGTAGTCCCCGACATAAATATGTGTATCATATACCAGCGTTAAATTAAAATTGGCATGTAATAGCGGGTCTTGTAAAATCGTATAGCTTTTCAAGGCAAAGCATTTGTTCTTTCATAATTTGTTCGTCGCCGGGTAAATACAAATCACCGTTGTGCATTTTCGCTTTCATGTCCATCTAATCGGTAATCGGTACAGGTTCTTGTCCTTGACTCGGGACAATAACTTGTACCGATAAAACAAAAAAGCCGCAATTTAAGCGGCTTTCAATGTCTATACCTATTCCTTACTTCAATTCAGCTATGCTCACAGCGACCTGTTCAATTTGACTGCTGCTTAGGGAACCGTCAGGGGAGCTGATCGTCACCGTCCGGTCGTCCAGTTGGAAACCGAGCATCGGCGTTTCGGAAGGCGTATACCACTTCGCGCTAACGCCGTTGGACAGCTTAACCTCCTTGGATTTATACCCCGTGGAATAATCCCGTGGCGACACATTCACGGTCATATGCTTAAAGATCAGATTGACCCCATCGCCCGTAGCTGCCGCTTTAACGTAATTGTCGTTTTTGGCCATTTGCTGTGGAGCATAGGCCGTCTCAAAGGATTCAAACTTGGCGTATGCCTCTTTAATGGCCTTGATCTGTGCTTCACTGTAATTGATGGTCGTCCATTCATTTGCAATGCTTTCGCCATCATGCTCCGTTTCCAGCCGAATCTGCTGGCTAGCGGCATCGAACTCTACATCAATACCAGTCAGGCTGGAGATGGCCCGCACCGGCAAATACGTCGTATTCTGATAGGTGATCGGCACCAGCTTTTTGCCGTTACTGTCTGCTAAAGACTGATCTGCACCGTTTACGGTGAAGGAAATGCCGTGATTCAGATAAGCGTTGATCTTCTCCAGCTTGCTTCCGGCATACACGCCGGCGGCTCCCGATAAAGTCATTCCCAATACGATAACGGTCAATAGTGTTTTTTTCACAACGAATCTCTCCTTTTTTCTGAACCATATCATTTTTTGAAATCCACAATATGCGTAACGATTAGCTTCTCTTTATCGTCCACGGTAATGCCCAGCCTCGTGCCTGAAGGGTTCCAGCTCAGCGGGTATACCGGGTAATACGATAACCCTAGCGGTGATACCTTGCCTGAGACTGTATCAAAGATATAGATTCCGTTCATGCCACCCTGATCCTCGGTATAAACCGCGAAGGCCAGCTTCGAGGAATCGGGGGACCAGGACTGATGGGACAGTAAATCGCCCTTGCCGATCAACAAACCTTGTACATGACCACTCGTATCGTAAATGAGCAGGCGCGATTCTTCCTGCCCGCCGCTTCTTGAGGTGGAGACGGCAATCCGCTGACTGTCAGGAGACAGACTCAAGGTGGAGACATCCTTTGCGAGCAGAGTTGGTCGGGATTGTGTTGGGGTGAAGCTCTTCATTTGACCATTGGCATCGGTGTAATAAATCTTCCCATTACCCGTAGCAAATTCGGTGAAGCTCTCTACATCAGGATCCTGAAGCTCGATCTTCTTCCGGGTACCGTCCACGGATATGTTCCATATCTCGCTCCGGTCCTGCATCGAGCCGGCGGCAAGAATATAGGAGTCCTTATTGATCCAGCCGCCCACTTCCATATAATTGTCGACCTCGACCTTATGCCGCTCCCCTGTAGCCCTATTTTCGATCTCGTTCACGGCCTTATATTTGTCCTTCCAGGTCTGAATGAAGCTGTATTTCCCATCCGGCGATAGATAAGATTTGATGACTTCTCCCTGATCCGCTCCTGTCTGTTCCTTGATGCTCAGCCGCTCACCGGTCTCGAGATCAACTTGAAACCTCTGGTAGCTAAATTGCGGTTCCTCCGTCGCGGTGGCCTGTTTCTCCACCATGGTGACTTGGATCTCCAGTTCGTGGTCCGAGAGCCATTTCTCGATATTGGCGCCGTTCATCTGGTGTATGCGCTGCACGGCAATTCCCTGCTCAGCAGGCGGTTTTCTCTCTTTGACTACTGTCAGTTCACGTTTTCCTCCTGTCTCCCCGGAACCGGATTGGTCAGTTGTATCCAGCGTGCTGCGCAACTGCTTATTACCTTCCTGTTCTGCGTCACAGCCGATTAAGATGCCGACAGACAGCAAGGACATGGCAATTAGACCGGCGATGTATTTCACTTTGTTCATCAGGGACCTCCTGCATACAAATAAATATTTTGACCCGGGCCGCGGTTGTTCAAAGCTCCCCATGGCCTTTAGTATAGAGAGACAATATTGCATAAGCATATCCGGCTTGTAACGAACTTGTAAACAATCGGGAAAGCCGGCATGGTCTGAATTAACACCGAAAAGCCCGGATGATCTCCCTCATTCCGGGCTATATCTTTGGTGTATGTGTTGTCCTTACCGCATCCGAGGCATGTAGTAGTAGCTCCACCCTGAGACGCGACCCGTCCGGTCCCGTCTCTACAAGCTGTACAGTTCCGCCTTGCTTCTCGATCAGATTGCGAACTAAGGCTAACCCAAGTCCAGTTCCTCCGCTAGCTCTTGACCGGTCTCTACTGACCGTATAGAACGGATCAAAAATTCGGGAGACGGCTTCCTTCGGGATACCGATTCCTGTATCGGCAACCTCTATGATCATCCGGCGTGCTCCGTCTGCTGACTCTGCGATGTAGTTCAGCAGGTGAACTTGCCCGCCTGGGCGGTTATATTTGATCGCATTGTCCAGCAAATTGAGCATGATGTGCATCACGTTCTCAGGATCGGCCCACACTTCACCTTCAACAAGCGAAGTATGAATCGTAACCCTGCAGCTGTCCGCCTTCCCTTGCAGCCGGGCCACAGCTTCCTCCAGCAAGGGACATAGCGGAACCGCCTCCGCCTGTGTTTCAAACTCGTAAACGTCCATCGCTGACAATTGTAGCGCCTTCTCCACAAGACTATACAGTCTCTGTGCCTCCGCATGGATACGTCTTCCGGCATCGTCCAGCAGGGTAGGATCATCGCTGTACATCGTCAACAGATCGGCGTAAGCGATAATCGAGGTTAACGGTGTCTTCAGCTCATGGCTGATATTGCCGATGAACTGCTTTTGCTGCTGCTCCAATTCTCGCAGCCGCCCCACCGTTTCAAGCAGCTTTTGCTTTTCTCCATGCAGAGCACCGACAGACGCGGAAATGCTGCTGCTCATCTCATAGATTCCTTGTGCAAGCTCGCCCAGCTCATCCTTTCTGAATACCGAAGGAGCCGATAGATATTCGCCTTGACCAATTTGTGATGCCGCCCTGTTCAGCCGGTCAATCACATTGACCTGCCGGAGGACATACACGTAACCGATTAGGAAACCGACACCCAGCACGGTGGCACCGGCAAGAAGAAACAACTGGCGAATTCGGGCGTAAAAAGCATTTTGCTCGGCGAGCGAAGCATGAAACTGCACCGTGCCCAGACGCTGCCCGGCATTGTACAGGGGTGCAAGGAACAACAGCTGATCCCCCTCGGTAATGTATGCCGACTGCCCCTGAGCCGTAAATTGCAGAGCATCCTGCACATCGGCACGAGGCTGAAACGGCAGCGAGGTGCCGGCAAATGAGCCATCCACCGTATACAGCGTCACTGCCATACCGCTCTGTGCGCCCAAATCCACGGCCAGCCGTTGACCCGTCTGCATCATAAATTGATCCGGCGGAATCATGCTTTCGGTCAAGTATTCCTCCCGCACGCGCAGATTGGCCGCTTCTGCCTGCCTTGTAAAAGATTGCTCCAGCATCGTTCGCTGGTTCTCCCGGATGCCACTCAGCACCAGCACGCTCAGGCAGGTTACGATAAATACGAGCAACAGGGCGAGTAACAACGACATTTTCCCCTTGAGGCCCAGCCGAAATTTGCCGCCCATTTAAGGTGATCCCATACTTTTATAGCCAATGCCGTAAACAGTTTGAATGAGTCCGTGGTGATTGCCCAACTTTTTGCGCAGACGCTGTACATGAATGTCCACCGTTCGGGTGCCACCCGCAAAACCCATATCCCACACTTTTTCCAGCAGCGCTTCCCGTGAATAGACCCGCCCCGGATTGCGCATCAGCAATACCAACAGATCAAATTCCTTCGGCGTTAAATCAAGAAGTTCGCCTTGAATAGAAACCGCACGGCTGAACAGCTCTGCGGACAATCCTCCCAGTCTCAGCACCTCATGCTGCTCCTGTTGCATCTGCCCGCCATAACCTCCCCTGCGTGATAGTGCCTTGACTCTGGCCAGCAGTTCCCTCATATCAAAGGGCTTGGTCATGTAATCGTCAGCGCCAAGTTCCAATCCCAACACTTTATCGACAATATCGTCTTTGACAGTCAGTAACAGAATCGCAGGTCGCGACCGACCCTCCAGCTTGCGGCATACGTCATAACCGCTTAGATGTGGCATCATAACATCGAGCACCATCACCGTCGGCTGGAACGTCTCCACCTTGTCCAGCGCTTCCTGGCCGTCCGCAGCCATCTCGACCTCATACCCTTCCCTGCGCAGCGCATAAGCAACAGCCGCCCGAATGCTGCTCTCGTCATCTACCACAAGTATTTTGATCATGAATATCTCCACCTTCCCTTATTCGCCTTCTGCTACCAGAACATTTATCTGCTCGACCATTGTTTAAAATTTCTGGAACCGAAGTAATCCTCTCTCAGTTCAAACCTGAATGCAAATCATTACCTGTCTGTGTTCGATAAGCTCTGAAGTCATCAAATTCTTCACCTTTCCATATCCAAAGTGCTTGATTTTTGCTGCTGTAGTGATTATAGTCAACTTTATTTCCATTATTTTGGGTGAACTCGTTTGTTATCATTAGTCCATCCTCATTCGCTTTGATGTAGTTGTTGCGCAGTTCATTGAACCTTGTGTCAAAGGCCAAATTGATTTCACCATAACCAAGATGCTTGGAGGTGTTTTCAGTTAACTTATTTTCTTTAATGATACAATTTTCCGTCCTTCCACGATCTTCGTCATAGCCTCCAAGCGTAATGCCTGCCGCACTGTTGTTATAAATGCGGTTAAGCGATACCTCTACATTTGAAGTTACACCTCCGGCATGCTCACTTGCCAGTTCGATCCCAAAATCATTGTCATGAATGTCATTGTCGATGATCTTTATATCTTTGCCACCGTCAACATATATGCCAGCGGCCGAGTAGTCGTTTCCATATGCGGGATTGCCATAAGAGGAATTGTTGTATACATGATTTTCTTGAATAACACCGTTTCGCGCCTGATCTTGAACAGGGTTCGGTGCAGTACCTTCAAACCCAATGATGTCGACGCCGATATTGTTGTTATCGTGCACGATGTTCTGCATAACATGAAAACCGTCTACATTTCCATTAATCGCCATTGCTTCGCTGGCTCCCAGCTTCAGGTTGTACAACTCATTTTGGATAATGGAAATCTGGTTAAGTGGATCTGCCGAGTTACCGTAAACTGCAATGCCATGTGCATTACCGCCGCCTGCCTTCTGCCCTGCACTGGTCCCCATATCGTGAATGCGATTCCCTATAATTTCAATATTTCTGCCGCTTCCGCTCACATGAATACCGATGGGAGTGGCATCAGCGGAACTTGTATCGTAATGGCGTATTTCTAGGCCTGACACGCGTACATAGCTGGCATTGTCAATACTGATGACGCCATCTTCAACCCGCTGTACACCTTTGCCGTCCATTATTGCGATTTGCCCCTTTGCATTACACAAAGATATGTAGCCCTCGTGTAAGGATCCTGATTTTTCGATGCTTACAGTTTGGTGATATGCTCCTTCAAGAAGGATTACGGAACCGCCTGGCTCAACTAATTCGATTGCTTTCTGGATGCTGGCGAGCGGCGCATTCATAGTCCCCGGATTTGTGTCTTTGCCTTGCGGTGAAACATAATAATCCCCTGCCGGTGCTTCAACTACCGTTTCTGTAGTCATTGTTCCGGACGAATGAGTTTCCGATTGTTGTGTGACTGAATCTACTGCGTCAATAGGAAATATCTTAGCAATGAAGTAAATTGTACTTACCAACAACAAAATGAGGAGACTAGCCCAAAGGATAATCGATGTAAATTTTTTGCTCATGATACCCACATCCTTTAAATTCAATACTTACTTCGGTTGGTAACGCATTTCATTCAACTTTCCTTACCAATGACTTACTCTAATTAAACCCTAGTGCTCTTCCGACACAATTATAACGCTGCTCCTGCCAAGCCTGCCACCAGTTAGTAAATACGCTTTCTAGGGAAGCCGTGTTTCTTCGCACTCCACGCAGTGATCAACGCAATGATCAGCAGAATCAGCAGCACTCCCGGATAAGACTGTACGCCAACTAGATCCAAACCTGGTATTATCCCCTTTAAGTAGACCATTCCATTTAGTACAGTAGCAAAAAGCATCAGATTTAATAGATACGTTTTGGTTAAATTGCCCATTATCAGTTGCTTTTTCGAACAACTATTCAAACATAACGGCAATCTATTTCCGCAAAAGGATTTTCGTATCGTCTTTTCATTCAAATCACTCTTTGCCGTTTCTAAACCCTACAATATTTGCTAGCTAACTAATTTCAAACCTACTGCGGATCCGAGCACCATGGCAATAAACACAATTCTCAAAATATTCCTTGGTTCACCGTAAAATATCATACCGAGAATTGCTCCTCCGGATGCTCCTATACCTGTCCATACAGCATATGCTGTACCCATCGGCAAGGTTTTCATGGCAAAGGTCAAGAACAAAAAGCTTAATCCAAAGCCTGCAATCAACAAGAGGAATGATGTTACGTTGCGGTCTTTGTTCAATTTATTAATCATTAGGACACCAAACATTTCAAATATTCCAGCTAAAATAAGAAAAATCCAATTCATGAGTTAACCCACCTCCTTTTTCTTCTCTTTGCTTAACATTTTTAGCCCAATAACCCCCAATAACAGCACTGCAATGAGTGCTATCTTTTTCATTTGAATAGGAGAATCAAATAATATAATATCAGCGAAAACAGTACCTGCTGTACCTAAACCAACGAAAACAGCATATACAGTCCCTACCGGAAGAAAGCGTGCAGCTCTAATCATCAAGGTGAAACTTACAATGATGGCAATCACGGTAGCTCCCCATTCTAAAATCCCACTAGCATGTTTTAATCCAATGACCCACCCCACCTCAAATACCGCAGCAATAATAACGGACAACCATGTTTTGTTCATTTTTTCCACTCCCTTTTGAATTGAGCTACATAAAGTATTTATCAAGCACAGCAAAAAAATAATAAAGCCCGAGAAATAAACTGTTCAACAGTTTATCTCCCGGGCTTTTATCCCTCCGTGACACAACTACAAGTTGTGGTTATCTCTTGGACCAGCCGATATATAAAATCGCGGAACCCTAGATAACATTTAAAATTTAATTATCCTCTCGAATTATACACATCTCCTTTCAAACTTTCAAGCCTATTTTTTTCTTACTTTAAAATTTGACTAGAAAACTACATATATATAGTTTTTGTTGCAACTGCTTGTTGAAATGCCTGATCATGCTCAACAATAACCATTGTAGGATTAAATTGTTGAATAAGCTCCTCAATCTGCATGCGCGAATAAATATCGATAAAATTTAAAGGTTCATCCCAAATATATAAATGAGCTTTTTCACATAAACTTTTGGCTATAAGCAGCTTTTTCTTTTGTCCACCAGAATAATTCGATATATCTTTGTCAAATTGAATTCGGTCAAAATCCATCTTGCGCAGGATCGATTTAAATAATGGCTCATCTATCTCATGCTCTTCAATAAAGTCCGATAACTGTCCCTTCAAATGAGAAGTATCTTGCCCAACATAGGAAATGATGAGGCCAGAACCTAAATTCATTGAGCCTGTATGCTGTATTGGATTCCCTAAGATTAGTTTAAGGATACTGCTTTTCCCGCTTCCATTCTTTCCATCAAGTACAACTCGGTCACCTTGTTCAACTTTAAAGCTAATTGGCTTATTCACTATTTGGTCATCGTACTTAACAGACACGTCAGCCAAAACAAGCAACTTTTTGGATTGAATTTCCAGTGGCTCTAATTTTAATGACTCGGTTTTTTCCACATTTTTGAGCAGCTTGGACTTTTCCTCAATAGCTTTTTGTTGCCTTGATTCAAGGTTCTTTGCCCTCTTCATCATCTTTGCCGCTTTATGTCCTACATAACCCTTATCCAGCTTAGAGCCCGAATTCGTTGTCCCATTTTTGGAGGCTTCCACTTGATTGGACCAGCCTGCTGAACGCTTTGAAGACTGTTTTAATCTCCCTATGTCTTTTTGTAGACGCTGATTTGTTGCCTCTTCATGCTCCTGCTGTCTATCAAAATTTAACCTCCAGGAAGAATAGTTGCCACTTTGAACTTCAATATTTGCTCTATTTATAGATAAGATATGGTCAACGCATCCATCTAAAAAGATTCTGTCATGTGATATTAAAATAAACCCTTTTTTCTTCTTTAAATAATTAGAGACAATCTTTCGTCCATCGGTGTCTAAATGATTGGTTGGCTCATCAATCAATAAAAATTGGCCTTCATTCAAAAATAGTGCGGCAAGCAATACCTTTGTTTGTTCTCCATTGGAAAGTGTGTTGAATGGTCGGTACATGATCTCGGCATCAACATTTAGATAGGATATTTCACGAAGAAATTCCCAATCTTCCGCTTGTGGGCAAATTTCCTCAAGGATTTCATAGGTATACTTATTTTTATCCGAAACTGGATAAGGGAAATAATTAAATTCTACCGAAGCAGTGATTTTCCCGCTATACTCATAATTCCCTAATAATAGATTAAAGAATGTTGTTTTACCTCGTCCATTTCTACCGATAAATCCAAGCTTCCAATCCGTATCTATTTGAAAGTTCACACCTTCAAAAATATTGTCAAAGCTAGCTGGATATGAAAAAGATAAGTCTTGAACATGGATCATTGACATAATAATTCCTCCTTTGTATATCACACATTTTTCTATTTATACAAAGTCGGCACATCCATCTGTTTTAAATTCTCCGTATAAGTTTGATGGATATTAGCGACTTATACGGAGAATTACATGCGTAACAATAGTGTCTGAATCGCTCATTTTTTTCTCTCCTTTATTTGTTAGATTAAAGTTACAGATTAAATAAATATCAATCCTGACTATGAGAGAATAAAAAATCCCCCCAATTTTGTAATTGGAAGGATTAGTCTTTCACTTATATTAAATAAGTTCTGTTTTTGTCATAAGAATCATGACAAATAAAGTGTAAACTGATTTATAAAAATGGATAGACTAACCCTATATTTTGAAGTTTGAAGTTATTCATTTCAAATTAAAATATAGATTAGTTAATCATTGTCCATCCATCAGTCCTCTCATAATTGTATTTTTATATTAACAAATTATTTTATGGAATACAATTCAGCACGAACTTCACCTCAAGTTGCTGCTTGTTGCTCTTTTGATAATTTCCATACAATTGACCACAAGCAGCATCTATATCAATTCCAAATTGACTTCTAATGGTCACATTAATGCTTTTAATAGACTTACTATTTCTTTAGCGTGGTATTACATTTTTGCAATACCGATGTCACCTCATAAAACATACCCCATAGAGAGACTTTATGAAGTGTCTGCTCTATAGGGTGCATTTTAAATGTACCAAGGACTATTTTTACTTTCTTCGCAGGTCACTTGTTAATCAACCACTAAAACAATCTTCTTAACCTTCTACGTCTTCTCTCCAAAAGTATGATTGCCAGCAAGTCGAACAATACGAGGGGTATAATAAATGGTACAAACGTGGCATGCGCCTTGCTACCCTTGCGGTGAACTGACTCCAGCTTCAGATGCAATTTGTTCGCCGTTACTTTTACAATCGTTCCGTACAGTACAGCTCCCGTCTTTGTCTTAATACGTACAGGTTTGTTCAAATATTTACGAGCCTGCTTATAACCAACTGATGTAGCCAATCATGCCTCACCTCCTGTGTATTGACAATATATGTGCATCTCCCCTAGTGAGTGTGGGCGAGCGTCGGAGACTAGCTGTATTTGTAATGAATCAAAAGGAAACCATCCCTTATCTGACCATTCGTGAATTTGCTGAAAAGGTGCACTTTTCCCCAAGTCACATTATTAAAACTTTATCTGTTGACATTTTATGGAGGTTGCTGTATAAATTCAAAGCCAATACAAAAGACGGCTAAGGAGGATCTGCATGCACAAAGTGGTCAAAATCAGATTTACGCTCTTTTTCGGTGAAGCGCCTGAAGAAAAATGCTATGGGTACATGGAGTTAAATCATGCTGGCAATATGATCGCGCTTTACAATAAGTACGGTGAGGAAATTGATATGTACGGCGGACATGAATATGTTAGGGTACATATACTTGGCAAATTTGATGACGAAGACCGTGATAATTTTTATTCTTTGTTAGAAAGTGATGGCGTTGGATAATCACCATGAAACCAGAAACATTCACATTTCGGATAAACATTATCTACCGAAAATAGTCTACAATAATGAGCACATATGCAGCAGAAGGAAGGTTAAATCCAATGATGGTAATGCAGCAGATATCACAATCTATGAATATAGGCAAGCGCAGGAAGTCACTATTCGCCCTTCCCTTGCTAGCAGCAATCATCCTTATGGGTGGCTGTAATAACGACAGCCACCCTTCCGCTCACTCAGCAAGCGCGGTAAATGTGAACGCGGATTCCGTGCAGCCCGTCTCCTTTTGGGTCGCGACGGACACACACTATTTAGACAAAGAGCTACAGGACGGCGGAACAGCTTTTGATGCCTACGTCAGCGGCGGAGACGGTAAAATGCTGCCCTATAGCGAAGAATTAATGGAAGCTTTAGTGTACGATGTGGAGCAGAAGAAACCAGCATTCCTTATTCTCAGTGGCGATTTGACTAACAACGGAGAAGCAAGCAGCCACAAGAAGCTGGCGGAAAAGCTAAAACGAATAGAACAAGCGGGAACTTCCGTTTATGTGATTCCAGGGAATCATGATCTGAATAACCCGTGGGCCAGATCCTTCAGCGGTGACAAGCAGATCGTTGCGGAGTATCTTTCGGACGAGGATTTTGATGATCTGTATGCGGAATATGGATACGATGAGGCTCTTTCCAGAGATGAGGACAGTCTTAGCTATCTCGTGCAAGCCGCTCCCGGACTTTGGCTGCTCATGATTGACAGCGCCCAGTATGCCAAAAATGAAGAATACGGCTTCCCCCAAACGGACGGACGCATCTTGCCGTCCACGCAAGCTTGGATGGAAAAATGCGTGAAGCTCGCTGCCAAATCGCAGGCCTCCATCATCACCGTTATGCATCACAATCTGCTTGATCATACAACCATGCAGGTATCGGGCTTTCGGCTGAACAACAGTCAGGAAGCGATGAAGCTGCTGCGTCAAGGCGGGCTCAACTTAGTGCTCTCCGGTCATATTCATGTGCAGGACATCCGCCGTGACCCTGCTTACAGAGAAGGAGATGAGGCATTTCCGGTGTATGATATTGCCACCGGCGCATTTGCCGTAAATCCCCATCAATATGGGGTTATGACCTTTGATCCGTTGAGCCGGGGGGTTACTTATAATACTGCAGCTGTCGACGTCGAAGGCTGGGCTGCCGCAACCGGCAGTAACGATCCCAATCTACTCGGATTCAAATCTTATGCAGAGAAAGCCTTTGCCTCCTCTTCTTACAGCAAAGCGCTTCAGCAGCTTGAGGACAGCTCGTTCAGCACTGCGGATCGCGCCTCCATGGCGGAAACCATGGCTAAGCTAAATGTCTACTACTTCGCAGGAACAGCTGCTGAGCATTTACCGGAAATTAAAGCAATGCCGGGATTTAAGCTGTGGGAGCAGGTGCAAGGCGGCTTCATGGCAGGCTATATTAACAGCATGGTGGAGGAACAAGATGAAAGCAATGTTTCGCTTGATATGGTGCTGAACGGCAATACGCGATAACAGTAAACAAAGCGGGATTTTAGACGAAAGACTGAAAATTACAATCTGCCTAGCCCCCGACTCGTTTCATATACAATCTTTCGAAAAACCCGCTTTTTTACGCTTGAACAATACGAACCCGAGCCGTTTGTACAGCCGGATTGCGTTCACATTAGTGTCAAGCACCTCCAATACAAATTCTTTGTAGTTTAAGTTATTAAACAGATATTGTATCAGCTCGGTGGCAACTCCCTTGCCCCTTGCTTCCGCCGACGTTGTAACAGACTAGATGTAGCATTGGGCGTCTTGCAATTTGATGGGTTTTTGCAGTTCTTTCTTCAAAAAGTAATGGAGCACCATCCCTTTTAGACATCGCATGACAAGCAACAAAAAATAAATAATGGCTTGTAAGCCGAAAATCGACTCACAAGCCACTCCATTAAATAAAATATATTATTACTTATGTTCATAAGACACGAAATTATTGTGCTGATGTATCAATGCCTATCGTATTTGTTTTTGAATCGAATGTTAAAGATATCCCGAGTGCTTGTGCGATATCACGAAGCTTGAAGTAGTTGTTCCCTTCAATCTTATATGCGGCGATCTCTATCTCCTCATCATTAAGGTAAACCTTAGACGTTGATAATGTAGCTGTCTTAGCTTTTGGATTATTGGATACTGCCAGTTCTCCTCCTTGGGCGGTATATGCTTCACCCGATGTCAGGCTTATGGCGTTATGCTCACCATCCCAACCCACTTCAAAGCCCTTTGCGGTTCCGTTCACTGCCATAGCGATGTCACGAAGCTTAAAGAAGTTGTTGTTGTTAATATTATATGCTTCAAAAGAAACTTGCTTGCCATCAACTAAAACCTTTGATACTGAAGCTTTGGCAGTCGCAGTTACCAGTGGATTTGCAGCAGGCTCTGATTTGGGTTCAACTGGTTTAGTAGTCGGCTCATCAGGATTCGAAGTCGATGCAGATGCGCCGTCTGAAACTTGGTAAATGATTTTTGTGGACTTATCAGCATTGCCAAAGCTAAATACATAATAAAGATCACAAGTAAAGCCACCATATCTCTTGTAAAGTTTTGTGGTTGCTGTTTGATTAGCCTCAATTTCACTTACAGCTTCTTCTGAGCCGTCTATTTCCCAGAATAAGGAACCGCCATTGCTTCCATCTATCGTATAATAACTTACTGAAGCACTCATTTTTTCCTTTGGTGTGAATTTGATTTCAGCACCATCTTTCACCAGAACAATTTTATAGTTTTGCTCTGCTAGAATATCTCTGAATTGTTGATTGTCATCAAATTCTTCAATTTCGATTTTATTCGATTGCTTACCTGCTTCACCAGACAATGAATAAGTGTACTTGTCAGCAGGAACCTCTGCAGCTATTGCAGGAATTGAAGTGAATACGAGCATAAAGACTGAGAGCATCAGAGCCAAAGAAACAAATGTTTTTCTTCTCATAAAACGGCCTCCCAAAATATGTAATTGTGTCTGTAGACTCTCATAATAATACTTTAGACCCATTTCTATATCTATGACAAATGCTATATTCAGATAAAAAATCGTATATATGAATAAAATGTGTAGGCACAAATGAAAGCGATTGATGGAATCTAATACTCTGGCAATCATTCCATTTGCTACATCAAACCAACTGCGTCACCTGCATAAATCTTGCCATCCGCTCCAGCACCTTCTCCAAATCGACGAGCGAGGCAGCATAAGAGCAGCGAATAAAGCCCTCTCCGCCCGATCCGAATACATGCCCCGGGACGACCCCGACCTTTGCTTCCTTCAGAAGCCGAAGAGCAAATTGCTCTGAGGACATCCCGGTAGAAGCAATGGAAGGGAAGGCATAGAAAGCCCCCTCCGGCTCGTGACATGCCAGACCAATTGCATTCAAGCCGGCTACAAACAGCTTGCGGCGTTCATTGTAGCTCGCTATCATCTCATCCTTGGCAGTCATGCCATAACGCAGGGATTCAAGTGCAGCGATCTGTGCAATTGTAGGGGCGCACATAGCCGTGTACTGGTGGATTTTCAGCATGCCGGCGATCAGTTCCCCCGGTCCGCAGGCATAGCCTACCCGCCAGCCTGTCATCGCGAACGCTTTGGAAAAGCCGCTGATGACAATTGTACGCTCCCTCATGCCCGGTAATGCGGCAATACTGACATGTTTTCTCCCGAAGGTCAGCTCGGCGTAAACTTCATCCGAAATAACTACCAAATTATGTTGGATAATGAGCTCTACAATCGGCAGCCAATCCTGCTCGGTCATAACTGTGCCGGTTGGATTGCATGGATAATTAATCATCAAAACTTTTGAATGAGGTGTGATCGCTGCTTGCAGTGCTTGAGGGGTCAGCTTGAACTGCTCCTCATCCTTAGCTTCTACCTCCACAATGTTACCCCCATGCAAATGAGTAATCGGTTCATACGCAATATAGCTTGGCGCAGGTATTAGGACTTCATCACCCGGATTGATCACTGCACGTAGTGCCAGGTCTACAGCCTCACTGCTCCCCACCGTCACGATGATTTCCTGCTCGGGATCGTAAGTAACTGCAAAGCTGCTGGCATAATATGCTGAAAGCTCCTCACGCAGCTCCATCAAGCCCTTGTTTGAGGTGTACTTCGTCTTCCCGTCGCGTAATGCCTGGATGCAAGCTTCACGTACCTTTTCCGGTGTAACGAAATCCGGCTCACCAACCCCAAGGGAGATTGTATCGCCGCCTACATTATTTATTTCAAAAAAAGCGCGAATTCCCGACGGCCGGATATCCCGTACACGCGAGGATAAAAATTGCCCTGCAATCTTTTCACTATACATGCTGCTCCCCCCGCTCCTGTCCCCGTTCGCGAAGCGAGCAGGTAATAATTCGATCCAGCAGCTGTGTAAAGCTCATGCCTGCTGCTGCCGCGCTCTTGGGGAGCAGGCTGCCGGCAGTCATTCCCGGTAAGGTATTGACTTCCAGTACATAAGGGATACCCTGACACAGGATCATATCGACCCTGGCATAAACTTTGCACTGCAGCAGCCGATAGCTGGCAAGCGCCGCCTCGCGCACACGCTGATGGATGGCGGGTGCCAGCTCGATCACCTTCTCTTCAGCGCGGTCTACCTCATATTTTGCCGTGTAATCAAACCACTCCGAATGAGTGGAGCGAATGCCGATTATCGGCAACAGCTCGCCATCTATAATCGAACAGGTGAGCTCCATCCCTTGAATATACGGCTCAATTAAGATCGTTTGATCCAAAGTGAAGGACTCTTGAACAGCCGTCAGTAATTCTGTCTCATGATGAACAAGCTGGATGCCGATGCTAGATCCCCCCGAATTCGGCTTGACAATTACCGGATAACCTATCCGTTCCACCGCCCGCGGATCATAGTCGTCCATCCTCTGCCAGCAAAGGCCAGTCGGCGTACTCACGCCCGCTGCCGTAAGCAGCATCTTAGTCAGACGCTTGTTCATACACAGGCTGCTTGCCAGAATACCGCTGCCTGTATACGGAATCCCCAGTGTCTCAAGCGCTCCCTGTATCGTGCCATCCTCGCCATATTGACCATGCAGAGCCAACAGCGCGAGATCAATTTCTGCCTGTTGTATCTGTCTGATTAAATCCACTCGCTGATTGATTACAATGGGGACCGCCGTATAGCGATCTGGATCCAAATGACGGATCATTTCTTGACCTGTCCGTAGAGAAACCTCCCACTCCGAGGAAACACCACCCATAATAATACCAATCCTCATTATGACACCTCATTTGTCTGTAATTATCTTTATGCCTATAGAAAGCCGCGCACCTGCTGACCGATTATTCGAATACCCTTCTCGATATTTTCATCCGTTACTCGTGAAAAACCTAGTCGCAATGTGTTCGTACCTTCGCCTTCTTGAATAAAAAATCTGTCACCCGGTGTAAAAATAACCCCCTGCTCTGTGCAAGCTTCCAGCAGATGGCGGGTATTCACACCAGTGGGGAAGGTAAGAAAAATATGCAAGCCCCCGTCGCCTGACAGCTTCGCCTCGGGAAGATATGCATCGCAGCACGCTTTTGTCAGTTCATATTTGCGTTTGTATTCCATACGTGCTTTTTTTACATATTTATCGAAATTTCCATTCAGCAAATACTGATATAATATCGATTGGTCGATTGTTGATGTATGAATGCTGCGCGCACGCTTTATGCTTTCAAGGTTGTTGATCAGCGCTTGGTCTCCAAGCACCCAGCCCACTCGCAAACCAGGGAACAGCACCTTGGAGAGGCTGCCGATATAGATGACTCCGTTTCCCTGTCCGGCGGTCGCTATTAATGGGGCAATATGCGCTCCCGAGTAGCGAAGCTCCTCATTAAATCCATCCTCAATGACCGGTATCTGGTAGCGCATCATTAATTTCATAACAGCGCTGCGCTTTGCCGGTGACATGACGATCCCTGTAGGATTGTGATAGGAAGGGGTCAAATAGGCCAGATCAAAGCGGCTTGCCCCACTCTGCAACACAGCCTCAAGCTGCTCCACATCAATACCGTCATGCTCCATTGGAATACCAGTAATTTCAAAGCCTTGCAGCTTCAAATTTTTGATTGCTGTGTGATGGGTTGGATTTTCACAAATTGCCGCTCCGGAGCGTGCAGAAGGACGCAGTGCCGACAATACAATGTCAAAGCCTTCCGTAAATCCGCTTGTGATCAGCATATCCTTGCCGCTTGTATCGACGCCTTTATTCTCCATGTAACGCATCAGGTAATCGATCAGCGGCTTGTAGCCTTTCGCATAGCCGTAGTTGAGCAGCACCTGTCCTTCGATGGCCATCCTATCCATGAAAGCACGCTTTACATCCCCCAGATCGAACAGCTGCTCATCCGGAGCGATGCTTGTAAACGAGATGGCTCCTTTTTTAGCGCGAATCCCCTGCTTCATGATATCCAGCTCTACAGCCGATACAGCATATTCGTTCATCCTTGCCTTCCAGTCGATCTGCCAGGCGGCGGAGACATCAGCTCCTCCATGATCTGATGTCATAGGCTCCAGCATAGCAGCCACATAACTGCCTTTGCCTGGAACCGTATACGTATATCCGTCATCCTCCAGGCCCTCATAGGCTGCAATGAGTGTATTGCGGCTCACCTTTAGCAGACCACTCATTTCTCGTGTGGAGGGCAGCTTTTGATTCGCCTGAAGCGCACCTTTTATAATTAATCGCTTGATATATTCTTTCACTTGTATCGCGACCGGACGGTCATCAACGAGCTTGAAATCCTGAAACATTCTTCATCGCCCCCGTCTATAATGATGGCATAGGAATTGAAAGAAAAAAAGAACCACCTCGCAGGATTTTTCATCCCTAGGTGGTTCTTCCTCACTTAGCTAAGTTAATCATACAGTTGCTTTTTTAGTTAACAAATGCCTAGATATGATAATGACTTTTGAAATCGAAAATGTCATCAACAGCTTGATGATACCCGCCTGATTTTCGAAAGGATTCCCTAAAAGATGTTTGAAACACGATATCCAGTGCGGGAGACAGAAGAAAAGTAGCCTATTTCCTTGTTCTTTGGGGCGGGGTTCCCCGCCCCAAAGAACATCCACACCGACTAACGAACACCCGAGAAGTTACTGTCTACTCTTTTACACAAACTTCTTTTATTTTTTTGTTCTGTGTATCTTCTTTCTTTTCAATAAATCCATTAATCTCAAGTTTCTTTATAGCGCGAGCAGCTGTTGTTCGGTCTATCTTTATCATTTCAGCTAACTTCTCTTGAATGATTCCCGGGTTTTCACATATTCGTACAATGTACAAGTACTGTCCTTTTGTAAGATCATATTCTTTAAATTCGATATTACTTATAGAATCTAATGCCCTTGCGATCATTCCAATTTCACCAAGGATTTTCTTCATAATTAACTCCTTAGCGCTTTTATTTTGTTGTAAACTCAACAAAAAATGATACAAATTTAATTCAACCCAGCTTTATTGCATTTGCAATAAAAATATTGATAAAGAGGTCGAATAAACAGAAATTGGCATCAATAATTCGCATTGATTTTTCGTACATTTTAGACTTTTAATAAGGACAATATCGTTAAAACAAAAAAAGCCGCATATATGCGACTTTTGGAGCTTTCCTGCTGTTCCAGCAATAGGCGTGCAATGCCAATCGGTGATGCGAATCTCCGGATATCCCCCTACTACAATATCCCTCATTATAAATGTGACATATACTCAAATGCTGTTATACCATATACACTTTTAAAATGTTTGTTTAGATGAGTTAAATCAACAAAACCGTAGGCACTTACTGCTGAATAAACATCTTTATTCTTCTCGATTAAACGCTTTGCACGTTCGATTTTGCAGTTGAGAAAGTATTGGTAAGGTGAAATTCCAGTATGTGCCTTGAATAATCGGATAAACTGAAACTTTGATAAATGAAGCTCACTGCTGATCTCATCAAGTTTAAGCACATGTTCCAGATTGGCATGAAGCATATCCTTAGCTTTGTGAATCAGCACATGTTCCTTCCTATCATCAGTCGAAAGCTTCGTTTCAATAAGGCTATTTGTGAGTGACAAGAATAACTCACTACACAACGCCTCATCTTTTTCGCTTAATATTGCTTTGGAAAGGCTTACTATTCGTTGTTCAAGCTGAGCATCATACACAATCGGGGTTAAAAACCTTGGAGTATCCTTTTTTTCTATGACTTCCATAAGTAGTTGGGGATCAAAATAAAGCATGACATAATCCAGACCTGTCCGATCATGTGCCATTCCATCATGGGCCTGTTCCGGATTAAAGAGCATGACACCATTCTGATAGGACAATTGTAAGCTCCCCTCCAAGTTATACTCTTGAATCCCACGCAATGTAACGCCAATGGCATACTCCTGGTGAGCGTGCTTTTTATAGGTGAAATCAGTCATGCTTGCCGACAACGCGGTAATACCTGCCCTTTTTTTATATATAAATTTGTTCAATCCATTCACCTCTTCATAAGCTTCCCTACATCCAAATCATGATTGCAGCATAAGCAAGAGATAATGCCATAAGTATATTAACAAACTTGTTATGCCTCTGTAAAAACGCCTTGAATATGGTCCCGAAAAACACCCACGTAATAAATGCCAGAAATCCAATGGTTGTAATCGCTAGAATACTTATCGTCATCGCTGTGCTTGAACTATAGTTCGGCATAATAAAAGTTGGAATTACAGTCATTGTAAAGAGCACTACTTTTGGATTTAGAAACTGCATAAGTAAGCCTGACAAAAAAGTAGCTGTTTCTTTTTCAGTAGAGTTTGATACATCCATTTTGTAAATCATATAAGCAAGATATAGCATATATATGCTTCCAATGATCTGCATCACAATAATTATTTTTGGTATGAACGTAATGAGTATCGTATTTAACATAGCGGAAATAACCAGTAATAAGCCAAAACCAACCGTTGCTCCATACGTATAGTTCATTGCTTTTTTCGCTCCGTGATTATGCACGGTGGACAATATAACAATATTTGTAGGTCCAGGTGTAAATGTAGCAATCATACAGTAAAACAAAATAGTTGTAATATTCATGAGAACCCCTCTCTCTGGCTATTCTCATATATTACATCCTAATTTAAAGACCCTATAGTATATTATTGCAAAAATTGAGCGTCATGCACCATGGGACTGTGTGGAAAAGATAGCATGACAGACTTGATCGTGCTCTACATTCCGGGCAACTTGTCTCATCTCGATACAAAGACAAAAAACTGCTATCATATCTAATAGAGAACATCCATAATAATGGCCATTTTCAGGTAAGTAAAGGAGAATAAATGAACAACCCAATAAATATTCTAGTTGCTGAGGACGACAGCTACATCAGCCGATTGCTGTGTAGCATTATTAAGAAAAGTGGCTACTTTGCCCAACCCGCTTATTCGGGAACGGAGGCCCTTCTCTATCTGGAGCAGCGTCCATGGAGCATGTTGCTGCTCGATCTGATGTTGCCTGGCATGACGGGAGAGGAACTACTCCAGCACATCGATGGACGGGACGATATGCCGGTTATTATCATATCGGCCAAGGGTGAGCCTCATACGAAGGTGTCTGCCCTGCGCGGGGGCGCGGACGATTTCATTACGAAGCCCTTCGACGTCGAGGAAGTCTCTGCAAGAATCGATTCCCATCTGCGCTTGTATGCCCGGATCGCGCAACCGGTTTTGTCTACCGTGCAGCGACATAAGGGACTAGTACTTGATCGGGATGAAATGTCGGTTACAGTAGATGGGGCTGAACTGACACTAACAGCTCGAGAGTTTGAGATTCTCTCGTTGCTTTTGTCGGCCCCGAAGAAGGTGTTTACGAAATCCAATTTGTATGAACGGGTCTGGCGCGAGCCATTCTGTGGAGATGACAATACGATCAATGTCCATATGAGCAATTTGCGCAGCAAGCTAGCTAAGGCTGCTCCAGGATGCGAATTTATCGAGACGGTATGGGGTATGGGTTATCGGATCAAGCCTTAAGACATTCTTAAGATTTGGCTTAAGCACTTCTTATGTTTTAGTATCTATACTTGGTCTATCACATTAAGGAGGCCAAAACGAAGATGTACGAGTATGTTTTAAAAACAAATCAACTATCCAAAAAATTCAAAGGCCATACAGCACTGGACAAAGTCAATTTGTCAATCCGTAAAGGCTCCATTTATGGTTTTATTGGGCAAAACGGGGCCGGCAAATCAACATTAATCCGCATTGTGACCGGACTTGCTTTTCCGACCGATGGGACTGTTGAGCTGTTCGGAACCAGTGAAGAGCAGGCATTGATCCAGGCTCGTAAACGGGTTGGCTCGATTATCGAGAGCCCTGCATTGTTCCCCCACATGACTGCAAGCGAAAATCTAGAAGCAAACCGGATTCTACGCGGCATCCCTGGCAAGGATTGTGTTCACAGGATGCTACAGCAGGTCGGTCTACAGGGAGCTGGCAAGAAGAAAGCAAAAAACTTCTCGCTAGGAATGAAGCAGCGGCTAGGTCTTGCAATCGCCTTGCTGGGCGATCCGGAATTTCTGATTCTGGACGAGCCGACCAATGGGTTAGATCCGATGGGTGTCATCGAAATGCGTGAACTGCTCAAGCGGCTAAATCGCGAGCTCGGTATTACGATACTGATCTCAAGTCATATTCTGAGCGAGTTGCACTTAATGGCAACCCATTATGGCATTATCCATCATGGTAAGTTGCTTGAACAACTCACTGCGGAGGAATTGGACGAGAAATGCCAGCAGTATGTGTATATCAAAGTGGATAATCCGGGCAAGGCAACAACGGTCATTCAAAACGAGCTGGACACGGCCGATTTTGAAGTGATGCAGGATGGATCTATCAAATTATTTAGCCGAATTGAGCAACCAGGCAAAATATCGTCGGCACTATTCTCCGCAGGCTTGGAGATCGAGAAGTTTATGCCCATGGGCGAAGATCTGGAGAGTTATTTTACAAAGCGGATTGGGGGTAACGTGCATGTATAATCTGATTAGAGTCGAGTTTTTCAAGCTCCGGAAGAACAGATCATTTTGGACGTTATTGTTCGTTCTCTCCGTCCTCTCGCTTGCGTACCCCCTGTTGTATTATTTTGATCATCGATCCAGCGGAGAACCTCAGATTACGGGAGCTGAATTTCTGATTACCTTTATTTCGAGTAATGCCTATATTATCAAATTCGGTGTAGCGGTATTGGCCGGATTCTTCATCTCCAACGAATATTCCACAGGGGTCATGAAGACGATCGCATCTTCGGGTAACACCAGAGGACAACTGTTCGCGGCAAAGTTGATCGTTTTTGCAGTCGGTTCCATAGTGATTTCTCTCGTCTTTCCAATAGTCAGTACAGTCGAAGTCACACTGCTTTCGGGATTTGGTCATCTGCCGGAGGGAAGTGCTGTGCTTTTCATATCACGGGCATTCGGCCTGACAGTACTGTACACGGCGGGCTACGCGGCTATCGGCGCTTTGTTCACTGTAATCCTTATCGACAGCGGAAAAACGATCGGCTTCTCATTGATTTTCTTTATTATGATCGATACAGTTTTGGTTGGCCTGGGTTCAAAGGTCGATTTCTTTGCTACCTTGTACGACTACTCCATCTTCAAACTGGTCGGCAATATCGGCAAGCCCAGTATCGACAGTGGAGAATTGCCGGCACTCCTGCTTGTACCGTTGTTGACATTTGTCATATCCGGGATGCTTGGGATGCTCGTGTTTCGCAGAAAGGAAATTAAATAACCTATAGGAGGTGCGGGAGAGTGTTGCTTATCCTGACGATCATATTGTTTGCGGCAGTGGCTCTCCTGCTTGTCCGTTTGTTGATGCTAAGGCGGGAGTTAGTGCGGATAACGGAGCAATTGTACCGCTACAACGAGCGAGCAACCGGTAAAAAAATCGACGTGGCTCTATTCGACCAGAAGCTCGAGGCACTTGCGGGGCAAATCAATCGTCAATCCAATTTATTCGTCGAGTCGGAAGTCCAGCGAAAACGAGTCGAAAAAGAATTTCGTCAGGCGGTTGCGAATATTTCACATGATATCCGTACACCGCTCACCTCCATCTTCGGTTATATTCAACTGTTGGAGGCTGAGTCAATTACACCTGAGGAGAAGCTCGAATACGTTGCTATCGTTAAAAATCGGACAAGACGGCTTCAGGCACTACTGAATGATTTTTTCGAGCTTTCCGTGGTCGAATCACTAGATTATCCGCTTCAAAACGAAAAGCTCGGGATGACTGTCCTACTCTCCGAAATACTGGTCGGATTTTACGATTCGTTCAACGAAATTAACATTACACCGGATATACGGCTGCCTGAAGAAAATGTGTCCGTATACGCCGATGAGTCGGCTGTGCGGAGAGTTGTCGAGAATTTACTAGTCAATACGGTCAAGCATACGACCGGGCATGTGGAAATCAGTTTCAAACGACAGCGTGAGACGGCCGACTTGACTATTGTAAACGATGCAAAGGAACTAGCTGGAAGCGATGTTAACCTATTATTTGACCGATTCTATACCACAGACCGTACCCGATCTTCTCAAGCATCGGGGCTTGGTCTCTCCATCGCCAAAAGTCTTATGGATAAGATGGGTGGCACGTTGACAGCCGAACTGGACGGTGAGAAACTTTTGATGACCTGCCGTTGGAAACTAGGAGATTCCCGCCACATTACATGACTGTATCTCATGTGTACTAGTGTCATGATGCGGAATTCCTGAAATTCCTGAAATTGCTGCAAATGTGCAGGCTTTGATCATGTAAATTCACTAAATGCCCTAAATTGCTGCAAATGTGCAGGCTTTCTCTAAGGATTCTTTTCAAACTAGTCTATTCTGAATCATATTCCTGCACTTTTGCAGGCTTTTGTTCATCCTTTCATGGCTACTTTTTTAAAGCTGCATTTTTGCACGCTTTTCCTGATATCTTGCCTTTCACTGCTAAACAAGAAGCGCCCCTCAAAGTTATCTTAGATAGCTTTTGGGACAGCCTCTTCCCTCCCCGACAACTCAATATCAAGGAAAAGTGGGTTTAGATAACATTCACAAACAGAGAGTTATTGTTTCGAGGACCGCCCGTTAATGTAATACTTCCTTTCTTGAAAAAATCGTATAGCTGATTTTATACATTACGAAATTCCAAATAGCAGCAATCATTGGAGAGCTGCACAGCAGGACAAATACACTTGAATCTGTAAAGGACACACCAAACATCACTAAAACTTGATAAACCACAAAGCAGACCGCAACAGGCAACAAGAAAGAGATCAGTGAAAGCATACGGGCTTTTTCAGCTCCAAATTTGAACATCAATGGAATGGAGATACTGCCGAAAATGACGGCAATCATCATGCCGACAACCGTGATGACCAAAAGGGAAGCAATAGAAGTCAAATCCAGTACCACTTTCTTGGTGATGAGTCCGCCTGCAAAGCCGAGAATCAAGCCACTGACTACACCAAAAGCAGAAAAAATAAGCAGCACTACAAATTTGCTGGCAACCAGATCCTTTCTTGAAATTGGTGTAACCATAGCATATTTTGTCCAGTCACTTCTTTCATCAAAGCTGAAAGTGGTAATAACCATCATACTGCACAAAATACCGCTAGTAATGATATAGGCTTCCACGCTGTACATAGGTATAATTACGATCACAAACACTAAAAGCATAAATAACATGGACTTTGCATTGTGACTAATGTTATACAGATCCTTTAAAATCAAACTTTTCATCTGACTGTTCCCCCTTTACATAGAGAAGAAGAATGTCATCAATGGTGGCATTATCAATGACAGTATTTTTGTATTTGCGCTGGGCTGTATCCTTTTCTGCAACAAGGACTTCCCATTGATAATCACATTTTCTGTATGCGAGAACTTCTGATTTATCAATGGAATCGAATACGGAAGTACCACAACGGATAATACCATAATGATATATTAGTTCGTCTTTCGGTTTGCTAAATAGCACTTCGCCTTGATGGATAAAAGTAATATAATCAGCTATTTTTTCCAAATCGGTGGTAATATGCGAGGACATTAATATGGAATGGTTTTCGTCCTGAACAAATTCCAGAAAAATATCCAGAATATCATCGCGCATGATGGGATCAAGGCCGCTGGTCGCTTCATCCAGGATCAAAAGTTTCGGATAGTGCGAAAGTGCAACGGCAATACTAAGCTTCATCTTCATGCCTTTTGAAAAAGTTTTGATTTCTTTATTCATCGGAAGTTGAAACTTTCTCATAAAATTGTTAAAGGTATCAAAATCCCACTGTTTATATGCCGCAGCTGAGATTTTCCCCACTTTTGCCGGAGTAAGGGTCTCGTGAAAATTGATACCATCAAAAACAACGCCAATGTTCTCTTTGAGCTGCCTGGGATTAGAAGAAAGTTCCTGTCCCCAGAAAGTGACCGTACCGTCGTCTTTTTGAATCAGATCTAGGATGGCATTGATTGTGGTACTCTTACCAGCACCATTTTCGCCAATCAGTCCCATAATCGTCCCTTTCGGGATATTGAACGAAACATGATCCAGTTTGAAATCAGTATATTGTTTCGTGAGGTTTTCAACCTGTAAAATGGGCTCCATATTTATTCCTCCTCTTGATAAAACATGGTTAACAATTCTAGTAACTTACTAAGAGGGATACCGCTGGTACGCCCAATATCAGCGGCTTCCTGCAAATGCTCTTCAGCTCTACGCTGCTGTTCCTCCTGGAAGAAGTCTTTGTTTTGAGCCGAAACGAAACTTCCCCGTCCAACGGTAGTTTCAATAAATCCATCCCTTTGCAAATCTTCATAAGCCTTTTGAACTGTGATTACACTAACATGAAGCGATTTGGCAAGAGATCGCATAGATGGAATGGGAGCGCCTGTCTGCAATTCCCCACTCATTATCATTGCTTTTATCTGTGATGTAATCTGTTCGTAAATGGGCTTGCTTGTATTGCTGCTGATGATAATTTCCATATAATCCATCCTTAATGCTCATTAGTGTACTTATTGTTCAAGTACATTATATACAAACAAGGACTGATTGTCGATCATTTTCGAGACAAACAATACATATTCTTGTCCTCCGTTAATGCTATATTCGTTCAGCTACTATAGTAATAAAAAAAGACGCCTCGTGAATGTTGCATGGCGTCATTTTTTTAAGATTATACTAGTTTCATAAGTTTCATTAGTGAATAGATCACGGTAACCGCTTCAGCGCGGCTGGCATTTGCTTTTGGCTCAAAGTTCCCTCCACCAGTGCCTTTAATGAGCCCTGCTGAGCTAATCGCATTGACAGCAGTGCTCGCGAACCCGGACACGGAGCTTTGATCCGAGAATGTGATCGGATGATCATCATCGAAAGCTAATCCGGCAGCTGTTGCCGCACGGTAGAGCATAACAGCCATCTCTTCGCGGGTAATGGCATCATCTGTTCCGAATGTTCCATCGCTTCTACCACTCACTATGCCGAGTTTTTCCGCAGTGATTACTGATTTCGTATACCAGGCATCTGGTTCGACGTCTGAAAAGCGAATTTCTGCTGACTCCGAATTCAAACTTAACGCATTAATGAGAAGATGAAGAAATTGCGCCCGAGAAACTTGAAGATTAGGTGCAAAAACACCCTCACTGGTCCCTTTGACAATACCCCAAGTAGCCAATGCTTCGACTGATGTTTGAGCCCATTTGGCTTGATCCAAATCAAGGAATTTTACATTCGCATAACCCGCTGCATACGTACCGAATTCATTGATATAGAATGATAAGACCTCTGCATTGGAATCATAGATCGCTCCTTGTACTGTCTTAAGCTCCTTAGTGTCGTTCGCGTTGTATGCAACGACTTGATGCGCCTTCTCTTGAACGCCCAGATCGTAAGGTAGCGTTACCTTAACCGACTTCTTGTTTAAGACTTGTTCTACTGGCTTCCCTTCTACTTTCAACTGGATATCATAGACTCTACCGGAGCTGATTTGACGTTTAGCCTTTTCGGACAACTTACCTTTTTCTACTGTTCCAATATAAACCGATAGAAATTCCGCATTAACGGGTAACATACTCCAAAGCTCACTCGCAGATATCGATACCTCTACAGATCCGTTAATAAACGTCAGGATCGACACTCTATTCTTATCTTCCTTAATGGGATGCACTGGCATACGAATTTCCAATGCTTCGAGTGGCTTGCTGTCAGACGTTATCGCTTGGACGACCAGACGTCCCTCCTTAGCCGATTGTATCATTTCGCTCAATTGCTGATCCGTCACAATTGCGTCCAGCTTACCTGTAGAAACTACTTTTGGATCAAGCGTTAGTACGCCGTTATTGACCTTATGTGAATCCTGAAGTCCAGACCCCGCAACTGTATTGCTACTTGAATTCGTGCTTGAACTCGTACTTGAATTCGGGTATGGATCCAAATTAGTTGAACGATCAGAAGTTCTTACAATCAATGGTTCTGTCGGAACAGACTCCCCATCTTCGTTAACCGCAGTAATCTTATAATAATAACTCGTACTTGCCGCCAAATTGGCATCTAAGAATGACTCCTCAGCAACGGGTTTACTGGACAATTGGATATAGGGGCCATCTACACTACTCGAACGGTACACATGATAGCTATTCGCATCACTCGATTTGTTCCAAATCAAGCGGATTGTACTTGCCCCGATCGCTTTCACTCGTAAACCAGCCGGTTTAACGGGTGAAACTGTACTATCGTCAAAGACCATAACCGACGTCTTCTCAAGATTTCCCCCATCAGTATAGGCTACATAAACTTTCTCATTATCAACTGCCAGTGAGGTATATTCGACTCGTCCTTTTGAGAACCATTTATTGCCCACCTGCTTCCAACCCGTATCCCCTTTCCCTGTATATTTCATGACGACCGTTTTCCCATCGTGATGCTCATCCGACAACAACATATAGGGTACACCCTGTTTACTAAAAGTCATCTTGGTTACCCATGCACCAGGATGATAAAATCCCTTGCTTCCAACGTATTCCCATGTTTCTCCGTTAAATTTACTCAGGTTTGCTCCGCCATTCATTGCATAACCTAAATATGGAATACCTTCGTATACGTACAGTGAACTCCATCTGATGTTTGGGCTTTCGCTGGAAGTGAAATCTTTACCGCCTAACAATTCCCACGTGCTACCATTATATCGGATAACTTCTCCACCAAGCCCTTTACTGCGATATCCGACATAAGGGGTTCCACGATCAACGTAAAGACTAATGTTATTTGCGCCATTGTTACCTTCCTCGGCCGTATAATTACCGATATAGCTCCATTCGCCATTTGCGTATTTCATCACTTTAACGAATGTTCCCTCTTGTGGTCCTGCATAAGCATTGAATGCAACATATGGCGTTCCTTGGTCAATGAATAACGATGTTTCGTGCGTATATTGATCTACGACAGGCTTTCCGACTGTTTCCCAGCCCGTTAATCCCTCGCCAGTGTACCTCATTATTGTCAAGTCTCCGACATTATCACCGCCATTCATCGAAACATACGGAATACCTTCATATAGGAAAAGCGAGATATCTCCAGCTTTTTCTGAAAACCCGGGCTGGCCGACAGTCTTCCAGCCTGTTTCCAAGTACTCCATAACGGTTATCTTGTTTCCCAGAGCATCATCCACATAAGCGATATAAGGGATTCCGTTGTATATGTACAGTGAATTAAACGTCCCTCTTCCCGCTGATATTCCATCTTTGCTTCCCAGTGGCTCCCATACCGATTGTTCAGGAATTGAACTAGCAATAGCGCTTAATTCACTCTCGCCGTTATCGTTATATGCAACAACCGCATAATAACCTATAACACCGTTCGCCATTCCCATAGCTGTATACGTAGTCTTTGTCAGTCCGTCTGCCAGAAGGCTGCGCCCTCCATCTTCCCCGATCTGATAAATTCGATATCCTGTCGGATCTGCCAACGATCTATCGAGATCGCTTACTGCATTCCACTGCATATCTATTGTCCCGTTGGCGACGGCTCTTGCAGTAAAATGGTTCGGGGCAGCTGGAACAAAAGGCTGTGGTGTAAAACTCATCTCGTTCGATACACCATCGCCGTTTAATAACGAGGCATTCACCTTGAAGTAGTAAGTCTGACCGTTAATAAGGTTGCTTGAATGATACGTGGTTGTATTAGCGTCCAGCACGGCCTCCGGGTAGTCACCGTACTGACCGGAAGTACTGCTGCTGTAGACTTGATAAGTAACAGAGCCTTCGACCGCTCTCCAACTGAGGCTGACTTTTCTATCCTTGGCTATCCCATCTAGTCTAAATCCGATCTCCTTGTTCAATTTCATTACCGCTATTGGTCCGTTAACAAATACGTCTTCAACAAATGCTATATAGGGTATTCCTTGTAATATAGAAAGTGCAGGTGTTCCATTGCTTCCTTGAAGTTCATTATTCCCTACATCATTCCAAGAACCGGCGTTATACTGCTTAACTTTGAGTGATAATGCATCCTTATAAGCAACAAGAGGATTATGAAGATCATCAATAAGCAAAGAAACCGCCGAGATAGATTCCTCAGAGAATGTTCCCCCTACAAGCTGCCAACCGGAACCTTCTGTATAACTCATTATTTTCCCTTGCTTGGAATTCAGATTATCCGCATAAGCTACATAAGTTATACCCTCATCGTGCGCAATACTAAGATAAAGTGCCATTCCTTCTGTAAAGCCGTGGTTGCCGACGCTTTCCCATACTTGAGTTTGATCATTGTATCTCATGACCGTTGCTTTGTTAAGTAAAGCCTTTTCTCGAAAAGCTACGTAAGGTATCCCGTCGGATACGGTCAAAGAGGGATCAGATACTTTGTCAGTGCCAAGTACATCTGTATTCCCAACCGTTGTCCAGCCATGTGACTCTGTGTATTTCATTACCTTGAGCGTACCGCTTACGGAACTGCTCACAACAGCGATATAGGGAATTCCGTCGCTAATTACGAAATCCATGGCATAACCCTGGATCGAACCGGGTGCCCCAACATCGACCCAACTGCTTCCTTCTATCTTCTTCACACTTATAGCGTTACCCGTTCCGCGAAAAGCCACATAGGGTGTGCTGCCTGAGAGCGCAAGTTTGGAATCTGTGGCAGCAGTTTCAGAAACATAATCGCCTCCAACATCGCTCCAGCCGAAACCATCAAACTTTTTCACCTTTGGTTTACCGTTACTTCCGTTTGTTAATTCTCTGTACAACAAATAGCTTACTCCACTGTCATCCGCCAACAACTCTGGTGCTGTTCCATTGCTCGCAACCTGTTGATTGCCTACATATATCCATGCCCCTGGTACTACTTCTGCAGCAGCCTTATTCGCGGATATGCCGAACGCTGAGATGCTTGTAAGAATCATCACAAATACTATAAAGCCATTAAGTGCCTTTTTCCTTAACACACTGGATTCCACTCCTTGATATATTTATATTGAAATAGAAAACGGGTTACGTCCGAAAATGTTGTAATTTGCTGTGATCCGAAGCTGTGGCAGCGGTTCAAATCAGGTCTTTAATACGCGTAGTGATCGACCGGGCAAGAGCCGGAAGTATACAGATCGATTCGGGATATATTCGACGTAAAGTAAGGGATATTCTTCTCAGTTGTAGACGTCGTTCCGAAAAATAGGCGAATTGCATCATCGTCAGAGACGGATGAGCCGACAGTTGCCGAAGTAGTGGACAAAATTGCAGGGACATTAGTTATTGTTGGACTCACCGCATCGAGATCAGAGTATGCGTTGCGGTCCGTAAACAATTGAGCTTGAGGATTGCAGAAGCTTCTTGTATAGTTCGGCCCAACCAGTGAAGTGAAGTCGACCCTAATCAAATCGCTTGTATCATAGATGCTTACAGAGAGAACGTCGTTCAACAAATCCGTGAGAGAAGCACCGTAAGTAGTATAATAGCCTGTGGAACCGTTATTCCTGCGTCCGGAATATTGATAGTTTCCGTAATCCGTTGCCGTATTAATGTCAGATGACGTGATTGTACCGACTGGAGTCGTCGATCCATCCAAATATATATCAATTGAACTTGTGGTATTTATCCCGGCATTTGCAATTTGAGGTGCTTGTAATCCACTCACAACCAAAGTAAACGCCAGCATGAAAGTCAACAACAATACAAAACGTCTCTTTTCCTTCAAACCTCTTAAAATTGTAATCACGAAATACGCCTCCTCGGTTTTATTATTAAATTACGGGTTATACCCGCTGCCACAGCCGAATTGAAAAATACTAAATATATCTAAACATAACTAATTATAACTAATATAGATCGTTGCATGGCATAATTCAACTTTGATATGTTATATATTGTTACGCAATTATGAACTCTATCAAGCAAAAATGTGTTTTCCCCCCTTTATTTACTTGAAAATGCGAAATCTAATGATTGGAATCACATACAACGTAATATTTAATAACATATTAACAACGTGAAAAGTAACTTTTATAACAGGGCCTCTTTAATGCTTTTTTTTGGTATGATACTCTCATGAGAACAAATTCAGTAATCAGTAAAATTGCCATCATTCTAATATTTATTACGATACTTTTTGGCCTGCGCCTAGTTTGGCTCAGCCTATTTGTCACCAGTGATGACGTAGTAGCGGAGAATGGTGTCCTGGATTTACGAGGGCGCACCATGGATCAATCCAAATTATTCAATCTAAGCGGTGAGTGGAGCTTCTACCCTTCTCAATCCGTATCGCACAAGGACATTCCGTTCCTCTCCTCTACCCCAACCCTGCTAAAGGTGCCCGGAGATTGGACAAGCGCTATGGATGATGGAGATGACTCATCGTACGGTTATGGAAGCTACCGGCTGCGCATACTTGTCGATCCACTTCAGCAGCCAATCTCCTTATGGTTTAAGGAGATCAAGTCCGCATCTACCGTTGAAATCAACGGCACAATGTTTCCCTCGCATGGGACGGTCTCAAAGGACTCAAATAGTTACAGCCCTGATAATACTATGTATCGCGTATCCTATTTTTCTGAAGGGGTCTCCGCGCTCGACGTTTTCATCCAGGTATCCAACTATGACAGTCCATTCAAGGGAGGCATTGAAGCTCCAGTTATCTTTGGTTCTCAGGATGCCGTAGAACAGATCTACTATTATTCGGTGGGAAGCATGATGCTTACAGTAGTTATTTTGCTGCTGCATTGTCTGTACGCATTTATTCTTTACTCTTTCAATCCGAAAGAACGCGCTCTGCTTATGGCCGGATTCATGACCTTATCTGTAGCCATGATACTGATGGCCCGCAACGACAATCTCATCGTACCGTTGCTGTCAATCAATTACACATGGTCCTTGAAGATTAGGTGGATCGCATTTTTGTGGCAAAATTTATTGATTCTGCTCGTTTTTCGTAAATTCGTCTCTGGTGCAGTGATACATAAATGGTTGCGTATATACACTGTAGGACTTGTAGTTTACTCAATCTTCATCATGTTTGCCCCTACACCTTTGGTGAGCACATCTATGCGATGGTGGTTTATTCAGTTGTTTCAATATGTACCTTTTGTTTGGTTGATCAATAGTTTGGGACAGTTACTGTTCAAGAAAAATAAAGACGAGGATATTTTATTTTTACTGTTATCTGGTGCAGCAATCATATCGAACTATTTGTGGAGCCTGGCAGGATATAGCGGTCGGTCTGTACTTGTTTATTATCCGTTGGACATTATATCTGCGATCGTTGGTTTCTCAGCATACTGGTTCAAAAAATACTTTTACAATGTCGGGGAAAACATGAAGCTGAATCAGCAACTGAAAATAGCAGACAATCTCAAGGATCAATTTTTGGCAAATACGTCTCATGAACTGCGGACTCCCCTGCACGGAATCATCAATATCGCTCAAAATATCGGCATCAAGGAAGATGGCCGTCTGCTGCAAAGCAGCCGCAAGGACCTGGAGTTGCTAATTACGGTAAGTCAGCGCATGTCACACATGCTTGAGGATTTGCAGGATGTAGCTCGTCTTCGGGAGCATCGCATTATGCTGAAGCAGGAGCCTGTTTCCATACAATCAGTCGTTCCCGGCGTAATCGGCATGTTAAAATATATGATACAGGGTAAACCTGTCGAGCTAAGCTTTGATATCCCGGATTCATTTCCGGATGTATATGCGGACGAAAAAAGGCTAGTGCAGATTCTGTATAATCTGGTGCATAATGCGCTGAAGTATACCGAGGAAGGACATGTTACCGTTTCGGTTCACAAAAGGGATGGACGAGCGGTCATTCAGGTCAGCGATACGGGTGTGGGTATGAGCGCAGATATCATGGAGCGGGCATTTCTGCCATACGAACAGGGGCCTCATGGCATTCGCGACGGACGGGGAATCGGCTTGGGGCTGAGTATATGCCAACAGTTGGTGGAACTGCATGGCAGTGAGCTAAACATTCAGTCTGAGCTGGGCAAAGGATCTGTCTTCAGCTTTGCTCTGAAGTTTACATCTTCCGTTGAGCGTCAGGCGATTTCAACACACCGCACCTCTCTTACCGAACCCAATGGTAAGAGACATGAATCCATGGATCAATGGAACTTTTCCGATCAAGGCAGAAGCGGAAGCGTCATTCCCGAACCGATCCCACCGCTCTTAACGGATACTCGGGCAAAACTGCTTGTCGTGGATGATGACCCGGTTAACCTTAATGTACTTAGAGGTATTCTCGCCAATGAGCCCTATGACATTACTACCGCCAATTCCGCTCATGAGGCTCTGGCCTTACTGGATCAGAAGCCGTGGGACCTGATGATCGCCGATGTGATGATGCCCTCCCTTTCCGGATACGAATTGACGCAGAAGGTACGGGAGCATTACTCCATATCTGATCTCCCTGTTCTGCTTCTGACTGCTCGCAGCCAGCCAGCGGATATCTATACGGGATTTTTGTCCGGTGCCAATGATTATGTCACCAAACCCGTTGATTCCATGGAGCTCAGATACCGTATTCGTGCCCTGACGGCCATGAAACATTCGTATTACGAACGTTTACGCGTTGAAGCTGCCTATTTACAGGCACAGATTAATCCGCATTTTCTGTTTAACGCGTTGAACTCGATTGTGGCGTTGAGCGAACAGGATATCCCGAAAATGCAACAGCTTGTCGACGCGTTCAGTACGTTCTTGCAGATTAGCTTCGACTTTCAAAATACAGGTGAAAGAGTCCCCCTTTCCCATGAGTTGGCGCTAGTAGAGGCCTATCTGCATATCGAGCAGACCCGCTTCGCGGAACGATTATCCGTCGTTTGGGAGATAGAACCAAATATTCATGTTCTAGTGCCTCCATTATCGATTCAACCGCTTGTGGAGAATGCCGTGAAACATAGTCTGCTCAAACGGAGGGAAGGCGTAACGATTCATATCCACATTGCCCGTAAGGAGAATGCCGTTTATTTTGAAGTGAAGGACAACGGCCCGGGAATGGATCAAACCACACTCGATATGTTGCTAAGTCTGTCCTTCAAAGGTAAGAACGGCATTGGATTAAACAATACGCATCGACGATTGATTCAATTGTTTGGACAAGGTCTAACTATACAGAGTCAACCTGATGAAGGAAGCATTGTTTCTTTTCTTGTACCAGATCCAAAGTCAAAGATATTGTAATTTTCAACGTGGAGAGACGCTTCTTCCGAGCCAGACTTAAAAGTCAATACTTCTATGTTTCTCATAACTAACAGGAAAATTAAGAGATCGAGTTTTCTCATAAAGATGGAGAAGAACTCGATCTCTTCATATGCTTAATCTTAAATTACATCAAGTATCTTCCCGTGATCGATTGTTCCACATGGATGATCTGTGAAGGTGTGCCCTCGAACACCACCTGTCCGCCCTTGCTGCCTCCGTCCGGTCCCATATCGATGATCCAATCCGCTTGGCTGATCACATCGAGGTTATGCTCGATGACGATCACCGTATTGCCGGCATCCACGAGGCGATTCATGATTTCCAAAAGATGACCGATATCTGACATATGAAGGCCGGTTGTCGGCTCGTCCATCACGTAGATGCTGCCCTTCTTATGCAGCTCGCTTGCCAGCTTGATGCGCTGGCATTCCCCACCTGATAACGTGCTGAGCGGTTGGCCGAGTGTTATGTAGTTCAGCCCCACATCACTCATCGCTTGTAGCTTGCGGACAACCTCTTTTAACTGGAAAAAATCCAATGCCTGCTCCACGGTCATCTCCAGCACTTCTGCAATTGACTTATCATTCAGTTTGTACGCGAGCACCTCTTCCTTGAACCGTCTACCCTCGCATACTTCGCACGGCAACTTCACGCTGTCGAGGAATGCAAGGTCTGTATACACAACACCCAACCCTTGGCAGTTCTCGCAAGCCCCCTTGGAGTTAAAGCTGAACAAGCCCTGGCTCACCTTGTTCGCGGACGCAAACGCCTTGCGTACATCATCCATAATACCTGTGTAGGTCGCAGGATTCGAGCGTGTTGACACTCCTATTGCCGATTGGTCGATAACGATCGCATCCGGATGCTGGCTGAGGAATACTTCGTTAATCAGCGTGCTTTTGCCCGATCCGGCGACACCAGTAACTATTGTCAGCACTCCGGTTGGAATATCTACACTTACATTTTGAAGGTTGTGTAATGTGGCATCCTTGACGGACAGCTTGCCGGATGGCTGCCTGCAATCGAGCTTCAGCTGGAGCGGCCGCTTCATATGAGTACCTGTCAATGTACCTGCCTCCAGCAGACCTTGGTAGTTTCCTTCATACACGATAGTGCCTCCGCGGCTGCCGGCGTAAGGCCCGACGTCGACAATATGATCCGCCAGCTTGATCACATCGGGATCATGCTCGACGACAATCACGGTATTCCCCTTGTCTCGCAACTTCTGGAGCAATTCATTTAACCGGTGTACATCACGGGGATGCAAACCAACGCTGGGCTCATCAAAGATGTAAGTGACATCCACCAGGCTGCCGCTCAGGTGCTTCACCATCTTGATGCGCTGCGACTCGCCGCCGGATAATGTATCCGTCTCACGATCCAGCGTCAAGTAGTCAAGTCCGATATCTACCAGATGCTGCAACCGCTCCGTCAGCGATTTGACAATCGGCGCTGCGACAGAATCGTCAATTTTCCGAATGACGTGAATGAGCTGGCTGACCTCCATAGAGGACATGTCCGCAATGTTAAATCCATTAATTTTGCAGCTGAGTGCGGCCTGACTGAGTCTCGCACCGTGGCAACTGGTACAGGGACCCTCGGAGATGTAAGGAGCAACAGCTTTTTGTGTGCGCTCGGACTTCGTTTTTACATCTTGCTTGATGTATTTGTTGGTGAACTTCTCAATGACGCCTTCCACTGTAATGTTCGTAGCTTTTCCGGCGAAATCCATCTTCACTTTCCACGCCTTGCCGTACAGGAGTTGCTCAAGGTCCTCATCTGAATATTCGCTTAGCTTCATATCGGGATCAAATCGCCCTGCCTGCACGATTATGTTCCAATCCCATCCGTTCACCGAATAGTCCGGCAGCATAATGGCCCCTTCATTTAACGATTTGGATTTGTCCAATGCCTTGTTCAAGTCAACGCCTAATTTGCGACCGATCCCGTTACATTCGGGACACATACCTTGCGGATCGTTAAACGAAAACATATGCGCTTGTCCAACATAGGGCTGACCCACTCTAGAGAAAAGAAGACGGAGAATGGGTGAGATATCGGTAATCGTGCCCATCGTAGAATGGGAACCGCCGCCCAGACGCTTCTGATCCACAATAACAGCCATGCTCAGGTTCTCAATCGCGTCCGCATCTGGCTGCGGATAGCGCGGCAGGAAATTACGCACGAACATGCTGAAATTCTCATTCAGCAATCGCGTGGATTCTGCGGCAATCGTATCGAAGACGATCGATGACTTGCCGGAACCGGATACCCCGGTGAAGATCGTGATCTTCCGCTTGGGAATGCGCAAGGATACGTTCTTCAGATTGTTTTCCCTTGCTGCCGAAATGACGATAAACTCCTGATTAGATTCGCTCATTACTAACATCCTTCCGCTAATGTTAATTTCTTCTTGTATTTACTATTGTACCATTCATCGTACATAGAAAGTCGGGCAGCCCGAACTTGCAGCTATTATTGTTCTGACCAAGGAGTGTGCGATAGTTATTCATGAATACAAAAAATGTAAAAATATATAGTTTAAAATGACCATTCTGTGAAGAGTAGCGAACAGAAGGAGTTTATCAATAAGCAATTATTCAATTTAAGGCTCTTTCCAAACTACCTGCGATTCAGAGTTAGCGAAAACCACATACTAGACTGACTCCTAAATCGAAACAGCAGCAGCTATGGACGGGAAAATAAGTTTAACGATTGATTTCAACGAGTCTTATAGACCATTGTTGCATAAAAAACTGCCGGAAAATTCCTCCGACAGTCTTTTTTATTACATGCAGTACACGCCTTGTCCTATTCGTTGGACAATTCCTTGAGTGATTTGACTTTACCATGAGGATGCTGTTCTTGCTTTCGAGACTTCCAGGCAGCTTCTTTCCTTCTCTTCTGGTCAGCCATGACAGTTGTCCTCCTCTAGAAAATGAGATGTATACCACTTTCTTATGTTGTCATTCCTTGACCTTGTTCATTCATTGTTGTATATACTCTATGGTTTGTGAAAGCTCGAATGCAGGATTGATGGATCTGTATACAGTCCATACATTTTTTTCATAGTTTTTCGCATAATTCAAATATTATAAATGCTGAGACCACCTTCAATTTCATTGTTTCATCGAGGAATCATAATATTTATCTCACGACAGAGTTTAGCCCTTTATTGGAGTTTATAATCCAATGGATTAAAGCTTACTTTGTAAATATCCGCTGTGCCTTTCCAAGTGCTTGTATAATATAGAGTGCTTTGATCTTTTGTGACATATGGGCTGTACTTAATGTTTCCTGTGTCGCCACGTAAGACGATCGCTTTTGGCTCAGTCCATTCGTTATTAACTCTGAAGCTTATAAAGAATCTGTGACCGCGCACGAATATAAGATAGCTCTCGTCGGGAGCGATATAAGGAGATTCATCATTCACACTGGTGTTGATCGTATTGGGCAGCCTCTCCGGCTCGGAATAGGCTCCATTCGTCCATTTGGAGACGTATAGATCGATTCGGCCAGCTCCGCCAGGACGATCCGATTCGAAATACAAGTTGCCGTTCGTGGCAACAGAGGGCAGCCATTCCTGACTTGTCGAGTTAACGGGACCTTCCAGAGGGCGTGGTGCAGACCACTTCTCTCCTTCACGTTCGGAAACCCAAATATCGTTGTCATAATTTTACACAATATGTAAACAAATTAGATGTAAATGTAAAAGCAAGGCTGAGTGATTTCTTTATTCGTCAGTGGAAGGATTTGCTGCGTCTAACTCATTCTTTACCGCCCATTGTACTAAAGTAGTACTATCCAATGTTTGCTGAAAATGTAGATTATGTAGAAATGATTCGATCAAACTCTCCGAGCGGCAAAGCTCAGGAATTGAGCTGGTAGCATCTTTTGCTTCAAGATATCCATCAGTGATCAACAAAATATAATTTTTCCCTGTTCTAAGTTCCCTACGCCCGAGTGAATAACAGGGTACTGTTTTTTCAAACGTGTTTACTTTACCTATCCATTCGTAAAAATTTCTTTGGTTTAAACTCACTTGACCCCAAGATTCTAAATCATCATGAATTAGAAAAAGCTGACAATCACCCACGGAGAACCACCAAAGAATGTTTTCTTTTCGTATACATATTAAGCATGATGCCTCACCCTTTAGGGAACGACATTTATCTTTAAACCTATCCGATTTAAATATATTAAGCAGTAATTGTTCAATATGATCAAATGAAACGTCTATTATTGAATCGAGAATTCCTTTAATCCTATTTTCATTTTCTTTCAGTGTATCAATTATCAGCTCAGCACTATCACAAGAGCAATAAAAACCATCCCTTCGTGGTTCCTTCGTATTTAGCTAAGTTAATCATACGGTTGCTTTTAGTTAGCAAATGCCTACATATAATAATGACTTTTGAAATCGAAAATGTCATCGACAGCTTGATGATACCCGCCTGATTTTCGAAAGGATTCCCTAAAGTTTGCGGCGGCTAGCTTAAAAGATGCATGGCTTAATACATGATCTGCGGCCTCACGTAGTTGACTTGCAGTCAAGCTATGCATGGGTAATTCAATGCCTGCTCCGGTGTTGGCGACCTGCTTCGCGATGATCGGCTGATCGGCACTTTGTGGGATTACAATGAGAGGAACCCCGTAAAATAGGCCTTCATGGGCACTGTTCATTCCACCATGTGTAATCAATAATTTAGTGTGTTGCAGGATTTCGGTTTGTGGAACATAGTTTTTTACAATGAAGTTATTAGGAATTTCCCCTAAATCAGATATTTGAGCTTTTTCTCCAATAGACATTACAACGCTATGATTCGTCTTCCCAAACGCCTCAAAACAAAGTTTATAGAAATCGGTCAGCTGATTAAAGACTGTGCCCATTGAAATGTAAATGGGATTTTCCCCTCTTATTCCATCAAAGTCGAAGCTGTCCTGAGTTAATCGTTGAGAAATCGATGGGCCTACAAATTTGTATGTGTGATCAAAAGCCTCTTCATCAGGTTGGAACTCTCTTGTTGTATAAACGATTGTAAGGGGTGCTGGATTGCAAAACACATCGTAGGGAGAATGAATCTCTACATTGTATTTTTCACATACCCTCACTGCCAGACTTTGAAATCTATCGAACACAGATTTAACAATTTCAGAAGGCACTTCGTTAGAAAACTGTTCCAACGCTTTATCCAATGAATTTTTGGACTGCACAAAGGAAGTGCAAGAGTTAATTGCAGGTAACTTAAAAATTTGAGCAAATAAACGCCCACAGCCAAACATGGAGTCGTGGATGATGTAATCAAAACAATCTCCTGCGGTTTGCTCCAGAACGCTTGGTATGACGATATCTGCCGTAAGTAAAAGGCCGTTAATTCTTTCGAGCAAATGATCTCTTCCGCCGGAGATAAAGGCTTTAATAAATTTGTGATCATCAAACGTTCGAACGGTAGCCCCCGTTGCTTCAATGCGCTTCCGAAATGCTTCTATACAAAAGTAAACTACCTCTTCTCCGCGCGCAACAAGCTCTTGCACAACTCCTATCGTAGGATTGATATGTCCCTCAGATCCGCCATTTATAAATAAAACACGCGCCATTCTATCACCTCTCGGTCATGCTTATCATAGTATACTCGTTGAAAATTTAGAAATCTTTCTTGATGATCTGATAATTAGAGTATCACAAGCGGCAATCACATTCTTGTACGATATTGCCCTTTAACTTTTTAGCCGTTCTTAACTAAAAAAGCCGCCATTTCTGGCGGCGGCAGCTATTATGTCTCTGAAGTCATGGCATCTGCCTTTGTTTTATGAACCGTGCCATGCGGATGATGAGGAGGAGCGTATATTACATAAACCTTAAGCGGTGAACGACCTGTATTGGTTACATTGTGCCATTTTCCAGCAGGTATCATAATGGCATAGCCGTCATAGGCCATGGCTTGAAAATTCAATTTGTCTTTGCTGTCACCTATTTGAATAAGTCCTTGCCCCTCTTCGATTCTTATGAACTGATCCGTATCCGGATGAACTTCCAAGCCGATATCATCTCCCGCATTAATACTCATCAGGGTTACTTGGAAGTGTTCCCCTGTCCATAATGTGGTTCGGTAAGTATTGTTTTGTTCCGCAGCTTCTTCTATATTTACAACAAAAGGGTTTGGACCATAATCCATTAATTTAATGCTTTCATTATGAGATTTTCGATAATAAAGCTGTCCACAATAATATGGGCCTGAGTTTCGGTTCCAATTGGCAGCACAATAGTCATACATTGGATGATGCCATTGATCATAATAGCAACCGTTTCGGTACATATTTTTCATTTCTCCTCTTTATTGATATTTACAAGTCTTTTTATCCTATGCAGCAGCCTATTTAATGGATTGGAAAATGGGCGGCCGCCCATCATTGTCAGAAAGAAAATGAGCACAAAAGAACCATGCTGCAGAGCAGCACGGTTTAGTTGATCCTTATGGCAAATGACTTTATTAATCATTTGATTGTGTTGTAGCTTCGTACAATCGCTGTAAGATTGTAACTGCTTCAGCACGTGTGACTAACGCTTTTGGACGAAGATAACCTTCATTTCCGGTAAGGACACCCAGCTTGGTTAAGGTATAAAATGCTTCTGCCTTTTGATCCTGGAAATCACCATCATAGTAGTACTCTTCTTCACTATAATCGATGTAAAGTACCGGATAGTAGGCAGAAAAATCGTCATTATAATTTGCCGGACGAATTTTAACATCCTTGTATTCTGCCGCCGCTGAAATCACTTCCTCTATCTCAGGATGAAAAGTCAGATTCGTGTAATCAGTACGAATGGAAGCAATCATCATTACATCCCATCGAGTTAATGGTTTCTCAGGACTTACATAGAATTGATAATTTGGATATTTGCCTCCTACATTTTCAGCAAATGGCCATACATAATCCCCGTTGAATAGAGCTGCAAAGTCTTTGTTCGCCCAGTGCTTACGCGCATCAGCAAAGTCTGAGGATTTGCCGGATGAATGATTTATTTCTGGAAAAAGCTTGTGGAACATATGTACAAATTCTGCTTTCGTTACAGTTTTATCTGGCTTGAACGTCCCATCCGCGTAACCGCTGACAACGCCCTTGTCAACCATTGAACGAATCGATTCTGCAGCCCATTCATATTGGGTCTCATCCACATCCGGAAAAGTATTTGCTGCGAGTGCGGATTGGCTGAAAAACAGTGCCGCCACAACCGACGGGATGATAAGCCATTTCTTTTTCAACATCTCTTTCCACTTCCTTTAGGCATAATTTATGAAAAGTAGTTCTCTAGACTTACTATTATATCGGTTCTTCAGATACAAAAAATAATAACTAAAATCTTGATTTATGTGCAAGTAAATAGCATGATATAGACATATCATTTTTTAGGTGGTAACTACTTGGAAAATATATACTTGAACTGGTTTACAACGGATGAACATTTTCCCTTTTTTATACAATATGGTGGTCATCATGAGGACTTGTCTAATCATAACATGTAGACTTCTCGGAATTGGTTATTGTACTGAATGGACACGCTACTCCCGATTTATGGAGCTAGTCGTTTATTTGTCGAGACAGTATGATCAACAGGAAAAAGGCGTAGACAGCAGTATGATGCATCTGGCGAGTGCGATCTCCTATATTGAGGATCACTATCTGGAGCAAGTTACGTTGGAAGAGATCGCGACCAGATCAGGTATTTCCGTTAGACACTTAAACCGGATATTCCGAGCTTATTATCAGACGTCGCCGATCGCTTATCTTCAGAGACTGCGCTTGGATCGGGCATGTACGCTTCTTAAACGAACAGACCTTTCTATTACGGAAATTTCTTATGAATGCGGATTTAACGACAGTAATTATCTCACGCGCCAATTTAAAAAAACGTTCGGCATGTCACCCAAATCCTTTCGTAATAAGCAGTAATTGCTGCGGATGCTGTTTGCAACTCCTCTCCTCTTAAGAAGAGGCTGTCCCAAAAGTTTACTAAGATAACTTTGAGGGACGCTCCTGTTTTAGCAGTGGAAAGGCAAGATATCAGGAAAAGGTGCAAAAATGCAGTTTTTTATAAGTAGCTGTGAAAGGATGAACAAAAGCCTGCAAAAATGCAGGAATATGGTTCAGAATAGACTAGTTTGAAGAGAATCCTTAGAGAAAGCCTGCACATTCGCAGCAATTTAGGGCATTTAGAGGCTTTACATAAACAAAGCCTGCACATTTGCAGGAATTTCAGGAATTCCGCAACATGACTCTATTACATATGAGATACGGTCATGGAAGGTGGCGGGATCAAGCGGTACAGGAATCGTCTTCCTTGCACCGCTTTTTCTAGTTTTGACACTAAACCTATTTTTGGAACAGCCCCTTCAGTTTAGGAAGACATGATTATCGGCTCATAATCGAACCAATCGAATGATGCAGGCGCAGATTGTCCTGTTTCACTCGTTGCATACATAGCTACAAATACACCTGTAGAGCCTCCGGCAACTTCGGTACTAAGAAGATGGGTTTCCCCTCATCCCATTTCAATTGTCTCTGATTGTGGAGCTCGGATCGAAGCTACAAACTTCTTGGGGAAAGCTTGAATTTGGAGCACAATAGGTCTCCTTTCGGCAGATGCTTGGATCGGGATAAAAGCCCGGTATAACGGGATTGGTGTACTGCATATGTTCGAACTCCTGTCTGTTTAGTGATTTTATTACAAAGCAAATGTAAGTCACAGGTCTAGCATGATCTGGACATATTATGTGAATTGTACAGGGCCGATTCTGCCAAACTATATTTACATGAAGTAATACTTGATTTAAGATGTAACTTCTGTCATAGTCAAGTACGCTGATAAAAAAGATAATTTAAAGCGATAACATTTTTTTATGACTATAACGTGAGAAAAGAAGGCCCAGAAATGAATCGGATTCCATATGTACCAACTATCAGTAAACCTATCAAGGCATCGCTCAAACCAATGCAGGAGGTCGGAATTATACTTATATCCGCCTTGCTTGTGGCTGCAGGCCTTAATTTGTTTCTAATTCCTCATCAGTTGTTATCCGGCGGTGTCACTGGGGTGGCTTCCATTATTGGTTATGTAACCGGATGGAATATTTCCGTTGTGTATTTTTTGCTTAATGTTCCGCTAATTTTATGGGGCTGGAAAGCGGTCGGACGAAGATACATCGTTCTTAGCTGCATTTCAGTTGTCAGCACCACTTGGTTTATCGCTATCATTCCCGTCATATCGGTTACTAAAGACCCTATACTCGGTGCTGTTTTTGGCGGCATCATCTCGGCGGCTGGCATCGGTGCTTCATTGCGTGTTGGCGGCTCTACCGGCGGGTTCGATATCCTCGGCTCCATCGTGACGAGAAAACGGGACGTTCCTATGGGAAACATTCTGTTCCTCATGAACGGCGTAGTCATTTTGGCGCTCGGCTTTTTCCAGAGCTGGGACCTCGCTCTTTGCTCTATGCTGTCTACTTTTGTCAAGGGCAGAGTCGTTGACATGATTCATGTTGGACATATTAAGGTTACCTGCTTCATCATTACAAAAGAAAAAGATCAGATGCTTTGTCAGCTGCGCAAGCTTCACCATGGAATTACTTGTATCCATTCTGAGGGCGGGTATAGTGAGCAAGAAAACTACACTCTGATGACCGTAACCACACGATATGAACTGGCGGCCGTCAGAAAAACAGTTATCCAGACCGATCCTACTGCCTTCATGAATGTCGTGCAATCCACAGAAATCCTTGGGCGTTTTGCGAGACCAAAGCTTTAGACAGGTTAACATGGACATGGATTCAACCCATTCTAACCATTTTGGGAATGGTTTTCACCAAAGGCTTTCCGAACATCATAATCATTTATATCTAGATCTGGACCCATCGTCAAACCAGATGCTCCTAGACCGTTAGCCGTAATCAGGCCTTGCCAGCCCGGTACAGCACCTAACACCGGAAGAAATCCTGGGGTAAAAGGACGGAAACCAACCCTTACCTCCTCAAATATGCTGTTTGCCAAATCGGGGGCCAGCTCCGCTAATATGAACGGAGTGATAACCCTCCTCTAATAGAGGAAACAGCTCATGCGTCTCATTTCCGTTGAGCAGGGTAATTTCCCTTCAGGTGCGTCCCCTTTGCGAGCCTGTACCACGCTTGGTTACGCCGTTGTGAGAGCCAGGGACAAATGATGCCTGCAGCGGCATCGCTAGCCTGTCCTTTATCTTTTCGGTCTATTATCAGAACATCTGCGCCCATTTTGGCCAAATGATACGCTGTTGATGCCCCGAGAATTCCCGCTCCAATGACTATAATCTTTTTCATGAATACATCCCTTCCTAAAAAAAGAGCCTCATCAGAGACTCTCGAGTAGTAAATTCCTTAGGATAACAATTCTTGAAAAGCCGTTTTAAGTGGCGTTGTTGGATGACCTAATAACTTTTCGAGATCATCACTCTCGATGTTTAATTCGCCGTCGCCTATATCTTTTTGAAGAGAAGCTAATAATCCTACAACGGCTTCCGGCATTCCAGTTGAACTTAGCATTTTACTATAAGTTTCCAGATCTACATATTGCACCTGAACATCACGATTCATGGCTTCTGCAAAAATGTTGGCGAGCTCCTCCTGAGTTAAAGGTGTGCCTGACAATTCATACACAGTATTCTCATGCCCTTCTCCAGTAAGAACACGTGCTGCTGCCTCAGCAAAATCTCTACGCGATGCCCAGCCTATTTTGGCCTCGCCTGTCGCTATAACCCAAGGCCCACCCTGTAGAACAGACTGGAAGGTAGCCATTTCATTTTCTAAATACCAATTGTTGCGAAGGAATGAATATGGAATCCCTGACGCTTTGATCACTTCCTCTGTTTCACTATGGCTCTTGGCTAACACTAATTTACTATTTGGAGCATTCGGCGCACTCGTGTATGCGATGAAACTGACATTAGCTTCTTTTGCAGCTTTTACTGCCGCGGCTTGCTGGTTCACTCGATTTTGCAAATCATCGGTTGAAATTATCAGTAATCGATCAATTCCGGCAAAAGCAGATACCAATGAATTATAATCATTAAAATCTCCTTGTCGTACATCAATGCCTTGTGCGCTTAGATGCTCTGCTTTTTGGGGATCACGTACGCTAACCGCAATACTTTCTGCAGGCACTATTTTTAAAAGCTCTTGTACAACTAACGATCCTAAATTTCCAGTTGCTCCAGTCACTAATATTTTCATTTTATTACCTCCATTTATACAAACCATTGATTAAGGTTTATGTTATTATAGTTATCACAGTTCATTATTAACAAGTACGATATATTAATATCGTAAGTATGTTTTAGTATACTATGGGAGTGTGAATCATGTCTGAATCTAATTTAACCATACAGGATTGCCCTTATTTTACTGTTCAAAAGGTACTCGCAGGAAAATGGTCCCTGTTGATATTGCATTTTTTGAGTGAAAGTACATTGCGATTTAATGAGCTTCAACGAAAGCTGGATAACTTGACACATGCCACTTTGGCCAAACAATTAAAACAATTGGAAGGCTTCGGGTTAATCATTCGTAAGGAATATCCTCAAGTCCCTCCGAAGGTGGAGTATTCTCTTAGTGATTTAGGCAGAAAGCTCATCCCCAGCTTAGAATCCATATTTGTGTGGGGAGATGAATACCTAAAGTACTCTGTCAGTAAAAATAAAAATTAAAATCTCAATAGCCTCTCTAACACTTTAATAGCCCCACTTCTCACGAATTGTATCTGCTTCACTCACCATTCTGTCGATCAGCTCTGAAACCGTTGGGATATCATGAATCATGCCAGTAACTTGGCCTGCCCAACCGAATCCTTCTTCCTTGATGCCATCGTAAATCCATCGCTTGTTGACTTCGCCGCTAATATAGTCCTTTAAAGACTCATAGGTCGGTGAATGATGCTCAATTTCAACAACTTTATCAGTAAAGTCACTTCGTAATACTCTGGCAGGTGCTCCAATCGAACGTTTAATAACCACTGTGTCAGACTCTGAACTTTCGATTAAAGCATTCTTGTATGAAGCAGAAGCATGAATGCATTCCTGGGTAGCGATAAAGCGTGTGCCCATCTCGATTCCCTCCGCTCCAAGAGCATGAGCTGCCATCCATCCGCGACCATCTCCGATACCGCCAGAGGCAACGACAGGAATTTTTACCGCATCGACCACTTGAGGAACAAGCACCATCGTACCCACATCATCACGTCCTAAATGTCCTCCGCCCTCTTGTCCAACAACAATTACGGCAGCAGCACCTAGCTGTTCGGCTTTTTGTGCCTGTCTACGCGTGGAAACGAGCACCAATGCTTTAATATCGGTAGGCAGCAGCATCTCTAAAATCGGCGCAGGGTTTCCACCTGTAATCGTCACAACGGGTACTTTCTCAGCGATCGCAACTTGTACTCTATCCTCATACCCTATACCATGCTGCCCAATGGCAAAATTAACTCCGAAGGGCTTATCTGTCAAAGAACGTGCAAGCTGTATTTCTTGGCGTAATGCATCTGCATCGGGGAGACTCATAGCTGTGATTTGACCCAGTCCACCTGCATTCGAAACAGCCGCAGCGAGGTTCGCATAAGCTAAATACGCAAGCCCTCCTTGAACAATAGGATACTGAATTTGCAACAATTCGGTCAGACGTGTATGCCATTTCATCGCCATCACCCTTTCTTACAATCCGCCAAGCTCTAATAAAATAAGAGTCGTCGCAAACAATACAGCTATACCCCCTACCCAATAATCAAGTTGCTGGAATTGCAGCTGTTTATAAACGGTTCTCCCCTTGCCATTCCCGTAAGCTCGTGCATCAATTGCGTTGGACAACACTTCGGCACGTTGAATGATCGTAAAGAGCAAAGGAATCAAAACCGGAATATAAGCAAAAATTCGTTGAGGCAGCTTTAAAGCTGCTATATCATAACCTCTGGCTTTTTGCGCCAAAAGAATACGTTCAAGCTCTTGCATAATCGTCGGAATAAATCGAATCGCAATGACGATCATTAACGAAAATTGTTCTACCGGCACGTTTATTCTGGACAGCGGTGACAGCAGCTTTTCCAGACCATGTGCTAATGTTAGTGGTTTAGTAGTTAACGTTAAAATGGAAGCAAGCAAGATGAGTAAAACAATACGCCAAACGAAACGTGTCCCGTTGATCAATCCTTCAGCAGTGACCTCTAGGAAAGACAAGGACCAAATTACAGTACCCTTCGTGAACAATACATTATAGATAAAAGTAAACATCAAAATGAATAATATGGGCTTTAACCCCTTCGCAAACACGTAAAAAGGAATTTTGGACAACAGCAATATGCTGATAACAAAAAAGGTTGCCACTGCATAGCTAAGGAACGTACCCAGCATCAGAAAACTCAGCATGATTATAATCAAACCTAATAGCTTCGTCCTTGGGTCCAGTCGGTGAAATATGGAATTCGTCTCTAAATATTGCCCCAACAATACGGTATTAGCCATTTAGAAGCCCCTTGCATGCCAGATTGGCATTATTTTATCAAAAATTTCCCGCTCCTTACAGCTATCGACTTCTACCTTCCGGCCGCATAACTGCTCAACCAGCTTTAATAGCTGCACAGGTTCTGGCAATGACAATTCTAGCTCTTCGAGTAATTCGTTCTTTTCCAGAAATAATTTGCAGGCGTTGAAATGTCCCTTAAGCTGTCCTTTATGAAATACCATAACTTCATCCGAATACTCGGCAACATCATCCAGTTGATGAGATATGAAAATGATGGTGCGACTTTTATCTTGCTTCTGCCATTGCTGCAGATATTGCAGCAGTGCTGCTCGGCTTAAGGGATCGAGACCTGCCGTTGGTTCATCCAGAATAAGCAGCTTCGGATTCATCATCATCACCGAGGCTACAGCTACACGGCGCTTCTGTCCCCCGCTTAATTGGAATGGAGCGTACGAGAGAATTTCTTCCGACAGCCCAACTTGCGGTAATATAGAATCGATTGCCTCCGTGATCTGCTGATTTGAATAACCCTGTAGCTTCGCTCCAAAGGCCAGTTCTTTGTATACGCTCGTTTCAAATAACTGATGCTCAGGGTATTGAAAAACGAAGCCTATCTCCGGGATGACCTTAAGTCGTCCTTTAGTGTCTCTAATAACAGGTTGATCATCAATCATATAGTTTCCGTCAAAAGAGGGGATCAGGCCTTTCAGCACTTTAACGAAAGTAGATTTACCTGCCCCCGTTTGACCAATAACGGAAATCCATTTGCCCTCCTGGATCGTACAGCTAATGTTTCGCAATGCAGCATGATCATCATAGTTTACGCTTAGATTTTGTAATTCGTAGACCATTGCGAAGTAATCATCTCCTTCCAATTTGCCGTTAGCGGAGTTGTTAGATGGAGTTGATGATACAGCCTTACCGCAAAAGGAAGCTCTAGCTGATAGTCCCCTACGGGAACAGTTTCAAAAAAAGTATAAGGTTCGCCATCAAATATAAGGCGTCCTTGATGCAGCAGCATCACACGGTCAGCCAACAGCACTTCATCCATGTGATGAGTAATGTGTACAATGGTCATGCCTTGTTGATTCAGCTCACGCATAATGGACAACACCTGCTTCCTACTCTGTGGATCAAGCATGGATGTCGACTCGTCGAAAATAATAAATTGGGGATGCATCGCTAAAATTGCTGCAATAGCTACTCGCTGCTTTTGACCACCGGATAGCTGATGCGGCATAGCTTCCAGATAATCCTCCATTTGCACGGCTTGTAATGCCTGATGGAGTCGAATGCTGATTTCCTCTCTAGGCACAGAGATATTTTCTAATCCAAACAGCACCTCATCCATCACCGTCGTGGTGATGAATTGGTCTTCCGGATTTTGAAACACAAAGCCTAATTGCTTATGAATTTTAGCCAAATCAGCAGGAATTCCTGTGTCTAGACCATTAAATTTGACACTGCCTTCCTTAGGCAGCAGCAATCCATCCATCAGTTTGGCGATCGTTGATTTTCCGCCACCATTTGCTCCCACAATCGCTACATACTCGCCTGCAGTGATTGTGAAGCTGATATCCTCGACGACAGGCTGTCCTTTTTTATAATAAAAATGAACATGATCGAACGTAAGCATTATTTACTTCCTTTCTGATGATGCAATACCTTAAAAAATGCCTCTATACTATTTTCGGAAAAAACAGGCTCAGGCTTTTGCCACTTCGTTACCTTCGAACCGTTCACACCAAATATTTCACCTGATAAATTATCATCCCGCTGTGCCAACAATTCGACTACGAAACGAGCAATATCATCTGCTTCACCTATACGCCAAAACTCTGGCAAAGGCTCATTTCGGCTTCCATGCTTGCCCTTCAAATGCTCGATCACAGGTCTCGTCATATCCGTTAACGCAGCTGGTGAAATTGCATTTACTCTAATATGTTCACGCTTCAGTTCAGCCGCTAGCGTCCACACTATGCCGAGTATTCCGGCTTTGGCAGCACTGTAATTCACCTGCCCGATTGAACCGGTCAAGCCAGCCGTTGAGGTCATCAAAAGGATATCGCCACCATTTTTTTGCATATACGGAAGTACACGATTAATGCAATAAAAAGCACCATTCAAATGTACATCAAGTACAGAATGCCAATCTTCATCCGTCATACGAGAACATGTTTGGTCATGCAAATTGCCAGCATTATGAATCAATACATCTATACATCCATTCTTAGCCGCGACAGTATCCACCATTGCAGTAACTGCTGCCGGATCAGCAACATTGGCACAATACCCAAACGCCGTACCACCAGCCTGAAGAATCTCATCTACAACTTCGTTTATCAAAGCTTGCTTTGTACCATTTACAACAACTTGATAACCGGATTGCCCAAGATGTACAGCGATGCTTCGACCTATCCCCCTGCTTGCTCCAGTAATTAAAGCTACTTTTTTCATTCAAACCTCTCTTTCGTAGAAAAAATGCCCGAGGCAATCACCTCTTCGGTTTCTGCTGTAACGGTCACCAGGACATTATCATTACTTTCCTTAAAGTCAAAAATTACAACAGTTTCTACTAAAAGTGGCTTTTCAAATTTCATACTGTACGCTGTAATCCACTTCATGGGATTTTCGGATAAATACATGGATTGCGCTAGCCCCATGATATACATGCCATGCGCGATTGGACGCCTGAATCCAGCCTTTGCTGCGGCTTCAGCGTTTAAATGAATGTCAGCCCTATCCTTAGAAGCTTCTGCATATTGCTGGATAGCTTCAGCTGTTATGCATTTTCTCATGCTCCGTCACCTATTAGAATTAATACAGTTTCCGCTGTGACAATGTGCTCCTCGTTGCATTTACAGACAAGGGTATGCGTAAAAAGCGTCAGTTCACCCTGTCTGCTCGTCTTTTTCTCTATCTTTGTTAATGATAATTCACAATCCAAGATCATGCCTGCACTAATTGGTAGTTCGTATGAAAATGACTGTGAACCATGAATCAAAAGGGTATGCTTCTTCAACCAAGGAATATCAAATTGTTGCCAGAATATGATTGGCATCGTGACAGGTGCGATCAGAAGGTTGTTTATCGTTTGCAAAGGTGCTTCGATACTTTTGGCATAATCCAGAATCCACTCAGCGGTGATGTGCAGTCGATGATGGGCAATTGTCATAGGGCCGCCTCTACGATGGTCGCGATTCCTAACCCACCGCCAATTCCCAACGTGGCAAGTCCTCTTTTGTATGGCTGGTGCAGCATTTCTGCACATAAACGAGTCATTAAGATAGCCCCGGATGCACCGTAAGGATGACCGATTGCTAATGCGCCACCGCCACGATTGACCTTATTCTCAGGAATCTGGAGTTCCTTCAGTGAAGCCAGCACTTGAGAGGCAAAGGCTTCATTAAACTCTACGATATCCAAGTCGGAAACGGATAGCTGATGGCGTCTTAGCACCTTTTGAACCGCTGGAACTGGACCAATACCTGAATAATTTGGATCAACACCTGCAGCTTGAGCATCCACTACACGCAAAATAGGCTTTAGGCCTAGCTCTTCGCATTTTTCACGAGACATCATCAGTACTAGAGCGGCCCCGTCATTGATTGGACAAGCATTGCCTGCTGTTACAGTACCTTGTTCCTGAAAAATAGACTGCAATTTTTGCAGTTGTTCTATACTCGTATTAAACCTTGGACATTCGTCGGTCGTAATCCATTTTCCTTCAACCTGTAGAGAGACTATTTCTTGATGGTATCGACCAGTCTGTTGTGCAAAAATGGCTTTTTGGTGGCTTATAAATGCAAATCGATCTTGATCCTCTCTGGAAATCGCGTATTTTAGAGCCACATTCTCAGCAGCTATGCCCATATCAGGGTCGCCGTAAGTGCCAGGAGTAAAATGTGCTCGCGTATAGAGCTGAGGTACGCCCGATAAGGTTTGCGGCTTGAACATTCTCCATGGCGCACGGCTTGTGCTTTCAACACCGCCTGCTAAATAAACTTCACCTGCGCCGCTTTGAATCAATCGTAACGCTAGATTGATGGCCTCGAGTCCGGAACCGCACTGCCGATCAATGGTGACACCCGGGACTGTGACAGGAAGCCCCGCTTCCAAAGCAGAAACCCGTGCTATATTACCGCCTGGACCAACTACATTGCCAATGATTACGTCATCGATGATTTCCGTGGGTATTTTCGTTTCTGCTACAATATGCTGAATAAGTGGTGCAAGCAATGCCTCAGGTTCAAGCGTGCCTAGAATGCCGCCGATCTTGCCAATTGGAGTACGCTTTGCCATGACAACGACGACCTCTATCATATCATCACTCTTTTCATGTAGTCTTTCATCGCCTGACGGGCAATTTTCCCACTGCTCGTGTATATAAATTGCTCTACCGTAATGAGTTGCTTCGGGGCTTTGTAGTGAGCTAAATACTTCCGGCAATAATCTTTAATTTCCTCAAGCGATAGGCTTTGTTGTCCGTTCCATTTTACGAGTGCCGTAAGCTTATCTCCCCAATAATCGTCCGGTACGCCTAGTACCATTACTTCTTGAATAGCCGGAAGTTGCTGCAGCACAAACTCTATCTCTTCCGGAAAAACGTTAAATCCACCTGACACCATCCTGTTTTTAGCACGACCGACCAAATACAAAAAGCCTTCCTTATCCCTATACATATAATCGCCAGTAATCAGCCAACCGTCCTGAAAGACGGCCTCTGTTTCTTCAGGCAGATGATAATAGCCTAGAAACATTAGCTCACTTCGAACGAATAGCTGCCCAGTGTGCCCAGTTCGTACCTCCTGAAAATGTTCATCACGAATGGAGATTTCTACGCCTGTAAATGGTTTACCTAGTGAATCATTTCTAGTCGCTGTAGTAACGTCCACATAACTAATATAGCTCGCCTCGGATGAGCCGTAAAATTCATATAGTTTACTTTCCACGAATACTTCTCTACACTTTTGCTTTGACGCCTCTGACCACTTACCGCCCGAGCTAATCAACGCTTGAATGAATGTCTGATCGGATGATGCCAGCTGTAGCATGGATTCAATCATCGTTGGCACAACAAACATAATGACATTGGGTATCTGCTGGCACAGCTTCAACACTTTTGCGGCATTAAAATACTGCACGATATGAAAGGTCACTCCATTGTAAAGACTCTGCAATAAAGCGAATAATGACAACGAATGAACAAATGGACCTGGAGCTAAAATATGCTCCATATCGTTCAGCTGGAATGCTTCCTTTGTTGCTTCAAAACTTTTGATCCACGATGCATGAGTACGCATATACCCTTTTGGTGTACCTGTTGTGCCTGACGTAAAGCCGATGAATAATAATTCGTTACTATCATCGAGTTTTGCCTCGGTATTTAAACGATCTAACCATAAGTCATAAGAACCTTTTTCTCCATCTGAGAAGATGTAAAGCTTTTTCTCTAGATCCTGTAGGACTGGATTGTTTGCAAATGCAGTTTCAGTAAAAATCAATTTAGGCTGAGTCTGCTCTAAAATAGCTTTTATTTCATTGGAACTCCATTTTGGGTCCACAGGAATTGGAATACACCCTGCATAAATGGCCCCTAGAAAAACCTCCACAAATTCTATTCGATTCGTACTCAAAATGGCGACATGGTCATGAATGAGTCCATTTTGCTGCATGCCCTCTGCAATTTTTTTCATTCTCTGAACTAATTCCATGTAAGTCAGGCTCTTTAGGCCCTCGGATAAAGCAATTGTTCTGGGCTGCTTGATAGCATGTCTTAATATCGGCTCTACTAGATTCATCTCGATCACCTGTTTTAAATCTGAATAACTATGAATGTTGTACTTTTTCTTCTATCGGACTGACAGCTTTTAATTGAACCGCAATAATGGCTGCGATAATGGCTTTAATACAATCTCCAGGCAGAAATGCAGTAGCTCCGACAAGTCCAGCCCAAACCGAGGTATGCGTAATAAGGGCCATCACTGGAGCACCAATTAAACTAATAAGCACAACGCCGAACACAAAATTAATGATGACTACTTTCCACGTTCTTAACGTTGACCATACCTTTTCAGTCATATATCCGATACAAAATACAGCGATTGGCCAGCTTAAGAAGTATCCGACAGTTGGTCCTGCAAAAACGGAAAGACCTCCCCGTCCACCAGATAATAAAGGTAAACCTAGTGCGACTAATACGATAAATAAAATTACGCTTAGCGTACCTGTTTTCTTTCCTAAAAAGCATCCTGCAAGTATAACACCTAAGGTTTGTGTAGTGATCGGTACTGGAATAAAGCCAAGTGGAATTGGTGGAATCATGCCTAATACACCTATTAATGCAGCGAATAACGCAGCGAATACCATTTCTTTTGTTTTCACACTGATACCTCCGTTGATATGGAAAAATAATAAACTTACAAAGAGTCGACATCTATGTAATGAATAAATCATAGCTTGATAGACTTCTATTGTAAACCATAAATTTAAATTTAGGTTAACAATTTGAACGCTACAAAAAAAGGCTGAGCCTTCGCATGAACGAACTCAACCTTTTCTCGACTCAATTATTTATGACAAAATCCCTTTGGCAGCATGACGTGGATGTGCATTTACGTGCAATTGATAACTTGCCGTATGGGAGAAGCTACTTATTTATTGACCACTACAAACAAGAAAAATTAATGCTGTGAATTAACTAAATAAAGATCAGGTTGGCCCTTGAACAAGGCTACCTGATCTTTATTTTTACAACAAACTTTTCCGCAGTCCTTTCAAATCCAATCCATCCGTCGCAAACGCTTGCCGAACTAACTCTGGAGCAACGAATTCATCGTATTTCCCAAGGTAGGGCGCTTCATCTGGCACTAATAGACTTTCTTCATTACTTTGATTGCATTCGCTCATGATTTCATGAATTAAGGTCTGGGCGTCACTTTTACCGGATACGATCATATAATAAGGCTCCATCGGAATAACCGTTCTTAAGGCTAGCCGTTCTGACAGCTTATGCTTCAATAAACGCTCCAATGTTCGGAATTGTTTACTGCCCACCCATGGTAATACAAAAAGCGAGTCCCCACCCGCGGGTAAAACGATCTGCCTGGCTAATCCGGTTTCTCTGGCAAGACGTCGAGCTCTTTCCAGCCGATTAACGGCTTGCGGAGACAGATAAGGGTAAATGGTATGCTCGCTTAGCACCTCTCTCATCTTTTTCACTACTGAGGTATGAATATCTCCTCCTGAACCAATCCAAAGCGTGTCCACTTTTCCTATGGCAGGCTTCACATACACCGCCTTATGCTTCGCATCTACTTCTACCACCTTCCAGAGCTTCCCGGCAAGTGTAAAGCAGTAACCTGGAGGTGGGACGGTTGTGATCGAGCCAATCTCTTCAGAACCATTGTATACTGAATGCTCTTCATCATCCTTAAACACGGCATAGAAGCGGAAATTGTTTATGATTTTCTCCCCGGTCAGGCCGACGATCAATGCCTTTTCTTCTGTCCACTGAATATGGTCAGTCTGAATGAGATAGTTCAGAAAGACTTTGTACTGATCCGGGCTTACTTGATTAAATGAAGGCAGCGACAACACCGATCTGGCGAGATCATCCGGCTCTGCCTCCCCTATGCTTTTTAATATACTCATCGTCTGATGATACATGGTTCCTATGGGCATTTGCCGAACGTCCACAGGCTCGACCCATTTGGTCTGAATGTACAATTCAATGACAGCGATCGCTCGAAGCAAGGTCCAAGGCATTCTGGCGGGAAGTGGAGCTTCTTCGTCCTCCGTCTCCTCAATGACGAAGAGCATTTCGGACGCCGTATCCTCACGTCTGCCGGAACGCCCCATTCTTTGAACAAAGCTCGACGCGCTGTATGGCGCACCAAGCTGGACAACTCTTTCAAGCTCACCCAGATCAATACCAAGCTCCAATGTGAGTGTCGCTGCGGCTACTGCTGGACCTGACCCGCTTTTCAGCGCGTTCTCAGCCTCTTCTCTCAGCATCGCCGAAATACTTCCATGATGCACATAATAGACATCCGGTTGATGTCGTTTTGCTGCGACTCTCCTCATCTCCAAGGTGACCAGCTCCGCATCAGAACGGCTATTGGTAAAGATCAGAGCTTTCTTCAAATGCGTGCTATCGTAAATATACTCATTGTATGCTTTTCGAGCGTTCTGCAAATGTTCTGCTTGTTCCTCATCACGTGCGTCGGGTAAAGAAAAATGATCTACACGCAGACGAAGCTTGCGCCCTCCTGGTGAAGTAGCTACCTCAACCTGTTGTGGGCTGCCAGCGCCCAGCCATGCCTTTGCTGACTCATAATCGCTAAGCGTTGCCGATAGCCCGATGCGTCGCGGCTTAGCTCCAGTCATTACTTCGATCCGTGCAATCTGGCTTAACACTTGAATGCCTCGATCCACCCCCATAAAAGCGTGAACCTCATCGATAATGATATATCGCAAGTCTTTAAATAAAGCCGGAATCGCATTTGGCCGATTCATAAGAAGCCCTTCAAGAGATTCAGGTGTGATTTGCAGTAAACCGGAAGGATTTCTCACCAGTTTGCTTTTTTCAGTCTGAGACACATCTCCATGCCAATGCCACACCGGAATACGAGATTCCTTAAGCAAATCCTTCAGCCTTTCAAATTGGTCATTGATTAACGCTTTTAGAGGCCCGATATACAATATCCCAACTGAGCTAGAGGGCCGTTCATACAGCTCGGTTAAGGCAGGAAAAAAAGCAGCCTCCGTTTTTCCCGAAGCCGTTCCAGAAGCAATTAACAGGTGATGAGGAGTTTCAAAACATACCCGGCACGCTTCAACCTGAACCGCCCGCAAAGTATCCCATTTCCGCTTGTAAATAAACTCCTGAATAAAGGGTGCTAGTCTATAGAACGGATTCGTACTCATAATTCAAACTCCGTCAAAAAATCATCCACTTCATCGCGATTGGCTTCCTCAGGTATACTAACTTGCTCACCTACAAGCTGTTCAAAGGATGCCTCCGGATTTTGATGCAATGTATGCAGAATGTCCATAAAATCACGAATCACTTCACGTGGTGTAAGCAGCTGTTCCGCACCTAATCTACCAACCGCTGTCTCCATAAAATAGATCATGTTCTGATTGCTGATCGAAGGCGTATAGCCAAAATGCTGGGCATGTATTTGAACAAGCTTTTGCAGTAAAATCAAAATTTCCTCATTGGAGAGCATTTCGAGCTTCAGGATAGGTCCTGTATAGTTCACATAACCATTTCCGGCAAACCGTCCTTCAATCAGACGCGAACGAAGGGCTTCGTAGCTAAACAGCCCCCTTCTCTCATCTTCGACAAATTGGGGGGTTCCGCCAACAAAGATACCTAGATGCTCTGCTTTTCCTTGCATAGTATCGTTAAACATCGTGAGCAGCTTTTCATAGTTGCTCTGGCGGGAAATACTGTTCGTGATTTTGTACAAATTAACGGCTTCATCGATAAAAATTAGCAAACCTTTATAGCCAATTCGTGCTGTGAACTCTGACCATAGCTTCATGTAGTCATACCAGTTCTCATCATCGATGATCACACCGACATTCAATTCTTTTTTTGCCTCTGTTTTGGTAGGAAATTCCCCGCGTAACCACCGAAGAGCAGCCTGCTTTTGATCGTCATCGGCGAGCTTATATCCATTCCAGTAAAGGGCTAATACCTTCGCAAAATCAAAGCCATGAACCATATTCTGCATTTCTGCTGTAACCGTAAAAATTCGCTGCTCCACCTCAACGTTTAAAGCAGGATCATTGGGGCGCAACACCTGCTCTTTCATAACCTCTTGCTGTAAGGCCGCATACCATTTTTGCAAAATCGATTCCAGAGCCCCTCCGTCAGGACGAGTCTTTGTAGACAAGTGTGTCATGAGTTCCCGATAAGTTGCCAGCCCCTGTCCTTTAGTACCGACCAGTCTGCGTTCAGGAGACAAATCCGCATCTGCAACTACAAAATCCCGATCCATCGCATAGTTGCGAATCGTCTGAAGCAAGAAGCTTTTACCGCTTCCATAACGACCAACGATGAATTTAAACGCAGCTCCGCCCTCTGCAATATTGTCCATATCTCTTAAAATAGACTCTACTTCCACTCTGCGCCCAACCGCGATATGCTCCAGACCCACGCGAGGTACAACACCGGCAGTCAGTGAGTTGACAAGCGCTGTTGTGAGCCGCTTTGGTATTTTCACTTCATTCATGAGGACCATCCTTTCAGATTCTCAAAATAATCCGTATATTCTTCAGCGATACGATCCCCGTCAATAACAAGGTCACCGATCGTTTCCATTGCAAGGCTGTTAATGTCATCGATTATGAGCTCCGGCATCGTACCATATGTTTCAGCCACACGCTCTAGCTGAACAGTCGCAGAAGCGCTAATCATGGCACATAATGCCTCCAGCTGACATGGACTAAGCAAACTTGCGAACTGCGACCATTCCTCGTCCAGTTTGGAGGTATCCCAAACGATTTCGGCAGATTCACACTTCTGAGGGTCTATTTCAGGTTTTTCGAACTCCTCTTCTTCACTTGCATTCAACTGAGAAGCATCCTGCGTTTTGGTCGTATCCGCAGCCTTTTCCGGTTCCTCTTCAATGGTAAGCATACTTCGCACATAATCGGTATCCTGCTGCAGCACAGCCAATTTGTCTTCATCTATTGTGATAACAGGCTCAGAAGCTACCTTCTGTGCGAACTCCTTCTCCAGATATCGCTCAATCAAATGCTCAATTTCTTGCTCAAGGGATACACCCCTTAACCGCCCTTTAAAGCCTCTTAAATCCCTTAACTTATTCTCGGTGAATCTAATAATTTGAGTGATATATTCCCTAAGTGGAGCAATGCTTCGAATCGGTATTGTCTTAATAGTAATTGTTCTTCCATATAAAGTATTATCATAAACCGCACTGTGATAAAGGTAGCGTTCGGTGATTTGTTCTTGACCTGGCGGGAATTTTTCGATCAGCTTCATTCCACATGTTTTTTGCAGATATGCATCCACCATGACGACAATACGCGGAAGATACAAATCTAAATCGAGCTTACCGCTCTCCTGATAAAATTTGCTGCGACGAAGATCGTAGTCACTTAATGTTAAAAGAAGGTCCAAATATATCCGGGATGGCTGGTCTCTAAAAATTCTGAGTAGCTCCATATCCATTATTTCTCCTGAACATGTACCGCCAGATCGAGCAAGTATTTCAATTAAAGGCACTTCTAAAGAGTGGACTAACACAAAGTCAGAAATCCACTCCTTTAAATAACCATTCAATTGAGGATAATTACCGCCGTAAGCCTTCGATATCTTGTCCAACAGCTCATAACCGATCTTTGGATCACTCCACCCAATACCATTAATAAGCTCATATACATATATAAAAATATAGGACAGATCCGTCTTCGGATATCGTTCACTTCGTACCTCGGACCGCCAATAAAAATACCACTTCTGCTGTGAAGCAGTCATATGCTCATAAGTGGGCCAATAGCTCATAAACGGTACAAAAGGCACAGACTCACCTTGTTCATTGACACATCTACGGGCCTCCTGAACAAAATGATGCTCGCGACTAGTAAATGGAACGGGGACCTCTAGTTTTGTAGCGGGGCTTGAGTCGGTAATTTTTCTCGGAGGTATGCTAATCCCTGGCTCCTCTACATACAAGTCTATCTCCGTGAAATTAATGGATCTTGAATGGTACTCCATGCTTTTATCATTCCTCATAGAATAAGGTTCGGTCGATTATTTATCCTATAGTATATCACAATCATTGCATATCTTACCGTTCTAAAAGACTGGCGCGGATCTGTTCGGTTTGATATAATTCAATGAGGAAATTAGAAGCATAAAATTTAAAACGATTCAGCCTGGAGGAGCCTGTCACCAAGGAATTGCTATGTCGCATTGACATCATATTCCCTTGGTAACAGGCTTTTTTGTATCTAATTTTCTTATTTTTGCATAATAAACGGCAATAGGATGGTGATTGATTTGTTGATTTTGGAGCTGGCTATTATTTTGCTTGCCTCGAAATTAGCCGGAGACCTGAGCGTAAGATTACGTCAGCCCGCGGTTCTAGGAAAATTGTTAATTGGTATTCTTCTTGGCCCGGCAGTTTTGGGTGTCATCAAGGGAACCGATATTCTCGAGGAAATTAGTCAAATTGGTGTAATTTTGCTCATGTTCATTGCTGGGCTGGAAACAGATGTAGATGAGTTTAAACGTACAGGAAAAGCCTCCTCTTACGTTGGTATTGCGGGAATTGTACTTCCGTTCGGGATGGGTTATTTAACGGGGATGCTGCTGGGTATGCCAGTTTTTGAAGCTATTTTCCTTGGACTTCTATTATCTGCCACAAGTGTGAGTATCTCAGTACAGGCATTAAAGGAAATGGGCAAGCTCAAATCCAGAGAAGGTACAACCATACTGGGTGCTGCGGTTATTGACGACGTTCTAGTAATCATTATTCTTGCTTTTGTCATGAGCTTCGTTGGCGGTGATGTAAATCTAGGGATGATTTTAGTAAAAAAGGTAGCATTTTTTGCGGTCGCACTGCTTGCAGGCTGGAAAATCGTTCCTTGGGTGCTCCGAAAGTTCGCCCCGCTTCGCGTTTCAGAAACGGTAATCTCTGCAGCGTTAATCATTTGCTTCCTGTTTGCATACATGGCTGAGTATGCTGGGGTGGCAGCCATTATCGGCGCCTATCTGGCAGGAGTTGCAATTAGTATGACTGATTACAAGCATGAGGTAACCGAAAAAATCGAAACGATAGGTTATGCTGTTTTTGTCCCTGTTTTCTTTACTACAATCGGGATAAAAGTCGATTTCACAGGCATATCGTCCCAGTTAGCATTAATCGCAGGACTTAGTGTCCTTGCTGTTGCCACCAAGCTGCTCGGTTCTGCCTTTGGTGCTAGGGTTGCCGGCTTCGGATGGCGCAGCGCGTTAGGAATCGGTGCGGCAATGGTATCGCGAGGAGAGGTCGCCTTGATTATAGCTGCAATCGGTCAGGAAGCCGAATTGCTCACCCAAGACATGTTCGCTGTGATTGTAATTGTTGTCCTGATCACTACAATCGTCACTCCTCCAATGATGAAGCTGTTTTTTGCTGAAAAAAAAGAGAGTCGCAGTTAAAGCGCCTCTCTTTTTTAGCTAAATTATTAACTGAAATGTGCATTTATTAGCAGCAATTGTGTATGAGCTACTTCCTGACCATTGACCAGCAAAACAATTTTGTGCTGTCCAGGATAATGACGACGTGTTGTCAGATCAGCCCAGCGATGGGTTCTTGATGCCTGTAAATGTGAACCCCCATCCACCGTTTTATCTGATAATAGAAACTTTTTGCGCGACACTTTGCCGCTAGATTTCACGAAGTCGATTCCATATTCGATCCGAATACGAACAGGCTCCCCTTCTCGTACATAAATTTCATACTGAAGCTCAGAGCTATCCCCGATTTGAACTTGGATGGGATTAACTGCTATGGTTGCTTTTTGCGTAAGAGCCGACCCATCCTTAGTGTCAGCGTATCCAAACAATTTCATCACTTCAGGCTCCGCTGAACGGATCAAAGTTCGGCATGCATGACGAACGATCCAATCTGTGTGAGGATGTTTACCCATCCAGCGTTGAGCGATATCGATCACAATATTGGGGTGGTCTTTGGCAATGTCGTTCAGGTTATTTGCTACGCTTTTTCGAACATACAGTGAAGAATCCTCTTTCAATAACTCCAATACTAACAAAATAGGCGCAGGATCTTGTTTAAACATCGTTAATGCTTGCCCCCATGGCAAACGAGGACGACATCCTTCACTTGCAAGACGTCTTATGTGCTCATTTGAGCTCTCAGCCCAACGAAGCATTTGCTTCATCATCCGCTCAGGATCATGAATAATAAAAGGTCTTACCGCAAACTCAGCAGAGGAATGCTGCGTAAATGTTTCCAATGCTCTCATAGATAGCTCCCAATGCTGATCATCTTGCCCAAATACCTCAACAAAGTCAGGTAATATCAAATAAGGGAATCCAGAGCAGGAATTGTGAACCACTAACAATATCTCAATAGCTTCTTCATACTTAACAGGCAAGCATTCCTTTAGCGAACAAGTAATTTTCCGAATCCGTCCTTTAAGCTCAAGTTCTTGCCATCCGTCAGCAAATACCTTCTGTACAAAATCTTCTATGCTGAACGATGGATACACCGCTTTTATTGTCCGTCCGAATTGTTCTAGAAAGTCTTGACTATACATGTTTTTCAGTGGTTCTGCCATTTATTGATCTCCTTCTCTCCGGTTCTATGTACCAATATTATTCCAGATATCCTCTAGTAAAAGCAATGGAAGTAGTATGCTTCACAATAATTAATATGATTAATAAATCTATATTGATAATAGTATTACGGACTGTTTACCTTACGAACGCAAAGTAATTAACATGATTAATTCATCACGTTAATTATTTTAGAGTCTTTATATTCTTGTATCTGAGGATAAGCAATTCCATACAATATGACCACTATTCCGAACCATTGTAACCAGGTTACTTGCTCATGAAGGACGATAACTGAAGCAGTAACTGCTACAGGAAATTCACCCGCGCTAAGAATGCTAGCCAGCCCGGAATTTATTTTGGGTGCACCCAGGGCAAACAGCAGTACAGGTAACACTGCTCCAAATATGCCTAGAACTAAACCATACAACCATAATCCATCATCCAGGGAAACCGTAAATACTTTTTGGGGTGTGAACATGATAAGAAGCAGTAATAAGCTGCCTGTTGTTACCAAAAAGCTGCGTGTAAGCAAAGGGATTTCAGTTTCGACTCTTCCGCTGAAAAATATAAAAAGGGCCATCATAAGCGCCGAACCCAAACCAAACAATACTCCTGCAAGATCAAGGTGCAAATCACTACCTCCGATAACACCGCCTGCAAGAATCGTTCCTACTAATAATATGATGACAGACCACAAAGTGGCTCTGGAAGGCCGTTTTCTGGTCACAATGGTTTCGATCACTACACCGATCCAAGTAAATTGAAAGAGCAGCACTACTGCTATAGAAGCCGGAAGACTTTGTAAGGAGAGATAATAAAAATATCCAGTTAAACAGGTACACGCACCCACACCAGCAAGACGCATGAACTGCTTAAAGCTCACTTTATGTCTGGAGAAAATCAGCATTAAAATCAACATGATCGTCCATCCAAACCCATACTGCCCCGCCATTACCTCATGCAGCACAAATCCTTCATTGTAGGCAATTTTTACGATAGTCGATAAAATACCAAACGAACACGCCCCTAAAAATACGTAAAGAGAGTTTTTCAAAAGCTGCAACAAGATATACTACCTCCTAAAATAATAAAACCACTTCATTGTTTTGGATTCCAGAAAACAATAAAGTGGTTGTGTTTAATATTTCATATTTATTTTTTACGAAAAGTATATCATAAATCTATAATAGTGTGCAGTACTAATACATGCCATAACAATTTCAATTCCTGAAGCACTTCCTTATAGGTTCTCCGATCATGTGCTCTAATTATGAACTGTCAGCTATGATACTAAATCAAGTTGTTCTTGTAGATGAAATTATTAGCAAAAAAATAAAAGGAGCTTAAATGCTCCTTCATTTTTATGATCAGAACAATATTTCTCTTTTATTCACCTTAACACCGGATAATGATTGATCGAACATATCGAGAATAAACAGAAACCTTTCAGCTTCTCGAAAAACATGATCTGCCAGCAACGGATGAATAATGCTTTTTATTCGGCATTCCTCGATTAAATCCCGGGCTGTTTTCTTGAAATCTCGTAGTGATTTTACGGATACCCGATTCTCATCAACAAATTGACTTAACAATGGAACCGTTTGTGATTGCGGACGCATAGAGCTTAAATCAACCGCTTGAAACATTAAGGTATCAAACTCATTGCTAAACTCCCTTGCTTGTTCAACCAGCTTCCGCTCAGACGGATCAAGCAGATGACTTATGAACTTTGCATGATCCGCCATAATTTTAAGAAAAAATACATTTTCATCGATAATCGCATCAGGTAAAGGTTCGAGTCTTCCTGTATTAAGCTCCTCCAGCCGATTTCTGAAGTAATTAGCTTCTCTGCTTACGTGATCTACCAATAAGGGGAAATTATTTTGACCTGGAAGCTTACATGTTAGTATCAGACCCAATACCTTTCTCTTGAACGCCCAAATTCGAGTGACAGCTGTATGTACTTCTGTATTAAAATCTCGGATCGTTTGAGGATCGGTATTGCTTGGATAAGCATGGGCTCTTCTTTCGATGTCTTCAAAAATCGCTTGAAATTCGAGTGCCTCTTTGATCAATTGTGTATCCTCACACCTAAAACCTAGTCTAAGAAATAAAGAATGCTCTTTCATAATACGTGACCAAAAACGAATTTCGTCTAGTGAACGGGTTACAAATTCATCTGACAATCTAATCCCTCCACCCTATACTTTAGAAACAACAAACAGATTATTACCAAAATATATGGCGTTTGCTTGTTCCAATATGCTCAATTCATATTGCAGGATTGCCACTATTCATATAAATTTACCGCTTAAAAAAATAAAACCACTGTTATTGTTTTGGATTCCCAAAAAACAATAACAGTGGTTTGCTCAATAATTTGAATCTACTTTTTTACCCGAGCCCATTCCGTGAACCTGCTCCCTCATCCGACAATGTACCTCCTCTCCTGCATTTGAAGTCTTGTCAGAAATTTCGTAATCCAAAAATTGTTCATTTCAATATACTCCGGATGCTCCAGTACCTCCTGAGGAGACTGAACATACGCAGCAGGTGTCATCTCTGCCGCACCTGCTTTAATATAGCCCTGTACAAGCTCCGGTGTATTTTCCAGATGGAATTGAAAGCCAAATACATGTTCATGATACATAAATGCTTGATGATGACAGCACTCACTTTCAGCCAATACCTTAACCTCTGCCGGAAGAACGCTGAACGTATCGTAATGCCACTGGAATACGACAGAGCTTCTCGGAAAAAATGAAAACAAGGGGTGTTCACTAGCCAGACTGTTCCACCTGATCGGGAACCACCCAATCTCAGGCTGCTGCGCTCTTGTTACCTTGCCACCAAGACAATCCGCAATCAATTGAGCACCGAGACAAAAACCGATCACTATTTTACCGGAAGAGATTGCCTCGCCAATAAACATCTTCTCCTCCTTTAACCATGGGTAACGATCCTCTTCATAAATGTTCATGGGTCCCCCCATAACCACCAGCCAATCGATGCTGTTGAGCGAGGGAAGTGATTCCTGGTTATAGAATCGGGTATGCGTAATCACGTGGCCATTTTCTTCAGCCCAGGATAAAATATGACCAGGATGCTCCAGCTCGATATGCTGTAAATAATGAAGTCGCATTTTCTCCCCCCTTATTCCAAAATTAATTTCATTGCAATGCTAACTACCCAACCTGCTGCTTGATAACCTGCGAATGTGCCGCGCGTACCTCTTCAATTCTGGACTTATCGAACAAATTCCTGATCTCCTCACACATACGAAGAACACGATGGGCATCCTTCGGCTCAGGTGTTCCGTGAAAATAATCGTCAAGTGAGCAAATACCAAAAATAAAATCAAGAGAACGGATTTCCTTGCTCAATTGTGCCGGAATAGTTACTGCGCTTTCCACGGCATTCATAAGGCAAATATAATTATGGTTCATAGGTGGAGCATCATATAAATAACACATTGCAACAAGATAACGTTCGAGAGCGACGCAGGCAACATTAAATACCAGGCTATAGCGTTGTCCAATTTGTTGAAACTGCTCTGCTCTCCTGTGATAAGCAGCTGCATCCCGATAATTCTCCTCAAAGCTGTCCACATCCGTTTCTATCGCCAGCATATATTTCCTGTCCCTCCTCTTTAGTAAAATGCAATATCTATAAACCTGCTGCTACCACATATTCAATATCCATTCTTTATTTTTTTTGTATTCCATATCCGTAAATAGTGTATTGGCCATTTCCTCAGCCAGCCATATAGCACCTGCATATCCAACGACAGGATGTCTGTACAAACCTGCCCGATCATAGGTTGGGAAGCCTACCCGAACCATCGGCACGTTATTGTCAATGGAGATAAATCGTCCCTTGGAATGACCGAGAATGAGATCAAGCTCAACCTCCTTGTTTTTGATTCTACTTTCCAGCTCCATTAAATCAGCGTTAAGAACAATTTTCATGTCGTAATCTACATTGCTCTCTAACGCTTTGATTCTTGGATCATTCTTGTATGAAGAATTGTCATCACCCAATAGCAAAAGTACAGGCTTCATTTCCAGATCCAGACAAAATTCTGCTAGCCCGATTACGAGATCAGGATGTCCGTAAATAGCTACTTTTTTATCCGCCAGAAACATGTGAGTAACATCTGTCAATGCATCTAGAGCAATACCGCGCTCACGAACAAGTGATTCAGGAATAGGTTTGCCTGTCAATTTCTTGACATTTTGCAAAAAGGTATCCGTGTTACGGATGCCAATTGGCGTTGGCCCTATAATAGTAGGAATATCAAATTCAGCTTTAAGATATTTGGCTGCTTTTCCTCCTTCATAACGGTTTAGAGCGATCGTTCCTATTGCATTGGCTGTGCCGGTCAGATCCTCAATTGTCGTGCTGCCGTGGGACTCACCGCTTTTATCAGGCATTATTGGGGAATCAAAGGATTCTATTTCGAACAAAACGGTAGAGTCCACCTGCATTTCAGCTAATAGATGCTTCAGCGCAGTTACATCTCCGGGATTTACCCAACCAGTGATCAGGTTAAGCTTGCCGTTTGGCTCACCTTTTTTTGCAAAATAGGTTACGAAGGACTCCACCGCAACGTCATACCCGGTTACATGGCTGCCTACAAAGCTAGGAGAATGAATGGCAACAAGATGGACTTCGCGATCAGCGTACTTTTCCTGCAAAAGTCCTCGATTGAGCTTATTAATAACACCGTCAACGTCATCTCCAATAACCTCGGTTGAGCATGTTGTAATGATCGGAACTACTTTCACATCGGGGTAGCGCATGAGAAGCACATCCACCGCCGTTTCCACACGATCCAAAGCGCCAAATACTGCGCCGTCTTCATGAACCGAGGATGAAGCGAGTAAAAAATTATCTTTAAAATGCTGAGAGAACCATAGTCGAACAAACATTACGCAGCCCTGTCCTCCGTGAACGATGCCTATGCAATCTTTAATGCCAATGCTGGCAAACTGCGCTCCCGCAGGCTGACACGTAAAAATCGGATTAATAACTCCAGCTCGTTCCTTTAGTTGAACATCGCAAGTCATCGTTTTTCCTCCTTTCTTGTCCTATGGCATCAATATTGCTGAACAGTCAATTCCTCATTTAGCGATCCGCTTATTGTTACAAAATCAATCCGTTCTTTAAGCCCCTGCATAACTCTCTTGATTTCATTCGTATTAAGCGACGATATCCAATCAAATTTGCTTTTGTAGGCGTCTGCCAAGCAAACGGCATCCACCCAATAACATCTGTCCGCTGGCGATTCCTTCTCTACAGGTTCACCGCACAAAATTTGCATCGTTTTCGTCAAAATTCCTTCATTTTGCTTTTCTCTATCCCAAGCACGGGAGTGAAATTGCCACAAGCATTTTTTCATAATATAATTTTCCAACTGTGCTACTCGAGCTTTCAGTAGATCTTCACCCATTTCCTACTCCTCCTTATCTACTCCTAATGTAATCACACATCGGCAAGCTGCTTTTCCATATACGGGTAAGTTTTTTCTCTCAGCTTGGATACTGAGTCATATCCTCCGGTATATTCCCGAAGATCAGTCGAATTTCTAACTTCATCGCTTAAATTTACATCAGAAATCATTTTTGCAGTAGCAAACCCCTTGTCTGTCGGAATTTCATCCTTGCTAATATCAAGCGCAGAGAGTTGGTGAATCGGCGAGTAAATCGCATTGTAAATATCACGAGCAAACCTTACCCAGCCTTCATAGCCTTTGTATGGTCCATTATGATAAGCATGTGCATTCAGATACGGCACCCGAACCTTTTTTGCCACCTCACCTGGACGTTTACCAGTAAAGATGACATCCGGCTTTAGCTTTTCCATCGCCTCCAAGCCTTCAAGCTCATTTGGATCATCGATCGCAAGCGCCCCCTCTTCACAGCGAGCAATGCCCTTCTCCATATCACCCTGATGACCAAATTTTGTATATACGGATACGACTTCGACACCCATTTCTTCATGTATAACATTTGCCCAGTGCCATAGCTTTGAACCACCCGGCCATAGACACACCTTTTTGCCCTTCAGACGTTCCTTGTACCAATCCAGTTCAGGCTTCCAACGAGCAGTCTCTTCGTCGATGATGGCCTGCGCGCGGTCTTCTATACCGAAGAATAGACCGATCTTTCGTAATGATGCCGATAAAGGCTCAAAACCAAAACCATCAATATCCAGTCGCGGAATTCCATATCTGACACGAAGCTCATTACAAATGTATTCAGCAGATCGCGCACATTCCAGCACATTGAGATGAGCACGATGCATTCCTCTAAGATCATCATAGGAACCGTTGCCTGTGAAGGTGGATAACACCTGAATACCCATTCGTTTAAAATAGTCCTGCATCACTTCTTGATCACCCTGAATGTTGTATTCTCCGACATAGTTGATCACATAATCGCTCGTTATTTTCGGCTCTACCGTTCCAACCTTTTGATTGATCCAGGCAATGTTGATTTTATGATGGCCGCCTGATTGGCTAGGCCCTGCAAACCCCGGCGAGTTACAGACGAAAATGTCCACTTCTGGCATTTCATCCATCACTTCCTGGGCTACTGCGTTAATGTCATCGCCAATCAGCGCTGACGCACAGGTCTGGTAAATAGTCATCCTTTTAATATTTGGAAAAGCCTTGAACGCTTCAACAATATTTTGTTTGAGCAATTTTTCTGCTCCAAAGATGATATGCTTTTCCTTCATATCTGTCGCAAACGTATTTTTAATTTGAAAATTGTCGTTGTCACTGATATAACGTTTGGTCTGCCAGGTATCATAAGTGCATCCTACCGGTCCGTGGCTAATATGAATAACGTCCTTCATCGGTGTGCCGATAACATGCTTGGCTCCGCAGTATGCACAACCCCGTTCCGAGATCGTTCCCGGAATTGTATTCAAGTAACCGAGGGGAAGAGCACAAGATAAATCCTCGCCAGGACCTTTCATGACAGCATGCTTTTCTCTTTCAGGAATGCACTCACTGCATTTAAACTTATGGTACGGCATCTCTCATCCCTCCTTAATCGACAATACCGTATTTGGCAACCATCGCTTCCAATTCATCCATATTGAGCGGAGTTGGAATGACGAACATTTCATTCTCGATAATCTTACGGGCTAACTCTCCATATTCGTGTGCTTGCTCATGCTCGGGATCAAATTCAATAACTGTTTTTTTGTTAAACTCGGCCTTTTGAACAATGTTGTTTCGAGGCATAAAATGGATCATTTGCGTTCCGATCGCAGCAGTGAACTCCTCTAAAAAATCACGCTCCTTATCCACGTTCCGGCTGTTGCAAATGATCCCTCCGAGACGAACGCCACTTTGCTTCGCGTATTTCACAAGTCCTTTGCAGATGTTATTCGCCGCATAGATCGCCATCATTTCTCCAGAAGCTACAATGTACACCTCTTGTGCCTTTCCATCACGGATTGGCATCGCAAAACCGCCACATACTACGTCGCCAAGTACGTCAAAAAATACAAAATCCAGATCATCCGTATACGCACCATTACTCTCCATCAGATCTATCGCCGTTATTACACCCCGTCCCGCACAGCCTACCCCTGGTTCAGGGCCCCCCGACTCAACACAGCGAATATCCAGATAACCCGACTTTACAACCTTTTCAGTCGTGATATTTTCTGCACCATCATCACGAAGCATATCCATCAGCGTCTTTTGATTCATTCCACCAAGAATCATTCGAGTAGAATCTGCTTTCGGATCACAACCGTGAATAAAAACCTTTTGACTGTGATAATACGCCATAGCCGCCGCTGTGTTTTGTTGAGTCGTAGATTTACCAATTCCACCTTTGCCGTAAATTGCAATTTTTCTCGTCATTTCTCCACACTCCTTTTTTGTTTTGTTTAAAGGTCTTTGAAGTTGTTAAAATCATAACAAATTGGCTAAGTCTGTCAATGATATAAACAAACAATGAGTTGTAATCATCACATAATCGTTCGGAATTAGATGATTGTAATCGCTTTATTTACGCTCATTCAACTCATATATCACATTAAAAGCAAACTTTAGATTCATTCAAGCTCGTAAAAGCGTATACATTATTGTTAAATCATTATTTGTGTAATGTTTATGTTATAGTTTATTACACAAAATACGAATATGTTGTTAAAAACTGTTATTTTATTGAAAATAACATGATAATGGAGGTAAAATAACATAAAACAAGAGAATCCATTCTTTCTTTTGCCAGTCCACCCCTGATCCAGGATTCTTTCCGTTAACTTTATTGCCAAAGGAGCGAAGATGATTATGAGCAGCTATGCGAGTGTCGACAAGGAAGCTTGTATCGCCTGCGGGTCCTGCAATGCCGCAGCCCCTGACATTTTTGATTTTGATACGGATGGAATCGCTGAGGTTATCTACGAAGGCGATAACAATCGGGGAATTACAATGATTAAGCAGGAAATGCAGGATGATCTTCAAGATGCAATCGAGAGTTGTCCGACCAATTGCATCAAACTGGCCCAAGTTCCATTTTCATGAGAAATAATTCATATCATTAACTGATTGGAGTCAAAAAGCCGTCTCTCAGGCATGCAATTTGCCCTTGAGTACGGCTTTTTAAAGCTTGATTTGTTATAGGCTAGAATACATCCGTTTTGTTCATTACATTTCCAAAATGATTAAGTCGATTGGCTGTACCGCGATATCCTACGGACACATTAATCGGTGAGCCAAAACGATTAAACACAGGGAAACCTAAGGGAATATAAGGAATATTATGTTTTCTCGCTGCTGCTTCTCCATAACCATTACTCACCCATAAATCGCTTCCCATCACAGCCATCTTCTCTAAATCATGCAAATCTCCAACCCGAACAACGCCAGGAATACAAGCCTCCGTCTGAGAAGGAGCAGAAATAACGGATTGAAAAGATTTCATCCCCATTTCGGAGAGGCATTGATATAGGGACACCAGATGATCAGGCTCTAACGAAGCAACCATTGTTTTTCCTCGAAACAAAGAGCGTGTGTCCAACATACAATCCAGTAACAACTGTCGCTCCCAACGATATTTAATATGCCCCTCACTCTGACTGAACTGCCGAAGAAACAAAATAAACTCATCCGATTCCTGCAAGCCTGTCACACCATTAAACATGATGTAAGGAATTTTCATTTCTTCATACAATAATCTGCCACAAAACTCCATTGATTTTCCGATGACGATGGTATATGCCGAGTTAATCATTTCTTTTAAATAATCAAGTGGTACCCCTCCCCTAGACAAGGTAGTGTATCCGGTCATCAAATGTCCTGTAAGAGAGGAAGAAAGGTCTGGAAGTACAATAACCTCAATCCCGAAAGAAGCGATAATCTCTTTCAGTTCCATGACATCCCCTGGCGTCAAATGTGAACTCGGCAGCAGATTAATACGGTTTCGTCTAAGCTTGCGTTTTCCTTTACCCGTCATTTCAATTATTTTCATCATTACAGCATGCGCTGTCCTCGCATATCCAGATTCCAATGAACCTTCATCATCGGGAAGTTGCATACCTAGCAGTAACCTGTTACTGAATATTTTTTTGTAACAATCACCAACAACATCAATAAGCTGCGCTTCTCCCATAACTTCTGACAATGCAGTCTCTATAACGACCATCACATCCGGACTGTGCTTGCTCATCACCATTTGAACGATCTCACGATAACGTTCTCCGTCATCAATTATCCCGTTTTCCGCTTGTTTTGGAATGTGTTCTATGGGAATGGGCTCTCGATAATGACGAGATAATACTGTTTGTATCGCTCCTATACATCCTTGGGCACTGTGCAAAACGGGAATTGAACGATATATTCCTTGTAACGCTATGATTCCTCCGTAGACTTGACCGGAATGCATTAGATTGTTAGCTAATGGTTGATATAGAGTTTCATTAACATTCTCCATAGCTATCTACCTCCCATGGAGATACACGGCAGATTATCTTCCAGATCGGCTGCTCCAGCGTATCCAGCAAATCCTTGGCAAAGCGCCTAACCCCCTCATAACCAACATAAATTCTATGTTGGCTTTCATCGACATCTAAAAACGGTATTTTTTCTTTAAGAGGCACATACGAATTGCGCCTGCTTACAATCATCAGCTCTGCTTTTCGCTCCCGATATAGAGTCAAAATCTTATTTTCATCACTGTGATCGATAAGAACCGTCTTTTCCTTCATCCTTTCCTTAATCCGCGAAATATCCTCCTGTGCGTTTTGATTCGTACCAATAGCAACAATTTTCATCCCAAGCTCATACAGCATAGAGATAAAGGTCCAGCTTTCAATGCCATCAGTAAACAATACGATCTTCTTTCCTTTTAATGATTTATATGATCGCGAAATATCTTTACGCAGCAGTACCTCCTCTCTGCGCATATATCGAACAATTCGTTTGTCCAGCTCAGGATTTTGAAAGAAAAAGGCAATTTGCATTAAAGAAAACCGGATTTCCCTTGATCCATAAAAAGATCCTTCAAAATAAGGAATCCCATAGGATTCCCTCATTTTTCGCACCAAGGTAAGCATCGATCTGCTACTTATCAGCATATTCAGCTTCACGTGGTGAGCCGTGCGCAGTTCATCGAAAGTACATTCTCCGCCAATACGAGATAAGACACGAACTCCTATTTTAGACAGAATAGCTTCAATTTGATCTCCTTCTCTGGAAAACGAATCGCCTCCGATTAAATTCATATCAAATAAAGTGAGTTTCAGAGGTTCCTTCGTTGCCGTACCTACTACTTTTTCAAATAACGCTTCTCCTGCTTGTCTGCATCCCATGTTAGCTCCTGTGTTAGAGCCCGAATTGTAAATAGGGACGGCTGGGACAGTGCATATTTCTTCCGCTTTTTCACATGTGGCCTTTAGATCATCTGTAGCAATAGCGTTTATACAAGGCGTATATACAAAAATACAAGAAGGCTTGAAATGCTCAGCTATATAACATATAGCATTTTGTAATATATTTTTATCGTTTAGGACAATATCTGTGTATTTATATCCCATGGAAAATATGAGAGGAAATTGCTGGAGTTCTGTTAACTTGCTCTCTAGGATCCTCCAGCTATTCTGAACACATTCCGGATTTCCATATACCAAATGAGCAGCATCTGAGACAGGCAGCAAAACGGATTGAGAGCCTTGTAATGCGCAGCTTTTTACCAGATCACCTATTGTCGGGTTGAGACAACCTTTTTTAACCAGACAGTTGTGTTCGCAATCAGGCTCAATGAACAAGTTAGGGATTCCATCAGGCATCACAGCCCCTCCTTCTTCCTTCCTATAAATTTAACCCTGCGAACTTGCCGTCTTTATCTGGATTACGAAAAGTAATTTAAATACCGCACACTCTCGATTAACTGTTCATGGATAGCTCCCTTTCGGATTAATGGTATGATGCCATTCTGCTGCAGTATCTCAGAGGGAACCTTTCCTATTCCGGAAGACAGCAGCATTTGACAGTCTATCAAAACTTTTAATGTTTCGGACATAGGTGAGTCGCAATTTCTGGAGCTATTGCAATATGCTTGAACTTTGCGCACTCCAACCAGACGACAATCTTGATTCCTCACATCATATATGCTGATTGATTACATTTGAGCCTCTTGTAGCAACTGCTACACGAATGGAACCAGCCCAATACGGCTTCCATTTCCAAACCTCCATTCCAAATATATTTATTTATATCTGAATATAACAAAAATGAATGATAGATAATATAACATTCATTTTGTTTTTATTTATTTTATATTACATAATACGGAAATACAATTCAATGTTATAGGTTATATGTACTCATATTGTCATCAAATATGTTATGAATTTTACCCTATATCTAACATCAAGCGCTACCAAAAGCATTTTTACATGGCTTTCTTAACCCATTTGCCCACACTAAATAAGAGGCCGTCCCAAAAGTTATCTAAGATAACTTTGAGGGACGCTCTCTTTAGCAGTAGAAAGGCAAGATATCAGGAATAGCATGCAAAAACAACGAATGAAAATAAGATTTCCAAATTTCCAAATTGCGCTTTAGCAAAATAGTACAGCTAGCTTATTCGTGAGAAGTCAGAGGATTGCAGATCGAACACAGTAGAGGAAAAAATCTCCTTTATTTTCGAAAATGGGATGATCTTAAAGGAAATAGAGGAAGTATTTTCCTTTATCCTTACTGAAATTGCCCTAAAATGCGAAAAATCAGCGTTTAGCACCAAAATAGAGGAATTAAGTTCCTTTATTTTATGATCTTGAGCGAATCCTGATGGAATAGGGGAACTTTTTTCCTTTATTGCTACCGAAGTGCTGAGATAGGCTAAAAACGCCCAACTGTAGCTTTTGGGACAGCCCCTTGATCAACGTATTGAGCCCATTAAAGTTCCTTTTTTTGTTGCGCCTTAAGTGTACGAATTACTTTTTCTGAACCCAGCAGCATGGCGAAAATAAATACCAAGGCAGCGATTGGGAACAGTTTGATGGTTGTATTGGAAGCAATGAGACCAAAAACAGGCGGTAAAAACGTGGTTCCCGTATACGCAGCAGCCATTTGGTAACCCATTAGCTTGGCAGACTGCTCCTTACCAAACCGAGCCGGTGTCTCGTGAAGCAAACCAGGGAATATCGGCGCAAGTCCCAAACCAATCAGAATGAAGCCAGTCAGAGTCAGTACGTTTGGTAAAGGAAGTAATAGAATGATTCCACCTGCTAATGCAGTCAGTTGCCCAATTAAAATCAAATGACGATTACTTACCTTCATCGTTATAAATCCGCTCATGAATCTTCCCAACGTAATTCCACCATAATAAAGCGATACCCAACTTGCAGCTGTCTCTGCCGAGATATTTCTTGCTCCAACCAAATAACTGGCTCCCCATAAGCCTACTGTAGCTTCAACACCGCAATAAAATAAAAAGGCCACAAGTGTAAACTTTACACCCTTGATTTTGATGGGATGCTTTTGAGCAGCAGAGGATTTTTGCGATTTAATGTCATTATGTTGCTTTTCCTCAACGTGAGCTGCTTCTGATGATATGGATAAGCTTTTAGAAGCCTGCTGTCTTTCGGCAACTCGCTTCCATAAAGGAAGTGTAATGAATAACACAACAACAAGCCCGAACTGAATCATCGCCACCGCCCAGTATCCTTGTCTCCATGAATTATCATCTGCAATATGATAAGACATAATAATCGGCCCCAGCATTGCCCCAACACCCCAAAAGCTGTGCAACCAGCTCATATGGTGAGCTTTATAATGAGAGGCCACATAATGGTTGAGAGCTGAATCCACTGCACCTGCCCCTAATCCTAGCGGAACTGCCAATACTGCAAACCATAATAAAGATGGTGCAACTGAAAAACCGAGAAGAGCCCCCGCGGTCATCAAACAGCTGATCAGTGTAACTTGACCTGTGCCCAGCTTTTGAATGATGCTCCCGCTAACAAGACTGGATACAATGGTTCCTCCTGCAATAATCATAGATATAATACCTGCTGACCCAAAGGAGGCGCCAATTTCAGGCTGCATAATTGGCCAGGCCACCCCTAACAATGAATCAGGCAGCCCCAAGCTAATAAAAGAAAGATAAATAACAATTAGAAATAACGTAGCCATGATCTCATCATCCATCCAATCTACATAAGTAGTGAGTTTATTTTCAATACTTTTAATTACCGTTTTAATAAGTGGATTATATTTGTTGCCTTATTAGATGTCAATAGGATTTAAAAATTAGCCCCAAAACATACTAATGTAATTGTTAATCCATTGGATGCTTGTTAGTATAGTACCAGTATAACGAGAGCCTATAAACTTAAGGGGGATCAGTAATGAATCCGAATATTCACAAGACATGAAGTTGAGCGATGGTGAAGGTCTTACGGATGAGCATGAAAATATTGAAGTATACGGAGAGTAAATATTATGAACCTCATCCCTTCTGAATGGAGAACAGAACGCTGTATTGTCTAATCGCTCGATGAACATATTGCAGACTCGCTTCAAGTCTATGATTGAGCTTGTTGCTGAATTATAATTTCTAAAAAAAGTAGTGAACCGATGTCTAACTTAGAGCATCCGGCTCACTACTTTTTTCAAATAGCTTTATTTCCCCTATATTACAACCCCAGCTTCTGCCCCTTCTCCAAGCGCAAAATCTGCTTCTCCCCATCATCAGCCAAATCACGGAATTGATTGATCGTATCCCGCATTTTTGGCAGAGCTTCCTGCTTGTAAGTGCTGATCGAATCCAGAGCCGATAATACATCGGTGAAGGCTTGTTTCAATGTGTCAACGGATACACTTGCTTCAAGCGCTTGCTTTTGGATCGCAGCTCCCTGATCTTTCAACATTCTGGACGTTCCAGCGATCAGTTCGTTCGTAGTTTGATTCAATAGTTCGATCTTCTTCAAGACAATCTTCTGATTGTACAGGGCACTAGCTACAGTTACGGAAATCTTTAGCGCAGAAATGGTAACATTTTTTGCTCGATCCACTCCGCGAATGAGTTCCTTATTGTTTCTTATTACGACTTCAATTGCCATGATTCCCTGTTGGTTAACCACTAACATTTGCTGTAAATCCATCACCCGTTGACGGAGTGGAAACAACACTTCTTCGGTAATAAAACGAATTTTATCCGGGTCTTCGTTGCGCAGCTTTGCCCCCTCAATTTGCGATTCGATAGATTCATCCATTAATGAACCTAGTTGAATTTCCTTTTGAAGCTTTTTAGTCAAATCACGGAGTGATTGCTGTTCGATCTCCAGTGTCGTATTGTCGTTCTTGAGCGTCGTCTTCCCCTTATCTAATGAAACAACAATGTCCGCAATTACTGCATCAGCTTTTTGATACTTTAGGAAGTAAGCACGTAGTGGATTGAACAACTTGCCGAGAAAACCTGTTTTAGCAAAATCTATTACGCTAGGGTCCAAATCCTTAAGTTGAATATGCAGTTCACTCAGACCCTTGGCCACTTGCCCTCCCTCATCTCCTGTCTTTGAGAGATTTCCTACAGAAACCTGAAGCAACGTATTTTTGGATGAGGATGATTTCATTGTATTAAGACCAAATGCATCTATGGATTGCAGGATTTCTTTCCTTTTCTCAAGTGACTCAACATCAAGCTCCATGATCGCTGCCACATTAGAATCTGCTAACTCTTTAAGCTTTGCCACTTCTTCAGGTACTGGCTTATCCTCTTGTTCAATCGCTTTTTTAATTTCTTCCGGACTTACAACTTCCATTGAAAATGACATATTACTCCTCCTTATTAGAGTTACATTTGAACGTTAAATAGGTTACCTATCTTGTAGACAACATCATCTGTATCTGCGTTAATACTAGCTGCCTCATTGATACTCGAAATACTTTGAAGCGCCTTAATATTCGCGTTATAGCCGATCGTGTAGATTGGAATCTTATAGGTTTCGATTAGCTCCTTGATGTCCTTAAGAGAATTTCCTTCATTTGTCTCACCGTCACTCAGAACGAAAATAATCGGCTTAAAATTCGGGTTTACAGCGAGCTCATCCTGAAGCATTTTCATTGCAACAACAATTCCATCAAAAGTAGCCGTACCCCCAGAAGCTTGTAGACTTTCCACTGCACCTACAAACATAGACTGATGATTGATATCGTATTTTCCGATAGGCAAATTAATGGAGACATCACTTGAATAAGAGACAAGGCCGATGCTATTATCTTTGCCAAGATATTGCTGACCCTTCAGTAGAGACTCCTTCAAACGATTCAGTGGTTCTCCTGCCATACTGCCAGACACATCCGTCACAAATACTGCTGCAATAGGCTTGTTACTATTCTTTTTCTCTTTCCAGAGCTTCTGGGCGGAGGATAATAGTCCACCTTCAACTGCTGCAAGCTCGGACTTATAATCCTCAAGACCATTAAAACCTATTTCCTGCGCTGATTTTTGATACTTATTCTGAGCGACAAATTCAGCAAACTTGTTAAGAATGTCAATCTTCTCTTGTGGAAGGTCACCTAACCCATACAATGGACTATCATGCCTTACTCCAAATGGAGTAAATACATAGCCACTCTTCAAGTCGGATGCATTAACATACGTTTGGTACTCTAGTACAAATCCATCGAGCATACCCGATTTCGCAGCATCACGCATTTGAATCGTTGTAGATGCAGTAAATGGTACATTGGTTTGGAATGTCTCAAAACCTTGTACAGCTTGATCACCCAAAATATTTGAGCTATCAAAAGTGTTAAGTGCTGTTACTAGAAAATTCAATCCTGTGGAGCTGGCAAATGGATCTGTATATCCAAAGGAGAACTCATTATTTGCTATAGCTTCGGTAACCGTCTTAACGTTAATAGCTCCGTACTTATCGACTAGTTCATCATATTTAGATTTGGTGATGACGATACCAGGTACATTTCCTACCAGACGTTTAGATATGAGCTGCGTCTTTACACCACTTGCTTTAACCATTTCACCCCACAGCTCATTTGAAGGTGTATAAGCGTCAGGGACATACTTCCCGGATTTAATATAATCCGCAGCCGTACCTGAAGCGATGTTGCGAATCCTGACTGCAGCAGGCTTACCGTTCACTTCAATTTTTGAATTGTTAAACTCGTTTGCAACCTCTGTTAACCAGCCGTCAACACCGCTACCCGATTTTTCTGTAGAGGAAAAGATCTCTACATTATTGTCATTTGTGCTATCCACGACTACAGGGAATTTGGAAATATCCGGCAAAGAGTCGCCTACGTCTACTGGAGTGAGGTCTATTTGACCTTTTACAGGCTCCTCAGTCGTAACAGAAATTTTGGAGTAAAGCTTGTTTAATTGCTTACCTGCATCCTCTGTTGTCACCTGTGATTTCGATTTCCCTAAATTGGATGTTAAATTAACTCCAATGTATACAAGGCCAAAAACTAATATCACAAGAAGAACTGATATAAGGAAAAATCCGCCCTTTTTTTTCATTCCCTCACCTCTTAATTTTTATAAAGTTTTGTTTGCTTAATTAACGAATCAATTTCCTGCATACAAGGCATATTTTCTATATCCCCTGGCTCAAAACTGTCCAGACGGGATATCTCAAGCAGCAACTTGTCTAGCTTTAACATGATTTCTTCATTAGTAGCAAGAGAGCTTTTTATAAAAGTCAGATATTCACTGTACACCGTTCTTCTTTCTTGTAGCAGCTCAGTTGAGAATCGTGCGTTCTTTTGATTCATAACACTCTCAAATTCTGTCTCATCAAAAACACTTAGCCTGTTCAGAATACTTCGAATGTTGAGGTAAAATAGTTTTTCTACCTCTAGAGTCACTGAAGCGAATTTCTTGTAACTTAACTCGGTCGATTCGAATCGTTGATTTAGAACATCTAACAAGGTGTCCTTCTTCTTTCGCATTCGATCCAACTGACTCAGAGCCAGAGTAACATCATCCTCCAGCATCCTTATTCTGCGATAGTGAGATAAAGCTTCAACATAGTCCTCGTGCGTTTTAATTTCTTTTACGGGTACAGCCTCTGGTTTCTTAAACAGGAAATAATAACACCCATAAATCAACACAAGCGCACTCGCAAATAGTAACGTTACCCCAAATGCTGTTGAAAAAGCACTCCCACCGATCTCTACCCCAAAAAATCCGGGCGAGAGTACTAGGATATTCAAAATGACTACAGTAAGAATAAGTCCCAATACTTTTATGTACTTTGTTTCAAACAATACTTATACCCCCTCTAATCTATTATTTTTCCATTTCATTTCTCCCTTTTCGATAATTCACACCATATAAATAATTAATACGTGACTTAGGCTATTACGATTTCATGATTTTAAGAAATTTGGAGTTTTTTTCTTTGCTTATCAATACTTGAGTATCTCCTAATAATGCGTAGTAGTCAATATTTCCCCTGATTTAATAAATGAACCAGTTTTGTATGATCGAAAAGACTGAAGTTCAGGTAAACTGGAAATTACACTAAAACATCTGTATGATAAAACAAGATTGTAAAAGGAGTGAGACAAGCATCTATGAACAAGAAATATTATGTTTTACCGATGATTCTACTTATTTCTGCTGCTCTATTGCTAAGTGGCTGCGGCAAAAATAATACGCCTGCAGCAGAGCAGACACCTGAAACAAAAACTGTCATGAGCTGGGACACCCCACCAGCGATGGAGATCGACACCAGCAAGTCCTATAAAGCTGAAATTACGACTAATAAAGGAAACTTCACTATTGAGCTTTTCGCCAAGGATGCTCCAAAAACTGTTAATAACTTTGTATTTTTGTCTAAACAGGGTTATTACAACGACGTCATCTTCCATCGTATTATCGAGTCCTTTATGATCCAGACTGGTGATCGAGAAGGTACAGGTATGGGAGGTCCTGGGTATCAATTTGAAAATGAAAAAACGGACTATAAATATGAGCCAGGCATTGTAGCTATGGCTAATGCGGGGAAAGATACAAATGGCAGTCAATTCTTTATTTGTACAGGTGATAACAGCATTTCACTTAATCGTACTCCGAATTACACCATCTTCGGTAAAATCACAACCGGAATGGATGTTGTAAAGGAAATTGCTGCTACACCTGTCGATGTGGGTCCAAGCGGTGAAACCAGCTCGCCAACAGAAACTATTCAGATCAAAGAGATTAAAATTATTGAAGGATAGAACCTCATATCGTAATTGATTTGATGCATAACAAGAGGCTGTTCCAAAACTGTATCTCATGTGTAATGGAGTTATGATGCGGAATTCCTAAAATTGCTGCAAATGTGCAGGCTTTCCCAAGTATCGTGCCTATCCATTGCTAATGGCAAGGCATTCTACACTTCAACTATCCAGCGAAAGTTATACTTCCTGATCTATTAAAGAGGTGTCCCTCAAAGTTATCTTTTAGATGACTTTTGGGACACCTTCTTTGTTAGTATGGGAAATCCTCCCAATCAATTGGGGTAGTTTTATTCTCCATCCAATCTTCCCTAAGAATAGCGTATCCGATAGAATCATGAAGTTTTCCGTCCTCAGACGGCCAGGATTTACGGTGTACCGCTTCTTTTACAAATCCTGCATGATGAAACGTGGTGCGCATAGCATAATTGTCGGCACGTGTATGTCCTTCCAGCCGAATGACATGATCATAATTGTTGAACACGTACTCCGCGAGTTTCCTGATGGCATGATTGCCGTAACCACAACCACGATGCTGTGTGCTTATTCGGATATCAAACATCGGGGTAGGGTCTTCAAGTTCGAACACCCGAATGATCCCGATTTTCGCCCCTACTTCGTTCATGATCCAAAACGTCTTTTTCTCCTCATCCGAATGATATCTTCCTTGCGAGATTTGCTCCCGCACGCTGTCTTCCGTAAGTATCGTTATTCCGTGAAAGGGCCAAAACTCACCCGTTAATAATGTGATCAGTTCACCTGCCTCATCAACATAGGGATTTAAATCTATTTCCATGCATACTCCTCCAATATCTCCACAACCCCTTGGTAAAACACACTCATCTCATGATCTGTACCAATACTAACTCTTAAATAGTTATCGATCCCGGATTTTTTAAAATAACGCACAAAAATATTGCGCTGCTTCAGCTTCTCAAAAATAGTTTCGGCAGGAACTTCGGAATGACTAATAAATATAAAGTTCGCTTTTGAATCAACGACATAAAAACCTAATGCCCTTAATTTACTAGTAATATGCTCTCGAGTCTGAATGATACGGTTCACATTTGTTTTGAAGGTATCTATATCTCGTAATGACTGTTCTGCTCCTGCTAGTGCAACTCGATCAAGGGTATAGGAATTGAAGCAATTTTTCACCCTATTTAATCCTTCTATCAAATCGCTGTGACCTAGAGCCAGACCAACTCTTAGCCCAGCAAGTGATCTGGATTTAGAGAATGTATGGACGACAAGCAAATTGTCATACTCGGAAATGAGCTCAACTGACGATGTACCACCAAAATCGATATAAGCTTCATCAATAATAACGACGCTATCAGGATTTTGATCGAGTATTTGTCGAATACTATCTATGGCTAACAATTTACCAGTAGGTGCATTCGGATTGGCTATAATAATACCCTTATTCTTGTGAAAAAAAGCTTCAACAGGTATTTCGAAATGATCATTCAGAGCTACTGTTTCATACGATATATCAAATAATTTGGCATAGACCTCATAGAAGCTATATGTAATGTCAGGAAAAAGGATGATATCTTCAGGATTAAAAAATGCTTTAAAACAAAAAGCCAATATTTCGTCTGAGCCATTTCCTACAAAAATATGATCGCTTGGCAATTTGTAATATTGACTTGCTGCTTCTTTCAGCTTGGTGCAGTTCGGGTCAGGGTAAAGTCTCAGATTACTTGATACAGCCTGCTGCATGGCCTCAAAAACAACCTCTGAAGGAGGATATGGATTTTCATTAGTATTTAATTTGATTAACTGATGATTTTGTGGTTGTTCTCCTGGCACATAAGGTATAATCTCATTAACAATATGACTCCAGTATTTACTCACCATAAGTCCCCTTTCATTACATTTTCATATATTCCATAATATTCTTATATACACTATATACTCTTAAATAACAAATTAATAATTATTCAAAAAATAATAGCCTCAACAATTAAGTAAAGGGGATGATTTTGTGAAGTTGCGTTTTATATGGGCAGTCCCTCTTGTACTCCTAATTATGATTAATATCGGATTATTATTGTTTATTTTATCCAATGTACACGGATTAAAGGAACTCGCAAGTCTGGAATTGTTTATTTTGATGTGGCTATTCATCACCTTCACAATCATATTCGGTGCTTACCAATACTTTATATGGATTAAGAACAAAAGAATGTAAACGACACAAATGACTAAAAGGACTTCAAAAAATGAAGTCCTTACCTGTTACCGTACATGGTGGCATTCCTTGACCACTTAAATTATTCTACTTCTTTACTATAATCCTCGGCAGACAACAGCTTGCCAAGAGCTTTCTCCAAATCTCCTGAGACCTCAACCTCAAAGATCCATCCGTTATCATACGGCTCGCTGTTCAATAATTCAGGGCTAGTTTCGAGCTCTTCATTTAACTTTGTAATGATTCCAGAAACAGGGCAATATAGCTCAGACACGGTCTTAACAGACTCAATAGAGCCCACGCTATCTCCTGCGGTAACCTCGAACCCTACATCCGGCATTTCAATAAATACGATATCACCCAACTGACACTGAGCATGATCTGTAATTCCAACACGAACTATGTTTCCCTCTAGCTTTAATACCCACTCATGATCGTCACTATATACTAGCTGCTCTCTTATTTCGCTCATATAAAACTCCTCTTTTCTCACTAGGTGATCGGCTAGCCTATGAATTACTAGTAATTTGATGAATTCCAACAAAGAATAAAACAGAAATGGACTCATGTCAATATACCTAACAAATATTTAAGATTTTTATTATTTTCGGTTGACACGTTAGATAACCTAACGCTTATAATAACTTATGAGCCAAAACTCATTGAAAGCTTAATAGGCGGATGAAGGTATAGGGAGAGATTACTGCATTTCAGGTAACGCCGAAGGAGTAAGCCGGTATAACGGTGAATCTCTCAGGCAAAAGGACCTGTACTGGACGCATCTCTGGAGAGAATCCTTACGGAAAGGTTATTTGCGTAAAGGATCACCAAAGGGGAAACTCTAACACATATATGACATGTATATTACATATAAGTGTGGAGGTAACTCTCAGGTACAAAGGACAGAGCAAAAGGACTACAAATCAGGCGAGGTGTAATTTGCTTGCATTTCATTCCTTTTGCTCTGTTTTTTTATAACAAAATCTATGACAAAGAGGTGTTAAAATGATCCCTTTGCAACGCACACCACTCTACCCGCTTTATTCAGCCTTCGCTTCCGTACGCTGCATCGATTTTGGAGGCTGGGAATTGCCTGTTCAATTTCAGGGCATTGTTGCCGAGCATGAAGCTATACGTCGGAAGGCTGGTCTGTTCGACGTTTCCCATATGGGTGAATTCCTGGTGTCTGGCCAGCATGTTGAGGCTTTTTTGCAGAAAATGATGACAAATGACATTTCTCGTCTGTCTGTAGGTCAAGCACAATATACACTTATGTGTTATGAGGATGGCGGAACTGTTGATGATCTGCTCGTTTACAAGCTTTCGAATGACCAATATATGCTCGTCGTAAATGCATCTAACATCGACAAGGATTATAAATGGCTGGCAGATCATCTTGTAGAAGACATTATAATCAATAACGTGTCTGCCGAGACAGCACTTATTGCGCTTCAAGGGCCAGCATCTTCAGCCATCCTGGCAGAGATTTCAGCAACATCATTCGACCACCTTGCTCCTTTTCATTTTATTCAAAATGCCAGCATATGCGACGCCTCCGTTCTTCTCTCACGCACTGGCTACACCGGGGAAGACGGCTTTGAAATTTATTGCTCAGTTGCAGATGCACCAGCCATTTGGACCGGACTTCTTCATGCAGGAGAGCCATATGGTCTGGTTCCCGCAGGTCTTGGAGCTCGCGATACACTCCGGTTTGAGGCCAGATTGCCGTTATACGGCCAAGAGCTCTCTAGTACAATTTCTCCCCTGGAAGCCGGTCTTGGTTTTTTCGTGAAGCTGAATAAAGGAGATTTTATTGGTAGAGATGCTCTTATGCTGCAAAAGGATCAAGGTGTGCCTCGCAAGCTGGTCGGATTGGAATTGATAGAACGCGGTATCCCTCGTTCCCGTTATTCCGTGTACGCTGGCGATATCCTGATCGGTGAAATTACCAGTGGTACACAGTCACCGACATTGAAACGAAATCTCGGGCTTGCCCTAATCAACAGTGCATATGCCACCATCGGGACTGAGGTAGAGGTAGACATTCGCGGGAAAAGGTTAAAAGCGAAGGTCGTAAAAACACCATTCTATGTACGAGGAGAAATCTTATGATAAAACACCGTTACTTACCTATGACAGATCAGGATCAATCCGAAATGCTCTCTACAATTGGAGCCGAATCCATCGAAGCGCTTTTTGCCGATATTCCATCCAGTGTTCGATACCCCGGCACTCTATCCATGTCCAAGAGACTTAGTGAGCCCGAGCTATTGAAGCATATGCAAATACTTGCTGGAAAAAATGCTGATTTTGAACAGAATACGAGTTTTCTCGGTGCAGGATTATATGACCACCACATTCCTGTCGTCATAAATCATGTCATTTCCCGATCTGAATTTTACACTGCATATACTCCTTACCAGCCTGAAATCAGTCAAGGCGAACTGCAAGCGATCTTCGAATTTCAATCCTATATTTGCGAGCTTACTGGAATGAAAGTTGCCAATGCCAGTATGTATGACGGCTCTACCGCTCTTGCTGAAGCCGCAGCGCTTGCGTCAGGTTTTACGAAGCGAAAAAAAATAATCATCTCACGCACAGTTCATCCTGAAGCCAAAGAAATTGTTCGTACTTCAGCTCATGGACTTGGACTTGAAGTGGTTGAGGTTGGTTTCAGTGATGGGGTCACTGATTTGCAGGAGTTAGCCTCCGCGATTGCAGATGATACAGCTGCAGTACTTATACAATCCCCTAACTTCTTTGGCTGTATAGAGAATCTTAAAGAAATTGAACCGCTCGTACACGCCCGTAAAACTTTACTTGTTGTAAGTTCGAATCCCCTTTCTCTCGGCGTGCTTGAATCACCTGGCGTGCTTGGTGCAGATATCGTAGTCGGCGATGCTCAGCCATTAGGCATTCCTGCTTCCTTAGGCGGTCCTACTTGCGGATTTTTTGCAGTATCCGAGCCACTCATGCGCCGTATTCCAGGCAGAATCGTTGGCCAAACTGTTGATCGGGACGGAAAGCGCGGCTTTGTATTGACATTGCAAGCACGTGAGCAGCATATCCGACGAGAAAAAGCGACATCGAACATTTGTTCGAACCAGGCATTATTGGCACTTTGCGCATCGGTTTATATGTCTACTCTCGGTAAAATGGGTATGCAAGAAGTTGCTAAGCTCAACGTTCAAAAGTCACATTACACAGTAAACCACGCCACCGCAATCGGACTGAATAAGATGAAGTTAGAATTCTCCTCTCCATTTTTTAACGAATTCGTTCTGCAGCTGCCTCAAGGAACGGACATTAAGGAGATCAATAATATGCTGCTCGAAGCGGGGTTCATTGGCGGTTATGACCTAGGAGTCGAATACCCCGAACTACAGGGTCGCATGCTAATTGCTGTAACGGAACGGCGGACCAAAGAAGAGATCGACCAATTTATTGGCACACTGGAGGCGATGATATGAAAACTGAAAAAGCATTGATCTTCGAGTTAAGCAAACCCGGGCGAGTAGCATATTCACTGCCTGAGTGTGATGTTCCAGAGACGGATTTATCAGAGCTGATTCCAAGCGACCTGCTGCGTACTAAGCCTGCGGAGCTTCCTGAAGTATATGAAGTGGATGTTATTCGCCATTATACGGAATTGTCACGTCGCAATTTTGGTGTCGACAACGGATTCTATCCTCTCGGCTCCTGTACTATGAAATATAATCCTAAAATTAACGAGGATGTTGCTAGATACTCTGGTTTTGCCAAAATTCATCCCTATCAGCCTGAGCATAGCATTCAAGGAGCACTGGAGCTGCTATACACCCTGCAAAAGGACCTTTCAGCCTTGACCGGAATGGACCAAGTAACCCTACAGCCTGCTGCTGGTGCTCATGGTGAATGGACAGGACTCATGTTAATCCGCGCCTATCACGAGAGCCGCGGCGAGCAAAGAATCAAAGTCATCGTGCCTGATTCATCACACGGTACAAACCCGGCAAGCGCCACTGTAGCTGGATTCGATACGATCACCATTCAATCTAACGAACGCGGATTGGTCGATCTTGATGCTCTCCGCTCTGTTGTAGGCAGCGATACAGCGGCATTAATGCTGACGAATCCAAGCACACTCGGTTTGTTCGAGGAACAGATCGTGGAGATTGCAGAAATCGTACACGAAGCGGGCGGCTTGCTCTATTATGACGGAGCTAACTCCAACGCAATTATGGGGATTACTCGTCCAGGAGATATGGGCTTTGACGTTGTCCATCTTAATCTTCATAAAACGATGAGTACACCACACGGCGGTGGCGGGCCTGGCGCAGGACCAGTGGGCGTAAAGAGCAAGCTGATTCCATTCCTGCCAAAACCTATCGTCTCCAAACACCTAGACGGTACTTATTATTGGGATTACGACCGGCCTGAGTCCATTGGCCGCGTAAAAGCTTTTTATGGCAACTTCGCCATTCTGGTTCGAGCATACACTTACATTCGGACATATGGGCCAGACGGACTTCGCCAAGTGTCGGAGCTAGCTGTGTTGAATGCTAACTATATGATGCATAGACTGGCTCCTTACTACGAGGTTGCTTATCCTGGTATTTGCAAGCATGAGTTCGTTTTATCCGGCAAAAAGCTCAAGCAATACGGTGTCCGTACTTTAGATGTTGCCAAACGGCTGCTTGATTTCGGGTATCATCCGCCAACCGTCTATTTTCCGCTAAATGTTGAGGAGGCCATCATGATCGAGCCGACAGAGACGGAAAGCAAAGAAACGCTCGACGGCTTCATCGATACAATGATTCAAATCGCAAAGGAAGCTGAGACAAATCCCGAGCTTGTCATCAATGCTCCTTATACCACGGTGGTTAATCGCCTAGACGAAACAACCGCTGCCCGCAAGCCCGTACTGAATTGTACCTGCGGATAATAAATTAATCGAGCAAACCTATGCTGCACCATTGCATAGGCGTGCTCGATTTTTTTTCGAAAATTCAGGTTAATTCGCTTCTCCATACGGATGCGTGCTTCTGAACAATTTGCAAAAACTCATCAAAAGCCGGAGATTTCCACTTCTTCATACGATAAGCAACCTGCGTACTGACTCGCTGTGACACATCATCCCATGCCAATTGAATCAATTTCCCCTCTTGCAGCTCGCTTTCCACTGTAACCCGCGGTAAAAACGAAATCCCGAGTCCGTTTATCACGCATTGCTTAATCGCCTCAATGCTCCAAAATTCCAAATTCGGGTCTGGAAATATCCCATGACGATTTAAGTAACTTTCAAATAATGCACGATATGTGCACCCTGATTCTGTATGAAGGATAATTTCTTCTTTTAGGTCAGCAGGCTGAACAAAAGAAAAATGCTCAAGACGATGCCCTTTCGGGGCAATCAGTGCCATAGGCTCTTGAATGAGCGTCTCTATATGCAGATCTTTGAATTCTGTTTCTGGCTGAAGCGAAAAAGCTAAATCCAGCTCTCCGGATGCAACCAATTCATTAAGCTCCCAACAAGCACCTGGTTTTAATATGATTTTCATTTGAGGATACCGCTCTCTGAATTCTCGTATAATCTCTGGCAGACGAAAAGCCGCCAACGATTCGGGCGCTCCAATTTTCAACGTTCCAACCAGTTCATTTTGTGAACGAAGCGCCTCCTTAGCCAAGACGTGCATGTTAGCAATCTCTTGCGCAAAAGGCAGCAACCGCCTCCCTGCATCTGTTAACATAATTCTCTTACCCAGACGGTCAAAGAGCGGCATACCAATCTCAGCTTCCAATGCCTGAGATTGGTATGCTAAAGAAAAATACAAGGAAGCTGGAATCAGATTATGAAAAGTTCAACATCAACGGGGTTAAAAAAATCAATTGGTATGCCTCAGGCCATTGCTTTATATATTAGCGCCGTACTTGGATCCGGAATATTAATTGTCCCCGGACTGGCAGCGGAAATAGCCGGGCCCGCTTCGCTGCTGGCTTGGGGATTTATGGCTTTATTCATTTTACCTATGGCCTTATCTATGGGACTTTTATCGGCCAGGTATCCGAGCGTAGGCGGTGTCTCCCATTTCGTAACTTTAGCCTTCGGAGCTCGAACCGGATCACTGGTTGGCTGGTTTTTTCTCATGTCTGTTCCTTTTGGCGCACCAGTAGCTGCCTTAACCGGAGCAGGATATTTGACATCCGCATTGGGCTTGGGAGAGAACATGCGCATTGCGTTAGCCACTCTCATCTTACTCATAGGTCTGTTCATGAATATTGTCGGCATGAAGCTTATTGGCCGTATTCAAATTGCTGTCGTCATATCTATCGTTGCTGTACTTTTATTTATCTTTGCTGCCGCACTTCCTCAAATGCAGGCATCCCACTTCACTCCTTTTATGCCTAATGGATGGATGAGTGTCGGCCGAGCAGGCGCTTTATTATTCTGGTGCTTTATTGGATGGGAGGCGGTCTCGCATCTGTCTGAAGAATTCGAAGATCCTCAGAGGGCTGCGATTAAAGGAGTAAGTATAGCTGCAGTAATTGTAAGCACGCTATATTTTCTCGTTGCGTTAGCTACAGTAGGCACACAAAGCTATTTAAAAACCGGTTCTGACTCGGCTCTGATTTGGATTATTAATGAACCTCTTGGGCGTATTGGAGCTCTTATCATAGGCATAACAGGTATGCTCATTTGCACAGCTACAATCATTGCGTATATAGGGGCTGCTTCCCGAGTGGCATATTCATTATCCAGACAAGGAGATGCGCCAAAATGGATGGGGATCTTATCCAAGCGTTATCATACACCTGTTGGAGCTCTCATCTTCCTGTCGATCTGCTTTATCCTGGTATTATTACTATACGGAAGCAAGGTTGTTTCCTTAACTACAATTATTCAGCTGCCCAACGCTTCGTTTATTCTGACTTACCTCTTCGGCTGCGCAGCAGGAGTCCGACTCTTGAGAGACAGCAAATGGGGAGTCTCAATTAGCTTAATATCATTGTTATGTACAGCCTTTGTATTTCCTTTTACTGGCTGGGCCATTTTATATCCGTGTGTGATTACTATAGGATTTTGGATTGTTACCTTATTCGGCAAAAAAGAAGCAGCTATTAGTACAAAATAGCGGAAATAACTTCTCTTATATTCTGCGAATATGGTGATTATGAGGAAATAACGGAGATCTTTTCCTCTATTCCTACCGAATCTGCTCCAAAAAGCAGAAAATCAATCGATAGCGCCAAAATAGCGGAAATAACTTCCCTTACTTTATGAGAATGGATCTAATATGAAGGATTAAGGGAAGTATTTTCCCTTATCCCTACCGTCTGCCCGAAAGTTCAACGTTAGATCGAACAGACCCATCATTCTAGCTCTATTTCTTCACTTCAAAGTATCTAAGTATTCTCTAATTTGAGTTGGCGTTTTTGCAAATTTGCTATGCAAATGGGCCAGCTTCTCACCATTTTTGAACACCAATAAGCTTGGAATTCCACGCACTTCATATTTGCTTGCAAGATCCTCAAATTTCTCGGCGTCTACTGCAAAAAAGTTTTTATCGTCGTTCTCCTCTACAATGGGGCCGATGAAACGATCCAGATTTTTGCAATCCGGGCACCATGTTGTATCGAACTTCATAACCGAGAATTGATCCTCATTAATTATTTTTTCAAATTGTTCCAGAGACTCTATTCTTTCCATATTGCTCCCTCCTTTGTTGTATAGTTGATTGTAACATATCTCTATTTTACTGTAACCGAAGCGGTCGAATTCTAACGGCTGACGTCTTAAATCCAGGCATCTTACAAAAAGGGTCCAAATCAGGTCTTGTAGCTCGGTTCACATTTTGATTTCCGCCCCAATGCATCGGTACGAACAGGGTGTCTTCCCGAATATGCTCCTTCACTCGGCTGCGCACAATAAATTTGCCGTGAGGCGACTCCACCTCCACCCATTCTCCATCCTGAATCCTATATCGCTGCGCTGTCCGCGGGTGAATCTCAACAAAATTTTCAAGCTCTCGTGCAGCTAAAGACGGACTTCTTCGGGTTTGCACCCCTGTTAAGTAGTGATACAAAACTCGGCCGTTAGTTAAAATAAGCGGATATTGTTCGGAGACACCATTCCAGCCAGAACTCTCTATCACAGAAAATACAGCCTTTCCATCCGTATGAGCGAATGAATCGCGAAACAACAAGCCTGATCCGGAGTCGTCAAGTGAAATGCACGGCCAGTACACTCCTCCTTCTTTACGCAGCCGTTCATAAGTAATTCCATAATAATCCGCAATCCCCCCCTTACTCGCCAGCCGCAGCTCATCGAATATTTCTTCCGGACTATTATATTTAAAATACTGCTCTTTACCTAGTAAACTGGCAATCGAGCAGAGAATCATCCAATCATGGCGAGCTTCTCCTAATGGCGGTCGTCCCGCTTCACGCAAAAGAACGCGCCCCTCCAGATTCGTTAATGTCCCCTCATTTTCCATGTAAGAGGTTACTGGCAGAACAAGGTGTGCGAGCCGCGCAGTTTCCGACATGAACATATCCGCTACAACGAGAAAATGAAGCTTCAGCAAGCCCTCTTCCACTAAATGTGCGTTCGGATTGGAGACAATCGGATTCGAACCCATTACAAAAAGTGATTTAATTTCTCCCTGATGTACAAGCTCCATCATTTCGTAGGCAGAGACTCCTTTTCCTGGTATGCTGGAGGGCTCGACGCCCCATACTGAAGCAACATAAGCACGATCCTCCTCATTTTCAATCGATCTATACCCTGGAAGCTGATCCGCTTTTTGACCATGCTCCCTTCCGCCCTGGCCGTTGCCTTGTCCAGTTACCGCACCATAACCACAGCCGTCTCTTCCTATTTTTCCCGTTGCCAGCACAATGTTAATAAAATGACGTACCGCAAGATGCCCGTCTGTCTGCTGCTCTACACCTCTTGCCGTTAAAATCATTCCGGTATCTGCATGACCAAAGGTCAAGGCTGCCTCTCGAATCAGCTCTAGATCTATTCCACAAATAGTCGCTGCTTCCTCCAAATTGATGCCAGAAATATACAACTTCAGTTCGTCGTAACCATTTGTTCTAGACTGAATAAACCCATCGTCAACCAATCCTGCATCCATCATAATCTTTAGCATCGCGTCCGCAAGCAGAGTATCACTTCCCGGTCTGATCGGCAAATGCAGATCAGCAATCGCTGCCGTGGCCGTTTTTCTCGGATCAATGACGATAATTTTCGCGCCATTTTGTTTGGCCTGATTAAAATAAGGCAGCAAGGTCGGCTGACATTCCGCTATGTTCGTGCCTGCCAGAATGATGCACCCCGCAAGCGGGATATCCGCGAGTCTAAACGTCAGTCCGCGGTCCATACCGAATGTTTTGCTGCCGGCGGATGCCGCTGCCGACATGCAAAACCGTCCGTTATAGTCGATATATTTGGAGCCAAGTGCTACTCTAGTAAATTTTCCAAGCAAATAAGCTGTTTCATTCGTAAGTGAGCCGCCACCGTATGCCCCTATCGCATCACGGCCATATTGCTCAGAGATTGCGGTAAACTTTTGACTAATGCAAGCGAGCGCTTCACCCCAAGAACAAGGTGTTAATTCACCATTTACACGAATCATCGGGCTTAACAAACGCTGTGAATGTTCACTATGCTGATGCGCGTTCATGCCCTTGACACAAACCCTGCCCTCCGAGGCCGCATTTGGAGCCCCCTGAACATCAAACATTGCCCGGCGCTGATCGCCGTTGTCATGTTGTTCCCCTATTTGTTGAACCGTCATCTTGCATTGCACACTGCAAAAAGGACATTGCGTCTCCACCGCTTGCTGCATAATCGTTCACCTCTCCTTCTATCTATAGGGATTAACAGACCATACTCTCCCTCAGCACATTTTCTCGAATCGATATGACACCTACTCGTTTCACCCAGTTCCACAGAGGCTCCTCGTACGTTGCAGTTTGTCGATACCACTGAAGACAAGCTGTCGCTAATCGAACGGCTTCTTCTACATCTTCAGCTACACCCATTAGTTGTCCCTCACAAACAGGATGCTTTGCATGTCCACCTAGATAAACCTCAAAGCCCGCAGGTGAGCTGCAAATCCCTATCCCCTGAACTAACACACTCACAGCAGAATCAGTACTTTCTGTAACTGCCGCTTGGAGAGGATATGGCAATGATATATACTCCCATTCCGATCTCAATCTTTGTGCAATCCTGTATAAGTTCTCTTGTACAACACTCCCTCCAGTACCATCCAGTTCCCCAGTTAAGACTCGAACCCCTCGATACAAAGGCTCCTTAAGCAGTGAATAAGAATCTATTTCCCTATCAGCGCCTAAGCCCAATAACTCCAAATAATAGCGGATGCTCGTACGACATAGGATACACCCGGTCCCCCTCTTCCAGCCCAGATAATTCATTAGATTAATTATTTCAGTATGACCACTGTTAACATTAAAGGTGGGTAATAGTTTCTGAACTTCTTTTTTTAACAACTCATGGCTTAAATCAGTACAATCACACACCGGCAGCGCAGCTGACTTTGCCGTTAAATTTGATTCCGAATTTGTGATTTCACGTCTGCCATTACTTCCCCTCAACGTAAAATGAACCAGAGCTTCTACCATCGGACGGCAGCCACCACAGGAACCGGAAGCCTTCGTTTTGACCTTCACTTCATCTGCATTATTCAAACCATGCTCTACAATGGTTGTCATAATATCATGCTTACTAACTCCGTTACAGGCACACACTGTCTCCTGATCAGGCAGGGTTGCAGCCGCTTTGTCTGCCGCACTTGCATTATCGTTGCCGCTTGCCTCATCTGGAATTAACTCGGCAACTGAGGCCCCTTTTTTCACCATACCTAACAGTGTGGTTCCTTCAGATGTATCCCCGAACAGAATTGCTCCTGTTACTTTCCCTTCGGCCATCATCACCTTCTTGTAAGTACCCTGAATGGCATCGTAATTTTGGTATGCTATGTTACTATCATCACCTGTAATCTCTCCAGCAGAAAAAACATCAACACCGGATACCTTTAGCTGCGAGTACGGAATCGAACCATTGTAAGACTCTGACTCCAGTCCGCAAATCGCTCTGGCGAGAACTTTTCCTTGCTCATATAAAGGTGCGACCAATCCATAGCTTATACCGCGATGTTCAGCGCACTCACCTACTGCATAGACATCTGGCGCACTCGTCCGCATGAAGTCATCTACTACAATAGCCCGATTAGTGTGCAGCCCGCATTTCTGTGCTAATTCTATGTTTGGCCGAATTCCAACTGCTATAACAACCACATCTGCATCAAGCTGGGTTCCATCTGAAAATCGCAGGCTTTGGACTCTTGTTCGCCCGGCGATCCTTGTTGTATTTTTTGAAAGGTGAAATCTCATCCCCTGTTTCTCTAGTTCTCGCTGCAGCATTCGGGCGGAAATAGGATCTAGCTGACGATTCATAATATAGGGTGCATTATGAATAACCTCGGTCTCCATACCGAGATGAAGAAGTCCGCGGGCAGCCTCAAGGCCTAATAATCCACCTCCGATAACAGCAGCCCTGGAATAACTTCTCGACAACTCTGTCATCCTGTTGCAGTCATCCAATGTACGAAAAGATATGACTCCTTCGATATTCGTTCCATGGATTGGCGGAATAAATGGTGTAGAACCTGTAGCAATGATCAATACATCATATCTCTTACGTATACCTGACACTGTATCGACATAACGTGCCTTCGTATCAATATGCCGAACGATCTCACCAGCCAGCAAAGTGATCCTATGCTCCTCGTACCAGTTCCAATCATTTAATATAATCTCTTGGAAGGAATGTTCACCTTGCAGCACTTTAGATAAAAGAATCCGATTGTAGTTTGGCCTTGGTTCAGAGCCGATCACCGTAATATCAAATAAATCCGGATCAAGCTTTAAAATTTCCTCTATGCATCTAATTCCTGACATCCCATTGCCGATGAGTAGTAATTTTCTTCTCTCCACGAGCTCCACCGCCCTGTCTATCTAGGTCTAAAAAAACATAACAAGCCCTTTCCATATACAAATGAAAAGGGCGCCGTTGCCTTCTTGTTCAGCACACCGTTGTGCTGGATTTAATTAAGTTCAGATTAGTCGATCCTATAGTTAATGTCAATATAGTTAACACAAAAAAACGATTTTTAAATAAAATTATTTTTTTGAAAATTTATGTTATTTATATTGACATTAAATTCATAGATTATCTATAATTTGAATCAAAATCACAATGTTGTGATAGATATTCTTACAGATACACAAAGACGTGTTCTGTAATTGGGGCAATGAGGCCGCAAATCGTTCTTTCACAGGGCGTATTGCGGCCTTTTCTGCCTTATCAGATGAAAAAGAATGTAAATCGGATTAGGAGTGATTAAGATGGAGAAAAAAAGTTTTTGGCAAAGCGGGCATAAGCCCTCACTGTTTGGAGCATTTTTGTACTTTGACATCAGCTTTATGATTTGGGGAATGCTCGGACCGCTTGCGGTTGTTATTGCCGAAGACTTTCCCATGAGCCCGGTACAAAAGGCGAATCTAGTTGCGTTGCCGATTTTAGGGGGATCTATTCTACGACTTGTTCTCGGTTTTCTCGCTGACCGGATCGGACCTAAGCTGACCGCACAAATCGGGATGTTAAGTACATTAATTCCTCTGCTGCTAGGCTGGTTATGGGTAGATTCGCTGAACCAATTGTATATTGTCGCTCTACTACTTGGGATTGCCGGGGCCTCCTTTGCTGCTGCTCTTCCTCTGGCAGGTCAATGGTATCCCAAGGAACATCAAGGCTTGGCAATGGGTATTGCTGGAGCTGGCAATAGCGGCACTGTATTAGCTACATTGTTCGCCAACAGGATCGCCCAACATTTTGGCAGCTGGGAAATTGTATTTGGACTTGCGATCATTCCAATTGTCATCGTCTTCATCTACTTCTCATTGTTTGCACATAACAGCCCAAATCGGCCCGCGAAAAAAACATTGTCCGAATACAGCAACGTTATCAAGCAGCGTGACGCATGGGTATTCTGTGCATTGTATTGTGTAACCTTCGGCGGATTCGTTGGTCTGGCTAACTACTTAACGATTTTTTTCAATACCCAATATGGTCTTTCACCAATTATGGCGGCAGACATCACAACTCTCTGTGTCATTTCAGGCAGCTTTTTCCGTCCAGTTGGGGGATTTTTAGCGGATCGGATCGGCGGGACACGAATGCTGATGATTCTATATGCTGGAGCAGCGATCATGCTGGCTAGTGTGTCCTTCTTGCCTCCGCTTATTGTTGTCGTTGCCCTATTATTTATTGGAATGATGTGCCTTGGCGCAGGAAATGGCTCCGTATTCCAGCTTGTACCGCAGCGCTTTGGTGGCGAGATTGGTCTTGTCACTGGCATAGTCGGAGCAGCCGGAGGTTTGGGAGGATATGCTCTACCTTTAATTCTTGGGAGATTGTATCAGCTAACCGGATCATATACTCCAGGGTTCATCATTTTAAGTCTCATTGCTGGAGGATCATTTATTCTAATATTTGTGATGCAAATGAAATGGCGTAGAAGCTGGTTAAGCAAGATCCACACTCCACGTACAGCAATAACTCCGATAGATTCGGCTAAGGCATAAATGAATACAGGGTATTCGTTAATATCATGCATAAACAAAGAGGGTGTTCCTCAGTCATCTGCGATGACTTTTGGGACACCCCCGCTTCTTAGCAGTGGAAAGGCAAGATGTCAGGAAAAGCATGTAAAAACAACTATGACGCCCAAGCGTCACCACCTAAAATGAAAATAAGATACTCCAAATTTCCAAATTGCGCTTTATCGAAATAGTACAGCTAGCTTATTCGTGAGAAGTCAGAGGATTGCAGATCGAACACAGTAGAGGAAAAAATCTCCTTTATTTTCGAAAATGAGATGATTTTAAAGAAAATAGAGGAATTATTTTCCTTTATCCTTACTGAAATTGCCCTAAAATTCCAAAAACAAGCGTTTATCACCAAAATAGAGGAATTAAGTTCCTTTATTTTATGATCTTGAGCGAATCCTGATGGAATAGGGGAACTTTTTTCCTTTATTGATACCGAAGTGCTGAGATAGGCTGAAAACGCCCAACTTACACATGAGATACGGTCATGGAATGTGGCGGGATCAAGTGGTGCAGGGATCGCCTTCCTTGCACCGCTATTTCTAGTTTTGACACTAAACCTACTTTTGGGACAGCCCCTTTGTTTCATAAAAATCATGATAAAACTGCAGCAGCTCATCCAGATACGGCTGTAATATCTCATTTTCGCTGCGATATATTTCATGTTTGGAGCCAATGATTCTGGTTAACCTTCCATTTGCCAGATAAGAAATGAAACGATTCTGTCCCCCCGGCTTAACGAGTGAATCATGTTCTGCCTGAAACAGGAGCACAGGAACCGTTACCCTGCTGCAATTCTTCCGATTCACAATCTGCTTGACGGTTCTTAAAGATTCCCGCATCCATTGATAGGTTGCCGCACTGTTCTGCAAATATGGCGTTTTGATCCGTTTATTCAAATAATAATTAAATCTTGCGAGAGAGGTAGCTACCCCCTCTTCAAAAGGTTCGTCCTCCCGAAATGGCTTATGGATAAACAATGGCTTCCTTTTATTACCGACAAAACTCTGATAACCCGCATACAGCTTTGCGGCAAACATCGGAATATTGCCTGAATCAAGCTCCAGCATTGGGGCAGTCAGCACTGCACGATCAAATACGCCTGGATAAAGCTCCAAATAACGAGCACCAATGGCTCCGCCCATTGAATGGGCATATAAAAATAGCGGCTTCTCATTTAGATTTTGCAAAACTATATGTATCATGAAATGGTGAAAATCCTGAATATAATCATCAAATCGCTCTACATGAGTTAGCCACATTTCCTCTGCTGCACGATATGAACGACCATGTCCACGATGTTCACATATAAAAACCTGATATCCAGCCTGCACAAAATAATAGATCATTTCTGCGAATTTATCACAGGATTCTGCAAAACCATGGCTTATCACAATACTTCCGACATATGCATCCGGTGTGTACCGTTCCCAATAAATTTCTTCACCTTTCATTCGTTCGAACCGACCTGAGGTTCTTATAGCAGATATCGCAGGCTCCACTATGCCTAACATATCAGATTCATAATTACTTTCAGAAATACAGGAAATGACTAAGCATGTGGTGTTCATTATTTTTCTCCTTCCAGCGCGCCAATAACTCTCTTCTCATTATATAGAAGAAAAATTAGTCCGCCTAGTACAGAACACCGCGGCAACCCGGGTACATAATATCACAAGACCTGACGAAACCGCCAGGTCCTTGGTGACAAACCAAAATTTTAATTACAAGATAACTAAATCTTGTTTCTTCCTTCCGATCTTGTACGATATTGCTGCGGCGCTCGGCCTGGATAACGAGCAGGAAACGAAAACATATGCACCAGCATTGTGAACGGAATCGAAGCAAACAAAAGAAAAGCAACGATGATATGGATTTGAAACAGAAGCGGGACTTCTTTCATGAGCTGGTACTTTGGCTGAAAGATGAAAAGACTTCGAAACCATGGACCAATGGATGTTCTGTACTCATAGGCGGTTACGGTCGTGTTATAGATTAATGTCATACCTGTTCCAAGACCCGCTGTAATCAACAGCATAATACCTGAGAAATAGTCAGCGAACTTAGCGTGTTTACGTATTCGCCTGTTTGTTAACCTTCTTATGATCAGCACGATAATCCCGACTACGACCATAAGACCGGCAATCCCGCCGCCCGCAATTGCGAATATATGGTATATTTCATCCGAGACACCAAGAGACAAATACACGCTTCTAGGGATAAGAACACCCATTACATGGCCCACAAGAGCGAAAATAATGCCCCAGTGAAATAAAGTAGACCCCACTCTGAGCCATTTCTTTTCAAACATTTCAGTGGATGGAGCAGTCCAGCTCTTCTGACGATAGGCGAAACGATATAGAAGTCCTATGATCATCATCGCCAAAGTGATGTACGGGAAAATAACCCACCAGAAAATATCGGCCATATTAAACCTCCATCCCATTACAAAAGTTCATACTTGGCATCGAAATATCTCCTCTTGCCATCCCGTCCATTCCATAAAGAACAGGGTAAGGCAAATCTTCTATGTCAGCGGCTTCTCTTGTATGTGTCAGTTTCTCGATATCTTCTGCTGTCGGTTCACCGAACACATCATTAATTAAAATGCTGAAGCAAGATTTGTAAGGATGGCCATCAGGCAAATAATCAGCAATTTTTTTAGTGGCAACTGACAATCTTCTCTCCAGCGCCTTAATGTGAACATTATCATTCGAAACTGCGAGCAGCTCGTAAAGTGCAGGGATGTAGTCAGCAAGCTCACCATACGCTGGAGTAAATCCTGCATCCGCAATAATATTTTTTAGTAAAATGAGCGCCGCCCCTCGATCACGACTATCACCAAGCTCCATCGCAGTCAAATAGAGACCTGTATCTTCCTTCATATCAAATGTTGTGACATATAGCTCTTGCAGCTCCATTACCGTATTACCGCACAGTTGACTTAGTGCTAATGACAATCCTTGCTTGAGATCATCACCCAGAGGCCATTCTTGAATAGCCATCAATATTCCATTCCGTTCATCTGGAAAGCAATGATCCGGATACCCGATCATTCGTGCTACAGCAGCCAGAATGAATCTCTTCTCCTCGTTCATCGGGTGTTCTCCTTTCTCAGAGCAGAAGGGATGACCCCTTCGGGTGGAGCGATTCCTTCAATGCTACATGCTCCCTGCTTGTAATGAAGATTATCATCCATCTCTCTACGTCCCGTAGGAATTACAAAACGTTCATTATATTTAGCTACAGCAAACAGACGCGCCATTTCCTCGATATCATCTACAGACATACCTGCTTCCTGAAGCAATTTGCTATGCCTGAGCTCATCCATACCCCCCATTGTCTTGTTCCGCATATGGACCCTCATTGCGGTCATTTTCAGAAGCACACGACGTATTACATCTGTATCTCCGGCGGTAAGGAGCGATGCAAGATACTCCATAGGAATACGCATCTGATCAACAGCAGGAATATAGTGATCGGTCTGAAGTGCATCCTCTTCGATATGATTCATGATCGGGCTTAACGGAGGAATATACCACACCATCGGTAGTGTTCGATATTCAGGATGCAGTGGTAACGCCACCTTCCATTTCATAGCCAGTTTGTACACAGGAGAGTTCTGCGCAGCATCAATCCATGCGTCCGTAATGCCTGCGGCACGAGCCGCTTCGATTACGTCAGGATCAAATGGGTCCTTGAACACAGAAAGCTGTGATTCATATAAATCCTGAGGGTTTTCCACAGAAGCCGATTCTTTTATTTGATCCGCATCATACAGAACAACTCCTATATAACGAATACGTCCAACACAGGTCTCCGAGCAAATCGTTGGCAGTCCCGCTTCAGTCCGTGGATAGCAAAAATTACATTTTTCCGCCTTATGTGTGTTCCAGTTGTAATACACCTTATGGTACGGACAGCCATTCATGCAAAAACGCCACCCACGGCAAGCATCCTGATCCACCAAGACGATTCCATCTTCATCTCGTTTATACAGTGCGCCGGAAGGACAAGAGGCAACACAAGAAGGATTTAGACAATGCTCACAGATCCGGGGCAGATACATCATGAACGTTTTTTCATACTCCATTGCTATATGCTCCTGGAGCTTTTTGATGTTAGGGTCCATCGGAACAATCTCACTGCCACCCGCAAGGTCATCATCCCAATTGGGTCCCCACTCTGGCTTGTCTATAAATTCCCCGGTAATCATCGATACAGGGCGTGCGACTGGAAGGTTCTCTCTCTTGGGACTGTGAATAAGGTTATCGTAATCGTAGGTCCAAGGCTCATAGAAATCATCTATAGTCGCCATATTCGGATTATAAAAAATGTTCGCCAGCTTCGTAATAGGTCCTCCAGCACGTAGAGTCAAGCGGCCATTACGCAGGACCCAACCACCTTTGAACTTGCCTGTGTCCTCCCACTTTTTCGGATATCCCGGTCCTGGACGTGTCTCAACATTGTTAAACCACATGTACTCGGCACCTGGTCTGTTGGTCCAAGTGTTCTTGCATGTAACGGAGCACGTATGACAGCCAATGCATTTGTCCAGGTTCATAACCATTACAACTTGCGTTTTAATCCTCAAGCCAGTCCACCTCCTTCAGCGGTCTCACAATCGTCATCGTATCTCTTTGACTGCCTGTCGGTCCATAGTAATTAAATCCGTAACTTAGCTGTGAGTACCCGCCAATCATATGCGTGGGCTTCATCGTTATTCGAGTTACGCTGTTATGCGTCCCCCCGCGTTTCTTATTAATGTCAGTACCCGGAACACCCATCGTTCGATCCTGAGCATGGTACATATAGGAAATCCCTTCAGGGATGCGGTATGTAGTGACTGCTCTGGCTACAACAGCACCATTGCGGTTATATACCTCAATCCAGTCGTTGTCCTTAATACCGATTGAAGCCGCATCCTTCTCATTCATCCATACAACCTGCCAACCACGGAACAATGTCGCCATCTGGTTGGTATCGGTAAACATCGTATGAATTCCCCATTTTTGATGTGGAGTCAAATATCGCAAGGTGATGGACTTTCCGGTGTTCGGAACCTCCTTCTCCCCTTTTAGAAACGGACTATGCTCTAATGGTGGTAAATAGATCGGCAGAGCTTCACCAAAATCCAATATCATCTCATGGTCCAAATAGAAGCTTTGTCTGCCTGTCACCGTACGCCAAGGAATACTATATTCCGTGTTCAGTGTAAATGGCGAATACCGTCTATGATCCTTCTCCAGCCCGCTCCATACAGAGGATGAAATAGCCAGCCTGGGCTGGGCTGTAATTTCTTCGAGTGTAAAAGCATCTTCTTCACGTGGTTCAGCGATGGTTGTCAGCTTTTTACCTGTGCTAGCTTCCATTGAACGCCAACCTTCAACCGCCCTTTGTCCATTCGTTGCACCTGACATAAGAAGAATCGCTTCAATCGCTTGTTTGTCAGTGAATAGATCAGGATTTCCCTTACCGACCCCTTCTCTACGCGATATTCCTAACCTTTCAGTAAGCTGTTTATATACTCTGTCACCCGGGATCGTTATCCCTTTGCAGCTATATCCTTTTTTGATATTAGGTCCGATCGTGGTCATTTTTTGATAAACATTCGGAAAGTCACGTCGTACTATATGGAACGTTGGCATAGTTTTGCCTGGGATTGCCGCGGTTTCTCCTTTTCTCCAATCTTTGATTTTTCCAAATGCTTGTGCAATTTCATTCGGTGAATCATGACCAAGCGGTGACATGACTACATCTTCTGATTCCGGGAGATGCTTCTCTGCCAGCTCAGAGAATATTTTGGCAATCTCTCTAAACGTATCCCAATCACTTTTCGCTTGCCACGGCGGTGAAATCGCAGGATTAAACGGATGAATAAACGGATGCATATCCGTACTGCTGATATCAAACTTCTCATACCAGGTCGCAGTCGGTAAGACGATATCAGAAAACAAGCCTGAGCTTGTCATGCGAAAATCTATACTAACAAATAGATCTGTTTTCCCTTCAGGAGGCACATCATCGGTATGCACATCTTTGGGTCTCCAGGAATGAGTTGTATCCGTTAATACCTGATGATCGGCGCCGATTAAATGCTTGGCAAAATACTCATGTCCCTTTCCGCTGTCCCCTAGCAGGTTGGAACGCCAATTGAAAAATACTCTTGGAAAATTACGTGGATCATCAGGATGCTCAATCGCCCATTGGATTTCATCCTTAGCTGCCTGATCAGCTATATACTTAGCAGCTTCCTCATCTGTCCTAGCACCTTGATCTCGAGCCTTGCGAACAAGCTCTATAGAATTTTGAGAGAACTGCGGGAATGACGGTAACCAGCCAAGACGTGCGGACAGAGCATTAACGTCTGCAGGATGCATATGGGTATATTTTCCGCCCCAAGGTGTTGTCTCTTCTTGATTTACCTTGGATTCATAACGGAATTGCTCGGTTGTGAAGTAAAAGAACGAGGTTCCGTTCTGAAGTCGTGGCGGCTTCGTCCAATCACTTGCAAAAGCGATTTGCTGCCAACCCTCTAACGGGCGAACTTTCTCCTGACCTACATAATGAGCCCATCCACCGCCGTTGACTCCTTGTGATCCAGTCAGTAGAACAAGGTTCAGAATAGAACGATAAATCTGGTCACTATGGTACCAATGATTCGTTCCACCCCCCATCGCAATCATCGATTTACCGCCTGTTTTGGCAGCATTTTCTGCAAACTCTCTTGCGACTTGGATGACATGCGATTTTTTCACACCCGTGATCGCTTCTTGCCATGCTGGTGTGTAGGGCTTCATATCATCATAATCACGCGGGTAATCGCCCGGTAAATTTCGCTGTATGCCGACATGCGCCATCATAAGGTCATATACTGTTGCAACTTTTAAAATATCGCCGTCCGTAGTCTTAATGTGTTTAACAGGCACACCTCTGCGAATGATTTCTCCGTCCTTCTCAGCGAAGTAAGGAAAATCAACGATAATCACTTCATCAGACATATCTATAAAAGTTAACTTCGGATCAATTGGAGCACCGTCTTCATGCTCTAAATCGAGATTCCATTTCCCGCTTTTGTCCCAGCGAAAGCCTTGGCTGCCGTTCGGAATATATAGAGCATCAGAATGGGTATCCCAGAGCACAGTTTTCCATTCAGAAAGTGCTTGCTCATCCCCAAGATCCGAAGCGCGCAAAAAGCGATCCGTACGACTAAGCTCTCCATTCTCCTTAAGAAGAACGAGGAAAGGCAGATCTGTAAACCTTTTAACATAGCTTCGAAAATAAGGGGTTTCGCGATCTTCGTAGAACTCCTTGAGTATGACGTGAGTCATCGCCATGGCTAGCGCACCATCTGTACCCACTTTGGCAGGGAGCCAAATATCTGCAAACTTTTCATACTCGGCATAGTCTGGGCTTACTCCAACAACTTTTGTTCCGTTATATCGAGCCTCCACCATAAAGTGAGCGTCCGGAGTTCTCGTTTGCGGAAGGTTCGTCCCCCAAATGATGAAGTATTTGGAATTGTACCAATCCCCACTCTCAGGCACATCTGTCTGCTCTCCCCAAATTTGCGGAGAGGCAGGCGGCAGGTCAGCATACCAATCGTAGAAGCTTAGAATAGTTCCGCCAATTAGAGAAAGGAATCGGCTTCCTGCAGCATAACTCACCATAGACATCGCAGGAATAGGACTAAAACCTATGACACGGTCAGGGCCATAGGTTTTGATTGTATAAATCGTAGCAGCGGCAATAATTTCACATGACTCTCGCCAATCTGCACGCACAAAGCCACCTTTTCCTCTTGATTTAACATAACGTTCGCGTTTTTTCGAATCCGTAACAATGTTCGTCCATGCGGTTACAGGGTCATGTCCAAGCTGTCTTTCTGCCCGCCACATTTCAACAAGCTCGCTACGAATATAGGGATATTTCACACGTACTGGACTATAGGTATACCAGGAGAAGCTTGCTCCACGAGGGCATCCTCTTGGCTCGTACTCCGGAAAATTCGGCCCTGTTGTCGGATAATCGGTTTGCTGCGTTTCCCAAGTAATAATGCCATCCTTGACATACACCTTCCAGCTGCAAGACCCCGTACAATTCACGCCGTGAGTAGATCGAACTACCTTATCATGCTGCCAACGACCACGATACAGATCCTCCCACGCTCTTGGCTTTTCAGTTTGTTCAATCCAACCATCAGAGATAGTTTCTCCACGCTTTAGATGCTTCAAGGATTCTAGTAACTTATTCTGCCTACTACTCACGTTGATCTCCCTTTCCTAGAAAATAATCTAGATTAATCCCAAAGGATTAAAGCGTTCACCCGTTATTTTGTATGCCTGATTCCCTTCGCGCATTTCCTCGAGAAACACATCTAAATGCGGTGCATTACATGCAACAAGAATTAACCTCTGAAGTGTGCTAAGATCTTGAATTTTCCCAATTGCTTGTATAATATCAGTAGATAATTCACCAAATCTCATCCTTAAAATAGTGAAAATATCCTCACGATCCCCCATCAAAAATTGCTGTTCGTTCATGAATTCCATCCATTTTCAACCTCATTCATTTTTCATCATTTTGAAATAATCAGATATTAAAGCCTTTTTTATATCATCTCCAGCAGATCGGAAAAACTTGCGTATATCCTCAATATTTTCCTTCATCATATGTTGGCTGAAGCTCTTTTCTTTTGTATAAGACAGATTGTCACCGTACTTTAAAACGACGGTAAAGCCTTCATTACATGCTGCTCCGCATGCTTGTACATCAAAGGAATGCAAATGATATGGGGCTAGTTCCTGTCTCAAAATCGAGTATAGCTCCGGATTTGTGTATTCAAGTGGCAGCATGTTTTGCCCCCTGTTCCGTTTGACCGATCATGCTCTCCTCATCGTGATTATGCATTTCATCAACTATGATTAATGCTGTGAACCTTTCAAGCACCTTTTTAGTAACTCCTTCTCTGCTCAACAGCTCTTTAATTTCAGCCACTAGTTTTCTCATTAATTGATGATCTCTTGTTAAGGCAATAACATGATCTCTCAGCTCGGAATGAGATTCAGCTATCTCTTTATAAAGACCTTCTTCTTCACTTTGAGCATGTTGTAACGTCCTGGATTCCCAATGCTCCAGAGTAATATATGCTACTTCAAGCGCTCGCTCCATCTCATCACGAACAAGAAACCGCTCCAAAACGTTTGTCAGTTCTCTCGCTTCCCCAAGAGCAGCCTGATGGATCAAAGAATGACTATCTACCTTCCTAAGTGCCGGACCTGACATTATTCAAATCTCCTTTTTGTACGATCACTTTTGTACACTTTATCGCCCAAAACAGGATGTAATATACACTCAATCAAGTGAAAAGAGCAAACTAACCAAAACATTTTTCCATAAAAAAAAGCCTGCACACTGCAGGCTCTGATCAAATAACTTCGGGCAACTATCCACCCATATATGACATGTTCTTCTTTTTTCGATTTCTCGCTGTTTGCTCTGTACGCTCGTCCGAATATCGATCACTTCGCTTCTCCCATACCGAAGCAATCGCTTGAAGCAGTTCCTCGTCGGTAGCGCCGCTGCGGATCATGTCACGAAGGTCGAAGCCCTGTGCAGCAAACAGACAGGTATAAAATTTGCCATCCGAGGATAGCCTTGCCCTGGTACATGTCGAGCAGAACGATTCAGATACCGAAGTAATAAAGCCAACTTCAGCATTTGTGCCCTTATATCTATATCGCTTCGCCACCTCGCCAAAGTAATGCTCCTCAAGCGGCTCCAAATCGTATATGGCTGATAAACGTTCGTAAGTTTCTTTTTTGGTCACCACTCGCTGGAAACTCCATTCGTTATCATTACCTACATCCATAAATTCTATAAAACAAAGTGTGATCCCCTTATCCTTAAAATACTTGGCCATAGGCAAAATTTCATGATCATTCATTCCTTTTTGCACGACCATATTTACTTTTATTTTAAAGCCGATCTTGTGAGCAAAATCTATGTTATCCAGAATGACCTCTGGATGAATCCCCCGACCATTCATATGTCCAAATAATTCCGGATCCAGCGCATCCAGACTAACGTTTACCCGGCGCAATCCTTTATCATATAATGACTGTGCATATTGCTTAAGAAGCAATCCATTTGTAGTTAATCCCATATCTTCAATACCATCGATTTGGAGCAGCTTCTCCACTAGCTCTGGTAAATCTCTGCGAAGCAATGGTTCTCCACCTGTTAATCGAATCTTCTTTACGCCGAGAGAAGCAAATAGCCGGGCAACACGACTCATTTCTTCAAAGGTGAGCAGCTCATGCTTCGGCATAAATGGATAATCATCGCCAAACAATTCCTTAGGCATACAGTAAGTACATCGAAAATTACACCGATCAGTAACCGAAATACGCAAATCTCTAATCGGCCGCTGCAACTGATCTCGTATCGGTGATGTTGTCATGTTATCCCCTCCTCTCTCCACGAGATTGAACCTACAATTAGCCACCACTTACTGGAGGGATAAAGGCAACAACGTCACCATCCTGTATAATATCCTCTGATCTGGCATATTCTTCGTTCACCGCGACCAAAATCGTTTTATTATTAAATCCGGCATAATTCTCTTCGGCCCATTCTATGAGCTCCTTCACCGTCCAGCTGTTTCGATCAAGCGTTTCCTCTGATTTCCCTGTCGCATCTCTTAAACTTGCAAAATAACGCAAATGGATCATTTTACAAATTTCCTCCTTCAAACGGCTTACGTCTTTGATCACCCATCCATTCCTCTCCGTCTTCCCAAATTTCCTTCTTCCAGATTGGAACCATTTCTTTAATTCGTTCTATCGCATATTCATTAGCCTCATAGGCTGATTTTCGATGTGGAGACGACACAGCGATCACGACAGCAATGTCCGAAATCTGTAATTCTCCGATTCGATGAGCGATCGAAACCTTCGAGCCCGGCCATTTCTCATCAATTTCTGAACCGATTTGTGCCAGTTTCTTCTCAGCCATCGGAACGTAAGCCTCATAAGATAAAAATAATGTCCGAACTCCATTCGTCCATTCACGAACATGTCCTGTAAATGTAGTAATTGCTCCTGCACCCGGGTGAAGAACATAGTCAATGTATTGTTGAACATGAAGAGGTCCCTCAACGATTTCAAATTGTTTCATACAAGCCGCCCCCTACAACATAAGGGCTTCCAGTCATATTGACCCGGTCACCCTTAGAAACTCTGGTTACAAATCGATTAATTATGGGGTGTAATATCACTAAACGATCCTACATAACGTACGACGTCCCCTGATTCATCTCGAACCGTGTTAATCGTGAGTAGCTGTAAATACTCTTCTCCATTTTTTCGACGGTTCCAGATTTCCCCTTGCCACTGGCCTGATGTTCTAATATTATTCCACATTTCATCATAAAAAGCACGTGACTGCTTACCTGACTTCAGAATACTCGGTTTTTGATTGAGAGCTTCTTTTTCCGTTAATCCGGTAAGTACCGTAAAGGCAGGATTTATAGATTTGATAACTCCAGCAGCATCTGTCACCAAAATACCTTGGCCTGTTGAGCGAAACACTTCGTCAGACACTTTCAGTTTATCCGTGTAGTGCATCCATAGCACAAGGATAAGACTTGCCAGAGCAACTTGTGACAACGCCATAAATCCGATTGAATATTGACCAGTTATGGAATGAATAGCAGATAAAATCAACGGTGGAAAGAAACCGCCGAGCCCCCCCATCATGGACACAATGCCGTTTACCGTTCCCGCCTGTTTACTAAAATATTGTGGAACGAGCTTGAAAATGACCCCGTTTCCGATCCCTGCACATAATGCGATAGACAGACAGCCTACGGTGTATAGTCTGATTGATGGTGAAAACGCCAGAAGAATCGAAGAAAGCGTTAAACCGGCGAAAACGATCATAAGCAAATAATTCGGTTTGAATTTATCGCCTAACCACCCACCCACAGGTCTCATCAATGTACATAACACGATAAATCCAGCTGTCCGAATACCTGCATCTACCCTCGTTAACTCAAAGTTAGTAACTAGGAAATTAGGCAAAAACACCGTTAACGCAACAAATAAACCAAATGTAATGAAGTAAAACATGGAGAATAGCCACAGCTTCTCGTTTTTGTATACCGCTTTGATTTCCTTCATCAACGGGGTTTTCATTCTCTTTTCTTTACGATCACCTAGAAAAAAGTTAATGACTACGAATACAAGCAACAATATAAGGTACAACTTAATAGTTGTAGACCATCCATATCGATCCGCTAGAACAGGAGCCGCAAATGTTGAAATTGCAGTCCCCGCATTCCCCAGACCATAAATACCATTGACTAGTCCATGCTTTTCCTTAGGAAAATATTTAGGTATCGATGTTACCCCAACCGAGAATACGGCACCACCTATCCCAAGGAATATCCCTCCTATAATTAGGTCGCTTAACGAATTAGCCTCACTAATGTAATAAACGGGAAACAGAAGTAGAATAAAGCTGATCATAAACACCAGTCGTGATCCAATAACGTTAGCATAGTAGCCAAACGGAATTCTAAGGATTGAACCTAACACAACTGGAATTGCTGTTACAAGAGCTAATCGATCTGCCGGAATAGGAATATCCTGCTTGATATATGAAAGGAGTGAAGAAAGGATTACCCATACCATAAATCCAAGTATTAAGTTAAATGTCTGTAGTGGTAATTGAAACTTCTTGGCCATCATATCACCCATTCTTTTAGTAAATTAAAGCTGCTTTACACTCGAATGACTTTTTATTGATTCCCGCTTATAATTGTAAATCGAGACCCAATAAAAAATAATAGGGAAATCCCTCGGCTGCAAAAGGTAATTCCCCATAAGTGATATAGTTCACATTTTTGATATTTTCTATACGAAATTAAAAATCGAGAAGTTTCTTCTTAAGTGCATATTCCACTAGCTCTGGCCGACTTTTCAAGTTCAATTTTTCCATGATTTTCGCCTTGTGAACCTCGACAGTCTTCACTGAGATGAACAGCTTCTCTGCGATTTCCTTGTTACCGTAACCTTTAGCAACTAAGGGCAAAATCTCAATCTCACGTTTCGATAATAAATGGAAGGGATCTGAATCAACCGAATCCAGATCCTTTTTAATAAATTCCCTGACTAAAGATGTTGCCATCTTGGAATGAATATAGGTTCCACCCTTATGCACCGTTCGAATCGCAGTTAGCAATTCCTCATCAGGGGCGTTCTTTAATATATACCCTGCTGCTCCGTTTCTGAGCACATGGAACATGTACTCCTCATCATCATACATCGTTAAAATTAATATTTTTGTATCGGGAAAATCGCTGCTTATTTTGCCAGTAGAAATTAATCCACTTTCACCCGGAGGCATGCTTAGATCCATCAATATCACGTCAGGGTTATGCTTGGCGACCATCTGGTAAGCTTCAATCCCATCAGCCGCAGTACCAACAACCTCCATATCGGGCTGATAATTCAATATCATGGAGAACCCGCTGCGAACGACGGCATGGTCGTCAGCGATCACAATTTTCATTGAGCATCCCCCTTCTCAGGCAATAGCGACAATGGCGATAAAGGAATACGAAGGTGGATCGTCGTCCCCTTTCCTACCTCCGAAACAATACTTAACTCACCATGTACAAGTTCTGCCCTCTCCCGCATTCCGAATAATCCGAGTCCGGTTCCTTTCGGCTCTCTTGAATTCAGCTGAAATCCATCCCCTTCGTCATGGACGATCAGTTGAAGCTCACCCTCCTCCTCAAAAAGTCTAACTTGGATTTCATCAGTATTTGCATATTTCAGCCCATTAAGTATTGCTTCCTGACATATGCGGTAGACTACCGTTTCGATCTCATTGTTGTACCTGGCAGCAGACAGCTCTGCTTTAAAATCTATAATCAAACCATAATTTTTCTCAATCCATTTAAAATGAGAGCGAAAGGCTGCTTCTAATCCAAAGTCATCCAAAGCCGCTGGGCGCAGCTCAACAGCAAGACGCCGGATATCATCCAATAACCGTGTTAACGAAGCCTCGGTATGCTGCAGCTTATTTAAGACCACTTCATCTGTATCCATATATTTTAAGACACGCAGATCAACGAGAGAGCTCAACAATTCTTGAGCTACACTATCATGTAGTTCACGCGAAATTCTTTTACGTTCGTCCTCTTGTGCTTTGATTACATATTTCGTCATATTCGTCTGATACAGCACTTCTTGGGTTCGATATTGTTTCGTTAAATTGAGCAGCATGAAGACGCGAATCCCTTCGTCCTCATCTATCGTATGAAAGCTTGCTGCATAGGGAACTAACCCCTGCCCACGTGTGTTTAAATAGACCTGAAAGGAAGAAAAATCATCCTTTGTGCTTTTCAAAAAACAGTTTACACAAGACATCATCGCTACTTCACTCGTATAACCCTCGCAGGAATGACAGATCGTAATCGAATCGCCTTTATGCATCAATTCAATCACATTCAGATCAAGGATATCTTCTGCGGCCGGGTTCATATCCACAATTTCACCATCTGCGTTTACAAAAAAAATAGCCTCCATGCTGTGTTCATACATTTTTTTCAGTAAATCGGATTTCAGAGTATTCTTTAGCTGACTCATTCCTCAACCAGCTCCCTGGTGAAATATGGCCCAAAGGATGGATCAATGGATTGCTGAAAATCATGAATCAAGACTTCAGTTAACCGTCCCTCTCCACGAAAGCCAACCATTAATACACCTACAACACGAGCATCCTTCCAAAGAGGTACAGCGCACACGCTCTGAAGCTGCTCGGATACAATAATCGGGTAGTTAAACAAATCGTTAGGCTCAAGCTCAGTCTTTACACTTGGAATGAGCATCGGCTTGCCTGTTTTGAACACTCTACCCGCCACACCTTTCCCGGAGTGCAATACGATTCGTTTATATCTATTATTTAAATTGCCTGATACATATTGCCATGTCAGCACGAATTGATCGGCAGCAGACTGTACCAGAGCTATAGAGACAAAGTCAAAATCAAACACTTCACGAAGTGAATCAATCGCCTGCTGAATTTCAAAATTTACTTCACCCTTCATAGGTTTTCTCCCCTACTTATGGAAAAGAAAGAAGGCATTAAGCCTTCTCCCTACATTCCATGTTTACGATTCTTTCTATATAGGATATAACTTCTGCCCACATAATTCAACGGAACGCTCCATACGTGAACCAATCTAGTGAACGGCCAAAGAGCAAAAATGAAGAAGCCTGACAAAATATGCAGCTTAAACGAGAACGGTACATCGACCATATAACTTGCATCCGGTGCAAGAATAAAAAGGTTGCGGAACCAAATCGAAATGGTCGAGCGATAATCAAATTCCGGCTGGACTGCATTTGTCACGATTGTACTATACATGCCAAGGCACACGATTCCGAGCAGCAGCAGGTTTACAATAATATCTGAAGCTGAGCTAAGCCTGCGAACATTTTTAATCGTCAGACGACGAGCTGTTAGCAGAAGCATCCCGCCTAATGTGAGGAAACCGAAAAAACTCCCCACATACACAGCGCCTATATGATACAAATGATCATTTACACCTATCGCTTCCATCCATTCCTTCGGAATGCCTAGACCTGCAATATGTCCGCCTATAACAGGAATAATCCCTAGATGAAACATTAGACTTCCAAGCTTAAGATGCTTTTTCTCAATAAATTCACTAGACTTGGCTGTCCAGTTGAACTGATCATGACGATAACGGTAGATGTGCCCCACAATAAAGATGACGATACACAAATAAGGGAAAATCACCCACAGGAATTGATCAAGCAAGTTCATGATTCATCGCCTCCTGCCTAATACAAGCCTTCAACGTTTCTCTTAATGCTTTTATTAAATGATAATAGGGGCTTTTATTCTTCTCTAACGTTTTCAACAAATGATAAGTACCATCCTCAATGACGCCCACCAATACGCTAAAATCCTTCTCTGCCTGTTCATTTCCTCTCCACTCCGCTGCATAAATAAACTCGCACATCAACGGTAAAAAATCAGAAAGCTCATGATCCGGCATATCCAGTCCAAACATTTGGTACAATATTTTCAGCTTGGCAAGCATTTGACCGCGTTCCTTGGAGTCCTCGAATTTGAAGTAGGTCATATACAAGGTTGAATCCTTTTGAAAGTCAAAGGTCTGTACATACATCTCTTCTAATTGTTCCATACTGTAATCGTGCATAAGCTCCCAGAACTTAGCGACATGAGCATAAGCAGGATCGGCAGGCTCTAGTAATTCTTCCAGAACAGCGGGATGAAAATCAATTTTCTCCGGATAGGTTAGCTGCTGAGCAAAGAAACCGAATAAATGCTTATTTTCATAGAGCTTCTCTAAGTTAATCACGCCAAATCCCCCCCATAGAAGGTATCCTCGTCTTTTGCACTCTTTGCACCTGATCCACCAGAGATTCCACAGCCTCCGCAATCCATACCGAAGCCTTCTGTACCCTGTGCATGATAAGTGTCCAAATAAGATTCCTTATGTGACGTTGGGATGACAAAACGATCCTCATATTTAGCAATAGCGAGCAAACGATAAATCTGCTCTGTCTGGTGCGTTGTCAAGCCAAGACGTTCCAATCGTTGCTCGTCAAAGGAATGTCCTGTTTGCGTAGTTCTCATATACGAGCGCATCATGGCAAGACGCTGCAAGGATTCTTTAATTGGCTCTGGATCACCAGCAGTCAGCATATTCGCTAAATACTGGATCGGCAGGCGCATTTCCTCAATCGCAGGGAAGATCATATCCGGGTTTTGAATCGAATCCTTCCCTTCAAAATAATTCATGATCGGGCTAAGCGGCGGTACGTACCATACCATAGGAAGCGTCCGATATTCTGGATGTAACGGGAAAGCCAGCTTGTATTCGATAGCCAGTTTATACACTGGTGAATTTTGAGCGGCTTCGATCCACTCGTCCGTGATCCCATCCTTGCGGGCTTGTTCAATTATTTCTGGATCATTAGGATTCAGGAACAAATCACATTGGGCTTGATACAAATCCTTCTCATCCGGCATAGAAGCCGCTTCCTTCACGCGGTCAGCATCATACAAGAGCACGCCAAGGTAGCGGATGCGTCCTGTACAGGTTTCGGAGCATACGGTTGGAAGACCCGCTTCGATTCTTGGGAAGCAAAACGTACATTTCTCCGCCTTGTTTGTTTGCCAGTTGAAATACACCTTTTTATAAGGACAGCCTGTCATACAATATCTCCAGCCGCGACAAGCCTCCTGGTCTACAAGAACAATACCGTCCTCGTCGCGTTTGTACATCGCACCCGATGGACAAGAGGCTACACAGCTCGGATTCAAGCAATGCTCGCAAAGGCGAGGCAAATACATCATAAAAGCCTGCTCAAAATTAAATTTGATCTCTTCTTCAATTTTTTCGATGTTAGGATCTTTTGGCCCTGTAACGTGTGCACCAGCCAAGTCGTCCTCCCAGTTTGGTCCCCAATTCAGATCCATATTGTCGCCTGTTATCACCGACTTTGGACGAGCGACAGGCTGATGTTTCTTCTCACCAGAAGTAGTCAAATGCTCATAATTATAATTCCAAGGCTCATAGTAATCTTTCATTTCCGGCATATCCGGGTTATGAAAAATTTTACCGAGTGCAATTTTGGATAGCTTATCCCCTGATTTCAGTTCTAGCTTACCGTTCTTTAGGGTCCATCCACCTTTATAGTGGTCCTGATCCTCCCAACGCTTCGGATAGCCGATACCCGGCTTGGTCTCTACGTTGTTGAACCACATGTATTCTGCACCTGGGCGATTGGTCCATGTACTTTTACAAGTCACGCTACAGGTATGGCAGCCGATACATTTGTCCAGATTCATTACCATCGCGATTTGCGCTTTAATCTTCAAGCCAGTCGACCTCCTTCATTTTACGGACAGCTACATAAACGTCGCGCTGATTTCCAATCGGTCCGTAATAGTTGAAGCCATAGCTGAGCTGAGCGTAGCCGCCTACCATTTGAGTCGGCTTGACGTGTATTCTCGTTGGTGCATTATGACTTCCTCCGCGATCCTTCGTAATCTCTGAACCCGGCACGTTAATATGTTTATCCTGCGCATGATACATGAACATCGTGCCTTTCGGCATCCGATGACTGACAACGGCCCGAGCTGTTACGACACCGTTGCGGTTATACACTTCTAGCCAGTCATTGTCTTGAATTTGATGCGCAGCGGCATCCTCATTGTTAATCCAAACGGTCGGTCCTCCGCGGAACAGGGTCAGCATGTGCAAATTATCCTGATACATACTGTGAATATTCCATTTTCCATGCGGCGTTAAATATCGAAGCACAAGCGTATCCTTGCCTCCAGCAATCTGTTTATCCCTCGTTCCGAACACCATTGGCGGCAAAGTAGGTTTATATACAGGCAATGATTCGCCAAATTGCAGGAACAGCTCATGATCGATATAGAAATGCTGTCTACCCGTCAGAGTGCGGAATGGTACAAGACGCTCAATGTTTGTAGTGAATGGCGAATAACGTCTGCCCATTTTGTTCGATCCGCTGAATACCGGTGTTGGAATAACCTCACGTGGCTGAACCGTAATGCTCTGGAATGTAATTTTTTCCGCAGCCCGATCTGCTGATATATCCTTAAGCTCAACACCTGTGTGGTGCTCTTCCGATTCCCAGGCACGCTGAGATACTCTTCCGTTTGTTGCTGACGATAAGTTCAGAATCGCTTCCGCAGCATGGCGTGCTGTATGGAGCTTCGGAAGTCCGTTTTTAATGGTTTCATCATGATAAGTGCCATTAATTCGTTTCATTTCCTCGTATTCCTCAGCTACAGAGAAGCTGACACCGTGAGCGCCTACTTTACCTGTGGCAAGATTAGGACCGAGAGTAACATATTTATCATAAACCTTGCTGTAATCACGCTCTACGATGCTGAGATTCGGCATAGTCTTGCCCGGAACCGGATCTACTTCACCTTTGCGCCAATCCTTGATGATACCGAACGGCTGTGCAATTTCATTAACTGAGTCATGAGTAAGCGGTGAAGATACAACATCCTTATACACTCCTGGCAGATGTACTTTTGCCATTTCCGAGAAATCCTTCGCAATGGTGCGGTAAATATCCCAGTCCGATTTAGATTCCCATAGAGGATCAACCGCCGGATTAAATGGATGCACGAACGGATGCATGTCTGTAGAGGATAAGTCGGTTTTCTCGTACCAAGTGGCTGCAGGAAGCACGATGTCTGCATACATCGGGGTTGCAGTCATACGAAAATCAAGGGCAACGAGCAGATCCAGCTTTCCTTCTACCTCTTCACGCCAAGTGATTTCTTCCGGTTTATCCTCCTCATTTGGCGTAGCGAGCGGTCCATCCGTTGCACCGAGCAAATGCTTCATAAAATATTCCTGACCCTTAGCCGAGCTGGAAATCAAATTCGATCTCCACACGAATAAGGAGCGAGGGAAGTTTTCAGGTGCATCCGGGTCCTCTATTGCATATTTGGTTTCTCCAGAAATAATCTGGTTCAATGTATGTTGAATAATTTCTTCGTTAGTCGCAGCGCCTTGTTGTGAAGCCTCTTCAGCAAACGCTAAGCTGCTCTTGTTAAACTGAGGATAAGACGGCAGCCAGCCTAGTCGAGCGGCAAGTACGTTGTAATCCGCTGGATGCTGGTAACGCACATCATCTCCGGTTGGTGATTTTAATGAATCTATACCTGTCTCTTCATACTTCCACTGATCTGTTGCAAAATAAAAGAACGAAGTTGCATTTTGCTGACGTGGAGCACCTTGCCAATCCTTGGCGAACGCCACTGTGGACCAGCCTTCAATTGGACGGCATTTCTCCTGTCCTACATAATGCGCCCATCCGCCTCCATTCACCCCTTGCGAAGCAGTCAAAATGACCAGATTCAGAATGGAACGGTAAATCGTATCGCTGTTGAACCAGTGATTGATACCCGCTCCCATAATAATCATCGAGCGTCCACCTGTATCCAGAGAGTTCTGAGCAAATTCACGAGCAATTTGAGTAACGATCGAGGCTTTAACACCCGTAATGGCTTCTTGCCATGCCGGGGTATAGTGTGATGAAGCATCATCATACCCCTTAGCCTCAAGACCATTGCCAAGGCGACGAACACCATATTGACTCATCATCAGATCATACACGGTGGATACTAGACGTTCTGAACTATCGGCAAGTTTAATTTTGCGTACGGGTATTGGACGTTTAAAAACGCCATTTGCATTATTATCAAAAAACGGGAACACGATCTCTTGCCACTGTTCATCATGTCCTTCCACAGATAATGCAGGATGGATCTTCGAGCCGTCTTCACGTTCCAGTATCAAATTCCACTTCTTATCCTGCTCCCAACGCTGACCCATCGTTCCGTTAGGAATAAGGATTTCATTCGTTTCCTCATCTAGAATGACTGGTTTCCACTCTGCATGCTGCGTAGCCTCGCCAAGATCACTGGCACGTAGAAACCGTCCTGCTTTATAGCTGTTCTCATACTCATCAAGCAGGATCAGAAACGGCATATCCGTATACTGCTTAGCGTAATTCAGGAACATCGGCTCCTGCCGATCATTGTAGAACTCGCTTAAAATAACGTGAGTCATCGCTTGTGCAATTGCCGCATCTGTCCCTGGGTTTGGCCCGAGCCAGTTGTCGGCAAATTTCACATTTTCCGCATAGTCCGGTGCAACGGATACGACTTTGGTTCCTTTATATCGAACCTCTGTCATAAAATGTGCATCCGGTGTTCGCGTCAAAGGAACGTTAGATCCCCACATAATAAGATAGCCTGCATTATACCAGTCGCTTGATTCCGGTACATCCGTCTGCTCGCCCCATATTTGCGGGGAAGCTGGCGGGAGATCGGCATACCAGTCATAGAAGCTGAGCATTTCTCCACCTAATAGCGAAATGAACCGTGCACCTGATGCATAGCTAATCATTGACATGGCAGGAATAGGTGTAAAACCAGCAATCCGATCTGGCCCATATTTACGAATTGTGTAAATAAGCTGTGCTGAGATTAATTGTGTGGCAGCTCCCCAGGATACACGAACATGTCCGCCTTTGCCGCGTGCTTTCTTGTAGACCATCGATTTTTCCGGATCTTCGACAATACTTGCCCATGCAGCAACCGGATCAGGATGTTCCTCCAAGGCCTTCTGCCACATACGCCATAAACGTCCGCGCATATAAGGATATTTAATACGTAACGGACTGTATTCATACCATGAAAAGGATGCCCCCCGTGGACAACCGCGCGGTTCAAACTCCGGCATGTCCGGTCCACAGGACGGATAATCTATTTGTTGATTCTCCCAAGTGATAATTCCATTTTTCACAAACACCTTCCAACTACAAGAACCTGTACAATTGACACCGTGCGTTGTGCGAACAACCTTGTCATGCGACCAACGTCCACGATACATGTTCTCCCAAGAACGATCCTTCTCTTCAAGAATAGACCAGTTGCCAGAATAGCTTTCTGTCGGCTTAAAAAACCGCAATCCAAATTTCCGTTTCATTGGACGTACTCACTCCCTCTGCAGAATGACAAATTATGACGGGAATCAATGATTGTCAATTCTTATACTTTCATTATGAAAGGGAGCTATTGTTATGACTATTAGGGGATATTCCTATTTCGCTAGAGGAATTCCCTCTTTTTCTCGATCTCTATATATTGATCTAATGATTGTATGTATATAGGCATCCGGGTAAAATGTTCTTTCCATCGCTTTTCCTTCAACACTTGAGTTATGAGGTTCGCAATGCAAAATTCCAGAAATTCCTGCAGATGTGCAGGCTTTTATGATGTAAAGTCTCAAAATATGCTAGATTGCTGCAAATGTGCAGGCTTTTTCTAAAATCCTCTTCAAACTGGACCCTTACGAAAAAAATTGCTGCACATTTGCAACCTCTTGCTCATTCTTTCATTTTTACTTCTAAAAAAACTGTATTTTTGCATACTTTCCCTAATCTTGGACCTGTTTTTGCTAATGACGTCGTCCTTTCTTTAGTACAACTTATATAGATCATTTTAGTAGAAAAAAAGACCGTAACCACTATTGGTTACGATCCAACTCAAGCCTCATTTTACCTTCATCAACTGCTCGCTGTCCTTCTATTTCAATCTGCTGAATGGCTTCATCAATGGATAATGCATTTTGAATGGTGTCTTCAACTACTTTTTGACCTACTTCTTTAAAAGCATTAAGAATTTCATAATTCACTGCATCATAAGGATCATTGCTATAAGGAGCAGGGTCTAACAAAAATAGTGGTGATACATCGTGATTCCCTACTGGTTTGATGAGATCAGTCTTTACTGGTAACCCAGATAATAATTGCTTTTCATGTTTTGCCCCCATGTTCTGATCATTGTTTGTTACGAAATCAATAAATTTCCACGCTTCCTCCTTATAGGGAGTTGAATTCGATATGCTATAGATTTCTTGAATTTCATAATAATCGCTTTGATTTTTATTTCTAGTAGGCACGGGAACTGTCACCATATCCCAATTTATAGGGTTGCCACCAATAAACTCACTATTTGAATCAAAATTGTATGCCATTGAGTACGATTGAATCTCCATCGCAGCTGTATTTGTTAATATTGGTGAAGGCGCTATCTCGCCTGTTTCACTCTCCTCCTGATCATATATGACACCTTTACGAAAAGATTCCACAACTTTATTAAATATTTCCCTCCACTCAGCAGAGGATAGATTCACCTGTAATGTGGTCGGATTGATAAAAGTAAGACCTTCTGTCTGACCCATCCTTAAGATCATAGAAAACGCTATATTCATATAATAGTTTGACTTAAAGCCATATACCCTCTCCCCTGAAGCATTGTTCGTTGGAAATCTTTCAGCCAGATCAAGCACTTCGCTCCATGTCATTTGATTGGTTGGAAAAGGAACCCCGTATTCTATAAACAAGTCTTTATTATAAAACAGTGCATAACTAATAAATGTAGGACTAAGACCATAAATTCCGCCATTTAAATCAGATCGTAAAGATTGTAGAGCGATCGGTGTAATTTCCGATAAAGGATATTTACTATTTTGGATAAATGGATCAAGATTTAACAGCTTACCCCTTTCGATCATTTGCTTATACACCTTAAGTTGATCAATAAAAATAATATCAACATTAATATTCTCGGAGTTCTCTATCAAATTTGGGTCTATCACTTTGATCGTAATGTTTGGATATTTATGCTCAAAATCACGACCATATTTCTGATAAAACAGTCTTTCTGAAGGATAATTCACAGTAAGTGTGATAGGCTCTTGAGTTGCTTCCTTTGTACATCCAACTAGAATGATACACATGCTAAGAAGATACAACGCACACACTTTAGTTCTATGTATCATTATAATACCTCCACAACAATTAGGGATGAACATCTTTTAGCGTATTCTCAGCTTCTTCTTGCATACGATCTAACCCTTCTTGCAAAGAAATCCTCTCATTAATGATATCTTCCGCATATGGATTCAATAATTCCAATATTTCAAATGGTAATTCGTCAAAACTATCTGTCACAGGTGATAATTGATAAAATGGCATCACGAGTTCCTCGTACTTCTCGTTTGTAACCAAGTGATTACTTAGCGTCGAAAATCCATAATCTGTTCTATATTCCCAGCGTGCTGCTTGATCAGAATTGAGGAACTTAATTATATCCCAGGCTGCTTCCTTATTGTCGGTAGAGTTTGGAATGGCATAAATACCGGGAACATTTAAATAATGTGTATAACTTGGTTCACTAGGGCTGACTGGCATCGTAACTGTTGACCACTTAAATGACGGACTATGTTGTTCTAGCCTCTTGAAATCATCATACGAAATAATTGCCATAGCGCGATCCCCTGACAAAAAGGGGTCAATATAAGTGTTAAGATCTACATTAAAATCCAGTGAACCCAATTTGTCTATTTCAATTGTATTCATCCAAATGGAGGACCAAGCTGATCCATTGATCATTACTTGTTGTCGTTTTGCATTATAAACTTGAAGTCCTTCCGTATTTCCTATGTGCAGAATAAGATTAACCAAATTAGAATATCTCAATGTAATACCCTTCAATTCCTTATGGTTTGATTCAGCAACCGAAAATTTGTTAGCAAGCTGTAAAATTTCCAACCAGCTCATTTGATCTCTTGGATATTCAATCTTATATTCATCAAATATATCACTATTAAATGCAATTGCTTGTCCATAAAAAGTAGTTGGCATTCCATATAGTTTCCCTTGACCATATTGTCTAATTAGTTCAATGACGCTGGACACATAGTTCTTTAGATTGATCTGATCTCTCTCAATGAGTGGCCCCATATCTGTTAGTAATCCTTCGTCAATAAACTCTTGAATGCGATGGGCTGGAATAAATAAAACATCAACATCATTTTCTTGTAAATACTGAAGTGGCATCATTTCAGGATCATTTAAAACCTTTGTCGAAACAACGTTAAATCGTACATTTGGATATTCTGATTCAAGTAACTCCTTATATCTTTGTTTGAACTGTTCTTCATTTATATATCCTATATTTATAGTGACGTTACTATCCTTAGGGAATTTCTCAATAGCATCTTTAGAACATCCAACAAGTAAAATGAACAGAAATAAAATTAAAATAATAATTGAGTTTTTCAAACATAAACCCCCATACTAATTTACAATATATTCTATTATCAACACAATATTACGACTATATCAATATTTAATATTTTTAAAGTTCAATAATTTATTAATAAAAAATGTATTGAAGAGGCTGCCCCAAAAGTTATCTAAGATAACTTTTGGGGCACTTCTAGCAGTAGAAAAGGCAAAATATCAGGAAAAGCATGTAAAAATGGAATATGGTTCAGAATAGACCAGTTTGAAGAGAATCTGCAGGGATCGTCTTCCTTGCACCGCTATTTCTAGTTTTGACACTAAACCTACTTTTGGACAGCCTCTTTCCATATACACCCTGTGCAATCACATATTCATTAACTTATCCATCCCAATAATTTTTTTCATCCATATATCTATTTCGATTTCACCTGTCACAATGCTAGCCATTCCCTGCCCTAAATCAAAGGCAACCTTCCCGTAGGTTTGCGCGATATAAGGAGCAAGTATTAAAGCATTAGTTCCTGCCGCTAGCAGACATAAATCGAAATCACAGCCGGCTATTTCTTCTTTAACACGAGGGATGTCCTCAAATTGATCAATTAGAATCGTTCCGGTGATCGTGAAACCTAATCTCTTTTGAAGCTCTTCCTCCATCTGTTGCTTACTTCTTCAGCCATTGTACTAATTAGTAAAATCTTTCTGCCTGATAGCATTTTTTCGAATTTATTTTTTTGTGAAACCATGATAACCCGCCTAATATATGCGTCGTATACAAATAACGGTTTTATATTATTTTTTTCAAACACGATTTCAGTAAGCTTACCAGCATCCATGTTGTGAACAGATAGACAGTATCCGATGATGTCAGCTTTTTTCACTGCCTCTATCGCCGCATCCCGTATTTCAATATTAGGAAATCTCACTCCTCGATGCTTAACCCCTCGTTTATGACCTGCGTTCGCAACGGCTGCCTCTGGATGATTCATAAAATATTCCTCCGAATGAATACGATCCATGAGTACTCCACTGCTTACATATACTGAAGAATCCAACATATTAAAACCTCCTCCTTAGAAAGGGGCTATCTTAACCTATGGCAATGACTCACTTGGTCACATATACTATGAAGCAAATACAAGGCTGGCAATAGACGTTTTCACGAATACAAATAATTTATTGAAATATGACATCATAAAGCAAAAAAGCCGCATAATGCGGCTCTATGTTTGATTAGTGATGGTGCTCAGCGTGAGTATGATCCATTTCGCTTTCGCTCGCCTGTTCCTGAGCTATGAGCTCCTCAACAGCTTCGTTGCCAACTGCAAAACGTTTGGATGGCATCACCTGATATTCTTGTGTAGAAACATGACCTTTTACGATATAAATTCCTTCTTCAGAAAAGCTGTAACTCGCTGTGTATAGTCCTGAGGAACTCTGTTTGCCATCAACCTTGATGACAGCATCCTTATTTCCTTCGGGCCAAACTTCAAATTGCACCTGAGCAGCGTCACGATAAGGAACATCCTCTTGGGTAAGAAATATTGAAAATTTGTTGGTATGGTACGCATCTGTCGCAGAGGTTACCTGCAAATCAACGTTCAAATGAGGCTTTAATCCATTTCGATCAGATACAGGCACTTGTGCAGTGCATCCGCAAATGAAAGCTAAAATGAGTACAATGAATGGAACCCTGATGGCTCTGTTTATAGTAAACATGATTACATATTCCTCCTATGCCGAGAACCAATGCTTTAGCGGCCTTACGTTTCGGATAACTAGCAAATCCAGAATGAGAACTACGATAAGAGATAAACCTACCAGTGGCATTAGGATACCAAAAATGAGCATTATTATAAGCACACCGATGGTGGTACGTTTGTCTCTCGGTTTGTTTGGGGCTCCAAGCCTGCCATTCGTTTTACGTTTGCGCCACATAAAATACGAGCTGATCGAAATCAGAATAAGGCCGATGCAGGTAATTAAACCGAGAAGTTGATTAAATATACCGAATAATCTGCCTTCATGTAGTGCGATACCATACGTAATTGCCTTTGCCATCATGCCATAGTCCGCAAATCGTACATCTGTAAGAATGGCGCCGCTGTATTGATCTACATGTAATGTAGCATCGCTGCCAGGTCTAACATGATCGGTTGATATCGTATATACCCCTCTCGCGTCTTGCGGGATTGAAATCGTATAAGGCTTTTGGATGCTTTGCTTATCTGCTATCCCGACGATCTCATTCATATCCAGTTGGATATAGCTTCCGCTAATAGAGCTTGGAACTGGAATATTTTCAGCTGCCCATGGGATATTATCCGCAACATCTTTTGCTACTGTTACAGAATCAGGCTTCTCCATATAAACAGTCCCATACGGCGGATAATTCGTGTTAGTCGCGTTAGCGATACGGTCAATTTGTGGACCCAGTACACCTGACCAAGGGAGTCCTGTTGCAATTAGAATCAAAATGAACAGGGACAGCCAAAATGCCGGTACTGCATGCATATCGCGCCAGAAGGTACGGCTGCCTCTATTTTTGAACCTTGGAAGAAACGTTCCCCAAATCGCAGATTTCTTACGCGGCCACCATAAATAAAGTCCAGTTACGGTCAAAATAAATGCCCAGCAAGCAGACAGCTCAACAAGACGATTAGGCCACGTACCATTCATGAGTAGCTGACTGTGCATTTTTTTGAAATAAGCGGAAAATGTTTTGCTATTATCCTGAATCCCTAGTATGTGACCACTGTATGGATCAGCGTAAAGAGTTGAGGCAATCCCTTCATGTTCCACAGACATTTTGACCGTGGATTTCGGTTGATCAGGAAATGTAACAGATGAAATCTTCAGCTCAGGATAAGTTGAAGTGACTTTTTCCATCAGAGCTGTAGGTGAAACTAATGATGTCCCCACCTCTCTCACTGTCAGTAGATCCTTGTACAAATGCCCCTCAATCTGCGGCTTGAATAAATACATAGAACCACTGAACGCTAAAATAATGAGAAATGGAGCAAATATTATACCCGCATAAAAATGCCATCTCCATACGGCTTGATACCATGATGTTTGGGCCTTCATATTGTTTACGACTCCTATTCCAAGTGATTTACTATCCGATTACTAACTGTTATTATATGCATGGGTCAGTGGTCAAGCCTATGACTCGAAAGAGTCATTTTTAATGAGGTGAATAACTTAAATGTCATATAAACAAATTAAATGGTTAATTTTAATTATTCCTACACTAACTATCGGCATATGGGAATATGTGCGTCATGAATTTTTACTGAACTATCTTTCGATGGAGCTTGGAAATTTTCTTGCCCCTGTAATCGTTTTTTTGGTTACGATCCTTCTGTTAACAAGGCTGTTCTCCATGATGGAGAGCAATCAGGAGGAATTAAACAAGGCGAGAGCACTCCACGCCACCATGCAGGAACGGGAAAAAATCGCCAGAGAACTGCATGATGGAATCGCTCAGTCTCTCTTTCTTTTGAATGCACAAATCGATCGTATTGAAAAGACGGGGAACAGCGATAACCTGCCATATGAGGAGTTCAAGAAGAGTATTCATCGTACCAACACTTATGTAAGGGAAGCTATTGCTAATTTGCGTCATCCAGTTGATCCGGAATTCGTTCCCTGGATGCAAGGTCTAAAGTCTCTTATTGAAGATTTACATGAAGAAACGAATTTACGTTTTGAGGTACAGTGGGACATACCGGATGAAGCCTTATCCTCCAAAGAAAAAATAGAATTGCTGGCTTCAATCCGGGAAGCATTATTAAATATACACAAGCACGCAAATGCAAAACATGTGAAAATTCATGCCCATGTAACCGAAAATGGCTGGACATGCACTATTGCTGATGACGGAAAAGGTTTTGACCCACATGATATAACCAATAATAACCACTATGGCATTAAAATCATGAAAGATCGGTGTTCGACAATGAAATGGCAATTCGACATGTTAAGAGAAGATGGTCAGACTGTAGTTAAGATCAGGAAGGAGAATCCATCGAAGTGAATACCTCAAGGTTTAGAGTACTTATTATTGATGACAGTGATATGGCCAGAGAAGGTATTCGTACCATACTCAGCAATGATCCAGCCTTTGAAATTGTTGCGGAAGGCAGCAGCGGCGAAGAAGCACTTGAACTAACGGAGTTATGGATGCCTGATCTCATCCTTATGGACATTCAAATGCCAGGTATGGGTGGACTGGAGGCAACAAAGCTTGTGAAGGAAAACTTCCCTTATGTAAAAATTGTTATGGTGACCGTCTCCGACGACATTACTCACTTATTTGACGCTCTTAAAAAGGGCGCGCAGGGATATTTGCTCAAAAATCTAAAGCCTGAATCCTGGCATGAATATCTCAAGGCCATAGCGATTGATGAAGCACCGATGTCGCGAGAATTGGCTTTTCGCATTTTGAAGGAGTTTTCTCAATATGAAAGACCTGATGTCAGTGAAAGTCCTTTAACAGCGCGGGAAAAGGAAATTCTCGGTCTCGTAGCAGAAGGCCTGTCCAATCGCGACATTTCAAACCAATTAAATATTTCAGAGCATACGACTAAAAATCATCTCAAAAATATTTTGCAAAAGCTTCATTTAGAAAATCGAGTACAGCTAACAAAATACGCCTATGAGCAGGGTTGGATGAATAAATGACATCGTTCATAATCCTGTGTCTGTTATAAGTCGGGAACTTGTAGCGCAGTCATTGCCGTACGTTTCTGTTCATCATTCACATGCGTATACACCATCGTTGTTTCGATAGATGCATGACCTAACAACTCTTTAACAACTCGTATATCTACGTTATGATTCAGCATCATCGTTGCAAATGAGTGTCTGAGTTTATGACAGGACAGCTTCATATCTGCCATTTCCGGGTGATCCTCTTTAAAATCATCAAAGATTCCGGACACTATTTTTTGAATTTGACGAATCGAGAGTCTTCTCCCCTTTTGGGATACAAAAAATGCATCTTCCTTCTTACTGTAGGGATGAATTCTCTCCTTCTCTACTTTTTCCAGGTACTTCATAACCATTTCTGGCAGCGGAATCTCATTCCATTTTCGCCCTTTTCCAAGCACTTCAAGAGTGCCCTTTGTCTTCTTAAAATGAGATAGATTCAATCGATGCACCTCACCTACACGCAACCCGCAATATCCCATCAATAAAAAGATAGCTAAATTTCTATCGCGATATCTTCCACCTACATAAGAAAGTGCTTCCTCAAGCTCCTTCTCCTCTAAATACACAGGGTTTCTATTTTTCTCTGTTTTTGACTTTTTGACATCCATCGCAGGATTTTTAGATGCAAGCTCAAAATCTATTAATGCAGCATAAAAAGACCGAATCGCTGAGAGCGTTCGATTTCTCGTTCTGTCGCCTGCAGTATCCTGTTTAGATACTAAATAACCAACAACATTCATTTTTCCAGCCTGCTGTACAGGTAGTTCATCCAAGTATTCCAAGTAGCTGTGAATTTCTCTCAAATATTCTTTTCTTGTCGTTTCCGTATATCCGGATTGCTTCATCCAAATCGTGAATGCTTGTAGCGGCTCAGCATAAATTTCTTGCAGTAAATAATTTCTAGCCATTGTCATCACTTCTGTTATTCATGTTGTGCCATCTCCAGTGTGTTTGATCATTGATGTTGATTTATACCAATATATGAATAATATGTGCGACGATTTAGTAGAATTACGCCCCACCTTATAGATTATTAATCCCTTGCAATGAAAAGTGCGCAAAATACGTGTTTTGCGCACTTAATTATAGCACATTATTTAAATGCTATAAAAAACATCCCTGAATATTTCCAACAACATTGACTAGTATATCTTCGATTAGTCACTAAACAACAAAAATCAGGCCTTTTAAATCAGGCCTGATTCGATAGATAAAAGAATGATGTTATAGGATTACAGCTTACTTAAAACTAACAGATTGAACAATTTTATCTGTTTCTGCCTTCATTTCATCATCTGCGTAGGTAAAAATCATATTATATGCGTAACCATCAATGATTGAACAATAGTAATCTTGAGTAATAACCATATCGCCATTTTCGATCGTAACCTGCATCATATCCATATCTTTTCCGCCAACCTTAGCCGTCGTAATGTCTTTATAATTATATGGAAGCTGAGAATCGATCAAAAATTTCTTGGATGCTTCAAGATAGTCCTTACCTGTCTTCACACCTTGAAGAAGGCTAACCTTTTCAGCTACGATCACGACTGAAGGACCAAGCTGTCCAGAATCCAGCGGATATTGTGATGCCATTAACAGGTTCAATGTTTTAATTGAAGCAAGATCCAGTTGCTTTTTCTTGCTCTCGTCGTCACCAGCAATAATTTCACGGCTTTCCTCCATCAATTGCTTCAGGGCTGCTTCATTTTGAAATGTCCATTCATTTGGAAAGGACAACGACACTCCAAAATAATCATTCGTGTAAGAGCCGTTTGTTGTCGTTCCTAAGCTAATCTCTTTTTTTGTACCCCCGCATGCAGTTACCAATGCCATAGTCAGCACTAGGATAACCGTCAAAAGCCCAATTTTTTTCTTAGACATAGTACCCTCCTGATAGAATATCTCTTTATTTTTCATACCAGAAAAGTTTATCATAAGATCCTTATGTTACCACCTATATAAATCTATAGGTTAATCACAAGATGGAGTGTCGAGCGGCGATGGAAACTGCTTCTGTGCTGGACTGAACGCCCAATTTTTCAAAAATAATTTTTTTATGATGGTTCACTGTGCATTCCTTGATTTTGAGCTTGATCGCAATCGCTTTTACTGTGTATCCTTTTGAAATAAGCTGAAGTACTTTTAGCTGGCGTTCAGTAAGACTCTGGAAAAATAGCTCTGACTCTTGCTCATTGACGTACTCTTGATAACTAATTAACATTTGAGCAGGAAGAAGCTTCGTTATAGCAACTAGTTCTCTGTTCATTCCAGAGTTAATGGTTGACACATCCAGATAACCAATTGTTTTATTATCAATTTTCAATGGAACCGAGAAGCAGTGCCAGTCTTTAAAGGCAAGGCATTCATGCTCTTCAGGCGGTAAATAAATAGGGGCTTCATGCTTCATGGCTTCAGAAATTGCATTAACTCCGCAGCTTTGCTCGGTAAAATACATTCCAGCTCGTATTGGCGAATGATTTACTATGGACTCAATATTTTGACTGAAATCCAGATCCAGTAATATTCCTTCTACATTAGTAAGTAAGAATAAGTATGTATCCGACAGGTATTCCTTTATTTGCAATATGCTGTCTTGAAATGCACTAACTAACAAACAGTTGTTTGAAAGGACCTCTTCAAATTTTTGTCGGGGCACCTGTTCCCATTTTTTCGGTAAAAAAGTAACTGCTTCTGTCATGATGACGGTACCTCCTCGCTGTATATGTTGGATCTGGAAACAGTTGAAGCTTCATTTATTATCGGTAAATTCCGGCAATTTTTGAAGGTGAAGCAGATTTAATACTGACAAAAAAAACGCCCATATCAGGCGTCTTTCAAACAATATATTACTTGTGAGTAACTTCTTCCCCTTGCTTTCGGCCTATTAACAGCAGCATAAGAAATGATATCAGAATCATCATGCCTGTCCATGCCCAGGCCATAGTCATATTGCCAGCATCGACTGCTACATATATTGCAGTAGGCAAGGTTTGAGTTTTGCCAGGTATATTTCCTGCAAGCATTAAGGTTGCACCAAATTCGCCAAGCGCACGAGCGAACCCCAAAATATAAGCAGTCATAAAGGAACGATAAATTAACGGAAACGTAATGTAACGAAACACTTGCCTTTCATTCGCACCGATTGAACGTCCTGCATCCTCAAGCTCTCGATCCACTGAGCTAAAGCCTACTTTCATCGTCTGGTATACAAGCGGAAAAGCCACTACGATGGAAGCGATCACTGCAGCCCACCACGTAAATACGATCGGTGCAGAGAATAACCATTCAATAAATTGCCCTAATCGGCTTTTTCGTCCCAGCAGCATCAGGAGTAGAAAACCAACTACTGTTGGAGGAAGAACTAATGGAAGCATAAGCACCGTTTCAATTACTGTCTTTCCAACAAATTTTCGACGTGACATTCCCCATGCGGTTAACGTACCTAATATGATTACAATGATGCTCGACAGAAGCGCCACCTGCAAGGAAATTCGGATAGGTGACCAAAAATCAGAACCATATATTGTTGTCGCCATAGTCGTCATATTAGTCACCTTCATCGAGGATATTATTTAGCAGATGTAAATCCGTATTTGATGAATACATCAATGGCATCCTGTGATTGCAAATAGGTATAGAAATCTTCTGCTTCTTCATGATATTGGGTTGCTTTTACTATACCGATTGGGTATTCAATAGCAGGGTAACTAGAAGAATCAACGGTAAGAGCAATCTTTACTTTACTAGAAGTTAATGCATCTGTTTTATAGACAAAACCAGCATCAGCATTTCCGGTCTCAACATATTGTAACACTTGTCTGACATCCTTGCCCTGCACAGTTTTAGCTTCTACCGTGTCCCAAACATTCTCCGTCGTCAACGCCTCTTTGGCATAGTTTCCGGCAGGTACACTCTCAGGAATCCCAATCGCAAGTTTGCCTACTTCTGAGGATGATAAATCTTTTAGTGTCTGAACATTAACTTGTGAATCAGCGGGGACAACCACGACCAGTTCATTCTTCAATAAATTCAGCTGCTCGCCGGAATCGATGAGTTGTTTATCAACAAGTGCCTTCATATTTTTGGTCGCAGCTGAAAGGAATAAATCAGCAGGGGCTCCCTGCTCTATTTGCTGCTGAAGTGCTCCTGAGGCTCCAAAATTAAAATTGATCTTCACATTGGAATGACTCTCTTCATATGCTTTTTGAATCTCCTGCAGGGCATCCGTCATGCTGGCAGCTGCAGATATCGTAAGCTCTACCTTTTTCACTTCTTTAATCTGATTATTCTGGTTTGACGAAGTATTAGAAGTGTTCGCATTATTACATCCTACAACCAATACTACACAAAGCAACATTGATAACAAAACATAACTACTCTTAATTAATCTCATCCACAAACACTCCTATCTTATATTTAGTTATAATTAATTATATCTGATTATATTATGATGGTAATTTGTATGTAAATAGTTTTCAGAAAATCAAATCATCATTTGAAACAAATAGTACAGTTTAGTGAATTAATGTCGTCGTTAAACAACCTTACCTGATTCCAGTAAATTCAAAAATAAACCCCCTTATTCTGACAGATATCTGTCAAATAAGAGGGTAGTAAAAATACAGGTGGAATTCTGACTCCTGCAATTCTTTCAGCTTTTGCCGGAGCGAAGTGTCTAGCTAAACATTTTCGGAAACTGCTGCACAATTCCTTTCGTAAGCATATCTGCCATCTCCAATGCCTGTTTCTCAATTAAATCATATGTTTCTATACTTGATTTATATTGCCCTGTCAATTGATATACAGCTTCATCCTTCGTTAACTTTAAATGCTCGTGTAGCATTTTAGTCCATTCTTCCTTGGACCAGTATGGATTAATTGAACTCAGAAATTCTGCTATCTCATCAGCGTTCGCATACCATCTTTTCTCGGCATTCGCAGCCGCTTGTTGATCCCCAGCCTTCGCTGCTTTCACGAATTCTGCCGCAATAGCCAGATGATCGGTAAATAATTGATTAAACCTCGCCGCTACACAATCGCCGTAATATTTTTTGATTACAGCAGCCATATCAGGCGCATTACGAAGTAAACGCTCCGTTACAAATTTCTCATCCGCTAAATTTCCAGCAACACTAATGATAAACATTCTAGTCCAAGCTACATGCTGCTCCCACAAGCTTCGCCATATTTGATTCAACTGAGCTTCTGCTTTACTTATACAAAGAATGCTTTGTAATGGTACTGACCTGTATGGATAAATGGCTGGATAATATACGGTTACACCATAAATACTTGCTGTTTGTGTCCAAGGCTGCTGTCCGCTGATCGGATAATGATTCACTCTTTTTACCTCCCGCATAGTTATATACCCATAAAATATGTGGGTAAGGGCTAAAAAGTCTGGGCATAAAAAAAGAAAAACCGCTTTTTGCGGTTTTTCCTAAATAAAAATAAGGTATTGATTAAAATCCAACTGTTTCTATTCGTCTTCAAACTCCACATTATGATACACTTGCTGAACATCCTCAAGATCTTCAAGAGCATCGATAAGCTTCTCAAACTGCGCTTGAGAATCCTCAGGGATCGTAACATAGTTTTGAGGAAGCATTGTAAGCTCGGCTACAGTAAATTCAGAAATTCCTGCTGCTCTGAAAGCTTCCTGAACTTCATGGAATTGATCCGGTTCAGCGTATACGATCACAGACCCGTCTTCTTCCACAATGTCTCTTACATCCACATCAGCTTCAAGCATCATTTCAAGCACTTCATCAGCTGTTTTACCTTCAATGCCAATTACTGCAGTTGAATCAAACATATAAGATACCGAGCCACTCACACCCATATTCCCGCCATTTTTATTAAATGCGGAACGTACAGCCGGTGCAGTACGGTTTACGTTATTTGTTAAAGCATCTACAATGACCATGGAACCATTCGGTCCAAAACCTTCATAGCGAAGATCTTCATATGTTTCCTCGGCACTGCCTTTTGCTTTATCCAGCGCACGGTCAATGATCGCCTTAGGAACATTGTAAGTTTTTGCACGTTCAAGTACGACTTTAAGAGCGCGGTTCGATTCTGGATCCGGTTCACCCTTTTTCGCTGCTACATAAATCTCTACGCCAAACTTGGCATAAACGCGGCTTGTATTTGCGTCTTTTGAAGCTTTTTTTTCCTTGATATTATTCCATTTACGACCCATGTTGTTCCCGCTTTCTTTATAAACTTGTACAAGAGAAACAATTTCAGAACCCATACGTATAATACAACGCTATTTATTAAGCGGAAAAAGGAGAAACTCCTGCCACCGTATCACATTTACAACCAGATCAGTGACTAGACACAAAATTCCTGCAATAGTGCATCTTTTTTGTCTTCACTCGACCAGTCGAATCAAAAGCATGCAAAAGTACATCTTTTTTCAGCTCAATCATCTGGTTTGTCCATAATAGCGCGAAATTCCTGCACTTTTGCAGGCTTTTCTTCTATTTCAGCAGCATCAGTCGAAAATTCCTGCACATTTGCAGGTTTTAGTGGTTACTGAATACTATAGAGTACTATATACATGATTTAAGAAATCTACCCCAGTGTATATATTATAACCGATTCTTTAGCAATTTGAACATAGCTCGTCACACCGGGTACTCTTAATTCCTTATGCTCTACATTTTCATATATTAATACATGGTTAAACTCTCTGTCTATCAAATGCTCGGCATACTGATTCTCTTGAGCGATCTACAAATTCTCATCAAACACATCAAAATATTCTGTCTCCATCGTTTGGCTCTCCTGGCTCGTCATCCTGTATATATGATTTAATAAATATCTTATCATAGTTGATTCAGTTCGCTTCGATTACCTTCTTTTTGAATGTCCTACACGTGAATTTCTTTTTCTGCGTACATTCTTATTTTTTTTGATTGTTTTCCGTTTCTTATTTCTATATCTGGTTTTCTTATGGCTCACTCTGGTGTAGATAATATTTTGACCTATTTCATCCTTAGTGCTTAAATCTTTGTATTGAACAGAGTCTTCAACAAGAGGTATATCTATAATCTTTATTGGATCTTCCATCACTTTTTCCTGATGATCTACTCGAACTTTTGCAAGTTGTCCATAATGAATTAATTGAATTCCATGTTCTCGTAGAGCATCTTTAATATGGTCATTAGTAAGTACGAGAAATTCATTGCTTCGCCAATCTTGTTCAGGTTTAAGTGATTTGACTGGCTCCTCAGGATATCCTGGATGTGTCATGATTTCTGTCGTTCCTGATTGTACCTCTTCCAAATGAGATAACATTCGCGTAATTCCATCTTGCTTGCCGTACGTATCCAAAATAAGATGTTCTGTACTTGATGATTGATTAATTATTCTCTTCAGTTTTAAGTTCAAGCGGAGAGGAATATTCAATCGTTGTGCAAAACGCTTCATCACAATGTATACCATCGGCATTTCCATATGAATATGATGATGAGTATCAATATGAGTAGGTTGTATGCCTGCTGACACCATTTTGTTATACTGGTTGCTTAATTCACATTCAATTTCCTTATTGACCCATTGTTTTCGATTTCCCGAGAACAGACCGTCTGTATAAACGAGTGATGGAATTTGTTCAGCTGATGAAATTGACATTCCTTCGGTTAAATTAAAATGGAGTCCTACACCTAATGTTGGTAATTGCCGAGCTAATTGAATGGCTTGCTCGAACGCTGCCATATTTACTAAAAGCGAAGTACTTGATAATGTACCTGCAGCATGTGCTTCAACAATTCCACGATTAACCGCCTCATTCAAACCAAAGTCATCACCATTTATTATGAGATATTTGGACATAGGAATCACCTCCATCACTAGATTACATATTGTATGTCGTTCCTTTCATTACAGTTCTTTTTAGAAATCAGCATTGATATCAAAAAAGCACTTTTTAGAGCGCCAATAGCAAACGGGTAGGTTCACTAATGTCATTTCTAAAAAGTGCTATTCGTAAAAAGATAAATTATCCTCTAGTTAATTTCAAAACCTTCAGCTCATGATCTTTAACCGTAGCTTGCACGCCTAAGAAACATCGATCTTACTACTTACTGCTCGACACACTTCTTTGCTTGCTCTCCCCGAATTTGAACACTAGAATCCCGCCAACTATAACAATTACCCCTAACAGCTTATTCAGTGTAAAAGGAATTTTCTCGACACCTAACCATCCAAAGGAATCCCACATCAATGCCGTGACAAGCTGCGAGGTTAATACGATCGCTATGGAATAAGTAGGATTCAGCCGTTTCATGCCTTGGACTAGACAAATCACGACGCCTACTCCGGTTAATCCGCTAAGCATATGCCATACCTGCAGGTTCTGTAAAGCAAATAATTGAGTTCCTTCGACCATTAAGCCAATGACAAAGGAAGCAACAAAACCCATTCCTAATACTAGTGTCGTAGTCGACCATGAGCCAGTATATTCATTCACCTTGCTGTTGAAAATATTTTGCAAACTAACTAATGATCCAGCGATCAGCGCCAGCATGATTCCTAATATCATTTCGATAACTCCCTAATTTTTTTTCACATAGCTCTATTCATATATATTCCTGCTCGCCAGCTGCTGTAATCCTTCCCGATCCTTCACGATGATTCCACCTTTACTGCGTTCAACCAGTCCATCCTGACAGAACTTTTGGATCACCCGATTCAGATGCCGATAACTGGTTCCAATTAAATTGGCGGTATCCATTAGGCTCACAGTATAAAGCTGACCTTGAAATAACGAATCTGATTCATCGAACGAAACGGAAAGCAAATAGCTGGCCAACCTCACCTCTACCGGATACAACAAATTAAAGCTTAAAAAGTCGGATTTGATATAAAACTTCTGAGTGATGATTTCAAGCAAAAATTGCAAAAACGGCGCATACTCTTTACCGAACTTTTCTAACCAATGATATTGGATGCCAATCATATGTAACGGAGAGACTGCCTCCACGGTATTAATAATGTCGCTTCCTCTTACATACTCAATATCGCCAATCACCTCAAGGGGTGTTTTAAAGGATAAAATTAGAGACTTGCCTTCTACAGATGTAGTGTATATCTTAACCTTTCCTTTGACCAAAACGTACAACATCTGCGCGGATTCACCCTGAGTGCAAATATGTTCTCCCCGGTCAAAACTATATAAAGCCAAATGCTGCATTAATGGTTCATTAAAAACAGCTTCAATTTGATGAGCTCGAAAATATTGCTTCATAAGCCCCTGATCCTGAATTTCTCTCATCGAATTAACATTCGCCTCCAGCCTTCATACATCTGTGGAAATCAGTGATTTCAAATCATAATATATCAAAATTTCAGTATGACTACACCGGCCACCATCATCGCGATTCCAATAAATTGCGGAAGATTCATTTTCCGCTTTGGTACATCGAACCATCCTTGAGTATCAATCAAAAAAGTCAGGCACAATTGAGCGATCAATAAAGCGGAAATCGTAAATGTTATTCCAATTTGATGTATGGCAGTAACTTCACTGTAAATGATGATCGCTGCAAATGAACCACTCATCAGATACAACGGTTTTATCTGCTTGAAACCTTGTCTGTTTCCATCCCTTACAATAAGAAGGATCATAAGCGCCATCAGAAACCCTGTAAATTGGGTAAGCGTCGCCGCTTGCCAAGTACCAAGCTGTTGACTAATCTGGGCATTGGCTACTCCTTGCAGAGTAATAAAAGCTCCTCCTAAAATCGAAAAAATAATTCCTCTCACTGTGTTTCGCTCCTTGGTTATGTTCTGTCTATTATTATCTGAACCTAATTAAAAGATATTTCAGTATATATAGGGAAGGACATATGTCCTGAAATAGAAAAAATGAGACCGAACTCTTATCCAGAGTCCAGCCTCATTGTGATCAATGTGCAAATTTAGTCTTTTTTTACAGCATTAATCGTTTCTTTATTAAACCACTTCAGGATATTTTTTATTGCCATCAAGCTTGCTCGGAAAATGTATATCATATTTGCAAGTCGGATTCATCTTCGTTCACCTCAAGCTAATGATTTATCCCCGTCTCTTAAAAAATACTTGATCAAGAGATAACGGTGTACGTTCAGCAACTATAAAATATAGAGCCAGCATAAACAATGCCAGATCAAGCTCATATCCAGCTCCTTGATCGCTGCCCAGCAAACCGAGTGGAAGCTTCACAGTAAAGATAGCTCCAGCAAGCACAATGGCTAACAATATAGATGCATACCGCGTAAGGAAGCCGACAATTAGGAAAATCCCACCAAGCAATTCGATGAACGCCACGATATATCCCAAGAAACCAGGTATGCCCAAGCTGCCAAACCATCCTGATACGTTTTCTAATCCCATTTGAAATTTACTTACTGCGTGTGCCACAAAAATTATACCTAGCACAATGCGCATTAACATAGATACAACAGCAGTCTTATTCATGTCTCTCCACCTTCTCTGTGTATTTTTAATATTAGCGATAAAGAACTAATATTCGTTTTACTAATATATTATCGATTCACTAGCATGTCAACCATTTTAATGCTAATATCAAATCAAAATAAGTATTATAAATATTCCAGGAGTGATTACAATATGGATATCGGTTCAAATATCCGATTGATACGTAAACGAAAAAACATAACAATAGCACAAATCTGTGAAGAGACAGGATTATCACAAGGTTTCATGAGTCAGGTCGAGACCAATAAAACCTCACCATCCATTGCCACATTAGAAAATATTGCACGAGCCCTAAAAGTCCCCCTTGCTTACTTGCTGCTAAAAAAAGAAGAACGAATGAATATCGTGCGCAAAGATGAACGGTTAGTTACAACAAGCGGGAGCGATAAATTAAAGGTGGAGCACTTAAGCTCTACCAAAAACGTAAGAACCATGATCGTTGAACTGCCCCCCGGCTCCTCTACAGGAGATACTCCCCATGCACATGAAGGAGAGGAAGTTCATATCGTCATTAAAGGCCTTATTTATGCAGAGCAAGGGGAAGATGCTGCTGAATTTCAAGAGGGCGATTCCTTCAGCTGGAATGCTTGTACCCCTCATTTAGTTAAAAATATAGGTACAGAAACAGCCCTGATTATGATCGCTGTCTATAGAGAATCAGAGCAGGATTTAGGCATTATTTAGTTCACTAAACAATTCGATCGATTACCGAAATGCATTGATTTAGTGTAAAAGATGAATTGTACACATCATAATATTCGGGTGTATGCTTAGCGTATCTTATCCAGGAAGGATCTGAACACCTTGAGTGCAAGTGCGCGATCATCACATCAGCAAGATCATTATTTATCTCGCGGCAGTGCCGAATATAAAAGAGGAAGCCTGGCGCTATTTGCGGCAGGCTTAGCTACTTTTGCAGTACTATACTGCGTGCAGCCTCTTTTTCCAGTATTCACTAAAACCATGAATTTAACACCTGCTGCTGCAAGCATCACACTATCGGTGAGCACAATATTACTCGCGATATCCTTGCCTATAGCCGGTTTTATCTCAGACCGCGTGGGCAGAAAATCTTTAATGTCGATTTCATTAGTCATTTCTTCAATCTGCTGCTTACTGACTGCACTGGCGCCGAATTATGGAAGCCTGCTAATTATTAGAGCTTTTCAGGGGATTGTACTGGCGGGTTTACCAGCTATAGCAATGACCTATTTATCAGAGGAAATGGAACCCAAAAGCCTTGGTTTTGCTATGGGTCTATATATTAGTGGAAATACAGTAGGCGGTTTGTTTGGACGGATCTCGGTCGGAACGATTACTGACCTCAGCTCCTGGAGATGGGCCATTGGAGTTTTAGCAATGATCAGCCTTATTGCCAGCATCTATTTCTGGCGCCACTTGCCTGCCTCCCGCCATTTCACACCAAAAAAAATGCAGCCCAAGGAAGTGTTATCCTTATTTGCTGCACAATTTCATGATAAAGGGCTTGTTTGCCTGTTTATTTTAGGTGGAGTTCTTATGGGCGGTTTCGTGACGATGTACAATTATCTGGGATACCGACTAAGCGATGCTCCATATCATTTATCGCAGACCGTATTAGGCTGGATTTTTATTCTCTATCTTGTAGGCACCTTTAGTTCAACCTTCATGGGAAAATTAAGCGATCGGTTAGGTCGAAGTAAAGTGCTTTGGATCAACCTTGCTCTGATGTTATTTGGAATTTTAGTCACATTGTCATCCCATCTTATCCTTATTTTGTTCGGGGCCGCAGTTGTCACATTTGCTTTTTTTGGAGCACATTCAACAGCCAGCTCATGGGTAGGCAGCCGTGCTAAATTAGGTAAAGCTCAAGCTTCATCCCTATACTTATTGTTTTACTATGTAGGATCTAGTCTGGGCGGTACCGTTGGCGGATTGTTCTGGAGCCGTGCAGGATGGACTGGCATCGTCGATATGATCAGCATATTGCTGCTAATCGCAATGTTTGTGTCCCTGGAACTCACCGTTGTACTACCGAAAAAGGCCCCTCATCTCTTAAAATAATGAATCACGAACTCAAGAAAACGCTTGGTTGGAGGAGACATGTAGCGCTCCTTCATCCATGCGATCCCGATTACCCGACGGCACTGGGGTGAAGTCACCTTCAACCTGACGATCTGATGGTTGTTAATCCCTTTGACACCCGGTAAGATAGCTACCCCCAATCCAGCGGCTACCAGAGCCTCAATCGTTGGAACCTCTTCTCCCTCAAAGGCAATTTTTGGTGTAAAGCCAGCTGCCATACAGTAATAATCAATTAAATTTCGAAGTCCAAAGCCATTCTTGAAAGAAATCATCGGCTCCCCTGCTATTTCCGATAAATCAATGGAAGAGCGATTTGCCAAACGATGATGAAGCGGTACAAACACGTACAATTCTTCACTCTTCAGCTCCCTCCATTCCATTAAATGGACATGTTCATTTGGATAAGACAATAGGCACATATCTACAGAACCCTGTATCAGCTGTTCTTGAAGTGACAAGGTGTTGTTCTGATTCAGCTGAAACCGGATATTCGGGCATATTTCACGAAAATTGACAATGAGGTCTGGAATGACATTTGATCCTAACGTATGAAGGAATCCTAGCGTTACTTCTCCTGCTTCCCCATCAATTAGACTTTGAAGCTCAGCTTGTCCCTCCTCAAGCTCCTTGATCATTCGATGTACCCGCTTTACAAACAATTGTCCATATCGATTCAAGATGATCGATCGACCTTGACGGTCAAACAGAGGAACACCAAGCTCCTCCTCCATTCGGGATATCGAACGACTGAGTGCTGACTGCGAAATAGATAAAGCATGGGCTGCTCTCGTCATATGCTCCATTCGTGCCACGGTCTGAAAATATTCAAGCTGCTGCCACTCCATGAACTACACCGCCTTATTAGTAATATTGTTACCCATATATTCAGACAAAAAGCCCGTCAAACCTTATACGGTTTGCAGGCTAATGTTTCATTAACTTTGTCGATTAAAACACTTTGGTCGTCCACGATTCACAGTTCCAAGTATCTGTCACTACATCGCGATAAAACTCAGGTTCATGCGAGATTAGCAAAATACTACCCTTATATGCCTTAAGCGCTCGCTTCAGTTCGTCCTTGGCGTCTACATCAAGATGGTTGGTAGGTTCGTCAAGTACAAGCAAATTCGTCTCACGGTTAATCAGTTTGCACAAGCGCACCTTAGCTTTTTCCCCACCGCTTAGCACAGCGATTTTACTCTCGATATGCTTAGTCGTAAGTCCACATTTCGCCAGTGCAGCGCGAACCTCAAACTGAGTATAGGAAGGGAACTCACTCCAGATTTCTTCGATACAAGTGTTATAGTTCGCATCCTTCATTTCCTGCTCAAAATAACCGATTTCCAGGTTCTCACCAAGCTGTACGGAGCCGGAAATCGCCTTGATCTCGCCAAGAATGCTGCGGAGCAACGTTGTTTTACCAATTCCGTTTGCACCGACCAGAGCGATTTTTTGTCCACGTTCCATCCGAAGATCAAGAGGTCTCGACAATGGACTATCATAGCCGATGACCAGTTGATTCGCCTCAAAGATCATCTTTCCTGCGGTTCTTCCATCACGGAAATTAAACTGCGGCTTCGGTTTTTCCTTCGCTAGTTCAATCACATCCATTTTGTCAAGCTTCTTCTGTCTGGACATCGCCATATTACGTGTAGCTACACTTGCCTTGTTGCGGGCAACGAAGTCTTTCAGATCAGCAATTTCCTGCTGCTGCCGCTTATAAGCAGCTTCAAGCTGCAGCTTTTTGGCTTCATATACTTGCTGGAAGTAATCATAGTCCCCAACATAACGGGTTAACTCTTGATTTTCCATATGATAGATCAAGTTAATGACACTGTTAAGGAATGGAATGTCATGTGAAATGAGAATAAATGCATTTTCGTACTCTTGTAAATAACGTTTCAGCCATTCGATATGCTGTTCATCAAGATAGTTGGTAGGCTCGTCAAGAAGCAGAATGTCCGGCTTTTCAAGCAGCAGCTTGGCAAGCAGTACCTTAGTACGTTGACCACCACTCAGGTCATTTACGTCTTTATCCAGCCCGATATCTGTAAGTCCAAGACCTCGAGCAGTTTCGTCAACTTTGGCATCGATCAGATAAAAATCCTGACTGGTTAAGGTATCCTGAATCGTTCCAACCTCTTCAAGCAATTGCTCAAGCTCTTCCGGAGATACCTCCCCCATTTTGCCATACATATCGTTCATTTCTTGTTCCATATCAAATAGATATTGGAAGGCACTTCTCAATACGTCGCGAATCGTCATACCTTGCATTAAAACCGCATGCTGATCCAAATATCCAACCCGTGTACGTCTGGCCCACTCCACTTTACCTTCATCCGGCTGGAGCTTCCCTGTAATAATGTTCATGAAGGTGGATTTACCCTCACCGTTAGCGCCGATTAACCCGATATGCTCCCCTTTGAGCAGGCGGAAAGATACGTCACTGAAGATCGCGCGGTCTCCAAAGCCGTGGCTAAGTTTTTCTACGTTTAATATGCTCATGAAAACACCTTTCTATATCAACAATATACTCGTTATATTATATAGGTTAAGGGCACAACAACTCAACCATTCAAGGCGAAATATTACGAGAAATTAAAACACTCGATTCTCTAACAATAAGACGCGGCTCAAGCTGTACCCTCTCATATTCCCCACTCTTATTTTCCTGAATCCGTTTAAGCAGTAGTTGAGTCGCCACCCTCGCCACTTCCGCACCCATGATGGACACTGAGCTAATTTGAGGAGTAGTAAGCGTAGTCCATAGATTGTTGTCTATACCGACCACCGCAACATCTTCAGGCACACGCACCCCAAGCTCCTTAAACCGATTCACGATTCCAATCGCCACCATGTCATTTACAGCGTAAATAGCATCGGGCATATTTTTCAGACTGAAAAAATAAGTTGCTGCGCTCCGTCCCGTTTGAATCGAGAAATCTTCACCAAAATATACAAGTGACACATCTACAGGATGTTGAAGTGAATGCTCATAAGCATAATACCGATCCTCAATAACATCCTTCTGTGTCCCGGCATAGGCGATACGGGTTCTTCCAATGTTGTGCAAATGCTCCATTACCATATTACCCTCAAGCTTGGATAAGCTGACGATATCGGCTTTAACGGTATCTGTCAGTCTTTTACCGTAATTGATTATTGAGACCGGAACATTTAATTTATTGATCAACTCGACCATCGTCTTCGGATAGGCCAAAGGCATAATAATAAGACCGTCGACATGCAATTTCTTGACATCCCTTAATGTATCCAATTCCAATTTGGCATTTCCAGAGGTATTGATCTGAATCACCCGGTAATCGGACTGCTTGGCTACTTGCTCAACAGACCATGCAATATCTGGTATGATCGCATTTCGTATATCAGGTACAGCGAGAGCTATCTGATTGGTCTGCCGAATTTTCAAGCTTTGAGCAGATGTATTCGGAACAAAACCCATCTCATCGATAACCTGTAAAATATGCAATTTCGTCTTCTCGCTAATTCCACCGGAATTGTTAATGGCTCTCGATACGGTGGCGATTCCTACCCCCGCTTGCTTGGCTACATCCTCAATCGTGACCTTCCTTTTACTAGACACTTTAGTCGCCCTTTCATTTTCGGAATCGTTTTCGAAATTATGAAATTATCACTCATTTTATTACTGTTACTATACCACATTCTGATGGACTGATACACAGTTACAATTATGGATATGATCGAACAATCACTACGCTCCCTTATCCCAGCGTTTTACTATCATTGATAACGCTATTATTGTGCGTAAATTCATAATTTTAGTAGATTAAATTTTAATATTTTATATTTGACAATTCATGCGAAACATGAAATATTTGATTTCGGAAACGTTTCCCTAATTAGCATATTTAACAACTGAATTCATCATAGAATATTAGGAGATGACAATTCATGCAGGCATTGAGATGGCACGGTGTGAAAGACCTTCGTTTGGAAGCAATTGACGAACCTTCAGCTCTTGAAGGTAAAGTTAAAATTAAAGTTGAATGGTGCGGAATTTGTGGTAGTGACCTTCACAAATATGTAGCAGGCCCTATCTTCATTCCTGAAAATACAGAACATCCACTTACTGGTGAAAAAGCTCCGATCGTCATGGGACATGAATTCTCCGGTCAAATTGACGTGTTCCCTTCTGTCATCAGCTTGATGGGACAAGGCTACTTCCCTGCTGACAAATTGGTAACGAAAAAAATTAAGCTGGCTGAGGTTGTTGACAACGGATTTGAAGCTCTGCTCAAAGAAAAAAATCAAGTCAAAATCCTGGTGTCCCCTCAAAAATAAGCTTATTAATAAAACAGCCGAATGCCCTGTTATCTCAGGAGCCATTCGGCTGTTTTTTATTGTAAAACTTGTGATAGACCAATATAATAAAAATCAATTTATGAGGATGGATACTATTATAAGGAGGAATCGAGTGCAGATGGATTTTTCAATAAGAAAAGCAAAGGCTCACGAATTGGATGCAGTGTTCTCCGTATTTGTGTTAAATCAAGATTTCGACGAGGAATATCAATTTGGAAAATGGCAGCATCCTGATACTTCATTTTGCGTGATACATAGATTATGTGTGAATCCTTTATTCCAGAATAAGGGGATTGGCTCAACAACCATGCTGCTTATAGAGGATCTTGTAAAACAAATGGGATTCGAAACGATCAGATTGGATGCTTTTTTTCAGAATCCATATGCACTTCGTATGTATGAAAAACTAAACTATCGTAAGGTCGGAGAAGTTCAATGGAGAAAAGGACTATTTTATCTTATGGAAAAAAAATTATAGACAAATATGAGATTATTAAGCGGAGCACAACTTTGAAATGGCTGAAAGCAAACATTAGGTGATAAAAGTCAAAGTGTCCATCCGTTAAAATTAATATATACTTCAAAATGTGAGGTGAAGAAATCGTGACAGACAAAAAAATCATAGTACAATTTACGATGCTGACATTTTGCGTAGCCTATCTTGTGTCAGGTGCTTTGATTGCTCTTGGGCAATTCGGATTTTCGGTTCACTCTTCGGTTCAATCGTTACAGGACTTTGGGATGAATATTCCTTTTTCAATCTATATTTTATCGCCCGCTATTGCTTCATATATCGTTCTGAAGAAAAACAACAAAATAGCAGATTTTAAGGAATGGCTGAAAACTGTTTTTTACGCCAAAAATAACCTATCTCTCTATTTGTTTGTTGTTGCAGGGCTTGCACTGTATTTCTTACTACATCTTGCAATTGAGGGCCGCACGGAAATGGAGCTTCCATTTTATATGTTCTTCCTTTTCCTGCCTGGTAATCTTATTATCGGTGGCTTGGAGGAATCTGGCTGGATGTACATATTGCAGCCTGAGCTTGACAAAAAATATGGATTTGTTTTATCTTCTATTTCTGTTGGAATCATTTGGGTTTTATGGCATCTCCCTCTCTTCTTCATTCCGGGGACGGGTCACTACGAGGGACTTATTGACTTTTGGATGTTTGCAGTTCAACTCATTGCGTTTCGGTTTTTCTACGGGGCAATCTACAAAATATCAGGAAAAGGCCATGTATTTATGTGCGTATTATTCCACACCATGTTCAATGCGGCATCCCCCGTCTTTGGCATCCTGCCTATGACTTGGGCGGGAACTATTGCCGCAAATGCTGTGATTGTTCTTGTTTCAATTGTAACCGTTGTGATATACGACAAAAAGAGCAGGAAAATAGTTCCAAAGAGTGCCCCTTTGGAACCCCGTTGAGCGTGTCATGGCTTCGCCCTTCCCCTCTCTCAACGCAAAAGACGGACGCTCAGCTTTACGCCGATAGTCCGTCTTTTTATTGTCACATTCCACTTGCCGACTACCAATCTGCATGTTCCTTGATACTTCCTTATTGGGTGTCAGCTAAGAGGTGCACTCCTTTTTCTCATATAAGTTTATACGTGAAAGTATTGGCCTGAAGTAACCTCAGGAACATATCCGGCACGAATGACGAAATCTCCGAAATGCTCGCCATCATTCCGCTCTATAGCATATTGCTTGATAATCGGTGTTAACGAATCCAAAATTTCTGTCTCTCCGATGTTTTCCTTGTACAGCTTGTTCAGCCGATTACCGGAAAAACTACCTCCGAGATAGAGATTGTATTTGCCAGGACCCTTACCGATAAAAGAAATCTCGGCCAGAGCTGGCCTTGCGCAGCCGTTCGGGCAACCTGTCATCCGAATGACGATGTCATCATCTCTTAACCCGTTCGTTTCCAGGATCGGTTCGATCTTATCGAGCAGCGACGGTAAATATCTTTCTGACTCCGCCATCGCAAGACCGCAGGTTGGCAAGGATACGCAGGCCATCGAATTTCTGCGAAGTGCGGAATAATGCTTGCCGTTAGTTAATCCATACTGTGCAACAAGCGCCTCAATTTGCTTCTTTTTCTGGGTGGTCACATCTGAAATGATCAGGTTTTGATTTGCTGTGAGACGGAAATCACCAGTATGAATCTTCGCAATTTCACGAAGACCTGTCATTAGCTGATAATCTTCTTCATCTTTAATTCGTCCGTTCTGGATGAACAGCGTAAAGTGCCATTTGCCTTTATTCCCTTTCACCCAGCCATAGCGGTCACCGTTGCGCTCAAAATGATAAGGACGAGCCTCCTCCAGCCCCCAGCCTAGACGGTTTTTCAGCTCTTCTACGAACCATTCGACTCCACGATCATCAATCGTATACTTAAAGCGGGCATGTTTACGGACTGCACGGTCACCGTAATCACGCTGAATTGTAACTGTTTTTTCCGCCAAATCGATCACTTGCTCTGGAGTACAGAAGCCAATCACCTTTGCAACTTGAGGATAAGTGTTAGGATCACCATGCGTCATCCCCATACCGCCGCCGACGCTAACGTTAAATCCGATGAGCTTGCCCTGCTCGACAATTGCAATAAAGCCAAGATCTTGTGAAAATACATCAACATCGTTCGATGGTGGTACTGCAATGCCAATTTTGAACTTACGCGGCAAGTACAAATGGCCATAAATCGGTTCCTGCTCTTCTTTACTGTCGAGTACCTTCTCCCCGTCCAGCCAAATCTCATGATAAGCTTTGGTTTGTGGCTCAAGGTGACTGCTCAGCTTGCATGCCCACTCATACACCTGAGCATGAATCTCGGATTGGTCCGGATTCGGATTACACATGACATTACGATTTACGTCACCGCAAGCAGCTAGAGTAGTCAGTAATGAATTGTGTACTTCCTGAATCGTTTTCTTCATGTTCCATTTCAATACATTGTATATTTGGAACGACTGGCGAGTAGTAAGACGAATGGTTCCATTGCCATAGCTATGTGAAATACGATCCATCATTAGCCACTGATCAGGTGTTACTACTCCTCCTGGAGCACGCACACGTAGCATGAATTGATAAGCAGGCTCAAGCTTTTGCTTCTTACGCTCATTACGCAAATCCCGGTCATCCTGCATATAGCTGCCGTGAAACTTCATCAAGCGGTTTTCGTCCTCAGGGATCGACGCTGTAATTCGATCCTCAAGTACTTCTTCAAGCGTACCGCGTAAATAATTACTTCTAATTTTTATATCTTCAACATCGCTGTACGGTGCACTGTTAGGTGACAATAAGTTATTATCTGACATATTACAATCTCCTCTCCGTAAATCAATGAGACTCTAGTAGACATCCCGCTGATAACGTTTCTGCTGTTGCAATGAAGTTAAATATTCCGCAGCCGCTTCAGGAGATAAGCCTCCTTCTTGCTCAAGAATAGTTAGCAATGCGTTATGAACGTCATGAGCCATCTTCTTCTCATCACCGCATACATATACCGCAGCTCCTTCTTGCAGCCATGCGTAAAGCTCCTTGCTCTTCTCAAGCATCCGATGCTGTACATAAACTTTCTTATCGGTATCCCGTGAAAAAGCGACATCCATACGAGTTAATACGCCGTCCTTAAGCCATTTTTGCCACTCCAGCTGATACAGGAAATCGGTGGAAAAATGTTGGTCTCCATAAAACAACCAAGATTTTCCTTCGACACCACTTTCCTCACGTTCACCAAGAAACGCTCTAAACGGGGCAACACCAGTACCTGGACCAATCATGATAATCGGAGTTTCCGGATTTTCCGGAAGCTTGAAATTGTCATTATGCTGAATATAGATTGGCAGCTCGTCACCTGACTGGAGTCTCTCTGCTAGTTGAACTGAGCATACTCCGTACCGATTACGTCCCTTTGTCTCATAACGAACTGTACGAACCGTGATATGTACCTCGCCTGGATAAGCATTCGGACTGCTCGCTATGGAATAGAGACGAGCCGGTATTTTGCGGAAAAGAGGTATTAACTTGTCTGCAGATACGCCTTTCAACTGATAATCTTGTACAAGATCCAACAGATCGCTTTCATTTATATAAGAACGTAGCGCTTCTTCATGACCTGCATTAAGCAGCTCTTTGAGTCCGGTATGACCTGTAAGCTCTGCAATTTGAGTTAACAATGGTTTGGTCAGAACAGTAATTTCATAATAACGCAGTAATGCTTCACGTACGGTTTGCTGCTCACCATTTTTGCCCACTGGAACAAGCTCCCCTGCATTCCAACCAAAAGCTTCGATCAGTTCGTCTACCAAGCGAGGATGATTCTCTGGATAAATACCAAGGCTATCCCCTGGCTCATATTGAAGGTCAGAACCTTCTAATGATAACTCAATGTGGCGAGTTTCCCGATCCGATCCACGTCCGTTCAAATTCAGGTTTTCCAGTATTTCTGCGCGAAAAGGATTGGATCGTGAATATTGTGATTCAGCATTGCTAGTGGCCGCTCCGGTTGTTCCGGTTGCTAAACCTGCACTGCTAGAGGCTCCCTCAGCTAAATTTAAAGCATTTAAAACCTGATTCATCCATTCTGCAGCAGGTTCATCGAAATCGACATCACAATCTACACGTGGTACTACCGGTGTTCCGCCGAGCTCCTCGAGACGCTGGTCAAAATCTTTACCCGTTTGGCAAAAGAACTCATAGGAAGTATCGCCAAGCGCAAGTACGGAATAGCGTAAATTCTGGAGCTGCGGAGCTCTCTTGCTGTGTAGGAACTCATGGAACGGAATCGCACTATCCGGTGGTTCTCCTTCCCCATGTGTGCTTACCACGATGAAAAGATTCTCTACTTTTTTTAGATTGTTAGATTTAAAATCTCCCATTGATGACAGAGAAACTTGAAATCCCTGCTCTTCCAGCTTTTTCGACAGTTTCTTGGCAAGCCCGTGGCTGTTGCCTGTCTGTGATCCGAATAGCACCGTTACCTCTTTGGATACTGGAGCAGCCTGAGGAGCAGCACTTGTTATTTGAGCCGCTTCAGGTGCTGATGCCAATCCGGAAATTACCGCCGTTCCCTGAGCAGCAGTTAAGTATCCGCTCAACCAGATTTTCTGGTATTCACCCAGCTGCGGCAGCAGACGATTCAAAAGCTCTACCTGTTCCTGTGTAAAAGGACTGTTTGTGACTTGAAGTTCCAACACATCCACCTCACGACCCTACATAATAAGTTTCACATTTAAACAATAAATTCCAAGCTCAACAAGTAAAAAATAATACCAAGTAATTCCGTAGTCTTTCTCTCACTTTCATCTTCTTGTTAGAACTTATCATAGCTTGCCAGAACAGGTCAATTCTAATGATTTTATAGGTTCTATTAGGAAAATTGATAATGTATAAATTTACTAATGAAAGCGATTTCTAAAGCCTGTTGGAGACTCTCCCGTCCATCTTTTAAACTGCCTGCTAAAATTCTCCTGTTTTCCGCTCCACCCACCTTTTCTACTACGTCACTATTGACGCTCATACTTCTGTTAATTCTTTTATTATTGCACTAACACCAGCATGGAGGGAAAAAGCCCCCTTATGTTGTAAAGGTTAGCTGATTGGGAGCAAATGAGGAATAATATCCCTTATTTGCTCTACATTTAGGAGAACATCAAGGGATATTCCAAAATAGTTTACATAATAATTTTTATGTCACTTAAATAGACGTTAGATACCTTCCAAAGGCTCACCATCCAAATGCATTTGCTAGGTGTGATACAATAATTAGTACAGCTATAAAATGATCGAGCTTTACAAAACCTTAAATCAGGAGGGAATCATTCATGAAAAACTTCGATATCCTGCTAGAAAAATATGCGGATCTGGTCGTCAAAGTTGGCGTCAACATTCAATCTGGGCAGATCCTTATGGTTCAATCCCCCTTAGAAACTGTACAATTAACACGATTAATTGTTGCCAAAGCATATGAGGCCGGGGCTAAATATGTACATGTGGAATGGATGGATGAACAAATCTCACGTATACGATATGACAAAGCAGCCGAGGACACTTTTTCTTATTACCCGAAATGGGAAGCAGACAAGATGGAACAGCTCGCTGAAGCGGGCGGCGCGTTGTTACATATTAAAGTTCCTGATCCAGAGCTGCTGCGTGGCGTTGATGCCGAAAAAGTATCTACCGCAGTCAAAGCAGCGGCTATAGCAAGGGAGAAATTTTCCCACTATACACGCAACAATATCATTAGCTGGTCTTTGGTTAAAGCTCCTACTGTTGCATGGGCAAACAAGGTTTTCGCCGATTTGCCTGAGGATCAAAGAATTGATGCGATGTGGGAAGCCGTATTCCAGATGACTCAGGTACAGGATGGTGATACTGATCCCGTTGCAGCATGGCGTGATCATATACAGGAGCTTAAAAAACGTCAGCAATTTATGAACGATAAACGATATAGATTTCTGCATTATCGGGCTGCAGGAACAGACCTGCATATCGAACTGCCTGACGGATATCAATGGCTTGGCGGTGGTGACGAGAATGGGGCGGGGATATTTTTTGTGGCGAACATGCCGACAGAGGAAATTTTTACGATGCCGCTGCGGACTGGAGTTAACGGTACGGTTACCAGTACAAAACCCCTCAATCTGAACGGAAGATTAGTTGAAGGAATTCAAATGACTTTCAAGGACGGTAAAGTAGAATCCTATGATGCAACTTCAGGTCGTGAACATCTGACTACCCTGCTCGCTACCGATGAAGGGGCCTCCTATCTTGGAGAAGTGGCCCTTGTTCCTTTTGACTCCCCTATTTCCAGAATGAACCGTGTGTTCTATAACACTGGCGTTGACGAGAACGCCTCTTGCCACTTGGCATTAGGCAGTGCGTATCCGGTAAATATCGAAGGCGGAACGAAATTAAGTAAACAAGAGCTACTTGAAAAAGGAGCCAATGTCAGCCTCACTCATGTTGACTTCATGATCGGCTCCGCTGAGCTGGAAATCGACGGCGAGCTGCCGGACGGCACGATTGAACCCTTATTCAGAAATGGAAATTGGGCCTAACGTGTAAAAAAACTCCCCATATATATGTGCGAAGCGAAGTACATCAAATCACACAGTATATTTTGGGGAGTTTTTGTTCTCGTCTTCTGAGTCAAATGTATGGTTTTAAACCCACTATCTCGTTCTGCCAGTTTTTAACTCTACAGCTGCTCCACAATTCCCTCCGCAACCTCTTTGCCGTTCGCTATGCAGTCCGGAATACCAACGCCGTAATACGAGCAGCCTGCAAGATAAATGCCTGGGTAGGATTGCTTCATTTTGCGCTCAAGTGATTCTACGAGCTGGTGGTGCGAAATATGATAATTCGGCATGGCATCAATCCATTTGGTTACTTCATAAGTCACAGGTTCGCGCTCGATGCCAAGACTTTTGACGATATCCTGCAATGCGATGCGCATGATCTCTTCCTCCGAGAGTTCTAGCAGCTTATCGAAGTTTGGAACTGTGCTCTTATAGAACATCCTTACAAGAAAATGTCCCTGCTCAGAGGTATGCGTCCATTTTCGGCTCGTCCAAGTGCTGGCATTACATAGCAGATCATCACTGTCAGCCACAATAAATCCCGTTCCATCCACAGGCAGCTCTTCATCCCGAATGTCAAAACCAAGATACACACTAATCATCGAGCTATCAAGGAATTGGCTAAAATCCTCATCCAGCGCGCTGTCCTTCAACAGTGATTGTGCGGCAGATTGTGGCGTACTGAGAACAACAAAATCAGCAGGAATCGTTCTTCCATTAGACAAATCAACTGTATAACGCGCCCCGCTTCCTTGTACCTGCTCTATTTTGTCAGCGGCAACACCTTTAATGATCTCGACAGTATCTCCGCTCAACAAATGCTGCTCTAAAGCGTTAATCAGGGAAGAAGCTCCCTCCTTGAAGGAAAGGAACTTCTTATCCCCTGTGCTCTTAAAAGTTGCTTTATTGGCGGCGAGTCCATTAATGATACTGCCGTACTTATTTTTATATTCCAACAAATACGGCAAAGTCGAAGCAATCGTTAAATCACTAAGCTTGCCCGAGTACACCCCTGACAGCACCGGTGCAATCTGCTTTTCTACAATCTCTTTGCCAAGAAATGCTTCCAAGAACAATCCTACTGAATCATTAATCGTAAAAGACTCGTTCGTCGTATAAAAATCCTTAAGAGCCTCAACCTTGCCTTCGGCAGAAATGAGATCACTTGTAGCCAGGGATTCAATACTGAGAGGGATTCCAAATACAGCATCCTCCGGAATGAGCTTCAATTGTCCATCTGTGAAAATATAGGACTTCCCTGTTGCGTTGTATACCACTTGTTCGCGCAGACCAAGCTCATCGATTAATGGAGCCACATTGCTTTTTCTGGCGACAAGTGAATCTGCCCCCGTCTCCATCGCAAAGCCGTTTCGATACACCGTGTTGATTTTGCCTCCTAAATGGTCGTTGGCCTCGATCAAAACAATCTGAGCGCTCAGTTTCCGATCTATAATTTGTTGCTGTAAATAGTAAGCTGCTGATAAACCCGTAATTCCTCCGCCTACAATTGCAATTGTTCTCAACGAGTTTCCACCTCAATTAGCGATATCTTTCACATATATTACATATATTCATGATACCCAATTGCAAGGTCAGAAACAATGTCAGAACGAGTAAAGTTACTCCTTCATCCCGGTATAGATCAGGATCGCATCCCGCAAAAACTGAGCCGCACCCGGCGTATCTTTCTCGTAGTATGCCTTGAACCGATCATCAGCCACGTACATTTCCGCCACACCTGCATGAGCCTCTTTGCTATATTGACCCCAGTAAAATGACAACCACTGTTTATGGAGTTCAGCCGTTTTCTGAGCAAGCTCTCCTGCCGGATCACCTGACTCAAAAGCACTACGAAGTGTAGTCAACACTTCCTCGGCAAGCCGGGTCACCTCTTCATACTGCTGTGGTGTCATTTGGCTAAGTTTAGCATTGGATTGTTCCACCGCATGATCACCATACTTTTCCCGTATCTCTTGACCATATTTCTCCTCATTTTCTTGAATCATTTTTTGCTTGAAGCCTTCAAATTTCTCTGTATCACTCATCGCTATTCTCCCTTCCTTCATCGCAATGGTTCGTTCGACGGTCGCAATCAATGCATCAATCTGCTTCCGTCTGTCAAGGAGCTGGTTCCGATGCTCTGCTAACGCGAGGAGATCATTAAATGAAGAATCATTCATAATGTCTCTGATTTGCTCCAGACCTAAGCTTAGCTCTCTGTAGAACAAAATCTGCTGCAAACGGTCAACCTCGACCTGACTATAAATCCGATATCCCGATGATGATATTCTTGCCGGCTTAAGAAGATCAATTTCATCGTAATACCTCAGCGTTCTAGAGCTAACTCCGGCTAGCCGCGCCAGCTTTTGAATACTATATTCCATATGCTCAGCACCTCCTGACAACTTGACTGTACACCTTGACGCAGCGTGAAGGTCAACAGCTTTTTTCGAGTATTTGATTCTGTTTTTTGATATGATAAAATAATGAGAACATATTTTCGGCATAACACTAAAGGATGGTAGATACATGAGTACACAATTAACAAAGAGTTACGTGAAAATGTTATGTGGACGTATCTCTTATGATCGCGGCGAAGCTTATTACCGTTCAGGTAAAGTGCATTTCACTCGGCTGAACCATGATTCCAGGGAATATGAAGCGACCGTTACAGGCAGCGACCATTACCATGTTCACGTTCAATTCGATGCCACAAACGATGTTGACGCTGTGTGTGATTGCCCTGCCTTTACTTCCTACAACAAAAGCTGTAAACATATTGCTGCGGTGCTTTTAGGAATTATTGATAGGCAAAATGGCAATGCTGCCCCTTCCGGTCTATCTGTTTCATTATTATATCCCGAGAACAACCCTGCGAGCGACAGCAGTGAGATTCACATAAGCCAACGTAAACAATCATTGCTTGAAATTGCATCATCCAGACAAAATGAAGTTTCTTCACGGGACTTATGGTTGACTAGAGATATGATGAGCCTGTTCGGAGATCCGCGTTATAAGCAGCCAAGCAAAATTGGCAGCCATTTTGACTCAAGAACTCCTCTTGAGGTTGAATTTATTTTAAGTACAGTTCCGTACGGGTATAAAAAGTATTTGTTCGCCGTTGAAATGAAAGTCGGCACTAAAAGAGTCTATATCGTCAAAAACATACGTCAATTTCTGGAATGTGTCGAGCGCAGGCAATCCTATGCATTTACGAATCAATTCTCATATGATCCTGAGCTGCATTGCTTCTCAGGTCCAAGTGATGACATCATTCAACAGCTCATTGATATCTCCCTGAATGAACAAATGTACCAAGAGTCTTTTAATAAGACTAATTTTCTTCATTCCAGAAAGGCAAACGATGAACGCTATCTGCACATTCCTCCCTATGCATGGAACAGGATGCAGCCCTTGCTTTCACAAGACCCTGCTGTACGTGTGGATATTGGTCCAAACCATAAAATTCTTTATGATTTCCATTTGTCACATCAGCCACTGCCGATTCAGTTTTCTTTTGAAGAATCAGATGACGGGGTTATACAATTTCATGTTCAAGGCTTGGAAGAAATCACCATTATGGATTCTTACGGGATCATCATTGCTGAGCATAAATTGATCCTTTTGTCTGAGTCGCAGTGCCATCAATTGTACGAGCTGCAAAAAATGCTGGATTCATCCCAACGTCGTCATATTCAAGTGGCTGCTGAACAGATCGAGCCTTTTATGGAGAAGGTTTTGCCAGGTCTCAAAAAGCTAGGCAACGTGAATATTTCTGATGATATCGCCAAACGTATGGTTCAAACCAAGCTGAAAGCAAGATTGTATCTGGATCGCGTAAAAGATCGCCTGGTGGCAGGTCTTGAATTTCAATATGGAAATATCGTGATCAATCCGCTCGAACAAAGTGCCTCAACTAGAGGAAGTGAGCTAATCCTGCTTCGCGATGTTGAACAGGAAGGGCTAATTCTCGGACTTATGGATGAGGGAGGTTTTGTTCAGACAGAGAGTGGTTATTTTCTGGATGATGAGGATACGGAGTACGAATTTCTATATCATATAGTGCCTGGGTTAGAAGAGCTTCTGGACATCTATGCGACATCTGCAGTAAAAATTAGAATCGCCAAACTATCAGTACCGCCTAAAATAACAGTCGATGTTAATGAACGAACAAATTGGCTCGAAATCAAATTTGACCTCGACGGAATCTCACAAAATGAAATACGGGGTCTTATTCAATCGCTCACAGTTAAACGTAAATACCATCGACTCCCTAACGGAGCCCTGCTTCCACTTGACAGCTCAGAGTTTCAGCAAATCGTTACCTTCATGAATGAGGTCGGTCAATATAGAATGGACGATACGGGAACTGGATTTCGTATTCCGTTAACAAGTAGTCTGCATCTGCTGGATGACCATCGTCAGGGTAATACCATTCAGCTTAGTAAATCGCTTCGTAAATTGCTGCAAAATATGAAAAATCCGGATAACCTTGATTTCCCTGTTCCTGAGTCATTATTAGAAATTATGCGGGATTATCAGGTCTACGGCTTCCAGTGGATGAAGACACTCGCCCACTACCGTTTTGGTGGAATTTTAGCGGATGATATGGGTCTTGGCAAAACACTGCAAAGCATCTCTTTTCTTGTCTCCGTATTGCCGGAAATTCGCGAACAGCAAATGCCTGCCATTATCGTAGCTCCTGCCTCGCTGGTGTACAACTGGCGCAATGAGCTGAAGAAGTTCGCACCCGACATTATAGCTATTATCGCAGACGGCAGTAAGGCGGATCGAGTTCGTACTATTAAGGATCAAAGTGGAGTCGACGTTATTATTACATCGTACCCACTGCTTCGCAGGGATATTGAACAATACACTAATTATAGCTTCCATACACTTTTTTTGGATGAAGCTCAGATGTTCAAAAATCACACCACTCAAACCGCCCATGCCGTAAAAGCGATTGAGGCTAAATATTCATTTGCTTTAACAGGCACGCCGATTGAAAACTCTCTGGATGAGCTGTGGTCGATATTTGATGTTGTATTCCCTGCCCTGTTCGGGGATCAAAAAAGCTTCAACGAGCTCACCCGGGAACAAATCGCCAAACGTATCTCTCCTTTTCTGCTTCGTCGTGTGAAAACCGATGTACTAAGGGAGCTGCCAGAGAAAATTGAATCCCTGCAAAGCTCAGAGCTGTTCCCAGAGCAAAAGAAGCTGTACGCAGCCTATTTGGCTCAGCTGCAAGAGGAAACTTTGAAGCATTTGAGCGAGGATGGATTCCAAAAGCATCGCATCCGGATATTGGCTGGCTTGACTCGTCTCCGTCAGCTCTGCTGCCATCCAGCCCTGTTCGTAGAGAACTATAAAGGAAGCTCGGCCAAGTTTGAGCAGCTGCTGGAACTTGTTGAGGAATGTCGCAGTTCGGGTAAAAGAATGCTGATTTTCTCTCAGTTTACCGGGATGCTTGATATTATCGGACGTGAGCTGGCTTATCGTGATTTTTCGTATTTTTATCTAGATGGAAGTACTCCTTCCGCAGAACGCGTAGAGCTATGCAACAGGTTTAACGAGGGTGAACGCGAGCTGTTCCTCATCTCATTAAAGGCCGGAGGAACCGGTCTCAATCTTACTGGGGCAGATACCGTTATTTTATATGATCTCTGGTGGAACCCTGCTGTTGAACAACAAGCAGCCGACCGGGCTCACCGCATCGGGCAGAAAAATAGCGTTCATGTTATTCGATTAGTTAGTGAAGGAACAGTCGAGGACAAAATGTACGAGCTTCAACAGAAAAAAAGAGATTTGATCGACGAGGTTTTACAACCAGGCCAAAAATCGGTCTCAAGTCTGTCTGAGGAAGAAATTCGCGACATCCTGATGATTTGACGATGTTTGTAATTCATTGTAATAGGACACTCTAGATAAGGAATGAATACACATCAGTCACATAGGAGGAATCAGAATGACACAGCAGCATAATGATCGAACACAAGACGAAGGTGCGCTTCGTAATAAATTGGACCCCGCAGGAGATTCACTAGCCGAGAAGAAAAAAATCGAAAGCGGTGTAGATATTGAGCCGGAAGCAGATGAATGGGTGGCTAAGCCGGCAGCGTTTACTGACACAGATGATTCTAAATAAATAATCGCCTGATTTCGGGACGAATTAAAACCTGCAAAAAAATGCAGGTTTTTTCTATTTAAATTCGTTTTTCTTTTATATCAATCTTGATCAGCTGCTACGTTCGATGAAGAAGCATAATTTGCTGCTGCTCGATCACGATGACTAAGACGCGGACTAATTACAAACTGGACAATAACATATAATACGACAAATAGCACCATAAAACCTGCGGAATAGCGATACATAACAGCATAGTCAGTTACGGAGGAAATAGCGCCCAGTATCACGGCTCCTACTGCAACACCAAGGTCTTTCGCATTGTAGAACAGACTGGTATCAAGACTGCAGCGTAACCTCTACGGTCAAATAATCGTCCGGAAATCGGACGAATAATGACAACGGTAATCGCGTTGAACAAGAAGAACAAACCGACCTGCTCCAAATTTACGAAATCACCAAACAGAGCAATAAAACTAAGCAAGCCACTGTACGTATTTGACAACACAACGTTCAGCAGCGCAGGAAATAGTAATTTTGTACCATTATTCCCCTTGTTTATTATCATAGGTCCGATTGACATCGCAAGGCTGGTAGACAGTCCAAAATATCCAATTCATATATCAAGCAACTAGTTTATGTTAATGTTTCGACTGCTTCTTCTTTCCCCTAAATGCTCCTATTACGCACAAAATACAAGGCAAAATCAGTCCAAACAAATTCCCGTGTATAATTGGTGCTGTTCCCAGTATTTGCGAGGATTCTACAGTGTTGGGCCAAATATCCTTTTGTAATGTAATTGAAATTAACGCTAACGGAACAAGCAAGGATCGATAGTCTTTTAATCCAAATATGGAGGTGAAATTTTTAGCAGTTATGTAAAGAAGTAAAGACATTCTGAAGAAAATGGTTAAATAAAATAACATAGACACAACAATTTCATATCTTTCGAAAAAATCAGCTACAGAAATGGTACGAACGATGAAATAAGTTGGGTAAGTTAATCTGGCAACCACGCCTGCTCCTAATAAACTAATTGAAAAAAAGGTTACTGATGTGAAAATTAACCCACTAATCAGTGACGAGGAAATCACAACTTTGCTCCACTGCTTTGGATTTGTCATATTACCGAGTAAAAATAGAAACAGAATGTTCTCCAAAAAAGGATTGGAAAACATCGAATAAGCTCCTTTAAATATTGGTCCTATTCCGTTTTCAACCATCGGTAGTAAAAATTCAAAATGTGCATCAGCCATAAACGAAAAAATGTTGACTAAATTAATCAGGATCATCACGAAGAAAATAATTTCAGCACAACGCCCAATAACTGAAACCCCTGATCGTACAATGCTGATCACAGCAATTAACATCATTATTGCTAATGCCTCGGCTGGTGTCTCTACCATAACCGACGTCGTTATATAATCCGTCATATTTCTAAGAACAACCATAAAAATAAAAAAAGGATACATGATCGTAAATATGAACAGTACGATTTTCCCACCCCATTTTCCGAGTGTCATCTCCAAATATTCACTGAACGTTTTTCCTTTAAATTGTCTAATAAGGACCATGTATAGTGGAGTAAGAAGAAGCTGCATAACGATAGCAATGAATCCGCTAATCCACCCGTCCTGCTGGGCGGACTGCGTTAAAATTCGAGGCAAAACTAAAAAAGTGCTCCCAATTTGATACATGGAGAACCACATTATTGCTTGTTTTACACTCAATTTATCTGTCTGATTCATGCACCATCACCACCTTTACTTAGCCTTAACTCAGTTCATGCTTAAGAGAACCATTTCATAACTAAATTATTTAACGGCATTAATAAACCTTTTGTGCTTAGTATAAAAATACTTGGAAGCTTCACATTACACATTCGAAGAACCGCGAAGGTCAAGCCAACAAACAAAATACTTGCACTTACAATGATTTCACGATATTTATGTTTTTTTTTCAAACCCATAAAATCAGGTATGACTGCTATCAATGCAGCTGCAATAATTAACAAGAACATGCCCTTGACCTCCTATTTGCTTTGCTCTACAGTGAACGGGTTGTTGATTTTTCCATGCAATAAAATCTGAAACTCCACTTGAATATCCACGACAAGCTCATTTTTGAACATTTCTCCCCATCTACCCTTCCATTCTCGCCAATGCTTCGGATACTTGCGATGAAAGGCTTCTCCGAAGCCAAATACATCCACACCGTACTCTTTTGCTCTTTTAACACTGCCATCCAATGCTACATTCAGTTTATTGCTTATGGTTTCCTGAAATTTTCGGTGCATTTCTGGATCCATCAAATCGACAGCACACTGAACTTCACCGATGTTACCTTGTGATTGTACTCTAACTTTGATATGAGGACGGTCATTCTTGATCGATGGCTCTATTTTTGCTTTGGATCGAATCAACTCAACATTAAACCAACCCTTGCCTCCATCCGGACATTTTGCCCTTGCAACTGAGCTTTTAGCGTTATTTGTAATATAACTATACCCACGACTCTCGTCCTCGTTCATCCAACCGATCAGCTTGTCATCTTTAAATACTCCAATCCCCTCGTAAACATAGTTAGCCAGTGGTACAGGTTTTTTCACATTTTCAGATGTTCCCCCTTGTTTAATATCACCATGCAATGCTAAACCTGTCAGTACCGGCTCAACTCCCTCCATCACTAACTTCGACATGATCTCCCTAACATTCACTGCTGAAGTAGGAGACCATACCCTTTGTGAAATTTTTAACGATTTATACATATCCATCCCAGGCAAAACTTCTGTTGGACTAACAAATCCGATAATATCTTTCGCTTTGCAATCCTTGGCTACCGCCATATTGAAATCAGGACGAATTTCCTGCTCACGGAACAAAAAATCAAGAGGATTATGAATACCTTCCCTCGCCGTAGCTTCATCAAACACGATAAATCTTAAATGAGACACATACATTCTGCGTGGGGATTTTGTCGTCATCTTACGCAAAGCTTCGAACACTGTAGGTTCTCGTTCAGAAAATACAGTAGTTGGTGCGCGATTCGTTGAACGGTTTCGCGACATGGAGGAAGGGTCAATGGCCTGTACGCTAACCTCATATTCGTTGCCTACTTTATCAACGCCTAGTGCCAGTACGATAGATAAATCGATAAGCTCATTCCGATTCCAGCAGCCCGACAGCATCAATGCAGTAATTATAAGAAGGCAACCACAAGAGAATATTTTGCAATACTTATTCATTCCTGGTTCTCCGTTCCTGACATTTGTTTTACATCTCTGCTGCGAAATGGAAACCTGAGAATAGCATCTCTTGCTGCTCTCTTGCGATAAGGTGCAATCGGCCCCATATACGGTACTCCAAATGAGTTCAAATGACACAAATGGATCAGAAGAAGCACCCAACCGATAGTAATCCCATATGAACCGAAGGTTGTGGCCAATAGCATAAAAATAAATCTGACAATACGAATAGGTATCGCAAGGTTATATGCTGGAATGACAAAGCTCGAGATTGCTGTAATCGCTACAACGATAACCATAGCAGCAGATACAATTCCCGCTTCAACAGCTGCTTGCCCGATTACGATCGTCCCCACTATAGATACCGCTTGTCCAATCGTACGCGGCATTCGAATGCCTGCTTCTCGCAGAATCTCAAAAGTAACCTCCATGATTAATGCCTCAATAAAGGCAGGAAAAGGTGTCCCTTCCCGCTGACCAGCAATACTGATCAGCAAGTGCGTCGGAATCATATCCTGATGAAAAGTGGTCAGAGCAATATATATTGAAGGCGCAAATAAACATATACATAAAGAAAAATAACGCAAAACTCGAATGAGACTGCTGTACAGATATGATTGATAATAATCCTCTGCTGACTGCAAAAAATCTACAAACAGCGAAGGTGCGAGTAGAGCAAAAGGTGTTCCCTCAATAAAAATAGCGATTCTTCCTTCTAAAATACCGGCTGCAACTGTGTCTGGTCTGTCGGTATTATAGAACCGTGGAAAAATCGTAAACTGCTTATTAGATAAAATAATTTCTTCGATATACTCCCCTTCAAGAATTTGATCTTTATTAATACTCTTCAAGCTTTGGTGCAATTCCTTGACTATCTTGTTATCAACGACACCATCCATATACATTAATGCGATTTCTGTTTTTGTGAAATTCCCAACAAATAGAGAATCAAGACGCACTCTGGTATCCTTTACTTTTCTCCGAACCAACGTTGTATTTGTACGCAGCTTTTCAGTAAAAGAATTTTGGGGCCCTCTTACGGCAGGCTGTGCTTTGGATTCCATAACTGTGCGGTCTTCCCACTCTGCAATAGAAATGATCAGGGCTCCCTGTTCACCTTCCATCAGCAAAATCAAGCTTCCAAATACAATTTGCTCTATTGCTTCACTAAAAGAATTGGCAGTTGATACTTCTCCTGTTTCAATCACTCGGTTTGCTAGATAATCAAGTGTAATTTCTTCCTCCTGAGACTGATTCAGAAGCGGTCCGATCACCGAATCTTGAGCCGTTTTAAGATCAATCATGCCGTCTAAATACAAGAGTGCCACTTTACTATGATCAGAAATACTCAACTCTCTTACAATCAAGTCTGAGCTGCTCCCCAGAATTTTGCTGATCGTATTCACATTGTCCTTCAATGCTGATCGAAATTCACCGACATTTTTGAGCTGATCACTTTGTTCACGCTCAGACTGGATTTGTATGTGATGCTGAGGTTGTTGGCGATCCATAATGTGTTCACCCCCTTCCCACCTTACTATTTCCACCAACTCAGGAAAGAATGTGTGAGAGTGAAAATAATAAATTTATCCAACTTCTCCCATTTAAAATACGCCGATGAATGCTTGAGTGATAGTCGATTATCTCCTTTTCTAATCTGTATAATTCTTCTGATCCCACAATATATCCCCCTGTTTCTGTCATTTTTGTTTCCATTATCTGCTTTCAAATCAGGAAGAAAAAGTGTACACTATCACATATCCACTTCCCCTTTTATTTTCGGAATCAATATCCTTGTGGAATGCTCTTAAGTTTGGAGGGACGTAAATGCTGACAGCAGAACGCTATATTACTTTACAGAATCATTATGTGGGGCCTGGAGCTAGTGAATCGGAGGAGCAGGAATACGAAGCTACACTTGAAGAGTTAACGGGTTTATTTCACTGCACGGAACGTAATGTAAAGATGATTGTAAAGAAGCTGCAGGAGGAAGAGCTTATTAAATGGCTGCCTGGGCGCGGGCGCGGCAATCGATCACGGATTCAATTTATGGTGAAACGAGAGTCCTTTCTTTTAAGATTCGCACAACAATTAGCTGAAAAAGGGGATTATCGATACGCCTTTGAATTTCTTCATAGCTTTGAAGAAGATAAACATATAGTTGATCAATTCATCAAATGGCTCAATGAACAATTCGGAGTTAAGCAGTTATCGGCCAATCATAAAGACAAGGATGTAGTCCATCTTCCAGTGTACCGTACTGTACATACACTAGACCCCGGTAATTTGTACTTCGGGTTCGACTCTCATCTCGTAAGACAGATATTTGATCGACTAGTGCACTTTGATTCGGAGAAAGGACAAATCGTTCCGATGCTTGCACATTATTGGGAGGGCAACGAGGATGGAACTGAATGGAAGTTCCATTTGCGAAAAGGAATTACTTTTCACCATGGCAAAGTACTAACCTCCGAGGATGTAGTATTTACGTTAAATCGTTTGCGGTGTTCTCAGACGAATCAGTGGATACTTGAAACGATAGAGCTTGTAGAGGCGCTAGATGATCGAACGGTGAAAATAATTTTACATCAGCCCAATTGGCTGCTCCCCTGTCTGTTATGCTCGTCGTGTGTTTCTATCTTACCGAAGGATCTGCTAACGCAGGATGAACCCTCATTTTGGAGTCAGCCTAGCGGGACAGGACCTTTTCGTGTAGCTAAATGGAGCGATAATAGCATAGAACTGGCTGTGAATGATAGTTATTTTCTTGGAAGAGCTTATCTTGACGGTGTTAAGATTGTTTTTCTTCCCGATAATATCCCTAATAGATCTAAGGTCAAATGGGAAAATTTGATAAATAATGATGCCCGTGTTCCTTCTCAAGCCGGAGGAGATTGGGAATTGATTGAGACTTTAAGTAAAAGCTGCCTACTTATCTCTTGGAATCGCAACAAGACAGGACCACAGCAATCTCTTGCTTTCCGTCAGGCCGTCAACCTGATTATCGATCGTTCCGGGATGATAGATTATTCTGGTCAGCAGGGCTATCCTGCCAGAAGCTTTCTTCCAAAAGAGGATACATCCTATGGTATACATAGACATGATGTTGAAGCCGCCAAAAAACTACTTCAAGAATCCGGCTATGACGGTTCTCCCATCAGTCTTCTTACTACCGAAGCCGATTGTATTGATGCACAATGGATTCAGAAGCAATGTGCCTTGATCGGAATTCCGGTTGAACTTACATACACCGGAAAGAATGCTCTGACCAAAATCGGAGCTGGACAGGAATCCGATGCTGTTCTTATATGTCTTCTATTTGCTGATGACGAGATTTGTGAGCTGGAGAGCTTCCTACAGGAAAATAGCATCATTCACCAGCATCTGGAGCCCGGCCTTCACAATTGGATAAATAGCATAGTCAAAGAAATATACGCTACTAAGTCAGAAGAAAAGCGACGTGTATTACTGCAGCAAATCGAATATCGTCTGCATGATGAAGCCCAGCTCTTATTTTTACTGCATCGCAAAATGAACACCTACGTGCATCCTTCTATTCGCGGGCTGGTCATCAACAATTTAGGTTGGATGGATTTCAAAGATATTTGGCTGATTTCAAGCTTGACTGCAAAAAAAGCATAAGAGGCTGTTCCAAAAGTAGGGTTAGTGTCAAAATAGAAATAGCGGTGCAAGGAAGATGATCCTTGCACCGCTTGATCCTGCCACACATTCTATGACCGTATCTCATATGTAATAGTGTCATCATGCGGAATTCCTGAAATTCCTGCAAATGTGCAGGCTTTGTTTATGTAAAGCCTCTAAATGCCCTGAATTGCTGCAAATGTGCAGGCTTTCTCTAAGGATTCTCTTCAAACTAGTCTATTCTGAACCATATTCCTGCATTTTTGCAGGCTTTTGTTCATCCTTTCATGGCTACTATAAAAAAACTGTATTTTTGCATCCTTTTCCTGATATCTTGCCTTTACACTGCTAAACAAGAAGCGTCCCTCAAAGTTATCTTAGATAACTTTGGGGACAGCCTCTTATATTCAAGGGTTATTTAAACACTTTCAAACGGCTGTCGATTGGAGCGTATTCTTTTTCGCCTGGAGCAGCTACTGGCTTACCAAACGGCATTTGAGCAATCAGCTTCCAAGATGCAGGGATGCTCCATTCAGCAGTTACTTTTTCATCGATTAATGGGTTATAGTGTTGAAGAGTAGCGCCTAGTCCGGCTTCAGACAGTGCAGTCCAAACTACCAATTGCAGCATACCGTTGGATTGATTCGACCAAACTGGGAAATTGTCGGCATACAAGGCGAACTGTTTTTGAAGTCCTTCAACTACGGATTGATCCTCAAAGAACAATACAGTTCCGTGACCGCTTTTGAAACTATCCATTTTTTGTTCTGTTGAACCAAAGTTTTCAGCAGGGATTTGGCCGCGAAGAATTTCTTTAGTAATATCCCACAGTTTATCATGTTGTTCATTGAACAATACAACGACACGTGCGCTTTGAGAGTTAAATGATGATGGAGTATGAAGAACTGCTTCTTTTACGATTTCTTCAATTTTATCATCCGAAATAACGGATTCTTTGCTAATTCCGTAAACACTGCGTCTTTTTTTAAGCACATTCAAAAATTCACTCATTACTCTTATCCCCTATCCTTTTTTTGTTTGCAGTATATTATGAGGTACTGTCAAAAAACTTATTCCAATCAACTCTTACAATTGATCATCAACTTACATAATTATAGTAACTTAGCTCAAATATAAAATCAAGTGTAAATATTAAAATTACACAAACTTTATTTTTGTAAGCTTATATTTTGACAAAGCATTTAACCGAACAGCTTCACGCACTTCCCACCGCTCCGATTCCAGTTCAGTTGGCATATGCCTTACCCATCGGAATAGATTCTTTATGTAAGGTTGTATCCTTTTATCGTATAGACTAAGATAATCAGCAGAAGCTATTTTTGTTAACATATAAAAAAATATACATTTGGAGGAGTGTTACCATGAGCAGCAAGCTGTTTTCCCCTTATACAATCAAGAATATTACGCTAAAAAACCGGATTGTCATGTCTCCGATGTGCATGTATTCTTCACTTCATAAAGACGGCAAGGTTACCGATTGGCATATCACTCACTACGCTACGAGAGCTGTTGGAGGGGTCGGCCTTATTATGCTGGAGGCAACTGCCGTGGCGCCCGAAGGCAGAATATCCTATGAAGATTTGGGAATTTGGAGCGAAGAGCATGTTGAAGGCTTAAGCGAGCTCGTTCGCCAGATCCATGCTAATGACGCCAAAGCCGCTATCCAGCTCGGTCATGCAGGACGTAAAGCAGTATTGGATGAGCCAGCGCTCTCCCCATCGGCTATTCCTTTTCCTGAAATGAAAATGCCAGTTGAAGCGACTAAGGAAGATATAAACAACGTGATTGCTTCTTTCCGCGAAGGTGCTCGTCGTGCCAAAGAAGCAGGATTTGACGTTATTGAGATTCACGGTGCTCATGGTTATCTCATCAGCGAATTTCTCTCACCACTCGTAAATCACCGAGAGGATGAATATGGTGGTACTGCGGAAAAACGTTACCGTCTCCTTGAAGAAATTATTGAAGCTGTAAAAACCGTATGGGATGGCCCCCTCTTCGTTCGTGTTTCTGCAAATGAATATGGAGACAATGGAAATTCTCTGGAGCAATTTATCGATTATTCCCGCAAAATGAAAGAACAAGGAGTTGATTTGATCGACTGCAGCTCCGGCGGTGTTGTTCCAGCAAATATTGAAATATTCCCCGGATATCAAGTAAACCTTGCAGACCAAATTCGAAAACAGGCTGGTATTGCTACAGGGGCCGTTGGCCTCATTACTTCTGCCGTTCAAGCTGAGGAAATTCTGGGTAATGAACGGGCTGATCTCATTTTTCTTGGACGTGAGCTTTTGCGCAACCCTTACTGGGCATTTAGCGCAGCCAAAGAGCTCCGCACAGAGATTGAGCGTCCTAGACAATACTTTAGATCGTAACCTGTACTGCTGCTCTATCGACTTGTTACGAATGTAATGTAGTAAAGGAGTTAATTGCTTATGAATGCTGACCTGTCAGCAAAATCACGAATTTTAATTATGACTGCAGTAGAGGCTGAACGAGAAGCTGTTCTCCGTGGGCTTCAGGGGGCTGTTTCCTTTGACGTTTGTCTCGCAGGTGTCGGGCCTGTGTCAGCAGCAGCCTCCACTGCTTCCTTGTTAGCTAAAACTCGATATGACCTAGTCATTAGCGCAGGGATTGGAGGTGGATTTCAGGAACGTGCAAAAATAGGGTCCATCGTCATCGCAAGCAGCATTATTGCTGCTGATCTTGGTGCTGAAGCGCCTGATCATCCTGAAAGCTTCTCCAGCGTGGACGAGCTCGGCTTTGGTTCATCCATCGTGCCCGTTCAGCATAAACTATCATCATGCTTAGTGGAACGGATATCTGGTATGGAAGCTTTGGTATGCTACGGTCCGGTTATAACGCTCTCCACAGTGACCGGAACTGCCGAAACCGCTAGCAAGCTGGCCCGGCGTTTTCCGGGTGTTGCAGCTGAAGCTATGGAAGGTTATGGCGTTGCACTCGCTGCCCATCAGCTTGACATACCTGTAGTGGAAATTCGTGCAATATCAAATTACGTTGGCCCGCGCCAGCGAGAGTTATGGAAGATTGGCGATGCCCTGAAATCGCTGGAGCTCGCCTGTTCCAAATTACCTGAACTGTTCCTGGAGGTTACATCATCATGAATATCGCATTTTCGCCTTGTCCTAATGATACGTTTGTTTTTCATGCCCTAGTACATGGATTAATACCAGGAGCACCGTCTCTTGATGTCACTTACGCAGATATTGACATTACAAATCATCTTGCAGCCTCCGGCAATGGCCCTGATGTACTTAAAATTTCCTACGCTGCTCTTCCGTGGGTGCTTGAGGAATACGCCTTGCTTCCATGCGGCGGAGCCCTTGGTCATGGCTGCGGACCGCTCGTATTATCTGCTGGTGAGCAGTACGATGCAGCTTCGCTTACTGGAAAACGTATTGCTGTTCCAAGTGAACGTTCTACCGCATACCTTCTCTTTAGATTATGGGCAAGCCAAAACGTACCGGGCGGTATCGGTGAAACGATCGTCATGCCATTTGACGAGATCATGCCAGCGGTGGAGAACGGCGCTATCGATGCCGGATTGGTTATCCATGAAGCCCGATTTACATATTCATCGTACGGCTTGCACTTAGTAGCTGATCTCGGCAGCTGGTGGGAACAGGATACCGGACTTCCAATCCCGCTTGGCGCCATCGTTGCCCGTCGATCACTTGATCTTGAAGCAATCACAGGCTGGATTCGGGGGTCCTTAAAATACGCCTGGGCGCATCCAGAGGAATCAACAGAATATGTCATGAGCCATGCTCAAGAAATGTCACCCGATGTGACCCAGGCGCACATTAACTTGTACGTGAATGAGTATACAGAAAATCTGGGTGCTGACGGATACGGCGCCATTTCCGCACTTCTAAATCGAGCTGCCGCGGAAGGACTTGTGCCTCAGATTGATCCAGCACTACTTAAATAGGAATGTGGATTATTGAGGAAAAAACTTCCTTTATCCCCTGATAATGAGCTTGTTTTATAAAAATAAGGGAAGTTTCTTCTGCTATAAAAGAGCCAACTGGAGTTTTCAGGACATTTTGAATAGTTTAGGAAGCAATAGGGGAATAAATTTCCTCTATTTTCCTAAATGAATCTTATTTTTACCAGATAAGGGAACTATTTTCCCCTATCACTGCTGAACTTGCTTTGGGTGTCCCACGATCTATACAAAAATAATTTATTCAACGCCACCAAACCGTTTTCGGTATCCGCATTTCCGGCACATCTCCTCCACGGCTATTCTGCGGGAAAATCCATCGTACAACTGATTGGCTCTCTCACCTTCAACAATTTCAGAGAACGGCGTATCGTAGACATTTCCGAGATTGATTACACCCTCTCCATCCAGGCAGCATGGGATAACAGTTCCGTCTACAAGAATACCTGCCTGATTACGAAGCGCATGGCAAAATCCGCGTCCATCATCTTCTGGTGCACTTAGACTTGGCCACTCAAATTCATGATCCTGATTCAAATAAATCCGCTCTGCCAGCTTAAAGCCGCTACCGGGAACAACCTTTTCCTCAATGCGAAAATCAAGTCCAAATTCTTGTTCAATCATTTCAAGTGTAGCGCGATTGCGGCTTCGCTCAAGATTCGTCTCATTATCCTTCGTCAGGTTCCATAATCGAAATGATACAATCAGGTTTGATGATGCTACCGCCTCTCTCACAAAAGAAAGTATCGAACCAATGTAGCCCTCCCGATCGGTAGATCCTTCATGACCATCAAAGCTATGCAAAGAGAAATTCATTTGTCGCAGCGCTGGCTTCCCCAAAAGCTTGGGACCCGCCTTACGAATGAGCGTTCCATTTGTCGTAATATTTACTTTAAAGCCTTTTTCATGACTGATGTCCAGCAGTTGATCGATTTTCGGATGAAGCAACGGCTCACCTTTTACATGAAAATAAATGTAGTCCGTATGCGGCTTAATATCGTCCAATATTTTGATAAAGTCCTCAACCTTGATAAACTGCGATTTCCGGTGTGTTGGCGGACAAAAGCTGCAAGCCAAATTGCATATACTCGTTGTTTCAATATAAAATTTCTTGAACTTTTTCATCTTGTGCCTGCCTACTTCTCTTATAATTAATTCATATCATTAACTAATTCGCATACTTTTAATTAATGCCATTAAATACATCGCATATAACCCCGTAACATTAGATTGTTGGAGTGTTTGTAGGCTCTGCATAACCTTCTTGATACTTAGCATCAATCATAGTACGAATATCCTTTGACGACTTCCCATCTCGTGACAAAGTGATGGATTCAACCGCGATCTCCATACACACATTACACTTCGTACCATGATCATCCCATACAATTGCCCCATCTTCTTGAACTTCCTTAATAAAGCAATCTTTACTGCTTCGATGTCCTGCCGATTCTCCACAACCACAGTAACATGGAATATCTTCAAGAAGATCGCTGTATTGGGCCACTGCTTTATAAATAAGGGCTACATTCTCATTTTGTGATTTCAGAAATTCCGGCATAACTGCGGCTCCTGCCGTCATCTCCTGAATATCGCCACTTTCGGTTAAATGAGGATAATGAAGCTCCGTAGCCGCCTCATTTGCACCTCCACCACAACCACTTAGTACTGCTACAAGAACGACAGATAATACGGTACTGGCAAGACTCTTTTTCAAAAAAATCCTCCTGTCACTAAGCATCGCTAATATCAAGCTTCATCACTTCTATACCTATCAATCTATTCTAACGTAAAATGACGCTTGACCCAACAAAATCCTTCAAATTTCAAATTTTCAAAAATACGAAGTCTGCCACGTTGTTATTTCCTTTTCTGACTTCCAGAAGTCTTTCTAAGTTGACTCCACTCAGCTAGCGTAGTTCCCTGAGGAATGTTATACAGCTTGCTCTTTCCAGTACCAATTTGCTGTGAGGTGTATATTCCGCTATGACCTGAGAACATGTAGCTGACAATACAAGCAACAAACATGTATATAGCTCCCTCTGAGCCGAATAATTCAATACCCATTATGAAACAGGCAATCGGGGTATTAGCTGCTCCACTGAATACTGCAACGAACCCCAGGGCAGCTAAGAAAGGAACAGATACGGCCAGCAGATTCCCTAAAGTATGACCCAAAGTTGCACCTATTACAAAAAGTGGGGTTACTTCACCGCCTTGAAAACCTGTCCCTAATGTCAGTGCGGTAAACAGCAATTTCCACAGAAAAGCAAAAGGTGACACATCTCCCTGAAAAGAATCTGCAGCCAGCGGTATACCAAGACCCAAATAATCCCTTGTTCCTACTATGTAAACCAGCGCAATTACAATTACTCCACCCACTACACTTTTCACAACCGGATTTGCAAACATGTTAGTAAACCATTTTTTCAAAAAATGAGTCAGTTCACTGAACAAACGGGCAGTAAGACCGAACAAAATCGCAGCAACCACCACTTTGATCAGAACAATAAACGATAATTCCGGGATAATACCAGCTGAATAATGAACGTGATGTACGTTCCATAACTGAGAAGCAACAAGATCCCCAACAATGCTCGCCACAAAACAAGGGATTAACGCCTGATAGCTCATCATTCCAAATGCAACAACTTCTAATCCAAACACTGTTCCAGCTAGGGGTGTGCCAAAAATAGAGCCAAATCCCCCGCTAATGCCGCACATAAGCAGTATACGCCGATCCTCTGCGTTTATTTTAATAATTTTGCCAAACCATTCAGCCAGACTCCCGCCCATTTGAACAGCTGTCCCTTCACGTCCTGCAGACCCGCCAAACAAGTGCGTAACCAGTGACCCAAACAGCACTAACGGCGCCATTCGAAGCGGAATACTCTCTTTGCCGTTTTGGATACTCTCCAATATTAAATTGTTGCCTTTCCCAGCATTTCCACCATATTTCATATATAAAAAACTGACTAACGCTCCGCCAAACGGAAGAAAAAATAACAACCAAGGATGCGAAATGCGTTCTCCAGTTACGAAGTCAAGGCTTTTTAAAAAAATAGCTGATGCTGAACCCGACAAAATTCCAATAACACTGCCTATCAGCACCCATTTCAAAAAAGCTGCCGGATACATGGCTTGCGGAACCTTATCTAGAACGACTAACCATCGCTCTTGCAGTGATCGTGACCTCTTCTTCATGAACATGATCCCCTCTTACAAACAAAATAGACTCCTACCAGCGCACAGCAAGCCACTCTGGTAGGAGTCATCAGCCTCATCGGCAATTATGGCGAACTCCATCGCCATCATATTGTGAAAACTGTCATTATCTAGAGTCATTGTATACCAACAGCCCAGGTCCGTCAATAAAACTCCACGGTTTTAACGCACCTTTTCACTGCCTTGCATACAATATTAAAAAGCAGAAAAGGTGATCATTCATTGGCTAGTTTCAAGCAAGCATATCGTCACAAGCAGAGGATCGCCAAGTCCCTGTTAAGACGTTCAGGAATACATGGTGTAGGTGTTGGATATAAAGATCCTGCCAAACCCATTAAAGGTGCAGCCGTCATCGTGTATGCCGACAAGGCATCTGCAACAGCTTCTACAAAAAGGATAAAAATGAGGTATGCCAAACAAAATCGAGGGCATCTTATATCTACTCGTTCTATTCATGCATACAACAAAGCTAACTCCGGCTCAAAAACAAACATTCCTATCCGAATCGTACGTGCATCCAAGTTCCGTACAAACAATAATCAATCCACTGATAATTTTAAATTCAGACGGCGTATTCGACCGGTAATCGCTGGTTACAGCGTTGGCACAGGAGATGGCTCTGGCACAGCAGGACTCATTGTCAGCGATAAATCCAACCCTCGGAGCCGCTATATTCTCAGCAACAATCATGTGCTCGTGGATAACAATTCAGTACGTGTCTCCGAGACAATTCAGCCTGGTGGAGCTGATGAAGGCATAACGAAGCGGGATCGTGTCGGTTTCCTGAACCGTTTCGTTAAGCTGAGTAAAAAACGGAATAACTTTATCGATGCAGCAACCTCAAAGCCGCTGCGGCGCTCTTTGCTGAACCCCCGTTATGCAGTATTTGGGGTTGTCCCTGGATTTGTGAGGACCTATAAGGTTGGGGATCAGTTTAAGAAGGTGGGGCGAACTACAGGAGTTGTTACGGGCACAGTGGAATCGATTCATACTGACATTAAAGTAGATTACGGAGATTATGGTGACCTTGGAACGATTAATTTTAAAAATCAAAGCGTGATTCGTGGCAAACGCCCTGTCTCGCTTGGAGGAGACTCAGGCTCCGTGTGGCTTACACGTAGAGGCAATCTTGCTGCTGCAGTTAATTTTGCCGGGGCTGATGGGGGACTACTTTCTATATCTTACCCCGTTGATTGGTTCATGAAAGTGTTCGAGAGTCGGGTTGCTCGCCCGAGCAAAAAACGTATTTGCCGCCCCAATCGGGGGAAAACAAATTGCTTTATGTACATTCGTCCATTATCTCCCAAGGTTCTAAAGCATAATCAGCTTTGTGCTTGCCGCCCTGGAAGAAAACCCTGCAAAAGCAAATAACTGATAAAGAGAGCTTCCCGGGGCGATAATCCGCTACCTCGAAAGCTCTCCAATATGTCTGTCCTTGATTTATTTTCTTATTCCATAAAGTCTTTGAGACGCTTGCTTCGACTAGGGTGTCTCAGCTTCCGTAACGCTTTGGCTTCGATTTGACGAATCCGTTCTCTTGTTACACCGAACTCCTTGCCGACCTCCTCAAGCGTACGTGTACGACCATCATCCATACCGAAACGAAGCCGCAGCACATTCTCTTCACGTTCAGTGAGAGTATCAAGCACCTCTTCGAGCTGCTCTTTAAGAAGCTCATAAGCTGCAGCTTCAGCCGGAGCCGGTGCATCGTGATCCTCGATAAAATCACCCAAGTTAGAATCGTTCTCTTCACCTATAGGTGTTTCGAGCGATACTGGCTCTTGAGCAATCTTCATAATCTCACGAACTTTATCTGGGGTTAAATCCATTTCCTTAGCAATTTCTTCGGGCGTAGGCTCTCTACCAATCTCCTGAAGCAATTGTCTGGATACACGGATCAGTTTATTAATGGTTTCAACCATATGCACAGGAATACGGATCGTTCTCGCCTGATCGGCAATAGCTCTTGTAATCGCTTGGCGAATCCACCAAGTAGCATAAGTACTGAATTTAAAGCCCTTGGAATAGTCGAACTTCTCCACGGCTTTGATCAGCCCCATATTGCCTTCCTGAATCAAATCGAGGAAAACCATGCCTCGTCCTACATATCGACGAGCAATACTAACGACGAGACGTAAATTTGCTTCAGCTAATCTGCGCTTTGCTTCCTCATCGCCCTTCTCAATGCGTTGCGCCAGCTCGATTTCTTCATCAGCCGACAACAGCGGAACACGGCCAATTTCCTTCAAGTACATACGTACAGGATCATCAATTTTCACACCTGGCGGCAGCGATAAATCGCCACTGTAATCAGTTTCAGTCTCACTGTGCTTTGTTAAATCCTCAGTCATGAATCAGACCCCCACCCTACATAAATGGAAAACACAAATAACAGCACCCATTTTTCTCTAACGTCGGCATACTCTATTTGACAAATTAGTGCGATTATGCTATTATTAATTCAATATTTACGATATATACTTATTATTTGACTAACGGTCATTGTATCATAACAATGTATCTAATACAAGACTTAATTTTAAACGCAGGCGCTGACCCTATGAGGATCGGCGTTTTATTTTTCCCAAAATACCTGACATGCCTCCCCATAACTACATTCTTTCCAAATTTTTATTCCAACACTCCTTCATACACCTGTAACCATTTCTGTAACAAACTAATTAAAAATTAATATAATAACAATACTCAAACCAAGGTCCTATGTACTCTTTCGACCATTATGTCGATAGATATCATAACCTGTTTTTCTAACATCAAAGGAGTGACATTATTATGAAGACACCTGTGTTGTTTTACCGCCTCGTCGTCCTTGCCACCTGTATGCTTTTTCTGAGTACCTCTATGTTAATGCCTGGCAATCCTCGCGCCTCCGCAGCAAATTCCTACTCCATCACCAATGCAACCTGGCTGTGGAATACCAAGCTAATCGAAACATCATCTGATGAGTTAATTTCTTTTATGGCCGATCAAGGAATCGACACGATTTTTCTGCAAATCAGCAGCAGCGTATCCAAAACCTCCTACACTGAATTCATCCGCAGCGCAAACGAGCATCAAATTAGTGTGTATGCCTTAAACGGCGCTCCCAATTGGGCTCTGGAATCCAATCTTCCAAAGTTGAATTCCTTCATGACATGGATTAACAACTACCAAAATTCAGTCAACGCTGATGAGAAATTTGCTGGCATTCAGGTCGATATAGAGCCGTATTTATTGCCAGATTGGAGTACGAATTGGACGTCTCTTGTCACACAATGGCAGAACAATGTCACCTATTTGGCCAGTGAAGCCAAGAAAATTAGTTTACCTCTCAACGCTGCTCTTCCATTCTGGCTCGACAAATATAAGGCGCCTGGGCAAAATATAACACTCAGCTACTGGATGATCTCTAATTTAGATTCGGTATCGCTAATGACTTATAGAGACAAGGCTGCTACCATTTTTGATCTTGCAAAAGCTGAACTCGCTGAAGCCGAGCTTTTGAATAAAAAAGTATATATCAGCGTCGAAACTAAGCGGTCAAACGAAGGAAATCATGTGACATTTTATGAGGAGGGCGCCTCATATCTGAACACGGAGCTGTTAAGTGTCCGTTCTAAAGCATCACTTTACTCTTCCTTTGCAGGTATTGCTGTACATGACCTCATCGGTTGGATGGAATTGGCAAATAATACGGACAATTTAAGGACGTTGCCCCAATAACAATCTAGCGATAATATATCATTGTAAACGTTTACAATAATATACAGCGGAGCATCGCTGCCTAATCACTCTTCTCTCCGCGAGAAAGAGAGGGTAATAGGATGTCAGCACACCATTCAAAGGCCAAGTGTCGTGTCGTCGTATTGCTGTCCAGATGGTTAGTCGCTCTTCTGTTAGTTAGCCTCTCTCCTCTTCCCATTCTGCCAATGAGCACAGCATTAGCCGCATCCACGCTCACCATTGATTCTCCAGCTAATGGAGATCAACTCTCGCCAGGACTGCTCCAGGTTACAGGTCAGTACACAGATACCTACGATGTAAAACTAATTGTTGATGGTATCAATCAAATTCCAGTGCAGATGGATAATCCTAGTGGTGCAGGAACAGGTACTTGGAGTGTCGAGATTGACACTAGCATCTATGACGGTGCAATTACTCTTGTCGCTAAAGGGACACATGTCGTTACTCGTTATGGCGTAACCACCCCAACTAACTCTGTAACAATTGATAATGCGGACGCCAATCTCCCAGTCGTGCAAATCATTAGTCCAACCGATGACGCTGTAGTTCATGGCAAGGTCCCAGTGAAGGTTAAAGCTACTGGTAAAAATCCGATCAAATCTCTCGAGGTACGTATCAATGGCGGACCTTGGGAAGAGGCGAAACGCACTGGCAATCACTATCAATACAAATGGAATGCCAAGCATGAAGGTGATCGAACATCCAGTATTGAAGCTCGCGCAACGGATTGCCTGGGTAATGTCGGGCGAAGCACGACCGTATATGTTCACACCGGGAATTGGACACAAGAAAATATTACGGTTGAGCGACAGGACCGAGCCATGTGGATTTGGGAGAAAGCTGCTTATAATTTGTTTTTGAATCCAGGCTCTCGGACCGCGCTTAAAACTCTTGCCGATGATACTGATACCTTTGGTTCAGATCCAATCACCACATTTTACATTGGCGTATTCCCTTATGAAGGTGTCGATATTTTAGAAGATCAGCCAGAGCTAGTCAGAGACTTTGTAGCATGGGCTCATGAGAATGGCTATAAAGTACACGCCTGTATCGCAGGCGGAACGGTTCCTCCATATTACGGAGCGCTTGAACCATATCATAAATACGCTATTCGTGAAATGGAGAAAGTAATCAACTACAACCTATCCTCTGCCTCTAACGAGCAGTTTGATGGGGTAAATGTAGACATTGAGCCGTACATTCTACCCGAATTTGCATCAGAGAAGCCAAACGTTCAAATTCAATATCTGGACGTTCTGGAGAAAATGATTCAGCGTAGAGATGTTGCTGGAATTAATCTTCCATTTGGGCCAGCCATTCCAAGATGGCTTGACACCAGTACGAATGCTTCGGATATAACATGGCATGGCCAGACCAAATGGTTATCTGAACATGTTCAGGACATTAGTGACTATATCTCTATAATGGATTATAGAGACACTGCTGACGGCAGTGCGGGCATCATCGCACAAGTGTTAGGTGAGATGGCTTACGCGAACACCATCGGCAAACCGAATTCAGTCGTGCTCGGTGTAGAGACGCTGGATATTGCAAACAGCGGTGATCCTGAAACGATCACGTTCCGTGAAGAAGGCAGAACGTATATGGAAGCGGAACTCGATAAAGTGTACACTGCGTTTAATGATGACCCTGCCTTCGGTGGAATTGCGATGCACCATTACGACTCCATACGCTGGCTGCCTTCTGCTTGGGGACCTAACGGGTATAAATGGACCGTAAGTCCGCCGGACTTCTCACCTCCATCTTATCTTAGTGAAGATCCGGAAGCTTCTGCAGTAGATTACAGCACAATCCAGCTTAGCTATGGAAGAGCAACTGATGATTCCGATATCGAGGAATATATCATTTATCGCAGTACGGAAGAAGACTTTATTCCAGACGAATCGAATATCGGCGGTTCATCCCGTAATTTATCCTATCGAGATGTCGGATTGCTTCCAGACACCACCTACTATTACAGAGTCGCTGCCGTAGATATCAGCGGCAATATTGGCCCAGTATCTGAGGAAACATCAGCGACTACAACCAGCACAACCCTGACACCCATGATCATTGGAAATATGAGCATCACATTTAACGGAACCCGTGCAACAGTCACGATGCAGGTTTACGATCTGAATACAGGTCAAGGTATTCCAGCCGCTGAGGTCCACGGAAGATTCACCTTTAACGGAGGAAGATATGTTGATCTCATTACTAATAACGTCGGCAAGTCATCCGCTCAGTCTGAAGCTCTTCCGGCTGCATCCGGTCTAGTCGGATTCTGGCCGCAGCGTATTGCCGCTCCAGGATATTATTGGGCTTCAGCATATGACCAGCCTCATACGGTTACTATTTCATGGCCTTGATGCATTGTAAGATTTTACAGCCTGAACCATTGTCGCAGCATTCAGCTCGATTTGATCATATCTGCCTTCCCTAATCAGCTCTCCATTTGCTATTGAACCTCCCAAACCAACACCAGCAGATCCTGCTGCCAAAAACTCCTGAATGTTGTCGATCCGGACGCCGCCAGTAACAACAAGTGGAATTTGATCCAGCGGCGCCCGGATTTCTTTTAAATAACCAATCCCCAGACTGGCCATCGGGAACAATTTCACCGCTGTTGCTCCCGCCTTCCAGGCAGCAACAATTTCCGTAGGAGTCATCGCCCCTGGAAACACACCGATCCCTCGATCACGAGCATACCGAATGACTGCTTCATCTACATTTGGAGATACCAAATACTGTGCGCCTGCTGCTACAGCTTCTTTTGCCATCTCAACATCCAAAACGGTTCCCGCTCCAATTAACATATTCGAACCATGGCTTTCTCTCCACTGCGAAATAATATCCAGAGCTCCTACTGTATTCATGGTTACTTCGGCGAACACGATGCCTCCCCGTTGAAGTGCATCCGCTACGTTCTGCGCCCGATCCTTTGGAATCCCCCGCAATATCGAGATAATTCTGTGTTCTTTTAATTGTTCTAATAAATGATCTTGACTCTGCATTATACATCTTCCCCTTTAATATAATTCCATCTTATGTCATATTGATTGATTCATTTGAGCAATAATTTGGCTTCGCCATTAAAATTCAGTTATAATAATCAGGATGATATCTTTTCCATAGGAGGAAAATTATGAAGATTACGTATCTTGGGCACTCCTGCGTTCACATTCATACTGGCCAACTTCAGATTATTATTGATCCGTTCTTAACCGGTAACCCGGTCGCGGCCTCTCAAGAGGATCAAATCGAAGCGGATTATGTATTGCTTACCCATGGACATCTTGATCATATTGGTGATGCAGAGAATATCGCCCGCCGGACTGGCGCGACTATTATTGCTATCGTTGAGCTTGCGAGCTTTTTTGAAGCTAAAGGGCTTCCAGCTATCGGCATGAATCTTGGTGGACAAGCTGCATACCCGTTTGGCAGTATTAAATTTACTCCTGCCCTTCATACCTCTTCTGTAACGATTGATGGAAATAATGTCTATCTCGGAGTAGCAGCAGGCTTTATTCTGAACATCAACGACTTCATCATCTATCACTCTGGAGATACAGCGCTGTTCAGCGATATGAAACTGATCGGATCACGTTCTAATATTGACCTTGCCTTCCTGCCAATTGGTGATGTCTTCACGATGGGACCTGAAGACGCACTAACCGCAGCAGAATGGATTCAAGCAAAACACGTCGTTCCTGTTCACTACAATACCTTTGATGTCATTTCCCAGGATGGCGACAAGTTTGTAAACGACCTTCACAAGCTTGGAATCGCGGGTACTGCATTAAAACCCGGAGATAGCCTGAATTCCGATGAGTTAACTATATAATATATTAAAACGGTAACACGACATAGTAATTTCCTTTCATTCTATCGAAAACTATTAAAAGGGATAAACTTCGGCTACATGAATTATACAAGGATAAAAAATCCCCTATTTTTATAAAGTCACATACTGACTTTCAAAAAATAGGGGAACTTTTGGTACAAGCTCATTCAACCGACATAAACAAGACTCAATCCAATAACTCTTTACCCTTTGTTTCTGTCCCCAGCCACATTACCGCCAGCGCTCCAATAACAATCGTGAAGAAGAAAAGCCAGAATATCGACCCGATCTCAACATTCCTCGCAACAAGCACACCGACTAAAAAAGGGGCAATAATCCCACCTACTCTGCCGAAGGAAGCAGCTAATCCAACACCTGTTGAACGAACCTTGGTCGGATACAGCTCTGGAGTGTAAGCATACATGCCACCCCACGCTCCCAGGTTAAAGAAGGAGAGACATATCCCCGCGGTGATCAGCATTCCTTCTGAAGTGGCACTGCCGAACCATGCTGCGCTTGCAGCTGTAGCCAACAAGTAAATGACAAGAACAAACTTACGCCCAAATTTCTCAATAAAATAAGCTGCTGTAAAATAACCTGGCAATTGTGCAAGAGTCATAATCAGCACATATTCAAAGCTTTTTACAAGACTGAATCCCTTAATAACCATTACAGAAGGAAGCCATAAAAACATCCCATAATAGGAGAACACAACCGTGAACCATAAAATCCACAGCATAATCGTTGACCGTCGATGCTCGCTCATCCAAACGGACGCTAGACGCTCTCGAAACGATATCTTTTGTCCTTTTCTTTGTGCTGCTTGTTCCAGATAACGCGGGGGGTCCTGTATCGATTTGCGTAAATACAAAGCATATAGTGCAGGTACAGCACCGATAAGAAACGCGGCCTGCCAACCATACTTAGGAATGATGAAATATGCAATTAAAGCTGCAGCAATCCAACCTGCCGCCCAAAAGCTTTCCAGCAAAACGACAGCTCGTCCCCTGTCTTTGGCAGGAACAGATTCTGATACCAAGGTGGAAGCTACAGGAAGCTCTCCGCCAAGTCCAAATCCGGCAATAAATCGCAATATTAATAACACCGTTAAGCTGGTAGCCGCCGCTGATAAACCACTTGCAATCGAAAATATGAGCAATGTCCAAAGCAATACTGCCCGGCGTCCAAACTTATCTGCCATAATTCCAGCAATTGCAGCTCCAAACGCCATTCCTACAGAGTTAATACTGGTGAAAAGTCCAGTCTGCTGTGGTGTAAGACTCCATTCTGCCGCAAGGGCCGCTGCAATAAAAGAGATTATGCCGACATCCATTGCATCAAACATCCAGCTAAGCCCTGCGCTGAACAGTAATTTTCTTTGTTTTGGTTTAGCAAAAGCTTGTCCATCTTGTGTAGCTCCCATGTTTCTTGCCCCCACTCTTTAATGTCCTATCTCTATATTTTGTTTGTTTATTAAATTTATCATAACAAAAAAATACATTTTTTTCACAAAAAAAAGCCCATAAAAAGGATATCTTTTTACAGGCTTTTTACGCAAACGGAATTGTGATCATCAATATCGACATACCCTCCAATCGCGTAAAATCAATGAGCCGCTGAGTACCCTGCTCTATCCATTTGTTCAAGAAATCACTTCCCCATTCCATCCGATGCATTCTCCACCACTCTTTTGCCTACAATAACCAGGTCCCGTTCCACTTCATCCAGAATCGCAACCTTGGGCAAATAAGCCCACTGGACAAATCCGAATTTCTTAAGCAAGGATAAGCTGGGTACATTGTGCGCAAAAATAAATCCAAGGAGCGTGTTTATCGAGAGGCTTGGACAAGCCTGGATGGCTTTTTCAATGAGAATACTTCCGATTCCTTGTGCACGATTGTTGCTTGAAATATAAATACTGATTTCCGCTGTGGCCAAATAGGCGGGTCTGCCGTAGAACGATTGGAAGCTTAACCAGGCAATGATCCTTCCCTCTGATTTCACAACCCACAAGGGGCGAAAATGAGGTGAATGCTCGTAAAACCATGATCTTCTGCTCTCTACAGATACTGGCTCCAAATCTGCTGTTACCATACGGCTATCAATCGTCTCATTGTATATTGCAACGATACATTCCAAATCCTCGATGACTGCATCTTCGATCGTATATTGTTTTAACATCGTGTTGTCTCTCACTCTCACTTGTCTGTGGTAAGTCTAATCTGTATATAGTGCTCTACTTCTGGAAAAGGATCATAAAAATGATGCAGTAATGCCTTCCACTCCTGATATTGCGGCGATTGTCTGAACCCTACCTCATGATGTGTAATAGATTGCCACTTCACGAGCAGCAAATATTTATTTTCATGCTCCACGCATTTATGCAGCTCATGCTCTATGTAGCCGGGCATCTGTGAGATAATCGCCGAAGCTTTACGGAAATTGCTCTCGAAATCATTCATCATTCCAGGCTTAACCTGTAATTGCGCAGACTCCAGAATCATCTTGTTCATCCCCTCCGTTACCTGAATATAGCACGGACATCTGTGCTAATCAATCCATTACCAAATTTATACTCTTCAAGAAAAAGAAAGAGTCTCTCCACGGGGATGCATCCGAAGATCGACTCTTTCTCTAACAAATAGGCATCTTATCCAAGAACGACTCGATCATCAGCCAATTTGTGACCGCTGATCCGCTCAAACTCTCCAAGCAGATGTTCCATAGTCAGATCAGCTTTTACTGACTCGTTAACGTCAAGGATGATTTTGCCTCCGTCCATCATAATAAGACGATTGCCGAGACGGATGGCCTGTTCCATATTGTGCGTAACCATTAGCGTTGTCAGGTTAAGCTCGCTTACAATATTCTGTGTAAGCCGGGTTACCAGCTCTGCACGAGCAGGGTCAAGAGCGGCTGTATGCTCGTCCAGAAGCAGGATTTGCGGTTTAGTAAAGGTTGCCATCAGAAGGCTTAGAGCCTGACGTTCACCACCGGATAACGTCCCTACCTTCGCCCGCAGGCGATCCTCTAAACCGATGCCCAGCCTGCTTAACTGCTCCTTGAACAACGTTCTGCGCTTCGATGAAACGCCAATATGCAAGCCGCGATTCTGACCACGGGAATAAGCCATGGCTAAATTCTCTTCAATCGTCATATGCGGAGCCGTACCTGCCATCGGGTCCTGAAAGACCCGACCGATCCAACGGCTTCTTTTATGCTCGGGCAAATTGGTAATATCATTTCCATCGATCAGTATATTTCCGATATCAGGCTTTAAAACACCTGAAATCATATTCATCAGTGTAGATTTCCCTGCGCCATTACTTCCAATTACCGTAATAAAATCACCTGAATTCAGATGAAGATTGATATCTGTCAACGCAATTTTCTCGTCAGGAGACCCGGCATGGAACAGCTTGGATACGTGTGAGATCCTCAACATTACCGTTCACCCCCCAAGCCTTGTTTCTCATGCAATGCAACAATCTCCGCTGATCGCTTGCGAGCAAGCCCTTTCTGCTTCCATGATCGATGAACCGATGGAATAACCAGAGCAAATATAACGATAACTGCGGTAATAAGCTTTAGATCAGTTTGTTCCAGCCACTCAATACGAAGGGCCAGAGCAACTACGATACGATACACAATAGAACCTAGAACGGCTGCTAAAGTAGCGAAGAACACAGTTCTTGCTCCAAAAATAGCTTCCCCGATAATTACAGAGGCCAAACCAATCACGATCATTCCGATCCCCGCAGAAATGTCGGCAAATCCTGATTGTTGCGCAATAAGAGCACCTGACAAGGCTACTAATCCATTAGATAAGCTAAGCCCCATAATAATCGTATTATCTGTGTGAGCGCCAAAGCTACGAATCATGCGCTGGTTATCGCCAGTTGCACGAAGTGCGAGTCCAAGCTCTGTATGCAGGAAAAGATCCAACAGCAGCTTCACTGCCACAACTACGAACGGCATTAACAGAAGTGGGGACAACGAGCTAAACATCGTTGTTTCGCCGAGCAGTCCCACATTCGGTTTGCCCATGATCCGCATGTTAATGGAGTATAATGCGATCATCATCAAAATACCAGACAATAGACCGTTTATTTTCCCCTTAGTATGCAGCAAACCAGTCAAAGCACCGGCAGCCAGGCCGCCAAAGAAAGCACAAATCGTAGCGATCCAGGGAGAAGCACCTTCAGTTATCATGACCGCCGCGATGGCTCCCCCGGTTGTGAAGCTTCCGTCTACCGTCAAGTCCGGGAAATCAAGAATACGAAAAGTAATATAAACACCGAGCGCCATCAAAGCGTATATTAATCCCGATTCAACAGCGCCTAGTAATGAGTTCATCATGATGGTTACCTCCTAGATATGGGGCACAACCTATTCTAACAGATTGTTCTCCTTGTCATTCACTTGATCCTTCATAGCGTCAGTTACTTCGATACCTTGTTCTGCTGCAGCTTTCAGGTTCATAATCAGATCCAGCTTATCCGGGAAGGTAACCTTCAAATCTCCAATCTTTTTGCCGTTTTTAAGCACTTCCAAGGCCATCTGGCCTGCTTGGTAACCGTGATCATAATATTTGAACCCTACTGTAGCAAAGGCCCCCTTCTCAACGGAATCACGGTCAGCGGAGAAGAACGGAATATCATGCTCATTTGCTACTTGAATAATTGTGCTTACCGCTTCAACAACAGTGTTATCCAGCGTGATATAGATAGCATCTACACGGCCTACCAAAGACTCTGCCGCTTGTTTTACTTCAGATGTATTCGTAACGGAAGCCTTAATCAGCTTAATTCCATGTTTCTCCAACGCTTCTTCAGCATGTTTTGACATGACTACTGCGTTTGGCTCACCTTGGTTAAGAACAATACCGACATTCTTCACATCTTTAATGTTGGCTGCAATAAAATCCATCAATTTAGTGATCGCTTCCGGATTTGTATCCGCTGCTCCAGACACATTACCGCCAGGCTGATCCAAATTGTCTACCAATTTAGCATCAAGCGGGTCCGTAACCGCCGCAAACAAAATCGGTGAGTTTTTAACCTGTTGAACTACGGCTTGTGCAGGTGGTGTAGCGATTGCAAGGACAAGGTCGTACTTTTCACCAGCGATTTTCTGAGCAATTGTCAGGTTGTTTGTTTGGTCGCCTTGTGCGTTGTTATAATCAACCTTCAAATTATCTCCCTCTACAAGTCCACCATCCTTCAACGCCGCCAAAAATCCTTCACGTGTTGCATCAAGTGATGGATGCTCTACGATTTGTGAAATCGCAATTTTGTAGGAAGCCTTCTCTTCGCTCTGTCCGTTGCCTGCTGCACCGCTTTCTGAAGCTCCGGAGCTGCTTGAACCGGAGTTGTTACCACATCCAATTACGCTAATTAACATTGCAGTTGAAGCTAAAAATAATCCCAATTTCTTCTTCATCTGAATTCCCCCTCTTTGGAATCTTGTTTTAGGCAATAAAGCGCGAATCCATTACCGCTTTCATTAATGAAAGCATTAAAGTGCGAATATATGCCCAGGCTTATCCCACAAAACAATAAAGTATTATTCATATATTAAGTGGTGGTCAATTATCCGTCAATTGTAAAAAACGAACAATAACATAGTGTGGTAAATAGATATGGCTATTTTTTGTACAAATTAAAAAGAAGCTATCCCAAAAGCTATCTAAGATAACTTTGAGGGACGCTTCTTGCAGTGGAAAGGCAAAATATCAGGAAAAGCTGCAAAAATGCAGTTTTTTCCAAAGTAGCCATAAAAATATGAACAAAAGCCTGCCAAAATGCAGGAATATTGTTCAGAATAGACTAGTTTGAAGGGAATCCTTAGAGAAAGCCTGCACATTTGCAGCAATTTAGGGCATTTAGAGACTTTACATAAACAAAGCCTGCACATTTGCAGGAATTTCAGGAATACCGCATCATGACATTATTACACATGAGATAAGGTCATAGCATTGGCGGGATCAAGCGGTGCAGGGATCGTCTTCCTTGCACCGCTATTTCTAGTTTTGACACTACTTTTGGGACAGCCCCTTAAGGTTAATGTTTATGCAGATGACTCTTGCCCAAATACACTCTCGCTTCATAAGGCCGCAATTTTAAGTGGTACAGGTCATCTTTTTCACCAGGTAAGTAATTAGAAATCAGCATGTTAATGCCTTTGAGATTAATTTCGTCCGGCATTTGAAAAATCGGTTCACGATCACTGAAATTCAATATGACGACCAGCAAATCATTATCTAACCTACGGGTATACGCGTAAATCTCTTCATGCGTTGGATAAAGAAGCTTGTACTCTCCATACACGATAACTTTATGTTTTTTGCGTAGAGCAATTAGTTTCTTATAGTACTTAAATATCGACTCGGGATTTTTTAAGTCTTCTTCAACATTGATCTCAGGATAATTCGGATTAACCCGAATCCACGGAACACCCGTTGTAAATCCCGCATGTTCATTATGATCCCACTGCATTGGCGTCCGAGCGTTGTCACGGCTTTTTTTGTATATGGCATTCATAATCTCGTTCTCCGGAACACCTTCAGCACGCTTTTCTTTAAAATAGTTCAAGGTCTCAACATCACGGTATTGGTCAATCGTATCAAACGCAATATTGGTCATTCCAATCTCTTCCCCTTGAAAAATATATGGCGTACCTTCCAGCATGTGAATAAAAGTAGCCAGCATTTGTGCGGACTTCACACGATACTGCCCATCGTTTCCAAACCTTGATACCGATCTTGGCTGATCATGGTTACATAGATAGTTAGCGTTCCAGCCGCGGCGGTGAAGTACCTTCTGCCAGTTTGTAATAATTTCTTTCAGTTTCACCAGACTCCACGGCACAACATCCCATTTTCCGCTGCCTGCGGATGCTGCATCCAAATACATATGCTCAAATTGAAAAGTCATATGCAGTTCTCTTCGCCCGTCACCAACATAATTCAGTGCCTGCTCAGGGCCGAGACCTGACGTCTCTCCAACGGTCATAATGTCGTACAAATATAACACATTATCAAATAAATTCTGGAGCAGTGTGTGTACATCGTCCAGATGAGAGAATAAGTCATAAGCTCTTACTGTAGCCGTTTGATTAGGATTATCGGCATCCGGAAGTCCAGCGGCCTTGACGATATGAGAGATCGCATCAAATCTGAATCCATCTACTCCCTTTTTAAGCCACCATTCGATCATTTCGTGCAGCTTGTCAACGACAACGGGATTTTCCCAATTTAAATCAGGCTGATATTTTGAATACAAATGCAAATAATATTCGTCCGTTAAGCTATCATATTCCCAGACCGAACCGCTAAAATAAGATTCCCAGTTGTTCGGCGGTCCACTGTTTTTACCTTTTCTCCATATGTAAAAGTCACGATACGGATTATCCCTGGAGCTTCTCGATTCCAAAAACCACGGATGTTCATGGGAGGTATGATTCAGCACCAAATCCATCATCAGCTTCATATCTCTGGCATGAATTTCACGCAGAAGGGTATCAAAATCGTCCATCGTTCCGAATTCCTTCATAATATCTAGGTAATCACTAATATCATAACCATTATCATGATACGGAGATTTATATATCGGACTTACCCAGATCATATTGACCCCAAGGTCCTGCAAATAATCCAGCTTTGAGATGATTCCTTGCAGATCTCCGATCCCGTCCCCGTTGGAATCTTTAAAGCTAATCGGGTAGATCTGATAAACGACACATTCCTTCCACCATTTCGGGTTCATCGGTCAGCCTCCTTGTATCACTAATGTTAAAAATACCCGCAAACTCTCCTCATCATTCACCGATATAGTATAATTAGAAAATCCGTGTCATCTTTATTATTGAAAGGAAGTTGCATCCATGAGCTTAGCGGAATCAAATTCATCAACTAAACCTGCATCATCTCGTCGTCTGCTGTTGATATTCATTCTTGGAAGTCTGTCCGCGTTCGGACCATTATGTCTGGATATGTACCTTCCGGCCCTCCCCAAGCTGGCAAATGATCTGAATACAAGTCCATCGATGGCCCAGTTAAGCTTAACCGCATGTCTGTTAGGTCTTGCAATCGGTCAGATTATCGTGGGACCACTTAGCGATACACGCGGTCGTCGCTCACCACTTGTCATTGCACTTATCATTTATGCTGTTAGCTCACTGCTCTGTGTGTTCGCACCATCTGCAGCTATATTGAATACCCTTAGATTCATTCAAGGCTTGTCTGGGTCAGCTGGAATTGTGCTCTCACGTGCCATTGTAAGAGACATGTATTCTGGTACGGAGATGACCAAATTTTTCTCTATGCTTATGCTGGTAAACGGAGCTGCACCGATATTGGCACCTCTCTTTGGCGGACAGCTGCTTCAGTTTGTCTCTTGGCGCGGCGTTTTTGTCGTTCTTAGCATTATCGGTGTTCTAATGCTTGTTTCAGTACTTTTTTGGCTGCCTGAGACATTGCCTGTAGAACATCGTCAGTCCGGTGGACTTAAAACCACACTAAGCACGTTCTCTCGTCTGCTGCGTGATCGCCAATTTATTGGCTATTGCTTATCTCAAGCCTTTGTTACCGCCGCCATGTTCGGCTATATTTCCGGTTCTTCCTTCGTGCTGCAAAATATTTACCATGTCTCGGAACAAGCCTATAGCATGATTTTTGCAATAAATGGCATAGGGATCATCATCTCCAGCCAAACAACTGGACGGTTGGCTGGACGAATCAGAGAGACAGCTCTACTGCGTTTTGGACTTGGTCTGGCTGCATGTGCTTCGATTGCTTTACTGATTGCCATTGTCACGAAAGGCAGCCTAATGTCCATTCTGATTCCACTATTCTTTGTTGTTGCCTGCGTCGGGATTGTCGGTACTTCGTCCTTTCCGCTCGCAATGCAAAGACAGGCGCAATCAGCGGGCAGTGCTTCTGCTCTACTAGGACTGCTTCCATACATTCTCGGCGCAGCAGTTGCGCCACTGGTCGGACTTGGCGGTGAGAATAACGCCCTCCCTATGGGACTTGTTATAGCTTCAGCCAACATGATCGCTGTTATGTGTTATATTTTCATTGTGCATACAAATAAAAGTACTTCATAAACCAACCCAAAGGAGGCCGCTCTCATGTCTAAGCTACTTCGTGGTATTGGAGCATTCTTTATCGTATTAGGATTCATTTACGGTTTATTTTTTGGAATCAGAGATCAGCAAATTGCAATTATTTTAAATTTTGCTTTTCTGGGCCTTATTCCTGGTATTTTATTTATCGCTATCGCCATCATACTTGACCGTCAAGAAATGAATCGTCGTTATCTTGAAGAAATATTGAGTAAACTCCCTGAGGTCCACAATGGCAGATTCTAATGTAGAGCTTCAACATTTATCTAATTCAGAATTGATTGCTATGGCTAGAACAGGGCTTCACTCTGCGTTTAATGAACTTATGCTTCGGCATAGAAAACAAGCATTTCAATGGGCTTACCAATATACGGACGACCCTTATCTTGCAGAGGATATTGTTCAAGAGGCATTAATTAATGCTTTCTTGTATCTTGGCAATCTGGAGCATATTGAGAAATTCATCCCTTGGTTCAGAAAAATTATTACAAACCAGGCACTTATGCATTTGAGGCGCGGCGGTCCACATGGAAAGGAACGCCCCTTCTCTTCCCTAATACAGCAGCATAGTGAACACAATGATGAATATGGATCGCCCATCGAGCTTTTATTGAGCAAATTTGCTCGTCAGCGTTCCGAAATGAATGATACATTAAATGACCCGGCAAAAATCTGGCTCAGACAAGAGACATCGAACTTGATTCACAGCATGCTGCAGTGCCTTAACGCTAAGGAACGGGAAATATTTGATGCCTATTTTTTCAAGCTATACACACCCCAGGAAATTTCAACCATGACCTCAACCAGTTCATCTAACGTTTACACGATATTATCCCGATCAAGACGTAAAATTCAACAGCAGCAATTTCATTCGAATTTAACAACCTATTTACAGTCGAGAGCATCTGATCCAGTCAAAAATTCCAAGGTTATTCTGGCATCAAAAAGTTTATACTTCGGAGAAATCTGGGACACCTTTTCACTCTGTGTCCTGCATGCTCTACAGTACAGTCAAAGCCCATTTAATCTCCCTTCAAGCTCTACAATGGCCGAAATTATGGGTTTTACAGGGCAAGCCTTCAGACTGCAGATTAATCAACGACATTTGGATCTTTTCGAAGCCTCGGCTTTTAACTGGCGACGCACCTTCACTAAGGGATTGCTAAACCTAGGCTATGCAGCACGTTCGATCGGTGATGGGCAGCATATCCCTCAGACCTCCGACTTGCTTATCGAAGCTTTTAATTTTATACATAACACTCTTGATCAAGGGCAGCCGGTTATTGTTTGGGGCTATGTACACCCTTATTTTGCTTTGATTCACGGTTATGACGATACTAAGAAATTGTTTCATATTACAGGGCTATTTGAGCAACAAACAATGGATTACAGGGAACTCGGTCTGGATTGGGGTGCTGATCTTTTCATACTATCACTCGGTACGCCTTATCCAGTAACAGCAATGGATTCGTTACGTGGTGCATTAAGCATGATTATCATGCATAATGAAGGGTTTGAAGGCAGCATTCACCCTGATTACGTTCAGGGTATAGCAGCTTATGACGTCTGGATTACCTTGCTATCTCGTGAGGATATCGATCCTCTTGCTCATGCCTACCAAATTTGCTGGACCTCCAATACACGACTTTTTGCGTTTCAATTTCTTGAATCTATCGCAGAACGTACAGCGGACTACGGTGACATCATTTGCAAATTGGCATCCCAAGCCGCTGTTTACTATAAACATGCAGCAGAGACCTTGTACCATCTTCGGAAGCTATACCCCTTTCCTGCAGGCGGACACCACTCTTGTCCATCTACCAGAGCAAAAGGGATTCTATTACTTGAACAAGTAAAAAGCTATGAACAACAAGGATTAGATATACTCAAAAAAGTTTTAAATAATTTATAAAAATTGTGTAAGAAATCTCCCACCGTTGGCATCTATACATTGAATGCAGATTTAGAAAGCAAATTACCGATCAACGGAGGGGTTTATTTTGAGAAAATGGTTTATCATCACTTGCTTGGCTTTAGCTGTTGCAGTTACAGGATGTACTCAAGGGGGCAACGAGGGTACGGAAAAGTTTCAAGGAACCTATTCATTCCGAAGTGATTTAGCAAATACGGGAATCATTCATACTGCGGGGCTGCCCAATTTAAAAGGAGAGAAATGGAGCCTTCAGCTGGAAAACAAGATACACAGCTCTCCCATCCTTGCTGACGGGATATTGTATTTTGGAGATGAAGTGGGCCAATTCTATGCAATTAGTGCCAACAACGGCAAAATAATTTGGCAGCAAGCTTTTGCAGGTAAAATCAGAGCTACAGCTGCTGTCTATGAAAATGAGCTTTATTTTACAGACACCACTTCAACGTTGTATGCGATCGACAAGACAAATGGAGAGGTAAAATGGAAAAAGCAGCTTGATGACAGTCTCAGCAGTGGTGCATTTACTGACCCGTGGGACTACTATATCAGCTCACCGACTATAGATCAGGATGTCATTTACGTCGGCGGCGAGGGACCGTTCTTTTATGCACTGTCACGTCTTGACGGCTCGATAATATGGGAGCATGAAACCCCGATGTTATTCGTTCATAGTAAAGCTGCAATTGCTGATGGTAAAGTATTTATCTCAGATATGACTGGTGTGGTTGCCGCTCTGGATCAAAAGACAGGTGAACCGATATGGTCGCAGGATTACGGCGCTGTGCAATCTAGTATAGCTTATAAAGATGGTATTCTGTACTTCGGTTCCAGGGATCAAAATGCATATGCAGTTGATGCACAGACTGGTGAAATCAAATGGTCCTATCTAACCTCAGGCGGCTCATGGGTCTCTTCCTCTGCGGCTGTTAATGACGAGTATATCGCCATTGGCTCCTCAGACTCCAAGTTTGTACATGTGTTTGATCCTGCAACCGGAAAGTCCAAATTCGACTTTAATGCCGGAAGCCGTGTGTTCGGGTCGCCTGTCATTGTAGATGATATCATGTATTTCGGAACAGCATTCACGGACAAAACTGTAAATAAAGCTGGTATTGATGCATTCTATGCTGTAGACCTGAAGACAGGAAAGGAAAAATGGCGTTTTGCAGAGGCTCATTCTCCTATCCTCTCAACCCCGGTTGTGGCGGATGGCGTTGTGTTTTTTACCACACAGGATGGGCATGTGTATGCTTTGAAATAAGGATGAAGAGATACACGCCGGGGCATGATGCTCCGGCTTTTTTTTTGCATGAGCGCATCGCCTAACCTCTAATTTCAAACCCTCCATTTAACCACCACCCTTCTATTCTTTTGCTATATTGAGAATCTAACAATTTCAAAAGAGGTGAGTAAATGCTTTTATCCGTCAAAAATCTTTCCGTTACATACAACGGTAAGCATGCTGTAAGAAATTTAACCTTCTCTGTCCAAAAAGGCGAGGTGTTTGGATTGCTTGGGGCCAATGGAGCAGGAAAATCATCCAGTATAGGGGCTATTTTAGGAATTGAAAAAAGCACATCTGATGAGCTGCTGGTGCTGGGTCAATCTCCGATCATAGATCGGAAGAAAGTGTTTGAGCAGGTTGGTGTGCAATTTCAGGAAACGAATTTTCCCGATAAGATGACCGTTGAAGAGGCTTGCAATCAGTGGCACGCTTTGTACGTAAAGCCTCAAAGTATAGAGCCATTATTATCTACGTTTGGTTTGCTGGATAAGCAGAAGCAGCTAATAAAGTCACTATCCGGCGGCGAGAAACAGCGCCTGGCTGTATTGTTAGCTTTACTGCCAAACCCGCAGCTCGTTTTTCTGGATGAATTAACGACAGGGCTCGATACAATGGCTCGCAAAATGCTATGGAAACAGTTATTGATTATGAAGGAAAAAGGGCTGTCCATCGTATTAACGTCGCATTATATGGATGAGGTTGAAGCGCTGTGCGACCATCTGCTTATTTTGAAAAATGGAGAAACCATGATATATGGAACCATTGATGAAGTCGTCAAAGCAAGCGGTCAGCCGCATTTGGAAGCCGCCTATTTACATTTTTCCGGTGAGGAGGAACTCATATGAACAAATTCGGTACTTTGCTAAAGATTGAAGGAAAGCTAGTATGGAAGGGGCTAGATATTCTCATATTCGGCATACTCATGCCAATCATTCTAGCAGCACTGTTTGGATATGTGATGAGCAAGGATGCTTCCAGCAATGGCGCATCGATGTTTGAGTATTCATTTCCCGCCGTCACAACTATAGGGATTCTAGCAACGGGCGTGATGGGTGTGCCATTAACAATTGCAGACTACCGTCATCGTGGCATTTTAAAAAGATTTCAAGTGACCCCAATATCTCCTTTGCAAATCATACTGGCACAGGTCGTGATTCAGCTCTCGTCAGCACTGGTATCATTCTTTGGGGTAACCCTCGTTTACTCCATTCTGTTCGGTTATGAAATGCGCGGCTCATGGGGGTTATTCCTCCTGGCTTATTCACTTGTGCTTGCTGCGATGTACAGCATCGGTATATTCATCGGAAGTGTCGTACCCGATCAGAAATCAGCCAATCTCTGGAGCTCTATCGTCTACTTTTCCATGCTCCTGTTCTCTGGTGCAACGATTCCGTACGAAATCATGCCTATTTTCATCCAAAAAATAATGAACCTGCTTCCGCTCGCACAAGGTATTCACCTCATGAAGCAAGTATCCATCGGAGAACCATTTCAAGATGTTGTACTCGCGATCATTGTGATGGGGGTATGCATTGTAGTAGGATTATTTGGTGCAAAAAAATATTTTAAATGGAAATAGAGGTATGCTGCGGTGTATCAAACAACTGAAATCGCAAGTAAGGCAGGTATTCATCCTAATACGGTTCGCATATATGAGGAATGGGGATATATTTCCCCTGTTCCTCGTGCGGACAATGGATATCGGATCTATTCGGACCTCCATCTTTTTCAGCTGCTGGTTGCAAGGACGGCGTTTCGATGCGAAATCGTTCAGGGGCAAATTCGGGAAAAAGCACGTGCTATCGTTCAAGCCAGTGGACGAGAGGATTTTAGAACAGCTATCAAGCTTGCCGAGGACTACCTGACCCATTTAGAGAAAGAACATATTAGAGCGCTGGAGGCCATTGAACTCGTTGAAAAATGGCTGGATGGCAAAGATTCACTTATATCGGCTGAAACCTACACGAGAAACGAAGTAGCTCAGCTATTAGAAGTATCAAACGAGATTATACGAAATTGGGAAAGAAACGGTCTATTGACCGTCCCTCGGCTTCCCAATGGATATCGCAGATATACTGAAAAAGAAATGAATCGAATGAAAATTATTCGTTCTTTACGGCACGCACACTATTCCATGAGCGCAATCCTGCGGTTGTTAAATACAACTGAAAAGTCAACAGAACTAAACGTAAAGCAAGTGCTGGATACTCCAGCCGAATACGAAGACATTGTTACAGTTACGGATCGATTAATTCATTCCTTGGAAGATGCGATCTGGTCTGCTCGTGAAGTCATTCGATTGTTAAATCAAGCCGTCAGGTAAGGGATCGCCTCCATTCGCTTCGGCCTGCTTCACGATCATTTCGCAAATTTCATGGCTTTTGAGTGCATCTGATACAGAAATTTCTGGCTCCAATCCTTCGCGTACACAATCTATAAAATGCTGAATGATACTTACGAAGCCGCGGCGATACAATACCGGGTCCCAATCATTAAATTTGAGATGCCTCTCTTCACCACCAGCATAATGAACCGTAGAGTTTAGACCATCGACAACCCATTTGTTCCCCGGACATATGACCTCCAGAACTTCTTCATTAGCCCCGGAATCGCGATTCATTATTCCTGTGCAGACAAAACCGTTCCCCTCGAAATGAAGAACTGCCTGATAAAGCTTGCCTTCCTGTACATAAGGAGAGAAGCGTACATCTGTGATTTCACCGCCCGCCAAAAAACGGATCGTATCCACGACATGAATAAAATCATCATAAATGAATCGACGAGCGTAATCCGGCGAGAACTTGCGGTTTTTTTGCAGCATTATAAACCGTCGATCATTTTGTTCCTTCATCACTGCAACCATCGGTGCATAACGGCGGTTAAAACCAACCATAAGGATTACGCCCTTCTCTTCAGCTAGCGCAGCAAGCCTCAACGACTCCTCATAATCATATGAAATCGGCTTATCCACATACACATGAATCCCGCTGCGAATGAGCTGTTCTGCGATCTTTACGTGTGATTCTGTAGCTGTATGGATGAAGGCCGCATCTACTCCCAGGTCGATGACCTGCTGAATGTCCGTTGCTGTATTAGGAACCCTGTATTTTGCTGATAAATGCTCCAACGTGTCTGTATTTCGTGTACAAAACACCAGCTCAATTTCTTCTATCGCCGTAATGACTGGCAGGTAGGCTTTTTGAGCGATATCGCCGAGACCTATGATGGCTATGCGCATGTGGGAGTCCTCCGAATTTATGTTAGTATAATGAGGATTTTACTCTTTATTTAGAGGATAGTCACTATAAAGGTCCATAGACGAAATTAGCAATAATATTATGAAAAAAGCAATGTCAAGCTAAATAAAAACAGCCCGATACAAAAAAACCACCAACCATTCCATTTATTACAACACCTCATTCACGAAGCTACATTCGGAACTAACTCCTAACGTTTGCTCATGACCTCGATCATTAAATTTGCTCCAAGCCTGAATCCATGTAAAAAAGCAGCTTCAACATGCATACTATCTACGCTGTCGCACAGGTCAAAATATTCCTCCAGCTCACAAAACGCTTCCTCACCTAATCGGTCTCGCATTGCTCTGTCTGTGCCGCCACTTGTCGGCTTAAGGGACGATATTCAGGATGAGACAGACGGCACAATCGTCTCACCAGGATGAAGCTCCCCGCGGTAGAGGGCTTCCAGAATTGTTTTCATGTTCATCCTCCCATTAATTATCATCGCATCGCTTGAATGAGATTCCTGCACATGGTAGGATATTTATGCAGTCTGCTTATTAAAGCGGTTGCGGGATAGGAAGTGGCATTGTTCTTCGTCGGACGCGCCGCTTCCTTCTTTATTTTTGGAGCTCGTCATACACCTTTTCAATCCCTTTGCGAATAACATCAGAACGGGTCGTTTGGAGTTTTTCGGTGCAAGCATCGAGTTTGCTCAAAATCTCTTGATCGACACGAACTCGAATTAATTCGCTTTTGGGATTGTCAGATAGTGGACGCCCCATCTTTTTGGACGACATTACTTCACCCCACTTTTTGTGTCCATAATAAGTATATTGTTGTAGCAACAAAAAGTCAATTTAAATAACCTGCCGACTATTTTTTCTCGGCAGGTTAAACATATTGCAGCACAAGACAGCAGTTTTGTGCTGTTGCAAGCACTGAATATGGCTGGCCATATTCGCTTGTTAGGGGCTTTGCCCCTTATACCCACTTCTCGCAGCAGTTGGCTTCTGATGATAGTGATAAAAGTATTGAAAAGAAAAGTAGCTACTCTCCCCCCAGATGAAAACGCCATCAAATAACATTGCTTAATTACACAATATTTTTATAAGTAATATATATCCAATATTATTATATAAATCGTAAAATTGCATAGTACTATATGTTATTATTTTGTTGTGTTTATTTAATAACAAATTATAACCACATATTTAAACAACAAAGAAGAGCAGATCGTTTAATCTACTCTTCTCTGTTCATCAAAAGATACCATCTTACAGATTTTTCAATTTATAAAACTCACCTTTCATCCCTAACAGCTCATCATACGATCCAGACTCGATCACTTTCCCCTTCTTCATCACCACGATACGGTCGGCGTTCTTAACAGTCGATAAACGGTGAGCCACGATAAAGGTGGTTCTTCCCTTCATTAGTTGCTCCATAGCTTGCTGCACATGGCGTTCCGACATATTGTCCAGTGCGGAGGTCGCTTCATCAAGAATGATAATTTGCGGATCACGTACCAGTGCGCGAGCGATTGCAATCCGTTGACGCTGGCCACCAGACAAACGACCACCATGCTCACCTACAGAGGTGTCCAATCCATCCGGGAGACTGTCGATGACATCCTGCAGATTAGCCATCCAAATCGCCTGCTGCAGCTTTTCCTCTGAAATATGAGGAAGACCATAGGTGATATTTTCACGAATCGTTCCGGAGAACAAAATATTGTTCTGCAACACAATGGCTAGAGACTGCCGATATTTCCGCATGCTGAGCTCACTCATTGGGATACCGTCAATATAGATATTGCCGAATTGCGGTTTGAAAAAGCCGATAATCAAATTCAGAATGGTCGATTTACCAGAACCCGATTCACCCACGAAGGCCACTGTTTCACCCGGCTTAACCTCCAGTGTGAATTCATCCAGAACGTGACGATCTGATCCCTTATATTGAAAGCCCACACCTTCAAAGCGATAAGCACCTTGAATTCTCTCAGGATTTTTACGTCCCTTATATTCTTCCGTCTCTTTTGAGAGCAACACTTCTGTCACCGAGTGCAGCGATTCAAAGCCCTTGACCAGATTCGGATACACATTCAAGATAGAGCTGACAGAGCCGATAATCATATTGAAAAAGCTCTGATACATCACGATATCGCCGATTTCCATATATCCGAGATGAGCCAGATACGCGGTAAAGAACAAACATCCAACCTGGAACAGTTGAAAAACAACCCAGCTTGAGGAGCCAAAGTAGGCTTCAAGCACATCCAGACGATGTCCTTTTTCACGGATGTTTTGCAGGGCCGAATCGACCTTGCGGATTTCTACTTCCTCCAAGCCATGGGCACGAGTGACCGGGATCATTTCTACGGTTTCAGACACTTTACCGGACATTTCTTCAATGTTGCGACGAACATCACGGTTGCGCTGAGACATTTTGGATCGGAAAAAACGCACTAAAAAGATGGACATCGGAGCCATTAATACGAAAAACAGTGCCACGATCCAGCTGTTATACAACGTAAGTCCGATTACGATAATTAAATTGATCGCCGCAGGTATGATCGTCATCAACATCTGTCTGGAGAGAAAATCAATGGCTTCGACGTCACGCAATATTTTGGACTGTAACCGCCCTGCGTTCATATCCCCGTGATAGCTTAGTGACAGCTGCTGCATTTTGCGTACCAGCGTACTCCGCAGTCCGGCTTCTACATGGCGAACGGCTTTACTGATATAGCTGATATGCAGCGTATGTGTAGGAATGTTTTGAATGATAACAACGACAATAACCGCCAGATTGATCCAAAACTCCCGCATGGAATGACGGTCAGGATAGCTTACAATGTTGATAATGTTTGCTGTTACGATCGAGAGCACCCAAATGGGCGACGCTTTGATCGTGTAATAGAGCGCCGACATAGCTACCTTGCCGACATGGTCCCGGTACAGACGGGTCAATAATTTAAACGGTTTGATCTTCGTTCCTTGCTCAGTTTCAAATGCTTCAGAATAATCCAAAGTGGATTCAACTTTTGCCATAGGATTCACCTGCTTTATCGCTTATGATAGTAAATATGTATTGGGCTCACCTACACGATTAGAACAATATTGACTATGTAATGAACGCCAGAGTTTAGTATAGAACGACTGCAACAGTTTCTCTATAACATGATCGGACTCGTTTTTTTATCACATTTAACATAATCGGACATCAAGGAGCTGTTTTACAAAATGAGTATACTTTACCCTGACAAATTTTTTCCCCATTATCGATCCGAGGCCTGTTTATACTCTCCCCACACTCGTCATGTTAAGCAGGGTTGGGTTTGCGGTCGGCATGTACACCACACCATGCTGGAAATGCTGCTTGTTCTGGATGGCCACCAGACCACGATTCTCGGATCTACGGAATATGAGCAGCATGCAGGCGATCTCATCATTATCTCTCCTATGCAGGTGCATGATTTTCAAGTCCGTCACGCAGGAAGCTCCAGCTTTTTTACAATGCATATTTATCTTGAGGATTCCGAATTTTTGTATTGGGTCGGAGCTCACAATAAAGGCTTTTATACAAAAGATCATCCGCTAAACGTTAGACTTGCACCTTCCATGCGAAAGTTGATGGACATGCTCTTGCATACGAATACCCCCAAAATGTCGGTACTCCGAGAGCTCTACACGATACTGGGACATATGGAGGATTATTTCTCCTCAGAGTTAAAATCTGAAGAAGCATCCATGCAAATTGAGTTGCCTACATTGATCGCAAGAGAAATTCAAAAGATGGTATTACGTAAAGATGTAGAGGAGTCGCGTGAAAATGATGAATCTACAGGCGATTGGCTGGAGGATATTTCCCATCGGCTCGGCGTAAGCCGCAGACATTGTCATCGCATTTTCAGTCAAGCCTTTGGCATTCCGCCGCGTGAATATTTGATGATACTTAAGCAGCAGGAAGCCATGTACATGCTCGCAACCAGCAACGAGTCTATCGAACAAATCGCCTATCGCATCGGATACGAGAACGTGCAAAGCTTCAGCCGCCAATTCACGGCCTGGGCCGGTTGCACACCAAGCTTTTTCCGAAAAAACAACGTAGACCAATGCCATCATCTTACGCCGATTCATGTGGGGTAGTTACCAAGCAATTTATTATATAACTGCCTCGCCTGCTCAACATCAGCCGTTCCATGCACCAATGCCCTGCCATCATTGAATAAAACTACACGCAAGGTATTTATATTAGCACTTAACAAGAAGGAATTCGATGTTTCAATTGTAATTTCTTCTTGATTTTCAAAATACAGGACAAGCTCTTCAATAGAAAGAGTTATCGTTCGAGAAGGCCTAATGTGCACGGTATCACGGCCACACAGCGCTGCAGCTTTTTCGTTGCCAATGATCGGTGAACTTTGTAAAAAAGGATAAGTAGCCTCTGTGCCACATGATGTACATTGCTCATTTTTCATCGACTGGATATTGATGCGCGAAAATTGATTACTCCAGAGATCAAACGATATGAGCTTTCGGTGCAAGGCTTCTATGTTTCCGGTAAGGATTTTCAAAGCCTCGGCAGTCTGATTAGCTGCAACCATTTGTACAGCGGGACCAATAATGCCATCAATATCGCAGCTCTCTCCATCTCCGGGAACCAAATCCATCATACAGGACAGGCATGGCGTTTCCCCAGGCAAAATCGTGTAAGAAATCCCATAGCTGCCTACACAGGCCCCGTAGACCCACGGAATTCTGTTTTGTTGCACGACGTCGTTAATGATGAACCGTGTTTTGAAGTTATCACATGCGTCCACAATGATATCGACACCATCGATCAAGTTTGTTAACTCCTCGCTTCTCACGTCCCAAACCTTCGCCTCTATACAAACCTCCGAGTTAATTGCTTCAAGATGTTGTTTTGCTGCTATAGCTTTGGGCAATCTCTCCCGAACATCCTTTTCCGTATAAAGCTGCTGTCTTTGCAGATTGCTCCATTCAACATAATCCCGATCCACAATCGTCAATCGCCCAATCCCTGCCCGAACAAGCGATTCCGCACTTGCTGAGCCAAGTGCACCTGCTCCGATCACGAGTACATGACTCTTACGTAGTAATTTCTGACCATGACTACCAATAGGAGCAAAACGTTCCTGCCTGGAATAACGATCAGTACACGGTTCAAGCTGGTGGTTACTCATATTGTGATCATTCCGTCCATTGGACTACTCGATGTCGCATATTTTTTTGCCGGAATTCGTCCCGCTTCGAACCCTAATCGGCCTGCTTCGATAGCCAGTTTCATAGCCTGTGCCATTTGTATAGGAAGTTTAGCTCCCGAAACGGCTGTATTCAATAGGACACCGTCGGCGCCAAGCTCCATCGCATAAGCCGCATCGGATGGACTTCCGATCCCTGCATCCACAATAACAGGTACAGAAGCCTGCTCAATAATAAAGCTTAGATTTAGCGGATTAATAATTCCTTGACCCGATCCGATTGGTGAAGCGCCGGGCATTACAGCATGTACGCCAAGCTGCTGCAGACGCTTCGCCAGCAAGACATCATCAGAGATATAAGGCAATACAATAAAATCTTCCTCCAGCAGGATTTCACAAGCTTTTACCGTTTCAAGAGGATCAGGCAGCAGGGTTTTCGCATCACCGATGACCTCCACTTTAATCATGTCACATAAGCCAGATGCCTTCGCAAGGCGTGCTATTCTAACTGCTTCCTCCGCTGTCGCTGCACCGGCTGTATTGGGCAGTAGTGTATATTTTTCTAAATCCAGCATTTCAAGAAAATTAGGCTGATGAGGTTCAAAAATATTCATTCGACGCACAGCAAACGTTAATACCTCTGTTTCCGAAACTTCCACCGCTTCTTTTTGCACTTCAAAATTCGGAAATTTCCCTGTTCCCAACAGAAGCCTTGATTTAAAAGTATGCGGTCCAATGCTTAACATTTGATTTTCCATTACATTAACCCCCTCCTACAAAATGAACCAGCTCAATTTTTGCGCCATCCTGTAGCCTGAACTGTGAATATTGCGTTTTATCTACGATCTGCTCATCCACCTCAACCACAACGATTTTGTTCGACAAGCTAAAATGCTCAAGCATATTCTGTACGGTCACTTGAGGCTGAGCTATTTCTATCGATTGTCCATTGACGAGCAATTTCAAGGTATACTCACCCCCTCGATTTTGTTATGAGAATCATAGCGAACAACCGGGACTGCAAAAGGAGACAAATCATCCTCTATGCTCTTTCCCTCTATTAAATCTGCGATGATTACTCCTGTCGCAGGACTAAGCAAAATCCCGTTACGATAATGTCCTGTGGCGATAAACAGTCCGTCGATCTCTGGATGCTCGCCCATATAAGGAAGTCCTGTTGGTGTAATTGGGCGTATTCCGCTCCACGCAGAGATCCACTCTGACTCACGAATCGAGGGGACTAGCTGTTCAGCTGCATGAATGAGCGAGGAAATCCCCCCGAGCGTCACGCCTTTGTCGGTGATACGTGGCTTCACAGTAGCTCCAATAATGAGTTCACCATTTGCTTTGGGAACTAAATAGCAACCATCGGTATAGATCGTCCTTTGAATGGACGATTTTGTGAGCTTGACTGAGATACACTCACCTTTTACCGGACTAAGAGGCAAGTCATAACCCGCTAACCTTAGCAAACGAGGGGACCAAATACTTGAAGCGACAACTACCTTGTTGCATAAAATAACCTCATCCTGCACACGCACGCCAATAATTTGCCCATGTTCATAGAGGAGCTCCTCAACTTCTGTAAATTCAAAGAATTGAGCCCCTAACGATATCGCTCCCCTTGCATAAGCTTTTGTCAGCTGTGGAGCAACGACTTGGCTATCACTCTCAATGAAAAGTGCTCCTTTAATCGATGACGATAGGAATGGCTCTAGTTCTAATGCCTGCTCCGTTGATAGCCATTCTGCGGATAATCCAAGACGATGTTGCCGCTCGGCCTGCTCCCGATACCGCTGTATATCCTGATTGTTCTTAGCTATCCGAAGCAGACCGCGATCAACAAATCCGACATCCAATCCAGTTCTTTCTTTTATGCTTTGAACTACTTGAGGGAACATCGCCCTGCTTTTTCGAGCCAAGTCAAATAGAGGAGCCTCCTCAATAAACTCCCCTTGTGCCGCTAACATCCCTGCAGCTGCGCTAGATGCCTCAGATGCGATACTGTTCTTCTCCAACACTAGCGTCGATATGCCTCTTAACGATAATTCGTACGCAATGGAGGAGCCGATGACCCCGCCACCAATAACAATGACATCAGCCCTTTTTTTCTCTGGCATTGTATTACCTTCTTTCGTTTAGTTTTTCAGCCATTTGTTGAGCTGCTTTTACCGGATTTACAGCATGAAGTATACTGCTGATTACCGCGATTCCTTGTGCACCATAATCGAGCACCTCATCAATTTGATCTAGTCCGATGCCGCCTATGGCTATGACAGGAATAGGAACTGCTGCTATAACCTCATGCAATTGTCGCAAACCTCGTGGCTTTAATCCTCGCTTCGATTCACTGTCATATACATGACCAAAAAACAAATAATCAACACCTGCAGTGGCACATTCCCTGGCTTCCTCCACCGTATGTACTGACCTCCCGATGCGTAGTCCGTGTGACAAACGTACAAGCGGTTGTAACGGAATGCTGTGAGTTGCCAGATGAACACTACCGATTCCGCATGCCCATGCGATATCCAGGCGATCATTTACAGTGATTTTTTCAGGCGGTATCCCATTCGATAGCAGCTGCTGAACCCCATTCCAAATCTCTATAGCTGTCCTTTGTCTCTCGCGAATATGGATCGCAGTCACAAAGGGATGAATCCTCGCGGCGATTTCCGCAAATTGGGTTAACGGCATAATCCCGTCAGAGATGACATGCAGCTCGTACATCCACAACCTCCTTCCAATGGAACAACCTATTTAACACAAAAAAACCACCTTCCCGCAGGAAAGTGGCTTATTACACTTCACTTCAATAGCTTATGTACAGCAAAAAATGAAGGCATTCGCAACACTTCCCTACGCTGGTATGATCCAGATCAGGTTCGAAGGGTCCGGAATTCACCGTCTCAGCCATTCAAGGCTCCCCTAGTGCAGATTTTGTATTAAATTAAATACAATATAGCATAAAGATTTCCAATATTATAGTCTTAAAGAAGATCTTCATGAGATTTACTGCTTAACTCTAAACGAAATTCGTATAAAATTCTTGCAAAAGTGCATGCATTTCATGGTGACAGCGCCGTTCTGAGTGAAATCCCTGCAAAAATGCAGGCTTTTCACTCAATTCATTCCCATATTGCACGACCAGCCTTGAAAAAACTGCACTTTTGCATCAATTCTATATGGAAGTGAAATTTCGCCTCCAAAAGATGTATTTTTGCAGCAATTTCGTTGACGCACTCACATTAGTCTTTGCTGGATGCATCATAGCAGGATTAGCGATAACCACTTGCGCATGCATCACAAAGTATTAACGGAAGTCCTCTATCATCCACTTGATCTCAGCTTTGAAGCAAGGCACATTACTCACCATTACTCTACCGTTCCGCACTATTGCACACTTTTATTGAACTACTCCCCTGTATCCACAAAACGCTCAATCCGGTCTCTAATCGCATCACGCACCTGACGAAACTCATCCATAATCTCTTCATCAGTACCTTTAGCTTGAGCTGGATCATCAAAACCCCAGTGCCATCGAGTTGCTGATGGATTGTTCACGACCGGACAATGCTCGTCCGCATGCCCACATAAGGTAATAATGTAGTCGGCGCGCTTCAAAATATCGGAATCAATAATCTCCGAGTGATTTTTACTAATATCGATCCCGATTTCCTGCATCACCTGAACGGCTCTTGGATTAAGACCATGTGCTTCCAAGCCCGCACTCAGCACCTCAAATCGTTCTCCACCAATTGTAGTCAAGAGCCCGTCCGCCATTTGACTCCGACATGAATTACCTGTACACAGAAAATAAACCGTCTTCCTTTTCATGGATAAATCCCCCTCTTTTTACGATACAATCAGCAGCCATAAATATAGTCCAGTTAAGGTAATAAACAGCGTTGGCACGGTCAGCAGAATCCCTGTTTTAAAATAGCGCCCCCATGTAATTTTGATGCCTTTTCTTGATAAAACATGAAGCCACAGCAGCGTTGCTAGCGAACCGATTGGCGTTATTTTCGGACCCAAGTCCGAGCCAATGACGTTAGCATAGATCAGAGCTTCACGCACCAATCCCTCGGTTTGTGTACTATGAATCGCCAGCGCATCGATCATCACTGTAGGCAAATTGTTCATAACGGACGACAGAATAGCCGCAAGAAATCCCATTCCTATCGTAGCCGCATACACACCATGATCAGAGAACCACTGAATGATCGCACCAAGTGAATCCGTCAAGCCGACATTTCGAAGACCATACACTACCACGTACATACCTATTGAAAAAACAACGATCGACCAAGGAGCTTCCTTAATCACTCTTCGAGTTTCTATCGCCGGATTACTTCGAGTGAATACGATAAATATTAAGGCCACTACACCAGCAGCAATCGATACAGGAACCTTAATAAATTCAGCGGATAGATAGGCGATGAGGAGAAGCCCAAGAATGATCCATGAAAGCCGGAATAAACGAGGGTCCTTGATGGCATCCTCCGGTTTTTTTAGCTGTTCCATTTGATAGCTTTGCGGAATTTGCTTGCGATAAAACAAATACAACACGAGCAAGCTCGCTCCCAGAGAGACAAAGTTCGGAACGATCATTTTCACAGCATAGTCCAGAAAAGTAATCCCAAAAAAGTCCGCTGACACGATGTTCACCAAATTGCTAACAACGAGCGGTAAAGACGTAGTATCCGCTATAAATCCACTCGCCATAATGAATGGAAGCACCATACGTTCATCAAATTTCAAGGCGCGAACCATAGCTAATACGATCGGAGTTAATATGAGCGCTCCCCCATCATTAGCAAACAACGCAGATACCAGAGCTCCCAGCAAAATAACATACACAAACATCAGCCTGCCGTTACCCCGGGCCAGAGAAGCCATATGCAGCGCAGCCCATTCAAAAAAGCCGATCTCGTCCAGCAATAAAGAAATAATGATAATGGCAACAAAAGCAAATGTGGCGTTCCATACGATTTTGGTCACATCAGCCACATCCGTAAAACTAACTACTCCGGTTAATAGAGCGAGAGCAGCACCGCCCATTGCTGACCATCCAATCCCAAGTCCCTTTGGCTGCCAAATCACAAAAAATAAAGTAAGTAAAAAAATAGCTATCGCAGCATAAACCAAAACTTCATTCGCCTCTTCCTTAATTGCAGCAATCGTTCGATGTGCATTTTTTCTTCATATTTTCTAAAATATTGTCAGGTAGCGTAACTTCACTCATTACAGCCTGAACATATGACTGGTTATCCACGCTTAGTGAATAATAAGCCCATTGCCCCCTTCTTGATTCCTGAACAAGCCCGGCGTCCTTTAACTTGCGCAGATGTTGACTGATGTTTGGTTGAGTCGTTTGCAAAATATCTACCAGATCGCAAACACAACGTTCTCCATCTTTTAATAGTGTCAAAATAGTAAGTCGTGTCCGATCAGCAAGAAGCTTCAGTATAGTAATCATTTCATCCAATAAAGATGCCTCCTTTCTCTCTCAGTAACTAGCAGATAGGATCATAGATCATTATATAAGTGATAGATTATATAATCAATGGATTATATAAAGAAAATCGCGCCACTCGGAATACCTCCTTCCGAATGCACGCGATTTATGAATGATTCTTAATCTTATGTAAAATATTAAAACTCAATTTTAATACTGTCCCCCTGCACAGATACTCCTTTGGAACGTGTCATTGGCAGCTTTTGTTCCGCTGTAAAACCAATAGTCTGCCCATCCTGCAAAATGACATTGTAACCAATGACATAACTAATAATCGAAATCATAAATCCAAATACTTCGCTAAGATCATTTTCAGAATTCAGGATTTCTATCTCGTCTTTGCCAAATTTATTCAAGCCTACTGTATAAGCGCAAGCCTTCTGCTCCTGCGTATACAGCCCGATAAACACCCATTGCTGTACAGGAAAATCCTGTTCCTTAAGCGCCTCTGAACCTCTAATATAGTTGCTCGCGCTAACGACTAGAGGAGCGGAATAATAAGCAATGGCATGATCCCATTTTAATAAGCTTGCCGTCACTTGAGTAAACAGCACATGTGCTGCTAGCGGATCTGCAGCATTCATAACGGTTACGATAACATGGGCCTGCTGTTCAGACACCACCTGCTCAGCTTCAGGCCAAATCAGGTTGTATTTGCAGCAATCCTCTACTTCACGCTCCGGAATTGGCATAGGCATATATGCACATGCCACCATCATTCCGTCAACCTGAAACACTAGATTTTCTTCTTCAGACCCTTCCGTAATTTCCAAGCCCCAATCGCTTGCCATCGTTGCAATAAACAATTTCCAATCATACTGCGGCCGATTCAGAAGGACAAATCCTAACACCGGCTCAGTACGCTCCTCCGCGGCAACTGGAGCTTCAGCTTCTTTTTTTCTTCTCAATTTATCAAACAAGCCCACAAACATTCTCCTTTTCTTATATAGGAAAGAGCTCTCGCATCTTCTCGATCTCTTTCCTGCATTCTTTGCAAAGCCCCTTAACCCCTCCATACTCATCTGCATAAAAGGCAATAAGCTTAAATTTACCGCAGCGTGAGCATTTTTGGCTCTTGATATCCCTAACGTTGCTATTTTTACTGAAGCCAGTAGCTTTCTTTTTCCAAAACGCCAGCTTAATCACCTGTTCCCACCACTTTTGCATTATTCCTCATAGATCATTTTCCGCGTCATCCCGCCGTCAACAACCAGGTGAGTTCCCGTCACGAAGTCATTATTCGGATGAGTCAAGTACAGACATGCACGAGCAATATCCTCTGGTGTTCCAACCCGCCCAGCTGGATGCTGCTGATGATCGATGTCACGTAAAGCACCGTAATCCCCCGTCTCAATCCAACCCGGACTAATGCAGTTCACGCGAATCCCTTCCTCACCTAAGGTAATAGCCAGAGCATGACTGAGAGCGACAATAGCCCCTTTTGATGCTGAATACGCCTCTGTATTAGGCTCAGACATCATGGAACGAGTAGATGCTATATTCACAACGGCTCCGCCATGGTCATTTAGTCTCATGAATTTAGCAGCCTCTTTAGAAGCTAAGAAGCAGCCCCGTACATTCGTATTCAGCACATCATCCCAATCATCTACAGTTAATTCAAAAAGCGACTTAAATCGAGATACCCCAGCATTATTAATCAAAATATCAATTTTGCCGAATTCACGTTCAGCCTGAGCTATCAGCTTCTTGATATCCTCTTCCTTACGAACATCACACGGTACGTTAATCGCTTGACCTCCAGTTTGAACAATCTCTTGAACGGTCAACTGTCCAGCCTCCTCAGAGATATCAGCCACAACTACCGCAGCACCTTCTCTTGCATAAGCCGTTGCTACACCTTTGCCAATTCCTTGACCCGCACCAGTAACAATTACAGTCAATCCCTCAAAAGCTAAGCTCATTCTGTCTCCTCCTTAACTTATCCTTCTGCGATTTGTGAAATCAAATGTGGGAGCCAATCACTTAACGTTGTGAAATTGTAGCCTGCTGCTTGAGCTTTTGCTGTATCCATTATCCAGGACGTAGGCACTCCAAAAGGTGATTCATCCTCCTGTTTAGAGTTTTCGGCCACGATGGCCTTCTTGCCAACGATAGATTCTATCATTTCTAATAGCCCACCTAACGCTATACTTCCATTTGAGCAGGCGTTTATCGGACCAGTAAGTGATGTGCCGCCAAGCCATAGCAAAAAATCAGCTGCCTCTTCCGAAGTAATATAAGACATTTCAGCCTCAAGATTTGATATGCCAATTGGCGTTCCTTGCATTACTCGCTCCACATGAAAATGGAGCCTGCGTGTATAGTCATCAGGACCAAGAACTATAGGTATTCGTATCGCACTTACCGGGAAATTAGCCTTCTGAAAAAAAGCTGCCTCAGCTTGTCTTTTACCTTCGCCATAACTAAAATCGCTTCTTCCTCCCCTTTTCAGATCATACACATATGGATCAAAATCCGATTCCACCAGAGGAGATTTCCCAAAGTCATATACACTTAGCGTAGATGTCAGAATGTATTTTCCAACATAACCATCAAACGCTGTAGTTGCTGCCAGCGCCTCATCCGGCGAATAACAAATATTGTCAAATACGAGATCCCAATATCCCGATCGAGCAGCCTCTACTAATGACGACTCTTCGTTACGATCCATGATTAAATGGTCTACCGGGCCATCAAATTCTGCTTTAGTTAAGCCGCGCGTAGCCACAGTCACTTGATGATTACCATTCTTAAGAAGCTGATTCACCAATCTTTTGCCAAAATACCTTGTACCCCCCAGTATCAGAACCTTTCCCATCATTTCACCTCATTTTTATTTGCTGCTAAACAGACTTTTCATAAATGTTAACCCGCATAACATGGAGAAGAAAAAGAATCCCTCATGATGTATCAGCTTTAGGTACATCATATAGTAGGGTAGTTCAAGATATAGAGCTATAACCGGATAGATCATCAGTATAAAGCTCGGTAAAAATATGAAAAAGAAAAGAGGTCTAAAAAACTTTCGACGAATCGGCAATCCATTTAATAAACTCAAGTAAATTCCTATGACAAATGCATAAAGAATGTTCCCCAGTAAACTGTATTCAACCTTAAATAGCTCATCTTTCTTTTGCACCATCATTGTCAAGAACATATTTCCATAATAAAGCAGTATAAGAGCACCTAATATCCATAACAAATAATACACATAACCTTTGGATTTATTCATCTTATCAACTCTCCTATGAATCCATTTTGGGGTTAGACTCCAGCTTGCGGGTATTGTCCATTCCCTTTTTGACATGCTTTAACTGAGCAACTATGATGACGCTGATCACGACAAGCAGAAACCATGAGCTGATTTTCCCAATATGGACAATACGCCACACATGCTCCTGATCGGGGTAGCTCCACGCTCCAAGGAAGGTTGATATATTTTCCGCGACCCATATAAAAAATCCGATCAACAAAAAAGATAAAATTAAGGGCAGCCAATAAGTTCTCTCGTGCAGCTTAAAGTACACTTTGGTCCGAAAAAATATCACTGCGAGCAAGGCTGTCAATATCCAGCGATAGTCTCCGATAAAATGATGCGTGAAAAAATTGCCATAAATCGCAGCGCAAATCAGAATTGTCCAAATCGATCGTGGCCAACCCGTAATTTGCAGATCAAGTCTCCGCCAAGCCTGACAAATATAACTCGCTACACTCGCATACATAAAACCGCTATACAAAGGAACGCCAAATATCTTGCTCCATCCCTCCCCAGGGTACGACCATGAACCCATATGTACCTTAAACAATTCCAGCGCCAGTCCGATTAGATGAAAAAGACAAATTACCTTGAGCTCATCCAGCGTCTCCAGAAAAGCAACCATTCCAATCTGAGCTAGCAGACATATGATTAGTATCAGATCATATCTCGGCAATCCTGGAACTTCTACTAGCTTGGTCAATCCTAACGTTCCAAATATGATGACCGGAAAAATGCAGCACAACGCCTGCATATAACCGAATCGAAACAACTGGCGTACAAATACCATAGTCCCTCCTGATATTATCTTGTTAACACAAGCTCAATTCACTTTCTTAAATCCGGTTAGCAAAATAGAGCAGCCCTCATCACTCACTGCTCATTTATATACTTACACAATTTATTGACTATTTTTCCACGAATTTCTCACGAGCTAATTATATCACGATCACGAATGAATAAATACCAGCCAGACTTATATCCCATGAATTAATGCCTAATTGTTCATTTTTTTATTACCTTATACTCATTTACATATTTTGACTAATTATATATATTGTACATGTAAATATTTTCATAGTTTTCATGTAACTTTCATTATGTTTCAAAAAAGGAGGTGTGGGCAGGCGCGAATGTTACTATTTGATCAACATCATTGCTTCATAGTCATAAGGGAGAAACATACTGTTGGAGTAAATTATAAAGAAAGAGGAGATTACTATGATAAAAATGAGAAGAATACTAACCTTATTCATGTTGTCTGCAATCATCTCTATAGTTTCATTTATCGGTTCAGCCTCTGCATCAGGAAATGAGGTAAAACTAATTGATTCTCAAATTGTTAGGGATAGATTCAGTTTTTACTCCTTTACAGGTAATATTGAAGTTGCGAACCTTGGATATGCAAAATCTGTAACTGTTCATTACACTACCGACGATGTTACGTGGTATGACATAGATGCTCAGTATGTCGCTCCAACAAGCTCAACACATGAAAAATGGAATTTCTCCATTTATACTAGCTCCTTAACAACTAATCATCCAGAATTAAAAAATCTTAACTTTGTTAAATTTGCAATTAAGTACACTGTAAACGGCAACACATATTGGGATAACAACAACTCACTTAATTACTACAATGAGCCTAATACTGTTTTTCCAAACTCCGCTATTTTAGGTAATGTAGATGTGATAAAAGCATATGACTTTTTATACACCGATACGTTTAGTGGTGCTGTCTATGTCAAAAATATTAACCCGACTAAAACTGTAAAAATTGTTTATACAACTGACAATTGGGCAACTACACATGAAGGATATGCAACCTACGTCAATAGTTCAAACAATTTTAATACTGTAGAATTATGGACTTACAGCTTTAATGTACCAGGAGCAACTGAAGTGAAATATGCCATTGCTTACTCCTCTGCCGGTTCAACCTATTGGGATAACAATTATGGAAGCAACTATACAGTTCACTAATCAACTTATGGAGTGGTCCCTTTTAGGGACTGCTCCTTTAATGTGCTGTGGTTGAGTTCAATTTCTTAATGCTTCATCTTTAGGTAAAAATACAGTTAGCAAGCCAATCAGAGGCAAATATGAGCAAATTTGCATGATAGCCGCAATACCAGCCTGATCAGCAAAATTACCGAGAACCGCCGACCCAAGTCCACCTAATCCGAAGGATAGCCCGAAAAACAACCCTGATACAAGTCCAACTTTGCCAGGCAACAATTCCTGAGCATAGACAACAATGATGGCGAAAGAGGATGACATAATGAACCCCGCCAGAATAACAAGCACAACAGACCAGAACATATTGGCATAGGGTAACAGCAACGAGAAAGGTGCTGCGCCCAATATGGACAGCCAAATGATGTTTTTGCGTCCGTACTTATCCGCGGCTGGTCCGCCAAAAAAAGTTCCTACTGCAGCTGCTGCTAAAAAAGCAAATACGTACCATTGCGCCGTATCCTTTGCTACCCCATAATGATCCATCAGGAAAAACGTGTAAAAACTTGAAATGCTAATGGAATACACGTTTTTCGAGAACAGCAGTAATACAAGTACTGTAATAGCTAGTCCCACTTTACGTTTGCTTAGCCCTGAATTTACGCCTGCTTCACTAGACACAGGTTTAGCTGCAGGGCGCTTCGGACGGGGTCGCAAATCCTGTGATCCGTACCATTTTGCAACATAAAATTGAATCAGGATCGCGATGATCGCCGCAATAGCAAACCAGACGACGCTATGCTGACCTAACGGAATAAAAATAAGCGCCGACATAAGCGGTCCCAAGGACGTACCAATGTTACCACCTACCTGAAAAATTGACTGAGCTAATCCTCTTCGATCTCCTGCTGCCAAATACGCTACACGAGAAGATTCCGGATGGAAAACCGCAGAGCCTAAACCGATCGATGTTACAGCCACTAAAATGAAGGCGTAAAATGGCGCATACGCAAGCATTACGATCCCGATCAAAGTAAAGCACACCCCAAGCGGCAAAATATAAGGCCTGGGTCGTACATCCGAATATATACCAACTAGCGGTTGAAATACCGAAGCCGTGATATTCATAGCAAACGATATCCAGCCAATCTGGCCATACGTCAAGCTCAACGATTCACGCAGCACGGGAAACAACGCAGGAATAGCGGATTGCATCGTATCGTTCAGCATGTGTACGATGCTGATCGCGAACAGGATCGGGTATACCGTAAGTGCTGTTGATACAGGCTTGATCGTAGCTGATTGGCTCATTTACATCCTCTCCAAACTCTCTATCTAAATTGCTTCGTGATCAAAAGCTGATTTTTTGAGCTTCCTCTAAAAATTGAAGTTGTCAGGGTCTGAACCAAAGCGTTTGTTCTGATTCAAAGCACCAATCTCTTGCATATCTTCCCCGCTCAATTCAAAGTCGAAAATGTCAGCATTTTCGATAATTCTGGATTCAGTTACAGACTTCGGAATGGTTACTACACCCATTTGCAAATCCCAACGCAAAATAACCTGTGCTGGTGTTTTACCGTATTTTTCCCCAATAGGCTTAATAATATCATGATCTACAAATCTTCCTTGGCCAAGCGGAGCCCATGCTTCAAGCTGAATGCCCTTGGTCTGGCAATATTTCAACACTTCCGGTTGAGCGAGCTGCGGGTGGAATTCCACCTGATTGACCGTAGGAACGACTTCGGCATCTTCGAGCAAATCCTCCAAATGATGAACCTGGAAGTTACTTACGCCGATCGCACGAACCTTGCCTTCCTTATACACTTTTTCAAGTGCGCGCCACGTTTCTTTATATTTACCTTTTACAGGCCAGTGAACCAAAAACAAATCAATATAATCCAGATCCAGCTTTTTCAAACTGTTCTCAAAAGCTTGCAGCGTTGTTTCATAGCCCTGCTCACTATTCCACACCTTGGAAGTAACAAATAACTGCTCTCTAGTCAAGCCATTCTCTTCCATCGCTTCTCTGACCGCTTGTCCTACGCCTTCTTCGTTGCCATATACTGCTGCAGTATCGATACTGCGGTATCCGGCGCGAATCGCGGCCTTAACCGCATCAATCACTTCACTACCTTCCTTTGCTTTGTATACGCCAAGTCCAAACCAGGGCATATTTACTCCGTTGTTTAATGTGACTGTATCTTGCAAATTGTTAGGCATTGAATGATATCCTCCTTGTGATGGGTTAACTTCCACGATTTCTATTATGAACCACAAATCTGATTTTTCCAAGAATTACGACATTTTAATATTAATTTAACTTACCGGAAAGAAATATTTTGGATGCAAGAGCAAATTCTATATTTTTTTTCACGGAGATATTTTTAAACATATTATAAATTGGTATAACAATGTATGATCAGGAGGCTGTGAAAATGAATGTGAGAAAAACAACTATCATAGCAATGCTATCCGTTCTGACTATTACTCTCGCAACACTTCTAGTAATTAGTCTTGCCAAATTAAATCAAAAACCGATTGAGTATAGTTTTGATATTGAAACTGGAGATTTCAGTATTAAAGATATCAATCTGGTTGCATTTAACGGCCAACTTTACCTTGCTCCTAATTATTATTTAGAACTCGGAGGAACTTATCAACAATTTGATGGGATTCTTATTACCGGTACGATTCACGGGAAAAGAATTCTGGATACTGGAATTGGAGGCGATCCATTTCATCGACGTGAAACTCACCTGACGGAATATATCGGAGAAGGAACTTTATTTCATGATACTGTTGTCACAGAGGACACTATCTTAAAAGTGCAAATTACTTATACTGTTGATTCAGTTAAAAAGGACTACTCTGAAGATATTAAATTAGCGGAGAAAATAAAGCCCTTCAGTAAGTAAGAACTTGAGTTAATATAACCGGCACTTATGAATGGTACTATACAGTTGATCAATCACATCTTCACTCAATACATATCCGACAATGTCGTTAGCCGCCTCCCTGGGGATAACCCCCGCACATACCAGGCTCCATAACATCCTTAAAATATATTGATCCATCGGCTCTGTAAATGTCACTTCAGCATAACTATCAATTCGGGAAGACAGTTCCATGAACAACTCGTATTTTTTTTCTTGATATGAAGTAATTAAATCGCCTTGAATATTCGGATAAGCAGCACCTAACCCCATTAAAGTACTTGTTGCACCGCGCATAAGTGAGTACCCAAACATCCGATCCTCTCCGGAAATAAGTAGACGGTCAGGGTACTCCCTGGTAACAAGTGAAGATACACGCTGCAGCGTCATCACACGGTCTAGTGTAGCCATTTTTATTCCTGCCGTAGAAGGAAGTGACAACAGCTGATGTAGTACCTCATCGGAATAATCCATCCCCCCGCCTTGTTCATACAAATAAAATAAAATAAGCGGAATTCCCAGCCGGGACAATTCACGATGGTAATCGACAATGCTTCTGTCCCTCTCGTTATGCGGGAGCTCTTTGTAAATTACAGGGGGAAATACAAGCAGGGCATCCCCACCCAATTCCACGGCATGCTCGGCCATACGAAATGCATCTCTCTTCCATTGCTTCAACTGCTCAGCAAAAGGAAGTGATCCGGTAAACCGCGCACCTGCACCTGCAACGATCACCTTATCCTGACCTAGTGCAGACCTCCATGACATCAACACCTCTTGACGCTCGGTCGCGTTTAAATATAACCCCCTCCCCGTATGAGACCACACGGCAACGCCTGAAATCTGCATTTTACTTAAATAATCGGCATATGCAAGCTGAGCATCGTGGTGAATGCTCCCATCACTATATCTTGGAACAGGTACAGCAGGAACCATGCCCCCACTTATTTTTTGTCTAATCCTCAATACTTTGTCCATCATTGATTTCGACATCGAATCCCTTCTCCCACGAACAATATTATTACAAAATGCTATTTCTGAAAGAAACGTCTTCCCTGATGTCGATACCATCTGGCAATGTCCTGAAACGTAGTAATCCCTTCACCGTTTACAATTTCCTCAGCGTGTCGCAAATGCAGCATCCAAGCAACTAGACCGGTCTCCGGATGAAAATATAAATCATGAAGTCCACGCTCCGTTTTTGAGCCCCTTCTCATACTGTAGGCACTAAGCGGCTTTTGGAACATGGTGTGCATCTGCATGCTTTCTACGCCTCGCAAAGCGTATTCCAATGCCATTTTTCCGCTATGAATGTTCCCCGTACCAGATAAAATCGGGACAGTATAAGCAAGCTCTCCTTCAATCTCCTGACGTCGAAGCTCATGTAAAATACGTAAATTTCGTATGCTGAGGTCTGGTCCACCGTAGGCTGCACCGATCCTCCCGGCGAAGCTTCGTCCATGATCATACAGTCGATTAGCATACACAATATAATCCGGTCGCTGTCGTACACCTGACATTAAAGTATGAAGAGCGTCAATCTGAAACTCGTCATTAAAGATCGTGTTCATCACTTTGATTCCCACTCGAAGGTCATGAGCTGGCAGCGCTGATCTCATACAGGGAACTACCTCACCAAGCCAGCGCAGTATCGTATTCTGCTGCCGTGCACGATCTGATCCGGCCAGAGTCGGACTGAAATCCTTCTCCAATTGCAGCGGATCTTCCATTCCAGAAGCCTTCCAGGCTTCATTAAAACGCCTTATCGTATAGCCATACTCGTCCATATGAAAATGGGATTCCTCGGGTCCTGGCAAGTGAAATTTACAAGAGGGAACAATGACTGTCCTGGAACTTTTGCCAAGCTGTAACGCTTCTGACAGGAATGTTATGTACTCTTCAAGTGAGCCATACCAGCCTCGTCCCTGCCAGGTCACATTCCAGCCGACTTCGCCTGTTTCCTTGCCGATAATTTGGCTAATCATCATCTGTGTTTCCTTGATCGCCCACTCTTCCATCGAACGCTGCCCATAACCGTTTTCAGCGATTACCGTTTTAAGTACTACGAAACCTAAACCAGCGTTGACATCGGCCTTTACCTGATGCAGATTTAACGATAATTGGCCCGACGCCTTGCCGAACGGATTCGTGATTTTACGAGGACCGTAGCGTGAGGAGACATCAAGGCCGTAGGATTCAAGCAAATACGATTCTATTTCAGAAGGAAGTCCATCACGAAATCGCTCGTAATCATGGACAATTCGACTGCACTCCAACCTGGACACAACAGGCGTGATGGGCAGGATCAGGCTGCAATTCATCTTTGTCCCCCTATCACGAATTTGATACTCTAAGCCCTTACAACAAAATTGTATTCAACAGTTCTGTTTTCTTTCCTGATAATTCGAAACAAAGTTTGCTAAAAATACCGCACCTAATCCAAGCGCCTTCTCATCAATGGTCATTTGTGGATGATGCAGAGGATATTTCCCACTTACCTTTCCCCCAGCTCCTACTAATAAAAAGACTCCGGGTATTTGTTCCATGTAGTAAGCCATATCCTCACTGGTCATCTGGGAGTGTGGAAGATGCTGAATAGCTGTCTTACCGTATAATGACGACAATGTCTCCTCTGCTAAGTCAATGAGATGAGCATCGTTAACTGTAGGAGGATAGCCGAATTCGTATTTCACCTCAGCCTTTGCATTCATCCCTGAAGAGACCATCTCAGCCAGCCCTGTCACGCGGCGTTTCATTCTCTCCCGCGTACCCTGATCAATAGCGCGGACCGTGCCGCGCATTTCCACCGTATCCGCGATAATGTTAGGCAAGCTTCCGCCGTGAATCGAGCCCATGCTGAGCACAACGGGCTCAGACGGATCGCTTTCACGGCTGACGAGCACCTGCAGCGCTGTGAGCAGTTGGGCAGCGGCGATGATCGCATCGACGCCCTGATGTGGGGCAGCGCCATGCCCGGCTCTGCCTTGGACCGTGATGTCCACATGATCCATGCTTGCCATCACGGTCCCGCTTTTTGCACCGAAGACGCCAGTTGGAAGGTCGGGCCATAAATGAAGGCCGACGATCCCGTCTACGCGCGGCGATTCCAGCACCTCGGCATCGATCATATGCCGGGCACCACCCAGCATTTCCTCGGCCGGCTGAAAAATAAACTTAACGGAACCGCTTAATTGTGCCTTTGCATCCGTAAGCATTCGAGCTGCGCCTAGAACCATTGCCATATGGCCATCATGTCCGCAGGCATGCATTACTCCCTCATGAAGTGAAGCATACGGGAGACCTGTCAACTCCTGCAATGGCAAGGCATCCATGTCCGCACGAACAGCGATGCAAGGCCCTGGACGGCCGCTATCCAATAATGCAACTACCCCCGTCCCCGCTATGCCAGATCGAACATGAAGACCAAGCTTGCGTAAATAGTCTGCTACATAAAGTGATGTGAGATGTTCATTAAAGCCTAACTCAGGATACTGGTGGAGGTGACGACGGATCGATACGATTTCTTCTTCTAGTGAATCGCTCATCGGGAGAAAGCTTCCTCTATTCATAAGTAACTCCTTCCAGATTCAAGGTGTAAATCTGTCTGGGCCGTCCCCGTCCTGCAGGCTGTTCTTCTCCAACGATGCGCGCCATTTCGTATTTTTCAAGCACAGCCATAATTCTTCGTGCGCTGCGAAGTGTAATCCCGAAGCCTTCCGCTAGCTGAGAAGCAGTTAATGTTGAAGTTCCGAGTCGACGGCAGAGTGAGATGAGCTTATTAATTGTTCCAACGCTTAATCCAATCTTTTTGGCAAGTGAGAGCAGCTCGGGATTTTCACTCCGTGCCGAATATTCAAGCGTCAGCTCAGAGCCCATCGGTCCATAAACGATGCCGTCCTGCATAATCAAATAACAATTTCCACCGCCACCTGATTTGGCCTTCAAAAGAGCCTCTCTGGCTTTTCCCTCTGCTTCATTGGCTGTTCGGCCTATCCCGATTCCGATGCTTGCATTCCATTGCAAACGCTCCATAATTTCAAGTAAAAGCGGAGCATCCTGAAATTTGTGGGTAACCTGCTCAATAATGCCGCGAGTCGTAATGAAGGACACCTCGTCCGAATCGCTCCATTTAATCAGAGACTGGGTCTCCTCGCCGAAGTCGATCACAATTTGCTGCAAAATGATCTTTTTACGTTGAATCTCGTATTCAGAGGCGGCTTCCTTTGCTACCTTCGTAAAATTGTCAACATTCATAATGCCTACTGCAATTTGTGTGCTGCTATAGCGCAGACTTTTGCCTTCAAGCAGGGCCCGATTCAGACAATCTCTCATTGAGGACCTCGTTGGCACTACACGAAACACGGGTACATCAAGTTGCTGAAGACTCTTGTACACGGAAGTCACACAGGTCACAGTAGCGTCGACACAGCCTTTTCGCCATAGATCATAATGGAAACGAACCAATTCCTCGTTACCCATTCCAGTTTCATAGGTTTTGACATACATTTCGCCAAACGGTAATCCAATTTCCTGTAAAGGCTCCTCTACCTCCTTGCACTGCAATACATCAACGCTGATCCGAAGGGTATCGTTAAAGAGCTTGATTTCCTGACGGTAATAGTCGAATAACACTTTATACAGCGCAGTCCCGGAATAATGTACATGAACCATCGGTTTATCCGGTGCAGCCAACAGAGCAATTTGATACGGTATTGGTCCCGTGAACAATAAAATGTCTGCATGATCCATCACCCTGGCGACTACTTCAAGCGTATCCCTTTCATGAACATAAGGCGCCGCAAACATGGACAAATCTGCATAGTATGAACCGATCTCTAGCACCGACTCTACCAAATCCTGTGGACCGATGACCGCTACTCTCATGTTCGCCATCATGTCGCCACCCCCAGCGCTATTTACTATTTTCGAAATCATATTTTTTTATATAATCCTGTACTTCCAGAAGTGATTTCCTAGTATTCGTGACAGCATCATCCCCAAAGTATTCAAAAGAGATCATCCCTACATATCCTAGCTCCAGCAGCTTGTTTAATATTGCGTTGTGATTCGCATCTCCTTGCAATACTGGAACTGGTACGCTTTGGCCCCAGTCCTGATGATTCCACCTGTAATCCTTGAAGTGAACATGATGTATCTTGGTGTAAAACTGCTCCAGCACAGGAATCGGCTCCAAAGAATCTACAAACAGGTTAAATCCGTCAAAAATCAATTCAAGACCAGTTGCTTTGATATCTCTGAACATCGCAGTCAGGCTGTCTGATGTGTCAGCAAATGTATTGTTATGAATTTCTACCGCAAGCTTCACATCATAGCTGTTACACAGGTCAAGCGCTTTATCTAGACGATGGATGCTCTGCTCCCATTCACTGGCGAGAATAACCTGTGAGGAAGTATGACCTAAAAAAGTGCGGATTCTTGGACACTCCAGTGCTCTACACCATTGTGCGGCAATGACAATTTGATTCAGTTCCTCTTTATAATCCCCGTCTCTGGATAAATACGTATAACCACTGATTGCGGGAACCTCAAGCAGATAGCTTGATAGCTGGCTTTTCAGCTCAATTAGATGGTGACCGCGGCTCAAATATTCCTCGATATGCCCGCTCCAGATTTCTATACCCTGAAGCCCGCAATCACTAGCGATTTCCAGAACCTGTTCTAAGGAATGCTGTTTTAATCCAGTAGAGCACATGCTGTAACGAATCTTGGAATCCTGTCCGATGCCATCGTCTTTACTTAGGCTCAACAGAAATCTCTACCCCCTTTTCATCAGAGTGATAGACGGCCTCCAGCGCTGCAATAACTGATCTGGCGTACACCCCGGAGCTATCCGGATCTTGATCACACTGTATAGCACGAAGCAAATCTTTAAACTGCAAAACAAACGGGTCCTCTTTAACAATAGGCTTAACCTGCTCATATTGCCCGCCTTTGCTGACCCACAAGCCTTTTGCCGATATCAGCTTGGCCATTCCATTGCTAAATATGAGCTCTGTCTCATCCTTGGCAACTCCTTCATAACCCGACTGAATGATGACCGCCGTTACGTTGCTTGTGGTTTGCAGAAAAATACAGCCGCTGCCCTCAACATCTCCTATTCGACCTTCATAGGTTAGACTGGCTTTCACACTCTTCACTCTACTGCCGGTCAGCCACTGTATTTTGTCAATGGAATGAGCGCCAAGATTCATCAGAATACCGCCTCCAGCCTTATCCTTATCAAAAAACCATGAGGGTCGACTGTCTCCGTAATAAAATAGATGACGTGTATCATGAATCGCGATCAGCTTGCCAAGCTTACCGCTCCGGATCAATTCTTTTGCTTGCAAATTAGCTGGCCAATAATGCTGGGTATGTCCGACCATCAGATTGACGCGAGAGGAAGCAACAGCTTCCAGAATCGCATTGCACTCCGATACATTCAGGGCCATCGGCTTCTCCAGAAGCAAATGGCAGCCTTGCTCCGCACACCATACAGCGCAAGCTTCATGCAAGTGATGCGGGAGCGCAATGATCACGATATCAGGCCGTTCCTTGATTACCATCTCTTTATAATCAGGATAGTGGGTGATTCCATACTCGCTCGCAACCTGGCGACCTTTGAGTTCATCTGTGTCTGCCACCGCTGATGCGGTCAGCTCCTGAAGCTGGCCTAACGCATCCAAGTGATTTCTAGCGATAATTCCTGCTCCAATTAGGGCAGCTCGATAAGTAGCCACTCCATCCTTCCCCCTGTCCATTGATTTTACTTAATCCCCGCTGAGTTGCTTCCTTGAACAAAATATTTCTCCGCAAACAGGAAGACAAGCAGGATTGGAACTAAGCTCATTAACGCGGCGGCAACCATGTACTGCTCGTTACCGGACCATTGCCCAGCCATTGAGAGAATACCGATCGGAAGTGTAAAATTCTCCTTCGAGGTCACGAATATCGCTGGCGCCAAAATCTCGTTCCACTTGGACATAAACGTGAACACAGCAAGAGTGGCAAAGGTAGGCTTGCTCATCGGCAAAAAGATTCGCCAGTATATTTGCATAGGATTGCATCCATCAAGCTTGGCAGATTCCTCATAATCACGTGGAATTCCGAGAAACGCCTGCCTCATTAGAAATATGCCAAATGGCTGGGCGAGCCATTCAATAATCCATAAAGGGGTGAGTGTATCGAGCATATGCATATATTTAAAAATGACAAATTGTGGAATGATCAGAACGACAGGAGGGATCATCATCGTGCCTAGCACAACAAGAAATAATGTGGTTTTAAAAGGAAATTGCAATCTTGCGAATGCATAACCGACCATAGAACAAGATATTAATGCACCAACTACCGACAGAACAGTTACGATGCCACTATTCAGAGTATATTGTCCAAAAGGCCCCAATTTCCACACTTCGGCATAGTTGCTCCACTGAATAGGATCTGGAAACCACTTGGGTGGAACTTGTGTATATTGAACATATGACTTTAAAGAATTGAACAGCGTTGTAAGAAATGGGATCGTCATCACAAGCGAGCTGATTATGATGACCACATATCCTGCGATTTTACGAAGCGAGTTCAGTTTCATGTCGCGGTCTCCCCTCTCTTGAATGCGGCACACCCCAGCTTCATCATTCGTAATGCACCCATTTCTTCTGAAGAGTCATTTGAATTACCGTCAAAATGAACAGAATGACAAACAGCACCCAGGCAATCGCAGATGCATAACCCATACGAAGAAATGAGAAGCCTTCCTGATACAAATAAATCATCAGCACAAGACTTGCCTTGTTCGGACCACCTGCGGACGAAGCATCCATAGCTCCTCCGGTCATGACATAGATTTGTTCAAAAGCCTGAAAAGTAGAAATGGTGCTTAGAATTAACACGAGAAAAGTAGTTCCCGAAATGAGCGGTACAGTGATATTCCGGAATTTTCGAAATGTCCCTGCTCCATCAATTTCAGCGGCTTCGTATACCTCGGAGGGAACATTTTGTAGACCAGCAAGGAAAATCACCATAATGTAGCCGATTCCTTTCCAGACCGCAATCAAGACAAGAAGAGGTATGACGAGGTGTTCATCCTGCAGCCATTTTTGCGGATCAAGTCCCAGCTTGACCAGTAGCGAATTTGCGAACCCGAAACGAGGATTGAAGATGGCGTCAGCCACGTACATAATAACTGTCCATGAAGAAATTACGGGTAGGAAATGCGACAATCTGAATATTTTCAATCCCTTTAGTCTCTGATTCAGAGCAACAGCCAGGATCAGTGACAGAATAGTCTGCAGCGGCACAAATAATATCGTGAAATACAAAGTATTTTTTAATGCCTTCCAAAATACAGGCTCATTAAACAGCTTGGTGTAATTGTCTAATCCAGTCCACTTAGGCGGATTCAGAATATCGTAATTCGAAAAACTGAAATAAAGAGATGCCAGCAAAGAACCAAGTACAAAAACAATAAAATGTACGAGGTAGGGAGTTACCATGATGAGCCCCCACTTGCCGTCACTATTTAACCTTTTTTTCCGTGCTTTCTTATTACTTGTAGTTCCCGTAGTCTCAACCATACGTATCACACTTTCTGTTAGTGTTATAAGTTCATTACTTCCGGGAAGTCTGTCATTGTTGAATTCATTGGTTTTGGAGCGCAGGACTCTGAACAGATCAGAACCCTGCCTCCATCAGATATTATTTTATTTCTTATAAAATTCATCGAGTACCTTCTGAACATCCGTATCAGCTTGCTTCAATGCGTCATCTACCGTGATCTCTCCTTCAAATGCCCGATTGATGCTGTCGCCGAATTTGCCTACCCATTCACTCCACACCGCGTTCACGTCCAGTGTTCCTGCAAACTCAAAGCTGTCCAGAAACGCCTTCTTATTAGCAGGTGCGCCGCTTAAAAATTGTTCAGAATTCGCAACGGATTTTTTCACTGGAACCGCTTCACCGAGTGCTGCCCATTCCTGCTGCACTTCATCAACGGTGGCCCAATACTTCACCCATTCCCAAGCTGCATCACCTTTGGCTCCAGTTGCATTTTTGTTGATCACCCAAGAGTTCGCAATAACCGGCGAGAAGCGTTTACCGCTTGGTCCTTTTGGCAGCAGTGTTACATCGTAATTCAACCCTGCTGCATTAGCATCAATCGTCCGGACATAGATCCCGATTCTCATCGCTGCTGCTTTACTAGGGAATGGCGCCATGTTGGACGGGAAACTCTTCAGATCGGATGGCGTTGGCAGCAACTCCCGCTGCATCCCGTCTACGATCCAATCCATTGCCTGCTTATTCTCAGGTGTATTTATAACTGACTTCTTAAGCGTTCCATCAAGCACTCCACCGCCGTACGATTTCAGCACTGTCATCCAGCCTTCAGTAATGCTGAAAAATGTTAATCCATACTGGCTGATTTTTTTCTTGTCAAACGCAGGATCGATAGCATATTTTCCAGTGGAATCCTTCGTTAATTTTTCTGCCGCCGCTTTTAGATCGTCCCAGGTCCAATTTTCGTTCGGATAATCGACCTTGGCTTCATCAAACAGATCTTTGTTATAGTAGAGGACTGCGATTTGAATCCCTTGTGGTACGCCCCAATATTTCCCGTTCGCGTCTTTATTGAACTCCAACCCATAATAATCATCCTTGTTCAAGTCTTTCTCGATCAGCTCCGTCAAATCTTTTAGCACGCCGCGCTCGGCATATTTCGGTACTAACACCCCGTCGGACAGCCATAAATCAGGTGCGCTTTCAGCAGCGATTTCCGTATCCAGCTTCTGGAAAAATTGATTGTATGGGGAGGATTCTGTCTTGATCATAATGTTAGGATGGGATTCCTGAAATTTATTGATCAGCTCAAGCATTTTGGCATCGGTAGTGGCGGATGAATAGTACCCCAGCTTGAGTTCAACCTTCTCTTCAGTTTTTGGTTCATCTTTCTTCTCTGAATTTTGTCCTACCTTTTGTCCAGGCTGTTCATTACCTTTTGAATTTCCGTTGTTGGTTGAACAAGCCGCTAATACAAACGTCGATACCATAACCAAACCAAGCAATAAAGTACCCCAGGTTTTAATCTGACGCTTCATTAGATGTCCCCCTAATCATTGAATTGTCCACCTGTATTCAGATTGCTCTTATTCATCACGTATAGGTATTTTTGGTTTTTTTGTGAACTTATACCTAAATTAAGGTACCGACACTTTAACGGTCAAGGTCCGTTAATTGACCTAATATTTCCTTACACTTGCTAATGAGTATGACTGTGTCCCATTCACTATGCTAGATTTTTACGGTATAGGAGGCACTGGTTCCCAAGACGGCATTGTCCTTCAATAGCAGCACTTCCCCGCTCATATGCTGTCCTGCAAACCTGTAGCCGCGAGGTCCTTGATGGGAAAACAATACGGTATCCACCCGTTGACCATGTCTAATAGATAGAGCAGTAGCGAGATTTGACGGAACTCTATTACCGTAGCTATTTAACACTTCAACCTCAGAGATCAGCGGCTGCTCTTGCTCCGAGTCAAGAGTTCGAGAGGGATATAATACAGTCACAAATTTCGTAAACCCGCTTCCTCGTCGACGGAACTCTGCCTTAAGTGACGGGGTTTTCTCATTATAATTTCGAGACACCCAAGCGGAGCCAATTAACGTCTGGCATGCCACAATGGGTATAATCCGAAGTGATGGCCCCCTATCGGGCTCGAACGCGAGGATTCCACCATCCTGCTCAACCCTGATCGCCAAACCTTCGGCAAAATGAAAAGGCAACGTATAATCATGCTGCCCATTTGAACGGCATGTATCAACCACAATCCAATAATCCGGTTTGACGAACAGGATTTGACGGCGAACCTGAACGGGCTCGCTTAATCTTAGGTAACCATCATGACTCCCCTGCACATAGTCGAACTCATCCGATGTATTCCAGAAGCGGTCATAAGGTTCAGCCATGTCGTTCCATTTCCATGAGTCTACATAGCTTGAAATGGATACCCCATCAACAGATAACGTATTATGCTGAAATGATTCCTTAAAATATCGACGCGCCTCCTGCTCCATGTAGGTATAACGACCAGGGTCCGTCAAAAACTCTCTTCCATAACCAAAGAGACTGAGATGCAATAAATCGTCATGTCCATGAGCCCGGATGACATCCATATGCCCGGCATCAAACCACAAGTAACGTGCATCTTTGGACCAGTCACTTCGCATAAAGGCGTAACCGCTCTGAGGCAGCTCTATTGAAGAATAGGAAGGCTCCTGCTCTTCCATTTGTTCATATAATTCATAGCCCTGATTCTGAAAATACCAGATCCCTTCGTAGTCGAGGAAAGCATATCCCATTTTCTTCAAGTCACCACGCTGGCACATTACAGCCCCTCTGGTCAGAACATCACGAATATCTGTCCCGTCACTATCTCCCAGCATGGGCTGATGGCCATCAGGTTGAACAAAAGACAATGATGCACCAAACATTCGATTCAGAGTTTCCATTAGTATTGGGGGCAGTTCGTAATCGTTCACTTTCGCCAGCAATACCGTTTCGAACAAACAATGCAGCACCTCATGATGGTACATACTGCACTGCTCATTGTGCATTCCGTCGGCAAATATCTGTATATGGCACATTTCCTGCATACGCTTGACAGCTATATCTAGCCAAGCTCCCGAACCTTCCAGCTCCGGATACAACAGAGCAAGCTGAAACAGTCCGTTGCTTTCGAGAAACCCCCAATTGCTCTGTCTGTCATGCGGAGTGTACGCAATGCTCAAATACATCCCATGTCTCTGCACGGCTTCCAAAAACAATACTTCCTCTTCCTCACCCCATAAATGAGATTTGCAAACACATTGATAACCTTTTAACCAATTAGTAATCCGAATTCCGCTATCCAGCTTACGCCAGGTATCCTTGACGTTGTATGCCCGATCAGCGCTTGAGACTACCTCCTCCTCAGTTAGAGGGTTTTGATTCATCCAGTCACGCAGCAAAAATATATATCCTTCTGCGTATTTCTCCTCCCCAGTTAACCAGTATGCCTGCCCCAATTCACTCATATATCTGGCCCGATTCAGCATCACCAGCCATTCCAAGTCACCATTGTGCCTGTGATTCCAATCTAAATGATCTGCAAAAGCTACTTCTGTCTCACAACGCTCCATATCCCATCTATGCGTGAAAACAAACGTCTTCTGACAAGCTAAATCCGCACGATGCAGCACCTCTGCTACTTCCTCTGGCCACAGTTCCTTACAGGTCTCCACGATAAAATCCCTGTCCCCGGTGTCCCAAAAAAATCGTCTCATTCCTTTTGATTTAGAAGTCATTTTGCGTTATATGTCCTCCTTGTCTTCATCAGGGAATTCGTTATACAATTTTTTTCGAATTGCTTCTCCTGTCGGTGTTGTAGCTAGCCCGCCAAGCGCTGTTTCTTTCAGCGTACCCGGCATCGCCTGACCGATACGGTACATGGCTCCGATCACTTCATCCGCCGGAATCACACTTGTCACTCCGGCAAGTGCTAAATCTGCTGCCACCATGGCATTTGCAGCTCCCATTGCATTGCGCATCACACAAGGAACCTCAACCAGTCCTGCTACAGGGTCACAGACAAGACCCAGCGTATTTTTGAGCGCAATAGCTACCGCTTGAGCTAACTGCCCCGGCGTACCGCCTGCCATTTCTACAATAGCGCCTGCAGCCATAGCAGATGCCGAGCCTACCTCAGCTTGACAACCACCAGTTGCTCCGGAGATAAAGGATTGATTTGCAATGACATATCCAATCGCTCCTGCTGTGAACAAAAATCGAAGCATTTGATCTCGGTCAACGTTCATTTCTTCGGATAGCCCAAACAAGCAGCCCGGAATTACACCACTGGCTCCGGCCGTTGGCGTCGCTACGATCGTTCCCATCGCCGCATTCACTTCGTTTGTAGCAATAGCACGGCTCACAACCTCCAGCATCCTTTTGCCTGATACATTTGTTCCCTGTTTTAAGTACCCCTGCAGCTTACGTGCATCTCCACCAACTAACCCGCTTCTTGAAATGACCTCTTCTGAGAGGCCACGTTGGACCGCCTTTTCCATCGTATCCAAATGCAGGCTCATTCTGCTCGTAATTTGCTCAGGAGTCATATCAGATGCTTCTGCTTCCTCCAGAATCATAATCTCTGAAATCTGCTTGCCTTCCTTCTCCGCGAGCAGCACCAATTCTTCAATCGTACGGAAATTCATCGGTTAACCCTCCTCACTATCTTGCTATGCTGACTAGAGCGGTGGTACGACCGATACACGTCCAACATCTTGAATACTGCTAATTTTGTGTGAAGTCTCCATATCAATTCCTTGGTCCGTTTCAATTACCAACAGAGCTTCCTGTCCTCTAGCGGTCCGGTACATCTCCATCTTGCCTATATTAATTCGATGATCTGCCAGAACACTTGCTATTGCTGCTATCATGCCGTAATGATCACGATGAAAAACGAGCATCGTCCAGGCGTCTCCAGTCAGGCACATATCGAACCCACCCGACTCTACTATTTCTATTTTTCCACCACCCAGAGAAATGCCCTTAATCTTTATACATTCCTTGTCGTTACTCATCGTAATCCAGGCTGTATTTGGGTGCTCATCAGGAAGGTCAACGGTAGAAATGTTAATCTCAAGGCCTACATCCTTTGCGATCGATAACGCATCTTTAATTTTCGTATCAAAGGTATCAAAGCCCATGAGCCCGCCTGCAATAGCTACATCTGTTCCATGACCTCGATAAGTCTGTGCAAAGGAACCGCAAAATAAGATGTCCGCACGTTTCGGTGTTTCCCCTAGCATATTTCTTGCCATTCGGCCAATTCTGGCTGCACCTGCTGTATGTGAGCTTGAAGGACCGATCATCGCCGGACCGATAATATCGAAGACAGATCGGTATTTCATGATGACCCCAGCCATTTTTTAAGATGACGCTGCACAAAAGCATCATCATTCAAATGCGGATACGCTTCATATACCCGATCGATTTCTGCCAACTGACCTGGCGACAGTTCCTCATCCCGATTCAGACACCAGCGGCCTGCAAGCAATCCTTGTCGCCGCAAAATCTCGTGAATACCCGGTATGCTTCCGTGAAAATCATGCGACGGATCGAACAAAGCCGCATTCACATCGGTAATTTCCTGACCTCTTGTCAGCCATTCAACCGGGATAGGTTCTCCTTGCTCGCGCATCTCCACAATAGCATTAAACATATCTACCGCCCTGGAGGTCCATACCGCCCAATGACCTAGCAGTCCGCCAACAATGCGCTTCTCCACAGATGTTCCATTCACGTTAAAACGATAGGTTGTAAGCAAATCAGCAACGATGTTATCGTCATTTCCGGTATAAAGTGCTATGTCATCTCTACGACTTGATTCACAAACGGCTCGAACGACATCCAGCGTCTGGTAACGATTAAATGGCGCCATTTTGATTCCCTGAACGCCGGGAAGCTCCGCCAAACTTTGCCAAAAGGAATAACTGAGCCGTGTCCCGCCAACCGCTGGCTGTAAATAAAAGCCTATAACCGGAATGACTTCTGCAATCGCTTCCATTCTATGCAGGAGATCACTTTCGCTCCACTCGCCCAACCCGCCATTACTTACTAGTCCAAAATGATAACCAAGGCTAACCGCTAACTTTGCTTCTGCGACGGCTTGCTTAGTCGGTCCGCATATTCCGGCAACTTTGATGAAAGGTGTATCCAGACCCGCCGCCTCTACTTCCTCAGAAGCCAGCCTTAACACAGGCTCCAAAAGATCTATCCCCGGTTCACGGATTTCAAACTGTGTGGAATGGACACCAACGGCGATGCCCCCCGCTCCGGACGCAAGATAATACTTTGTTAATGCTCTTTGTCTCCGTTCATCCAGATTTCGTGAAGCATCTAGTGCAAGCGGATGCGCTGGAATGACAGTGCCTCGCTGAAATAATTCATGGACATTCTCTTCTCCCATTAAAAGACACCCTCCCGCTGCTGAAAATGTGTCGGCTTGCCCAGCGTATCTCCTCCGGCTTCAACCCATGAAATCGTCCACTCCATCATCTGTCTTAACGATACATTAGGATATCCAAGCAGTTGATGTGACGTCGAAGCATTATTAAGCAGCGCTGTCGGCTGCTCCGTTCCAGTGAACTGGGGACGTGTGCCAAAGGCTTCGCCAAATCGTTCAGCCAACCATCTGACCGATACGGTTTCGGGACCAGTTACGTTCAAAGTAACAGCAGGTGTACCGCATAACCCTAACGATCGAATCGCCATCTCATTGGCATCTCCCTGCCAAATTACATTTACGAGTCCCATATTCAAATCAATGGGTCTGCCTTCTTTTACAGCTGAAGCGATTTCCAGCAAAATGCCATATCGCATATCAATCGCATAATTTAAGCGAAAATTTAAAATCGGTGTGTTATTTTTACGTGAAAAATATTCAAAAATGCGTTCTCGCCCCAGACATGACTGAGCATATTCACCGATTGGAGCAGGAGCAGTTTCTTCCGAAGCTCCCCCCAGCTCGATCGGGGTAAGAGGATAGATATTACCGGAGGAAAAGGATACGATTCGCGAGTGACTGTATCTCTCGGCTACGCGACCAGGCAAATACGCATTCATCGCCCAAGTAAAATATTCCTTGCCAGTCGTTCCGAATTTATTACCCGCCATGTATATAATATTTTGGGCTTCAGGAAGACCATCAAGTGCCTTCTCATCAAGCAAATCAGCAGATACAGTTTCTATACCCGCCTTTTCCAGCTCTTTTTGTAAATGGCCTGATGAAAATCGAGAGACCCCGATAATCCGTGCATTTTTACCTGCTGCCACCACTCCCCGTTTAGCGAGCTTAGCCAGACTTGGACCCATTTTCCCTCCAACACCAAGGATCAGAATATCTCCATCCAGCGCGGATAGATCACTTACCAGCCTATCAGATGGCCCACTCAACCGATCCTCTAATTCACTTACCGTTCTCATACTCCTCACCTCTTCAAATCGATGATATCTATCTCTTATCAAATATCTGTTTACATTTTCCATGTTAGGTTTTGAAGGATTAAAAGACAACGACTTTAAATCGTCCGTAAAACGAGACAACGCACAAAAAAACCGTCCAATCAATTTAGGACGGTTCAACAATACAAATCTATTAAGCCGATACTTTTCCACTACGTAGTCTTTGTCTCGCACGATATAGCAGTATTTTAAAATGAGACAATGACACGCCCATCAAATCGGCACTTTCCTGATAAGAAAAACCATGTATATCATATAAAAGAACCGCATGCTGCTGATTTGGAGAAAGAAGTGACAAATGTTTATACAATTCTTTTCGATTCTCTTGCCGGACCATATCACTCTCTGGAGTATCCTCACTTGGGTAATTGTAAAAGAACTCATTTTCATATGCAGACGATCTGCTCTCCTTGCGGAGCTTGTCAATATAAGCGTTGTGAGCGACGCGCAGCAACCAAGACTTCGTCTTCTTACCCTCGTTCACTTCAAGCTTGTTACATGCCCGAGCAAACGTCTCCTGCATTAAATCCTCGGCATCATGATGATTACGACTTAAGTACATCAAATAACAATATACATCCTGTTTATATTCACGATATAACACGTCCATTGATAAAATATTCATATGTTTTGCCTCTCCCACTCATCATTTTTGAAAACCATAGTTCAGCAATCTCACGGTATCTGACCAGACGCCTTGTTCAGTAGAATGAAGTACGACAGTAATCAGTTCTTTTTGATCACGAATTGCTGAGCCGACCAGGCAATATCCGGCTTTCTCCGTATATCCGGTTTTCACGCCATTTGCGCCTTGAAAATACCACTCATCTTTATCATTCAACAATTTGTTGCGATTCTCGTAAATAAAGCCACCTTGACCCTGATCCTCTGATTGATGCACTTTCTCTCCAACGATGGATTGAAACTCTGCATTAGCCATCGCTTTTTTAGCAATGAGAGCCATGTCATAAGCCGTTGTGTAATGATCGGGATCGTGCAAGCCGTGTGGATTTACAAAATGACTCTTTTTTGCACCGATAGCTTTAGCTCTTTTATTCATCAGTTTGGCAAAATAGGCTACAGACTCCTCCGGATCAAGCTTTTCCCCCGTATCCTTGCGAGCTACATATACAGCAGCAGCTCTGGCCGCATCATTGCCTGATGGCAGCATCATAGCAGCAACCAAATCGCGTACGGTTAACACATCGCCTGGTTGTAATCCTGCGGAGCTTTCTCCAGATGTTCGGATCCCTACCTCATTACCAACAGTCACTAAATCATCCGGATTACCCTTTTCCAGCAATATCAAGGCTGTTAAAATTTTTGTCGTACTAGCCGGATACATTTTCTTTTTCTCATGATCACTATATATAATTTCACCTGTCTCACGATCCATGATCAGAACAGCTTCTCCCTCCAAATCTGCAAGCTCGATCTTGGCTCGACTCTGAGAAGCGCTTTTCACCTGATCAAAAAAAGAAACCGAATGCTGCTTTATTGAAGCCCAAGAAAATTTATCGGTAACAAGAAACACACACAATATCAAGATAACAAGCAAAAATATTTTTTTTCTAAACAATATGTAAACCCCTCTTTCAACCACTCAGCCTTGCTTCCGTAGTTAATTATGTCGTTCAGAGTTTGCATTACGGATAAGAAATTATTAAGATTTCCTTAAGATTTCAATGCTTTTTTCTTAAAACACTCTGCAATTGACAACAAAATAATATTAAGATATATATTATACTGACTGGTCAAAATAAAAAAAGCAAGGGTGAGCAAATGCCTAAGGTAGGAATGGAGCCAATACGCAGAGCTGAAACTATTAATGCTGCTCTGGAATGCATATGTGAGTTTGGCATAGACAAAACCACACTGGATATGGTTGCTGCCAAAGCAGGATTTTCTAAAGGAATTATCGCTTATTATTTTAAATCCAAAAAACAATTGATGATGGAAAGCCTTAAAGCCTTCCTTGCATCCTATAAGCTGAAAATCAGCAGCTTGATTACAAAAGATATGCAGCCGCTGCAAATGGTTAAAGCCGTGGTCGATGTTTCCCTGCCCCGCATGGATAATGAGAGTCCTGATATGATCAATGTTTCCGATTTGGACGGGATCGAAAAGATTCATCTTCCCCAGGAAAAGATTGCAAAGATATTTGTGCAATTTATATCAAAAGCGGCGAATGACGAGGACTTAAAAAATATTGTAAGAGAAGTTTACTTTGAGGATGTTGAAGGGATCTCTTCCTTGATCAGCTATGCAAAGAAGGAATATCTAATTAACGAACTTGATGAAAAGAGAGCCGCATACACCCTTTTGGCTATGATCTACGGCTTATCCTTCTTTCGGGTAACTAATTTCATGCTTCCAGGTGACCATGACAATAGAGAAATTGCTTTTGAGTTTGTAGATAAGCTATTTGGTATTTAGCAGGTTAAATTTATTAGACGAAGGGAGCGATGAAAAGATGGAGCATGAGATATTTCTTTCTGTAGAAGGACTGAGTAAAGAATACGGAGAACTGCAGGCAGTAGATAAAGTGAGCTTTTCAGTGTATAAGGGAGAAATTTTCGGGCTGCTCGGGCCAAATGGTGCCGGAAAAACCACAACCATCAAAATGCTGTGCGGCCTTCTAAGGGCTGATGCCGGTAATCTGATTTTTGACGGAATTCCCATATCAACAGGCTACAATCAAATCAAAGGCATGATAGGATTATGCCCTCAGGATATTGTTATATGGGAGCGGCTAACCTGTCTTGAGCAATTGAAATTTGTCGGGATGTCCTACGGACTTTCCTCCAGGGAAGCTGGTCAAAGGGCGATACATCTTTTGGAAGGCCTTGGGCTTGAAGGCAAAAAGAATAAGCTTGCCCAGACTCTTTCCGGAGGAATGCAAAGAAGACTGAATATTGCGCTGGCCTTGATCCATGATCCGGAGCTTATCATACTTGACGAGCCCCAGGCAGGGCTTGATCCTCAAAGCAGAATTCTGGTCCGTGATTTCATAAGACAGTTGGCAAAACAAAAAACTGTAATACTTACAACGCATGACATGGATGAAGCTGACAGGCTCTCGGACAGAGTAGCTATAATGGATCACGGAAAGATACTTTTAATAGATACGCCCGAAAAGCTCAAAGAAAAATCCGGTATGGGAGATATTATTCAGATAGAAATAAACGAAATAAATAAAGATCAAATCGACAGGCTGCTCAATTCCATCCCGCCGAGTTTTACCGAGAAAAAGTATTCCGACGGTTTTTTGCTGCTCGGGGCAAGTCATGTGCTTGAGCTGATTCCAATAATAAATAGTACATTACAAGCATTGAAGATACCTGTAAAGAATATAACGATTCGAAAGCGCACGCTCGAAGATGCGTTTATCTCATTGACCGGAAGGGGGCTTCGTGAATGAAACTAATTGCTTCTGTAATAAAATCATTTAAGGAAAATACAAGAGATTGGAAAGTGTTAGCAATGGTCTTGGCGTTTTCCCCTTTTTTTATACTCTTAATAAAGCTATTTTATGGCGGAGCAGCAATTACATATCAAGTCGGAATCTTAAATTTCGATGAGGGCAAATCATCAACTGAGCTGGTAAAAATGCTTGAGAATACTACGGGTCAAGATGGCCTTGAGCTGTTTAATTTAAGCCATATAAGCAATGAAGATGAATTAAGGGTAAAAGTTAAAGATAAAACATTAGATATCGGCATTATAATTCCAAACGATTATTCAAGCATCATTTCTGAAGCCGATGCTAAAAACATGGCGAATCCAGCTGATATCAACTTGTATGGCAGTATGGGAAATACACGTTATACGGTCGCGGCAGTAATGGTTTCTGATGTCATACTTAAACAAGGACTGAACTCTGCGAAAATAACTCTTCCGTCAGCCATCTCCGAAACCTTTGTTGAAATAAAACCGCCTTTGAACGAATTTGAATGGTATGTTCCAGGCTTAATATCTCTGGCTGTTTTAATGATTCTTTTTACAGCATCAGCTTCAATTGTGAGAGAAAACGAAAAAAATACACTGACAAGACTGAAGCTAAGTCGTCTCGGAGCGTTTAATTTTCTATCGGGTATATGTATTGTGCAAGCCGTAGTGGCTATCGCGGCGCTTGTTCTTTCCTACTGGACAGCACTTGGGCTAGGGTATAGCCCCGCAGGCGAATTTGGCGCTGTACTTTTCGTCGGAATCATTTCAAGCTTTTCTATGGTTGCGATAAGCCTTGTTGTAGCAAGCTTTCTTAATACAGTTTACGATGTCTTGACCGTTGGATGCTTTCCTTTCTTTATTCTAATGTTTTTCTCGGGCAGTATGTTTCCGCTTCCGAAAATGAATATGATTAACATCAACGGGCATTCATTAGGGATTCCGGATATTTTGCCGCTAACCCATACCGCAAATGCATTCAATCAAATCTTGAACTATGGAGCAGGCATAACTGACATCCTTTTTGATATTTTTATGATTAGTATTCTTACAGTAATATACTTTGCAATAGGATTGATGCTTTACCAGAAACGCAAGCTTTCCAAAGCATAGTTATTAGAAGATAATAAGGGGCCGTCCCAAAAGTAGGTTTAGTGTCAAAACTAGAAATAGCGGTGCAAGTAAGTTGATTCCTGCACTGCTTGACCCCGCCACATTCTATGCCCGTATCTCATGTGTAATAGTGTCATGCTGCGGAATTCCTGAAATTCCTGTAAATGTGCAGGCTTTCTCTAAGGATTCTCCTCAAACTAGTCTATTCTGAACCATATTCCTGCATTTTTGCAGGAATATGGTTCATCCTTTCATGGCTACTTTTATAAAACTGTATTTTTGCAGCTTTTCCTGATATTTTGCCTTTCCATTGCTAAGAAGCGCCCCTCAAACTCAAAGTTATCTTAGATAACTTTTGGGACAGCCCCTTGATTTTTTACATTTCACGCCAACAGCCACTTGGTTGCGCATCACAAGCTGCTTTCCGTATCCAACCTGAGTCGAACCGTAAACATCGTCCTGCCCTCATCACTTTCTACGGTAATGGAGCCATGATGCAGATCCACGATATGCTTGGCAATAGCAAGCCCAATGCCCGAGCCTCCGGTATGCGTGGAGCGGGATTTCTCGACCCGGTAGAATCGATCGAACAAATGCGGCAAGTCAGCCTCAGGTATAGGCTCACCGTAATTAATGACCTCCGTGATGACCTCACGGCCTTCAACTCGTCCACGAATATCAATATATTTGCCTTCGCTGCCATAGCGAATTGCATTCGTTATAAGATTCTCGTATACTCTCCGCAGTTTATCCCCATCGGCGATAATAAACAGCTGCTGTCCTCCCATAAAAACACGACATTCCATGCCATGCTCCTGAAGCTCCCAGCCAAAATGAGCCGTAATCTGATGCATCATCTCGACCAGATTAATTCTATTTTTCACGAGCTGCATCTCTTTATTTTGTAATCTCGTATATTCGAACAAGTCTTGAAGAAGCTGCTTCAGCCTGATGGACTCTTCATAAGCCATATTTACATAGTAACGAAGTTCCACTTCATCTCTGTATTTATCCTGCTCAATAAGTCCAAGATATCCGGTAATTGAGGTAAGCGGTGTTCGCAAATCATGGGAAACGTTCGTGACCAATTCATTTTTGGTCTGTTCAGCGCGCCGCTCTTCCTCCATCGAGATTCGAATTCGATCCACCATACGGTTAATATCCGTAGCAAGCTGTCCTAATTGCCCTACGTTCTCAATCGTAATTTTGGTAACAGAGCCCTCCTCAACCTGATGGACCTCCTCGATCAGCTGTTGCAAATATTTCTTTTCATGCCGTCTTGCACTGCGTCTATAGAAATATAAAGCGAACAGCAGCAATAACGGAACTCCTGCATAATAATATACTTCCGGGAACCCGATATTGTAATTGATCCATGTCAGAATAGAATACAATGTAATATCCGGGAACATAACATAGAACAGTTTTGCAAGAAATACAAGCAGCAGCAAGGAAACTAATGAAGTTACAATAGTCCAGAACAACCAAGTAACAAAACGTAGGCTAGCCTTCAATTTTATAGCCAACCCCCCATACTGTCCTGATCAGCTTCTCCCCATCCATTTCTTTCTCCAGCTTGTCTCGCAGTCGGCTAATATGAACGGTAACCGAATTATTGCTCTCGAAATACTTATCCTTCCAAATCAGCTCAAATATTTCCTCCGAGCTAAATACGCGCCCAGGATGACTCGCAAGCAAATAGAGGATGCCAAATTCTATCGGCGTAAGTTTAAGAGCGTTCCCTTCAACTGTCGCTGTATGCGTCTCCTTGTCCACTTGAAGTGAGGATATTTTAATAATATGCTCCTGCTGCTGCTGAGGAACGGAAACAGCATAGGAAGCTCTTCTTAACAATGACTTTACCCTTGCAACTAACTCTAATGGATTAAAGGGCTTGACCATATAATCATCAGCACCCGTCATCAATCCGGTAATTTTATCCATATCTCCATCTTTTGCACTCAGCATTAGAATCGGAGTTGTTCTCGTCTCTCTTATTCGAAGACAAACCGTAATGCCATCGAGTCCTGGCATCATAACATCAAGAACCACCAGATCGATCGCTTCTATATCCATCATCTCAAGTGCTTTATAACCATCATCAGCCTTAAATACGGTATAACCTTCGTTCAGTAAATAAATCTCTATTAGCTTAGCAATTTTCTCATCATCATCTACGATTAGAATTTGTTTACCCATTCGTATACTCATCCTTTTATATGAACTTACTCTACATCATAATACCACGAGAATATGATATCATGAGTAATCATCCAAATGATGACAAAATTATCATTATAGAGGTATCCTTACTGTAAACACAGTTCCTTCACCTGACTTGGATGATACTGTAATGGTTCCATGATGAATATCGACGATTTTTTTTACAATGGATAATCCAAGCCCACTGCCACCCTCATTACGATTTCTGGATTTATCTGCTTTATAGAAGCGTTCAAATATGTAAAGCTGATCGCTCTGAGAAATACCGATCCCATTATCTGCTACAGTAACTACAGCGAATTGACCTATTTTTTTCAGGGTTAGCGTTATTGTGCCTTCATTAGGGGTAAATTTGATGCTATTATGCAGTAGATTACTCCATACCTGAACTAATAGATCCTCTGCTCCCTCTACTTCCACAGACCCCAGCTCCAAATCTACCTGCACACCCTTATTCATCCACTGAGGTTCACTTGCCAATACTACTGATCGAATTTGCCCATCCAGACGAAAACGGTTCATTGCAAAGGAAATGTTATCCACCTCAAGTGAGGAAAGCTTTAACAGGTTATTACTTAACTGAGACAATCTGCGACTTTCCCCCTCGATGATATCCAAATAATGCGTTCTTTGCGTTTCAGACAATTCCGAGCTTCGAAGAGCACTTGCAAAGCCGCTAATAGAAGTTAGTGGGGATTGAATTTCATGAGATACATTAGAAATAAAATCCTGTCGCATCGTTTCCATTCTGGACAGCTCTCTGGCCATTTCGTTCACACTATTAATTATTTTTTTGTATTCTTCGTATTCTCCGAATACGCTTGGCTTATCCTCCAGCTTTACTGAAAAATCCCCTTTAGATATTTTCCGCATCGCTTCTATGATAGAGGTGAGGATCGCAACCTGTTTGTTCCGATATAATAACCCGATCAGTATCATCACTATAAAAAATATGACCACTCCAACTATCACATCGATCAACTGAACGATATAATCCCATGAAGGTGTTCCGACTCTCTGATATACCGCACGGGTTATATAGGTAGCGCCTGTCCATGATGCAGACAGGATCAGTATAACGATCGTGAACTGCAGGATATTGTTAAGTACGAACCATATTTTTTTCCAAACTTTCATTAGCTCTCTCCTGCTTCGAGTCGATATCCAAGCCCACGAATCGTTCTAATTCTAAAATGAAACCGATCCTCAGGAAACCTCTCCCGAAGTCGATTAATATGCACATCGAGCGTTCGTTCATTCCCTTCGAAATCATAGCCCCATATGTCCTCAATCAGGCTCTCCCGAGACATAGTTCTGCCAGAATTGCTCCCTAACCGGAATAGCAGCTCAAATTCTTTAAGGGGCAGCGTAAAGCTGTCCCGCCCCTTTGTAACTTCAAAGGTTTTCCGATTCATTTGAAGCTCACCAATAGAAACAATTTGTGAAGCTATCACCTGATAACGTTTAAGAAGCGCCTTGACTCTGGCAACAAGCTCGGCAGGCTCAAACGGCTTCACTAAATAATCATCCGTTCCAAGATCAAAACCCTTCACAATCTGCCTGGTTTCGCCTTTTGCCGATAGCATAAGCAATGGTAAATCATATAACCGCCTGATCTCGACACACAAATCCCAGCCATCCATATTGGGCATCATAATGTCCAGAATGACAAGATTTATTTTCTCCTTCTCCAGAACAGAAAGGGCCTCGATTCCATCACCTGCTTCACTTACAGCTTCCATACCAGCTTGAACTAAAAATACCTTAACAAGCTCCCTAATATGAGGATCATCATCAACCACAAGAATTTTTGCCATTTCATTCATTCCTTTGTTTCATGTTAAGCCTTCTCAGCAAGCTGAAGCTGCTGTGTTGCGAATTTGCGGTACATCGCATGATGCTGCAATAATTGTTCATGCGTTCCTTTTCCGGTCACTTTTCCTTTTTCGATAAAAACGATTTGATCAGCTCCAACCACTGTAGACAGTCTGTGAGCAATTACCATAGTTGTACGTCCTTGCATCAAATTATTCAATGCTTGCTGTACAACCGTCTCTGAGTGACTATCGAGACTTGAGGTAGCTTCATCAAGCATCAAAATTTTAGGATTCCTCAGCAATGCCCGTGCAATGGCAATACGTTGCCTTTGTCCTCCTGACAGCTTCACCCCGCGTTCACCTACATCAGTATCAAAGCCGTCGGGCAAATCTTGAATAAAACCATCAGCATAAGCCATTTCCGCCGCCTTGCGCAGCTCTTCGTCACTTATCTCCCGCTGGGCACCATAACATAAATTGTCCCGAATCGTACCCGCGATCATCGGGCTATCCTGAGAAACATATCCGATATTTTCACGCCAGGAACGAAGCGAAAAATCTTCGATAGACTCATCAGCTAACGCAACCCGACCCTCCTGTGGAAGATAGAATCGCTCTAAAAGGGAAAATAATGTAGTTTTTCCACTGCCGCTCGGACCGACTACAGCCGTAATCGTACCTGGCTCCATACGAAAACTTACGTTTTGCAACACCGGCTCATTATCTTTATATCCAAAGGATAGATTTTCAATGGTTACAGCATGATTGCCATCCTTAACAGCTTTGCCGGAACCAAAGTTCTCTTCATCCTCCTCGAGCGTTGAGATAATCCGTTCCGTTGCCCCAATAGATTTCTGGAACTGGGTAAAAAACGTCGTTAACTGCGTCATTGGCATCACGATTTGAACTAAATACAAAATAAATGCGACCAGTTCTCCCGCCGTAAGAGCACCCGTTGACACCTGCATCCCGCCATATCCAATTACTACAACGAGCAGCATCATAAGAACTACCGACACAATCGGCCCAATCCACGCCATCACTAGTCCTTCACGGATTCCATACGATAATAATTTGGTGATTCCTCTATTTCCGTTGCCATACTCCTTATCCTCAGCGTTAGATGCTTTAACCAGTCTGATTTCGCTCAGAACCTGATTCAGTATTGAAGCTAGTGAAGCTGTTTCATCCTGCATTCCGAGTGAAATTTTGTACATCTTCCTGCCGAGTGGAGCTATGATCAAAGCCGATAGCGGGATTACTATAAACATAATCAACGTCATTTGCCAATTCAAGTACAAGAGTACTGCAATGGAGCCAATAATCGAAATAATTCCACTGAAAAAGCTAGCTAAATGCTCTGAAATAAATGTTTTGATAACCCCAGTATCATTTGTCATTCTACTTACAGATTCACCTGAGTGATGATTATCAAAATAACGAACCGGAAGTACTAGCAGCTTCTTCCACAAACGATCACGAAGAGCGGCAACGATTTTCTGTCCAATATAATTGAACAAGAAAATAGAAATCCCCCCTGCAAGCGTCTGAAGAGTGAACGCCGCCACAAGTGCAATAATCTGAGTACGATCCAAAGAGGCTAATGAAAATCCATCTACTATATTTTTTGTAACCATAGGAATCACTAAGGATACAAGCGTTGAAATGACGCTAAGCAGCAATGCTGTAGTAAACAGTGCGACCGAAGGTTTTGCTTCCCTCAGCAAACGAATGAAGGAACCAGCACCTCCACTACGCCTGATTTGATCCTTTAGCCCGTTATCTTTCATCATCATTCTTCCCCTCTCTATCTATAGAAATTAATTCTCACAAGATATAGGAAAAGAATAAACCCGTTATATTAACTGAAGTTAAACGGGTCAATTTAGAACAACTATAAATTTTCAACCTCAACGCTGCTGACATGCTCGATTTTGCGTAGAAAGTGATAGATTTCAGTCGTATATTCTTTATCAGAAGCTGAAATCACCATATCTACCCGATGACGACCTTCATCCAAGTCCTTAATTTTAAGACGACGTATACGATGCTGAGTATACTTGGCTTCACGCCCATGTTCATCTTTACGTTCAATGATTCGAATAAGTTCGGTTACATCTCCGTGATCCTCCATCACGATTTTAATGGATACATCGCGTTGGTTCAGTTTATAGGGCCCAATCCATTTGATCACATATGGAACAAAATTGACTGAGATGATAAGCAATATTACTGCAAGCGATGCTTCTACATAAAAGCCTGTTCCTATCGCAATTCCGATCCCTGACGCCGCCCAAATCATCGCAGCCGAGGTCAGACCGGAAATTCCTTCATTACTGCGCCGGAGAATCGCACCTGCACCGAGAAAACCAATCCCGCTTACGATTTGAGCCGCCAGACGCATCGGGTCCATATTCGGGTGATCCGGGCCTGCAAATTTGGCAAATGCTTCAATCGAGACTATCGTGACAAGACAGCTTGCTATACAAATGACCATGCTGGTCTTAATGCCTAGCGGCTTTTGCTTCAGCTGACGGTCGATTCCGATAAAAAGTCCAAATAATAACGCCGTGCACAATTTTATGACCATTTCCCATTCAAAGTTAAAATTCATCGATGATCTTCTCCTCTGTCAGTATAATAATCTATATTATATTCGTTAACGCAATGTAAAACGCCTTTTCTAACAAGAAAAAGACATTTCAGAGATATAGTTATCATATCCACTGTAATGTCTTTCATTGCATATTTCTTCTATTTTATTCTTTCGCCACTGCCAGGATCGCGGAGCAGAAAGGTTCCTGCCAACGCTGCTGCTATGGCAATGACTTCCTTGATGGTTGGCAGCCGTTTCATATGAACTGCTATATAACATGAAATAAGTACCGGAGCTAAATATTGCAGTACAGTATCCTGCCTGCTTCTCCATATTCTCTAAAAATTTCTTCTATTCTGTCTATATGCCATACCTTCTAGGATGGGCTGCTGATAAATTTACTAAACTCATGATGTCTGGCGCCTCACTTAACCAATAATCATATTATCTCAACATTATTAAAAATTCATATAAACGATCCCTTTGATGCAAATGATGACGATAATGCATTTCTACGAGACTAAACCATTCCTCCGCATTGAGTGATCCTAAACTAGGATGAGGAACTGTATGCATCGAGGGGAATTGCTGAAGCCGCGGTTCAATTTCCTTCATATTGACCAAGACTCTATTCATCCCCTCTATAAGCTGCTCCTTGTTTTCCGGATTAACTGGTGTGTATTGAGGAGATGCGGGGACATGGATTCGTACGGGTGGAAATCCTCCAAGCTCGAACACCTGATGTCCTGCATCAGTTTTCTCACCTTCGTTATTCTCATCCAAATTGTGATCCTGATCCTGATTTAGACAAATGTTAATGTTACTGATCTGCATATACAAGGCACTATTTATCAAATGCTGGTACATCTGCCCTAGCGACCATTCCGCTTCATTAGGGCTAGTGTTCAATTGCTCTAAGGTAATAAACTGGAGTTCTTCAAGATAAGTATGTGTCAGATCTTCGAGGCGGTGTAAGGATTGGGTCGTATTCATTGGCTTTCCCCTTTTCTTATTAATGGTTATGGCCTAAATATACATGACCCCTGCTGACAACAGTGTGTCAGTAGCCTTTATAAAGTAGTAGTTTGTTTCCTTCATTCTACGCGCAATATCATTAGTTGTAGCAATGCGCACCTTAATATTTCGATCATCCGCTGGATGAAAATTATGCAAATCAAAATCCTTGGGATATGTAAATGTATCCGTCAGAATTTCAAGTTCACACATCCTTGATAAGCGAAAATGACGAAGCTCTTGCCGCAAATCACAAATCGCAGACAATACCCAATTGCCATTCAGCAGGACAATACCAAGTGGTGAGACCGTACGTATACTATTACGTTCTTCATCAGAACCTGGAATAGACTTATAATACTGAAATCTTACTTTTTTCTTCTCTAATATCGAAATTCGTATCTTTTGCAAGTAATCAGACATTTCTCTAACGAATTGTTCATTTTCTGGGTTAAGCAGCCTAATTGACCTGCGTACAAGAAATGCATCATCACGAATTGATTTCGGGAGAATCCCTTCTAATTTCCCTTGAGCTGTGCTTGCATAGCTCACATAGTTTGAATCAAATTTTTGCTTAACAAAATCAGTACCCACCAGTAAAGCTACAGCCTCATCAACAGTAAAGCTTACTGGCGGCAAAAAGTACCCTTCCATCAATGAGTATCCATAGCCTGGAGATCCCATGATCGGTACACCTGCTTCACTGAGTGCTTGAATATCGCGGTAAATCGTTCTTTTGCTAATTTCAAACTTAGCAGCGAGATCCTCGGCCCGGGTTAATTCTTTGCGTTGAAGTTCAAGAATAATGGCTAACATGCGATCGTTTTTAGTCATAACAACTGCACCCTCTCCTGTCGCTCATTCTTGAATATACATAATTTTTATGTAAAAAGGCTACCCCTCAGATTAATAATCTGTCAGGTAGCCTGTAATAATTGCTACTTCATAATCTTACAAAATCAGAACTTAGCAGCAAGCTCAGCAGCGCGTTTTACGCCGTCTTGTACGATTTGTTCTGCACGATCCGGGTACTGGTTATGTCCTTCAACGACAACTTCTTCAGGATTTTGGATACCCCAGAAGTTAAGCGAAGATTTCATGTATTTCATAGACATTTCAACAGCATCCATAGGTGCTACAGAATATACACCACCACGGGCTTGAAGAAGAGCAACCTTCTTATCGCCAACAAGTCCAACTGGACCTTCTGGAGTGTATTTGAATGTTTTACCTGCTTGGTTCAGGTAGAACATGTAAGTCAGAAGTTGAGCTGGAATTGTGAAGTTCCAAAGCGGGAATGCAAATACCACTTTGTCAGCTGCAAGGAATTGTTCCAGGTAGCCATTCGCAATGTCAGCTGCTTTTTGCTCTTCTGGAGTCAATGGATATCCATTGCCCAGCTTGTACAAACCAGTAAGCATGTCGTTATCGTAATATGGAAGTTCAACCTCGAACAGGTTAAGTTCGTTGATCTGATCTTCCGGATGAGTTTCTTTGTAAGTTTTCAAGAAACTTTCATACAATTTGACCGTAACCGATTGATCAACCGGACGGTTGTTCCCTTTGACAAATAATACTTGTGCCATTAATAATTCCCTCCTGATGTCCTATGACTAACTTTATCTCTAGTACTTTCTTAAATATAGTAAAGGACGAGCAGGCCATTTGTCAAATTGAACGATTTACTATTTCATTTGCTCCCGGTATCGCTTGGCAGCAGACACCATATTTTTTAACGAATCAACAGTCTCTTCAAGGCCTCTCGTCTTCAAGCCGCAGTCCGGATTAATCCAGAACAGCTCAGGATCAAGAACCTTAAGCGCACGTTCGATCATGACGATCATCTCATCTTCGGAAGGCACACGTGGACTATGAATATCATATACTCCAAGACCGATACCGAGCGGATACGTATGCTCCTCGAAGCTGTGAACCAGCTCACCATGGCTGCGTGAGGTTTCAATAGAAATAACGTCCGCATCCAACGCCTCAATGGAATCGATAATATCATGGAACTCGCAATAGCACATATGAGTATGAATTTGTGTTGTATCTTTTACTGTTGATGTAGATACTTTAAAGGCTTTCACTGCCCAGTCCAAATAGTTATCCCAGTCTTTCCGTTTCAGTGGGAGACCTTCACGAAGTGCAGGCTCATCCACCTGGATCATTTCAATCCCTGCGGATTCCAATGCCTCAACCTCTTTGCGAAGCGCAAGGGCGATTTGGTATGCAACTGCTTCACGGGAAATATCACTTCGAACAAAGGACCAGTTCAGAATTGTAATTGGCCCTGTAAGCATCCCTTTGACTGGTTTCTTCGTCAACGACTGAGCATATTTTGTCTCTTTTACAGTCATAGGCTGATCAAAATCTACATCTCCATAAATGACAGGCGGCTTCACGCAGCGCGTACCATAGGATTGTACCCAACCGCCTTTTGTAAATGCAAACCCTGGCAGCTTCTCACCAAAAAACTCCACCATATCTGTACGCTCAAATTCTCCATGAACGAGTACATCGATTCCAATCTCTTCTTGAATTTGTATCCATTTGCTGATTTCTTCACGAACAAATTCATCATACTGCGCTTCAGACCATTCGCCTTTGCGCCATTTCTGTCTGGCAGAGCGAACTTCTGCGGTTTGCGGAAAGCTGCCTATCGTAGTCGTTGGAAGGAACGGCAAGCTCCATTTTTCTTTTTGCTTCAGCTTACGAGTTGCAAATGCACTGCTCCGTTCAGCAGGCTGCTGAGTAATTTGCTCTACAGCTGTACGGACATGATTACGGCCTCTCGCTGGATCAGATGCAAGTGCTTCAAGAGCCTGACGGTTCTGATCGAACAAATCCGATTGCTCTTGACCTGCAGCCACACGGCTTAACGCAACAATTTCATCCAGCTTCTCTTCAGCGAAAGCAAGTGCATTGCTCAGTACGGTCTCAAGCTTGTCTTCTGCTTGTGCGGAGACAGGAACATGCAGCAGACTGCATGAAGACTGAATAACAAGATCTGCATCACCAGTAAGCTTACTGAGCTCATCCAGCAATTGACTACCTTGATAAAGATCCGCTCGCCAAATGTTGCGTCCATCAATCACACCTGCTCCAAGCGTCTTGCCAGCCGGAAAACCATACTCGCGAAGCGATTGTAAATTGGCCTCTTTTCCATGTACAAAATCCAAACCAAAGCCTTGTACAGGCAAAGCTACAAGCTCTTTATACAGATCAACCGATTCAAAATAAGTTTGTAACATAACTGACAATCCAGGGACTTCCTTCGCAATTGTAGAATAGATCAGATTCAATCGTTCTTGGTCCTCAGTGGATACAGTGGCTACAAGAGCAGGCTCATCGATTTGTACCCATTTAGCTCCCGCTTCCTTGAGCTCACGTAGAACTTGTACATATAAAGGCAGCAGCTTGCTAATCCAGCTATCCCATTCCGAAGCTCCAAATCCTTTGGACAGCTTAAGAAAAGTATATAGCCCCAAGATCACTGGACGACCATCAATTCCGAGCTTCTCTTTTGCTTCAACATAAGCAGCAAGGGGATTGTTTCGGGTAAGCTGCGGTTCTCTTGAGCCTAGTTCCGGAACGATGTAATGATAATTTGTATTGAACCATTTTGTCATTTCACTAGCTGCCGCTTCTTTATTACCACGCGCAATCGCATAGTAGGTTTGTAAAGGAACAGGGCCGCCGGTATACTCAAAACGCTCAGGTACGATACCAAACATCACCGCAGTATCCAATACATGATCATAATAAGTAAAATCTCCTACCGGGATTAATTCAATTCCTTTGTCACGCTGCAGTTTCCAGTTGTTCAATCTGATTTCAGTTAATTTCTCATGAAGCTCATCTTCAGTAATCTGACCCTTCCAAAATGTTTCGATTGCTTTCTTCCATTCACGATTTCCGCCGATTCGCGGATATCCCAAATTACCACTGATTTTTGTGCTCAATTTGTTTCCCTCCATGTAAATGATTTATTTCTTCTGGTTGCATCTGACTTGTTATGAAGCAAAATAAAAAAGGTCCTCTTAGCGGGCAAGGCTAAAGAGGACCTTCGGAATCGTTCACGACGGCTTGCATCTTTAACACCTCCCTATCTCCCGTAGGTACATCAGTGCTGTCAGAACAGGCAGGTCTCCTGGCTTCAGAATCATTGTCGTCATGCAGCCTTCCCAGTGTATTAACATACACCAGTGACACTATTGCATCAGACTCCTCTGTTACAGTGGCGGGACCGCGCCGGCGTTGCACCGGACTTCCCTATTAAGTTCTAACCATACTCAGCTAGAACACCTATTCCCACATTATTCAGTTATGAATATATATTCATGTTACTGCATGATCATAAATTATACAATATATTTCTTATTTATTTAGTATGTTTTAATTGTAAGACATTATCAACGTTTCTACAACAGCTTCTTTATTTCATCCTTAATAGCTTCAAATTGCGGGCCAAATGTTCAGTGATTATATTTTCAATTCGTTCGGGATACTACATGGACAAAGCTTATGAGCATGATTATTACGAAATGGAGAACCCATCCCGTGAAAAATATACTGTCGATCTATGCAAAGGATATTAGAGGAATTGTTACGAACTCGGCTGCTGCCATACTTATTACAGGGCTAATCATCCTTCCTTCACTCTACGCCTGGTTCAATATTGAAGCCTCTTGGGACCCATACGGTCAGACGTCCGGAATCAAGGTAGCTGTGGCAAATCAGGATACAGGCGCCGCTGTTAAGGGCCAAGAAATTAAAATCGGGGATGAAATCATAACCTCTCTGAAAGAGAATCATAAAATCGGCTGGGTATTTACTTCCGAGAGCGAAGCTCTAAAAGGAGTAAAGCATGGGGATTACTATGCGGTAATCCTCATCCCCTCCAATTTTTCTGAACGGATCGCAACCGTCCTCACACATCAGCCTGAGAAAGCAGAAATCCTATACTATGTAAACGAAAAAATTAACGCAATCGCTCCTAAAATTACGTCTACCGGAGCCAGCTCTATCATTAACGAAGTGAATCAGAATTTTATTAAAACAGCAAACGGCACCATTTTCCGAATTTTTAACAAACTGGGTGTTGAATTAAAGGAAGAGCTGCCGCTGCTGCTTAAGATGAAAAGCTTGATCCTGCGGCTGGAGGAACTGTTTCCAGAAATCAATCAGGCCGCGGATACAGCAGTATCTGATCTTCATGCAAGCCGCAAAATTGTAGATAAAGTTAAAGAGGAGCTCCCTCATGCTGCCGAACTAGCAAAAAAAGGCCAGCAATTCGCACAGCAAACATCTAAATTTCTAGACCAAAGCGGTGGTGTGATAGACTCCACCGCACCTGCAATCAAGGAAATGCTGCTGCATCTTCAAGTGACCTCCGAAGCCGCAAATCAAATTGGAAATTTGCTGCTAACGGCCATTGATTTATCAAAACAAGATGAGAATAAGCCACTCGCATCCAATTTGCCGGTTAATACTGTAGCAACATTAGCCAACGCTTCAAATACATCAGCTGCTGCTGCATCCCTTTTTCAAAGGCTTGGTAGTGACGCCAATAGTCCTGCTTTAACGAACGTCTCACAAGATCTTAAGCAGGTCAGTGAGCATTTCAAGACAATGTCGACTCTTTTGTCTAATACGATACAGGTTATTGAAACTGCTGAAACCTCTGCAGAAGCCACGTTATCTGATTTCACGAAATTGTCAGCGCAAGTTACCAAAACTTTAGAACAGATCAACGGTAACTTTGATGCAAAAATATTGCCTGCCATCCAAACCGCTTTAACTATTGTCAAGAAGGAAGCAGATCACGCAGGAGCAATTCTTCAATCAGCGATTTCAGACCTTCCAGCCATAGACAAGGTTCTGGTTGATGCTGCTAAAGGGCTAAAGGTCGCTGTAAATGAAGCCGAAATCGTTCGGAGCCATTTACCTGAAGCCGAGAGCAAGCTGACAAATGTAACAAACCGAATTGCCGAATTTGAAAAAGAAGCATCACTACAAGATTTGATTAATCTGCTGACGATTGACTTTGCCAAGGAGAGTGAATTTTTTGCCGAACCTGTCAAGCTCGTAGAAAATGTACTGTACCCTATTCCGAATTACGGGTCAGCCATGTCCCCCTTCTTCACCACGCTATCTCTCTGGGTAGGAGGAATTCTGCTTGTGTCTCTCCTGACGGTACAGGTTTATGGGCTGCAGGAAGGCATGAAAAGCTACCATGTATATTTTGGAAGGTATCTTACATTTTTAACCATAGCTCTGCTTCAGTCACTGGTCGTAACTGTAGGCGATTTGCTATTTCTTAGGGCTTACGCGGCTGATCCGATCCAGTTCGTCTTATTCGGTCTCTTTAACAGCGCAGTGTTCATGCTCATGATCTATACATTCGTCTCTGTATTCGGCAATGTTGGAAAAGCGATGGCTGTCGTACTCCTTGTCCTTCAGTTAGCCGGTTCGGGAGGAACGTTTCCGATTCAGGTGACCCCACCCTTTTTCCAAGCTATTTACCCGTATCTTCCGTTCACATATGCAATAAGTTTAATGCGTGAAGCCGTTGGCGGCAGTGTCCGGGACATCGTAATCCGTGATTTCACCATTCTTCTGATCTACGTAGCAATTACATTGATTCTTGGCGTTGGACTAAAGGGATTTGTAAACAGAATCACGGCTAAATCCGTAGAAAAAGCAAAATCGGGTCATCTGATCCATTAGCCATCACGATTTTTTGGCATCCGGCCGAACCTTTCGGGTTGCAACAGCTTCCATTGGATCATCTGGCCAGTAGTGCTTAGGGTATCTACCTTTTAAATCCTTCTTGACATCAAAATATGTGTTCTTCCAGAAGCTGTTTAGATCTGAAGTAACCTGAACTGGCCTGTTTGCTGGCGAGAGTAAATGTAAAATAATCGAGATACGGCCATAACCAATTCTCGGTGTCTCCAGCATCCCGAACACCTCCTGTAGACGAACTGCTGCATAAGGGGCTTGAGGTCCATCATATTGAACTGGTATTTTGGAGCCGCTTGGAACGTGCAGATGGGTGGGCGCTTCTTCATTAAGCTCCTGCATAAGGCCCCAACCCAGCATATTTTCCAGAATCATAGTTAAGGACAAGCTTTTAAATTCAGACCGCTTACGAAAACCTGTGACATATGGAGCTAGCCATTCCTCAACCGATTCGGCCAAGGCTTCATCTAATACATTAGGCCACTTGTTATCAAGAGTGTGCATAAAGCTGATTCTTGCTTGAAGCTGGCGAGATTTCGTATTCCAGGGCAAGACATCCATGCCGTACTCTTTTACACTATTCAAAAGTGCTTGAACGATCATCTCATCAGAAGGCGCAGGATCAGGCTGATCCTTCATCACAATAGCGCCCAGGCTCACTCTGACTCTGGCTCTTACTGTTCCCGTATCCTCATCCCATACCGCGCTTTTCTCTTCTTTCATCTCTTGCAGGTAATGGGTAGTTAATTGTTTCTCAGCCAGTGGAGCAGCCAGCATGATCCGTCCTTCCACTCCCTCATCATCAACTTCGGCTATCGCCAAAAACTCCTCAACGCTTAAATGCTGCTGCATTCCAAACACAGCCCCTCTTCCGCTTCTGAGCAAATAACGTCCATCCGCTCTGCGACGGGCAATTCGATCAGGATAGGCAAAAGAAACCAGTAACCCGCAGCAGCTCTCCCAGTCACTTTGGCCCTGTACATGATGCTGATCATCTTGATTTACGTAGCTTAAAGCTCTTTCCCACTGCTGGCTTGCTCTAATCATTCGCTGTACATCAGCTCGATCAATATCATTCGGTAAATGGAATCCATCCCGAATTCCTTCCTCACCCTGCAAGCTCATCAAGATCGCAAGCCGACTTCGCAAATCACAATTGCTGCCCGCTGCTCCTCCTTTAAAGAGATCGCGCTCTTCCAGCAGAGCAGCCAATCGGCATGCGGCTGTTCCAAGTCCCAGTTCGCGTCCACGAATCAGCATATGAGCCAGCCTTGGATGCAGGCCAAGACCTGCCATCTGCTTTCCGTGGGTGCTGATCACAAAGGATGATTCCAGCGCCCCCAGCTGTTGCAGTAATTGCACAGCTTGACGGTATGGTGCTTGTGGCGGCAGATCAAGCCATAATAGCTCCTCAGGCTGCGAGACGCCCCACGCCGCCAATTCCAGAGCGAGAGGCGTCAAGTCCGCCTCCAGCTTCTCTGCAGGCGTTCGCTCAGACAGCAGCCGATCCTCGGCTTCGCTCCATAGACGATAACATACGCCTGCTGCAGTACGCCCGGCGCGGCCGCGCCGCTGATCGGCGGAATCGCGAGCAGCCCGCATCGTCACGAGTCGGCTCATCCCGGTGCGCGGAGAAAAAAGCGCGGTCCGCCGAAGACCGCTATCGATGACAACGGTCACGTCTGATACCGTCAGGGACGACTCCGCAATCGAGGTGGCGAGCACCACCTTGCGTTCTCCCGGCGGTGCTGCTTCAATCGCCTGCTGCTGCTCCTTTTGTGACAAAGCTCCGTACAACGGAGTCAACAGTACATTACTTGGCAATCGTCCAGCCAGCTCTCGTTCAACATGGCGAATTTCACGTACGCCAGGCAAAAACACAAGCAGGCTTCCTTCATGCTCACCAAGCGCTCTATGTACAGTTCTCACAACCGCTGATTCCAGCTTTTCCTGTTGTGAAACGTCGACAAAAACGGTATCAACGGGGAAATTTCTCCCCCTGCTTTGTATAACAGGAGCATTTCCTAACATTGCTGAGATCGGAGCTGATTCCAGCGTTGCCGACATCACTACAATCCGCAGGTCTTCTCGTAGCAGCTCCCGACTTTGCAAGGACAACGCGAGCCCTAAATCAGCATGAAGGCTTCGTTCATGGAATTCATCAAACAGCAACAATCCTGTTCCAACCAGAGCAGGATCGTTCTGCAGCATACGTGTTAAAATACCTTCCGTCACAACCGTAATTCGCGTTCTCGGTGATACGCGGCTCTCCGTTCTAATTCGGTAGCCCACAGTCTCCCCAATAGGTTCACCCAGTTGCTTCGCCATATAAGCAGCCGCAGAACGGGCTGCAAGACGACGAGGCTCGAGTAGAATCATACCCTGCCCTTTCATCCACGGTTCATTGAGCAATTCTAGCGGAACACGAGTTGTCTTTCCCGCCCCGGGTTCCGCGGTCAGCACAGCTGCACCGAATGTGCTCAGCGCTTCTTTTAATTCAGGAATCACTTCATCTATGGGCATCAAAGGTCTGGTCATCATAATCTCCCATGTTATTATTATCAGAACAGCAAATAGCATTAATTATTTACTTATAATATTTTATCACACTAAAACCTATTAGATATTGAATCAAAGTATACAGCGATCTCGTCGTTAAATAAAACGCCATCGCTCCGCTTTTCACTCGGTAACGATGGCGTCAAATTTGTGGATGGTATTGAGAACCTCAAGCAGATTTTTCTCTTATAATAATGATTCAGCTCCATCGATAACGATTCGTGCTCCGGTAATATGAGCTGCTTCATGACTGGCAAGAAATGCGACCAGATCAGCAACATGTCTTGGTTGTCCTGGTCCATCCGCCAGAGGCTGTGATCCTTCCGGATACTCCACCGGAATAATAATTTCCTCAAGCTCATCGCTAATTTCTGTACTAGATTCAATATTCGTGGAAATCGAACCTGGACAGATCGTATTTACTCTGATTTTATATTTAGCCAGCTCAAGCGCAGTCATTTTTGCAAATGCAACTTGTCCAGCCTTTGTTGTACTATAAGCAGACATCCCGAATCCAGAGTATCGATCATTTCCGTTGATTGAACTCGTGATGATAATGCTTCCTCCACCACGCTCTTTCATGTAGGGCACTGTAAGCTTAACGGTCAAAAATGTACCGTTCAAGTTGATACGCAGCGTTTTTTCCCATTCCTCCAAGCTCATTTCATCTATGGGTGCTAATGTCCCGTTGATCCCCGCGTTTGCAAATACGATATCAATCCCGCCGAACAAATCCGCCGTCTCTGACACTGCCTTTTCCATTCTGACCGGATCTGATACATCCACATCAAAAGCTTTGGATACCCCATTTGACACATTATTTATAAAATTCTCCGTTTTTTGAGTGCTCTCATTAATCAAATCAAAAAGAGCGACCTTTGCTCCTTCTCTTGCCAGCCTTATCGCCGCTGCTCTTCCAATTCCCGATCCGGCTCCGGTAACAATTGCTGTCTTTCCAAAAAAACGACCATGGCTAATTTGGTTTACCATCATGATTACAGTCACTCCTTTTTCATTGGATAAAATATGAAGATCTCTATACCTTTCTTCAAGATTACCCAAAAAGGAGCTACTTATAATCATCTACCGTAATTATCAAATTTTTTTGAGATAAATTATAACAATATAGTGTTATAGCCTTTTTTTATCAATCGGTAAGTCTTCCGTTTAAAAAAGAATACCACCAAGCTGTACAGTAACATAATAGCAACAAAGGCTAGCAACAATAACCAACCATTTGTGGAGAATGGAATATAATCATTGGTTTGAAGCGATATCAATCGGTGAATTTGATAAGAAATATTAATGGCGAATGGAAGTATTAACAAGTACAAGATGAGAAATATCGGCCTGTATACATCGACTAACAGAGAATTAATTTCACTTGGTTTATAACCTAACAGACGTAATATTGACATATCCTGAGTACGATCCTGAAAATTAAGTAATACGACGATATATAACAGAAGGCAGCCAATTAGTGCGCCAACCAGTTGATTAATAACTGCACTAGAACGATTGGAAACAGCATTACTTTCTAAGACAGCCCGTTTTTCTGTTGTTGTAACGACACTGCTGTTCAGGACACTCTTTAATTCATTGCTCAGTTCACCTGAATGCATATTACTTGGAATTCCGAGGCTCTTGGCTAATGTGGCTTTGTCCAAATACATCGTATTCATGTCACCGTTCAAAGTGATCTCTGCGATATGGGTACTATATTGCTCCCGATCTATGATAAATTCTAGATTATCTCCCTTGCCTATTCCATACATTTCGCTGATACCTTGACTAATTACAACTCCATTTACATCCTTCAGATCGATCACTTCATGCTTCAAATTATACAATTCCAATAACGAACCCCGTGAATCTAACCCTACCATTGCTAAAGGAATTTCACGGTCATCTTGCAAGATATGTACATCCTTATGCAAGTAATACATCCTTGTAGTCCGTAAATTCTCCACATCCTGTTGGTAGCTATCATATGTAGTATCATATTCATAAGTTCTACCAGTGGTTTGTGACTCAATGATCGTACTACTAGACATATATAATGAATAACTCGTAATAAACAGAGTGCTAACAATTAAAATGGTGAGTGCGCTAAGAAATAATGTGTTCCACTTACGTAGAACTACACGAACCGGAAGTCTCCATCGCTGGGGTAACAGGTTAGCCACCTTATTAGCAAAGATTTTCGCCCCACTCATGTTTTGAGCTTTATCTATGTTATTCAATAGTGTATAGGAATCCTGCTTCATAAACTGAATCGCAGCGCCATAAGTTATCAGAACGTTTGCTGCAATCACAATTACCACGCCATAGCAAAAAGAACTGATATTAATACCTCGTGCAAAATGTGGAAAAGAATAGCTACTATTATACATTTGGAGCAAAACAGATGAACCAATATAACCTAATACAAGCCCCCCTAACGCTCCTACAGCAGATATCACGAAAGAGAACCTTATTAATATAGCGCTGATTTGCAGTTTGGTATATCCTAACGCTTTAAAGCAGCCGAACTCTTGTTTATAAAGCAACATAAATCGTTTATAGAACATGTAATACAAGAACAAACTGATCAACCCTAATATGACAAGAAACGTATGCGCAAGTATTTTATTCGAGTCCAGCCCAAGCAGTATTTGCGAATGACTATTTATTTCGTTGGATGTCGCTATATATGAGAAGGATGGATTATTTTTTAGATCAGCTATCTTTGCCTCGAAATGATTACCGTCCTTAACCCTGCCCGCATAATATCGCTCTTCTTTTCCTATATATTGCTCATAGATCTTTGGAGTTACAATAGCAAATGTTGCATGATGATCATCCTGCTGAATATCCCCAAATGGGATAAAGACCTCGTAATCCGGTAAATAAAAAGAACCCGTAATGATGTACGAACGATCCCCCAACACCAAGGACTGTCCGATCTCAAGACCGTTGCTCTGCATAAATTGCGGCAAGAGGGCAATCTCCGACTCCATCAATGGCAATCGACCGGCCACAATGTATGGAAGATCAATTTCATTTGGCCTATTTATAAAAAAATAACTTCGGTTATCCAGAGATATTTTCTTGATACTTCGGGCCTCCACCTCATAATCATGTCTCAGCCCTTCAATAATCTGCACTTCATCCATATCAGTTCGAACTTGAAACCTAAATTGCTCCTTTTGCTGTTCATTTACATAAGTCAGTAGATTCTTAGCATTTCTATCAATCGAGAACTCCACAAAATAATACATAAATGTCGTTAAGATCACCACTAAGAATAAGACCGCAATATATCCCTTATTGGCCAATAAATTTTTATATATTTGCTTCCTGATAGGGTTCATATCATTTCTCCTAAATAGTGCAGCTGGATTACGATTACGCCCAACTCATCTGCTTAACAGATATTGGATTCGTACAAGTCGTGTCACGATAGACCATTCCATCTTTAATCGTAATAACTCGGTCCGCAGTTTTTGCTATTTCATGATTATGAGTAATAAAAATAATGGTTATTCCGTATTGTTGGCGAATCCGGTGTAATAGAGAGATGACCTTCTTACTATTAGCTTCATCCAACGCTCCCGTTGCTTCATCACAATACAGAATACTCGGTTTCTTCATTATGGCTCTAGCAATAGCTACTCGCTGCTGTTGCCCCCCTGATAGCTCACTGGGAAAATGTCTGAGCAGATTCTCAATACCTAATACCTTACTGATTTCATTCAGTTCATAATGTCTTCCAGTATTAGAAATTCCAATATTAATATTTTCTTCTACAGTAAGATGGGAAAGCAGATAATAATTTTGAAAAATAAGTCCAACATCATTTCTGAGAAAGTTCGCTATTTCATTATCATCAAACATCGTTAAATTTTTGCCCTTATATAAGACGCTGCCACTCGTAGGCTTAAGAAGACCTGACATAATGTTCAGCAAGGTAGATTTTCCTGAGCCGCTTGCCCCAATCATAGCTGTAAATGTTCCCTCTTTGATATCGAGAGTAACATTCTTTAATACAACCTCATGCTTTCTGAATTGCTTGGTCACCTTATCGACTGAAAGTATGGTTAGCATTCGCTGTCTCCCCGCATTCCAAATCTATGCTCGAAGCCCATAACAAGAGACTTTAACATCTCTATTTGTCCTTCGATCATGTTGTGTGATACCCCAACGGATACTGTATAAATCCGAATTCCTTCGATTGATAATATGATATGTCTCACGATTTGCTCCGGATCATGGAAACGAACCTCATTGCGTGCAACACCATACTCTAATACTCTTAATAAACTGGTAACAGACCGATCATATTGCTCCTGCAGGAACCGCTTATCCTGCTCGCTCTTATGCGCTAAGAAAAATTCATATGTCGCAGTCATCATACTTTGTTCTGCATGAAATAATTCTGCCTGCTGTTCATCAAAGAAACACTCCATTATTTCCCTGAAACTCTGACTCTCAGCCATCATATGCATAAAATCCAGTTCCATACTCTGCGAGTTCTCCATGAGTAGTGTATAAAATATAGTTTCTGTCGAATCAAAATAAAGGTATAACCCGCCGCGGCTAATCCCACACTCTTCCACAATATCTTGCATTGTAGTAGCATTATAGCCTTTACGTATAAAAACACTAGCAGCTCCTTGCAGGATAAGCTTCCTCTTCCATTTGGCTTTTTGTGTCATAACAACGACCCCCAGTTTTATACTTATTAGGTCAATTAAGAAAAATGACATAAATGTCATAATTATTTTATGACATTGATGTCATTTTTACAACAAAAGAATTTTCATACACTCCCTTTCTGAAAATCAGCTTTTTCACTTATCCACATTACATTTATTACGTTCTCGAAATGTCGATGTCAGTAATAAAATAAAAAAATAGCCCTTAGTCGAGGATAATTTAGTAAATTCTCGATTGGACTATTTTCAGCAAAAACTGCTTAGATATCTCTTTTCTTAAAAATAGCTGTTGAGATCACATAAGATGTTAGTATCGCGACAATAATGGCACCGCCACAAATTACTCCACTTTCTACAGGGTGATTATTGAACCAATCCATGATGATAATGGTTTGTTCTGTTGATAAAATCCCTGTTACTATCCCATTTCCCATCATTACAAAAAGGATCAATACAATGTTTAAAAACTGCCCTCCCTTAGGCCCTATCCAGTAAAAGAGCGGAATGTACAGTGCCATAAACAGCAAACCGGATATAATGCTGCCTACCACCAGCAACGTATGAAAGTACATATTCCCATCTAAATAATATCGAGCCAAGCTGTTCACTAATCCACCCAGTATACCAGCTATGATGAGAAGCGAGCCTGCAGATGCATATTTAGACAACACCAATATTTTTCGTCGAACTGGAAGAGTCCCCAAAAATTGTTGTGACGAAGGCTGCATATCGTTATTGACGACCAGTATCAACAAAAGCATGGGCAAAAAATTGTATAAGAGCAAATTGTCCTTTTGCACGAAACCCGAGAAAATGATCGTATAGATTACGATTAGCCACAGATAACGTTTTAATAGCAATAGGTCCTTTCGCATCAATAAGGATATGCTAGACATGCTTTATTCCTCCTTTTGCGGTGTAATACATGATTTCCTCCAGCGTAGGCGTCTGATACATAACATCATTTCCAAACAGTGATACAACCCGGTCGCGATCCCTACTAAGACCCTCAAAACCAACTCCTGTCTCACGCAGACCTACAAACTCCTTGCGAATATCCCCGTCTAACAGCTCACGACCACCTTTTACAATCAAATACCGATCCAAAACCTCATCTTTAGCTTCTGAAAAAACGAGTTGCCCTCTATTTACAAAGGTAACGTAGTCAGCTACTCGATCCAGATCCGTCGTCAAATGAGTTGAGAACAGAATCGTATTTCGCTCATCTAAAATATAATCCGCAAGCAGCTCCAGCAATTCTCTACGAAACACCGGGTCAAGTCCAGCAGTCGGTTCATCCATAATTAACAACTTAGGATGGTGGGATAACGCTAGTGCGATGGAGAACTTGGTTTTCATCCCTTTAGAGCATTCTTTTATTTTTTTGCGAGCCGGAAGCTCGAATATATCCATGTACTTTAAATAAAGATCCTCATCCCAATTGGAGTAGAATGGTGCTACGATTTTTTTCATCTCTGCCAAAGTTAAATAGTCATAGTAGATATTTTCGTCTGAAATATACCCGATTTGCTCTTTATAATCCGCCCTCTCAGAATCAATAGGCTGGCCTAAAACAGAAATATCTCCCTGATCAGGAATGACCATCCCCATAATCGATTTAATAATCGTGCTTTTTCCTGCCCCATTAGGACCAATTAAGCCCGTAATATAGCCATTCGGCACTTGAAAAGAAACATTGGATAACTTGTAGTTCTTATAGCTTTTGCTCACATTGCGAATTTCCACAGCGTTCATCTGTTATGACCTCCCTCTTTTTCCACCAACCTGATCCATTCAACCAGCTCTTCAACATCGATAGGTATATTACGGCATTCCTCCAGCAATTCCCTGATTTTGTCCTCCAGTAGACGAAGCCTCTGCTCCCGAATAAACTCTTGATTCCCTCCAGATACAAAGGAACCTTTACCTACCACAGAATCGATTAGCCCCTCCTGCTCCAGCTCGTTATAAGCTCTTTTTGTTGTAATGACGCTAATTTGCAAATCTTTGGCGAGCTGCCGAATCGAGGGTAATGGCGTTCCCGGAGTTAATTCTCCCTGCAAAATACTTCCGCGAACTTGCCTTACAATTTGTAGGTATATGGGTTCACCGGAAGACGGAGATAATAAAATATTCATAATTTCCCTCACCTTTACATGTGTAAACTTTGTTTTTAATGTATATATACAATATATACACTTTGATCAAACTATGCAAGTATTTGAGCATAAAAAAAGATGACTCCCATTTCAGGAATCATCACTATTATCATTATAAATTAGCTCACCACTCCGGCACTATCGGGATGCCTTGATCCCGGTGTCACATGGAACCAAGTCTGTAGTATTTCGAGAAATCGCTCCATTGGTGTAGGAGTTGCAATTAACCAGTCTTCATCTTCCTTAGTACTCGTTCGAATCAACCAATTCATATGGTGATTAATAAGAAATCTTGCACTCTGAGTGTCCCATTTGCTTCCATTCCAGGCGTAGAATCTAAGATCTCCCTGTGATAAGCATGTTTTAAGACATTTCGCCAGCGCCATTATAGCTTCTTGATCATCCGGTACATTAGACAATTCCGACAGGATTTGTTCCACATCCAGCTCATCAGAGTGGCTGGCAACCTCCTCAAACTGCCGTTTAGACAGCATCAGCGCAGGCAACTTATCCGGTGTCTGCTTATTCCATTGAATTTTCCCTGCGACCATTCCACTCGCGTTGCATACCTCGCTAATTTCATCAATCCTATGTAGCGAAGGCTCCCGATTGGATCGCTCCATATTTACGATTCGTTCATCTGTAATATGCATAAATTGTTCGATTGTTTCAGTTGCCGTTCTAAACTTCAGCCAGCACGCCTTTTCTGCATTACATGCTGTTTTCAAACTGGAGGACAAATGCAGGGGCATCCCCCATCCTTCCTCGTTGTCATTGATAATGAGGTATCCCTTTGAAATCAGTGACTTTCGAACATCTTCCCATTCTCCCAAATCCGTATCGATCAAAAAGTCGCGGAAAGGGTCATCCACACCCAGCAAGCGGTCGGTTTCCAGCAGGCTTGCCAGAAAATACAATTCTTTTGAATCAAGCATCATCGATTCATTTTCCACAGTATTTGCCATGATCATCCGCTTACCTCCTCCAATAAATGGCATTGGCTCTGGTTTCAACTAGTACTACTTGTTGTAAACCTATTTATTCATCTTTGAATCAGCTAGCTCCTCCATATTGCGGACGGTTTTCATCATACCACTGTTTTCCTATTCTGTATCGATACAAAATATGGTAACTTGTAACAATATACCCAATCAATTAGGAATTGAAGCATATTTTTTTCTAGTAAGTGAAACTTTTTTTAGCTCCCATTCGTATTACTCACAAATAATAAAAAGAGAGATCCCCTCTCTCTTAGCTGTAACAAAACATTTATATAATTATAATGTTATCTTAATCTTTTTTTAAGGATTCTACTTTACAATAAGTAGCATGAGACCACTGTATAGAGGTGATTATGATGAGAATTCTAATTAACTTTCAAAACAATCAAGTTCCTGTCTATTTCGATCTTGAGAGCAAGCAACCTGTTCAGCGTACTTTGAAGCTGCTAACCAGTGCATTGGAAAATAAATTACACACTGGCAAACAAGCATTGAAAAAGTGCCTTAGTACACTGATTAGCATCGAAATTGACGGTTCTGAAGCGATCCTGCACAGTAAGAGCGAGTTCGATTCTCTGGCGCTTTCCCTGTATTAATTAAATTGTAGAATAACTCCCCTTACAAAATATGAGAAAGAGGCTCTTCTAGCGACCAGTCAACTGACTGCTAGAGAGCCTCTTTCTTCTTTAAACTCGTTCTCCTACCAAATAAGCATACTTGTCTCATAGTACCAAACATGTTGCCAAGCTGAGCTGCAACCATTTCAAATTTCATACTGAACTAAATGTCCTGCCGAACCTGGCCTTTTAGCAGTGGGAGCAGCTCATTCAGCTCGTTTATTTCGTTCCATGGTTTTCCGCCTTGCAGATCATCGCTCCATTTATGATTACGATGCAGCCATACCCCGCGGATTCCGACCTGCGCTGCTCCCCAAATGTCGTTTACAGGATGGTCTCCAACGATAATCGCTTCCTCTGCCGATACGCCTAGGCGTTCAAGTGCAGTCCGATAAATGCGTTCATCCGGCTTTTTTATGCCTAGGTCGCCCGATACGGTAATTTCGTCAAAAAAATGACGAAGCTCAAGCAAATCTATTTTCCGATGCTGCAGATGACTGTATCCATTCGTAATAATGCCGAGCTTATATCCATGGCTCTTGCATGCTTCAAGCGTCTCAAGAGAGTAGTTCATCACTTTTGCATGAGACATATAGTTTTTATCATAAAACCCTTTAAGCTCGCCCATATCCAGCTTTCTGGACCATGGAAGATGATCGATCATTTCCTGAAAAAAACCTTCTTTAGGACGATAACCGTCCGCATCCCGCTCAACCATATAGGAAACAATGCGTTCCTGTTCCTCTAGTTCATGTACATTCAGACACTCCTTGACCAGTTGCTTGGCAAATTCCCGAAATGTCCAATCCCGATCCATAAGCGTATTATCCAAATCAAACAAAATCGCTTTACATTCCATCCTAATCTCTCTCCTATTTTTTCTCTTATCTCTTTCCTCTATTGTATAGTAGTCTGTCAAACTCTGACATGAAGCAGAGCACAAGGCAAGGTGCACGTCTGGATATTCTTGTGCATTTGCTGTAGGATGATAATGTTTGAATAACATAATGAAGATGTAATTTGACATTATAGGAGGACTCACATGCAAGACGTTATTATTATTGGAGCTGGCCCATGTGGGCTATCAGCGGCTATTGAATGCCAGCGTCGAGGTTTACATACACTCGTAATTGAAAAAAACTGTATCGTGCATTCCATTTATTCATATCCAACCCATATGCAATTTTTTAGTACACCTGAAATGCTGGAAATCGGAAATATCCCTTTTGTATCACCTAATGAGAAGCCGTTTCGCCATGAGGCTCTTGCCTACTATCGCCGGGTAAGTGATCATTATGGGGTTCAAATCGCTGCATATGAGGAAGCGACTAAAATCGAGCGTCAGCCGGATGGAACATTTATCGTATACTCAAAGACCCGATCTGGGGAACAATGGGAATATGCTACTCATCATGTCGTGATTTCAACCGGATATTTTGATCATCCAAATATGTTAGGCATTCCTGGAGAAGATAGTGAGAAGGTAACGCATTATTTTCAGGAAGCGCATCCTTATGCCGGAATGAAGGTCACTGTAATCGGCGGTAGCAATTCGGCAGTAGACGCAGCTTTGGAGCTAATTCGAGTCGGGGCTGATGTAACGGTTGTATATCGTGGCAAGGATTTGTCTGATAATATCAAGCCTTGGGTAAGACCGATTTTCGATAGTATGGTGAATAGAGGGCGAATCAAGCTTATGTTGTCCTCGCGTGTTATTGATATCAAACCAACAGAAGTCACCGTTGAATACTTGGAGAATCGTAACGTTACCGTTATTGCTAACGATTTTGTGCTCGCCCTAACCGGATTTCGGCCAGATCGCAAGCTGCTGTTCGAAGCTGGTGTTGAGATGACAGATGAAATGGAGAAGCCTGTATTCAACCCTGATACGATGGAGTCAAATGTTCCCGGTCTATATGTGGCTGGCGTCATTGCATCAGGCCGTAACGCCAATGAAGTATTTATAGAAACCGGACGTGGTCATGGAAAAATGATTGCGGAACATATCCTAGCTTTACGACAATAAGCTTAAGCTGTCTCAAAAAATTGCAATTACAATTACATTTAGCTCTTAGGCAAAGTAAGGAGAACTCACATGAACCAGATTGACATTACGTCATTTCTACTATTACTGCTTGCCGCACTAGGTATATTCAGCAATAACATGCCTATCACCCTTGCTATGATCGTACTTCTTTTGCTCCGAGTACTGCATATGCATTACATGTTCCCGTGGCTTGAGAAATACGGTCTAACAATCGGCATTATCGTACTAACAATCGGTGTAATGACCCCCGTAGCAAGCGGGAAAATTTCAATCCAGACCTTATGGTCGTCGTTCCTCCACTGGAAATCACTGCTTGCCATCGGCGTAGGCATTCTCGTCGCTTGGCTTGGCGGGCGCGGAGCAAGCCTGATGAGCAGCCAGCCAACCGTAGTAGCCGGACTCCTCATCGGTACCGTGCTTGGCGTCGCCTTCTTCCGCGGTGTACCAGTCGGTCCGCTGATCGCCGCCGGGATCTTATCCCTGTTGATTGGAAAGATGTAGCACAATGCTAGGTGGAACAACGAGTTACTTCATACTCTGGATGTAAACCATCAAAGTTACCAAACATCGGCCACCAGATCTTTTCCATAAACATTTTCTCACCATGGGCGTGTCCGCGCTCCAGTCTCCCTTTCCGTTCCCCATTCCTTCGGCTTAAATGTTCTGCCAACCACTTACTGTGCTCCTCTTTGAAACCCATCCTTTTCTCCTCCTTCGCATAAAAAAGTCCCGTACCCTCGATTCATTAAAGGGCACGGGACGTTCTTCGTCCTTATTTATCTGTCAGTATAATGCTCACTTATTGCCAATGTCAAACTTTCACTTTTTCGCAAAAAAATAATATGCTCTATTCAGCATCCCGTTACTTGTGTATTGGGATCTTCGTCCTTTCATCCTCTTATAATCCCGGTTTCTTTCTCCCAATCTTCTCTACACATTCAAATTCTGAATATTATAAAGCTGAGAATATACTCCATCTTCTATTTGCATCAGCTCTTCGTGGGTTCCACGCTCTGCGATCATGCCGTTTTTCATTACAATAATGAGATCCGCATGGGTAATCGTTGACAGACGATGAGCTACGATCAGAGTCGTACGGCTCTGTGACAAATGCTGCAGCGACTGCTGAATGAGATGCTCGGACTCTAAATCAAGCGCCGAAGTCGCTTCATCAAGAATAAGGACTGATGGGTCCTTCAAAAAAACACGTGCGATAGCGATCCGCTGCTTTTGTCCACCGGACAGCTTGACGCCTCTCTCCCCAACTTCTGTATCATAGCCCTGCGGCAAGCTCAAAATAAACTCATGAGCATTGGCCGCTTGTGCCGCAGCAATCACTTCATCTACACTCGCATCCGGTTTTCCGAAAAGTATGTTATCCTGCACACTGCCGCTGAACAGAAAATTGTCCTGCAACACCATACCGACTTGATTTCTCAGACTCTCCATCGTCCAATCCCGTACGTCCTTACCTCCGACAATAAGCGTTCCTTTCTGAATATCATAAAATCTAGGAATAAGTCCTACCAGCGACGATTTCCCTCCGCCGCTCATACCAACAAAAGCAACGGTTTGTCCCGAGCTAACCTGTAGAGAGATATCTTTTAGCACCCAATCACCTTGCTCCGAATATTTGAACCATACATCCTTGAACTCAATACCATGCTTGCCAGGCGACATAATCGCCGCATCCCTGGCGTCGGTCATGTCATAAGGCTCTTCAAGCAGCTCCTGTACCCGTTCCCAAGACGCAGAAGCCTGAGTCAGAATAGTAGATGAGTTAATGAGACGTTTTAACGGGGCATACAATCGATCCAAGTATCCAAAGAAGGCAACAAAGGTCCCCAGCGTAAGATTCCCCTTGATCACCTCATAGCCGCCATACCCGAGAACAAGCAATGGTGCAATATCCGTCAAAGTGTTAATCACAGCAAAAGTCCAAGCATTCCACCTACTATGTGCTAGAGCCTTGTCCAGATAGCGACCATTAATTCCTTGAAACCGCCGACCTTCATGACGCTCCAAGGCAAAGCTGCGAATCACGGAAATCCCCTGAATTCTTTCATGCAAATAAGCCTGAATCCCCGCGAGCGCAGCGGAACGATCCTTCGTCAGCTTTTTTAAACGTTTGTATAAAATTTTCACTGCCAGAGCATACAGCGGAAAAATCGAAATCGCAACAAGTGTAAGCAGCGGGTTCAAATAGAACATAAAACCCAGCACAAACACTAGCGTGAATGTATCAAGCCATACATTCATCATACCGACTTCCACGATATTTTTGGTCTGCTCTGCGTCATTAATAAAGCGAGAGATTACTTCTCCCACCTTCGTATTCTGATAGTATTTCAGCGATAAGCGCTGCAAGTGACTGTAGAGCTTGTTCCGCAGATCAAACAAAATTCTAGCAGTAATTAACTGGGCAAAATATTGCCGCGCATATTCAATCGGCCCTCTAATGATAACGAACAGTACGAAGCAAATGCCGAGCAGAACTATTAAATGTGATATTTTGTCGCTAACGATAAGAGTCTGATTCAGCAAAATATCATCTACTACGTATTTTTGCACCAGCGGCAAAAGTGATGGAATACCAAATTTAACCATCCCGATCGCCAGAGTTAAAAGAATCCATTTCGTATAAGGCTTTACAAATTTAAAATAAGCTTTCCAGTGTCTCAATATGTGTGCACTTCCTTAATTATAATCATCTGTACAGCAGGCTCTCGGCATATTCATCCAATCGATTAGCGATTAAGGTCAGCATATCCCACAATCATCCCCCCACTTCTTATCTACTAATTCATTTTCCGGCCCAATGCTGTATTTGTAAACACAATAATGATATACTCCTTATTATCACGCTACTGCCAGAATGTGTCATACTAGGAGGATAACCATGTCACGACGTTTTGTCATAGAAGCCGTGATGGTGGCGATTTATGGTGAATTGCTGGTGCCATCAGCACCTGTAGAATATATTGTACCTTATAAAACCGTCATGGAGCTTTATGAATTTCAGGGCAGCCCGGAGCCGATCATGAGCGATCCGGCTGACAACCAGCATGTAGTAAATAAAATTGCTGAATTAATATCTTATCTTGAAGAGCCTCTTAACCGGAAAAAGCTTGAACGCGCCTTGAATGTTCCGTGGTCCAAGAGCCCATCTATCTTACTGGGAAAGGCAGTTACTCTGACTGTAGTCAACTCCTTGGATAATGAGCTGTATGGTGAATTTCTTGATCCCATCGAGACCGAAATGGTACTAATCTCAAAGCGGGAGAACGCTCCTGTTCTGACGGATCAGCTTGAATTCATACAACGAATCATTGAAGCTGAAATTCCTATTCAAGTTTTCGATATTGGTGATTTTGAATTCGCACTGGATGATAGCATTTTTTTACAGTAACTAATTGAAATAAGGCCCGAAACCGGGCCTTTTTGTGTTGAAATCATTTTGTATTATTTTACTCTGCGACCACTTCATAAGTATAAACAATATCGCCATCCTTATCATCATAGCTAACGTTAAGACGATATCCGTCTAAATACCACAGGTCCCGATCTTCCATGTAAAATGTAATGCCTTGAGCCACCGAGGAAGCTCCCGGTGATACAGGTTCTTCAACCTCTATACCAAGAGAGAATCCTGGATGTATATGCCCGCCAGCACTATATCGTGCAAAAAAACGAACCGCCTGGCCTTCCTTTAAACCAAGCTCGCTAATGAACCAATCGGCTGCTTCTTTTGTAATCTCAATCATCTGAATTCCCCCCTGTCTTCTCTATATTGTAGTCTAATCCATCAGGAATGCAAAAAAATAAATTGACACCTGTATAATTACAATGATAAAATCGTCAACATACGAGATCAATTTTGAATTAATTACCAATCAGAAAGGGTGAGAACTGGTGTTCAATAACATTCATATTACAACTCCTGTATATCATTATACGGGCTACACACAATCGAATACCGAAGTAACCCCTACAGGTTTGGATGGAGCTAACAGCTGACCCATCCCGTTTCAGCTCTTTATGACGGGAATCGGCGTCACTTTATTCATCTCGCGGCGGTTACTTGAGCTCAAGTAGCGTACGCGTTATATGTTAAGGACTCTAAGACATATCGTTTACGGACGATATGTCTTTTTTGCGATTTCTGGCACCTGTAGAGGTTATTTTTAGGTACAATTTGGATTTAGAGATAAGGAGGAAACCCCGTAATGTTCTCAGTACTAAAAAAGTTAGGATGGTTTTTTCACAGAGAAAAAAGACGTTATGTCATCGGCGTGTTCTTATTGATCCTCTGTGGGGTTTTAGAACTCGCTCCACCACGTCTTCTCGGCAGCGCCATCGACGACATTGTAAGCGGGTCAATCACCTGGCCATCACTCACGAAATATATTTTGCTAATTATCGGATTTCTCGCCAGTATTTATCTCGTCACCTACATATGGATGCATAAATTGTTCGGCGCATCCAATCTGGTGGAGCGACTGCTTCGCTCTCGGTTTATGAGCCATTTATTACGAATGACACCACCGTTTTTTGAACGCAACCGGACCGGCGACTTAATGGCACGGGCAACAAATGACCTTCGATCTGTTTCACAAACGGTAGGTTTTGGCATGCTTACACTTACTGATTCCACAGCCTATTTGGCTGTCATTTTTCTCGCTATGAGCACGTTGATTAGCTGGAAGCTTACACTTGCTGCCATCATTCCTCTTCCCTTCATTGCACTTGCGATGAAAATATACGGACGAATCATCCATGAAAGATATACGCTCGCACAGGACGCTTTTGGCGACATGAACGATCAAGTGCTTGAATCCGTAGCTGGAGTTCGTGTCATCCGCGCTTATGTGCAGGAACGAAATGATGAGCAGAGATTCACTGACATTACCAATGATGTGTACAAAAAAAATCTGGCCGTCGCGAAGGTTGACGCATTTTTTGAGCCAACCATTCGTCTTTGCGTCGGGCTAAGCTATGCTATTGGATTAACGTATGGAATCTATCTCGTATTTCATAATGAATTAACCCTGGGCGATCTCGTATCCTTCAACATGTACCTGGGGATGATGATCTGGCCGATGTTTGCCATCGGAGAATTGATCAACATTATGCAGCGCGGAGGAGCTTCACTCGACCGGGTAAACGAAACTTTGGACGTTAATCCTGATGTGCAGGACGTGGCAAATCCAGTAGTCGTTGAAGGACCAAATACAATTGAATTTAAAGATGTAACGTTCAAATACCCTACCTCGACTATCAACAATCTGGAGCACATCGATGTAAGTATCCGCCGAGGAGAAACACTTGGCGTTGTCGGAAGAACAGGAAGCGGTAAATCGACGCTTCTAAAGCAATTGCTTCATGAGTACCCTACTGGAAGTGGAGACATAAAAATATCTGACGTTCCTATTGAGAACATCTCGCTAAATCAATTGCATGGATGGATTGGATACGTCCCTCAGGAGCAAATTTTATTCTCCAAAACCGTTCGGCAAAATATACAATTCGGCTTGCAGGATGCTTCGGACGAGGTCATTATGGATGCGATCCGTACTGCCGCATTTGATCAAGACCTTGGCACTCTGTCAGACGGACTGGATACGCTTGTTGGTGAAAAAGGCGTCGCCCTCTCCGGTGGCCAGAAGCAGCGTGTTTCACTAGCCAGAGCTTTTATCGCTGATCCAGACATTCTCATCCTTGATGACGCATTGTCTGCAGTAGACGCACGGACAGAATCAAGAATAATTAACAATATCCGTACCCAACGCTCCAGTAAGACGACGCTCATTTCAACTCACAGACTCTCTGCAGTGGAACATGCGGACTGGATTATCGTATTGGAAAAAGGATGTATCATCGAACAAGGCACACACGAAACCCTGCTTGAATCAGGCGGTTGGTATCGTGAACAATATGAACGTCAGCAGGTAGAATCCGGACTGACAGATGAGGAGGTGTAATCGTGCACACTCACACAGGTAAATCATTATTCAAATATGCCCTAACGGCTAAAAAAACGTTTATTCTAGCTCTGGTCATGCTGGCTATCGGTGTGGCTGCCGAGCTGGCTGGTCCATTTATTGCCAGATCTATGATCGATGATCATATGCTTGCAATCGAGAAGCCTTACTATGAAACTACGTCAACCGGTAAAGAGGTAGTATCCTTTGATGGGCGCACATTTAAACGTAGCGATCGATTCTCTGATGGCGAAGCCATTGTAAAAGAGGTTCGGTTACTACAGGTAGGTAAGTCTTTTATTTTCGTAGATAGTCCGGTTACTAATGTTTCTGGTGATCGTAGCTTTAAAGATGGAGTTTTGACCCTAAATCAGAAGGGTGTCATCACGGAATATCCAGCTAAAAAGCTTAGCGCTACAGAATTGTTTGCATTTTACAAACCTGAGGTTCCAGGTATTTTGAAGCTGGTTGGCTGGTATTTTGTCTTTTTAGCTATTTCAATCGTTATGGAGTTCGGAAAGACATATTGGCTGCAATCTTCTGCCAACAAGGTTATACAGAAGCTGCGAATGGATGTGTATGCTCACATTCAACGCCTTCCTGTTCATTTCTTTGACAACCTGCCTGCAGGCAAGGTCGTATCTCGCGTTACCAACGATACGGAAGCCGTTAAAGACTTGTTCATTGCCGTTCTTGCTAACTTTTTCTCGGGTATCATTAATATGCTGGGTGTTTTTGTTGCCCTGTTCATTCTTGACTATAGACTCGGCCTGATCTGTCTGTTTATCGTTCCGATTATATGGTTCTGGGTGGTGTTGTACCGCAAATTTGCTACGAAGTACAACACAGTGATCCGTTCCAGACTCAGTGAGATTAACGCGATGATTAACGAATCCATCCAAGGGATGTCGATCATCCGAATCTTCCGTCGTGAAAAACAGACAACAGAAGAATTTGAAAATCTGAATGACGATTATATGAAGCACCAGAACAAAATGCTGAATTTGAATGCCTTCACCTCTCATAATCTGGTGAATGTACTTCGCAGCCTCTCATTTGCTGTTGTTTTATGGTACTTTGGTTCAGCTCAATTGAGCGGTGCAGGCATTATTTCACTCGGCGTGCTTTATGCCTTTGTTGACGTACTGGGAAGATTGTTCCAGCCCATTACAGGCATGGTGAACCAGCTAGCTGCCCTGGATTCCTCCATGGTATCTGCAGGACGGGTGTTCTCCCTGATGGATGAGCCAGGTGAAGAGGTTACAGACGGTTCTATGCCGCGATACAAAGGTAACGTGGAATTTAACGACGTATCCTTTGCATACAAACGTGATTATGTGCTGAAAAACATTTCCTTTGAGGCGAAGCAAGGGCAAACTGTTGCGCTGGTTGGGCATACCGGATCAGGTAAAAGCTCGATTATCAATTTGCTGTTCCGTTTCTATGATCCGCAAAAAGGTTGTATTACGATAGATGGCCAGCCGGTCCAAGACTTGCCGAAACAGTGGATTCGCCAGCATATGGGTATCGTTCTGCAGGACCCTTATCTGTTCACTGGTACGATCGCATCCAATGTCAGCCTTGGAGATAAACGTATCTCTCGCGAAATGATCGAGAAATCACTGGAGGATGTTGGAGCGATGAAAATTTTGTCCCATCTTCCCAAGGGGCTGGATGAGCCGGTTGTGGAAAAAGGCAGCACACTTTCGGCTGGAGAACGCCAGCTCATCTCGTTCGCTCGTGCGCTCGCCTTCGACCCTGCTATTCTTATTCTGGATGAGGCGACCGCTAATATAGATACCGAGACAGAAGCTTTGATTCAGTCCGCGCTTGAGGTATTGAAAAAAGGTCGAACGACATTTATCATCGCGCACCGTCTCTCCACTATTCGCAGCGCAGACCAAATCCTTGTTCTGCATAAAGGCGAAATCGTCGAACGCGGTACACACGATGAACTGCTTGCACTAGGCGGACGATATTATCAAATGTATCGTCTACAGGTTGGAACTGCCGAAGCCCCAGGAAATAACGTTCCAGTTGGAGCAGCTGCAAATGGCTCGGCTACACCGATACTAGGGGCATAATTTCTTCAAAACCACCAACCAAAAAGAACCTTCAAATTCCACTCTGAGTGGGATTGAAGGTTCTTTCTATAATATACCGACTAATTTAGCAGCAGTTCAATCTGTACCTTATATTCACTTGAAATATAAGTTTCTGTCTTGGTATCCGTTATCACTTGAGCATAGTCATGACCTGCTTCAGGCGATAGCAGCTCATAGTATACGATAGCCGTTCCCTGCTTTGTGAACTCCACCTTGGCAACTCTTATCCCATATCCAGGATTAGGCTGATTTGGTCGCGTCAGTATCACTTTATTAATATCATCGTTCACTTTCTCAACATTATACGTTACCGTGTCCTTAATAGGTTTAACCTCATTCTGGCTATCGTTGTACTTATTAACATACTCGACAGCATTATAAATCATTCGGGTTGCTTCCATACGTGTAATACTATTTTTAGGATAGAAATTGTTTTTGCTATCCAGCGTAGCTATTTTCATGAGCAATAAATTTTGAATACTGCCGGAATATAGAGCTGTACCCTGATCTCCATCAGCTACTTCAATGTACATCTTAATGAGCGGATAGTTTCCCGTTGTATTTATCGCTTGGCGCAAAATATAGGCGAATTCTTCTCTCGTTAATTCACCGTTCACCGTAAAATTCTCTGGAAGCTCAATCCCATTCTCTTCGGCAATACGTAATGAAGTAGCGTACCATTGAGATTGGCCAGTATATTTCAAATTCGTCTTAACTTGTCCCTTCAAACCCAATGCCTGTACAATTAAATGCACGCCTTGTGCACCTGTGAGCTTGCCTTTAGGTGCAAACTTATCTTTGGTCACGCCTTGAATCCATCCCTTATGTTGCATTGATTGTACAATTTCAGCATCCTGTCCATTCACATCACTAAATGCTGAAGCAGCAGCAGGCATTATCAGAGAAGATACTAAAACAATCCCTGCAGCCATTTTCACCATTTTCTTTTGATTGTTTCTCATTAAGATCACCTCAATCCCATAGACGGGACAGCTATAAAGAATGTTGCATCATTCTTCCATATTATCATTAGGGTCGACACCGTGGAGAAGCTGCTCATTATATTGCTGTAGTCTGGAATACAATTTCTCTGCACGAGTGCTGAAATCCTTCAACTCTTTAATCATCGCTGTTCTTCCATCTGAAGTAAATGAATCATGAATGTTTACCTTAAAATAATCATGTACGATATAATTCCGTTGCTTCCAGATCCCTGTGAGCTCTGACATCTCCTCATCTGAAAAAGAAAAATGCTGCTGAATCTCTTTAACGAGTTGACCTAACGAGTTCCCAAGCTTTCTGCGAAAATTTTCAGTGAACTTCTCTTCAGAATAAACATCTTCCTTACATAGTTTCATAGTCATGATCAGATTAGCGAGAAGCTGCTCCAATGCTTGAGAATAATATACGGCAAGTCCGAAATAAGTAAACAATTCCTTAGACTGCTGATTATCCGGCATCGCATTATTGACCATGGATTATTGTCCCCCGCTTTTTTCCATTACTTTCAGCTTGTCCGCAATAGCTGCCTGATCAAAATGTTCTCCAATAAATACGGCGACATCGGGAACATCACCTTGTGGAGTAATTTTCAAATAATCTGCCTCTCTGTATGCATATTGGAACAAGAAACGGCTGGCGGTATCAGAAAAATGCAAAATTCCTTTACCACGATAGATTTCCCGCGGGAGCTCCGAGATGAACTGCTCAAATTCCACACTATCAATCGGCCCCTTAAAATAATGCGTATACACTGTTACATGGTCATGCGAATGATGCGTGTGCTCATGATGATCATGTCCAGCGTGTTCATGCGTATGGGCAACATCTGTACAGCCCTCTTTTCCGCAACCACATGAATCAAGATGCTCATGAATAGCTTGAGCTTCTTGATGATTACGACCAGCATGGTTATCCAGCAATTGCTCCAGGTTCACATTACATTTGACCGCTGGAATCATGCTGGCATAAGGATTCAGCTTAGCCAGCAGTTGCTTCATTTCTTCCTGTTTGTTGTCATCAATACGATCCACTTTATTTAAAATAAGCTGGGAGCCACAACGAATTTGATCAATCATCAATCTATAGGTTTTCCCTTGCTGCGATTCATACAACTCTGCCAGATGGGCAGCATCAACAATTGTAATCATAGGCTTAATATCCAGCTTCATATATAGAGAGGATTCAGTCACCGCATCAAAAATCTCCATCGGATTCGCCGCACCGGTAGCTTCAATTACAACAAGATCAGGTTTTTCCTGAGCAATCAGTTCATACAGCTGAGTGCTTAAATCACTGCGAATCGTGCAACAAATACATCCGCCTAGCATCTCAGCCATCGGAACTTCATCCTGCACTAACAGACCATCTAAATTAACATCACCGATCTCATTCATCACAACAGCGGGACGAAGTCCATGGTCTTTCCAAAATGTCAATAAATGACCAAGCAATGTTGTTTTTCCGCTACCCAAAAAGCCTGATAAAATATATATAGGAGTTGCTTTATCACTATTCATTCTTGTCCAAATCCTCCGTATTCATCTATGTTCTTCTATATATCAGCTTACCACTATCAAGCAAATCAAGCGACCCAAGCTACGAAAGAAAAAATGAATTTATGGTAAAATAGAAGCTGGTCGACAGACCGGAAAGGATACGAAACATTATGAGATCAGTTGATGAACACCGAATTGAAGCGCCGGATCATGTAGCTTGCATGGTCGTTACCGTATCGGACACACGTACCAAAGAAAATGATGAGAGCGGCAAGTTGATGATTCAATTGCTTGAAGCTGACGGATACCGAGTAGTGAAGTATGAAATTGTCCGCGATGAATATGACGGAATACGTCAGCTCCTGCAGGAAGCAGCATCCAGCCCCGAAGTTGAGGCCATTCTTCTTACCGGAGGTACTGGTATAGCTCCACGAGACACTACTTACGAAGCTGTAAGCAGCATGCTGAATAAGCAACTGCCGGGTTTTGGCGAAATATTTCGTTATTTAAGCTACACCGAGGATATTGGAGCTGCAGCTATTCTAAGCCGCGCTATTGCAGGAACGATCGGGGATCTTGCCGTATTTTCGATGCCGGGCTCTAAAGGAGCTGTTAAACTTGCAATGGAAAAAATAATCATCCCCGAGCTAAAGCATGTCATGCGTGAAATATATAAAAAATAATTGCAGCAACGCAAAACACCCTCACATTTCAAAGTGATGCGCTAGTGTGCACGATGAAATCGAGGGTATTTTTATGCTTATGGAGCAATGTGATTTGAAACGTTCGACAGCACACTTTTGAAAACTTCCTTAATCTCTTTGCTGTATTTACTTTGCTTAACTCCGCTAGAGGAATAGACAAGCGCCGTATTATTTTTAGTCGAAATAACGTTTGCTTCTCCAGCTTTTGAATATATGTTAATTCCTTGCCCATCACCAGTACCGTACACTGCAGCCATTTTTCTAATCCGTTCTTCCTCATTAGGAAATACGTTCACAATTAGAAAATGACGTGCATCGCCGTTAATAAAATAGCTATAGCTAATATTTCCGTCCAAGCCTTCGGCATATGTCTCATGAGTAAGTCTAATGCCACGCTTTGAGCACTCCGCCTTCAATGTTTGAAGCAATGCTGTATTCAGTGTAGTTCCCTGCATCCGCTGACGAAGACTTCCTTCCTTAAACGTCTTCATATTGATCTTGTTGACTTCTTCCTTCGTCATTTTCTGCATACCCTTATAAGTGCAGCCAGTCGTCAGTGATAGCAACAGGACGGCACTAACACCCCAAATCCACCGTTTCATAAGCAATCCCATCCTTTATCCAAGGTTTGTCCAAGGTTCGCAAATTGTAATGGAGATAGGTTGTGTTAACGCCGCCCATTTTATACCATATTTATTTTAGTGAAATGACACTTCTTCCAACCGCTTTCCCCTCAAGAATTTGACCCAATAGTTCTGGCAATTGATCCAAATCATACTCCTGAATCATTTGCGATAACGCAGATTCCGGTTTCCATTCTCCAGCAAGCCGCTGCCAAAGCTTAAGTCTTAAATTGTTCGGGCAAAATACAGAGTCGATCCCAAGCAGGTTAACCCCTCTCAAAATATACGGATATACCGAAGTCTCTACCCCGCCGCCTGCGGTTAGTCCAGACAAAGCTACAGAACCACCGTACCGAACGCTTTTAACAACCTGTGAAGTGAATGACCCGCCGACTGGATCAACAACAGCCGCCCACAGCTCTTTACCAAGCACACCTTTGGTCTCTCCTGCAGCTTCTTCTCGGGTAATCACCTTTTGCGCGCCGAGAGCTGTCAATTTCTCAGAAACACCAGTCTTTCCTGTTACAGCAATCACTTCATACCCAAGCCTGCTCAAAATCGATACAGCCATACTTCCGACTCCGCCAGTTGCTCCGCCAACCAGAACAGGACCCTGCTCAGGCGTTAATCCATTCGCCAGCAAACGTTCTACTGACAAAGCCGCTGTAAAACCAGCTGTACCAATCGCCATAGCTTCCTTTAGTGTCAAGCCATCAGGTAATGGAACAAGCCACTCAGAAGGAACCCTGGCTATTTCCGCATAACCACCCTCATGACTCACACCCAGACCATAACCAGTGCAAAGCACAAGATCATCTTTTTTAAATCGGGCATCACTTGATTCAATAACCTCACCAGCCAGATCTATCCCAGGTATAAACGGATACTTCCTGACAATTTTCCCTTCGGGTGTGCTGGCCAACCCATCTTTATAATTCACGCCTGAATAGCAAACTTCAACGGTTACATCCCCATCCGGTAAATCTGATAAGCTGATTCTCTCAACACCCGATCGAAAACCATGTTCATCCTTATGCACACGAAAAGCTTTAAACTGTTCCCCCAACTGTACCACTATTATGCGCCTCCTTATAAATAGGAATAACTCGCAGAATGCTGCGAGTTATTTATACCATGACAGTCTAACTTAAAGATAAGGGTGTTCGTGTTTGGCTTGCAGTGCCTGCCAACGCCGTTCCACTTCTCTTTCGAACTCTTTAAGGGCAGGTTCATTCTCCTGTTTTGTTAAATGCCGTGTTTTGCCCATCGTCTTTAACCAGTCTGACAGAGGAATGCGCTTATTCTTCTCATCAGGGTTGTAAGTAATCGTCGTTTGGCCATGCTCTACCTCATATAGAGGGAAGAAGCAGGAGTTAACAGCAGCATCAACGATATTTGTGCCTTCATCATCAGGGCTGATCCAGTTAAGCGGACACGCTATCAAAATTTTACCGTAAACAAGCCCTTCATTTTGAGCGTACCATTGAGCCTTCGCCGCCTTCTTCACCAAATCCTGAGGATAAGCCTCACTACCTGTAAATACGTAAGGGATGTTGGTTGCCGCCATAATTTGCGCAGTGTCCTTATGATGGAATACCTTTCCCTTTTGCACCGAGCCAATATTAGACGTTGAAGTCCGATGACCCAGAGGAGTCGAATAGGATAACTGCGCACCTGTATTCATATAGCCTTCATTATCGTATTCTACAATAATCATGCGATGATTGCGAAGCGCTGCTCCGATAGCTGGTCCCATACCGATGTCCATTCCGCCGTCACCAGTGACCATAACGAATGTAAAATCATCCTGCAGACCGAGCTCATCAAGCTCTCCTCTACGCTTGCGTTCCCAGAACATTTCTACTACACCGGACAAAGTCGCCGCTCCATTCTGGAACAGATTGTGGATGTAGGTTGCTTTATGTGAGGAATATGGATAACCCGTTGTCACGACCATCGCGCAGCCCGTATGGAACAATGCAACGATATCGCCCTCAATACCCTTGAAGAACAATTCCAATCCTGAGAAAATACCGCAGCCCGGACAAGCACCGTGTCCTGGTGCGATCCGTTTCGGTTTCTTAGTCAAAGCACGAAGCGGTGGAATACGAACTCCGAGCTTGCCTGTCTCTTCATTTTTAGTAACGGTAATCAGTCCGGTTTTCAAATCTTCAAATCTAAGTGGTTGCAGTACACGTTTTGGAGCTTTTTCCGGATTACCAGGAGTATGTCCATAATAATCAAAAGGAACCTCCACTTTGTTCAGCTTTGCAGCTTCAACAGCAAGCGAGAACAAATGATGACCGTCTTCCGCGTAAAATTCCTTACCGCCAAGACCGTAAATACGGCTGACTACTTTTGTACTCTGATTACCATAGGTGAACAGCGCTGCCTTTATCTCATTCACCATATTGCCGCCATGAGCTCCGTAAGAGTCTGCGCGATCACCTACTGTTATTGCTTTTACATTTTTCAGAACTTCTGCAATTTGTTTCTGAGGAAACGGACGAATCATGTTTGGAGCAATGGAGCCCGCCTTAATGCCTTGGCGACGTAAGTCGTCCACGACGTCCTTAATAATTTCAGAAGCAGAGTTCATCAGGAATACCGCAACTTCTGCATCCTCCATACGATACATATCCAGCATTTTGTACTCACGTCCTGTAAGTACGGCGTATTCATCAGCGATGCGTTCGAACACCTTTTCAGCGTTGTACATCGCTTGAGATTGTTGATAACAGTTATTGATATAATCGGGCTCGTTCATATATGGACCAACGGTAATCGGGTTGTTACGATCCAGCGTATGAGCAAATCCTGCTGGTGGACGTTCACCAATAAATTTCTGTACATCCTCACGGTTTGCAAAAGTATGCACCCGACGCTTTTGATGAGAAGTAAAATATCCGTCAGATGCAACCAGAACAGGCAATCTCACTTCCGGATCTTCAGCAAGCTTAATCGCTATAATGTTCATATCATACACAGCCTGCGGATCACGACACATCAGGATCGGCCAGCCTGTATTTAATGCAAAATAAAGATCAGAATGGTCGCCATGAATGTTTAATGGACCTGATACCGAGCGACAGACCAAGTTCATGACCATCGGAAATCTAGTTCCCGATTGAACAGGCATTTGCTCCAGCATATACATGTAACCGTTCGCACTTGTCGCGTTGAATACGCGGCCTCCTGCCGTTGATGCGCCATAACAAATACCTGCCGAGCTATGCTCGCCGTCAGAAGGAATCAGCTTGATGTCATGCTGTCCGTTTGCTTTCATTAAATCGAGAAACTGTGCAACTTCAGTAGATGGGGAAATCGGAAAATAACCCATAATATGATAATTAATTTGATGAGCTGCATAGGCAGCCATCTCATTACCTGATTCATAGACGATGCGTTCCTCAACCTTGGCTGTATTTTTTTCTTTTTCCAAATTTATCGCCACTTGAGAGTACCACCCTTCTTCATTGAATTAGTGAATCACCAAATCGAACAGATGAGGAACTCGATGCTCTTCAGCATAGCCGTCTTCTTCACGTTCATTAGACAACGAGTCTGTCGGGCAAGCATGCACGCATTTCAGACAGCCTTTGCAATATTGATAATCGATCCCTTTAAGAAACATCTGTGGACGACCCTTTTTGTCCGAACGCTCTTCCCAAACGAAGCAATTGTCTGGACAGACAGAATCGCATTGTGCACAGTGAATACATGTCTCTTCCTTGAAATGAGGCATCATGCCGGAGCGAGAAATGCTAAGATCCTTCAAAATACTATTTCCCGGATTAACGACCAAACCGCCAATCGGTTGAGTCTCATATCCTAACACAGGCGTATCGGCTCTAACAAATGAAGGCATGCTAACACCTTCTGGAAGAACAAAGGTTTGAAACTCTACTTCATTGTAGCCCCTATCAAATGTGGCAAGCGCAGGAGCAACAGTCTGAGGATATTTCTTCTCTAGCGACTTGCGAATAACCGTCTTCATCGTCTCAGGATCAAGGAAAGGACAAAGACGGAACATAGCACCAAGCATAGCCATATTGACACGGTTCTTCTCATCAAGTGCAATTCCCGTAGCGTCTACTACTGCTATAGTACCTCCAATTAGCTTCATCTTCTCCTTCAATTCTTCCGGCGACTTACGAGAGTTCACCAATACTGTACTATCCTCATAAATTCCACTGATTACGTTAACTGTCTTAGCCAAGGCTTCTTGAAAAATGCCGACAATATGCGGGCGTTCTACGGGTGACGTATCACGAATAGGTGTATTCAAATCACAAAAACGAATATGAGCCTTTACTGCTGATCCCTTTTTCTCTGAACCGTATGATGAAAAGCTAACTCCATTAAGTCCAGCGCCCTCCACTCCGGCTTCTGCCAGCATCTTGCCTGCAAGGTTAGCGCCCAGTCCTCCAATTGATTCCAAGCGAATTTCAAAAAATCCCAGATCGTTTAGCTTCGGTAATTTAACCACGCGTTTGACTCCCTTCTTCGCATTTGCGAGATCATAACGACGTTAAAAATATCATATAAAAAATAACTCAATTAATTTTTAAATTTACCATAGTTGTAGTGTGACGAATGTAACAAAAGTCATATGGACAATCTCATTTTGACAATATTACTTAAGATGTCATGAATTTATTCGAAAACAGAAAGATTCCTAACTATGTAAGGTATTTTTGCTTGCAAATCTTTGTCGAAGAAAAGAGCTTGACTTTGCCAAAATTATCGTAATTTGCGCTTTCCCGAGAAATAATTAAAGGCTGACCCTTCGCCAAAATCATGGCACAGGGTCAGCCTTGTTAAATCAATTTATTCAGAAGGAGAATTCTTCGTCGTGTTGTCCGAGATGCTCCTCAATCATTTTTTGCTTCAATTCCCAAGCCTCCTGGCTCAAGCTCACACGATAAATTTCCGGGTTCAGCTTACGCAAATACTCCGGCCAGAACAAATTTAGCTGTTCTTGATGGTACGCACGAATTTGATCCAAAGTTGGAAGATCATAAACCAATTCTCCATCTATAAAAATCGGCCGCTGCATCGAAATGGCCTCATAGTCCTTGACTGATTTTTTAATATACGGATGAACCGGATCGAACAAGCGAAGCTTGCCACCGTTTCTTGCCTGCTGTTCATGAGGAAAACAGATGTAGTCAGCAATTGCCTTCCCGTTCTCCTTGCTGATAATTCGAAGTACATCCTTTTTACCTGGCGAGGTTACTTTCTCAGGATTGCCTGAGATTTTGATAGTCGGTTCCATCTTGCCTTCACGTTCTCGCTCGACCATTTTGTACACTCCACCAAGAGCTGGCTGATCAGCCGCAGTAATGAGCTGGGTACCTACTCCCCAAATATCGATGCGTGCACCCTGCGCTTTCAGATTAAAGATCGTATTCTCATCCAAATCATTAGAAGCAACGATCTTCACATAGGATAACCCTGCCTCATCCAGCATATTGCGAGCTTGAATGGATAAGTAAGCCAGGTCACCACTGTCCAGACGAATGCTGGCCATTTTTATACCCTGAGCTTCAAGCATTTTAGCCGTTTTTATTGCATTCGGCACACCGCTCTCCAGCGTATCAAATGTATCCACTAACAAAGATACTCCATCTGGCAAAGCCTTGGCATATGTCTCAAACGCTTCAAGCTCAGAGTCAAAAATTTGTACCCAGGAGTGGGCGTGCGTTCCTTTTGTAGGAATGTCAAAAATTTCACCCGCCAATAGGTTAGAAGTAGCATCGAATCCAGAAATATAAGCAGCGCGAGCTCCCCAAACAGCCGCATCTGCCTCCTGAGCACGTCTGGTTCCGAACTCAAGCAATACATCTTGGGAGGCGACTCGTTTGACCCGGGATGCTTTTGTCGCAATCAAGGTCTGGAAATTCATAAAATTAAGTAACGCCGTCTCCACTAATTGGGTCTCCATAATCGTACCCTCAACCCGAACCAATGGCTCATTAGGAAAACAAAGCGCCCCCTCTGCCAAGGAGTGCAGGTTGCCGTTAAATCGAAAGTTCCGAAGCAGCTCCAGAAACTTTGGATCATAATTTTCTTCCTGCTTGGCCAAATAACTGAGATCCTTCTCAGTAAAGCGCAAATTAGTAAGGTAAGCCACAATACGTTCCAGTCCTGCAAACACAGCATATCCGTTGCCAAACGGCAGCTTTCGGAAATATGCCTCGAATACAACTTTACGCTGATGTGTACCGTTAATCCAATGTGCATAGATCATGTTGATCTGATACTTATCTGTATGTAGCGCTAAATTTGCACTATCCATGGTGTCTCATCCTCTCTGGCTGTCCTGTAACAGATGGGGCAGCAATATTTGATACATAGCAGTTACATTCGCACCAAGGCTACCATTTAACTCCTACGGTATATATGTATTGCTCAGCAGTTGTCACACTAGGTGTAAATAGATAATTGCGGTGTAAAATCCGTAAATCGATACAGTTGAGCCGGACGCTGTGAATATTGGTTAGATAGCATAGGCTTGCCATTCTCGTCTCGCACTTCTTCAAGTATGCCTTGACGACTACGCGTTGATGTAATTTTACGGATAAAATTCAGTTCAGCAAAATCGGGAACCACCGTCTGGATCACTTGATACAACTCACCGAGCGTAAAATGAGGAGGCAAAAACTGCTTCGCAATCGTCGTATGCAGCATTTGCTGTTGAATTCTTAGGTAGGCATCAGCCAGAATTTCCCTGTGGTCAAACGCGAGATCCAGCTCCTCCAGAGCTTCCTTCACAGTAAACAAGCCGACTTCCTGGGCATCGTCAGCAGATTGCCGTTTCTCCAGCACCCATTCTTCTACGAGAGCGAAAAAAGCATGAGAGATAATCCAGCCACGCGGATCTCGGCCAGGTTTGCTATAAACACCAAGATACTCTAGATGATTCCCGTCTACTCCTGTCTCTTCCTTAAGCTCTCTTCGCGCAGTTTCAAATAGAGACTCATCCTCTTGAGAGAACCCCCCAGGCAGTGCCCAAGCTCCAGCAAAAGGCCAGCTTCTCCGACGGATCAACATTACTTTAAGGTCAAAACGGGGCAGCGATTTTGTTGATGCTTTACGCTCTTGACGAGTTAGTGTAAACATAACAATATCGGCAGGAATACCGTCCGGTGTTCGGTATTTCTTTCCTTCATTCCCTCGGCTATCCATTTCTTGTTCTTTGCTCATCACAATCACCACATCAGTCATATGATAACGTCAATCTTCTATATATGAAGATAACGTTTCCGTTTATTTCATCACATTAACAATTAATGTGATAATCATTTGGTAGTATTGACATTCGGGGCACGGGGCAAGCGGAAAGTCGCCGTCGCAATACAAGCAAGAACACCTTCACTATTGTGCACCTCTGCGCGAAGCGTCATGGTACGGTGTGTCTCATGCAGTGGATAGGCTGTAGCAATTAACTCCCCTTCAACCATTGCGCTTAGAAAGTTGACATTCAGATGTGTAGTTACGCCCAGACGTCCATTTTTCACTTGAGCTACCATCGTTCCCATCGCTTGGTCCATCATCGCGGACAATACCCCACCATGTACAATACCCTTTGAATTCAAATGCGATTTTCCTGCTGTTACTCCAATCTCAACCTTGCTGTCGTCAGCGGAAATCAGACGCATTCCTAACATACCCCAAAATGAACCTTCTTCTTTCTTCATGATGTCTGACCAATCCATGAATCGTTACCCTCCTGTATAAGTATCCAGAGCCATCAAAGCATGCTCTATATATTGTCACTTCCGTTACGGTGTCGATTCAAAGCAATCGATGAATAAAAAGGTGCGGAAGATAGCCTCCGCACCGACTTCATAGTAATTACTCGCCGTAGCCAGAAGTTACTGCCGGCTCGTTACCTGTCTCAACATTTACTTTATCGGAGACAGTATCCCGAATCACCGAAACGACTAGCTGCAATAAATAATTGATATCGCTCTGGCTTTGCTGGAATTCCGTAACAAGCGGTATACCATCGAGCTCATCTTGCAGCTCATCGATTTCGCGTTCAATCTTATCCACCATATTTTTATTCTGGAAGCTCTCGAACGCTACAATTTCTTTTTGCTTCTTCTTGATGGCGCTAATCAAAGCTTGAATTCGCTCATGGTTCTTAATGAGCTTCTCTGCCTTTTGAAATTGCACGACCTCTTCACTGGTACCGATTAATTCAGCGAGTTCTTTCGCCTTCTTAATAATATCTTCGCGAATAACAAGATCACGGGAATCGTATTTAGGTATACCACAATCCGTATGATCCTGGTGTTGATGCTGTTCTCCCAAGGTTTTACCCCCTTATATGCATTCCTTTATTGGCTCAGATACGATATTCCCCTTGATATACCAGGTCATCGGATCAGTTATTTCTATTTGAACGAATGTTCCAATCAAATCCTTTGAGCCTTCAAAGTGAACCAGCTTGTTACTGCGAGTCCGGCCCGACAGCACGTTAGCGTTATTTTTGCTTTCACCTTCAACCAGCACCTCAACTATTTTGCCGCGCATTGCTTCATTACCTATTCGACTCTGTTCATTAATCAAAGCGTTTAGCCGTTGAAGGCGCTCTTTCTTCACTTCCATCGGTACATTGTCTTCCATTGCTGCCGCTGGAGTGCCTTCACGCGGAGAGTAGACGAAGGTATATGCGAAGTCATACCCTACCTCTCTAACTAATGACAAGGTATCTTCGAATTGCTCCTCAGTTTCTCCAGGGAAACCTACGATAATGTCTGTAGTTAAGACTACATCAGGGATTGCTATCTTGATTTTTCTAACCAGCTCAAGATAATGCTCACGAGAATATTTACGGCTCATTCGTTTTAGAATTTCACTGCTACCGGATTGAACTGGCAGATGAATATGTTCAACCAGGTTGCCACCTTTAGCCAGCACTTCGATGAGACGGTCATCGAAATCACGTGGATGCGAAGTTGTAAAACGAATACGCGGGATATCAATTTTATGAATATCATCCATCAAGTCGCCAAGAGTATAATTCATGTCGGTAAAATCCTTACCGTATGCATTAACGTTCTGGCCAAGAAGTGTAATCTCCTTAAATCCTTGACGAGCTAATTCCCTCACTTCAGCAATAACATCCTCCGGACGACGACTGCGTTCCTTACCGCGAGTAAAAGGTACGATGCAGTAAGTACAGAATTTATCACAACCGTACATAATGTTAACCCAAGCACGCATACCTTCACGCTTCTTAGGCAGGTTCTCGATAATGTCGCCTTCCTTGGACCATACTTCCACAACCATTTCCTTGCTGAACAAAGCTTCCTGAATCAAACGCGGCAGACGATGGATATTGTGAGTACCGAAGATCATGTCAACAAACCCATGCTTCTGTAAAATCCGGTTCACAACCCCTTCTTCCTGTGACATACAACCGCAAACACCAAGCAGCAAATCCGGTTTTTCAGTTTTAAGGCCCTTCAAATGGCCCAGCTCACCAAACACTTTATCCTCTGCATTCTCACGAATAGCACAAGTATTAAGCAGGATAATGTCTGCTTCCTTACGATCTTCGGTAGCCCGATATCCCATTTGCTCCAGCATGCCTTTTATCGTTTCCGAATCATGCTCATTCATTTGGCAACCAAAAGTATATACAATATAATGTTTGCCTACGCCGATATGCTGCAATTCCTCAGGAATCGCGTTTTCATATAGTACTTGAATGTCCTCTTTACCACGCTGTTTCTCTATACGATGATTCGGTTCGGAAAGAATCTGTATTTCGCGTCCACGAATTCTGATCTTTTTCCCCCGCTCGTCCTCCGAAATGACTTTTGCATCTGAGAAGTCAAAATACTTGGAGTAATCCTTAGTTTCCTTAGCCACGATGTCGGCTCACTCCCTTTATCAATCTATCTGATTCCAACCGGATCAAATTAAGTCGTAAAAAATGCATTACACCAAATTATAACATGATTCAGGGGTGATATCCAGATAAGAGCCGCTTATGAATTCTCGCTATTTTGCTCTACTTCTCCATTTAACTCATAGATCGTATCTCTATGGGTCTCTCCCCACACTTTCATTTGCAAAATAATAGGAATCAACGTCTGACCAAGTGGTGTAAGTGAATATTCTACCTTAGGTGGAACCTGCTGATATACCTCACGATGAATAAGCCCATCTTGTTCAAGCTCCCTAAGCTGCAAGGTCAGCATACGCTGCGTAATATTCGGACATGTGCGGCGAAGCTCATTAAATCTTTTTACACCATTAATCAAATGGTACAAAAGTATTCCTTTCCATTTTCCACCGATTACCCCTAACGTAAACTCAACAGGACAACCTCTGTCGCTTGGGCCCATACCGTGTATTTTTATCGCCATAAGACCACATCTCCTCTTCCAATCATCTAAGTATAAAAATAGGTACTATATAACAAAAATGTGCGTACTTATCTAAGTGTTGTATGTAAATTATACTCTAAGGAGAGTGAAATCAAAATATAGGAGTGATAAAAAATGAAAAAAGATCAGATGAATCAAATACTGGATGCATATCGTTTCAGACACGCATGTAAAGAGTTTGATTCTGCCAAAAAAATAAGCGCTGAGGAATTTGATTTTATTCTCGAGACAGGCAGATTATCTCCGAGCTCGTTTGGTTTTGAACCTTGGAAATTTATCATTATCCAAAATGAACTCCTTCGTACCAAGCTTCTTCCTGTATGCTGGGGAGCCCAAAAGCAGCTTCCTACCGCTAGTCATTTTGTCATTATTCTATCCAGGACTCAAAGCAGCATGGAAGCAACTTCTGAGCATATACAATACATGATGAATTCTATACAAGCTCTCCCTTCTGAAATCGCGGAGAACAAACAAGCATTATATCATCGTTTTCTTGAAGCTGACTTTCACCTGCTCGGAAATGAACGGGCCATGTTTGAATGGGCTTCCAGACAAACCTACATTGCCCTTGGCAATATGATGACAGCCGCCGCCCAGATTGGCATCGATTCATGTCCGATTGAAGGATTTGATAAGGATAAGGTAGAACAACTTCTGCGGGAAGAAGGGATCGTTCACGGGGATGATTTTGGAGCAGCGTGCATGGTTGCTTTTGGATACCGCAAACAAGAGCCTCGGGAAAAAACGCGTCAACCGATCGAACGTGTTGTTCAGTGGATTCAGTAAAATCTTTAAGGTAAAAAAAGAGGCTATCCCTCAAAGTTACCCTAGATAACTTTGAGGTCAGCCTCTTTTTTGCGTCTACTAAGACATTAGAAACCTTTATATTGTGGTTCTTCGTTCTCCAACTGTTGTACCCGGCTCTCTACCTGAGTCACAATTTGCTGAGTCTGCTCAGCTGCGTTGGTAAACAAGGTTTTAGCTTCTTGGTTTTGCGTATTCAACGCAAATGACTCCAGGTTCGCTTGTGCGCTTTTCAACGAAGCTAATGTTGTTTTAACTTGAGCTGCAACTGTCATGATATCACCACCTTGTTATGTTCATCGCTTACGACAAAACATAATTTAGCCAATTTACACATTTCTCATACACACCGATATTGCCAGATTTTGTTATAGTAAAAATGCGACATCTGCACATAATTGGATTAATTCACTGTTTAAAGTCGTTCACTGACGGCTGAAAGGAGTCTCACATTTATGCCACTATGGTTGGAAGTCATTGTACGGACACTAGTCGCGGTAGTTGTACTTTTCGCCCTTACCAAATTGCTCGGTAAACGACAAATTTCCCAACTGTCCTTGTTCGAGTACATTACAGGTATTTCGATCGGTAGTATTACCGCATATATTTCCCTGGATGTAGACACGGATTGGTATTTAGGAATCATTGCTTTAGTGGTTTGGTCGTTAGTATCGTTCGGAATTGAATTTTTGCAAATCAAGAGTAAAAAAGCCAGAGACCTTATCGATGGAAAGGGAACCATTTTAATTAAAGATGGCAAAATTCTTGAGGACAATCTGAAAAAAGAGAAGCTAACGAACGAAGAATTGCTTGAGCAGCTTCGCAAAAAGAGTATCTTCCAAGCCGCTCAGGTGGAGTTCGCCATTATGGAGCCTAGCGGAGAGCTTAATGCGCTCCTCAAAAATGAATATTTGCCAATTACTCCGTCTCATTTAGGCATCAAGGTAGCTCCCGAAAGCGAGCCGCAAAACGTTATCTTGGACGGCGAAATTATGGATGAGGGGCTTGCTGCAGCCGGTTTGAGCAGAGAATGGCTTAACACAGAGCTTGAGAAGCTCGGGGTATCCTCGGACAACGTATTTGTGGGTCAGGTCGATTCCTACGGACAATTTAATGTGGATCTATACGATGACAAGCTTAAGGTGCCTCAGCCACAGGAAAAAGCTTCACTCCTCGCCCAGCTCAAAAAATGTGAAGCCGATCTTGAAATGTTCGCCCTTTCATCGGACAACAAAAAGGTCAAAGTTATGTACGGAGACTGCTCAATGCAGCTTCAGCAGGTGATTGACCAGATTAGACCTATATTGTCACAGTAAAGGAGGTATCCATCCAATGTCTAAAAGTACAAGAAAAAACCTTACACCCATGCAGCAGCAATATCAACGTCTGGCGATGGCCAAGGAACCTAAACGTCCCGCCTTTGTTAACTGTATCCGTGCGTTCTTGTCTGGAGGTCTGATCTGCCTAATTGGAGAGTGCATTCGTCAAGCATTTATTGCTTATGGCGGCTTCAGTGAAAAAGAAGCAGGCAACCCTACGGTTGCTGTCTTGATTATTCTGTCCGTCATTCTAACCAGCATTGGAGTGTACGATAAAATTTCCCAATGGGCTGGAGCAGGAACCGCCGTTCCAGTCACTGGGTTCGCGAACTCCATGGCCTCCTCTGCCATTGAACATAGAGCCGAAGGGTTAGTGCTCGGAGTTGGAGCAGGTATGTTCCAGCTTGCTGGATCAGTCGTTGTATTCGGGACAGTAGCCGCCTTTTTCGTTGGAATCATCTACGCGATATTTGTTCCTGGTTATGCGGGAGGGGGTCACTAAAATGCTAAAAGGACACCAAAGCTGGATTTACACAAACAAGCCCAGAATCATCAGTACAGGCACCGTAGTAGGCCCGTTTGAAGGACAAGGCCCGCTCGCCAATGACTTTGATAAGATTCACGGTGATTTATATATCGGGCAAGAGAGCTGGGAAAAAGCAGAACGGGTTCTGATTGAAGAGTCAGCAGATCTTGCTATTCAAAAAGCGGGCTTAACCAAAGAGGCAGTCCAGTTTTATTTTGGCGGCGATCTAATGAACCAAATCATTAGCAGCAGCTTTGCGGCGCGTTCATTGAGCATTCCGTATTTCGGGCTGTTCGGAGCCTGCTCAACTTCTATGGAGAGCCTCTCGTTAGCTTCTTTTATAGTAAATTATGGTGGTGCGAAATACGCATTAGCCGGAACTTGTAGCCACAACGCCAGTGTAGAAAAGCAGTTCCGTTATCCTACAGAATACGGATCTCAAAAACCACCAACAGCTCAATTCACCGTTACTGGTTCTGGTTCTGCCATCATATCGCTAGAAGGCGATGGCCCCAGGGTTACTTCTGCAACCATCGGTAAAGTCATCGATATGGGAATAACCGATCCATTTAATATGGGGGCTGCAATGGCCCCTGCTGCAGTTGATACTATTCAAGCACATTTTCGTGATATGCAAATCGATCCCTCCTATTATGATCTTATTGTGACAGGTGACTTGTCGAAGGTTGGTTATGATATAGCTAATGAGCTGTTCGAGCGTCATAAATTTCCGATCAGGCAAACCACCTATAAAGACTGCGGTATGATGATTTATGACTATAACAAGCAAAAGGTTCAAGCCGGGGCTAGTGGCTGTGGTTGCTCCGCTGTCGTCACCTATGGGCATCTACTGAATCAACTGCGAAAAGGTGACTTAAAGCGGATTTTGGTCGTTGCCACTGGTGCGCTGCTATCTCCACTTTCTTTTCAGCAAGGCGAGAGCATCCCATGTATTGCCCACGCGGTTTCCATTGAAAGTGGCGAATAATGAAATAAACCACTGGAGATCATCTCTGGTGGTTCTTACTCGTAGACAAACTGAGGAACAGAATGCACGTACCAGCATTTAATCAAAAAAGGTAGACATTCTGGAGCCTAACTTCCTCCAAAAGTCTACCTTATTTATAAGCTTATTCTACTCTACAATTTCAGCTGTATCGCCAGTTTTAGCTCCAGCTGCATTTGCTTCATCTGTATCAATGTGCATGTCCAAAGCAAAATTATCAGATACACGTGCAATTACGTTCTCAAGAACCAGACCACGTTCTCCACCAAGGCGAACTTTCAGAAGGTCCTTGTCTTTAATGCCCCATTGATCTGCATCAGAAGTGTGGAAATGAATGTGTCTCGCAGCTACGATTACGCCCTCTTGAAGCTCAACTTCGCCAGCAGGACCTTTCACTGTGATGCCAGGAGTTCCATCTATGCTGCCAGATTCGCGAACTGGAGCCTTAACGCCGATTGCGAAAGAATCCGTACGGGAAATTTCCAATTGGGAAGCTGGGCGAGCTGGACCCAAAATACGAACTTTTGCGAATTCACCTTTAGGACCAACTACAGCAACCGTTTCGTTAGCTGCAAATTGCCCTGGTTGAGACAATGGTTTGAACTCTGTCAATTGATAACCTTGTCCAAACAAAGCCTCGATATGTTCTTGTGTTAAATGAATATGACGCGCAGAAACGCCGACAGGTACCGTCTTGCTCATTGTGTAAACACTCCTCGTATATTCTCTATGTCGATGACGATTCACATCTACCTTATTATACACCTAATCCGGACAAAAATAAAAAGATGTCCTCAATCCGTGGACATCTTTTTATTGTATATCTCTGTTTTGCAACAGGATTGTCATAAAAAATATTGATCACCCCCTGAATTTTTTTACAAATCTATAACCATTAATCTTGAATCCCATCTTCTTGTAAAATTCATGGGCATCCACTCGATCTTCTTTTATCCCGCTTGTTAATGAAAGCCCATCAGCACCCTTGTCCTTTGCCCAGCTCTCAACAAATCTTATCAATTCTTTTCCAACACCCTGTCCTCGATAATGTTTTTTGGTTACAAAACAAGTAATCTGAGTGTGTACACCATCAGCTTCATAGTAATATACCAAGCGAACTCCGATCATCCCTATAACTTGCTCTTCTAATGTTGCAACAAACGTATAGTAAGACGTGTTTTCTTCTATTGCTTTGATTCTTGATCGCATACTATTAATTTCCGAGGGATACCCTAAATCAGCCATCAGTTCTGTCAGAGCTTCCAAATCATTTGAATGATATTCTCGAATAGAGATCATAAGCTCCCTCCTAACGTTTTATGTATTTACGAAACGCTTTCAAGTCTATTCTTCTTCCCGAAATCATTACATATTTGTTTGGTTTTCATCTTTTCATCGTGCGTTCCCATTCTTCTTTCTCTAATTCATTAAACATCATTCTAGCCTTATACAGTATTCTACTGTTTCCAAGGGCGAATGCCCCAGTAGGCATGCTGTGTTATAACTGTCTCGGTTTCGCCCAAATAAGATGAACCATATTAAGCCAGTAGCTTTCCACTTTATCGATTTGGATACCTGACTCTTCGATTAGCCCAAGAATGTCCCTAGTATAGTGGCATCCATAAACACGATATAAAAGTGGGTTAAAGGCTTTTAGGATAGTGTTAGCGATAAGGTTAGAACTGATCCCATGCTCCATGAACAGGATTTTCCCGTCTGGTTTACACCATCGGTTGATTTTATCCAACACCATTAGAGGATCGTTATAACTGCAAAATGATAATGTTGAAACAATTGTATCGAATGATTGATCAGGAAAGTTCATTTCTTCAATATCAGAACAAATAAAATCTACATTAAGGCGATGTTCTTTTGCTGCCCGTTGTGCTTTTTCAATCATCGCTTCACTAAAGTCAGTTGCGGTAATCTTTACTTCCAGAGGATAGAATGGAAAATTAGCACCAGTCCCTACTGCAAGTTCAAGCACCTCGCCCTTAGTATGACTTAAAAGATTCTGACGCCAACGTTTTTGTTTAGCATCTTCTCTTTTTTTATCATATTGGGTTGCTTGCCTATCAAAAATACTTATTAACTTCTGTTTCTCCACCAATCTCCCACCTTACGATCTATGATATGGTTTTTACGATTTATACTGATTTCCTATAACGTTACTGTATTCACGACGCTGAGAGGCTTAAGGCAGCAAAGCTGCGGGTCCGACGGACTTAGCCTTGCAGGTGTGTCCGCATGAGTCCACTTCACTGCCATTTGCCTCGTGCGGGCCAAGGAGCCTCCAGACTCCGCAGCGTGAATATATAGTTAGGTGATGCTTCCATGTTCCTCGAAAATATGTACAATCCTTGTTTAATGATAATAATCCAATAATAAAATCTTTAACAAAAAGCCTATCAGAATCATCACTACATTGATCTTTTAGTCATTCTCGCAAATCTAGGGCCTGCTTGAAACCCTGCTTTCTTATAAAGTATTTCTGCATAATTTCCGACAGTAACACATAATTTTACAACCTCTGTGTAATCGCTCGCAGACTTTTTTATGTAATTTAGCATGAACTCGGCAATTCCTTTGTTCCTATATTGAGGAACAATACATAATTCCCCGATTTCTGCAAATCCTAATGGCATGTTTTCACTGATACCAGCTATACAAAGTCCAACGATTTCTTGGTTCTGTTCATTTACGACATGTATCGAAAGATTCCTATGTTTGTAAACTTGCAAAAGATATGATAAATCCTCCATTATCTTCTCATCATTGGGAACACCAAAGATCTCGTAGTCAATTCCTCCACGGTATCCTTCCTTCATTACCTCTTTAATTTTTGTTATGTCAAAAGAATCGTCCAACATATAAAGAGAAAATCCATTTGTAATAACCGGCTTTTTACTTGCATCCGTAGGACAGCACATTACCTGTCGAATTACATTTACTTTAAAACCTGATGACAGCAGTATATTTCCATCATCTTGCAGAACTCCGTTGATATTTCTTATTTCTTCGCAACAGTTTAATAATATCCTCCACATTAGTTGTCGATCTGAAAATGGAGGAATTATAAATGGAAACATTAAAGTATCATTAATCTTTACCACCCCTCCAATCCTATCATTGTCACACATTATCCAAAAACATTGATCTGTAAACTTCGTATCATCCAAACGAGTATTCCAGTCATACCACATCTCAATATCAGAGTTAGAATAAATAACTTGATGAACTGCAAATATATTTTTTTCTGCCTGCTCTAATCTATATTGTTTCATAATGTTGCACCTTACAGATTCAATTTGTTCTTACGGAAGTTTCACATAACAAAAGTATCTCCACACTTAAGACCACTAGTATTGGATTTTCTTCTATTGAAGCTCTCAATACTTATTTATGTACTACAACAAAATTAATTAACGCCTTCTTCAGATAATTCTTTCTAAAGAAGGCGCCAATGTAATTAAGGAAGCTTAATTTTGTCCAATAATTCTTCTTCCTTCTACTTTTTATTCTGCACTAATCCAAACCCGATGCCAACAGGATCAACCAGGTATGCCAAGAAATAATCATCAAATTCCATCTTTCCTCTTACAACCTGCGCTCCAGCTTCTGTAGATTTACTAATCGCGTCATCGATATTGTCAACTTCAATTTGTATTCTAGTTCCATGTGGATAATCATGTGGCCCTAATGCTATTCCTCCATTAATTCCTGGTTTATCATCACTCCCAGTGGTAACCGCATGATATCCCCAATTAGGTTCACCAACATGCCATCCAAAAACTGATGAATAAAAACTTGCAGATCGTTCTGGGTCCTGACTACTCATTTCAAATAAAATAACACGAGCCACGCCGGAAAACCTCCCATATATGGAATTGTATACCTCTAAATAATAGCGAATATTTGTTCTTATGTAAATATTTTTCTAATTGGACTAAGTTCAAAATATAATGCTAACTCACTCTTTAATTACATTCTCTAATCTCATATAAATACTTCTTTCAGTAAATCCTAACGATTTCCAAAATCTATATCCTCTTTCATTCCAAAACATAACTTCAATATCCAGTTCCTGCGTATTTAAAAAATCAGTCAATTTATTTAAGGCTAACTTCCCGTATCCTTGGCGTCTATTTTCTCTGCAAATAAAAAATTGCCTTAAATATAACGGTTTTCTTTCATGATCAACAAGAGCATAACCTTTTATATCGTTCTGCTCTAGAAAGAAATAAGCCTTATATCCCGTACTCATGAATGACTTCATTCTTTCTTTCAATTGCTCCAGATTCATCTTGTTATCATGCTCTTCATCTTCAATGAGCTGTTTGTTTAAAGAAGCAAGCTGCTCTAAGTCCTCATGATTACAAATACGGACGAATAAGTCGTTCATAGTCTCACCTCCGCTAGCTTTAAGTAATACAATTATCCCCTTCTAAACGATTGTCGCACAGTATCCTGTTTCTTTACCTTTTTGAACTGCCTGGATATACCCTTCAAAGTAATAAGGTATATTATCTTCTTGGCCATTTAGAATTCTTCCTTTTACTTTGTCAAAAGCTAATATTGAAATCGAAAAATTGGGTTCACCAGTAACAAGCACGGGCTGTTTTCTTTCTGTTATCCAATAATACTTCCCACCATAATTCCTTCTCGCTACTTCAAAAATATAACAACCTGCCATAGAAGAGACTGAGTCCAAATTATCTTCATCCAGTTCAAAATCACATAATTCATCTAAAATATCATCAACACAACATAAGCTTTCAATGCTAAAATCAAGTTTGCCTTTATCCGCAAAGTTATTTGTGAAGCTTTCTGCTGTAAAAATTACATCTTGTTCTAATCTGCTTTGCATAAATTTCTCCTTGGCATTTATTTAGTGGTCACCATCTAAAAATGTTATTGCAATATCGCTACCTTCTTCCATATTTTTTGCAGGACCTGATAAATATGCTGCCTGCAAATTATATCTATCATTTAGACCGTCAAGTTGAATCCATGCTTATTGATAGAACAAGACAAACTAACCCTGAAATTTTCTCTAGCCTTGTTTAAAATTGTATCTCAAACTAATCTTTTATATACTGGATTTAATTTGAGCAAGGAGTTGTTATAAAAAATGAATGTTGAAAAAAGAAGCGCGCTAATCGTTGGTGCCACTGGTCTGGTAGGAAATGAGCTTTTACATATTTTATTACAATCCGATACCTATGAACATATTAAAGTGTTGGTTCGCAAGCCGTTATCGATAAAACATGACAAGCTAACTCAAGTGGTAGTCAATTTTGATGAACTGAACAAGTATGAAGTTGAATTCAATGTACATGACGTATTTTGCTGCCTTGGAACGACCATTAAGAAGGCGGGCTCTCAAGCTGCTTTTAAAAAAGTGGATTTCGAATATCCCATTCAAGCAGCGAAGTTGGCCAAAAATCATGGTGCTCAGCAATTTCTTATTGTATCGGCCATAGGAGCGAATGCTCAATCAAACATTTTTTATAGCAGAGTAAAAGGTGAAGTTGAAGAGGCGTTAAAGCAAATACAGTTTGCCTCTTTACATATCTTTCGTCCCTCCTTGTTGCTTGGAAGCCGAAAAGAATTCCGTTTTGGAGAAAAAGCTGCGGCGATCATCATCCCCATATTTTCACCATTATTAGCAGGAAAACTAAACAAATACAAACCCATTCAAGCCAAACAGGTTGCCCAAGCCATGGTTCAGAACGCGATTAAAATCCGATCAGGAGAGTTTGAGTACGAATGGAAGCAAATGAGACATAATGATGTCTAGTTTAGCATGATAGTATCATTGATGAGTATGTTTAGGAGGTAACCTCAATGATACAGCCATTTTGGTGGACATGCAGTCGTACTATTTGGATATGATGATGAAACCGGGATTTTTTATGTAAGTGATAGAGATAACCATGACTATCCGATACGAATACCAAATGGTCAGATTGCAGAGAATTATCATGCTGTAAGCTATACAGAGCTTGCTATGGCGCGTAATAGCTCCTTTCGGCCGTTCCCCGCGAATAACAAATATCTTGAATTCGATTTCAGAGACTTTAAGGAATTTAACTCGGAATGCATTATTCATGCAATCAAAGATACCTGTAATTTTCAAGAGAAGTACTCAAGTGGGGCAAATTCGATAATGAAAAGGTTAAAAAAGCAGGTATAACAAACTATTTTCAAATCAGTAAAGATGGTGGCACAGGCGGTGGTATTTTCAGAAAAATGTATGGTCAGTTTTTAATTGAAGCCGATGCAATTCTCGTGAATTCGAATGACCTTCTTCCATATTTCGTCTTTTTCCAGCTTACTATATCGATCCAATTTTTCACCAAATACATCCGCTAGTAGTTCAAACCACATGAATTTATTAGTTATTTCACTTTTTTGAATTCCATCAACAGTACGCTGACTAAATACGCATCCCCGAAGCTCATTGCTTCCTTTATTATGCCGGTTTTGGATGAGTAACAGATTGCCCCAAACTGAATCTGGTGATTTACTTAAAAATTCATGCTGTGATTTAAACTCTTCAACATCTCCCACAACCTCAGGATCAAAATCCACGCCTGCAAACGGAGCAATAGGATCATTTTCTAATCGCCAACCATTAGCTGCAACTTCAGATGGTCTGATTTTATATCTAAATGGGCCTTGCTCATATTCACCAACAATCATCGGGAGTGGGTCATAGGGCATATCGCCTAATCCAACATCGACAATCCATCTTTGCTCCTTATGTATAACTGCATCCATCATAGTCACAGATACACCCAAATGATAAGAATCCATCCGTGGTTCTTTCCCTTTGGGCTGAACTCCAGCCCTATGGAGTGACACGTTATACCCCAAGGATCGAAGAAGCACACTAAATGCACCATTTAAATGAAAGCAATATCCGCTGCCCTGATTTACAATATGTTGAACCGAGCTCTTAATATCGATTGGAGTTGGTTTTCCAGCAAAAATATCAATGGTATGCCAGGGTACTTTTTCAACGTGTGCTCTATGCATTTCAGACAGAAACTCTTTAGATGGTGTATCGATTTCCAGCCCTAGACGCTTCAAATAATCTTTTATTTCTTGTTTTGTCAGCATTCTTGCACCTCTGGTTTCACTTGATACTAGCTGCTTCAATTTCTTTGTATAGTTTATTAAAAGACTCCCCTTTATTTAGTCCCGCAATTAGAGTATCTAGTCCTGATTTCCCTACGATCCTATACCATCTAGTTACTTCATTATTTGCTATCTTGTAGTTTTCGAGTACTCGTGTCGGTTCATAAAAAGTGCCTCTTTCACTAATTTCATGTAAACTATTTGAAACCACGTTCACATCGCTAATATATCTACTGTCAACTGTCGTCGCTAATCCTTCATTAAACCAAACGGGGACCTTTTCTATATCTCCTATTCTTTTCCTCAACTCAGCATGCACTAACTCATGGGCTATCACATCTTCGTTAAATCCACGCGGACCAATCACAATGTAATTTCCCCAATACATATAGTAAGTCTGACCTGTTTGATTCTGTGCATAACGTTTTATAGCATCCGAGGATTGAACAAAGATGATAGTCGGATGAGCTTCAATCACATCAAAAACTTCTATGACCTTCTCTTGGGATTGCTCAAGATCCATCAAGATTTTGTTCTTAGTATTATCTGAAATGCTGGGTTCTACATAAACCTCAGAGCTAAGTTCCTCATAATCGGAAAAGCCTACAAACATCGCATTAACTGGTTGGGGTGATAACATATAATTCAAAACTAACACAATTAAAAAAAGACCGAGTGTTACAGCTATGATCGTAAGCTTCTTTCTTCTTTTGAACATAATAAGTTATTCCCTTCTTTCATTAAAAGATGATCGATGATTTTCAATTCATTTGGGCATAATCGCTTTGAGGTGATCCTAAATGTTCTTGAAAATGATTTCAATCGTACTCATAACCCTTAATCTAAATTTGTACAAACCAGATCAATCATTGGTACAGATTTTTGACGTTCAACAAGAAAAAGTAGTTAAACAAATTCCTTTAACTGATGGGCTTGAAAAGTCGTTCATTGGACTTCTGGATTCATCACCAAAAATGTACGGAGGTATGGACATGAATCCAAAGTCCGGTCTCATTCTCCACGTTGAATTCAAAAATCCCATTAAATTAACTTCTGCCGTATACACTGACTTAGTAAAAGAAGCTTATCTTTTCCTTGAGCCAGGCGAACAGCCAAAATCTCTAATTTACTATAACACCCAAAGAGGAGTTATTGTTGTCGTTCTTAAGGGAGACAGTGATCAATTCATAAAATCTAATCTAGTAATTCCATAAAACACTCTATCATCGTATTCATTAGTTTCCGAATAGTAATATGACCCTTTTAATGTACCTTCGTACTTCATGAATGATTTTTCAAGCACTTTCCCTGAAGCTGCATTTATACCTCTACGAAAAGCTTGCAGTCGGTTTATGCCCGTTTTTTTAAATGTGAACTCAATGACTGCGTTTAGAGCTTCGGTTGCAAATCCTCTTCCTTGATAGTTCTTACTTATGCAATATTCAATATCAGCAAAATTATGTTTTGTATCTATGCTGCAGAAGGCTATTTGCCCAATATTCTGTTTATTTTCTTTTAATACAATTGCCCATCTAAAAAACTCCCTACTTCGATAACTCTCCATCCAACAGTCCAAAACTTCATTTACCAACTCAATGCTTTCATATACAGGCTCTCCATAGTTAGATTGAACCTCTTTATCATTGATCCAATTTCTGAACATATCTTCCGCATCTTCCTTAACAAACTGCCTTAGAACTAGTCGATCCGTTTCTATCGTTTGTGTCCCTATATTTGTTGAGTTCATTTATAGAACCTCACTTTTTTCGCAATTACTTCTTCAACAAAATATAATCAACGAATCCTTGCCGGATTTTTTGTCCCTCGAAAATTCGCTCTAGCACTCGATCTTCTTTATAGAGTACTTCCATATCGTCAAAAAGGTAATCAGCTTCTCCAGGCCCATAATAGGAGTGGACTACTTGAACATCATCTTCATATTGTTGAAATTGATTATTTCCAAGATCAATTCCATCTCCCACCCTGAAATCATTCGTGGTCAAAAAATTCACAAAAAGAAGACCTTTCTTTGCCGTAACTCGCTTCATCTCAAGAAATGATCTCTCCACTTGATCTTTCATCATATGGAATATTGAATTATAAGAATACACAAAACTAAATGACTCATCCTCAAACTCCAAGTTCTTCATATCGCCTTGATGAATATTCAAGTTCTGCCCTCTCGACAAACCAAATTGATTTGCCATTTCAACCTGACCTAAATCTATATCAATTCCAGTTGTACGATAACCATGGCTATAAAATAAGCTTAATGGCGAACTATCTCCGCCTGCCCCGCAATCTAGTACCGTTTTTTTCAGGTTTTTGCTCTCATTACAAAACGCCAAATATCTGTACAATGGAATTTGTTTAAATATTTCCATACTTTTCATTAATAAATTCCCCTTCTTGTTGTAAATTTCACTTACAATATCCCTTCTAAATCATTTAATGATTCAATAACATAATCTGGTTTCACTTGATGTTCCCAAGTCCTCTTATTTCGATTTAACCAACATGTAGTTATCCCTTCTCTGTTTGCCCCTACTATATCCGATACTGAATCTCCAATATGTAAAACCTTACCAGGGTCCGTGTTAAAAAATTTAAGCATCTCTTTAAACATAATATTATTTTCATCATTTTTATAAGATTGAAATTGTTCTGAAGTAAACATACGAATTCCGTAATTAGTATAAAACGAAGGTATCATTGCATCATCAGCATCACTTACAATACAAATTTTATATTCTTCCGAAATCCTATTTAAGAATTCCAGTGTATCTTCGTAAAACTCTGACAACGTATGTTCTTCAAACAAACTCTTATTTGCAGCTATTGAATCGTATGATAAATTTAAATGCTCAAATACACTTACAAAGCTTCGTTCATATACTTCTTTCATTAAAAAGAATTGCTGAGTATTTTTCATTTGTGCCCAGTATTCTAAAAAATAACTTAATAAAAGCTGAGCGCATTCATTAGCTACTTCCTGTGTGTATATATTAGACAAGATAGGCTTCCATATCTGCTCTATTCTTGAATCCACATTGACTAAGGTTTGAAACATGTCCAAGCTGACTACTTCAAAATGCTTCATTGTACGATCATCCTCGAAATTTTATTCACTTAAGACTAACGAATTTGAAACAATCAAAAACCCAATATTAAAAGTAAGTATAGAAAGTAATCTTGCAAAAAACCTTCCTGTCGATCTACCAAAAGAATATGAGATAAGTAGGGTATCTTAGAAGATTATAGAATATCACCTCTTCATAAGTTGTCGAAAATCTTTGAAATACAGTGATTACGAACCCCGCCATAAACACAAATCCAGAAGCTTGTATATTTCATTGTTTGAATATCTCCCGTCTCCCTTTAATACGGTGTATCCTAAAAATACTTAATAAATTTTAGCCATGTAGTACTCATCAACAAATCGATCATCAACAATCATCGAATTTTTCTTGATTCCTTCTATTTCAAATCCCATCTTCTTATATAACTTTATTCCGAATTCATTATTCGTCATTACAGTTAGCTCTACTCGCTTGATTTTGGTTGATAATCTCCACTGTTCCATTGCGTTAAATAATTCAGACCCTATTCCTTTGCCTGTAAAATCTTTTAATATTCCAATCACGATATAAGCACTATGTCTTATTCTCTTTGTGCGTCCCCCACTTACCGATAAATATCCAACTATTCTATGATCACTCTCTGCAATAAAGATATTCGAATTATTAGACTCTAGAAAAGACATAATCATCTTGGATTGCTGAATTTCATCGATTTCTCTTTCATTGGGTTCAAATAACATAAATTTCGTTTCATTGTCCAATTGTTTTTGAAATTTAATTAATTCAATAGCATCTTCCTGAGTTATTTCCCTTATAATCATCTATTTGCTCCCTTACAATCCCAATTCCTCAAAAGCACTAAGATTATACCGTAATTTGGAACCGCATGAAAATAATAAATAATACCTTCGATAAGAACCAAGATGTGTCCCGTCAAGATCACTCTCAAACTTTACTCTAAGATCTGCATCCTTAATCGAATCTCGAAAATAACTCCGAGAACCGAGATCTGGCATGCCCAACCCTTAAATGCAGTGTTTACGAAGACTTGCTCTTCATTGAGATACAATACTATTTTTTTCAAACTTCTTCGAATGTACTTTCAAAATAGGGACCTTCGACGCCATTAACATAGTTTTCAATAAGCTTTCTCATTGGTTGGGGAAGAAGATTGTGTCTATCCATCTCACTTAAAGGTATCCAATAAAATTCTAAATGACTCTCTTTTGATTCAGGATTCTTTCTATGATCTGCATTTTCTAGTTTGGTAATAAAAACATGATTGATTTCTTGATGATAAACTCCTTCATCTTCGTGTTCAGCTTCGACTGCTCCGATATAAGAGCCAACCTCACTTAATAAACCCAGTTCTTCTTTTATTTCTCTAGACAAGGAGGTTCTAATACTCTCATAAAATTCAACATGACCTCCAGGTAAAAATGTGTTATCCATTCCTTTACAATGGGCAACTAAAAGATGATTATCAGTTAGTATGACTCCTCGAGCCAGCACATGGTATTTCGTGGTTGTTCTTTCTTTTATCATCTCGAACTCCCCTTCTGTTACTATTGATTTTGATGGATATTTTATTTAGCAAGTTTTCATATAACGTTCTTGTATTCACGAAACGCCCCATCAAGCTCAGTTCTTTTATGAGATTCTATCAAACATTGTTCCATTATCATTCCTATTAGCATATAAATCCTTTTCGGTTATCAATAAACCCGTGACATTCGTTGAATCCTCAATAAAGTTTACTAATACGCTCATGTCATCAAGATAAAATTGATCTTTACTTTTCGACTTCATTCTTTTATTTCCAAATATCCATAAGAAATCATCAATCAACTCAACTGAAACCTTTAAATCCATATCCTTATTATGATATAGACCCGAGTATTTCTTGAGTATTGATGAATTCAGGACGGGATCTGGAAAGAAAGTTAGATTAAATTTCTCTAGCGCTTGTTTTTGGTACAACTGGTACTCTGCAGTTGAATTCTCTATTATCTCAGTTGGAATAGCAACCTCACTAACAATCTCATTGGTAAGAACGGAATATTCCAGAAAAAAAGATATATGAGAATCTGAACCTTGTTCTTGTCTGTTTCTAAAGTAAGGCTCGTTTTTATATTCATTATGCTTTTGTTCTAAATACTCTCTTCCACCACGAGCCTTAATCATCTTGTTAATAGCGAGCGGCGCATCCTTATGATAAAAATAAATCAAACTACAATATTCTTCACTTAGCAGACTGCTTACTTTAATTATCAATGATCTTATTAATTCTCTGTCCGCATCTTTGTGGAGTAAATGAACAATTGGACTTTGAAAAAATGCAGATTCCATTACAACTACTTCTTCGTCGGGTAAATCATCCAAAAACTTAGACCATCTTTCATAATAGGAATCCATGAACAATGAATAATCTTCATAACCAGTAGATTCGATAATCGGATGATCAAAAGTAGTTTCAAGATATATTCTAGTGTTGAATCCATTTCTTTCAAATTGATTTGACAAAAAACGGGCAAAAGTAGACTTACCTGACCCTGGAATACCTTCAATCAAAATAAGTTTCTTCATTATGGATCATCCTTCAAACAAAATGATATAACCGAATTTCTGCTAACGTTCTTGTATTCACGAAACGCCCCATCCTTAGATAGCTCTTAGCTTAGGATGGGGCGTTTGTTGTTTGAGCTTCTTCCATGATTATATATCTGACAAACAATGGACGATAGTCCTATAGCATGAATTATTGACTTGCCCGCTTTGCCCGATGTGGAAAATAACTCATCTCAACGGTTGAGGCAGATATCTGTTCTCCCGCCGCTTTCTCTGACACGCCGACCTGACTTTCATCCGAACAATCCCCTCGGTATCTCCCCTCCTCCAACTTCATATCAATAAAATCGACGACCTGCTGCAGTGAGGCTATTTGGCTGACGATATTTTCCCGGTGGCTCCTTAAGTGTTCCACCAGTTCGGGATATTCCGCGGGATCGGTATCGGCGGAAACCGCCAAAAATGGCCGAATTTCCTCCAAAGGCATTCCCGTTTTTTTAAGGCAAGATATCAGCCGGATCGTATTGATGTTCTCCTTCCGGTAAACGCGGTGCCCGTTATCCTTTCGTTCTGCACGGGGCAGCAGCGCGATCTTTTCGTAATAACGGATCGTATCCTCAGAAATTCCGGCTTGCTCGGCGGCTTGCTTTATCGTAAAAGTTTGCTCCTCCTTCATCCTGTTCCCTCCCAGAAATTATTTATTTGTGCAGTATACATCTTGGTGCTGGCTCCAAGTCAATTCTCATATCATTAGGACAAACTTTTTTCGCGCCTTGACTTGGAGTCGACTCCAAGTTATAGAATTGCGCTAGTAGATATATATACCAATAACAGGAGGAGACCAACTATGAACAAGGATCAACGTGAAAATATAGCAGTGATTACAGGCGCAAGCGCCGGGATCGGGTTGGAATTAACCCGCAAATTGTTGTCGGAGGGCTGGCATGTGGTTGCTTTGAACCGTTCCGACTATCCAACGGACGATATCAGAATCCAAGAAGCCGTCATGAATGGATGGCTTCGAATTTATAAAACGGCTGATCTTGCCGATTATGCCAGCTTGAGACGCGCTTTGGAAGAGATAAAAGACAAGGAACAGCGGATCGATATTTTGTTCAACAACGCCGGAGGGTCCTTTCCCGAACTAAGCTATTCGAAACAAGGTCGAGAAAAACATTATGAACTGTTGACTGTGGTTCCGTATATCATTTTGATGGAATTGAAGGAACTCATAAAAAGCGGTCGCTTAAAAACGGTGATCAATACCTCATCTTCAGCGCTAAAGTTTACGAAAGAGTTTAATATCGAGATCCTAGAGCGCCCCAAGACCTTCCGCAAGCTGCTTGGCCCTTACGCCACTTCAAAACTAGCGCTTTCACTGTGGACTCAGGCCATTGCGTCGCAACTTGACAAGGACAACATCAAGATCCGCAGTGTTGACCCGGGTGGCAACAATACGATAAGAAAAGGAAAAAAATCCGGATTGCCCATATTGGTTGAAATGTTGATGAAGCTGTTTTTCTCTCCTCCTACCCATGGCGCAGGCAAGCTGTATGAAGGTGCTCTCGGGGAACACCGTAATGATACCGGCGTATTTTTGGTGAACGGTCAGGTTGCGGAAATAAAATTTAAAGATCAAGCTCAGAACGTTTTGGATAGGATTAATATGATTTACGAACACGAATTTCTACAGCGTAATTTTTAACATTCCCGACGTCGAAAGGATTAAGCAGTTGACCTGTCGAGCGCAGCGATTCAGGTTACTCGGTGGCCCCGCCACTTAGCCTTGCAGACGTGTCCGCTGAATTCACTTCTCTGCTCCTGATTTATCTCCATAGTGAATAAGCCTCCACTTACTTCGGGCGGACCATGCGGCTTTAGCCGGGTTGCGGGAACATTGTGTTATCTGAGTCGTTCTTCTCTGTTATTCTTTATACTGCTCTTTATTTTTTTATAATCTTCTATGTATTTTCTTCATGATGATTCATCAATAATTTACTCATTCTGCCCACTGAACTCAGTTCTCACGACCGCTTACTTTTATAATCCTCTTCTTGCTGTTACTAAATACGATTGATTTACTTCGTTGCCTCCAACATCTTCTTCTGATTCAAATCCCTGATTTGCTGGTTGGACCTACTACAAAGGTCTATCATCAGTTATTAGATTTACTTCACAGACCTCTATGCTTTTGTTTTTCAAAGTTTTTAACTCTTGTCTAAGTTTTTAACTCTTGTCTAAGTTTTTTAGCTCTTGTTCAACGTCGGTTATTAGTTGTATGGAACCTAATTGTATGTACACATTGATCATCGTGCATGTGCCAGGTGGGTCTTTTACCCTAATGAACCGGTCTCTTTACTTGTTTGCGTTCGATACAGGACAAATTTTTGATGTGGTAAATTAAATTCCTCAACCAACTCATCTTCAACAAAACAAATTTTTTGTATAATGGACGCGGAGCAATTCCCTTTGAATCATTTTCTCTAAAAGTTGTTACTGAAATATCCACATCACTTGGAAATAAAGAAAGCATATCTTTCATCATAGCTGTGGCGATTCCTTTTCTTCGGTGTTCTGGGTGGACTGCCATGCAGGAGAGACATTTTGCATTATAAGAAAATATCAGAACTCTAACAACTTCATTGGCATGCTTGGCACAAATCGCTGTTATACTTTTCATTCATTTTTTCATCCCTCCAGTTGTATATCTTCTTTTAGTCCTATTTAGGGTTTGTCGCAGTATTCACGAACCCTCACTGGCTTAAGGCCGCGAATGCGCCGGGTCTGACGGACTTAGGCAGTGCAGGGTTGTCTGTGAATCCTCTCCCTCGAAAATGCTTCTCGCGGACCAAGGGACGGCACCAGCCAGCCCGCTGCGTGAATGGGGTGTTATACGAAGTCAACCTGAATTATTTACAAATTCTCGTTTTGCCCTGTTATTCTACATAATCCAATCCATTATCATTACACCACTCGATAGCTTTCTGCTTGTAACACTCGCTTCGATATTGGTACCAGTCTTCAGATATCCCTAGCTCATTTACTCTTTCATAAAATTTCTTGCACCATGTATTATCGTTTGAATAATTATTCGATCTTTTTGAATTCGGTAAATCAATCTGTACCTATGTATAAAAATTTCCCGCATCTCAGGATCGTCCATTTCTGGAACTACACGCCCTCGCTGCGGGAATTCATTAAGTGTTTGTGCTGTATCCATTACATCATCATAAAATGCCATTGCATAGTACATTGAATCTTGAGAAATATACTCTACAATGTTTTGTATATCTTTATATGCCGATACGGTCCAGATTATTGTCTGTTCAGCCATTTGTCCATCCTCGATTTGACTTCATTATGGTCTAACAAATTGCCTTCATCAATGTCTTTTTGACCTTTTTCAATTTTTGATCTGACATACAGTGTGTATTGAATATCCTCAATTGAGCAGTTTTCAGGAAGTTTATCAATCATTTGCTTTACATCATCTTTTAACATGGTTGAATCACCTCAATATCATTATAACATAAGTTTTTTGCTTTATGATTTTTTATATGGCCTCGCTCTTTCAGATAACGTTGTTGTATTCACGAAACGCCCCAGCCTTAGATACTCTTATCTTAGTCTAACCAAGGGGAGAAAGCCCCGCAGCGTGAATACGATGTTATGTGTAGTTCCTACCTCCTTCGATTTAGCTTTCAATATCAATTTCTTTCTAGTTATTCTGTAATTTGCAAGTCTAAATTTTTAATTGTTTTTAAATAATTGTTGTCATTAAGTACTTTGTATTTGGTATTGCCTGATCCCTTAAATATGACAATATATTTCAAATCTTTTGTAACTTCAAAACCAAGATTTTCATATTGATAAATTCTCACTGCATATTCCTTTTGAGAGGAAAAATCTTTCACCTTTTTTAACTCTACACTTGATAAATCGTTAAAAATTTTTCCCACTAATTCCTTATCTGTAATGGATATTCTTGCATAGTCTGAATATCTCATAATGGTAATTTTCAATGTACCATCTTTGTGTAGTTCATCTAAAATTTCCTTTTGAAATGAAGTGTATTTAGCTTCATCTAAAAAATATAAGGTTCCAATAATTACAACCACTAAAGAAATAAAAATTATTGCTATTCTTTTCAATATTTGCACCACGGTTCCTCTAATTTTCTTCTTATTCAACTTATGAATATGCTATTTTAGATTAATTAAGTAGGAATTTATATCCAACTTCTACTGATTGTTGGCCAGAAACGACACGGCACAAAAAGCACGATTGGTTTTCCATGATTAGCCCCTCTCCACTTTTCTTCCAATGATATAACGCCATTTCTTTAGTCGTTTTGTAACTTTTCATGTGGTACTGGATCTTATAAATCTCAGAAGCTATTATGAACTCTCCATTAGGTTTTAACACTCTATACACTTCTTTAACGTCATTCTCAAGATCTGGCCAGTAATTTGAATGGCTGTAACTATATCAAAAAAATTCTTCACTTACTCAATGCTACCTGTGTCATTCCAGAGTGCACCTTGTTCATAATCTTCAACATGATCTTCCCAATCTTATTATCTGGTCTTTTGGACTGTTCAATTAAACTTTTTAATATACTCACTCTATTTTCTCCATTCTACTATTTGATGATTTTATAGATGTGAGTATGTACTTCTTCTTTTTACGAGTATGACAAGACGAAATTAGATTTTGAATTCTATGATAAGCTTTTGCATGATCTATCTTACAAAAGTAATATAATCAATGTTCACCGGATCATTACCATCTACTCGAAGTCGCGAGTTAATCTGTCCTCGATGATACTGACCATGAAGTGCTACGTGAGTTAAAATATCCCGGATAGAAATCATAAATTTTTTACCGTTACTATTTGTGTATGTTATTAAGGTATCTAGGTCGGTATTTGCTATTTTAGCGAAAAATGTTTTGAAGTTTTCTTCATTTTGTTTAATTCGCTTGGCACAGACTGTGATATCCCCATCCGACCAGACAGGCATTTGTGAAGTGTCCATTCCTTGTAATCTAGCTAGCCATATTTGTTCAGCATTTAGAATATGGAAAAATAATTTCACCTGTTGCTCCCCTATCTCTACATTTTGCAATCTTTCTAGAATGTTTTGATTAGCCCAATGTAAATGCTCAAACATCTTTTGGATTGTTTTCAATGGTACCGCCTCCTATATGATCAATCTCTTGATTATAATGATGATGTCTGTATGAATATAAGTTCCATTTATTGTCAAGTATATATTCTATTAAGTCTGACAGCTTGCACTCAAATGTATCACACAGTTTTAGCTTAATTAAACTTTTCTTGAAAAATGTCATATTGCGAAGGCATTTCAGACCGTAACATTTCCGCGATTTCATGAAAATTGTTTCTAATCATTGAATCAGTGTTTTTCTTAATTAAATATGCTGTTTGATACATAGGGAAAATGATGTTATTAAATTGTTTCCAGTCAACAGTTCCAATATATTGATAAGGGTACTCTACTAACGAACTATGTTTGAATTTAAAACCATTTCGGTATGTATCACCGTATAAGGGGTTGCTTTTAGTTTTTTTAGATATTTGCTCTGAAATAACACAATTACCATCTTTGCTTCTAAGATTACAAACCATATTTAAAGCCCATTTGTCAAAAACTTCAGACCATTCAAAATCTCTATTCAACACTGATCTCGATAAAATGACTTTATCTATATCTAACTCGCTATATTGTGAATCTTTCATATACATCCCTAGAATCATAGTTCCCAATCCATCTGCAAAAATGCTGACATTAGCTTCGTAGATTGTATAAATGTAACGTAACCATCCACTTAGTCTTTTAACTTCTTCTGAAAGTGAGAAGTCTTTATTTGTCGAGACATACCAGTAAGGTGCAAAGATCCAACCCGCAGAACTTACTATTGGAGATATTTCATTATTGAAATTTAAGTGTTCTTCTGCATTAGTAATTGTAACTAGTATTTTTTTCTCTCTTACTCCTCTTACCACATGTCTATGAATGTAAGCTTCTCGAGCTCTTAATAAATTCTCTATACTAAAGTGTTCCTCATAGTCATTCCAAGTTGATCTGTCTACTTCCTTATCAAGAATGACTTCCACCATACCGACATCTAAATTCCATTTATCTTTAGAAAATAAATTCAAAAAACTGTATATAGATTCTTTACTAGATTCCTCTATTACAATTATATCTAGCTGGCAATCTTCTACTACCATAAGCTCATTAGACTGAACCCAGCAACATTCTTTGTTGGGTAAAATAATCATACAATCCAAATCATTTGGCTCCTCTTTTGAAGTTACAAATGATCCTGCCAAAATTATACTATTCCCTTCTCTACTCAAAGCGAAGGCAAAAATCTCTTCTAAAACTTTTTTGTACTTGTTTCTAACATCTCCAGTTTCGTAACAAAATCTATCTATAAATTCTTTTGAATTGCACTGATGAATCCCTTTATCTAGTACACCTCTTTTATTAAAATCCGGTATAGTCATTCCAAAACTCCTTTAATAGTATTTTTTAAAATCTTTATCTTTTATTACATTTTTAACATCTTCCTCTAACATTTCTTTATATTTTTTAAAACTCGGTTTATACTCCTTTACTAAAATTTCAGTCATTGATTCAAATGCTTCTATGTAGTCTGCCGTGCCTATCTTTTCGTTTTTCAAATCAATTCTATAAGAAGATAAATGAGCCTGTAATTTCAAAAATTTATATGTCTCTGAAATAACACTTTCTATAAGTTTGTCTCTCCAAGAGAGTACAAAAAACTTAGTAAAAAGAGAATACTCAGAAATTAAATCGTTATAGAGTAATTTTATACTATCAAAATATTCTGAAACATCTTTATCTTTTGAATATTCTTCCATCATGTTAATGATAGATATAATATCATAAAGCAAGTGATTAAGTATTCTGTACATTTCCACATAATATCTCTTTTTCTCGTTCGCATATTGGACCAAAGATGGAACTAAAACTAAAAGGCTGCTTGCTAGAAGCCCCATACTAAGATTTATGTAAAAATCACCATGGTTTATCCCGGATAATATATTGGAGAATTCTAGTATCATGGACATGCTAAAAAATATTATACAAAAGAGACACATTACAATAACTATATTTTTATTAACCTTCATATCATTCACTCCATTTTGTAATAAAAAATAGCGGCTGTCACAAACTTTGGCTTATTTCTCCGCTTTATTTTGATTCTGTCGTATAACGTTCTTGTATTCACAACATCCAATCCCCTTAGATAGCTCTTATCTTAGGGGATTGGGTGTGTCTGCTGCTTTTGCTTCTTCGAATACCCTTCCGCAGACCAAGGGTGGTCCTTCTTATCGATCAAAGGCGAATACCCGCAGTAGGAATGCTGTGTTATGTGATATCTTCAACTTCTTCGGGTATTCTACCATTTTTATTTAACTTACTGAGTTGGCTTCGTTGCAAAATAAGGACCGCACGATGATTCATGAGTCTATGGTCATAGTTCTGAAAAAAATATAGCACTCTGTTTTTATTTGATCATTAAAATTATCTCTAGCTTTATGTTCGACAATATAGTCTAACTTGTTGTAGCTGAATATGTGCCACAAATATTGATGGCCCCCATTTATTAATTTCAACTACCTTAATATTCTTTCGTTCAAGAGAATTTATTAATCTGATCCTTTGTATCTCTTCTTTTAATATGTATTTGTATTATCCATTTCGAGGGTTTCACATAACGTTGTTGTATTCACGAATCCGAGAGGCTTAAGGTGCGCACGCGCCGGGTCCGACAGACTTAGCCTCGCAGGGTTGTGAGCTGAATCCGCTCCACTGATTACCTCAGCTTGCGAACCAAGGGCGAAGCCCACAGCGTAGATACGATGTTATATGATGGGGATGCCATCTTCGTTTAACCTTTCAACATATTTTTTATATTGTCACTTCCAATTTTCACGCTTTGATACATTTTTTTCTTTGTGTTATTATATGTGTAATAAAGACCAAGTGCTGCGAACACTTGGTCAATACAATTGGCTTGGATGGTTTATTCCCTTCTAAGTCTTATAGGAACAAAACCCACCTCTGGCCTCAACCTTTGGGTGGGTTTTTACTTTCTCTTGTTGTTATTATTGATGTATGTTAAAAGAGCAAGAATGAACGTTCCAAAGAGAAACATGATCGTTAATGCATCTTTCACTTCCATGGCTTCACCTCCTTTCGAAGGGAAACCATGCCCACCCAAGATTCAATTGTAGGTATATTTTACCTTTATTGACATCTGCGTACAAGTGTTCTCAATTTGTTTTTGTAATTTTTATCTTGCATCCCTTTCATATAACGTTCTTGTATTCACGAAACGACCTAGCCTTAGATTGCTCTTATTTTAGGCTGGGTCGTTTGTTGTCTGAGCTACTACCATGATTATACTTCTTGATAACCGAGGACGATAGCCCCGATGCGTGAATACGTTGTTAGACGAAGTTCATCTCTTCCAGAGATATCTGTCATAGAAATCAAGACATAAAAAATTGCCATCGTACTTATAATTTTGGGTATATTGTCTTCTTGCATAGTAATCGATATGTTCATGATCATGTGCCCCAGGAAATCTAAGATATTGTTCTCTTCCGTTATCATGTATTAGTAAAGTGTCTTTTGAAATGTCTTTGAATACCCTATTACTACCAGTCAAAAACAAAGTTTCAAATCTATCATTAATATCCAAAAAGTCTACATTTTCACTATAGAAGTATTCACGATTATTTCTCGTAATCTTATTATCAACTTCCAGAATTGGACTAATTGGTTCCTTAATAGACTTCCTCCATAATTCTCTAATTTGCTTCCATTCATGAATCTTAAGTTGAATAGAATGCTGTAAGATAACCAAATCATAAGATTTCGAGTCACAAGACCAGCACTTGCTCAAGTATTCTGTTAACTTATTTACTTTCGAGTTTATGTAAAAAATATAGCTTGGGTTTCTGATTGAAAATTCAAATACTTTTGCCAAGTTTAACAGGCAATCTTCATTTCCGAAAATCACATGGTTCTGTTCCCTTAGTTTAACTACATACAACTCAGACAAATCGAGTTTTGGTGTAATTAAATGATATTGTTTCTTTCCTAGAATAACTGTTGTTTTATTAAAAGCATTTCTCATTAAATCATCCTTTAGATGAATTTCGACTAACGTTTTGTATTCGCGAACCCGAGAGCCTTAAGTGAGCGCAGCGAACGGGTCGCCGGACTTAGGCTCGGAGGGTTGTCCGGCTGAATCCACTTCCAGTTGCTGAAATCCCTCTTCGAATCACATCTAACTTCGTGACGGACCGAGGGCGAATGCCCGATGCGTGAATATTATGTTAGCTGATGTCAGACACCTCTTTGAACATGCTTTCACTTTGTATTTTGTTTCTAAATAATATCAAGGATTTTTCTTATTTCTTCTTTACACATTTCAATATTATATTGGGAATTATCGATCTTCCGCTTGTTAATTTCCAACAAATTAAAAATCTCTAGTTCAATATTCTTTCTTTCTTGGAGAACTTGAACAGCCCCATCGAATCCATGATATCCTTGCATCTTACCAAATCCTTGATTAGTATAATAATCAATGAATCCATCCGACCACTCCTTTGGCCTTTCATCTACTGCTTTCTCAAAAGTAGACCTGATATCTTTTTGATCAATATATATTAATAAGGGATTCAAAGGCTTTATTATATCCTCCAACTGCAAGACATAGTTAATAACTTCTCGTTTCTGTATGTTATATTTCACAGTACCTATCGTTAGTGGATTTTGTATGAAACAACATTCAAAAATATGTATTGAATTATTATGAACACTATCATTATTAAAGCTACTCCACCTCTCTGTAATCAACTTAATGTTTTGATCGAAGGGCAACTCATAAATATCTTTTGTGAATATCTCTTGTAGTAACTCATCTGGAAAATCAGATCCAAATTCATTTTTGATTTTTCGATAGGGGATTAAGAAGTCATTCCTGCATTTTATCGTCCTACTCTCTAACATTTCCTTAAATCCTTTATAGTCTGATAACAACTGATTAAATTCATCTTGTCTATAAAAAGAAACTCCATCGTAATCAGCGGGATGTTCTAAATTACCTTCTTGAAATAATTGAACCTCAATACCTCTGTCAGCAAGTATTTCAGAAACTAATTGTGCGATAGTGGACTTCCCTGATCCAGGTAATCCCTCAATAATAATCAATTTTGTATTCATATCGGTTTTCCCTTCTATTAACGTTCTTGTATTCACGAAACGACCCAGCCTTAGATACTCTTGTCTTGGGCTGGGTCGTTTGTTGTCTGAGCTTCTTCCATGATTATACATCTGATAACCAAGGGGCGTAAGCCCCGCAGCGTGAATATGGTGTTAGCCGATGTACCCTCTTCTTAGAAAATGCCTTCATCCCATAATGTTAAGTCTTTTATTTCGATTTCAATTTCATCATTTATTTCAAGTTCTTTAATATCTATCTCATCACTATCAAAGGTAAAATCAATATCCCAAATGTTTAATACAACGATTTCATTATCATCACTTATAAAACTCATTTTCCCTCTAAGATAATAACTTTCATCTTTACTATTGTATTCAATATTAGGTGTTGTATTTTCAGTTTTAAAATATGTAAGTGTTTTCTCATGTGATGTTTCAACAGAATAGTCCTTATTAAATATAATTTCCTCAGATTCCATATTACTGGGTACAAAATATGCTGTACCTTCAAAATCTGAGTGTTTAAATCTCATCCAATATCCATGGATTAATTTCGTTCCTAAATGACTAATTAGTTTCTTACGATTAAGATTGATATCAACAATTTGAATAATCATTGGCTTTCCTCTTTATAAAATGGTTTAGGGTATTTCGGATAACGTTGTTGTGTTCACGACGTCCTACCGACTTAAGGGCCGACGGCCCGGGAGCGATGCGCTTAGTCGGTGCGGATGTGTCCACCTGAATCCTCTTCTTCGAATTGCCTCAGGTGGACCGAGGGGCGAATGCCCCGAAGCGTGAACATGGTGTTATGCGATGCCTCTGCCTTCTTCGAGTCACCTCAACATTCCTTATATTTATTCCAAGCATTAAAAAATTCTCTAACCGATTGATATCTCTTTTGCTTGTCTTCATTAATTGCATTGTAAACAACATTATAAAGTTCTTGGCTGGCTTCCCACTTCTCATAGGATCTATCAAGCTCTCCACCTAATAGCCCAAATGCAATGGCTCCCATATTATAAACATTCGTTCGACTATCAATTTCAGCTCCTAATTCAAACTCTTCAGGAGACATGAATCTTGAAGATCCCCAAAGCCTTCCCATATTATTGAAAAACGGTTTTCTTTGATAAAAATCGATATCGCAAATTTTAGTTTCATTATTCATAAAATCATAAAGAATACTTCCGTCATAAAAATCAATTGCTACATATCCCTTCTCTTCTAAAAATACGTGAAAATCAAGAATTCTTTCTAATGAGTTCAATCTTTGCTCGATTGATAAGTGTTTATATTTATAAAAAGGAGAATTGGGATTTGTGTATTTGGCTGGAGGTGGATACGACCAGTGAGAATGTAGGCATTCGCCATTAAACCACTTGAAAATCGCAACATAACCACCATCAACACTAAAATGATCCAAGATTTCAATTAAACTCGGATGCTTGAGTTCATAATATATTGGAATTGCGCCTTTCAGTCTCGATACTGCTTCAGAGGGTTCTCCTTGATAATCAACGGGCCTGGTACCAGCGTATTTAATAAACTTCTTCTGTCCTTCTCTCTCCACTCCAAAACAAATATTACCCGAATCCTGTTGATCGAATACTGCAAAAACATAACCTAACTTTTGTAGCCAACTAAAATCAATATCTTCCTTTAGTTGAAATGTTACTTCGTCAATATTGTAAGTAATAAGGCTATTATTCATTTATTCCTCCTGAAAATTGATTTTTAAGCCTTGCAGAGGTTTCGCATAACGTTTTATGTATTCACGAAATGACCCAGCCTTAGATAGCTCTTATCTTAGGCTGGGTCGTTTGTTGTCTGAGCTTCTTCCATGATTATACATCTGACAACCAAAGGGCGGTAGTCCTGAAGCTTGAATACGGTGTTATGTGAAGTCTGTCGACTTCTTTGTAAAACTCTCATAATCCATAGATATTCTTGTTATTATTCGATTCACAACTTCATCCTGGTTTAAACTATCAGTAATTATATGTTCTTCATATCTCTTATCAGATAATGTTGCCACGCACTTACTTGTTTGTAGAAAAGTCCATCCTCCTGGTTTATCCCCACGCTCATATAATCTCTTGTGAATGATATCTTCTCTAGCAATTAAACAAAAATGATAGAGATCTTTATCGATCTCTTTCAAGCCATTTTTAATATATTCAAAGTTCTGATCCTTGTATATCGTCATTGGAATAATAAGATTTTTTCCATATTTCTTTTTTACTTCTTTGACTGTGCTAATAGTTAATTTCCTCCACAATTCTATATCTTGAAAATCATCTGTTTTTTCGTTATCATGTCTTATTTCCTCAGGTATGATCTTTCTAAGCATATAACCTATTTCTTCAGGATCAAATAACATGCTATTAGAAACGATCTGAACCAATTTAGTTGCTGCTGTAGTCTTACCAGATCCAAATGCTCCGTTGATCATTACAATCATTATTTTGGCTCCTTTGAACATAATGAGCTACTATCTTTTCGACTATTTCACATAACGTTTGGCATTCCTGTCGTTCAAGCGGCTTAAGTGACCAAAGGGAACGGGTCGTCAGACTCAGCTGATTGAATGTATCGCCTGAAATAACTTCTCTGATATCCCTCTTGGCGATCAAGGGCGAATGCCCGCAGTAGGAATGCTGTGTTATACGACGATCCCTACTTCGTCGAATCTTCCCGAATATGTATCTTCGAAGGGTTGCCTCCAACATCTTCTTCTGATTCAAATCCCTGATTTGCTGGTTGGGCCTACTACAAAGGTCTATCATCAGTTATTAGATTTACTTCACAGACCTCTATGCTTTTGTTTTTTAAAGTTTTTAACTCTTGTCTAAGTTTTTTAGCTCTTGTTCAACGTCGGTTATTAGTTGTATGGAACCTAATTGTATGTACACATTGATCATCGTGCATGTGCCAGGTGGGTCTTTTACCCTAATGAACCGGTCTCTTTACTTGTTTGCGTTCGATGCAGGACAAATTTTTGATGTGGTAAATTAAATTCCTCAACCAACTCATCTTCAACAAAACCAAATTTATTGTATAATGGACGCGGAGCAATTCCCTTTGAATCATTTTCTCTAAAAGTTGTTACTGAAATATCCACATCACTTGGAAATAAAGAAAGCATATCTTTCATCATAGCTGTGGCGATTCCTTTTCTTCGGTGTTCTGGGTGGACTGCCATGCAGGAGAGACATTTTGCATTATAAGAAAATATCAGAACTCCAACAACTTCATTGGCATGCTTGGCACAAATCGCTGTTTGTCTGCTAATATTTTTAATCACCGTTTGCTTATAGCTCTCCAATAATTCTTCAGTATCTAAACCGGGAAAGTTAGTTCTAACGCTTTCAATCATAAGCATCCATGAATCAAGGTCCTCTAATCCTGCAAACTTTATCGTATACTTTTCATTCATTTTTTTATCCCTCCAGTTGTATATCTTCTTTTAGTCCTATTTAGGGATTGTCGCAGTATTCACGAACTCTCACTGGCTTAAGGCGCGAATGCGCCGGGTCTGACGGACTTAGGCAGTGCAGGGTTGTCTGTGAATCCTCTCCCTCTAAAATGCTTCTCGCGGACCAAGGGACCGGAGCTTTTATATTAGGAAATCAAACTGCCTATAAAAATGCGGTTCGATTAAACCGCGTTCTGATGGGTGCTGACCTCGATGTTTTCATACTTCCTAAAGGTGGATAAGAATGGGTTTTCCGTATCAATCCCATTTTCAAGCTCTGCCTTTTCTTCATACAAATTGCCCATAACCTTGTTGATAGCTTCAATCTGCCACTCGTAATCTTCCTGCATATTGCGGTAATCTTTGTGGGAAATCTCTCCATCTTTCCAGTATTGATAAATACTTTGCTTGTAGCGTGTGATTTTTGTATTTCATGCCCTTGCTTTTCTTATAAGCCGCTGGGCATAAAATACCACTATCATTGAGTTTGCGGACAATGGCATTTTTACTCATGCCATCTAGAAACCAAAGGTTCTCCGAACACTTTCCGATGTACCCCTTGCGCGTTCCTCGTTCAAAACACCATGAACGGGAACTGCGATATTTTGAGCGTTCTGTGGGTCTTTGTAAGTATCAATGGATTGCTGGTAAAGAAAAATAAACCTTACATCGTTTCGTGGAAACTATTCGCCAAGGTAATAGCTCTGGTCGCCATTATTACGGAAGCTCCGGGCAAGGTTCTTGAGATCGGATTTTCGTCCAAAGGCGGTACGGTTACGCGCTCCGCGTTTATCGTTTTCACAAGGCATAAGCAATAAAGTTCAGAGGTTTTCCGCGCCGCCTATGGCTATTTGCCATTTTTAATCGCACCTAAATACCCACAGCCGCCATCCCAGCGAGTACCTTTTCCACTCTCACCTCCATATCCCTGCCGCTGAACTTTTGTAGCGGCAGTTCGGAAACGATATTCCCGTCCTTCGTAAACAGAACCCTGTCAGCCCTAGCCGCGACTTTCGCGTCGTGGGTCACAAGCAATATGGCTGTGCCCTCTTTGTTGATGTCCACCAGCAGCCCCATGATTTCCTCCGCCGACTTTGAGTTAAGCGCGCCGGTCGGCTCGTCGGCAAAGAGAATCTCTGGCGCATTCATCAGGGCGCGGCAGATGCCGGCCCGCTGGAGCTGGCCGCCCGAAACCTCCGTGGTATCCCTGCTTTCAAGCCCGGTAATCCCCGTTTTCTTCATCAGGGCTTTCGCCTTCTGTGTGAGTTTCGCTGTATCCTTTTTGCCCTCATGCGCGGCGTGGAGGATGATATTATCCAAAAGATTCAAGTTTTTCAGCATAGTGGGCTGCTGAAAGACAAAGCCCATTTTTGTCCGGCGAACATCCGCAAGCGCGTTTTCGCGGAGTTTAGATAGTTCGGTATCGCCAAATTTCACCGACCCGCCTGTAATCTCGTCCATGCCGCTGAGCGCGAACAGCAGTGTGGATTTCCCCGAACCGGACGGCCCCATCACAGCAACAAACTCGCCCTTTGCTATTTCCACGTTTACTCCGTTCAGCGCCTTGACCTGCTCGTTACCCTTGCCAAAGGTTTTCACGATATTTCTACCTGTAATGATGCTATTCATAATGTTAAGCCTCCATAATATGTTTGGAAATTTTTAATGCTTGGATACCGGAAACGCCCAGTATGGTGGCGGCGACGACGCAACCCGTAATCAGCAGAGGCGAAACGAGGTAGACAAACCACGGGTTTACCGCAAAATGGAAGGTTGTTGCGCCAAAGGAAGAAATGATTGCCACGCCGACAAGCTCTCCCAGCGTGTTTGCCAGAATCGTGCCGATGATTACACCCAGTGCCAGCACGGTGATGGAGCGCGTAAGATACTGCCCGCGAATATCCGTCCCGGTGAAGCCCATTGATTTCAGTATGGCGATGGGATAACGGTCTTTCGCCACCAGCATTTTCATAAACAGCACCGTGACCAGTAGTGTGAGCAGGACGGTTGCCCCGATAGCGCAAGCGGAAGCCATTTTGATGGTGTCCCGCATAGAGCCGAGCATCTGCCCAATGCTTTCGTCGATGCCGGTAACCTTGGCGAAGGGGAACTGTTCCCTGTACTGTGATATTGCCGCCTTTACACTCTGGCGGTCACGGAACGTGACCGCAATGCCGACGCTCAAAACATCTCCGTTATTTGCGTCAAAAATGGCTTGCGCCGTTCGGCCGCCGTTGGTGACATCAGAGTAAATCCCAGAGACCGTCAGGTGCTTTTCCGCACCGTCAACGATTAAAATGATTTTATCCCCAACGGTTTTTTCAAGGTCTTTGGCATTGAGGACGGAGAGGGCGAGTTCCGATTCCGATTGCGGCGCACGGCCCTTGGAGTAGGTGATAGGAAAGGCGGAATAGTCACCAAATGTCATCCGCAGCTTCTCCATCGTTCCGTCGTCCGCTTTGCGATCTAACATCATGCCGGTGAACAAAGCATACTTTTCAACATTCTTATCCTCCGCCAGCACATCAGCAACTTCCGCCGCCTTCCCCAGAGCGTCCTCCACCTGTGTCCGCATCACCCCGATATTAACGTCGGAAATTCCCATGCCCATGTAGGTGATGAAGCTTTCCGCAGAAATGGTGCTGCTGATATTTTGCGGCACAATCATAATGAATGAGGAAATGACCAGCACCATCAGCATGGTGACATACAGCTTTTTCCGGGAAAGAACATCCTTGATTCCAAGAAAGATATTCCGGGAAAAGAGCCTGTTATTACTCAGCCGGAAGATTCTCGCCGATCTCGATTTTTCCTGCGCCGCGCCGAACCGCACTGCCTGCGCCGCGGATATTTTACGGAAGCGCCGCAACATACCGTTCACATACAGCATGACAACCCCGAAGATTACCGTGGCCCCCAAAAGCCCGAAGAGCAAGCCGGGTAACGGGCTGCCGCTTTCGCCTATGTATAGGCGGATGTTTTGTATGAAAGGGGTTTGGAGCGGCAGTGAGGCCAGAAAGCCCAGCGCGCATGCCGCCCCCGCGATAGCGCCGTATTTCGCAAGGTAGAGCTTTTTAATCTGCGATACCCGCATCCCAACGGCCTTCAGTACGCCTATTTCCTTATAATCCTCTTCGATTTTAGCCAGTAGCGTAAAGCGGATGCACAAAAACGCCACGATGATGACAAGGACGCCTATCAACACCAGCACGGCAATCATAATGCCGTCCGTAATGCCGTTTATCATCTTCACTTGAGTGTAAGTGATAGCGGGTGGACCGTTTGCCGGAAGCCCCGCCTCGAGATAGGCTGCCTCGAAAGCCGGGAAGGAAACATCCTCTGCCAGCCGGAACTCAATAAGGTTTTCTAACTGTCCGAACTCACGGACTCTTTCAAAATCCGCTTGGCTCACAAGGAACCGCTTGGAGCTTACCATCGCCGCGTTCATGATAGAATCCCGTAAAAAACCCGCGACGGTAAAGGAAATGCCGTGGATTGTCACCGTATCGCCAAGTGCCGCGTTTCCTTCCTGCATGTAATAGATGGGGACATAGATTTCGCCGCCTTCGGGATGGATGACTTCGCCGTTTAAGTTAAGCAGGAAGTCGAATTTTTCGCCCTGCACGGAAAGGCCGTTGTCCTGTATGCTTCCGGCAAGGGAATCGTCCCCGATGACAATGTCCGCACCCTCGATGTTGAGGAACTCCAACACCTGATAATCCTCTACGCTGTCATTAGCGTCCGCGAAGCTCCGCAACTGTTCCATATCTACGTCGCCTGTGTGCATCTGCATGAAATGGAGCGACTTTGCCGAAAGAAGCATATTGTCGATAGCGCCGTACAGGTTTACTGTCAGCGATGCGGCCAAAGCGGTCAGGATGGCGGCAACGAGGATAAACACCGTAATCGTCGCGGTAATCAGCTTACTTTTGCGTATATCGTTTTTGATCATTTTTTGATACATATTCATCCCTCCGTCTATCTGTGTCCTGAAACTTTTGGAAAACTCAGGACAAACATCTTTGTATAAGGAGAGGGTGCGTCCAATACGAAAACCTCGCCGGAATGCTGTTCCATCACCTTCTTCACAATGGCAAGCCCAAGTCCTGTTCCACTGCTGGTACTTCTTGAATCACTGCCGGAAACAAAAGGCTCGAACAGATTCCCGGCGATGGCCTCCGGGATAGCCGCTCCGTTATCGGCAATTTGTATCTCAATACGGCCGGGTTCATCCGTCAGCCCCACGGACAATAAGCTGCCCACCGGGTTATGGCGGATTGCGTTTGTCAGCAGATTGCCAATAGCTCGGTTGGTTTCTAACGAATCCGCCATGTAAAATACGGGATTGTCCGGCAACCGCAGCTCCAAACTCATCTGCTTGTTTTCGATTTCACCAAACAAAGTGGCGCAAGATACGCGAAGCAGCTCTACAAGGTCAACCTTCGCAAAATTCATCCGGTATTGCGGCGTACCCAGCTTGGAATAGGAAAGCAACTGGTCAATCAATTGGTTCATCTGCCCAGATTTCGCTTTAATCGCCAGATGGTATTCCCGCTGTTTGTCCGGTTCCTCCACCATACCGCTTGCCAAGGCTTGTGCGTATCCGGAAATCGTTGTCATGGGAGTTTTCAAGTCATGGGCAATGTGCGAGAAAAGCCGTATCCTCTCATTTTCCATTGTCATTCGCTTTTCTTCGGAGTCTTTCAGCTTTCGCGCCATAAAGTTAAAAGCATCCCGCATTTCCCCAAATTCCGTTTCTGTTTCGAAGTCCAGCGTAGTGTTCAAATAGCCGGCTGTAACCGCCTTGAAACCTTCTTCCATTTTCTGTACGGGTTCCATGATTTTCCTGTTGATTCCGCGCCCAAAAAGGACAATTCCTATAAAATATACCGCAACTGTGATAAGATTCCAGAAAACGGAAAGCGTGATTTGAAGGGTTTCCGTCCCCTCGGTCAGAGGGGAAGACGCCAGTTCCGAGAAGTTCATCCCGTTATTCAATGTAAACAGACTGAATAAAAACTCCAATGCCAGAAGAGTCAGTGCAATTCCGATGGTATAGCCTATGAATCTGCGCATGATGACTCTTTTGAAACTGCGCTTTTTCTTCATGTACGCACCTCCAGACGATACCCTAATCCCCGGACGGTTCCAATGGATACCGCGCCGTCGCCGGGAAGTTTGCCGCGCAGCTTGCTGATGGCGACCATCACCGTATTGTCGTCCACGATGGCTGCCTCCTGCCATGCAGCTTCATAAATCTGTTGTTTGGTGTATACACGTCCGGGGCTTTGCATAAACAGTTTCATCATATTAAATTCCGTGGCGGTAAGAGGGATCGTCCCGCTGCCAAAGCTAAGGGTGCAAGCGGAAACATCCATACACAGCTCGCCTGCCGTCAGTAAAGCCGCTACAGAATCCGCCGTACCTCCGTCATAGCGGCGTAATTGAGCTTTGATTCGGGCAGTGACCTCCAAAGGATCAAAAGGCTTTGTGACATAATCGTCCGCACCAAGGTCAAGCCCCAATATTTTCTCATGATTTTCCGTTTTGGCGCTCACAATAATAATGGGAAGATTGCTGCGTTCTCTCAAGCCTTTGATAAGCTGATAGCCGTCAAGCTCCGGCATCATAATATCGATGACAGCCAAATCAATCCGTGCGGACGCGGCATGTTTAAGCGCTTCCAACCCATTTTCAGCCTGTATCACGGAATAGCCGTCCTTTTCTATATATAACCGCAGAAGCTCACGAATTTCCTTCTCGTCATCTACAATCAGAATCGTTTTGTTCATGGTTGCACCTCTCTTCTTGCTCATCATACCTTCAAGCCGTAAGTTCATTATAATTGCCCTACCTTTCAGTTAAACAGGGTTAACCTTAACATTACCTTAAGATTTCTCCTGCAATCCGGCTGTCAATGCTGAATATTAGGGACTAAACCTTATCCTATCTTTATCTGTGGGAATACCATTCACCACGTCTTGCCACTCGCCATCTTGGATTATTTCATATTTTTCAAAAGCACAAGGCAATCCTTTTGCAGTAGCTATGTCGCTGCTATCCATAAGCTGAAAATGCAAATGTGGACCAAAGGAATTGCCAGAATGACCGACTTTACCAATAACACCACCCTTTTTTACACTCTGACCAACTGTAACCTGAATAGACCCTGTTTGTAGATGGACAAGTGCAGCATACACATTGTCGTCAATTTTCATAATGATGTAGTTGCCAGCAACAGATTGCACGTCGTCTTTTTTGGGATCAAAATAATGCGCATTTTTGTAAGCATTATACATATCTGAACGCAAATTCGTTTTTTCTCGTTCTTTATAACCATCCGCTGCTTGGACAACGATTCCGTCACAAGGCGCATATACTTCCTGGCCCCAACAATAATAATCACTTATGGGCATCCCAAAAAGAAGATATTGCGGCAAGCTACCCCGATAGACAGGCCGACCTTTTCTTTCCCAATCTACTTGTATAAAGTCATAAGCGTATCTTGTGCCTAATTGGTCTGTTCCGTGGCTCGGAATTTTTGTCCCCGGAGTGTTAGGAGAGAGCCATTCTCCCCTATTCATCGCCTAACGCATAAAATACTTTTCTAAGTTCGTCAAAGTACTCATCGAGTGTTGCGACGATATGTTCATAATCCAAATTTGAAGCTCGCGAATTTCTTATATAATCTAAAATTTGATTAGTAAAACCGACATTGCTCCAAAGAATAAACTGCATGCACTTTTCAATATCTAGACCCGCTCTAAATTTAGAAATATCAATTATATTAAATATTTGATGGCCGCATAATGATTGCTTTTTATTGGTTCTTTTTTCAAGCTCTTTGTTTAATTCCTCAGATTTGGTTGCAACAGAAAGTTTGTCGAACTCAAAAATCCAAGGGTATTGCTTCATCAAAGCAATTTGAAGGAGATAGGATTGACGCAATTTAGCAAAAATATCTTTTTCAGAAAAATCCATTTTTGCAGTATACTCTTTATCAAGAAGCTCAGTAAAGTAATCCTGTATAAACAGAAAAAGTTCCTGGTTGTTACTTACATAATGAAACATCAGGGCTTTAGAAATCCCTGCTTCTTTTGCAATCACATTTGTGGATGCGTTGTCAAATCCCTTTAATGCAAATTCCTTCAATGCTGCATTTAAGATAGCATCACGTCTTTGAGGTTCTAAATGCCTTTTATCGGGCTATTTTGCAGTTTCCTAATATAAAAGGTTCCACGACACCAGCCGGCCCGCAGCGTGAATGCGGTGTTATACGAAGTCAACCTGAATTACTTACAAATTCTCGTTTTTCTCTGTTATTCTACATAATCAAATCCATTATCATTACACCACTCGATAGCTTTTTGCTTGTAACACTCGCTTCGATATTGGTACCAGTCTTCAGATATCCCTAGCTCATTTACTTTATCTTTGAATCTTCTGAAAGCACCCCTACCTCGAATTGCGTCCAATAAAATATCAATTTTTCTGTTATCTTTTATTGAATAACTGAAGTCCTCCATCATTTCGTATTCATTAATATCATATTGTGTTGGCAATTCCTCGTAATCCTCAAAATTTTCAACTACATCAATCGCAACTCTTATGTTATCTTGTTGCCAATCTTTTAATTTCTTTATCTCAACTTCCTCTATTTCTTCTGCAGTTCTCAAATCATCTTCCGATACTGAAACAACCTCTCCTGTCCTACTGCATAAAAAAGTATTGGTCCCTTCAAATTGCATTTCCATGCCGTCTATAATTTCTTGTAATTTAATTTTCATGTATTTCATCACCCTACTATAGAATTCAAGATAATTATTAGTTTTTCCCTTCTATATGATGTCGTATAACGTTCTTGTATATACGAACTTGAGAGGCTTAAGGGAGCAACGCGACTGGGTCCAACGGACTTAGCCTCGCAGGGTTGTCTGCTGAATCACTTCTCCGAAACGCTTCTTGCAGACCGAGGGCCGAATGGCCCGCAGCGTAGATACGGTGTTAGCTGATGTTACGGACTACTTTGAACCACTTACAAACTACGTTTTAATAATCTTTGTATAATATCTCTTAAACTCATAATCCTCTTGCTCTTGTACTTTCTCTACTTCTTCTTCAATTATTTCCAATCCATTAAAAAGAGCATTGTTTTTAAACCAATCTACTAGTTCGATCAGTTCTACTCTTTCTTCATTATTGTTGTTATCGAAGTGTGAAAAAACTGTCAGAGTAAATGCAGGGATTCCTATATCGCCATAAATAACTAAAATAAATTTCTTATCTTTATAGAGTCTTTTCAAATACTGTTCTATCTTACTTTCCACAAAAAGCAATGAATTAACTACGTCTTCATTGCTTATTCTGTCCTTCTTCAATAGTCGAGTAAAACCATGTATGTATTTGTAGTTATTTCTTGCTTCTACCTCAGCTAATAATGGATCGTTAGAAAAAAGAAAATTAGGTCTGTTTGTAATTTGTTCTATCTCTTTAAACGCTTTCTTAGCGTACTTACTTAAAATTCAAGCACATTGAATCAATCCCTTATTAAATAATGTTTCCGTAATTTCACATAACGTTCGTGTGTTCACGACGTCCAACTCCCTTAAGCCCGGAGGGCGGCCGCAATGCGGTTAGGGAGTTGGATGTGTCCGGCTGATTCTACCTCCTGCCAAATACATCTGCCGGACCTAGGGGCGAATGACCCGATGCGTGAGAATGGTGTTATACGCTGTTGCACGCATCTTGAGTTACCATCAGAGAGCTTTATTTATTTGTAAATTCAAACTTTGTTTTCATTATTATTTAGAAATTTGTTTAGTATATTTATCTTAAAGTATTAAACAATAAATAAGTGTTTGTTTTCTTTCGCTTTCCTTTGGATATATTTCGTTATTCCTTTAATGATAATTATTGAAATAATGATAAGAACAATAGGTCCAATTTCTAAAAATAACGTAGGAATAAATGGGGAAAGTGTTACGAGTATTTCATATATAAAAAAATAATCAACAATTCCCACTGCAAAGATTGATAAGACTATGAACTGAAATTTCTGATAATAAAAAGCCATCTTAAAAAGTATCCTTCTAATTAAATTGACCAAATACATAACACACCTCTTTGTGATTTATTTACATTGAGTTACGAGAATGGCTGGTAATAGTTTCATGTTTTGTGCAATTGCGTATAACGTTCTTGTATCTACGAACCCGAGAGGCTTAAGGCGCATCGCGCTGGGTCCGACGGACTTAGCCTCACAGGGTTGTCTGCTGAATCGCCTCCTTGAAATGCCTCTTGCAGACCAAGGGCCGAATGGCCCGTAGCGTAGATACGGTGTTATCTGCTGTCGGGGACTTCATTGAATTACTCTCAAAATCTGTTATCGAATTTCCATCCTTCATTTGTTTTGAGAATAGAATATGAAGTTTGATCGGTTTGTCCATCTTCCCATTCTCTAGTAACAAAGATAATTACATTACTTTCACTTTCTTTATCAACTTCTTCGATCTTGTACCCAATCAGATCCAAGGTATCTTTATTGATATCAAAGTACACTGACTTCATTTCCTCAATTGTTTTTGTTCCAGAGATGTCGCCTGAACACCAAGAATAAGCTCGTTTGACGAAATCTTCTGTTGCAAATTCACTCCACTTATTAATGTCGTCAAAGTTTTTAAAATACTTATTGATAACAATATTGAGTTCTTGAATGCCTGTATCTTGACCTTGAACTTCTTCTAGTGATTTATTATTTGTCCCGCAAGAACAAAGTACTATTACCAGGACAATAAAAAAGGAAAGTTTTAGTTTCAAAGATTAACGTCTCCTTATCTTTATGTTTTTCTCAAATGCTTTACCCCGATTGCAGATAACGTTCTTGTATTCACGAAACGCCCCAGCCTTAGATAGTTCTTATCTTAGGCTGGGGTGTTTGTTGTCTGAGCTTTCTTCTCGATTACTCGTCTGACAACCAAGAGGCCGTAGGTCTCGTAGCGTGAATACGTTGTTATCGGATGTTATTGCCCTCTAGATATTCCTACAATTATTTTACCCTTTATCCAATTATGAAGGGCCTTGTATATATATCATAATTTCTTCTGCTTTGATAATTACTTGGTCTCCTACTATTGCCCCTCCTTTGCCCAATACAAAACCTTTTCTGCTTTTTACAACTTCATAATACAATCCAATTCTATCTCCTGAATATGCATCACCTAAAAATTCAATACCGTTTAATGATGAAAGAAAGCCCAAATTTCTCTCGCTACTCGTTAATGCAAATGCTCCTAATTGAGCTAATGCCTCCACAATCATCATTCTTGGCATATTATTATTTGGTTCAGAAATAAACCATTCATTCCCTGTCACATTCTTATATCCTTTAGCCCACTTGCCTTGCTCTACCTCTAAAATACGATCAATCATTAAAAATGGATACCGATGCGGAATTACGCTTTGAATATCAATCATCTATATGCTCCTTAAAAGTTTTTTTATTCTATCTTGGTCTTATATGAGTTTTAATTCTTTATTTTAATTCTAGCGATAATTTCCGATAACGTTCTTGTATTCACGAAACGACTCAGCCTCAGATAGCTCTTATCTTAGGCTGGGTCGTTTGTTGTCTGAGCTTCTTCCATGATTATTCATCTGACAACCAAGAGGTGGTAGCCCTGTAGCGTGAATATGGTGTTAGATGAAGTTACCTTGTATTACTCTCAAAACCCCTCATTCCATCTTTCAATATTTCGATTCCTTCTATTACGCTTCTCGTATTTTCTTCATCATTCATATTATTCCTTGCATGTAATAATACAGGTCTTAATGATTCTACTGATTTTCCAAACTTATTCATCCATTCATATCTTGGTACCATCCATATATGAAAGTGATGTGTTGTGTCTTCATTATAAAAATAATATACCTTGTCTATCCCCAAACGATTTCTTTGTTCATTTCTGATCTTATGAATCAATGTAATATACTCAAATTGCTCTTCACCTGTTAATTCATCCATGCAGTAGAAATGTCTCTTTGAAGCCAATATAACTAACCCTCTAATTGGGTAAGCTACGTCTTGGTGGACATGAAAATTGCTTGATTCATAAATTACTCCACCAGTCGGTGCAATCAAACCACTTGTTAAAGCGCAGCTTAAACAATCAACTTCTACTGACCTTCCATCAGCTAATGTAATTTGTCTTGGCATTATACACCTCATATTTTTTTATTGCTTCATTATTTCATCTAACGTTATTGTATTCACGAAACGACCCAGCCTTAGATAGCTCTTATCTTAGGCTGGGTCGTTTGTTGTCTGAGCTTCTTCCATGATTATACATCTGACAACCAAGGGGCGGTAGCCCCGCTGCGTGAATACGGTGTTAGGCGATGTTCGTTTCTCTTCAAAATACTGACCATCTCTAATACAAATAATAACTCGAAAATCCTACGCGAGAATCCAATAAATAATACATTTTCACTTCTTTTCTTTAAGACCGTTAAAATTCCGTTATTTCATACACTCTTATCTTCATCTTACCAAAAGTCCACCCCATCTCATTTGGCTCTCCTGTACCAGTCATAAGGCAGAGATTTCCTGATTCATTGATAAAAGTATACATACGCACTTCTCCCTTTAGCCTGTGATGCGAGATAAGATTTAACTGCGAGTCTAATAAAAAAATTCTACTGTTGCCAACTAATACAAGTAACCTTCCTAATGAATCAACAGTCATCATAGTTAAATCATAATCATCCCAATCTCTTCGAGAAATGATTTGTAAGGATAATGCGTCAATGACGATAAGTTCTTTATCGAGAACATGCAAGAATATTTTATGATTTGTGTTATCTATTAATAAACTAGAAAAATTGTCTTCCAAATCTGTTTCTTTGATTTTCTCCAATTTATCAGTAAAGCATATTATCTTTGTGAAGGATCTCTGATGTACATACATGGAACAAAATAAATAAACCATACCTCTAGAACCAAATAAACAACGAAAATTCATATGCTTATTAGTATCAAAATCCAATTTAACCTTCACTTCGATTTGCCCGGAATAGTTTGATTTGATTAGTTCTATACGATTATCTTCATCGATCCTCCAAAAATATAAGGATTGATTATAAACACAGGGAGAACAGGCGTAAAATGGAAGTTCCCATTTTACTTCTAATCTCGGCCCATATTTTATTGTTTTTTTCAATTCGTCATTAACAGTAAGGAAAGAACCATCATTAAACGTATAAGATATTGGATAGGTGAGCGTAGCATTCATTGGTGTCTCAGAAATCAATTTTCCATCATAATCAAAAACATAATATTTTTTTCTAATGGAGCAGTAAAATGTTATGTATTCATCTGTAGCAGTTAAGGAACTTAGTCCGTTATCATATTGAAAGGAAGTCACATCCATGAATGGATCTAAAGTTCCGTTTGGTAGAATTGTATAAATCATTTCTTTCTCATAACTAAGCTTACGATACGGCGGAATTCCAATTAATATCTTATTGTTACCTAGCCCGTTTATTAATGCCCCTTCCAATTCCATAATTACATTAGCTTTGGTTTGATTTTTAATATGCTTTTTCTTTCTTTGCTCACTGATATACTCTTTTACTAAATTAACATTTCGTTCGTAATGAAATTCTGACTCTACGCCATCAAGCAGCATCCTATCATCAATCCATAATGCAACTCCTAGAAAATGTTGAAGTAATTCAATCTTCTTGCCTACATCCTCACATTTGAGGACTTCTTTAAAATTTCTACTCTCACTCAAATCAAACTCTAGTTCCTCAAGAAAAGCCTTATGGTTGCCCATTTTTGAAGGAATATTATAACTATTTTTGTTAACATGACTTGTTAAAGCCTTTCCATCTCTGAAAATCGTCATTCTTAGTACATCATCATCGAAAAATTCTATAGACAAAACACTCTTATTAATTGCTTTTGATAACTTTCTTCCAACTTTGCTGATATCACCTACCTGAAAATGCTCACTTACGATCGTAGTCCAGCCATCTGATAAATTTCTCACAATGCAATGAGGTAATACTTTTTCAATTTCATCGATTGAATGCTCTCTAACTTGTAGATTAGTAAATGTAGTACCCATTTTTTTCACCTCAAAATTTTTCGAAAAAATTATCGTTATTTCTAAGAATGGGTTTAAACGAATTTCGCCTAACGATCTTGTATTCACGAACCCGAAAGCCTTAAGTGAGCAGAGCGAACGGGTCATAGACTTAGGCTCGCAGGGTTGATTGCCTGAATTCGCTTCCTTGCTTCTTATCATCCGGCAATCCTAGGGCCGAATGGCCCGACGCGTGAATATGGTGTTATGCGATGCTCTTGTCCTCTTCGATTAGCCTTCAAGTAAAGGTTTTGTCACTTCAATTAATTCGTTTTGGTTATCTAGATGTTTTAACATTTTTTCTACATCTTCTGCTCTAGTAGTCTTCATTATTATTAGATGTTTCATATTTATTCCAGGTGGATTCATTAATTCATTATCAAAATATTCGACTATTTTTTGTGGTGTAGTGATTACACACCATCTCTTAGAGTCATCATCAAAGGTTATGGTTACTTCTATTAATTCATACTTGTCGATATCATCATCAAATTGCCACGTCTTCATAATTAATACCGATTCCTCGATGGATACAAAATTATACTTGGAAATCCATACTCTTCGTCCATGATCTCCTAAAATACGGAACTTGTTCTCATCTTCATCGACTACTTCATATACTTTCCCGCGAGTTAAAGCATGTTCATAGACACCGATACTCGTACACTTTATTCTTAGAGCCTCCATGAAATCACATCCATTAGTGTCTTTATAGATCTTTCACAAGGGTTTCGCATAACGTTCTTGTATTCACGAAACGACCCAGCCTTAGATAGCTCTTATCTTAGGCTGGGTCGTTTGTTGTCTGAGCTTCTTCCATGATTATTCATCCGGCAACCGAGGGGCGGTAGCCCCGCTGCGTGAATACGGTGTTATCAGAAGTTAAGGACCCACGTTATCCACCCACTAAATCAAAATTTGTTGCCTTATCGTTTTTAAAAATCTGAATTGTGTCGAATTCATCTTCACTATTAATTTTAAATACTTTTAATTTGCCTATTCTTTTATCATCGAATTTGTCTGTTTTGAGTTCTTCTATCTTTATTACAAGTGTTTTATTCTGTATTTGTGATTGAATAGAATTAATAAATGTTGCCTGTTCACCCTGATTTACATATATATTATTTAATATAAGATATTGTCTCTCACCTACTCTTGAATACAAGTAAATACCATTCGCTTCCTTAGTCTCCTCTAAAAAAGTTACAACATCATTATTTAGATCCTTTTGATCTACTTCAGATAAGAGTGAGGATGACTTATTACATCCAATCAATACGAGTAAGAGAACTAATATCACCATTCTTTTTTGCATCAATGAATCACCCCAATTTAATATTCTTTCCTGAATTTCTGATAACGTTCTGGTGTTCACGACGCCGAAAGTCTTAAGGGGATGAAGTCCCCGGCTGCGCTTGCGCAGTTAGCCTTGCAGGTGTGTCCGCCTGAATCTACTTCCTTGAAATACCTCGGGCGGACCTAGGGCCGTATGGCCCGATGCGTGAACATGGTGTTAGACGAAGTATCACACATCTTTGAATTACTCACTAAAATAAATCGCCTTTTACTTTAGTTAGGTCTAAGATTAACTCTTGCATCGATTGATATCTTCCATCAATATCTTCTAGACATTTAAGAATTATTTCAGCAACCTCTTCATTCATTCCCTCAACTGAATATAGTGTTTCTCTTATTTTGCTTCCAGCAGGAACGCTCCCTGTAATCAGGTTGTACCAAACTGCTCCAAGAGAATAAATATCAGTTCTCGGATCTATTAGTTTTGGATTACTTATGAGTTCAGGTGCAGTGAAGTGTCCTCCTGCAATGTTGTGTCCGGTTCTTGTAAGTCTCGAAGTTAATTCATTCTCAAGGTATATGCCGAGTCCAAAATCAATAACTCTAACTTGCCTTGGTCTAGCGATCATAATATTGCTCGGTCTAATGTCTCTATGTACTATTCCAATCCCATGTGCGTGACTTAAGGCATCTGCTAATTCAATCATAAGATCAATAGATTTATTGATGGGAAACCTCCCATGATCTTTAAGTACTTGATTTAAATTCTTTCCTTCAAATAATTCCATTCTAATAAATGGCTTGTTGCCTAAAAGTCCAATATCATAGATTTTAATTATATTCTGGTGATTTAACCTAAATAGTATTTGTGCCTCTCTGAAAAAACGTTCCAAGTTCCTCTCATCATCATTTGAAAAGATGGGAGAAAAAAATTTAAAAGCAAAATCCATCTTCAACAGATTATGTTTCATTCTTTTTACTTCTCCGAATCCGCCTGACCCAATTACCTCTAATTCAGAATAATCATTTGTCATGGTAGCATTAGTCTCTAATTCATCCAGCAATGGATTGAAAACCTCGCCCAAATATTGTCTGCGTCCAGCATATGAATCCGAAACTTCCTTTATGTAGCCCCAAAATTCATCCAATGACCTGTATTGTTTAATAAACTCTGGGAGTTTGTTACTTAGTTTCTCCGTGCTTAATAAGATTTTCCTTAATCTTTTATAATCATCATTATTTAATTCTGTTGAGTTACCAGTAGAGTACGAGACTAGCCCTTCTTTCAGAGTTTCAACAATTTCAAATAGAGTAGGCTCAGAAAATGTCATATTTATCTCCTTGTGGGTTTTAATATATTGTGATATTTCATCTAACGTTAAGGTATTCACGAAACGACCCAGCCTTAGATAGCTCTTATCTTAGGCTGGGTCGTTTGTTGTCGGAGCTTCTTCCATGATTATACATCTTGACAACCAAGGGGCGGTAGCCTCGCAGCGTGAATACTGTGTTATATGAAGGATATGCATTCGAAGAAATACCCTTACAGATTACTTGTTTCCCTCATTTGCATATGTTATTTCATTTCCTTCAATTAATTTTCTAAGTCCATCTTTATAATACGGCATTAATTTCTCAGCCTTATTAATATCCATCCAAGCTATCTTTGAAATTTCATCAGGTCTAACAATCTCTTCGTTTCCTCCAATGATTTCAGCCCTAAACGTAAAAAAGATTGCATGTTCATTTATCTTTTCAAATTTGCATTCATTTAGAGCTACTAATCCAAATATCTTGATATCTAGTCCCGTTTCTTCTTTTGCTTCTCTTATTACTGCTTGCTCTAAAGTTTCATTGGTTTCAACGGCTCCTCCTGGTAGAGACCAACTATCACGATCTATATTGTGTACCATAAGGACTTTAGATTTCGAATTATTAGTTATTAGAGAATAAGTAACATCCACTCGTTTCAATTAAATAACATCCCTTCTGTTTATAAATCTGCATATCTTTCATATAACTCCCTTATCTCTGCACGTCGTAAAAACACTAGAGGCAAGGGTATTTCTGCATGTGTTGATATGTACTGATTATACCTTAATTGTATGCTTCTAACATCCGCATCATTTATATTATCCATATATAGATTCATAAATTTATCAACCCATTCCAATGTCAAATCAGATTTAGCACGCCCTTTGAAGTCGCAGAATCCTGTTCCAAGATACTATGTGCATTACAACCCCATGCTAGAGATGGTGCTTGGGCACTAAAAGAAAAGAATTATTACGTAACAAAGAGACAAAAAGCATTCAAAACATGGAGGCCTATCTTGAAAAGATTAATACATTGATTTTCACGATCATCCCATATAATGAGTAAAACCGAACCGATCTCACCCATATTAATTTTAAGTTTCTCTACTGCTTGATTATCAAACTACACAATGAACTCTCTTCAACTTTCCCTCTACCATCTCCCTCACTCCACGATCCAGTTCATCGATGATCCGATCCAGCGGGCTTTGGATTCGTTTGATGTTCTTTGTGCTGACATGGGTATACCGTTCGGTGGTAGCTGAGTTGGCGTGGCCGAGCAGCTCTTGGATGAAGCGGAGGTCAGTGCCGTTCTCCAGTAGATGAGTGGCAAAAGAGTGCCGCAGTACATGAATGTCTGCCCTTTTGTTTATTCCGGAACGACACAGCGCATCGCTAAATACTTTCTGAAGAGAACGTTCATGTAGATGGGTGCGGGGATGTTGACCCGCGAACAGCCATACCGATGGTCGTTCTTGCCGAACATAAGTCTGCACAAGCTTCCAGGCTGCGTGCGACAGCAAGGTATGACGATCCTTTTTTCCTTTACCTTGACGAATGCGGATGGTCCCGCGCACTCCATCCAGATCTTCTGGCCGAAGCCTTACGACCTCGCTAACCCGAAGGCCAGAGGCATAAGTTAAGTACAGCATGGTACGGTGCTTTAAATTGTCCGGTGCCCGTAGAATTTGCAGCACCTCTTCTTCTAAAAGAACATAAGGCAGCTTTTTTTCCTTCTTTGGGCGAATATATCCGGCTTTTCTGGAAGGAGCCTTCAACACCTTGGAGGTAACAAAGCGTAACGCGCTGATCGCCTGGTTCACATAGGCATGAGAATAATCTTGTTCCAGCAGTTGGACAGCGTAGTTCTGAACCCGATCCCGGCTCAACATCTCCAATAGTTTGTTTTCAGTTTCATTCGGTCGAGATCGAGATCCTCCCCTTTTATTGAATGATTACTTTTAGATCCTGTCATTCCATAAGCAACCTGCCATCTCCGATCATCCTCTTCCTGAAATACAAAAAAGACAGACCTCTTTTCAGAGTCCTGTCTTCCGATGCTTTCGGATTAATGTATTCTCAATTACTGTATTCTCCATTTTTTCAGCAAATTATCCCACTCCCGAACATAACCGTCAAGCTTTGGATTTCCCCTTGCAAGCACCTAGCCATTTTTACTGGATAGTTCCCCAAACAAAAACTGAATTCCATTCGGAAAATACTTCAAAAAATAAGGGTCCGTATGCGTTCCCTCCGGGTCACTCTCAAATTTCACTCTATGCTCCGAATCAACAATTCGTTCTTTCAGCATACCATAAGCTACTACACTGTTCGGCACCATGAATCTTTGCACATTCGTTTTCGTTGCGCCCTCCTGCATACCGATATACATATAGATCTGGGGGTCACCCACGAGCTCATTTGTCTCCATATACTTCAAAAAATCTTTAAACCACACCGAAGCCGAAATCAAAATGAACTTGCCAAAAATCTGTTCTTTACGATACATCGCATACAATGAGATCAATCCGCCTAATGACACTCCGCCAAGAGCGAGATCCTTTGGTTCATGGGAGATGCGAAAGCGATTCAGCATGTAGGGAACTAATTCATCATACACAACGTCCAAATACTGCTCTCCCTTCCCGCCGAACGACCAATCACTATGGAGAGCGCCCATTTCCCATGGGGTATATTCATCATTTCGATGCTGCGAGTCAATCCCAATAAATATAACCGGCTCTGCAAGTCCATCCCTTACATTAGATTCAATGACATTAATATATTCTTTGAACAGAAAATCTCCATCCTGCAAAAAGACAGCGGGAAATACACGCTCTAACCATAAATGATACTCTTTCGGCAAATACACGGTGATCAATCGATCCCTGTACTCAAAATCTAGAAACTCTCCTTCAACCATACTGCTCAAACTGCTCACACTCGCTTCCTTCTTTCCCACAAATCAATCACGCATGAACCACCCGAAAAGCTCTGCTCATAATCGTGGGCACGATGGACGCGTGATTTTCATCCTCAGCAACATAGAGATCAGTCGTTAAGTTGAGATGTCTGTGCTTGTTGATCAAGCTATACAACTCTCTCGCATCATCAACCATGAACGTCTCCTTGCTACCTACGGTAATCAAGAGCTTTTTCTTATCTTCTAACTTTTCCAATTCCCCATCTCTAAAAAAGCGTTCAGCCGTACCCACAATTTCATGATCATTCCACCAGATCGAGGGGCTTGTAGCCAAGTAATATTGAAAAAGCTCAGAACGTGCAAATAAGGCTATTAACACAAACAAGCCACTTAACGAGTGTCCAAACAACGCTTGCTTCGTTTGATCAACGCTATATTTGTCGTGAACAACAGGCATCAATTCCTGCTCTAAAAAAGCCAGAAACTTCTCAGCCCCGCCGTGAAAGCCAATATCCGCTCCTTTTAACCGTTCAGGGTATACATATTGATCTGCAGCAGGGGTAAAATCATAGAAGCGCCGCTTCGATCTTTCCTCATACTCACCATGATGCCCGATTCCTACAACAATTGCTGGAGAAATCAGCGTTTTTGGAGCATTCCTGGACTGCAGCTTGATGACATCACGTGCAAAATGAAAGTAAGAATTCCCGTCGAGCACATAATAGATCGGAAATCCACCTTCTGGCGGTGCTTCCTGCGGTACATGCACCTTCACATCATACGTATAATCCATAAACTGTGATTTAATCGTCCAAAACTCTGTATCCTCTAGATGAACTTGATGCGCCAATTTCCTTTTCCTCCTACTCTAACTCGCCTTATGCTTTAGCTTTGGCCAACAAATATAAAAAATAAGGAATACCAATGAGTGACACCACGATCCCTACAGGCAGCTCAGAAGGTGCAAACACCGTTTTCGCAAAATAATCTGATATCACCAGCAAAAACATGCCGATCACTGCACTCGTAGGGAGCACGTAGCGATGGTTAAGCCCTACTAATCTTTTCGCAATATGCGGAGCCATTAATCCGATAAATCCAATTGAGCCGGATACCGATACACATGCACTAACGATCCCGATGCTGCATAACAGCAAAATCGATTTCTCTTTTTCCACGGCGATCCCCAAGCTCTTTACACTGGATTCCTCTAATTGAAAATAATTAAGCAAGTAGCTTTTTCTATAAATCACAATTCCGAGAATGACGACCCAAGGCAATGCTGCCAGCACATATAACCAATTGGCACTATAAATACTGCCTACACTCCATACCGCCGCCATCTCGAAATCTTGTGCATTCATTTTAAGGGAAATATACAGAGACAACGCGCCAAATCCACTACTAATCGCAATCCCTGTCAAAATCAGACGCTGCATATCCAGCGAGCCGTTCCGCCAGGAAAACACATAAATTACAATCGCCGCCAGAGCTCCACCAACAAAGCCAAACAGCGGCATCATCATAATCGAATAAGAAGTGCCACTAAGCACATTGATATCTGCCATTTGAAAAAAGAACATAAAAGCAACGATCACTGCACCAGCACCTGCATTAATACCGAGAATACCCGGATCAGCCAATCCATTTCTAGTTACGCCTTGAATGACTGTACCCGCAATCCCTAAGCCAATCCCCACAATCGCTGCAATAACAATTCGAGGCAGCCGAAACTCAAAAATAACCAAGTTATATTTCGGATTAGAGTCGATTCTGAGCAATGTTTTGAGTACATCCATGACAGACATTTCAAAAGAACCATTTGTAATATGAAAATACCCCGCAATGAGCGTAAAACCTAAAAATACGAATATCGTTGTCGCATAACGTCCAAATCCAGTTTTAGCCACGTTGTTCTCCCCCCCTCGTACGAATTAGATACAGGAAGAACGGGATACCTATAAACGCAGTCACAACACCGATCGGTGTCTCAAACGGAAAGTTAATATAACGGCTGGTGATGTCGCAAAAAGCCAAAAAGACCGCGCCGATCACGGCCGAGCAAGGAATTATCGAGCGGTAGTCCACCCCAACAATAAAACGTGTGATATGTGGAATGATCAGACCAACAAATGCGATTTTTCCGACTAAGGCTACCGCTGTACCAGTTAAACAAATTACACACAAAAGACTCAGTGCTTTTACCCATTTCGTTTTTTGACCTAGGCTCATTGCCATATCTTCACCTAAGGAAGACACCATAACAGACTTCGATATCCCAAAAGCGATCAACAAACCTACTACACCAAAAGGAATACATAACATAAGCATATCAGGGTTAACCGTATGTATTTTTGAGTTATACCACACACTTACCGTCTGTGATACTTGGAAATACATCGCAATAGCCGAGGCCATACTGCTTAAAAATGTCCCGATTACCGTTCCGATAATGGCTAACCTTACGGGAGATAATCCGTTTTTGATCAGCGAACCAAAGCCAAACACCAGACCTGCACCGATCGCAGAACCTACCATCGATAATAAAATCATTTGATAATTTGGTAACCCAGGAAAAAATACCATTGCTATCGTAATAACAAATGCCGATCCGTCGTTCACTCCCATAATAGAGGGTGAGGCAAGATAATTTCGAGTAATTCCTTGCATCACGGCTCCAGAAACTGCCAAAAAAGCTCCAACAAACAAAGCAGCGACTACACGTGGTAATCGCGATGTCATAATAATGTTGTGATCCACATTACTTGCATCGAATTGTGTAATCGCCTGCCATATTGTTATTGCTTCAATATCCTTAACACCGGATAAGACGGATAAAACAATTGCTAGCACGATGAACAAAGGAGAAGCTAACAGAATCGTGAGGACTTTCCAATTCCTTTTTGATTTGACCATCATCTTCATCGCACCTTATGTTTTACTTCAACAGATTTTCAATCGCTGCATCAAGGAATCTTACTTTAGACCAAGCCGTTCCACCTTGTGCCAAAGGATCGATCGTGTTTACAAATACATGATTGTTCTTCGCTGCTTCAACACTTTGGAAAATAGGATTTTTCTGAAGATCATCAAGCGCTGTTGCGTTATCCGTATTTTCACTAGCTTCAAATTGCAGGAAGATGTAATCTGGATTGATTTCCGCTAAAGCTTCTAGTGACAGCTCAGCTTGCGCTTCTGTTTTTGTAATCACTTCTGGAATTGTTGCACCCAGATCTTCATAAATAACAGGATTTAAATACACGCCTGCTGGATATACACACATACTGCCTTGACGTATACGGATAACCAGCACCTTCTTGTCTTTCAGAGACTCCCCGATTTTTGTTTTTGCCTCGGCTGCTTTGGCGTCGTAATCAGCGATGATTTTCTCAGCATCAGCTGACTTGCCGGATACTTGACCTAACAGGAGCAAATTTTCTTTCCAATTCGTTGAGATATGAGAATACGGAATCATCGTTTGAATTTTATTTAATTGCCCCGCAACATCTTCACCGAATTTGGAAGTTCCCAGAATAACATCAGGATCTAGAGCCAAAATCGCTTCGTTGTTCGGCGCAAATTTATCCCCAATTAGTGCTGCACCTTCTAAATCAGTAGCCAGGTAAGTTGGAATCGCATCTGCAATCGCAAGTACGCCTACAGGTTTTACACCCAAAATAGCTGCATCCTCCATCGATTCAAGGCTTGCTGCTACAATATTGTTGACTTGAGCTGGTAAAACATAATCATTCCCCAGGTATGTAACCGTTTGTTCCGTTGCTGTCGTTTCTTCTTGTTTGTTGTTCTCAGCCGTTGCAGCTTGTTCTGTATTCGCAGCTGCTGGAGCTGTTGCTGCTTCTTTTTCTTTATCTCCACATGCTGCCAAACTTAATGCCATAACTGCTGCTACACCCGCGATTAAATACCTTCTCTTCATCATTTTCAAAGTTCTCTCCTTAACTAGAATGAATAATAAAAACCAGGCCCGGTTTAAATTAGTTTTATAATTGATAATGATTATCAATATCATATTAAGTGAAGTTTGAGAATTTTACAATACTATTTATGAAAATTTTTATATATTAATAATGTTAGTTCGACAAAAAAACACTTATCTTTTCTAGCCACGTGCACTCAAGCTTATTTCTCATTTATTCAAAAATACAATAATCCTGTAGACCTATATTTTTCAAAATGGCCGTTGATCGTAGTTCTAAGGATGTTTACTCTTGGGGTACTTCTGAGTTATGGGTATACGAATATACTTACAGCTCCGATAAATATTTATACTTTGTGAATGGTGTCCTAGAATCAATGTCTTCTTACTGATACTCTGATAAAAAAAGGCAACTCTTTATTCTTGTCAATCCCAAGAAAAGAGTTGCCTTTTTGTATATAGACAACATAAAGCGCTTATCCATACTTATCTCCATCAAACTAAAGTATAGTTAAGCGCCATATATTTATAAACTCCCTATCTAAACTCAGCAACCAAATTGTCAAACTCACTCTTCGTCAATTCCAGCGACTGATGAGCAAGCGGCTCTTCCTTGAAGCCATAGACAAGATTCTCATAGCTTCTCTTTTCTTTGTTCTGGTAGATCAGCCCTGTAATCATGCTGCCTGTCTCCATCAGCGTATTCATCGCCAGCACGCGGTTGCTTGGATCATAATCCGGCATCGTCTCCAGATTGATGATGTTGTCCTTGAACCAGTCGTAGGTGTTCACCTTGTTGAAGGTGACGCATGGGCTGAATACGTTAATCAATGAGAAGCCCTCGTGCTGGATACCCTGCTCGATCAGTGAGGTCAATTGCTTGATATCACTGGAGAAGGATTGCGCAACGAATGTAGCTCCTGAAGCAAGCGCTACCTCAAGCGGCGACAACGCGGATTCAATGGAACCCTCAGGTGTGCTCTTTGTCTTGAAGCCTTCGCCACTACGCGGTGAAGTTTGCCCTTTGGTTAGACCGTAAATTTGGTTATCCATGACGATATACGTAATATTGACATTACGCCGTATGGCATGAACGGTATGGCCCATCCCGATGGCAAATCCGTCGCCGTCACCACCGGAAGCGATAACTGTAAGATCACGGTTTGCCAGCTTTACGCCTTGCGCAATTGGCAGTGCACGACCGTGAATACCATGCAGTCCATAAGCATTTATATATCCGGATATCCGGCCGGAACAGCCAATCCCCGAAATGACAGCCAGACCTTCAGGCTCAAGACCTACGTTAGCAGCGGCACGTTGTATGGCAGCTTGAATCGAGAAATCTCCGCAGCCTGGACACCAGTTTGGTTTGATGTTATTACGGAACTCTTTAAAGGTTGCCATTTTTCACCAACTCCTCCTGCGGTAAGTTGCCGGATACTTTTTTGCATTCTTCGAATATTTCCGAAGGAAGGAACGGATTACCGTCATATTTAAGTACGTTTACGATTTTATCATGATGACCTACATTCATTTTAATCAGGTTAGCTAATTGACCTGTTGCGTTATTTTCTAATACGAGCACTTTTTTCGCCTTTTTAATTTCCGGCAGTATTTGTTCAACCGGGAACGGATGCAGCAGACGTACTGTCAAATGGTTCGATGTTATCCCTTCTCCATTCAAACGCAGACGAGCTTGATCGATCGTTCCGCCCGTGGAGCCCATGCCAATAATTAGAAGGTCAGGGTCAACATGTGGAGAGTGCAGAAGAACCGGGTTTTCAACCTCAAGCTTCGCAATTTTGCGAAGGCGTTTATCCATCATTTTTTTCCGATTGATCGGACTTTCCGAAGGTCTGCCTGCTTCGTCATGCTCTACACCTGTTACATGGTGAATACCGTTTTTCTCTCCAGGGAGTACACGAGGAGAAATCCCATTTTCTGTGACAGCGTATCTATTGAACATGCTCTTATCTTCACGATCCGGAATATCCTTAACAATATAACCACGATCGATTGAAATTTTCTCGTAATCCAGCATTTCGCAGGACTGTTTGCCTAATGACAACTGAAGATCAGTCGCCAGAATAACAGGTACTTGATATTTATCCGCCAGATTAAAAGCTTGAACTGTATCGTAGAAGCACTCTTCAATCGAACTGGGGGCGATTACGATTTTTGGTATTTCTCCATGTGTACCGTAGATTAGAGCGCTGATGTCACTTTGCTCCTGCTTAGTAGGAAGCCCTGTACTAGGACCACCGCGCTGTGTATCAACAATAACGACAGGTGTTTCAGTCATTCCTGCTAAACCAATCGCCTCCATCATAAGAGAAAGACCTGGACCCGCAGAAGCAGTCATCGTACGAACACCAGCATAACTGGAACCGATCGCCATCGTAATTGCCGCAATTTCATCTTCAGTCTGAACGACTGTTCCACCGAACTTTGGCAACTTCTTAATCAAATACTCCATAATCTCTGATGCAGGAGTAATCGGATAAGCACTCATAATACGGCATCCTGCAGCTACTGCACCAAGGCCAATCGCATCGTTGCCGATCATAAACATCTTCTGCTTGCCATCTGCTGGCTCAAGCTTGAAATTGTCAAGCGGTCCACCAGCTAGCTCAAGTACATAATCCGCACCGCGTTTAACAGCTTCAATATTTTTCTCAACGACAGCCGGACCTTTACGCCCGAACTCTTCTTCAACAGCTTTATTAAATACTTCAAGCGGTAGACCCAATAGTGCCCAAGAAGCGCCTGATGCAACCATATTTTTCATAAGTGATGTCCCTAGTTCTTCAGCAATGCTAGTAATAGGAACCGGAAATAATCTAGCTGTAACTCCCTCTGGTACTACAGGACCAAATTTGGCATCAGCAACAATTACCCCGTCGCTGCGCAATTCATGAGCATTCAAATCGATACTTTCCTGGTCAAAGGCGACTAAAATATCCAAATCGTCTGAAATGGCACGAATCGGCTCGGTACTGATCCGGATTTTATTATTTGTATGGCCGCCTTTAATACGAGAGGAAAAATGCCGGTAACCGTATAAATAGTATCCAAGTCGGTTCAAGGCCGTCGAAAAAATTCGATCTGTACTTTCAACGCCTTCACCTTGCTGTCCACCGATCTTCCAAGACAATTGACTAATCAAGATCGCCCACCCCTTTTAATCGTATCGCACTAGAATGATAGTAAAAAAGTGCTGATAGTAAAATCAAAATGTTAAGCAATAAGAATCACATTTAATTTAATAATTGTGAACAAATTGTATCAGTTTCATGTCAATTTTATGTCGAATGGTTATAAAAAGCAAGCGTTTCCCACCCTTTTTTCATATAGTAGTTTTCGATCAAAACCATCTCGTAATTGGATGAATTAAAGCGCTTACTTGTTTTTAGGGAGACAATTTCTTAAAAAGCTTATAGCATTGCTGGACAACCAACCTGTAACCAAGTCTTCAGGATAATGTAACAACAGTGTATTTACCCACCCGTCATAATGTCCGGAATGCTTTAAATCCGTTAAATGTGATTCAATCCCGTCAAAATCCGAACCGAACATCAAATGCTTCTGCCCGCCAAGCTCACATATTCTTTCAATATGAGGTAACAAATCATAGCTGCTGACGGATTCCATATCTTTTACAAACCAAGGTACAAAGGTTATTCCAATAACCCCGGACAAATTAATTATCGCTTGGATTTGATGCTCACGCAAATTTCTTATATTCGGGCAAATGCTATAGACATTCGAATGAGATGCTATAAAAGGCTTGTGTGCTTCACTAGCAAGCTCAACCAAATCCCAGAACCCCTTTTCCGATAAATGAGAGACATCAAGCGTAATACCAAGTTCATAACAAGTTTTAACCAACTCTCTTCCTGCTGGCGTCAACCCTCCGTTACGAGCCTCCAGTATGCCGTCTGCTGCCCAATTTTCATAATTCCAGGTTATCCCTAAGAAGCGAACCCCCCGTTCAAAACAGGTCCGTAAGTGGTACAGATTGCCTTCGAGTCCGTCAGCTCCTTCAATTGACAGAATTCCTCCGGGTTTCCCGCTTTCCAATGCATGTTCAAGCTCATCCACGGATGTAATCGGAACAACTCCTGTTGATACAACCTTATGCTGAAATATATCGATTTGATCCAAAATGTGGCTAAAGCCAGGTTTACCAAGCCGCTGAGATACGAATATTGCAAAGGTTTGAAGCGCAACACCACCTTGCTGCATTCGCTGCAAAGTAACATCAAGGTCTTTCTCCTTATCAAAAAACAGGGTAGAATCAAGTTGCATTTTACTCAGTGCATCACAATGAAAGTCAGCCACTTTATATTTCATCCAAATCCTCCTATCCAGGTAGAATTTACCCGTTTCAGATAGCAAAAAAACCTGTCTACAATGCGTAAACAGGCGTCATACACAAAATATTAATTTTATTATCTAGGTTCTACAATCAGTTTAATAGCTGTTCTATCTTCACCATCAATGACGATGTCCGTAAAGGCCGGAACACAAATCAAATCAACTCCGCTTGGTGCCACAAATCCCCGGGCGATCGCTACCGCTTTAATAGCTTGGTTGAGAGCACCCGCACCTATGGCCTGTAGTTCAGCAGAGCCACGTTCTCTTAGCACACCTGCAAGTGCACCTGCGACGGAGTTAGGGTTGGATTTTGCTGAAACTTTTAACACTTCCATGGTTAGTACCTCCCTGGGAATAATGGTTTGACTCCATTATTAGAAGATATTCGTGAGGGCTTAAAAAATTCCTTCTTTTTTCCCATTGGTATTACCGGAAGCATTACTTATTGGTCATTTCAAGTTAATCCATAATCCATTCATCCTCAAGCAGACGAATTTTTTGAATCTTTTTCGCTTTACCTGTGGACTCATCTATATCGACCAAACAAGCGTGGAAATGCCATTTTCCTTCGCATACTTGAAATCTTACAGGGAGCTGTGTTGTGAACTTGCGCAGTACTGCTGTACGCTCCATACCAAGTATTCCTTCGCGTGAGCCAACCATTCCGGCATCTGTCAGGTAAGCTGTTCCCTGGGGTAAAATGACATCATCGTTGGACTGTACATGCGTATGAGTTCCTACTACCAGAGATACACGTCCATCCAAGTGCCAGCCCATAGCAATTTTCTCCGAGGTCGCTTCTGCGTGAAAATCCACCAAAATGCATTTATGCTTTTTGGATAACTGATCTATAATATGATCCGCTTCACGGAAAGGGTCATCAATTGCTGGAAGAAAAGTACGGCCCATCAAATTCACAAGAGCCAATTCCTTGCCATTTGCCTTGATTACCGTCGTTCCAAGCCCTGGTGTTCCCGGTGGAAAGTTCGCCGGACGCACCATTCGCGGTTCGTTATCGATGAAATCAAAAATTTCTTTATTGTCCCAAGTATGGTTTCCCATAGTAAGTCCATGAATCCCTTGATCAAAAAATTCTTTAGCAATTTTTTCTGTAATGCCACGGCCTGCTGCCGCATTCTCACCGTTAGCGATAATGATATGAGGATTGTATTTTGACTTTAAGTGCGGGAGTGTCTCCTTAACGGCTTTACGTCCCGTATTTCCAACAATATCTCCGATAAATAGAACTTTAATGATGTTTCCTCCTCAATTTCAGGATTTTAGACAGGCAATGAAAAAGCGGCCCATTGAGGGCCACTTTTTATCATAACCTTTACTTAGCGTATTCAACCGCACGCGTCTCACGAATAACGGTAACCTTGATGTGTCCCGGATAATCGAGTTCACTTTCAATGGTCTTCGTAATATCTCTTGCCAGACGGAAGGCTTCCGCATCGTCAATCTTCTCAGGCTGCACCATAACACGAACCTCGCGGCCCGCTTGGATTGCAAAAGATTTCTCCACACCTTCGAACGACTCGGAAATTTCTTCGAGCTTCTCCAGACGACGAATGTAAGTTTCCAGCGTCTCACGCCGTGCTCCAGGTCTGGCTGCTGACAGAGCGTCAGCCGCACCAACCAGCATCGCAATAACGGAAGTAGCCTCACAATCCCCGTGGTGGGAAGCAATACTGTTGATAACAACCGGATGCTCTTTATACTTCTTAGCCAGCTCCACGCCGATTTCGACATGAGATCCTTCCACTTCATGATCAAGCGCTTTACCGATGTCATGCAACAAGCCTGCACGTTTAGCCAGAGCGATATCTTCTCCAAGCTCGCCAGCCATCAGTCCTGCCAGATAAGCTACTTCCATAGAGTGCTTCAGCACGTTTTGTCCATAGCTTGTCCGGAATTTGAGGCGTCCCAAAATTTTGATCAAATCCGGATGCAGTGCATGTACACCAACCTCAAAGGTCGCTTGCTCACCGTATTCACGAATTCTTTCATCCACTTCACGACGGGATTTTTCAACCATCTCTTCAATCCGTGCTGGATGAATACGACCGTCTGCCACCAATTTTTCCAGAGCAGTACGGGCAATTTCACGGCGAATTGGATCGAATCCTGACAAAATAACTGCTTCCGGAGTATCGTCGATAATAAGATCGATCCCTGTAAGGGTCTCCAGAGCACGGATGTTACGGCCTTCCCGACCAATAATGCGTCCTTTCATTTCCTCATTCGGCAGCGTTACCACCGATACAGTCGTTTCTGCTACATGATCTGCAGCGCAACGTTGAATGGCGAGCGTAATAATTTCACGGGATTTCTTATCCGCTTCTTCCTTCGCTTGTTGTTCAATGTCCTTAATGAGCTGAGCCGTCTCATGGCGAACTTCCTGCTCTACATTATTCAGAATAATAGTGCGGGCATCCTCCATGCTCAAATTCGAGATGCGTTCAAGCTCTTGAACCTGTTTCTTGTACAACATTTCAATCTGCTGTTGTGTTTCATCAATTCGTTTCTCTTTGCTAGCCACTTGCTCTTCTTTACGTTCCAGCGATTCTAATTTTTTATCCAGCGACTCTTCTTTTTGCAACAATCGTCTCTCTTGTCGTTGAATTTCATTCCGACGTTCACGAATGTCTTTATCAGCTTCAGTTCTTAGCTTGTGGATTTCATCCTTAGCTTCGAGTACTGTTTCTTTTTTCAGTGCTTCTGCGTCTTTCTTCGCGTTTTCTAAGATTTGACTTGCAGCGTGTTCCGCACTGGAAATTTTAGCTTCTGCAAGAGATTTGCGAATAAAATATCCGATCCCGAACCCAAAGAATAATGCGGCAGCAACGAGAACGATCCAGATCCATGCATCCATCTGTTCACCTCCCCGTTGTTTCCTCCAAGGCATTCCTTGGGATGTTCAGTTTTGTAATTGTTCTCATTCATCATCATACATAGAATCGATTACAGGCCGATTCATATAGGCTTTACGAGAACTTGCGGTATAATACCGATGATTCGTAAATGAAGCCTTCATGATTGGCGAATATGAATCTCTTCAGAGCCTACAATTTTGGAAGGAAAAAGGACTCCATCAATATAGATTCAAGTTCATTTTATTATTTGATGAAAGAAATTGTCAAGCAATGCCCATAGTTGCCCTCACTATCGACCTACTCTTCTTCCCAGTCTTCCGGCCCATTCATTCCATCTTGACGAGCAAGTTCCCTTATTACACGCGAGACCAGCCCTCCCGAGAATCCGCGTCGCACCAAAAAAGCTCCCACTTTTCGCTTCTTATCCAAATATTCTCCAGAAGTGCCTCTCCATTTCTTAGCACCTAACTGCATAGCGCTGTCATATTCATCTTCTTCGCTAATCTCACCCAACGCTTCCTCAATTAAAGGCTTGGAGACCCCTTTTTGGCGCAATTCCTGTCTTACCCACATCTTACCCTTACCACGATTCTTGACGCGTTGTCCTGCCCATTCCTGCGCGTATAGCGAGTCATTGATCAAACCTTCCGTTGTTAGTCTATCCACAACATCTGAAATCGTCTCTTCACTCCAGCCCTTTTCCCCTAGTCGCATGGTTATTTCATAACCGGTACGTGGTTTACGACTCAAATATTGAACTGCATCTCCATACCCTTGCTGCCGTTCATCCGCCAATACAATTTTGGTCAGTTCAGCCTTATTAAACACTGATCCCTTAATCATGCGATATTTGATCATCACATCCTCATGAACCTCCAGAGAATATGGACCGAAGGAAATACGGTAGCGAAACTTAGGCCGTTTAAGAAGCTGGACTGAAGTAATTTCCAAGTCAATATCTTCAGGGAAAGAATCTATCCCATTGTTCTCGTCGTTATCCTGTTTATATTCTTCCCGGTTATATTTATTTTCCCCGGATTTTTTCGAATATGAATCATAAGCTTTCTCCTGTTCCCAGAAGCCCTCTTCGGAAATGTCCACGATCTCACTATGATCAGACTTTATATCGCGGCTGTTATGTGGACGACGGTATCCACGGTCTCCATATCGCTGCTCCACCCACCGCACGCTCCCTTGCCTGTAAATTTCACAAACCATTGTTCTTAGGCAAAAAAACGCCCTGCTTCCGGATCACCGCAAAACAGAGCGCTTATATTAATAAATAAAAAAACTAATTATTCTTCTTCAAAAAGCGCCTGCTCTTCACGTTTTTCATCTTCAAGATCACCCGCAGACGAAGGAGCAACTGAAGTCGTCAAGTTGCTAGCTTCGCGGATCTTTTGCTCAATGGCATTCGAAATTTCAGGATGCTCCTTAAGAAATTGCTTGGCATTCTCACGTCCTTGTCCAAGACGATCACCATTGTAGGAATACCATGCTCCACTCTTGTCTACGATATCATGCTCTACGCCAATATCGACAATACTTCCCTCTTTAGAAATACCTTCACCATACATTATATCAATTTCAGCTTGTTTAAACGGAGGTGCAACCTTGTTCTTTACAACCTTAATTCTTGTACGGTTACCTACCATATCATTGCCCATCTTGATTGTCTCGACACGACGCACATCAAGACGAACCGTCGAATAAAATTTCAGCGCACGGCCACCAGGGGTAGTTTCGGGGTTACCGAACATAACGCCCACTTTCTCGCGCAATTGGTTAATAAAGATTGCAATTGTTTTGGATTTGCTAATTGCACCGGACAGCTTGCGAAGTGCCTGAGACATCAAGCGCGCTTGAAGTCCGACATGGGAATCACCCATTTCCCCTTCAATTTCCGCTTTAGGAACCAATGCTGCTACGGAGTCAATTACGATAACATCCACCGCTCCACTGCGTACAAGAGCTTCTGCGATCTCAAGTGCTTGTTCCCCTGTATCAGGCTGGGAGAGCAGCAATTCGTCGATGTTGACGCCAAGCTTGCTTGCATAAGATGGGTCCAGAGCATGTTCGGCATCGATAAATGCAGCTTGTCCGCCAATCTTCTGAACTTCAGCAATCGCGTGCAGCGCTACTGTCGTTTTACCAGATGATTCTGGTCCATATACTTCGATAATCCGTCCGCGAGGCAATCCACCTATGCCAAGAGCAATATCCAGCGCTAAAGATCCACTGGGTACAATTTCCACTTGCATATGTGTGGATTCTCCCAGTTTCATAATGGAACCTTTACCGAATTGTTTTTCTATTTGACGAAGCGCCATTTCAAGCGCAGCTTTACGATCTGACAATCAGCTCACATCCCTGTCCAATTTAAAATATAAGGATTATTTACACTTGTAATTGTACCTTGTTTTGAAACGTTTGCCAAGCATTTTTTCGAACATATATTCGCGTATTTGAATCTCTGGGCCTTAATCCTAAGGGAGGGGCCCCCGAGGGCCCGCTGCCCTCGGGACTCCGCAAATTGTGGTAACGTTTGAGTCACGGAGTCGCTCCTGCTCGCTCTTCCCTATCGGGAAATCGCTCTACTTTGGTGGAAGGAACGCTTTTCCCCCTTCGGGTACGTCTTACTTTTGGAACACCCGAGCTACCTGGAAACATGCTGGAGAGAACCTCTTTTTCGACTCACCCGGGGGCAGCTATGTTCAATGAGCCGCTTGTCGCCCTACGGGCACGCTTTAGGTTAGCGTTCCTGCTGTGGGAGTGGACTTGCTGCTGCGTGCATTTTCACTGCTACTTCCTGCCGCAAGGCGGCTCTCCTTTCGGGAATCTCCTTAGTGCGCTGTATAGTTACTTATGAGAGTGAGTATATGTGCTATGTACCTAAAATCCCTGCAAAAATGCAGGTATTCCTTTTGGAATCCACACAACGTGCAAATTTACTGCAAAAGTGCATCTTTGGGGGGCTTATAAGCTGATAATGAACAAAATAGGGTGAAATTCATGCATTTTCGCAGGTTTTTACCTAAATCTGGGAATTTCAATTAAAATTGCTGCACTATTGCAACTTTTTGCCAACGAGCAAACTGTTGACGAACTGACAAACCAACAAGCGACGAATCGACGAGCAAACAACCGTCAACCAACTATCAACTATCAACTTTCAACTTTCAACTTTCAACTTTCAACCACTGACTATCCACCAGCTACCATACACAATCACCATTACATAAAGCTCATTTAGCTCTTTTAGCTCATCCAACCCTCCTTTTTCCAAAATAGCTATCTCTCGATACCGCAATCGGCCTAAACTAGCATCAACAATTATCCAACAAAAAAAGAACCGCAGCACAACTTTTAAAAAAGTTTGCTACGGTTCTTCCGTGATTTGATTATATCCGGTACTAAATGAAGTTTCAAGTATAAGTTGAATCGTCTTAATTATCTTTAATTTGCTTCCACAAATGATACAGGATTGTTTTGGTGGAGCGGAGGCGAATGGTGTCGCGATTGCCCTTGAGATTTAGCTCAATGACCTTAGTATCACCACCGCGACGAGAGATGGCGATATAGACCAGTCCAGCCGGCTTGCGCTCGGAGTATCCTGGACCTGCTACGCCTGTAATCGCGAGGCCGAAGTCGGTATCCACGATCATTCGCACCTGCTCAGCAAGAACCTGAGCGGTCTCGGCGCTAACAGCACCGGGGGCATTCTCGCCTTCAAGGAGATCATGCGGGACATTAAGCAGCTTCTCTTTCATTGCATTGGAATAGCAGACGATGCCTCCAAGGAACACAGTCGCGCTTCCGGGAACAGTCGTTAAGGTCTCCATCAGCAAACCTCCCGTGCAGCTCTCTGCGGCACTGAGAGTTAATCCTTTTTCTGTCATGAGGTCGATGATCGTCTTCTCGATCGGAATATCCCCTGTGGCATACAAGTGGTCGGATAGCCTTGAAGCAATTTCCTCAGTCAGCTTATCAAGCTTCACCATAGCTTCGCTCTCGGTATTTGCTTTCGTAGAGATCCGGATCGTCACCTCACCCTCTTTAGCGTAAGGAGCTATGGTAGGGTCGGCCTGATCTTTGATCAGATCCAGCAGCCTAGTCTCGAGTGCAGATTCGCCAATACCAGCAAATTTCAGCATTTGGGAGTATAACGGAGTTTCGTGCGTCAGAACATGCTGCAAAATCCATGGCTTGGCCTCTGCTTCAAACATCGGCTTCATTTCGTTTGGCGGTCCAGGCAGCAGTATGTAGAACTTGCCGTTCTCAGCAATCGCGTTGCCGACCGCAAGACCAGTTGCATTAGGAAGCGGCGTGCCTCCATCAATCGATAATGCTTGTCGACGATTGTTCTCTGTCATCGGGGTTCCCCGACCTTGGAAGAAACGATCTATGTTGTCCATGGCCATACGATCGATATGAAGTGATTTACCAAGCACTTCAGCAACGGCTTCTTTCGTCAGATCATCCTGCGTTGGCCCGAGGCCGCCTGTCAAAATCAATAAATCCGCTCGCTCAGCACCGCCTTTAATCGCTTGAGATAGACGGCTCATATTGTCACCAACAACGGTTTGAAAATAGACATCAATACCGAGCGAAGCCAATTCCTCGGACAAGTATTGCGCATTGGAGTTTACAATTTGACCAAGCAACAATTCAGTACCAACTGCAATGATTTCTGCTTTCATATGGTTAATCTCCTTCAATACTGTCTTTTCTATTTAGATTTTCGAGAAATTCAGAACATTTTTATTTTTCACAAAATAATCTATCCCTGAGTAAATGGTAATGATCGCAGCTAACCAGATCGCGATGTCAGCAAATGGAATATTCAGCCATTCGAACGGGAAATTGTTAAGCAGCAGTGCGGATATGGCAATAATCTGAGTAACTGTCTTCGCCTTGCCCCATTTACTTGCTGCAATAACGGAGCCTTCAAGAAGAGCAACCTCACGCAGACCAGTAACGGCGAACTCACGGCTAATAATAACGATCGCAATCCATGAATCGCATTTGCCCATAGCAACAAGGGCGATTAATACCGAGGCAACCAACAATTTATCAGCTAACGGATCAAGCAGCTTGCCAAGATTAGTAACAAGATTGTGCTTACGAGCAATATACCCGTCAATTCCATCCGTACTGGCGGCAACAATAAACAAAATAGCAGCAATTAGCTGATTCACCGGCAGCGAATATCCTCCCACACTCAGCTCATGGGACCACCATTCTAAATCAACCAACAAAAATACTAGCATGAGCGGGATCATAAAAATACGGGTTAATGTGATTCGATTGGGTAAATTCACAGGACACCCTCCCCTGACAGATCATACTCATAAGCATGTGTAATGCGAACTTTACTAATTTCTCCGATCTCTGCTGAACAATTACTCACATAAACCTCTCCATCTATTTCTGGTGCATCGTATTGAGAGCGGCCTATAAAAATATCACTGCGACCGTCATATCGCTCAATGAGCACATCCAAAATTTGTCCAATAAATTTGCCACTAGTCTCATTTGAAACAGAGCGCTGAATTTCCATCAGTGTGTTCGCTCTCCATTCTTTTACTTCCTCATCAATCTGACCCGGCAATCTTGACGCTGGAGTATCTTCTTCCTTTGAATATGTAAATACGCCGAGCCGATCGAACTTGATTTCCTCAACAAAACGGCATAAACGCTCAAATTCTTCCTCAGTTTCACCCGGAAAGCCTACAATCAGTGAAGTTCGCAGTGACACTCCAGGAATACGGTCCCGGATTTTTGCAACCAACTCACGAATATCCCGGTTGCGTCCAGGTCTACGCATTCGTTTTAGTACGGTATCTTCACTGTGCTGTAGAGGCATGTCCACATATTTGCAAATTTTAGGATTCGAAGCCATCGTTTCAATAAGCTCATCGGTAAAAAAACCTGGATATGCATAATGTAGTCTTACCCATGCAATACCAGACACTTCACTGACCTTATTCATCAGCTCAGCAAGCTTGAACTCACCGTATATATCGCTTCCGTAGTTCGTGGAATCCTGAGCGATCAGGCTGATTTCCTTCACACCTTGAGCTGCTAGCTGCTCAACCTCAGCTATTATCGAGTCCATCGAACGACTGCGGAATGCACCACGCATAATAGGAATACTGCAAAAAGTACAGTTATTATCACAGCCCTCAGCGATTTTAACGTATGTTGTGTATTTCGCTGTGGTTAATTTACGAGGCAAAATCTCTTCGTAATTAAATACAGGATTTCCGACATAAATCGGTTTCTTCCCCTTGAGCGCTTCATCAACGATCTGATTAATATTATAAAAATCACCCGTCCCTACAATTCCGTCAATCTCCGGCATCTCTTCCATCAACGTCTGCTTGTAGCGCTGCGTTAGGCATCCAGAAACAATTAACGCCTTAAGATTGGCAGTCTCTTTCAGCTCGGCCAAGTCCAGAATCGTATTTACCGATTCCTCTTTTGCCGCATCAATGAAACCACAAGTATTAACGATAATTACCGTCGCATCCTCTTGCCTGTCAACTAGTGAGTAACCTCGCCGATCGATCAGGCCCGACATAATTTCTGAGTCTACGAGATTTTTCTCACAGCCCAGCGTAACAATTTTCACTTTTTCTGACATGAGCTAAATCCCCCATTTTTTCAAGCCGTACAACCTTTATAAGTATAATATTTCCTAAACAGCGGTGTCAAAAACATGAAAAAGTCCCACGCCGCGATAAAAACACTGCGAGAGACTGTACCACGAATTATTTAAAATTCGTAAACTGCAAATCTACGGTCAGATCCGCTTTGCGCAGCATTTGCATGATTTCCTGTAAATCATCTCTGCTTTTGCCAGTTACACGAATTTGATCACCTTGGGTCTGGCTTTTCACTTTCAGCTTGGAATCGCGAATGAGGACGTTGATTTTTTTAGCATTCTCCTGATCGATCCCTTGCTTTAAATTAATGCGTTGGCGAACCGTGCCGAGGGAAGCGGGCTCAACCTTGCCGTAATCCAGATTTTTGATGGGCAGACCACGTTTGATCATTTTAGATTGTAAAATGTCAATGACCGCATTAAGTTTATATTCATCATCAGAGAGGATTACGAGAGTGTCCTTCTCTACTTTCAGCTCGCTTTTACTGCCCTTGAAGTCAAATCGATTTGCAATTTCGCGCTCAGTTTGATCAATCGCATTGGTAAGCTCCTGCATGTCCATTTTGGAGACAATATCTAAAGAGTTTTCTGAAGCCATTATTCACATTCCTTTCCTTGTCCATATATTTCTTAATTATATGTAAAAGTTTTCGCAAAGTCGAGGGAACCTCCCCCTTTTTTACATCATAATAAAAGACTGACCCGACATTACTGGCGTAATATCTAAGGTCAGTCTCCATTACATCTATACACGATAACGTCAAAATCACACTATTTATTCTGTAGTTACACCCGAATTATTCGAACTAGAATTCGTACCTGTGGTACTGTTCGTTCCCAGATCTGTCGAGGCATCACTATTCGAAGTTCCATTATCGAGATTCAATTGAATTTTGGAAGTGTTCTTACCGTCCTTAACTTCTTGTCCAGCAACCGTAATTGCTGTGTTGGAGGAAGCGCCTGATTTAATATACAGCCCTTCTGGTCCTAAATCATAAGTTAATACTTCACCTTCTGTGGTGTTATCATAATACAGCTTTTCGCCGCTCTTATTGCCTTTACGCACCTCAACCCAGCTCTTGCCGGTTGCGTTAATTACAACTTGAACTGGCTGATTGCCTGGAGATTGCACCTTGAATTTAGTCGTGCTTCCCTCTGTTCCATCAGGAGTAACGGAAATGGTTCCTGTACTACCCGGTTCAGTACTATTATTGCTGTCCGGCTCATTTCCTGAGTTCTGCTGAGTATTGTCCGTACCGTTAGTTTGTCCGTTATTCGGGGTCGCATTGCTGCCATTTTTGCTAGCATTATCCGTTGAGCTATTATCATCTTTCGGACCTTTGATTCCAGCCTCTGTCGTTACCGGAGTTGGATCAGTCTCTTTGTTTTTATCAGCTTCATTAAAATTACCCCATACTGCAAAATATAAATAAATAACGACTAAAATAATAACAGCAAATGACCACATTAGTGTTGTGGATAACCATTTGGAATTACGTTCGGTTGTCTGTCTGCTGCGACGCTTCTGAAGCACGGGCTCCATTGTTTTCTCTTGAACTGTCTCCGGCACATCTTTCCGATGCTCCGTTAGCAATTCATCTGCATCCACACCTACCGTTTCAGCATAGGTTTTAATAAATGCCCGCACATAAAAACTCCCCGGCAGCACTTTATAATCTCCAGCCTCGATGGCTTCCAAATATCTTTTGCGAATTTTAGTCATTTCTTGAACGTCGTCCAGCGATAAGCCTCTGGCAAGGCGGGCTTCCTTTAAACGTTGTCCCAATTCCGACACGACCATCACCTCCTATTATTATTAAAATCCTCAAGTCTATATAGCTATCCAGCTTAACCGGATTCATGAGCGTTGTAATTGTTCATATAACCATATCATCAATATCAAAAGTCGTCAGTGTAATTTGTACTGAACATATCATAGACGATCTGCTCCTCCGGATTGTTACGCAATTCTATAATAATGTCAAAATTGTCATAATCAAAATCAGACTCTTGAATAAACACATCAGGGTGTTCAATAACTTTGGTAGATGGCATATTCATCAATTCCTTCAGCAGATGGTAATGCTTTTCATTAGACCGTAAAGTGCTGATTATACCATCAATAATAAATACGTTGTTCGGGTTCATCTCTTCTTCGGATAATTGACTCCGTACTGTCTGTCTTAGCAAGGTTGAGGAAACAAAGGTCCAGCGCTTCATCGCACATACACTGCCTGCAATGATTGACTCTGTCTTGCCTACACGGGGCATCCCCCGAAGACCAATGACCTGATTACCTTCCCTCTTTAATACTTCACCCAAAAAATCGACAAGTAATCCAAGCTCATCCCGAGTAAACCGAAATGTCTTGTGATCATCTGAATCCCGATCTATATATCGTCCATGACGTACAGCCAGCAAATCAACGAGACGTGGACTACGAAGAGCAGTAACAGTTATACTGTCTACCTTACGCAGCATTTTGTCGATTTGGGCGATCTTGTCTTCATCATCCGTCTCAAGAAGAAGACCGCGGGTCTTCCCTTCAACGCCATTAATAGTAATAATATTCACTTCCAGCATACCGAGCATAGAAGCAATATCACCAAGAAGCCCTGGACGGTTTTTATGTATCTTATATTCTAAATACCATTGTTTTTGTTGCATAAAAGACACCTTCTTTACTCCATTAGCACCATTCGACAAAATAGGCCTTATTTCCTGCTTTATTAGAAAACTTTGTTTCAGCAGTCAGTAAGACAACGAACAATACGTGTTTTATGATATATAAATTTTTTTTGAAAGGCAAGCCGCAGTAAAAAATGGGAGAAAAGCTCCCGAAAATGGGAGCTTTTCAAAGCCAAAACTATGCGTTTTTCTTCGCCAATTTAACCATCAAGCGAGCGATGGTTTTTCGTTCTTCCTCGCTTCCCACATCCCAAATTTCCTTGAGAACGCGGTTAGAATCGTTCTGAGGATCGACCTTCTCATCAAGGAAACCACCGATTTCATATGCGAGGTTAGCAATTGCCTCTTCGCTCATACCGACATTTTCCGCATGCTGAACGCGTTCACCCAGAAACTTCTTCCAGCGATCGAAATTTTTGACTACTGTTGACATCGTTTAAATCCTCCTCTGATTGGCGATTTAAAATTCAACAGTTGTAATATGCGATATTTAGGGCTTCCTTATGCGGTTGCCCCAGAGTACAAATCAGGTAAGCCAACCACCGTTTGGACTAATTACCTGACCTGTAATGTAACCCGATTCTGGCAATGCCAAAAAGTATACTAAAGAAGCAATCTCCTCTGGACTGCCTAACCGACCTACAGGGATCTCTTCTTCAATAAGACGCAGCTCCTCATCGTCAAAATCAGCCATCATATCTGTTTTAACAGCTCCAGGAGCCACTGCATTTACTGTAACACCTGAGGGAGCCAATTCCTTAGCCAGCGCCTTAGAAAAGGCGTTAACTCCACCTTTGGCTGCAGAATAGATGACCTCGCAGGATGCACCGGTTATACCCCAAACAGATGACACATTGATAATACGTCCGAAACGCTGTGAAATCATGTGCGGCATGAAGATTTGTGTACACAGAAATACGCTTTTAAGATTCACATCCATCACTTCATCCCACCCGGCTTCCTGCACATCCGAAAACAGTCCGTAATGGGCGATACCGGCATTGTTAACAAGAATGTCTGGTCTCAAACCATGACTGTCCAGTTTATCCTTCATTTTAGCAATCTGATCCTTGCTGCGAAGGTCTGCCGACACCGTCATAACCCGGGCCCCCAAATCCATGCATTTTCGTGCAACTTCATTGGCCGCTTCATGCGATTTCATATAGTGAATAATTACATTCATGCCTACTGATGCAAATCGGAGCGCAATCTGCGCTCCAATTCCCCGGCTTGCTCCGGTTACCAGTACGGTCATTTCCCCGATATTTTTCTCCATCCCATAATTTATCATTTACGGGCTCACCACTAGTGACACCGCAAGCTGATTCCAATCAATATGATCACGAAGTGCTGTATTAATTTCATCAAGAGTTAACGACTCATAGATTGGCAGGACTTTGAATAAATCTCCATCCCGGAAACGGTAGCGAGTAAACTCATGGGCAATATTTTCCGGTGAATTCAACATACGCAAGTACCCACCGATTTTTTTGTTACGAGCCCGCTCAAAATCCTCTTTCTTGAATCCTGAGACAGTAACAGCTTTTATCTCCTCGGTAATGACTTCAAGCATACGATCAGGGTCTTTGGTATCACCGCCGATTGCCGAGAAGGCATAATTGGGATTGCTATTATATTCATGCGAGAAGCTGTCAGAGATCAAATCCATATCATACAGCTTCTGATACAGCTTCGTACTGGAACCCAGCAACAGGTCAAGAGCCAGCTTTGTTGCCAGATCACGACGAACGCGATCCTCTCCTTTAATGCCATGCTTCGTCTCCTTAAAGCCGAATAAGCATTTAGGCAGCGACACAGGTAGCTTAATCACCTTACGCTTCTCATGAACAGCCTGAGGCTCCTGGTCAAACAATCGAGCAATAGATCCTTGGGGTTTATATTCTTTCTGTGCCTGATTATTTCTAACCAGCTCGAATACTTCTTTAGGATCGACACCACCAACAACAAACAGCAGCATGTTGCTTGGATGGTAAAAAGCGTTATAGCAGGTATACAGCGTCTCCTTAGTAATCGTACTAATCGATTCTACAGTTCCCGCAATATCAATGCGTACCGGATGAACGGCATACATCGCTTCGATTAATCCAAAATATACTCTCCAGTCCGGATTATCTCCGTACATGCCGATTTCCTGACCAATAATGCCTTTTTCCTTTTCCACATTTTGATCTGTAAAGTACGGATGCTGGACGAAGTTAATCAGAGTATCCAAATTGTCCGAAACATTCTCTGTCGCAGAGAACAGGTACACCGTCTGGTCGAAACTGGTAAACGCGTTGGCTGAAGCGCCCTGTGAAGCAAATTTGGCGAAAATATCACCTTCCGGCTCCTCAAACATTTTATGCTCCAGAAAATGCGCAATACCATCCGGCACTGTGATCTCTTCTTGTCCTTCTACCTGAAAATGATTATCTATTGATCCGTATTTTGTAGAGAACGTCGCATATGTCTTTTTAAATCCCTGTTTAGGTAAAACATACACTTGAAGTCCGTTGTCCATCGTCTCATGGTACAAAGTTTCCTGCAAACGATCATATGTGATGGCTTCCACAGGTTACCCCTCCTTCTGCCCTGTCAAAAAATATATCGTATCCTTATGGATACCATTGGCAACATCTACAACATCTTGTGGCGTTACCTTCTCAACTTGACTCAGTAATTGTTCGGTTGGACGATCTTTACCTGACAATACACGATTAAAATCGTAGGCAATCATCTCAAAAGCCGAATCCTGAATCTCCAATAAACTGTTGCGAAGCATCGCCTTGGTCTGATTTATCTCCAGCTCACTAATTTCTCCTGCTTTCATACTCGCAAGTTGTGCTTCGATGATTTCAAGAGCCTTATCATAATTATCGATTTCAATTCCGGATTGAATCGTCATTATACCTTTATGTCCGTCAAAACGTGAAGAAGCATAATAAGCAAGACTTGCTTTTTCGCGTACATTCATAAACAGCTTGGAATGCGGATAGCTGCCGAGGATGCCATTATATAGCAGAGCAGCTGCGTATCGCTCATCAGCATAAGTAATGGGAGTACGGAATCCCAGATTCAGCTTGCCTTGATTTACATCCAGGCTTTCCTTCACGACGCGAACTTCACCTTGTTCTAACTTACTGTGTTCAGGATTGTAATCAGGAGATACTGGCCGATCTAGATTAAATGATTTCTCGACTAATTCCTGTACCTCTGCAAGAGAAGTATCTCCTACAACATAAAGGTCAAGGCTAGCCCGCTTCAACCAATGCTGATAAGCAGTGAACAGAGATTCAGGCGTTATCCCTTCAAGATCGCTTCGTTGCCCCAACGGATGCAACCGATAAGGATCATTTCGGAACATTTCTTCAATACATCGTTCAGCCGCGTATCTGATTTTATCATTGATTATGGACTCCAGCTTTTTGCGAATAGTTTCCTTCTCAGCAGAGACATAGGAGGGACGAAAAGCACCTTGCTCAAGAGCTGGCTTAGTTACGACTTCTCCCAAAAATTCAAAGCTTTTCGCCAATAATGACTCATTGCTCTTCACAAAAGAATCGTTAATAGTATCCATACGGAAGGTTACAATTTGATAATTACCACGCTTATAAATATCGAACCCAAAGCCAGCCCCATAGAGGCGTTCCAGCTGTTCACGAAATTCAATTGTCTCCGGATAAGCTTCTGTACCTCTCCGAAGAACAAACGGCGTTAATGCTGTTGTAGTAACCGTTTCGCTACTAAGCGGAATACCAGCATAAAGCGAAATGGCAAACGTCTTGAATCGGGTAGTCGGCAGCACGTGAATACGAATATTCCCCGCACTTCCGCGTTCAAATATCGGCTTGTTCAAGACCAAAACTCCTTTACGAGAGACTGATGATATATCTTAATAAAATTAAATCCATTCTATACCAATCCAAAGTAAAGAAGCAACCTAACGAACAAGCGGCTGCTCCTTTGTATAGGGTTTATGATTACATACAGAAAATATGCTTACCTATCGTTTTTACTTGAGGGCGGGTCCAGATCCATTTTGAAGTAGCTGTCTCAGGATTAAAATAGTACAGACAACCACCGGAGGGATCCCATCCATTAAGCGCTTGCTGAACGGCTTTACGTGCGTTCTCGTTTGGCTCGAGCCAAATTTGCCCATCTGCCACTGCTGTAAAGGCACCAGGCTGGAAAATGACGCCTGAAGCCGTATTAGGGAAGCTAGGCGACTTAACTCTGTTCAGAATAACGGCTGCTACCGCTACCTGACCTTCAAAAGGCTCACCACGTGCTTCTCCATATACCGCATTAGCCATAATTCTCAGATCATTATCTGAAAGACCCATTGCGCTCGAAGGAGCCAATTCCTCCGATTCTTTCTTTGCGGTTTCTTTTTCAGTATTCACTGTTTCTTTTTTTGCTTTCTGCGCACTGCCTGCTTGGCCCGCGACACTTGTCTCCATTCCTGGTTTCCAGGCCTTAGTTGCGTTGTATAGCTTTAGCTTCGTCTTGGGACCTGCCAAACCATCTGTTTTCATTCCAAATTCAGATTGGAACCATTTTAGCGAATCGCGAGTTTTCGGGCCAAAATTGCTGTCTAACTTACCATAATAGAACCCTAGATACTTCAGTCTTCCTTGCAACTCGTACACGTCTTTACCATTAGCTCCATAAGTAATGACCTGCTCACTGAATACTGGAATCGCCTGCTCAGGAATATTTTCATTGGTTTTCACATCAGATTCAGCTTTATGCTGAAACAACGCATAACCGATTCCTAGCAAAAGCAGCACTAAACCTGCAGCAAACCACATTCTCGCTTTATTCATATCGTTTAGCTCTACCTTTCTCTTGTGGATTATACATGGTTGGTTGACTTTATTATGACAATCCTGACCCTTTCCTATGCACCACAAAAAAGATACTTAGCCATCAATAGAATACAAAAAAGCTGCTCCTTAGTCACAGTTCAAGTGGACCATCGGAGCAGCCTCTTATTAAGCTTTGTTACCATTAAGAAGAAATCTTACCCATCTTATATTGTTCAATCGTCATAAGCACCTCACGTGGCTTGCTGCCTTCGTAAGGCCCAACGATACCCCTTGCTTCCATCGAGTCAATCAAACGGGCAGCACGGGTGTATCCAACGCGCATACGACGCTGTAACAGTGAGACGGATGCCTGTTTAGCCTCAAGTACAATTTGTACCGCGTTATCGTACAGCTCGTCAAGGATTTCATCCTGATCAGGAGCTCCTTCATCAACTTCTGGCACGAGGCTTTCATCATATTCTGCTTGTCCCTGTCCTCGAACATAATTTACGATTGTTTCTACTTCCTGATCGCTCATAAATGCTCCCTGTACGCGTGTTGGCTTCGATGCCCCCATAGGCATAAAGAGCATATCCCCACGACCAAGAAGCTTCTCGGCTCCTGCCATATCCAGAATCGTACGAGAATCAACCTGCGACGATACCCCGAAGGCAATCCGTGACGGAATATTAGCTTTGATTACACCAGTAATGACATCTACTGAAGGCCGTTGAGTCGCTATGATCAAGTGGATTCCGGCAGCACGTGCCATTTGGGCAAGACGTGCAATAGCATCCTCAACATCATTAGCTGCAACCATCATAAGGTCAGCAAGCTCATCCACGATGACAACGATATAAGGCAGAACCCCTGCGAGATCCTCCTTCTCCTTCATCATCAAGTTATAACCTTCGATATTGCGTGCTCCTGATTTAGAGAACAGCTCATAGCGTTTCTCCATTTCAACAACAATTTTCTTAAGTGCCAATGAAGCGCGTTTCGGATCGGTAACTACCGGAGTTAGCAAATGCGGGATACCATTATACACGTTCAGCTCAACCATTTTAGGATCAACCATCATGAATTTAACTTCATCCGGCTTCGCTTTATACAGAATACTCGTAATAATCCCATTAATACATACTGATTTACCGGAGCCGGTTGCACCTGCAACAAGCAAGTGAGGCATCTTCGCCAAATTGCCAACAATCGTCTGACCAGCGATGTCACGGCCAAAGGCAATAGTGAGCTTAGCTTCAGCGTCTACAAAGGTTGGCGTCTCCATAACCTCACGCATAGTCACCAGGGATACTTCATTATTCGGAACCTCTATCCCAATCGCTGATTTACCAGGAATAGGAGCTTCCATCCGAATGTCTTTGGCAGCGAGCGCCAAAGCTATGTCATCAGTGAGATTAACGATCCTGCTAACCTTAACACCAATGTCCGGCTGAATCTCATATCTTGTTACAGCTGGTCCACGTACTACCTCTAGTACACGAGCACGTACACCGAAGCTCTCCAAAGTAGCTTCCAGCTTGCGAGCAGTTTGCATATAATCCGCCTGATCTCCTGATTTCCCCGCATTCGCTGGTTTGGATAATAAACGAAAAGACGGAAGCTTGTACGGTTTTGGTGCAGGCTTAGGTGGAAGCGGAGCTGCTTCTGCCTCAGGCACATGCCCTGTGTTCGATGACTGTGCTTTCTCTTCCTCTTCAGGAGCTGCATCATGTAAAGAATCGTCCGTATGGCTGCTGATTGGCTCTGATTCGGATGATATCACCGAGGAAGCATCTATAGCCGAATCGTAGCCATCCAGCTGATGCTCATGATCCCCCCATTCTGCATCCTCATCATCCAGACGTCCATCCCTTTGGATATTGTCAAAGAAATCCCGAATGATCGGACCTGTATCCACCTCTGAAGAAGAGCTGGCATACTGAAGATTGTTCCAGTTTATCCCTTGTGCAACTTCAGCTTTGTCTTCAGCAGATAAATGATCGTGATCTTGTGGATCATGGCTCTTCTCAGCAGCCCCAGCACGAACATGTTCTGGATCAAGATCATCCTGCTCCTTTTCATCGGTTCCATTTACAGATTTGGAAGCACGGTCCTTAAAACCAAAGAGCTGGAAAAACACCGGTTTTCCCGACTTTTTCTTGCGATTTGCAGCAGGTATATCATATTCCATATCTTCCTCGTCTTCATAATCGCTTTCTGCTGCATAATCATGAACCTCGAGCGGTTTATTCGTCTTTTTCGATTTTGTTTTGTTCGTAACCGGAACTGGACGAAGCAAGCGTATTTTCTTGCCAAGCTGATGACCAAACTCTCCCATCCTTGTACGAATCAATCTGAACAATTCGACGTATGACAATCCAGTAATCAGCATAAAGCTGATTGCCAGCAGGACGATCATAATAAGTTTTGCACCTGCCATGCCAAATAAAGAATACAGCAGAGCAAATTCAAGTCCTCCTATGTATCCACCACTAATATCAAGATTAAGCATGCTAAACCCGCCATCCGCGAAGGTAGGCGTAAATAACGATTGCTGCAAATCCCTGTGGATTTGTCCCATGATGTTGCCGAACGTCATAGGAACTGCTGGAGCAAGCTTATGTCCCATAGCTGAAATCGTACTCATTAATACAAGCGCAAGAACTGCAAGTAATATTCCAGTGCGTCTTGTCGTCCACCGATTCGGCCATTTCCTTGAAATCATAACTGCCAGTCCAACATATATGCCAATTAACGGTATTACAAAATAAAACTTGCCGAGAACAAGAGCTGACATTTTAGACAATGAGCGTCCTACTGCAGCTTCCCCGGACAAGGCAATGATGGACAAAGTGATCAGGAAGATCCCATAAATTTCGTATTTAAGCATACTGCCAATTGCAGCTTTTTTCTTTTTACGTTTTCGTGCCAAACAGGAACACCCCCCAGATGAATATTATACCATAATCATTTGGAGGGAGGATATTGATCGCTCAAAAACTACAAGATATTCACTTAAGAAGCATTGGAAAAAACATGATTTGTTGGCCTGGAGCAAAAGATGGATTCAAATAATCATCCAAACTACATCGCAGCAAACGTACAATCGTTGCCGTATTTCCTGTATCCATTCTCACCTGCATCAAAATACCGGACATTTCAATTTCTTGATACTGCTGCTGTTCAGCTTCATTCTGCCAGTAAAGCTCCTCAGGAATAATCGTATAATGCGTCATTGAGTGATTCCTCCTGGTAATGAGGTATTCTTACGCAATTCAATTAGAGCATTCAGCTTTTTCAAGCCTTCACCAATTCCGCCGAGACCATCAATAAGTCCATACTTTACAGCGTCGCTACCCCCTACAGCCGTTCCGATATCACGATTTAGCTCTCCTGTCTTGAACATCAGTTCCTTGAACAATTGCTCGGTGATTTTTGAATGCGCCGTCACAAAACGAACAACTCTTTCCTGCATTTTCTCAATGTATTCAAATGTCTGAGGCACACCAATGACTAGACCTGTCATACGTATCGGATGAATCGTCATCGTTGAGCTTTCCGTAATCAAGGAATAGTCAGAAGCAACTGCGATCGGTACACCTATGCTATGTCCACCTCCAATAACTACCGTTACTGTCGGCTTTGAAAGAGAAGCTATCATTTCAGCGATAGCAAGACCTGCTTCCACGTCTCCTCCTACGGTATTGAGAATAATCATGAGTCCTTCGATACGAGGATTTTGTTCTGCCGCGACTAGCTGGGGAATTAAATGCTCGTACTTTGTTGTTTTATTTTGTGGAGGAAGTACCAAATGTCCTTCGATCTGTCCGATAATGGTCAGACAAAAAACATTGGATTCACCTGGTGTCGGGATCGTAGTTTGTCCTAATTGCTGGATTGCCTCTGAATCCCCTTCCGGTTTTTTTTCGGTTTCAGGCTCATTAGGAGCAGGTTCTGCATCAGCTTTAACAGTGTTACATAGGAATTCTATCTCTCTTTCCATCTCCATCATAACAATCCTTCCCGGGCTCCCCGGCCCTGTATTGGCCTAATTACATACATCAAGTAGTATGCCGTCATTGTTCCTGCCTCTATGCACCAGACAATCTTAGACTGGAAAGTGTATGAATCAACGCAAAAAAGCCCCTTCTTCCAAAGGAACCGTCCAATATACCTTAGGAAGAAGAGGCGACTGTGTGCCTAAATTGTGCTGTTCAGGGCTAAATGCAGTGATCCTTATACTTCCATAATGATTGGGAGTATCATCGGTCTGCGTCGTGTTTGTTCATATAGGAAACGTCCAAGCGCATCTTTAACATTCGTTTTTAAGGAAGCCCATTCATTAACATTTTCACTCATCAGTTTCTCAAGCGTACTTGATACGATACGGTTAGCTTCTTCAAGCAAACCTTCTGATTCACGAACGTAAACGAAACCTCTGGAAATAATATCAGGACCGGATACAATCGTACCATCCTGTTTGCTTAACGTAACAACTACAACCAAAATGCCGTCTTGTGACAACAGCTTACGGTCACGAAGTACGATGTTGCCCACATCACCAACGCCAAGACCGTCGATCAGAACATTACCGGATGGAACCTTGCCCGCCTTACGCGCAACACCATCCTGAATTTCCACAACATCACCGACATCTACCAGGAAAATGTTGTCAGGCTCAACGCCTACAGATTCGCCAAGAAGTGCATGCTTGCGAAGCATACGATATTCACCGTGAACAGGAATAAAATACTTAGGACGCATCAAGTTGAGCATCAATTTCAATTCTTCCTGACTACCGTGACCAGATACGTGAACACCGGAATTCGAACCACTGTAGATGACTTCTGCACCTAGACGGAACAATTCATCAATAGTACGACCAATATACTTCTCATTGCCAGGAACCGGAGTTGCCGCAATAATAACAGTATCCCCAGGCAAAATATCAACTTTGCGATGCGTAGAACGTGCCATTCTAGTCAAAGCAGACATAGGTTCACCCTGGCTGCCAGTACACAGAATCACAACGCGATCTGCAGCCATCTTGTTAACTTCCTCAGGTTCAATCAAAATTCCATCAGGTACATTTAAATAACCAAGATCAGCAGCTATGCTCACTACATTGACCATACTACGACCAATTATTGTAACTTTACGACCAGTAGTGTAGGCCGCATCAATTACCTGTTGTATCCGGTGAACGTTGGATGCGAACGTTGCAACTACTACACGTTGCGCAGCCTTGCTAAAAATATCATCTAACACAAGGCCGACATTTTTTTCAGAAGGTGTAAATCCGGGTTTCTCTGCATTCGTACTATCCGACAAGAGAGCAAGAACACCGTTCTTCCCGATTTCTCCCATACGATGCAAATCTGCAAATTGATCATTGACTGGAGTATGATCGAATTTGAAGTCACCCGTATGCACAACATTTCCTTCCGGAGTCTCGATACATACCCCGACTGAATCCGGAATACTGTGGTTTGTTTTGAAGAATGTTGCCTTCATTGTGGAACCCAGCTTTACTTCAGAATCAGCATTAATTAAAATCCGCTTAGTTTCACCAAGCAGTCCCGCTTCCTTCAACTTGTTCTCTACAAGACCTAAAGTCAGCTTGGTACCGTATACAGGGACATTTAGATTTTTGAGCACATATGGCAACCCACCAATATGATCTTCATGACCATGCGTAAGCAAAATACCTCTTACTTTATCACGGTTCTCCGTCAAGTAAGTAATGTCAGGAATGACGATGTCGATACCGAGCATGTCCTCTTCCGGAAATTTTAGTCCGGCATCAATCACAGCGATATCGTTGCCATACTGAACGGCATACATGTTCTTCCCGATTTCTGCGACGCCGCCCAATGCAAAGATCATCAGTTTATCATTATTCATTTTTTTGGACAAGTGAATCTAACCCTCCTAATAATTTGGACGTCGTAAATTTAAATTGTAAATTAAATGCACTTATAGTGCTTCCTTTTAATTAAAAGTTAATTCAAAAAGTTGTTTTCGGTTAGTCCGATTAATCAAACTTGATGAACGCACATTTATTAAATTCTTAATAATAAATTTCACCGCACCCAGTCACTTAAATTCATTATACATGATTATTTTGGCAAAACACAAGCAAACCCTTTACACCCTCTTAACGTTACGATGCTCCATAGCAAAAAAACCGATGCCTCGAAAGAGCCATCGGTTTCTGGAAATCAAGCATATATTTAGTCGCTATTTGAGCAATTTTCTGATCCGTTCTCCCTCTTCTTCAGTTGGAGGAACAAGCGGAAGCCTAACAGTGCCAACAGCATATCCGATCTCGTTTAGCGCATATTTAACAGCAACCGGATTCGGACATTCGAACAGCCCTTTAAACATTGGCAGCAGCTCTTGATGCATTTTCGCAGCTTCCTGCACATGCCCTTCCTGAAAAACCTGGATCATTTGTTTCATTTTAACGCCCACCAAATGGCTCGCTACGCTAATAATTCCGTATCCGCCAACAGACATTGCTGGCAATGCAGCGGAGTCATCTCCGGAATACACCCTAAAACCCTCTGGAGCATTGTAAACAATATGAGCTACCTGCTCTAGCGGAGCACATTCCTTCGTCGCAACAATATTTGGAATTTGAGCCAAACGAAGCGTAGTTTCAGCACTCATGCTGACAACGGTGCGACTTGGCACATTGTACACAATAATTGGAAGCTTTGTTACATTTGCAATGGCTTCAAAATGACGATAAATGCCTTCTTGTGATGGTCTATTATAATAAGGCACTACCAGTAACGCTGCATCGACTCCAAGTTTTTCCGCTTCTCTGGTCAAGTTGACAGAATGCGCTGTTTCGTTGCTTCCAGTACCTGCAATAATTTTACAGCGGCCAGCCGCATGTTTTACCGAAAATTCAAATAGCTTCAGCTTTTCCTCATCGGTTAAAGTTGGAGATTCACCTGTCGTACCACTAACGACAAGGCTGTCGGATTTTTGCTCTTCGATCAAATAGTCCATAAGACGTGCTGTTTGTTCCCAATCGATGTTACCCTGATTATCAAAAGGCGTAACCATCGCTGTAATCAATCTTCCGAATTCCATGTCGTCCCTTCCTTCCATAAGTTCCACTGATATGCTCTGAAAAATGTATTAGCGACCAAGCTCAAACTTGGCATGAAGTGCCCGTAAAGCCTGAACCATATCTTCTTTATTCACAAGTACCCAAATGGTTGTATTGGAATCTGCAGACTGAAGAATCTGAATTTTGTTCTCAGCAAGCGCCTCGACTATTTTAGCCATAATCCCCGGAACTCCGTTAATTCCGCCGCCAATTACAGATACTTTGGCACAGCCTGATAATATACTTGCCTTTAATCCTAGTGAGCTAAGAACCGATTCCGCTTTATTCAGGTCATTGTCAAAGATCGTATAAACAGCACCCGTAGGGGTAACATTAATAAAATCAACGCTAATATCATTAGCCGCCATTGCCTTGAACACTTGCAGCTGTAAATTATCTAAACTATTGTCGGAAGCATCCACTTTGATTTGAGTCACATTTCCGACATATGCTATGCCTGTAACATAACGGTCCATTACTCCAGTCTGAACGTCCTTAAAACCTTCCGGATTGGCAACAAGCGTTCCTTCGCTCTCAGAAAACGTCGAACGTACACGCACCGGGACTCCAGACTGCATTGCAATTTCAACAGCCCGTGGATGAATGACCTTAGCTCCTTGATGAGCCATGTTGCAAATTTCAGCATAGCTAACATATTCAAGAGGTTTGGCATCTTCCACAATTCTTGGGTCCGCAGTCAAAATACCGTTCACATCTGTGTATATATCAACCATTTCAGCGTGGAGCGCCGCACCAAGCGCTGTAGCAGATGTGTCGCTTCCCCCGCGTCCAAGAGTGGTTACATCGCCTTCTTGATTGTGTCCCTGAAATCCAGTCACGATCACAACGTCATGACGCTCCAGTTCCTCAATAACTCTTACAGGATGAATATCCAGAATTCTTGCATTTCCATAGTGGCTGTCTGTTACAAAACCTGCTTGTGCTCCCGTTAAAACAGTTGAAGTAATCGACCGCTGCTGAAGCAAGCTGCTCAACATGGTCGCCGAAATCACTTCACCGCAGGAAAGCAGTAAATCCTGTTCGCGTGAAGCTAATGATCCTCCACCTTCAGTAATTAGTCCAAGTAGAGTATCTGTTGCGTAGGGGTCTCCTTTACGGCCCATGGCCGAAACCACTACGACAAGCCGGTAACCCTGATCCAGTTCACGGCGGATGTGAGTTATTACATGTTCTCTGGCTTCTTTCGTGGAGAGAGAAGTACCTCCGAACTTTTGCACCAAAATGCGCATGGGTATTCCTCCAGTTTATATGCGGAGTAAAGCTTTACTTCATTCCGTTATTACTCATGTTAATTATTATTTAAGATGAATATTTAAGTTCACCAATAACAGACCTCAGGCTGAACCTGATCGGGTTCTACCCAAAGAGATTCAGCCCTTGATTGCTATTATTTTGGCATTACCCTTGTTTCGCAATAATCTCAGCAATTTGCACTGCATTCCACGCTGCGCCTTTAAGAAGATTATCCGAGACGATCCACATGTTCAGGCCGCGTTTGTTTCCGAGATCACGACGCAGTCGACCAACGAAAACATCCTCTTTACCAGCAGCTTCAGTTGCAAGCGGATATGATTGCGAAGCAGGATCATCTACCAGAGTTATACCTGGAGCATCTGCGAGAAGACTTCTTACTTCTTCCAGTTCGTAGTCATTTTTAAATTCAACGTAGACAGATTCAGAATGGCCGTATACGACAGGGATACGAACACAAGTTGCCGTTACTTCAATAGAATCATCGCCGAAAATTTTCTTGGTTTCACGGACCATCTTCATTTCTTCCAATGTATATCCATTATCCTGGAATTTATCGATCTGAGGAATAGCGTTAAATGCGATTTGATGTTTCACAGGTAAGGACCCAACTGGCAAAATATCCGGTTTTGGATCGTTTCCTTCAAGCACTTCCTTGCTTTGACGCAACATTTCGTTAATCGCTTTAGCACCAGCGCCAGATACGGCTTGATAGGTAGATACAATAATCCGGGAAATTCCAAAACGATCATACAGCGGCTTAAGAGCAGCAACCATTTGAATCGTTGAACAGTTAGGATTTGCAATAATGCCCTGATGCTTGCTGATCATGTCTGCGTTAACCTCTGGTACTACAAGTGGAGCAGTCGGCTCCATACGGAAAGCATTAGTGTTGTCAATAACTACCGCTCCATGACGCACAGCATGTGGGGCAAGCTCTTTACTTACATCTCCACCTGCACTAAACAATGCGATGTCAATGCCTTCAAAGCTGTCCGGACCAGCTTCCTCAACGGTAATTTCCTGTCCCTTGAAACGAAGAACGGTTCCTGCTGAACGAGCCGAAGATAACAGCTTCAGCTTATCTACTGGAAAGTCTCTCTTCTCCAATAATCTGATAATTTGCTCTCCAACAGCTCCCGTCGCTCCTACAACGGCGACATTAAATTTCGTTTTCATCTGGTACGTCTCCCCTTCTCTAATCAATACTATTTATAATGAATGAATTATTACCGAAATCGTTCTATAATCAGCGGCTGCAATTGCTTACCTTCAAGTGCCGCGTAACAAGCTTCAGGAACAAGCTCCATTCGTGCAACAAGTGAATTTGGTTTATCAACCGGATTATCCTGACCAAAAGGTACAAAAAAGATATTTTTTGCTACTATCAATTTTGCGATATTTGCTAAATTAAAGCCTAACCCATCATTCGTCGATACTGCAACAACGAGCGGCCGGCCGTTACGCATTTGCGCTTTGGCTGCCATTAGCACCGGACTGTCTGTCACAGCATTGGCTAATTTGCTTGTCGTTGTTCCTGTGCAAGGTGCAATCACAAGCACATCAAGCAGTTTTTTGGGTCCTAATGGCTCCGCGTCGACAATTGAAGAAATGATATCACTACCTGTAATATCTTTCAACTGTTTTTGCCAATCTTCTGATTTGCCAAATCTGGTATCCGTCGTCATCACTGACTGAGAAATAATCGGCACCACTTTGGCGCCATCATCTACAAACCGCTTGATCTGCGGAATAATTTCTGCAAAAGTACAATGCGATCCCGTTACGGCGTAACCTACAGTTTTCCCATGCCAATTCACTCTTCATCCCCCCGTAAATGGAACTCATCCAAAATCGACTGACACAACGTATTCGCTATAATGATTCCAGCCGTTTTGGGAGCAACTATTCCAGGTAAACCGGGTGCGAGCAGAGCCTTGATTCCACGTTTCTCAGCAAAACGGAAATCAGTTCCGCCAGGAGCCGAGGCCAAATCGATAATAACTGCCTTCCGGGGTAATTTAGAGATGATTTGTGCTGTGATTATCATAGTCGGTATTGTATTAAAAATCAAGTCAATATCCCCCGTATTAGCGCTCAAATCCGTTGTTTTGAAAGGCTTCCAGCTCATTTCTACCGCTCTGGCGACATCGGCTTCTCTACGTACTCCAACCTGAACATTCGCTCCCAATCCCTGCAGCGTTTTCGCCAAAGTAAAACCCGTCCGGCCGATCCCCAGCACGATACAGGAAGAACCGTGGATCGTAATATCGGTATTCTGTATTGCCATCATTACAGCACCTTCGGCAGTAGGAATTGAATTGTAGATAGCCACATCATCTCGATCCAGCAACTCGATCAATCTAAAACCGTACTCCGCACTCATTCGCTTCAAAAAGCTTTTAGCCATGCCCGTATACACCAGTGTGCCTTCACGAATGGCTGCAAATGTCTCTTGCTTCATGGCCACTTCTGCCTTCGAAAACGGCGCTGCGATCAAACCTTGATCGTCACAGCCTATCACGGGCAGAACGATCACATCTGCTTCACCCAGCAATTCTGGGCTCAGCGTATCATTTATTGCTCCTTGAGGTGGAGATTCAAGTTTGTCAAAACCTACGATTCGAACCGAAGCATCCAGTTCTACGCATTTATTGATAACCTCCAACTGGCGGGCATCTCCGCCAAGGAACACGATTGTAAGTCCTGTAAGCATCAGGCGTCGGCACTCCTTCCAGGCAATTCAGTATAGAGCATCTTATGCTGTTGCCTACAAAGTGGTGAAACCCTGAGTCTGCTTTTCCCGTGCGTTTTTTTATAGTAAGCAAGCTGAATTCATACTAGAATATTACAATTACTACTAGCTAAGGAGCTTGACTCTATTATGAAAAAAACAATGATTGCAGCAACCATACTTATCACACTTGTAGTTGCCTGCGTATTGTTCAATCAATTTTACGCGGCTCAAAACAATGACTCGCCTCCTTTGCCGGACAACGAGTCCCCTAATACTGCAATGTCATCTGATCCTGTTGATGATTCGGAAACCAGTTTGAGTGTTCAGGAAATGAGAGCTGATCTCGATTATTTAGTGACAACATTGGAGCAGGTCCATCCTTCCTTAATCAATGGGTGGAATAAAGAACAGCAGGAGGCAATTGACACTGTGTACAATCAATTAAATGCGCCTCTGACAAAGGATCAATTTTATTATTATGCCATCGAGATCATCACTTTACTGCAAGATGCTCATAGCTTTATAAGTCCATACAGCAATTCCACAAAATCATTGAGTATGTCCGTATATTGGACAGAAGAAGGTCCTGTGGTTCTCAACTCCACTCTTAATTTGCAGCGTGGAGATTTACTAATAAGTCTGGGAGGCTTAAAAAGTCAGGAGCTGGTTAGCGAACTGAAAAAAGTAATCTCGGCCGAAAATGAAGAGTGGGTAAAAATGCGCGGATCAGGTGTCATGATAACCGATTCGTTTCTGAAGCATTTAAACCTCGTAAAAGAGGATACTGTAGAAATTTCCGTGAAGCGTAATGGTGAAATCCTGTCGTTCAATCTCCCGTTTAACAAAAAAAATGTTCAAGAATCAATGAACACACCCTTTGATACAGGAAACGGTAATTATAGCTACACGATTAATAAGGACCTCTCACTCGGAATTTTACAAATTAACGCTTGTATATTTGACGAAGAATACAAAAACACTTTGCAAAATTTCTTCGCCGAAGTGAACCAGCTAAAGGTTAATCATGTAGCGGTAGACTTACGGAACAACACCGGAGGAGATTCAAGGGTCATTGATGAATTTCTGAGATATGTGAATGTCGATAAATTCACTACATTTTCGGGATTAGTCCGCTTTTCACCACAAGCTAAAGAGCTTAGGAATGGGGACTTGTCTAGCGGCTTTGAAAGATTCCCGTCAGCTGAAATGAAAAATACGAATCAAGTCAGCTCCGCCTTCTCGGGCAAGCTTTATGCTCTGACGTCGGCTAAAACGTTCAGTTCAGGCAATATGTTCGCTGTTATGCTTCAAGATAATAAAATAGGTACAATTATTGGAGAGCCTACAGGTAATCAGCCATCAGCCTATGGAGACATACTAGAATTTTCACTCCCTCATTCACAATTTCAATTTTCTTTATCTTATAAGCAGTTCCTCCGTCCAAATGAAAAGCTAAACGAGCAGCTCACGTTAGAACCGGATATCCCGGTCTATACAACTCGTCAGGATATTATTGATGGTCGCGATGCTCAATTAAGTAAGCTGGAAGAAATGATCAAAACAGAACAATAGACACGAGGAAAAATGGATCTGATAAAAGAGAAACGGCGGTACAAGGAAGCTTATCCTTGCACCGCCGTTTCCAGCTTCTGATCGAGTCGCTTTATGACCTATTAAACCAGCTCTTTTACTTGACCAGAGGCGCTATCGCCATTCCGTGTTTTGGATGCCGGCCACAGCAATTTTCCAAACAAGATTCCGATCAGACCAATGACAAGAATCACTAGACCAAAACTCAGGAAGGTACGTGCAGGTCCAACAGCTTGTACCGTAAGTCCGCCAAGGAGTGGCGCCACAATCATGACTACACCTAAAATGGTACTCTGAATGCCAAAAACACGACCGATCAAATCAGGAGGCGTTTCTTTTTGCAGACAATAATTGAAAGTTACCATGTATATGCCGTTGCCTATTCCGAGCACAAAGCCTAATATCAGTACAGCGAGTACGGAACCATCTTGAGGGAGAAGTCCCAATCCCCCGATCGATACACCTATCAGTGCATAACCACTTCCTAACCTCCAGCCATACCTGACTTCACGATTCATTTTGTTGATAATAAGAATAATGATAATTGCACCTGCACCCGATGCTGCCACCATCCAACCAAGCAATGACTCCTGGTCTGGGGCAAGCTCACGAAAGAGACTGGTGAACTGAAAATCGATCATTTGAATGGCGAGTGCCCCGATTAATCCAAATATCATAGAAGACAACAGCAATCGACTGCATATTATGAAGCTCCAGCCTTCTTTCCATATAATAGACAATGATTCCTTTTGCTTTTCCGCACTCTTGGATGTCTTCTTCCCTTCTTCAACACTATTCACAGCTTCCTTTCCTACACTCCACAGCAGTAAATAAGAGCTTAATCTAAAACAAGCATTAAGTACAATGCACCATTGCGGCGACAGAAAAGACAAAGCGAGGCCACCTAATAAAGGACCCCCAATTTTAGATCCTTGATTCACGATGCCATTAAGTGAGGTCGCCTGAAGCAGTTGCTCCTCCTTGACAATGCTTCGTGTTAACGCCTGCTGAGCGGGTACGTTTAACGTAGAGATCGCCGCACGAACAATAAGGATTGGAAATAGCCAAACCATATTCGGAGCCAGCAATATCAACAATGTCAGAGCTGCCGTAAACAAATCACAAATACGCATCAGCTTTAACTTATTTAACCGATCAGCCGCGACACCAGCAACCGAACCGAGCAGAATACTAGGCAGTGCGTTAGCTATCGGAAGCAAAGCCAGCATCAACGGGCTGGCCTGCCAGCGATAGCCCACAAGCACCTGAATAGCCAATATATCGAACCAATCGCCAAAGGCAGCTGCAGTATAAGCGCTGTATACTCTCATGTAAACTTTATTACGAAGCAGACTTGATTTTGCTTGTTTTGAAGCTGTCATACACATTCCTCCATTTCACAGTTCGCAGTTAACTTGAGCTGATATAAACTGTAAAGGAGAAATGTCAGAGAATGATCAGAGGACATTAGACTCTATTGAGAATGTTATAAATGGTGTCTTCTAGCATTTTAAGCTTTTTTTTCAGACCAATTCGTTCCAGCTCTTCATCATAAATGTATGTATACTTCTGCTGCAGCTCTTTCTTGACAGGAAATTTCCCACAGTCAAAATAAAAGGAAATACGGCATAAAGCTAGCAGTTTCAACGGTATAAAGCCGGAATTATCCAGCACTTGAACCCCCTCGTCCAGCAGTTTCTCTCCTTCGTTCCACAGCTGACAATTTAACATCCACAGCCCCTTAACTATTTTGTAGCTTCCGGTCTCACGCAGATAGGGGGACGAAGACAATATATCTGCTTCAATAGCTTCCGCCATCTGTTCCAGCTCATGCTCCTCTGTCCCTGCAACCAAATGCACAAACATCTCTGTAATTGCCATTTGCGGAATAAAATAATCGTAACCCTGCTGCTTGATAACCTCGTAGCTTTTCTTCAAACGATCCAGAGCTTTATCCGTTTCTCCCGCCTGTGCATATAAATCAATTATATTGAGGAGCTCCATTTCTCTGTTCTGCTCAGCTGACATCAGTTTCTTCTCCAGCAATTGCTCACAAAGTATCAAACTATGCTCAGGTTTAACCAAATTAATGTAATATAATATCAGCCAATATAAGCGTTCCTCTATTGAAACCTCATTCGTATGCAGCAGCCAATCAATATCACCTTCTACAAAATGGACATAAACCGAATAGTACGGGTCAATTTTGAAACCAAGCACATCCTTTTGACGGGCAAGGGTGAGCATCGAACGACCTTGACCGTATCGGTGAAATTTCATAAATACATTGCGCATCGTCTCATGAAGCTCCGGGTCCTGCATAGTAGGGGTTGTTTCCTCAACACTTCTTGGATTTTGCAGAGCTAGACTATAGCCCAATCCGCGGATTGTTTTTATCTCCAGACCAGCATAAGGAGCAAGCTTCTTGCGCAGTCGATATATATGGTCATCTACCGTCCGATCGACCGGATATTCCAGCGGCCATACATGTTCCAGCAGTTGCTCTCTACTGAATATGCGGCCTCTGTGCTGATACAGAAATTGCAAAAGAGCAAACTCCTTTGGCAGCAGCTCTACCGTTATGCCTTCAGCAGTCACTTTGTATTCAATTTCAATGAATTCCAGTTGCATTCAGGTAAACCTTCTTTCCCATAAATCAGCTTCATCTTAACATTATACAGTCCATTATACAGTCAAAAAGAAAGAACTGCCCCTTAAGGTCAGTTAATGACCTTTTTGAGACAGTCCATTTAAATGTTCTTTACTTAGTACCCGTATGTCCGAACCCGCCAGCTCCGCGAATAGTTTCCGAAAGCTCATCCACCTGAATCAATTTAACCTCTGGGACGATCTGGAACACCATTTGGGCGATCCGTTCATTGCGAGTAATCTTGAACGGCTCTTGGCCAAGATTAATCAACAGCACCTTAATTTCTCCGCGATAATCCGCATCAATCGTTCCAGGCGTGTTCAGGCATGTAATCCCATGCTTGAATGCGAGGCCGCTGCGCGGTCGAATTTGCGCCTCTAAGCCTCCAGGCATTGCGATTGCTATACCTGTTGGTATCAACGTTCTCTGTCCGGGAGACAGTACTACATCTTCCGTCACCGCTGCATATAGATCAAAGCCGGATGCCAGCTCCGACATTTTACGCGGCAGTTCAATATCTTCATTTCCAGCTAAGCGATTAATTTGTACTTCAAATGACAAGTTCATCTCTCCTTATTCCCGATAACACACGATCCGATGAGCCTACCATGGCGAGAGAATACGGCTTCTTGAACATTTCCTTCAGAACAGCATTCACATCGTCCATCGTTACTTCTTCAATTCGGGCTATCATTTCATCAAGTGTATTGTGCCGACCCATCATCAGCTCATTTTTGCCTAAACGGTTCATTCGACTGCCTGTACTTTCCAGGCTTAAAATCAGGCTTCCTTTCAATTGCTCCTTACCCTTTGTAAGCTCACTCTCATTGATCCCGTTCACAGACACGTCATGAAGAATTTCTTTTGTTAAATTCAGCACTTCCTGAGTCTGCTTTGGTGCCGTTCCGGCATACACCGTAAACAAGCCACAATCCGCGTAGGAGCTATGATAAGAATAAACTGAATATGCCAGCCCTCTCTTCTCCCGTATCTCTTGGAACAGACGAGAGCTCATGCCACCGCCAAGCGTATTATTAAGCAATGTCATGGCATATTGATTGTCAGCACCAATCTGAAGGCCGGGAAAAGACAGGCAAATATGATTTTGCTCCGTCTTCTTGCGATAGTATTTCAGATCACCAAGGAAATCTGGAGCTACAATACTGCTCTGCTGTCCCTTGTTATTGAAATCACCAAAATACTTTTCCATCAACCCGATAATACTGTCATCGATGTTGCCAGCTACGCTGATCACCGTGTTTTCTACCGTGTAGTTCTGGCGCATATATTCCTGAAGGTGCTTCGGCTCCATAGTCTGAAGCAACTCCTCGGTTCCTAGTATCGGCTTAGCTAGCGCATGACTACCATACGCCGCCTCAGATACAAGGTCATGGACCATGTCATCAGGCGTATCTTCGTACATCGAAATCTCTTCCAAAATCACATTTTTCTCTTTACGCAGTTCTTCTGGATCAAAAAGAGATCGGAAAAACATATCAGACAGTACATCCACCGCAATTGGCAAATGCTCATCCAATACTTTTGCATAGAAACACGTATATTCTTTGGAAGTAAATGCATTGACGTTACCGCCAATTGCATCAAATTGCTCTGCTATTTCCTTCGCATTAAAACGTTCAGTTCCCTTAAACAGCATGTGTTCAATAAAATGGGAAATTCCACCTTGCTCAGGACTCTCATTCCGTGAGCCTGTCTTGACCCATATACCGAACGACACCGAACGGCAAGTCGGTATTTTCTCCATGACCACCCGAAGGCCGTTTTTCAACTGCACTTTTTTCACAACTGGCCCTCCCATAACTAAATCGAGTTCAAAAAGTCAGTACTATAAATGCAAGACTATCCTATCAAAAAAAAACAATTTCCTCAACTCTACGGTGTATTCACACGATTTGGCGATAACGTCTCATCCACTGTGCCTAAAATCAACCCTTTATTACGAATAGCAGTAATCATCCCTTTAAGTGCGTCACGGGAGGACGCCGTCGGATGCATCAGGATAAGAGAACCGGGTTCTACTTTCTTAGCAATTTTGCTCACAATTGAAGCAGCTGGCGGCTTCATCCAGTCTACCGTATCCAAAGTCCAAAGCACCGTTTTTAATCCTTGTTCAGCAGCCAGAATCACTGTCTTGTCATTAAAATCACCTGAAGGCGGGGCAAACCAACGATTCTCTACACCAAGCTTCTCTTTTAATAGATCCTTCGTTTTGGATATTTCCAGTCTAGCCCTTGTCGACTCAAGTTGACTCATATTGGGATGAGAATATGCATGATTCTCGATTTGATGACCTCGCTTTTGAATTTCTAAAGCCATTTCAGCGTTCTTTTTTAACCAGCTTCCATCGAGAAAAAAAGTTGCTTTCACCTTAGTCTCATCCAAAATATCAAGCATCGGAACGATGTATTCATTGCCCCAAGCTACATTAATCATAAAAGCTGCCATAGGTTTGTTTGGATTTCCGCGGTAGATGGGATGCGGGCCTAAATCATCAAGATTTACTTTGGGCTTAATTTCCCGATAGACATACTCAATAGCTGAACCTTCCGGTTTCAGACGTGCCTTTTGATATGTACTCTCCACATCAACCTCAAGTCCGTTATACCCTGGAATCGCCTTCCATACCCGATCAACTACCGCATCAATCGGCTCAATTCTAAGTTTTGCTGCCTCCTCCTGAATCATGGATAACAGCTTTTCTTCCCCCTTACTATCTGCGAACCATCCAAAGGCATCCTCACCAAATTCCTCAGCTCCCCTACCTTGAACAAATTCACGGATTCCCGTAAATTGGCCCAGCACTATGGCAATTAAAATGCATATTGAAACAACCGCAAATTTATTACGATTCATGAAGACTCATCCCTTCAGCGGGTTTTGTCCTCATCATATGTGAACAGGCTATCAATTATTCGGGAAGTGCATCTAAGTCACACAAAAATAAAAAAAGAGCCAGAATAATTTCATTCTGTCTCTTTTCCCGCGCTCATTAGATGTAAGGAAGAGTAAACAAGCTGATGTTTACTCTGTCTCCGCGGTCAGCACAGCTTTGCGGGAAAGATTGACCCGTCCCTGTTGGTCGATTTCAGTAACTTTAACAGTCACAGTATCACCGATCGCTACGACATCCTCTACTTTAGCAACCCGTTCAGTTGACAGCTGGGAAATGTGTACAAGACCATCTTTGCCTGGTAATATCTCAACGAATGCGCCAAATTTCTCGACTCGTTTTACAGTACCAACATAGATTTCACCTACTACGACTTCCTTGACGATTCCTTCGATAATAGAACGTGCCTTATTGTTCATCTCTTCATCTGTTGAAGCGATAAACACACGACCGTCCTGCTCTATATCAATCTTCACGCCAGTCTCTTCGATGATTTTGTTAATAATTTTGCCACCAGCACCAATTACATCGCGGATTTTGTCCGGGTTGATGTTCATGATAGTAATCTTAGGTGCATATTTAGACAAATGCTCTTTCGGCTTTTGGATACGCTCCATCATTTTAGACAGAATGAACATACGTCCTTCTTTTGCCTGTTCCAGCGCATCCGTCAAAATTTGGCGGTCAATACCATCAATTTTGATATCCATCTGGATTGCAGTTACGCCTTCGGATGTTCCGGCAACTTTAAAGTCCATATCACCAAGATGATCTTCCATACCTTGAATGTCTGTCAAAATCGAGACGTGCTCGTTGTCCTTGATCAGACCCATAGCTACACCAGCTACTGGAGCCTTGATCGGTACACCTGCATCCATCATAGCCAGCGTACTGGCACAAATACTTGCTTGTGAAGTCGAGCCGTTCGATTCCAATACTTCAGATACAAGACGAATCGTGTACGGAAATTCAGATTCCGGCGGAATGACTTTGGAGAGTGCTCTTTCTCCAAGTGCGCCATGTCCAATTTCACGGCGTCCAGGAGCACGAAGCGGACGCGCTTCACCTACGCTGAACGGAGGAAAGTTGTAATGATGCATAAATCGTTTGGATTCTTCGGGATGAATCCCGTCCAAAATTTGCACATCACCAAGCGCACCAAGTGTGCATACACTAAGTGCCTGTGTCTGACCACGTGTAAATAACCCAGAGCCATGTGTACGTGGCAAAAGGTTAATGTCACATTCAATTGGACGAATCTCATCGAGTTTTCGACCATCAGGACGAATTTTATCGTGAGTGATCAAGCGACGCACTTCTTCTTTTACGATGTCGTGCAGTACTTCCTTAACATCACTAAGCAGCTCCGGAGACTCTATGTATTTCTCCTCAAAATGAGCTACTGTCTCATCATTGATAGCATCGATTGCATCTTGACGAGCATGTTTTTCTGCAATTTTAACAGCTTCAACAAGACGAGCAGCTGCAAATTCGCGAACTTCACGGTTTACTTCTGAATCAACGGAGTGAAGGATAACCTCCATTTTCTCTTTACCAGCAATTGCAACGAGCTCTTCAATAACGGCAACGATCTTCTTGATTTCATCATGTCCAAACATGATCGCTTCAAGCATTACGTCTTCCGGAACTTCATTAGCTTCAGCCTCAACCATCATAATGGCGTCTTTCGTTCCAGCCACTACGACATAAATATCACTTGCTTCTTGCTGCGCAAGATCCGGGTTAATGACAAATTGACCGTTTACGCGTCCGACAGCTACGCCGCCAATCGGCCCGTTAAACGGTACGTCTGAAATACTCAATGCAGCCGAAGTGCCAATCATAGCGGCAATTTCCGGCGAACAGTCCTGATTCACACTCATAACCATGTTCACGATCTGCACATCATTACGAAAGCCCTCTGGAAATAAAGGACGAATCGGACGATCAGTAAGGCGGCTGGCGAGGATCGCTTTTTCACTAGGACGACCTTCTCTTTTAATAAATCCTCCAGGGATTTTACCAACAGCGTACAGCTTTTCTTCATAGTTCACGGTCAATGGGAAGAAGTCCAAATCCTTTGGACCCGGCGAAGCCGTTACTGTACATAATACAGACGTATCTCCGTACCGAACCATAACCGCTGCATTCGCCTGTTTAGCCAGACGACCGGTTTCCAGTATAAGAGGTCTTCCTCCTAACTGCATTTCTACATGTTTTTCCATGTGATCCCTCCTTGTTACCATTAAAAGTTCGGTACAAGTCTCATTATTTCCTGCTTTACCCCGATTCATAAAGCAAAGCTCACAATAAACTTGTCCCAATCACAACAAAAGCTCCTGACGGAGCTTATGTACGAAATTATAATTAAAGTATACTCCTGTTGCTAAAAAGCAACCTAGCAAGCGCTCCATCCGCTTCAACAGCGGATTAGGAGGTTACCAGGCTGCTTTAATACAACAAAGTCAAATTAACGACGCAATCCAAGTTTCTCAATCAAAGCGGAATAACGTCTAACGTCTTTGTTCTTCAAGTAAGCAAGCAACTTACGACGTTGACCAACCATTTTCAAGAGACCGCGACGAGAATGATGATCCTTCTTGTGCGTACGCAAGTGGTCTGTCAAGTTAACGATGTTTTCCGTAAGGATAGCAATTTGCACCTCTGGTGATCCTGTATCGGATTCATGAGTTTTGTGCTCTTCGATCAATTGTTGTTTACGTTCTTGAGTCAATGCCATCCTGTTCACCTCCTTTAATATAATCGCCATTAGCCTAGTAATGAGACGGTGAGATCAAATAACCAAGCTAAGGTTATATGTTATGGGACATATCAGAAAATATATCCACATACACAACGTTAATTAGTATAACATAACATTTAATTAAAAGTAAATGGGGGTTGTCCTTAATATACTCGTACTCTAATCTATAGGCTGAAGGAGTTCCCGCGCTGTCATAGCATCCTTTGTAATTTGTGATACTAATTCATCAATACCGTTAAACTTCCGCTCTTCCCTGATGAAATGAATAAGCTGTACTAACAAAATATCTCCGTATAAGTCCCCGCTATAATCCAGCAAATGTATTTCCAGGGTTGGATGGAGCACATTATCGTGGAATGTTGGCTTTACACCTACATTCATTACTCCTTGATGCCATGTTCCATTATGATTGGCTCTTACTGCATAAACCCCTTTTGCAGGTAATACATAATGCTCACTCGGCTCTACATTGGCTGTTGGAAATCCGATCTTCCGGCCCCGTTTTTCTCCATGCATTACAGTTCCCTTAAGTGTGTATGGGCGCCCCAGCCAGGAATTGGTCAGAGATACATCACCTTCCTGCAACGCCTTTCTAATTCCGGAGCTGCTTACCTTCTCGCCTTCAATAAGAAATGGCGGTACGGTATGTACATCCATCGTATTTTCACTTAATTCACGCAGCATTCCTGCATGACCTTCCCCACGGTAGCCAAAACGAAAATCAAAGCCAACTACAGCGGTTGTGGTACCAAGCGGAAGCAGCATCCCACTCACAAAGTTTTGTGGGCTCACTCTTGAGAATGCATCATTAAACTCTACAATATATAAATAATCTACACCCATCTCCCGAAGTATTTCCTCTTTCTCCTCCGGTGGAGTCAGGTAGCCTTCATAGTCACCTTTCTTCATCACTTCTTTGGGATGCGGATGAAAGGTCATGACGGAAGCGGGAAGCCCGACCTGCGCTGCGAGTCTTACAGCGGACTGTATGACACTGGCATGCCCCAAGTGCAGACCGTCAAACTGACCAATTGCCAGAACCTGCGGTCTGGCATAGTCTGTTATAATGTCCTCGGTTAAAGGATAAGTTAAGGTTATCGTTTCCACAATCGTCTCACCTGCAATATACTGTGATTTATTCCGGATGAAATACTTTAACCGGAGTTACTGCCCCCGTAGATTCATCCACACGGAAAATACCTAGAAATTGTTGATCCGGTCCATATAACCGGATCGTGCTTCCTTTGACAACATCCGGCTCAACAACTGATGAAGAGAGTCGTTGTCCCTGAATGGCTGCCTTTACTTTCTCTTCCTGCACGGTATGTGCAGGCAAGTGATGAACGGCTTGGTCAACTGGAATCAAATGCGATTGCAATGTTCCTGACTGAACATACTCAGCTAGCTGCTCCAGTGTGATACATTGATCTTCTGGAATTCCTGCAGACATCGTTCTCCGAAGCTCCTCCATCGCTGCCGGCACTCCAAGAGCACGCCCAATATCTACACATAGCGTACGGATGTAAGTTCCCTTAGAGCAAAGTGTTCGGAAAGAAATTCGCGGGTGAATATCATCAGGCTGAAACGAAATCATCTCCAGTTCATGAATCGTAACCTCACGAGCCTTACGCTCAACCGTTTTTCCTTCACGAGCAAGTTCGTAGAGACGTTTGCCATTTTGCTTGATGGCGGAATACATCGGAGGCACTTGAGAAATCGTTCCTGTAAATTTGGACAACACATCTAGAACCTGTTCTTCAGTTACTGATACTTGATCAGTACTTTCCAGTACTTTCCCCGACATGTCCTCAGTATCCGTCGCAACACCAAGAATCAAGGTTGCTTCGTATTCCTTAGGAAGCTCCTGAAGATATTCAACCATTCTAGTTGCTCTGCCAAGACACAACGGCAGAACACCTGTCACTGCAGGGTCCAGAGTACCTGTATGACCGATCCGTTTCATTCTCAAAATGCCACGTGATTTAGCAACTACATCATGAGAAGTAAAACCGACTGGCTTACGTATAGGCAAAATGCCTTCGTAGTTCATTTGATTCATAACTGAGCCTTCACCTGCTCCAGCACGTGCAGAACAATCTCATCCAGTGTACCTTCTATACGAGCACCCGCTGCTCGAATATGTCCACCGCCTCCAAAGCTCTGTGCAACGCGGGCTACGTCTACTTTACCTGCCGAACGTAAACTTACCTTAACGGCATTCTCATTAATTACTTTAAACAAAAGACCAACCTCGACACCTTGAATATTTCGGGGATAGTTTACGATTCCCTCCAAATCTTCATGTATAGCTCCCGTAAGTCTCATATCTTCATCGTCGACGGTCACCCAACTGATCTTGCCGTCTTCGCTTATTTGCAATCCATTTAAAGCTTTTGTTAACAAACGAAGCTGAGGCAATGTCATTTGCTCAAGCAGCTTCTCAGACAAGCCCGGACCATCAACTCCATATTCCAGCAGCCTGGAGGCAATTGCCATCACCTTAGGCGATGTACTCGAATAACGGAACCCGCCTGTATCAGTCAACAATCCTGTATATAGCGCTGTTGCTACATCATGATCTAAAGGCTTGTTCATATATTGAATAAGATCAAACAATATCTCGACAGTTGCTGCCGCATTTGAAACGATGAGATTTATAGCGCCATATGCATCATTAGTCGGATGGTGATCAATATTTACAATTCGAGCATCATCAGTAAAGATGAGATGGCTCTTTCCTACTCTTTTAAAATCTGCACAATCCACGCATATTACATTTTTATACTTACTTTGGAGCGGAGTTTCCGATAGATCGACAATTTGCTCTGAGTGCCATAAATAGCTCATTCGCCGCGGAATAGGTCCTTCATTGACCATCGTGTAATTTTTACCCAGACATGAGAGAAGCCAGCCCACCGCAAGGGTAGAACTGACTGCATCTCCGTCCGGCTGTACATGCGACACTACCAGGAAATCGTCTCGCTCCGTCAAAAACTGCTCGATTTGCCGGAACTCCTGTTCATTGGTCTGCATTGCCGTCTCCTTTAAATTCTCATTTTTCTTCTTCATGTGAAATATCGCCCAGCAGCTTTTCAATTCGGCTGCCATATGCAATAGATTCATCTATTTTGAATATCAGCTCAGGTGTATGTCTCAGCCGTATTCTTTTCCCAAGCTCGGTACGCAAAAATCCGTTAGCTTTTTCAAGCCCCTTGAGCGAGTCCTTTTTTGCATCTTCATCACCAAACACGCTCAAATAAATTTTTGCTTGTGACAAATCATTAGTCACATCGACCCCGGTCACTGTAACAAACCCAATACGCGGATCTTTCAATTCACTTTGGATAAGTACACTGAGTTCTTTTTTAATTTGCTCGCTTACGCGGCCGGTACGATTTTTAGCCATTTACGACACCTCGCTCAAAATGCAAGTTCAAAGAGTCAGGTTTCAGTACTACGTGACCAAGATGACTTTTATGAACTACCTTGCTACTTACGTTCGACGGTTTCCATAATAAATGCTTCGATAATGTCGCCTTCTTTGAGATCGTTGTAGTTATCAAGAGTAATACCGCATTCGTACCCTTGTGCAACTTCCTTGGCGTCATCTTTAAAGCGTTTAAGGGAATCAATTTTACCCTCGAAAACAACGATACCGTCACGAATCAGGCGAGCTTCGGCAGCACGAGAAATCTTGCCAGATGTAACCATACAACCCGCGATTGTACCCACTTTGCTAATTTTAAATGTATTACGAACTTCAGCATGCCCAATTACGGATTCTTTATAGACCGGATCAAGCATACCTTTCATTGCCTGTTCAATTTCTTCGATAGCATTATAAATAACGCGATGCAAACGAATATCTACTTTTTCCTGTTCTGCAGTTGCTTTAGTCTGACTGTCTGGACGAACGTTAAAGCCGATGACAATCGCATTAGAAGCTGCAGCCAGAATAATATCGGATTCAGTAATCGCACCGGCGCCGCTATGAATAATTTTAACGCGTACGCCTTCTACTTCGATCTTCTCAAGGGAGCCCTTCAGTGCTTCAACGGAACCTTGAACGTCCGCTTTAATAATTACATTCAGATCCTTGATTTCGCCCTCTTTAATGTGACGGAACAAGTCGTCAAGTGTAACTCTTGTATTAGCACCAAGATCAGATTGACGTTGCGTAATCGCACGTTTCTCGGCAATGTGGCGAGCTTTACGCTCATCCTCAAATACCATGAAAGGATCACCCGCTTGTGGAACTTCCGTAAGACCGGTAATTTCAATCGGTGTGGAAGGTCCAGCTTCCTTGAGACGACGGCCTTTATCATTCACCATTGCACGAACACGTCCGAAGCAGTTACCCGCTACAAATGCATCTCCGACTTTGAGTGTACCGTGTTGAACGAGAATACGAGCAACCGGACCACGGCTCTTGTCAAGCTCAGCTTCAATAACAGCTCCGCGAGCGCGTTTATCAGGATTTGCTTTGTATTCGTTAACTTCTGCCACAAGCAGAATCATTTCCAGCAGACCTTCAAGACCCATTTTTTGCTTAGCCGAAACGTTAACGAAAATTGTATCTCCGCCCCACTCTTCCGGTACGAGTCCGTATTCAGTGAGTTCTTGCTTTACTTTATCCGGATTAGCATCCGGCTTATCGATTTTGTTTACTGCTACGATAATAGGAAGTCCTGCTGCTTTGGCATGGTTAACAGCCTCAACCGTTTGCGGCATGACACCGTCATCGGCTGCTACGACGATAATCGTAATATCTGTAAGCTGTGCACCACGAGCACGCATTGCTGTAAATGCTTCGTGACCCGGAGTATCCAGGAATGTAATCTTTTTACCGTTGATTTCAACTTGATAAGCACCGATATGCTGAGTAATACCGCCAGCTTCTCCGCCTGTAACATTCGTAGAACGAATAGCATCAAGAAGTGTCGTCTTACCATGGTCAACGTGGCCCATAATCGTAACAACTGGTGGACGCTCCAGCAAATCCGTCTCTTCATCCACTTCTTCAATCGTTTCGAAGCGATCGTCCTCAACCGGAATCTTCACTTCAACTTCAACACCGAAGTCACCTGCAAGTAACAAAATAGTGTCAATGTCGAGTTCTTGGTTAATCGTAGCCATTACTCCAAGAGAAATAAGCTTTTTGATAACTTCGGAAGCATCCTTATGAAGCAGTTTGGCTGTTTCGCCTACTGTCATCGTACCACGAACGATAATTTTCTTTGGCGTATTATCGATCTTCTCACGATATTGCTGAGGAGCCTGTGAACCTTTGCCACGGCCACCTTTTCCACCGCGGTTGTTCTTAAATCCGCCCTGACGGTTATCATCAAAACGGTTGTTTCTGTTGTTGTTGTTATAGCCACCGCCGCCGCTGTTACCTTTTCTCGCACCTTGGCCTTGACCACCTTGGTTACGGTTGCTGTTAAAGCCCCCGCTATTAGATCCAGTGTTCGATCCATTATTCGAGAAGTTACGGTTTGGCGATGATTGAGATTGCGTATTACGTGCACCTCCACTGTTATTCCCCTGATATGAGGAATTACCTTGGCCCTGTCCACGATTCGGTTGGTTATTGTTATTGCGATTGCCAGGCGATTGCCCTTGGCCGGAACCTTGCTGTGAAGGACGGTTGCTTTGCCCTGGACGATTATTCTGATGCTGATTTCCGGATGGACGATGACTTCTCTCTTGAGTTGCTGATGTGCTGCTCGTAGCAGCTTGATTATTGGTTGATTGTTTATTATTCATGCTAACCTGCTTTTCATGTTGATTTTTGTCAATATTTTGTCCTTCTTTTACCCCATTATTACGGCCTTGATTTCCTTGCTGGCTCGGATGATCACTAGGTGCTGATTTCGGCGCTTGACTTCCTCCTGCGGAAGCCGGAGCCGACGATTTGACTGGAGTCTCGGTTCGACTCGAGCTTTCACGTTTGGCAGCTGCACTACTCTTGATATCCTTGAAAAATTTCTCTACGCGATCAACCGCATCATTTTCCATAACACTCATATGATTATTGACCGGAATTTCAAGACGTTTAAGAATAGTTATAATTTCTTTACTACTCATATTGAGTGATTTAGCATATTCGTACACCCTGAGTTTATCTTTGTTTTCTTGTTTACTCAATATACTCCACCTCCGACGTTTTCACGATTTCTTTTCTAATCATATCGGCAAACCCTTGATCGGTTAACGCAAGTACTACTCTTTCGGGTTTCCCTACGCTGGATCCCAGCATCTCTCGGTCAAATCCAATGATCAAAGGGACTTTATACGTTCTGCATTTATCGCGGAATTTCTTGTGGGTATTGGCAGAAGCATCTTTGGCAACGATCACTAGTCTGGCTTCAGATGATCGAACAGATTTCAATACAATTTCATCTCCGGTTACGAGTTTTCCCGCCCGCATCGCGAGACCCAGATTAGAAAAAATCTTACTCATCGTTTTCGTCCTCTGCCTCATCTCTGCTGGAAATAAACTCTTCTTCTACAGCCAGAAAATCTTTTGCCAGTTGCTCATATACATCCTGCCCGACCGTAGACTTTAACGCCCTGTCCAGCGCACGGTTCTTATGGGCGAGCTTGAAGCATGCAACCTGGCCGCATAAATAGGCTCCGCGCCCTGATTTTTTACCACTTAAATCGATTGATACTTCGCCTTCCGGTGACCGGACAACCCGAATCAACGATTTCTTAGGCATCATTTGCTGGCAAGCTACACACTTGCGCAGCGGAACTTTTCTAGTTTTCATTACTCAGACCCCCCGTACCTGCTACTGAGTTACGACGACCGGCTCATCATAACAATTAATCAACGGAGACGGAATCCTGAGGCAATTCACCTTGTTCGGTTTTCTCTCTACCAAATTCCTCTTCCGCCTGAGTCTCACTCTTGATGTCAATTTTCCAGCCCGTCAGCTTGGCTGCCAAGCGAGCATTTTGACCTTTAATCCCGATGGCGAGGGATAACTGATAATCAGGAACGATAACACGCGCCATTTTTTCCGCCTCAAACACTTGAACCTCTAGCACTTTGGAAGGACTCAGCGCATTTGCTACATATTCCTCCACATTCTCTGAATAACGAACGATGTCGATCTTCTCGCCACGAAGCTCATTCACAATGGTCTGAACACGAGTACCCTTTGGACCAACGCAGGAGCCTACAGGATCAACTTCACTATTGCGGGAATACACGGCAATTTTTGAACGAAACCCAGCTTCACGAGCTACAGAGCGAATCTCAACAACACCGTCGAAAATTTCTGGAACTTCCAGTTCAAAGAGACGTTTCAAAAGTCCCGGATGAGTCCGCGAGAGCAAAATTTGCGGTCCCTTCGTCGTGTTCTCAACCTTGGTGATATATGCTTTAATCCGGTCACCGTGTTTGAACTTTTCATTTGGCATAAGCTCATTTAATGGAAGATGTGCTTCGATTTTACCAAGATCAACAAAAACGTTGCGAGGATCCTGACGCTGTACAATACCGGTTACGATATCCTCTTCTTTTTCCACGAAAGCATTGTAAATAAGTCCGCGTTCAGCTTCCCGAATGCGTTGTGTTACAACCTGTTTAGCTGTCTGGGCAGCAATACGTCCAAAGTCACGAGGCGTTACTTCAATTTCTGCTACGTCATCCAGCTGGAAGCTGGCATTAATCTCGCGAGCAGCAGGCAATGAAATCTCTGTTCTTGGGTCCAGTACTTCCTCTACTACAAGCTTGCGAGCGTATACTTTAATCGCTCCGGTATGCCGGTTCATATCTACGCGAACATTTTGCGCAGTATTGAAGTTTCGTTTATAACTGGAGATCAAGGCTGCTTCAATCGCTTCAAATAAAATATCCTTGCTAATCCCTTTTTCCCTTTCCAATTCATTCAAGGCTTCGATAAAATCCATACTCATTTGCCTCGAGTTCCCCCCTTCATTAGTTCCGTGCAAATCACGTTAAAAGATAATAGCCAATCTGGCGTTAGCAACTTTACTGTAAGGAATAATGTAGTTTTTCTTGCCTGCTTGAATAGCAAGCTCATCATTATCAAATGAAAGTAGTCGACCTTCAAATTCCTTTAATCCATCCACCGGTTCATATGTAGTCACAAAAACATCTTTCCCGACAGCCTTTAATACATCCGCAGCTTTCTTAAGGGGACGCTCTGCTCCAGGCGAAGATACTTCCAGAAAATAAGCCGAAGGTATCGGATCGTTCTCATCCAGTTTCTCACTGAGAAACTCGCTGATCCGACCACAATCATCAATATCAATGCCTCCGTCTTTGTCTACAAATACGCGAAGGAACCAATTGCTCCCCTCTTTCACGTATTCAATGTCAACCAGTTCAAAGCTATTTTCCTCCAAAAAAGGGGTGACCATCTCTTCTACGGCCGCTCTGATCTTCGGTGTGCTCAAGCTTACATTACCTCCATAATGGTTGTTTCCTATATACCAAAGAGTAAAGAGTGGGTTTCCCCACTCTTTAAACAACGGTTCTATACTCATGATTACCAAAAAAATTATAACATAGTCCGGTAATAGTGACAAGTAAATGACCCTTACCCTGCTTACTAGAACAAGGAGAGCTGGTTGCTTTCCGGCAATCCACGGAAGCATCCCATTGTACCAAGCAGCTCGACAACAGTCTTACTTGCTTTCGACTTTTGCTGGAAATCTTCTATAGATAAAAATTCTCCCTGCTCTTTGGCAGCTGCAATATTACGGGCGGCGTTGTCACCAATTCCCGCAAGTGCAGAGAACGGCGGAATGAGGGCATCGCCATCCACTATAAACTTCGTCGCCTCGGAACGATACAGATCAATGTTCTTGAAGCGCAAACCACGTGCCGTCATTTCCAGCGCCATCTCAAGAATCGGAAGCATGTTCTTCTCCTTAGGTAACGCTTGAAAGCCTTTTTGCTCGATTTCTTCAATTTTTCGATAGATTGCTTCATACCCTTGGCAGAACAGCTCGATATCAAAATCTTCACCGCGAACCGAGAAATACGTCGCATAATATTCAATCGGATAATAGAGCTTGAAGTAAGCGGTGCGTACCGCAGAAATAACATATGCGGCAGCATGCGCTTTCGGGAACATGTACTGGATTTTTAGACAAGAATCAATGTACCATTGCGGCACCTTGCACTTTTTCATTTCTTCAATCCACTCATCTGACAAGCCCTTTCCTTTACGCACACTTTCCGTAATTTTAAAAGCCAGGCCTGCATCCATCCCTGCCTTGTAAATCAAAAACAGCATAATATCGTCGCGACAACCAATTACCGTTTTAATGTTGCATGTTCCATTTTTAATCAGATCCTGCGCATTTCCCAGCCATACCCCTGTTCCATGGGACAGTCCTGATATTTGCAGTAAATCGGCAAAAGTAGATGGCTGTGATTCTATAAGCATCTGACGTACAAACTTGGTTCCCATTTCAGGTACACCATAGGTTGCAACCGGTGTTCGAATTCGTTCCGGACCCACCCCCAGCGCTTCCGTTGAGTTGAACATGCTCATGACCTTAGGGTCATTCATCGGAATCGTCGTGGGGTCAACTCCTGTTAAGTCCTGCAGCATCCGCATCATCGTCGGGTCATCATGACCCAGAATATCAAGCTTGAGCAAGTTAGCATCGAATGCATGATAGTCAAAATGAGTTGTCATCCATTCTGCACTTGTATCATCGGCAGGAAATTGAACAGGTGTAATATCTTCTACTTCAATGTAGTCAGGTACAACAACAATTCCGCCTGGATGCTGACCCGTGCTTCGCTTCACTCCAGTACAGCCGGATGCAAGACGATTTAGCTCAGCTCCTCGCCAATGCTTATGATGCTCTTCTTCGTATTTCTTGGCAAAACCAAAAGCCGTTTTCTCCGCGACTGTACCAATTGTCCCGGCGCGGAACACATTTTTCTCACCAAACATGACCTTCGTAAAATTATGAGCCTCCGGCTGATATTCACCGGAAAAGTTAAGATCGATATCGGGAACCTTATCACCCTTAAAACCAAGGAAAGTTTCAAACGGAATATCCTGTCCTTCTCCCTTAAGCTTATGACCACAATTCGGGCAATCCTTATCAGGCAAGTCAAATCCACTCGGAATACTGCCATCAAGGAACCATTCGCTATGCTTGCATTCTGGATTCAAACAAATGTAATGAGCAGGCAGCGGGTTAACCTCGGAAATACCGAGGAAGGTAGCTACTACAGAGGAACCTACAGAGCCCCGAGAGCCTACGAGATATCCGTCCTTATTGGACTTTTTCACCAATCGTTCGGAGATGAGATAATTGGCAGAGAAACCGTATTTAATGATCGGCTCCAATTCCTTCTCCAAGCGTTTGACGACAACTTCCGGCAAGTCTTCACCATAAATCGACTTCGCCGTGTCATAGCAAGTATTGCGGATTTCTTCATCTGCCCCATCTAAAATCGGTGTAAACAGCTTATCCGGAAACAGCTCGATCTCCTCAAAGTTATCTGCAAGCTCATTGGTATTCTTCACAACAACCTCATAGGCTACATCTTTACCTAGAAATTCGAATTCCCCTAGCATTTCATCAGTTGTACGCAAATGTGCATCAGGCTTGCGAATATCTTTGAGCGGACTGAAACCAGTAATGCCATGTATCGTTATATCTCTGTACAGCTTGTCTCGCGGCTCTAAATAATGCACATTTCCAGTAGCGATCACAGGTTTCCCGAGCTTCAATCCGATTTCGACCACTTTACGAACCGCTGTTTTGAGTTCTTCTACACTACCGACCAAGCCTTTATCTACTAAATGCATATACATCGTCAAAGGCTGAATTTCCAGCACATCGTAAAAATCGGCTATTCCTTCGGCTTCCTCAACCGTTTTGTTAAGGACCGCTTCAAAAAACTCACCCTTTTCACAACCGGAGATAATAAGTAATCCTTCACGCATTTCAGCAAGCCTCGACTTAGGAATACAAGCGACCCTCTTAAAATATTGGGTATGGGACATGGATACGAGCTTAAATAAATTTTTCTTGCCTACTTGATTTAGTGCATAAATTCCACAGTGGAATGGTCTTGAGTTCGACAGGTCTTTACCAACTTTATGATTTAAGCGATCGAGTGTGAGCAGACCCTCAACCTTAACTGCATCATCGATTAATCCGTTTAAAATGTTAGCAAGTGCAATCGTATCATCAATGGCGCGGTGATGGTTCTCAAGCGAAACCTTGTATTTAGCAGCCAGTGTATTCAGACGGTGGTTTTTCATTGTAGGATGCAGCATCCGCGCCATTTCAAGAGTATCCAATACGGGGTTCACCATTATCGGAAGTCCCAATTCCTTGAGCTTGGCATTTACGAAATCCACGTCAAATCGAGCATTATGAGCTACTAGGACAGCATCTCCAGCGAATTCCATGAATTGCTTCAGGACCGGCTCAACCTCCGGTGCATCCTGGACCATTTCATCATTAATATTCGTCAATTGCTGAATGTGATATGGAATCCGTTCATGCGGATTGACGAAGGTGGCGAATCTATCAATTTCCTTCCCTTCAATCATCTTCACAGCAGCGATTTCAATAATTTTACACTGTGTGACAGAAAGACCGGTGGTTTCAATGTCAAATGCGATGTAAGTAGTCGTCTTTAGATCATCAGGTCTAGGATTTAATACAACCGCAACATTGTCGTTGACCACGTTGGCTTCAACACCGTACATCATTTTAATGCCGTTCTTCTTTGCAGCCTTAGCGGCATCAGGGTAGCACTGAATGCCACCATGATCAGTAACAGCAATCGCTTTGTGTCCCCATTTGGCAGCCGTCTTCACATAATCGCCAATCGGGGTTACGGCGTCCATCGTACTCATCGTCGTATGAAGATGAAATTCAACTCTTTTTTCATCCGCGTTATCTTTACGGGAAGGAGGTGCAGAGATTTCGCACAAATCCGAAGGTATCATCACTAACTCTGGAACTTGCATAAAACGATCCATTTCTACTTTGCCACGGGCTTTAACCCATTTCCCATTGGCCAGCTGGTTCATAATTTTAAGATCTTCCTTGTTCTTTGCAAACAACTTCATCTGCAAAGAATCCGTAAAGTCCGTTAAATTAAATATAAACAACGTATTGCCGTTACGCAGTTCCTTGCGATCGAGGCCAAAGATTGTACCCTGAACTGTAATCTTCTTCTCTTCGTCCTGAATTTCTTGAAGTGGAACCGCCTGTTCCTTGAGATCGTAACCAATCTGCAGCTTGATAGCTTCGCCATCTACTTCCTCAGGAGGTGCGTCCACAGTCATGCTCTCCATCAACTGTTGAATCACTTCGCGTTCTTCTTCCACGATCCGTTGCTGGAACTCTTCAAAGGCTTCTGCACTGCTTTCGCCCGTACTAAGCTTCACTCTCAAGGTTAGCCCAAAGTAATTTTCATAATATGCAATAATAGCTCGATCGATTTGTTTTTTGCGGGCCAACTCCAGTGTCATGCTGTCACCAAATGTAATGGATACGAGGTCTCCGTCTACTTCATATGCAGCCCTTGCCATCCAGCCATTAACGGACGGAACTTCACGATGTACCCAATCCAGAAACAGCTTCCAATACTCAGATACAATTTCTGAAGCAGCTAAGCGGCTGTCATAATGAAAAATAAAAGATATGTGCGCTATATGCTCAAGCTTTTCCTTAACTCTAACGTAGAAGGTTCGATAAGCTTGTGCCGGAACTAACGTCTCCTTGCAGATCGTGATTACCCAATCCCGATTGCTTCGACTGACCTCAACCTGTTCAATGTATCCATCAAGAAAGTAGGGATCGACTAATGAAGCTGGAACATCCGCTTGCTTCATCAACAGTTCAAGTCTCGTTCTTTTTCCCTGAGCGTCGGTCATGTCTTCCCCTCCGAAATTTCTAAATAATAAAGCTCCCGGCAAAGAGCCGACAGGTCATCAACCCTTCGACATACCCTGCCGGAAGCCTTTCATAAGGTTGCTCAAAAAGTCGATACGTTGACTTTCTGAACATTGATCTAATTCATCATCTACTTAGTAAGCTCTTGCAAAAACAACTGTATGTTGTGCTGGTTCTCCGCACACAAGACATTTTGTCTTCGTCACTTCCGGCTTAAACGGAATGTTGCGGCTTGTTGCCCCTGTCTCGTCCTTCACATGGCGCTCGCAAGCTTCGGAACCGCACCAGCCAGCCAAAGTGAAGCCACGCTTTTCTTCGATACTTGCTTTCATTTCATCCAAAGTATCTACAGAGTAGAAATGCTCTTCCCGGAAAGCTTTAGCGCGATCAAACATTTCTTGATGCACTTTCTCCAGCATAGCTTTCACTTCTGCAACAAGATTAGCTTGCTCAATGACTTTTTTCTCTCCGCTGATGCGGGAGACGAGAACGCATACCCCATTCTCCATATCACGAGGTCCGATCTCAAGTCTCACAGGAACACCGCGCATTTCATATTCATTAAACTTCCAGCCTGGACGAACATCAGCACGATCATCAATCCCGACACGAACGCCTGCTTTTTTCAGCTCAGCAAACAGTTCATCAGCTTTCCCTACTACTGCATCGCGTGTTTTTGGTGGTCCTATCGGAATGATCATGACTTGTTTTGGAGCTACCTTTGGAGGAAGCGCAAGCCCACGGTCATCACCATGTACCATGATCAAGGAACCGATCAATCGTGTACTAACTCCCCATGAAGTGGTGTGAACATATTCCTGAACATTTTCACGGTTCAAATATTTAATATCAAACGCTGTTGCAAAATTTGTACCGAGATAATGCGATGTACCTGCTTGTACTGCACGTCCATCTTTCATCATCGCTTCAATAGAATAAGTATCTACTGCACCTGCAAACTTCTCAGATGGAGTTTTCTGACCCACGATCACCGGAATCGCTAGATAGTTCTCTACGAAGTCGCGGTAAATTTCCAACATACGCATCGTTTCTTCGCGAGCTTCAGTTTCATTCTCATGAGCAGTATGGCCTTCTTGCCATAGGAACTCACTAGTACGAAGGAATGGCAAGGTTCGTTTTTCCCAACGCACTACGTTAGCCCATTGATTAATCAGAACAGGCAGATCACGATATGATTGAATCCATTTCTCGTACATATGACCAATCATCGTCTCAGATGTTGGACGGATTGCAAGACGTTCTTCAAGCTTCTCGCCAGCCGCTTCAGTCACCCATGGAAGTTCAGGATTAAATCCTTCTACGTGTTCTTTTTCCTTCTGAAAGAAGCTCTCTGGAATAAACAGCGGGAAATACGCATTGCGATGTCCCGTCTCTTTAAATCGTCGATCCAGCTCTTGCTGGATATGCTCCCAAATTTCATAACCATCCGGTTTGAACACGATACAACCACGTACAGGTGAATAATCCATCAAATCTGCTTTTTTTATGACATCAATGTACCAGCGAGAGAAATCCTCACCTTGTGGCGTAATTTCTGTTACAAATTGTTTCTCCTCATTAGCCATACGAACCCTTGTCCTCCCGTTATAAACAACACAATATGAAATATAAGTTAATCCATCTACCCAATAAGTCGCAAAATATCATTATAAGTTACAGCGATCATGAGCAGGAACAACATCGCAAAGCCTATAAAATGCACGAGCCCCTCGCGATTGGGATCGATCGGTTTTCCGCGCACTGCCTCAACAGCTAAAAAGGCAAGTCGGCTTCCGTCCAATGCCGGAATAGGTAATAGATTGAATATTCCAAGGTAAAGACTCAAAATAGCTGCCCAGTAAGTTAATTGCGCTATACCTTGTTTAGCGATTTGTCCAGTCACTTCAAATGTACGAACCGGTCCTCCCAGATCATCCATTGAGAATTTGTTGATCAACTGCTGGAATCCTAAAAATATCGCTTTAGTGGTGTACACCATATCTTTACCTGCTGTTGTAATACTCTCACCAAACGAAGCGCTCCGTGTCGGGAAATAAGTTATGATGGAGCTTCCGACCTTTCCGCCCTCTTCATTCTGCACAGAACGAGGGGTGATTGTGATCGATAAGGTTTCCTCACCACGTTTGACCGTCCAAACCATAGGTTTGTTCTCTGATGCTTTGATCATTTCGATCATTTTATTCGCATCTGTCCCAACCGGTATATCGTTAATCGTCTCAACAATATCGCCCTTTTGCACTCCTGCTTCCTCAGCAGGCATACCTTTCATAACATCACCGATCTGCAAATGACTGGGATTCTCTAGCGGAATTCCTGCCATTTGAGTATGAAGGGCAAAAAGTACAAACGCGAGAATAAAATTCATCAACGGGCCGGCAAAAATAGATAATGCTCTTTGTCCAACTGTTTTGCTCCCGTATTGCCGATCACGAGGGGCAATTTGTGTATCTTTGCCTTTAGTAACAAGCATGGCTTGTGGATGAACCCGATAACTAATTATCTCTCCATCAACATCAAGCTTTACATGAAGGTGATCCTCCAAATCAATTTCCTGAACTTCACCGCGAATGACATTTTTTCGACTATCGAGGCGATCCAAATATATTTTTCGAACTTCATCGCCTTCAATTCTGAGTGCAACCGTCTGCCCGTTTGAAATCTGGACAAGCTCGGGATCTTCTCCCGCCATACGGGCATACCCGCCAAAAGGAAGCAGGCGAAGCGTGAACTGCGTCTCGTCTCTTTTAAAGGAGAACAGCTTAGGCCCAAATCCGATAGCAAATTCTCGCACCAGAATCCCTGCGCGTTTTGCAAAGAAATAATGTCCCCATTCATGCACCGTCACGATGACAAAGAACATGAGAACCGTCAAAAAAATGATCTTCAGCAATTCCAATCGTAAGCATCCTCCTTCTGACCACAGATCGTCCAACGTTCTTCTAGATTATCATTATTCTCCGATCACATACAAGAGAATACCATCGTGGAAGTTTTTAAACTAAAATGTGTTATTGGTAATAAAACCTACTAAATAGTCGACGCCAATGAACGAGCCCATCGATCAGCTTCCTTGATTGTCTCCAAATCCGGATTATCCAGAACATGATGACTGGCAAGAGCTGTTTCAATTATTTGCTCGATCTTCAGGAATGAAATTTCCTGATTTAAGAAACGAGCAACCGCTACTTCATTCGCAGCATTGTACACAGTCGGGGCTGTTCCTCCTATTTTACCACATTCGAAAGCAAGTCTTAAACACGGGAAACGTTCAAAATCCATTTCTCGGAAATGAAGCTTGCCGACCTCAGCCAAAGATAGCCGTTTAGTCGTTGATTTCCATCTTTGGGGATAGGTAAGAGCATATTGAATGGGTACTCTCATATCTGGTGATCCGAGCTGAGCAATTACGCTTCCGTCACGATATTCAACGAAGGAGTGGACAATACTTTCAGGATGTAACAATACGCCGATCTGTTCAAAGCCAAGCCCAAACAGCCAATTGGCCTCTATTACTTCCAACCCTTTGTTGACCATCGTGGCCGAATCAATTGTTATCTTTGCCCCCATAGACCAATTCGGATGCTTAAGCGCATCTTCAACAGTTACGTGCTGAAGCTGATCCCTAGTTAAGTCACGGAAAGATCCTCCAGATGCGGTCAGCGTAATTTGCTGTACATCCTCCAAATTTTCCCCGTTCAGGCATTGAAAAATGGCGGAATGCTCGCTGTCCACAGGCAGAAGGGCTACACCTTTCTTTTTCGCCAAATCTGTCACTAAATGACCCGCAGTAACAAGTGTCTCTTTGTTCGCGAGCGCAATATTTTTCCCTTCAGAAATCGCCGCTAATGTAGCAGGTAATCCTGCACTACCTACTATAGCTGTCAATACAGTCTCTGCATCTGTCCCGGCAGCCACCTCCACGAGTCCTTCTTCACCGTAAAACAGTTCTACACCTTGTGGAAGTTGTGGTCTGATTTGATCAGCTAACGATTTATTAGCGATGGAAGCTTTTTGAGGCCGGAAACGGTTTACTTGTTCCACGAAGAGTTCAATATTTGATCCTGCGGAAAGGCCAACGATTTCAAAATGCTCCGGATGCTGCATGACAACGTCCAGGGTTTGAGTGCCGATGGAGCCAGTAGAACCGATCACAGCAATTTTCTTCTTCATAACGCACCTCTTATTTAAACTTATCACTATAATTAATAAGGAAGGAGCATCAGGATATGTACAAACGGAAATACCGTAATCCAGCTATCGCAACGGTCAAGTATACCTCCATGACCAGGCAGCAGTGTTCCCGAATCCTTAATGCCATACACCCTTTTATATGCTGATTGGATTAAATCGCCCATTTGACCTACAATAGCTGCCGAAATACCTAGCAGGATAGCACGTCCAATTTCGAGCAGCCCCCCAGACAAGAGGGCAAAAATAAGTGAAACTACAACAGCAAGTACAATCCCTCCGATTGCACCTTCAACTGTTTTGTTAGGGCTGATTACCGGCCACAGTTTATGTTTACCGAATCGACGACCTGTAAAATATGCCCCGGCATCGCTGCTCCAAATCGCAGCTAGCATCAAAAAAGTCCAGAACAGACCGTTTCCATCCGGTGTATTCCGCGTATATGCAATGTAAGTGAATCCTAATCCAATATAAGCTAGACCAAGAAACAATAAAGCGGCTTGTGCAATGGGAATTTCATTCTTCGTTAGAACAGTAATAGCCAAAAACAAAAATAAGAAAAGCCAAAGTATCGCCAAAGTCCCCAATGGCTTTTCAAGTCCTAGTGATTCCCATGGGAACGTTATATACAATATCCCTAAATACCCAATGACGGCGGTTCCTCCAAAGGCAGGGAGCTTAATCATACGAACGAATTCATAGAAGCCAATCAAGGCCATCAAAACAATTAGTGTTTGAAACGCAAGTCCACCGATGACACATAGACCGAGAAAAAATACACCGGCAACAATTCCTGTAATCAACCGCTGCTTCAACTACCTACACCTTCCATTCTACTATGATAATCCGCCGTATCTTCTCGTACGCCGCTGATATTCAGCAACTGCTTCGTATAATTGTTGACGTCCGAATTCGGGCCAGTAAATGTCGGTGAACCATAGTTCACTATAAGCCGCCTGCCAGAGCATAAAATTACTCAATCTCAGTTCACCGCTTGTGCGGATCAAAAGATCAGGATCTGGTAATCCAGACGATAGCATATTTAAGGATATCATTTCCTCCGTAATATCTTCAGGAGCAACAGTTCCATCTTTAACTTCTCTGGCAATCTTCTTCACACTCTCTGTAATTTCCCGTCGACTGCCATAATTAAGTGCAAAATTCAATATAAGTCCAGTATTATTCTTAGTTCGTTCAATGGCTTCCTGCATAGCAGCGAAAGTATGAGGAGGTAAATCCTCTGTATGCCCCATCATTTGCACCTGAACGTTCTTTTCAATTAATTCATCCAATTCCAGAGCCAAAAATTCTTGTGGAAGCGACATTAGAAAATCAACTTCATCTTTTGGCCTTTTCCAGTTCTCTGTAGAGAATGCATAGAGCGTCAATATTGAAATCCCGAGTTCATCCGCCGCTATTGTCGCCCTTTTGACAGCCTTCATTCCGTTACGATGTCCGACAATCCGCGGCAATCCCAGTCTGCGAGCCCAGCGGCCATTACCATCCATAATGATAGCGACATGCTTTGGAATGTTTCCATCTGCAACTTCCGCAGTAGGCTGACTATTCCTTTTTTTCCACCAGGGTTGAAACAACTTAATCATTCCTTTTCCTCCAGCCGGTGATGAAAAAGAGACAAAACCCCACCGTAAATGGAGGGGCCGCTTTTCATCTCTTAAACTTCCATGATCTCTTTCTCTTTCGCAGCGAGCACTTTATCTACTTCTGCAATAAACTTATCTGTTGATTTCTGGATATCTTCCTGATGTCTGCGCGATTCATCTTCAGAGATATCACTTTTCTCAAGCTTCTTGATATCATCGTTAGCATCACGACGAATGTTGCGGATAGCTACTTTACCTTCTTCTCCGAATTTCTTCGTCATCTTCACGAGTTCAACGCGGCGTTCTTCAGTCAGTGCCGGGATCGACAAACGTATGGAAATACCATCATTTGCAGGAGTCAGTCCAAGATCCGACTTCTGGATTGCACGTTCGATATCAGCCAAAGAAGACTTATCCCAAGGCTGAATCATCAAAGTACGTGAATCTGGTGTATTAATGTTAGCAAGCTGATTTACAGGAGTCATTGCTCCGTAATATTCAACTTGAACGCGATCAAGTAGCGAAGGATTAGCTCTCCCGGCGCGAAGCGTCGCAAGATCTCTTTTAAGTGCCTGAATCGCTTTATCCATGCGTTCTTCAGCATGAGCTTTGATCGTTTGTGGCATTTAATCTACACTCCCTTTAACAATCGTCCCGATCTTCTCACCAAGGACGACACGCTTAATGTTGCCTTGCTCAGTAATTGCGAAAACAATAAGTGGAATGTTGTTATCCATACAAAGAGAAGAGGCCGTAGAATCCATAACACCAAGATTTTTGTTGAGCACTTCGAGATACGTAAGGCTCTCAAATTTTTCAGCATTCGGATCGATGAACGGGTCTGCAGAGTACACGCCATCTACTTTGTTCTTCGCCATCAGAATAACTTCAGCTTCGATTTCTGCAGCGCGGAGAGCAGCCGTCGTATCGGTCGAAAAGAACGGATTACCCGTCCCAGCGGCAAAAATAACAACCCGACCTTTTTCAAGGTGACGAATAGCCCGACGACGAATGTAAGGCTCAGCAATTTGCTGCATCGCGATGGACGTCTGTACCCTTGTCGGAACATCGATTTGTTCAAGCGCATCCTGCAATGCCAGAGAATTCATCACCGTAGCTAGCATACCCATATAATCAGCTGTAGCACGATCGATACCTTTAGCGCTACCAGCAATCCCACGCCAAATGTTTCCCCCACCACATACGATAGCAACTTCAACTCCGAGTTCAACAACTTCTTTCACTTGCTGAGCGATGGATGAAATAGTCTGCGCGTCGATACCGTACCCGTTCTGGCCGGAAAGAGACTCCCCACTGACCTTTAAGACAACACGTTTAAAAACTGGCTGTTCCAAATGTATACCCTCCACTAATAAACTCCTTTTGAACTACTCTCAAAAGGCGTCAGGTTAAAAAAGAAGGAACACGAAGTGTTCCAAGATATGCTTACCGTTCTATAGATATTATATGGTAATCGTGTATTAATTAGTTTTTCACTTGAGCCATAACTTCTTCTACGAAGTTATCCACTTTTTTCTCCAAACCTTCACCAAGTTCAAAACGAACGAAGCGACGGATTGAAATGTTTTCACCGATGGTGCTGATTTTTTCATTCAGCAAATGTGAGATAGTCTTGTCAGGGTCTTTAACAAAGCTTTGTTCCAACAAGCAAAATTCCTCATAGTATTTACCAATGCGGCCTTCAACCATTTTTTCAACGATTTTTTCTGGTTTGCCTTCATTCAAAGCTTGAGCCTTCAAGATTTCCTTTTCTTTTTCTACGTCTTCTTGAGGAACTTCTTCACGACGAACGTAACGTGGGCTAGATGCAGCAATATGCATTGCGATATCACGTGCAAATTCTTTAAATTGATCTGTCTTGGCAACGAAGTCAGTTTCGCAGTTGATTTCTACCAATACGCCGATGCGGCCACCAGCATGGATGTAAGATTCAACAACACCTTCAGTTGCAATACGACCTGCTTTGTTTGCAGCCGCTGCAAGACCCTTTTCACGAAGCAATTCAGTCGCTTTAGTCAAATCACCGTTAGCTTCCTCAAGCGCCTTTTTGCAATCAAGCATACCTGCACCAGTTTTTTCACGTAGTTCTTTTACCGCTTTAGCATCAACAGCCATGTTAGAATACCCTCCAAATCATGATTTAGAAATCAAACTTGCATTTTGAACTTTCTCTTTAAAAAAAGGGTAGTGAGAGGTTTGCACCTACCAACCACCCTTCTTCATTTAATTCAATCATTTATATAGATACCTGATTAAGCTGTAGTTTGTTCACCTTGGTTAGCTTCAATCACTGCATCTGCCATTTTTCCTGTCAACAATTTAACAGCGCGAATCGCGTCGTCGTTACCAGGAATAACGTAGTCGATTTCATCCGGATCGCAGTTAGTATCAACGATACCTACGATTGGAATACCAAGTTTGCGAGCTTCTGCTACTGCAATGCGCTCTTTGCGTGGATCAATTACGAACAGGGCGCTAGGCAACCCTTTCATGTTCTTAATCCCGCCGAGGAATTTCTCAAGGCGATCTTTCTCTTTGCGAAGAATGATAACTTCTTTCTTCGGCAATACGGAGAAAGTACCGTCTTCTTCCCAAGCTTCAAGTTGTTTCAAACGATCGATACGTTTTTGAATGGTTTGGAAGTTAGTCAGCGTTCCGCCGAGCCAGCGTTGGTTAATGAAGTATTGACCAGCGCGTTCTGCTTCTTCCTTAACAGAGTCTTGAGCTTGTTTCTTTGTTCCTACGAAGAGGATTGTACCATTGTCTTCTGCAATACTCTTAACAAAGTTGTAAGCTTCTTCGACTTTCTTTACCGTTTTTTGCAAATCGATAATGTAAATGCCGTTTCTTTCAGTGAAGATATAACGATCCATTTTCGGGTTCCAACGACGTGTTTGGTGTCCGAAGTGTACGCCTGCTTCAAGCAGTTGTTTCATGGAGATTACTGCCATCTTCACGCACCTCCTAAAATTGGTTTTTTTGATGCTTCCTCCGCCAGTATCATTTCCCGTCAAGACTTCAACTTTGTTGAAGCACCCTTAACGAAATCAACAAGCGTGCGTTATAACACCGTCAATTAATATACCATAACTAAAAATGGGATGCAAATGGATTTTACATAGAATCTTAATACTAATACTTCGGTTTGGCGGTTAGCTTCGTAATAATGGAATTAAAATCTTCACCAATCTCAAAATTATACGTACCTGTACGAATTTTAGTGTTGACCTTCTTATCTTTTGCCCGCTTGATAAAAGCTTCCTTGTCAGTAATTACACCAGATTTCTCAAGCCCTTCAGCTATCCCAGTCAGGGTGCTGCCTGAAACGATCTTGTACTCCACAATCACTTTCTTTGGCTTTGCCGGAGCTGCAGGAGCTGCTGGTTGTTCCGTGGACGGCGTTGTCACAGGCGATTCATTATTCACTGAAGAAACCTTTTTGTCCTGTGGGGTCTGAGGTTCTTCAGGAGTGGCAGGTTTTTTCGTTTCTTCGACTGGTTTAGTCTGGGATTCTCCTTGATTAGAAGAGGACTCAGGTTCACCATCCAGACCACCTGACTCATCAAGCGACTCCATCTTCTGCTTCCATTCTTCTTCAGTTAGAAGCTCCGTACCGTTCTCCACAACTTTTAAATCAAGTTCCTTTGCTGCATCTTCTATCTTTTGTTTCGTCCACAATTGACCTGTTTGGCTCTGGCCTAGATTCATCAATTGGAGTAATAATGCTCCTATGATCAACCCAATACCAAGCCCCATCATAAAATGGCGATTTTTAAACATTAGGTTGCCTCCCTCTTAGCTAACTGAAGGATAAGCTGGATTTCACCTCGTTGAATCCCAATCGTTTTGGCGATCATATCTATTGATTTGCCCTTCTCGTATAGATCAAACAACTCCGGGTACCTGTCACGAACAGATTCCGGAGCTTTCGTATCCAAATCGGCAGAATGATCTGGATGAGGTTGATCAGCAGCTAATACCGCCAATTGTTCAATAACATCGCTTGAAACCGGAATTACTGCCTCTTCCACAGCATAGCTAGTTTTCATAGCTGGTGCAGCTTCCGCAATATGCTCGACAGCCTTTCCGATTGTGGTGTTATTTCGGGATACTTGCTCCACTTCTATCATACGTTTACGCAATTCTACAATCTGTTCCTGCTGTGCCAGCTGCTTGGAGGCAAAATCCTGTTTCATTTGAGCGACGAGATCAATAAGCTCATCGTTCTCCTTTTCAATCTCTGACATATACTGCTCCAGAGTTGTTTCAAGCTCACCAATCCCGTTATTTACAGGAGCAGTAGTAGATTTGCGACTAGGTATTAACATAGCATAAACCACCACTGCTAATCCAAGCAGAACAATGTAGAACCATGGATCTCCAAATGACATTGTTATCCTCACCTTTGTTGAAACATTCATTTATAGAGGTTGTTCAAAAAGTCAACTTTTGATCACGAAGTAACACCAAGAAGTATATTCACATCGAATCTTGAATTCATCCGGTACTTCTGGTGCTCACGTACCCACTATGTACGCTCCGCTCCTCAGTCCCTAGATTCATCCAACCTTCTCGGTGCTGAAAATCTGACTTTTTGAACTTTCATTTAAATACTCTTTAAAGAGAGAAATCTATGTGCTTTCCTTTATAGGGATGCTCCGCCATTTGTTCTTTCTCCTGCTCTGCATGACTATCATCTTGTTTGGAATGTTCAGCATGTTGCTCTGAAGAACTGTTTCCATCACGTCTTACAGTAGTATTATGAGCACTCTCATCAACACCAGTGCTTCGCATGCGATCTTGTTCGTCTTTCTTGATGTTTTGAGCAGCGAGCAAGTTCTGATCGATTTGAGGCCGTTGTTGTCCTTCATTCTGAATTCGTCCTGCCTCGCTCGTTCGCGGAATCGCGATTTGCATTTCAACGGGCTTCATATTCATAGGATCACCTCATCGATTGTAAGAACAAATGGTTACTAGACGTAAGCCGACATCGAAATGTCTCCCTCACTATAATAGAAAGACATTCGAGAAATAGGCTCTTTTATATACTTCGTATACCGACCGATCACAATTTTGGAACCACCATAGATCATTTTTAGTACATCCACACGCGCTTTTCCAGTCTCCTCAAGAGCTTTTTCGATATCCAGCATACGTTCCTTCATATCATTAATCTCTTGGGTTTGTGATTTTTTGGTCAATCCAAGCTTGGAGCGCATCGCTACCTTATCTGGAGTCAGCTTACCGAATGAAGCTAATTGATCCAATAAAGAAAGCGCCTTCTCAGTCTTATCCAAATTAACATGAATATCCTTCACATTTTGACGTAGCTCCTGCAGCTCATTCCGCAGTTCCGGCAATACGCCAACCTCAATTGATGTGGTTGTGGACATTGGGTTACCGATGATTCTTGCAGTAACACGTTCCCCGGCCTGAATGCTGCCACCAACAATCAATCCTTTAGATCCGCTGCAAACAACGTCTTTACCTGCACGAATGTTGGAATGCATTATACTTTGCGAGACGATGACGTCTTCCCCAGCTACCACATTCCCATCCTGTATAAAGGAGCTCTTTACCTGATGCCCGGCCTTCACGATGCCTTTATTGTAACCGATAATGCCGCCGGAGATCTCAATAGAACCATCAGCGTACAATTCAGCGCCTTCTACACCGCCGATTACACGAATATCACCGGCTGCAGTGATTTTAAAACCGGTCAGAACATTTCCTCTCACAACGACAGTTCCAACAAAATCAATGTTTCCAGTACTATAGTCAACATTTCCATTAATTTCGTAAATAGGGAACACATTGAGCTTATCTTTATCCGTTTGCGTAACTAACCCATCGATAGCAGCATACAGAGCAGTCTGCTCAGGATTCAGAACTACGTTCTTGCCAATTTTAAAACGAGCTGCTTTACCTTCCTTGGCAGCGATGGTATCACCCGTAACAGCCGTTCCCGGACGACCGGGTACAGGAGGAACAAGCTCGGCAATCAATTGTCCTCTACGTACATTATTCAGACGTGTAATGTCTTTATAATCGACCGTCCCGTCTTCTGATTCAGCCGGCTTTTTCGTCTCATCATCAAAGCTGACTGCGTAACGAATTTTCCCATTCTCACCTTGAACCGACTCAATCCCTATTGCAATCGGCGTTCTGCTAAAGAAATATTCTTTGGGATTTATCGCAAAGCTGTTTACGATATCCTCCTGAATTCCGTATTTAATGCCCTCTCCCCGCAAAAAATGAAGGAGAGCTTCTGCTGTACAAGAAAACTCTTCTACCTTCATTATGAATTGCAGGTAGGCTACTGTCTTGTCATCATTAAGAGTAACACCAAGAATCTTTCCCAAATCACCCGTATGCTCCATTGGTCGTCCCCCCTTACAATCATTCATTTCGTAAAAGACAATTCTTCAATCCTCATGCATTAATAAGTCACGGTGTTTTTCTAAACTACCACGAAGTCGTAAAATTGCTTTCGAATGAAGTTGTGAAATGCGTGATGGTGACAACGACATCACTTCAGCGATTTCACTAAGCGATAAATCTTCATAATACAATAAGGAAACTACCGTACGTTCTTTATCGGTTAATTTCTCAATTCCTTTTGCAAGAGACTCTCGCAAATAGAACTCCCGTACTTTATAGTCAGGATTTTTAGCCTTTTCGTCAACGAGTAATGTAAGACGGGTCTCAGATTCTTCTTCACGAATCGGATCCTCCAGGGAACAAAGCGTCATAACAGCAACTTCCTGAAGCATTCCCTGGAATTCCTTCTCTGTTAAATTCAAATAATCGCTCATCTCGGAATCCGTTACCGAGCGAAGATACTGCTGCTCCAGATGTTGATAGCCTTCTTCTATTTTTTTAGCTTTTTCTCTGACAGAACGAGGTACCCAATCACCCTGTCTCAAGCCGTCAAGTATAGCTCCCCTGACCCTCCATGAAGCATAGGTCTCAAACTGAAGCCCCCGTTTGTAATCAAATTTCTCAACAGCATCGATCAGTCCCATTACGCCGTTGCTTGCTAAATCATCTTTTAATACATTTTTGGGCAGACCGACGGCCAGACGTCCTGAAACGTAGTCGACAATATGCAAATACTTCTCGATAAGTTGTTTCTTTGCCTCTAAATCTCCATTTTCCTTCCAATTTTCCCATACATCGGCATGATTCAGAGTGGAAGTCTTCCGTTCGTTCAATTGCCTTCACCCTCCTTAGTTTTCTGTCAGGTGACGAACAACATTAGCCAGCTCTACAGGATCTTTGTCGTCAGGTGTCTTAACTAATTTCGGTGGATTTAATGGTGCAAAATCTTGAGGCTGAGCCTGGGACTGAGAACTTGGAGGTTGTTTTAATAAATCATTCAATTCCTCACTCTCATCAGGAGTCATTAAATCAAGATTAGTACCTTTACCGTCTTGAGCTTGCAAAGCTGCCATTTCCTCAACCGCAAGGTCTGGGGGAAGCTCTTTCAAAAAACCGATCACCCAGTAGACAGCGAATGAGAGAACAAACCAAACGACAAATGCAATAATTCCACGGAATAGGCTTGTTGAGAACAAGTTATTCCCGGCGGATACAGCAAAACTTATTAGAAAACCAATGAAACCAAACAACAAGCAATATCGCATTTTTCCTGTCATGGCTACAATTCCTTTATACCCTTTTGTACACTGCGTATGAACAATATTCCACTTTCGCAATTCAGCTCAATGGTACGTCCGTAATTTCCCCCCGTATCTTCCCCAACAAGCGGAATGCCAAGATCAGATAATATGGTTTTACAGGATTCCACATTACGAGGACCGATTCGCATCGAATCCCCAGTACCCGCAAACGTAAACATTTGCGAGCCGCCTGCCATTTTGGCGACAAGTCGCTTCTTGGACGCACCTAGCTTAAGCACTTCCTGAACTAGCTTCGGTACCGCAGTGTCCGCATACTTCGCTAAGTTCAATGCCCCTTCTCGTGCAATTTCGGATGATGGCAGCATTACGTGAGCAAGTCCCGCTACCTTCTCTACTGGATCAAATAGTGTTACCCCGACACAGGATCCAAGACCAGTAGTACGAATTAATCCATACTCTGAAATTACGTTCAAATCGGCCATTCCAACTTTTACGATACGTTGCTCATCAATCATTCTCGATGGGCACTCCTAAAGCAGTAAAGATTTTGGAGAAGGACTCGGGGTCAGGTATTAGAAAAAACTGTCCTTCTACTTCATGATTACCTTCAATAAAGGTTGTATCGATCAACAGGGCTGAATCTCCCATCTCACCAAATTGCAGCAAACCATAGCTTAGAATAGCACCAGCCATATCCAGAGCTAAAGCAGGAACTGTCGGGATCATGCTTAACTTTGTGAAGTCAGCTAATGAGGATAGATATGATCCCGCCAAAATGTTGCCAATTTCCGATAGTGCAGACCATTCCATTTCGGAGAAGCTATCACCGTTCTCCACTTCAAGACCCGCTAATCGGTGTAACAATTTTTTAGCTGCTTCTGGACTAAGTATAAAAAACAGATTACCAGGCGTGTCTCCTTCGACTCGAAGAAAAACAGCTAGTACAATATTCTCAGCCCCTCCTACACGGTCAGCTACAGCTTCGAAAGGTAGCATTTGAACTTTAGGAACTGCCATGTCAATCGGTTTGTCGAGTAGTCTGGAAAGAGCAGTAGCAGCATTACCTGCTCCAATATTCCCGACCTCCTTCAGAACATCCATTTTAAATTCCTTAAAGTTCTTGAACAGATCCACAGCCTATCCCTCTAAGCTTTCTAGTTGGATAATTTCGTTACGATTCAAAACTTCTGATAAATTAAGCATTACAAGAAGACGTTCATCTGAAATTCGGGCAACCCCTTGCAGGTATTTTGCCTTGACTCCACCCACTACATCTGGTGGTGAATCAATGGTATCAGAATTCAGATCGATTACATCGTTAGCGGAGTCGACGATAAAGCCAACTTCCATTTCATTTGCTGCCACGATGATAATTCTTGACTGATCCGTAAAGTCTGCCTCAGGAAGTCCGAAACGCCCCCGCAGATCGATAACCGGGATAACGACACCACGAAGATTAATAACACCTTTAACAAAAGAAAACGTCTTGGGTACTCTAGTAATCGGTATCATACGCTCGATAGTCTGCACCTTGTCTACTTCAATGCCGTATTCTTCTTCTCCAAGCTTGAAAACAATGACTTTAATTTCCTCTCCCATGGTTACCCCTCCTTAATGGTCCCGGTCAAATGTACAAAATTTGAACCGAGTGTAAAAAACTCATCGACTATTTAATAAATGCATTCGGATCGATAATAAGTGCAACTTGTCCATCGCCCAAAATGGTAGCCCCGGCAACTCCCTGAATTGAAGGAAGATATTTACCAAGATTTTTGATAACTATTTCACTTTGACCAATGAAATCTTCAACCGTCAGAGCAGCTAACCGTTCGCCCTTACGAACAACAACCATTTCGGTTTCCTCTTCCGCAGCCTCAGCAAAATCTGGAATATCAAACAGTTGAGACAGTGACATTACTGGGATATGAGTATCACGATAAGGGATCATGGTGTATCCATGAACATTTCGGATTTGATCCCTTTTGATTAATCCAGTCTCGACAATGGAAGACAGAGGAATCGCATATTTCTCTAAACCTACCTTAATCAACATAGCTGAAATGATAGAAAGAGTCAGAGGCAATTGTACAGAAAATTTAGTCCCTTGACCAAGCTTAGATTCAACCGAAACTACACCGCTTAGCGACTCGATTTTGGATCTAACAACATCCAAGCCTACACCACGACCGGATACATCCGTAATAACTTCAGCTGTGCTAAATCCAGGAGCGAACAGAAGCATAAATACCTGTTCATCTGTCATTTGAGAAGCTTCGCTCTCAGTGACAATTCCATTTTTGAGCGCCTTGCCAAGTACTTTATGACGGTCAATCCCGCTACCATCGTCTTCAATTTCAATAAAGACATGATTTCCACTATGGAAAGCTCTTAACTGAACAGTACCTGTCTCTGGCTTGCCAAGTGCAATACGCTGGGCTGTGGACTCAACCCCATGGTCAACTGCGTTGCGAAGCAAGTGAACCAGCGGATCACCAATTTCGTCGATGACGGTGCGGTCCATTTCGGTTTCAGCACCTGTGATCACAAGATCAATTTTTTTATCGAGCGATTTGGACAGATCTCGAACCATCCGCGGGAAACGGCTAAATACGGTATCAACCTGAACCATTCGAAGCTTCAGAACTATGTTCTGGAGATCACTTCCGACACGGCTCATATGCTCAACTGTTTCCGTCAGATCGGAACGCTTCACTTCATTAGCCAGCTGTTCAAGACGCGCTCGGTCAATAAGTAATTCACTTAAAAGATTCATTAACACATCCAGCCGGTCAATATCTACGCGAATCGTTCTGGAAGGTGCTGAACCGCCTGCCGTGCGACTCGCAGGTTTACTCTTGTCCGCATCTGGTACTGCTTTACCAGCTGTTTTATTAGCAGCTTCCTCTTCAGAAGCAACTTCAGCAGTTGGAGTGGCAGCAGCGGTTTCTTTCACACCTGAAACAAGCTGTGATAAAGTATCCTGATCAAGCAGCATAACTTCAGCAGTTTCAATTTCGGATAAGTTCAAAATCATGCTTTGCAGTTCCGCAGCATCTTTCTGCGTTATGTAATAAAGTGAAAAGCTGCGATCAAATTTTTCCTGTTCAATATCCTGTACTGTCGGATGCGATTTAACAATTTCACCATAGCGTTCAAGCAAATCAAATACCAAGTACGCCCGAGCCGCTTTAAGCTGGCAATCTTCCCGGATGGAAACATTGATATGCATGACCTTGTGACCTTCAGCTATCGATTGCTCCAATACTGAATACTGATATTCATCCAATTGAATGTTACCCGATTCAGCTGAACTCTTGGTTGCTGGAGCCGACGAACTGTTACCTGACGGTACACCCTCGCCCTTAACGATAGCCTGAAGCGAAGCAACGATCGAACTTACGTCCGCTTTTCCCTCTCCGCCTTGCGTGATATCCTGAACCATCGATTGTAAGGCATCAAGACTCTTAAATAGAGTATCAAATATGAAGTCTTGCATCTTCAGCTTCTCGTTCCGCACTAGATCAAGGACGTTCTCCATCTGATGCGTCAAGGACGATAGATCCTCAAAGCCCATCGTTGCAGCCATACCTTTTAACGTATGGGCGGATCTAAAAATGACCTGAACGATCCCTATGTCTTCAGGATTGTTCTCCAACTCTAGCATATTTTCATTCAGTGACTGCAAATGATCATTCGACTCATCGATAAACATGGATAAATATTGATTCATGTCCATGGTGAGGCACCTCCTTCAAGAGATTCCATTATTTCACAATCTGTACTAACTTAAGGCCAATCTCATTAAGCGGTAACACATTATTGACGCATCCCAGTTCTACAGCAGAACGAGGCATTCCATAAACAACGCAAGTTTCTTCACTCTCTGCAATCGTCGAAGTGACACCACTGTCATACAATTTCTTCATTGCCTTCGCTCCATCACTCCCCATGCCGGTTAATAACACGACATGACGTTTCAGAGATTCCAGCGGAAGCAGCGATTCATATAGAACATCTACTGAAGGGCGATGCCCACTGCGAGGCGCATGCTCTGATAGATTCAGCTTATATTTCCCTCCAGCACTTAAGCTGACGTTCATATGATGCCCCCCGGGAGCTATGTATGCCGTTCCAGCAAGCAGCTCCATCCCTTCTTCCGCCTCTACAACGTTCAGCGCGCTTAAACTATCCAGTCGCTGAGCTAACGATTTTGTGAAGTTCGCAGGCATATGCTGAACGATCACGATTGGTGCGGGAAAATGAGCCGGAATTTTCTCTAACACCGCTTTTAGAGCTTTTGGACCTCCGGTTGAAGTACCGATCGCGACCAAATCCGTGAAGCCTTTTTTTGATAATGACGGTGATGCTCTCCCTAAATCTATTGGTGTGTCCTTTACCGCAGGTATATCAACCATTGATGAGCTTGGTGGCGACATCGAAGTCGTGTCGGTATTTTCTCCACTCAGCTTTTTACGGGAGATAGACGGAGCCGCTTTCTGTTGATCGTCTTTAGGCTGCTTCCCAGCCAAAGGTTTTACCATATCCTTAACCTTTTTTCTAGTACTGACAGCCGGTGGAGCTATACTAGATTTGGATGGCCCAACAGACGATTTGTTATCTGAGACCGTAGAAGCTTCATTCTTGAAGTCTAAGGTAAGCTTATCCCGCTGATCCAGATCTTGCGCACTTCCTTTATCACTCGCTGAATTGTCCAGTATTGTTCTCTTAGACTGAATCGGCGGAGTTTTAGGAGTTTTGGGAGGCATTATTTCAGGAAGCTTCTTCTCCAATGCCGCTTGTCTGGCCAGCTTTCTTTCTTTAGCAAGCATTGCTGCACGGATTTGCTCACGAAGCTGTCGACCTACCTCTTCAATATCATGTGAGCTAGTGGATACCGATGGTTTTCGAATAAAGTCAAATGCCCCAAGCTCTAATGCCATAATCGTTTCTTGCATGCCCTGCTCATTAATTCCAGAGAGCATTATAACTGGCAGAGGGTGCTTACTCATGATAACCTTAAGAGCCTCAAGCCCATTCAACTCAGGCATTTCAACATCCATTGTAACGAGATCAGGGGAAAGTTTTGCGATCATTTCAATTGCTTCTCGTCCATTTTTAGCCGTTCCAACCACATGAAATACCGGATCCTGCTCGATTAGGTCAGAAACGATTTTTCGCATGAACGCTGAATCGTCAACTACCATAACCTGATATATCATACTGTTCCACCTCAGTTCCTTGATGCAGAATCATTTTGTGCGTTTGAACCAGTTATTCATAAATCTCTTGATTCCTGATACAGTATCATTTGATTTCGACTGTGGAATATCCATGTACATCATGGCCAGGCGTTGTATATCACGCGCAGCCGCACAACCGGGGTAGGCTGTAGAAAAAGGAATTTGTTTTTTTACCGCTTGCATTACATGGGGATCATCACTCATAAATCCCAGCATCGAAATCTCTTTATCCAGGAAGCGATGAGCAACAAGCGTAATTTTGTCAGCAACCTCACGCGCCTCTCTGAGGTCAGTTGCTCTGTTAACAATGAGCTTAAAAGGAACGTCACTGTTAATTCCATGTACGACCTTGATTAATGCATAAGCATCAGTAATTGCTGTCGGCTCAGGAGTAGTGACTACCAAAGTCTCATCAGCAGCGGTAATAAATTTTAATGTTTCTTTAGAAAGACCGGCTCCCGTGTCGAAAATGATATAATCCATCTCTTCTGAAACCTTCTCCAGCTCAGAGGTGAAGTAATTCAAATCATTATCCGACAGCTTAAATAAGTCAGCCATTCCCGACCCTCCCGCAATAAAGGGAAGACCCTGTGTTCCTAATTCAATAATTTCTTTAATGCCCTTCTCACCTTTAAGCAAATGATACAAACTATATCTCGGTCTGACTCCCATCAATACATCAATATTTGCCATACCAATATCAGCATCGAATAGAAGTACTTTACGACCGAATGATTTTAAGGCTAAAGCGAAGTTAAGCGTAAAATTTGATTTCCCAACTCCACCTTTGCCACTGCAAACAGTTAATATACGAGCAGGTCCCGATGATGTCCCCTTGTTATTGCCATTCACTCCAGAGAATCTTTCTCTTAAAGTAACCAGATCTCTTAGTGTCTGAGCTTGGTCATTCATGAACTGAACTCTCCCATTATCATATCAATTAGCATGTTCTGATTAGACAGAAGCAGATCATCCGGGACATTTTGCCCATTAGTGATATATGACAACTTAACAGGATAATCATTCATGAGGTTAAACATCGGTCCAACGCTTTCTGTTTCGTCTAGCTTCGTAAAAATTACTTTATCCAGACCATATCTACTGAAATGCTCCGCAATTTTCTTCATATCCTGCGCCTTGGAAGTCAAGCTGAGCACCAGATAAGTCTCACTTTGTTCGGAAGGGCTAAGCAAGCTGTGAAGCTCTGCTACATAAATTTCATTCAAATAGTTTCTTCCTGCTGTATCCATCAAAATTAAATCGCAATCATCTAATCGCTGAAAAGCTCTTTGCACATCTCCCGGCGATTGAACGACCTCAAGAGGTACATTTAAAATAGAGGCATATGTTCGAAGCTGTTCAACTGCTGAAATCCGGTAAGTATCAGCTGTAATAAAGCCTACCTTTTTACGGACTCTGAATATTTGATCAGCTGCAAGCTTCGCAATCGTTGTCGTTTTTCCAACACCTGTAGGACCAGCAATATACACGATTCGTGTATTTTCGCCAATCCCCTCGCCTATGCGCTCCTCCAGAAATGAGCCAAGTTGCTGACGAACCTGTCTTTCCAACTCATCATCAGAAATTGATTTGTCCGAATCAATCCATTTCTGATAGGTCTTATCGATCCAGTTATCAACTAGCTCTGCTGATATTTCTTGTTCAAGCATTCGATTCTTAATCGCGTCTAAAGCCTTCGGAAGTTCTAAATCACCTTTCTGCTGTTTGGCTAATTGGCCGATCCAGCTCTTCATTTCCCTTATCTCACTAAGCAATTGCTCTTCCTTTAATCGATAGGACTGATCAACAACGGTGCTGACATGCTCCGTTGTCTGAACCGGATTTTGATATTCATCCTCCAATGATTTCCGAAGCGTATCCTCCCATTTTTTCACTGCTGATTCATCTTTTTTAGGTATTAAAGGAACGTTCAGTTCTTCATTTGAGGTTGCACCCACGCCAGAACCCGATGTCATTTGCGATGTTCTGCGATAGGCTTCAGGAACTGATTGTCTTGCCACGGCTACTTGTGGAGAAGAAGATACCACAGGCCGCGGCACATTTACTTTAGGAGCTGGCTTGTCATTTCCCTCTGAAGCAGCAATGACTTCAATTTTCTTCTTCTGGAACATTCCCAGAAATCCGCCAATTTTCATCTCCTTTGTGCTCAAAATAACCGCATCTGCTCCTAGCTCGCTACGAATTTTAAGCATTGCATCCGGCATTGTGTCGACGATATACCGTTTTACTCTCATAAGTTCACCACCCCGACACTTTGGATTTCAACATTGGGTTCCAGTTCACTATAGGACAATACCGGTATATCCTGCATGCTGCGTTCAATAACCTGACGCAAGTACATACGAATTGTCGGAGAGGTCAGAACGATAGGTTGTTGTCCGGATTGGATAAGTCTGTTGATCTGTTCCGTTAACTTCTGGAACACATTCTGTGTGGATACCGGATCTAACGCTAAGTAACTGCCTTGTTCGGATTGCTGAACACTCTCGGCGATTTTTTTCTCAAGTGAAGGTCCTACTGTTATGACACGCATCGTCTCGCCTTGCTTCGTATATTGCTGTGTAATCTGCCTGGAGAGCGCCTGTCTGACATATTCAGTCAAAATATCCGGGTCCTTCGTATAAGTTCCGTAATCAGCCAAGGTTTCAAAAATCGTTACCATATCGCGAATAGATATTTTCTCGCGAAGCAGCTTGCCAAGTACCTTCTGAACATCACCGATCGACAATACGGAAGGAATCAGCTCATCAACAAGTACGGCATATCCCTCTTTGAGATTATCAACAAGCGCCTTCGTTTCCTGACGGCCAAGCAGCTCATGTGCGTGCTTCTTGATCATTTCCGTCAAATGCGTAGCAACCACAGAAGGAGGATCAACCACCGTATAGCCTGACAATTCTGCACGATCTTTAGTTGATTCATCAATCCATAACGCTGGCAATCCAAACGCAGGCTCCTGAGTCTCAATACCTGTAATTGAGTCATCGTCCATCCCAGGACTCATTGCCAAATAGTGATTAAGTAATAATTCACCACCGCCAACGACATTTCCTTTAATTTTGATGACATATTCATTCGGTTTAAGTTGAATATTGTCGCGAATTCGAATAACCGGCACAACTAAACCCATTTCAAGTGCACATTGACGTCTGATCATGATAATTCGATCCAGTAAATCCCCACCTTGTGCTGTATCGGCAAGCGGAATAAGTCCGTATCCAAATTCGAATTCGATTGGATCAACTTGAAGCAGGTTGATCACGCTCTCTGGGCTTCGCACCTCTTCGATTTGCTGTTCCTCCTCTTGCATTTCCTGCTCGATAACTCTTCGATCCATATTTTTTTGCATCCGTCTTGCTGCGTAGATCAGCATTCCGGCGAAAGGTAATGTAGTCCATGGACCAATCGGTGTAAACAAACCGAGGAGTGCGATCGTTCCAGCTACGATATAAATCAATTTCGGGTAAGTAAACAACTGACCTGTAATATCATCAGCCAAATTGCCTTCTGAAGAGGCACGTGTAACGATCAGACCCGAAGCTGTGGAAATCAACAGCGCAGGAATCTGGCTAACAAGACCGTCACCAATTGTGAGTATCGAATATGTAGATAACGCTTCACCAAAGCCCATACCATGAATCGACATACCGATAATGAAACCGCCGATCAGGTTAATAAGCAAAATGATGATGCTGGCGATGGCATCCCCTTTGACGAATTTACTCGCCCCGTCCATCGCACCATAGAAATCGGCTTCACGCTCGATTTTACTGCGGCGTTCCCTAGCTTGCTGCTCATTAATCAACCCAGCGTTCAGGTCAGCGTCAATACTCATCTGCTTACCTGGCATGGCGTCGAGTGTAAAGCGAGCGGCAACCTCAGCCACACGCTCAGAACCTTTAGTGATTACGATAAATTGGACCACTACCAGGATCAGGAAGACAACAAAACCGACTACGGGCTCGCCTTGGGATACCCATGCGCCAAATGTTGCCACAACGTCACCGGCTTTGGCTTGTCCCAAAATAAGCTTGGTAGTCGATACGTTAAGCGCTAATCTGAATAGCGTCGTGATGAGCAACATAGCAGGAAAAATGGAAAACTGCAGTGCTTCTTTCGTATTCATTGCAACTAATAAAATCAATAAGGAAACAGATATGTTTATAATAAGTAGAATATCGAGCAGCCATGTCGGGATCGGGACAATCATTAACAGAACAATACCGATAATTCCAACAAGGATGAAAATATCTTTAAACTTTTTCACCGGTTTTCCCTCCGATCCCGAGTTTATTTAATCTTGCCTTTCAATTTGTATACATATGCCAGTACTTCAGCAACGGCTTGGAACAAATCGCCAGGAATCGAATCTCCGATCTCTGCTCTCTGAAACAACGCACGTGCGAGTGGCTTATTTTCAACTGTAACTACTCCATGCTCCTTAGCGATCTCCTTAATTCGAAGTGCCACATAGTCCTGACCTTTTGCCACAACTTCGGGAGCGTCCATTTGAGAACCGTCGTATTTTAATGCAACTGCGAAATGCGTTGGGTTCGTAATAATAACATCCGCTTTTGGAACTTCCTGCATCATCCGCTGAAGCGCCATACGCCTTTGTCTTTCGCGAATTTTACCTTTAATCAGCGGGTCACCTTCCATTTTCTTATACTCATCCTTAATGTCTTGTTTGGACATTTTCAAGTTTTTTTCGTGATCATATTTCTGATAGATATAATCCAGAACGGAGAGTACGAACAACGCTGCCCCAATTTTAAGTCCAAGGCTCATCGTAAGACCGGCTGTAAATTGAAACGCTTCATCTACTGAAGTATGAACCAGCTTGGCAATCTGATCTCGCTCGCCCCAAATGGTTGAATACACAAGAAAACCGATAATAACTAACTTTAGAAGAGTTTTTAGAAACTGAACTAGTGAGCGCATTGAAAAAATATTTTTAAAGCCTTTAATCGGATCAATTTTGCTGAGCTTCATCTTGAGAGGGTCACCAGTTAAGAGAAAACCTACTTGTACATAGTTTGCTAGAATTGCCATAACAAAAATAACTAAAAAGATTGGTGCCAAAAGCAACAGTAGCTTAACACCATAATCACTGAACATGACCATAACATTTTCTGCGGTAACATCCATAGTTAAACGATGATGCAACACATCAGCGTAGAGATAAATAAGTCTTTCTTTAAAATAGCCGCCAAACGCAATCAGGCAGAGAAAAGAGGACAATAGCACGACCGCTCCGGATAGTTCCTGGCTCTTTGCAACCTGACCTTTTTTTCTTGCATCCTGACGCTTATGGGGTGTAGCCTTCTCCGTCTTTTCACCAGAAAACAGCTGCAAGTCCAGAGCATAGCGATACGTCACTTTGGTCCCCCCCTTCTTTACTGTGGCCTCTCTCCGATGACGCCAAGTAAATTATGCAGTGATTTGAACATAAATTCGAACAAATACTGGAATGCATATACGAAGCTTGAAATTAGGAGGAGCATAACGACTAATCCAACTATAATTTTTAGCGGTATACCAATAACAAAGACATTGAACTGAGGAGCTGTACGGGCTAAAAATCCAAGTGCAACATCTGTCAGAAATAACGCAACAATCAAAGGAGCTGCCATTTGTAATGATAGTGTAAATGATTGACTAAACGTCGTTATTAAGAATTCAGATACATTTCCATTATAAATTTTCTGGAACAATTCGTTTGATAATGGTATCCAGTTATAACTTCGAATAATGGCGTCCAGCAAATAATGATGTCCATTTATACTCAGAAACAGCAGGGTTGCAATTATATACTTAAAATTACCTAGGATTGGCGCAGAAGCTCCTGTCATCGGATCGATAACGTTAGCAATCCCGAAACCGATTTGAATGTCGATAAAAGAACCTGCGATTTGAATGACATAAAAAATAAGAGTAGCCACGAAGCCCATTAAAAGACCGATGAGAACCTCACGAATGATTACAATCGCATACCCAAGATCACTCGGGATTACCTGGCCTGTTCCTTGCACCATAAGAACAAGAATTGCGACAATGCCCGATAACCCGATCTTGAACGTTGTAGGAACACCACGGGACGAAAAAATCGGCGCAACTACAAAAAATGCTGATATTCGACAAAAAATAAGTAAAAAAATCGAAAATACATGCAATAAAGTATCCATAATCTCGTCTGCCTAACCGATATAATTAGAAAGATTGTTTAATATACCGTAAGTAAAATCGACTAGAGTTGTTAAAATCCATGGTCCAAACAGCAGTAAGGCAATCAAGACTGCAACGATTTTAGGAACAAAGGCAAGCGTCTGCTCCTGAATCTGAGTTGTTGCCTGAAAAATACTTATGATAAGACCAACGACCAGAGCAATTACTAGCATCGGTGCACTGACCTTCAGAACGGTAAATACGGCTTGTCCGGCCAAACCGATAATAAATTCCGAACTCATTACCGTCTTCCCCCTCTATAATAACTTGATTGATGATTACTCTATCACGAAAATTATGAAATCACGTCAAGTAACGAAGCTGGTAAGCAGTGATTTCACAACCAGATACCATCCATCTACTAGTACAAACAGCAAAATTTTGAACGGTAACGAAATCATGACCGGGGGAAGCATCATCATCCCCATCCCCATTAATACACTTGAGACTACAATGTCTATTACTAGAAATGGAATAAAGATTAAAAAGCCCATTTGGAAAGCGGTCTTCAGTTCACTGATCGCAAATGCCGGGACCATTACCGAAATTGGAATATCCTCATAGCTCTTCGGCTTCTCCGTCTTCGTATAACTCATAAATAATTGCAAATCTTTTGGATGGGTATGAGAGTACATGAATTTCTTCATCGGAATTGCTGCTTTATCCAATGCTTCTGTTTGGCTAATCTCTCCCTTGATATAAGGCTGTAGTGCTACATCATTTATTGTCGACAATGTAGGACTCATAACAAATAGTGTCAGGAAAAGAGCCAACCCGACCAACACCTGATTCGGAGGCATCTGCTGGGTTCCGAGCGCATTACGTACAAAACCCAATACTATTACAATTCTTGTAAAACTCGTCATCAATACAAGAATTGCCGGAGCAATGCTGAGTACAGTGATGAGTAAAATGATAGATAGTGAACTTGTACTAGGCTCTCCGCCAGAATTCCCGATTTGTATCCCAATTTCCGGAATCGGATTAATAGGCTCAGCTGAAGCGATGGAGACTGCAATAGTGCTCCATATCGTGAGGAGCAGTAAAGTTACAATAAACACTTTATTTTTCATGAATCCCTCAACCGATCTGTAGATTGATCTTCCTGATCCTTAAGTAACTCTTCCATTTGGCGTTTTCGATTCGGTCTCTTACTTAGTTGGGAATAAAACACTTCATGAAAAGAAGTTCCTTCCAGCTCTTCCTCTTCATTCGGAGGATCTTTGCGGAATCGGGAGACGAGACCAGAAATCATAGACGTAACTCCGGTAAACTTCGTCCCCTCTTCTTCAAATGCCTGATGCAGAAGGTCTACTTCATCAGGATCAGATACTTTATCCAGCAAGGAAATATCTTCACCTACGCCGACAAAATATACACTGCTTCCGATTTCAATGACCTGAAGCGACTTATTTGGCCCCAAACCAATAGCACCAAGTATATGGATAGAGTTGTTTGGGCTTAAGAAGCGACTCCTTTTCCCTAAAAAGCGAACCATTAACAAAATTAAAACAATAATAATAGCTAAAACTACGATTACCGTAATCAAATTTCCCCAAAGATTAACATCTTCGCTGTTAAATGGCTGTTCCGACTGACTCAAAGTCATGGCCTTTGCCTACAATCCAAGCGTTTTGTTGATGGCTTCGATGACTCGATCGGATTGGAACGGCTTCACAATGAAATCTTTAGCACCAGCTTGAATAGCATCGATAACCATAGCCTGTTGACCCATAGCTGAGCACATAATTACTCTGGCATTAGAATCAAGCTTCTTGATTTCCTTAAGCGCTGCAATTCCATCCATTTCAGGCATTGTAATATCCATCGTAATGAGGTCAGGATGCAACTCCTTGAATTTTTCGACTGCTTGAGCACCGTCTTGTGCTTCGCCAACAACCTCAAAACCGTTTTTAGTTAAAATGTCGCGGATCATCATTCTCATAAAAGCTGCATCGTCTACGATTAGAATTCGGTTTGCCATTGATTTAAAATCCTCCCTAAACTTCTACTATTGTAATTTTTGAATTCGGTCCCACTGGCTAACAATATCAGTAACGCGAACGCCAAAATTTTCATCAATGACGACAACTTCGCCTTTGGCAATCAGTTTGTTGTTCACCAGAATGTCTACAGGTTCGCCTGCTAGCTTGTCCAGCTCAATAATTGAACCTTGAGACAGTTCCAAGATATCCTTAATTTGCTTTTGGGTCCTACCTAATTCTACGGTGACTTTAAGAGGAATGTCCATCAGTAAGTTTAAATTATTTTCATCCGGCAGTCCGAATGTTGGAGTTCCTAGATTTGCAAATTGTACAGGTTGAACATTCACGCTACGTCCTTGAACACCGCCCAAGTGTTGCGGCTCTGCATATGGCCGTTCTTGAGGTGGGTAATAATAACCAGCAGGCGGCTGCTGCATAGGTGGCTGCTGATATGCTGGTTGTTGATAGTAAGCAGGGTCTACAGCAGATTGAGCAGCTGGCGGAGTATGAACTGGAGCCTGAGCTGCTGCTGTCTCTTGAGCTGCTGGTTCCGATGATCCACCATTGATCAGACTATTCACCATTTCCTTAGCAAATTTAACTGTCAAAAGCTGCATAATTGTCGAATCTATCAAATCACCGATTGTAAGGCGGAAGGAGATTTTGATTAATGTTTCATCCGGCGGCAAGCTGTTAACGCCTGTTCCATTTGTCATATTCAAAATATCGATGCCTGGTGGTGAAATGTTAACAAAGCGATTAAAGATTGTCGACATGGAAGTTGCAGATGAACCCATCATTTGATTCATTGCTTCCTGAACAGCACTGATATGAATTTCATTCAGTTCTTCCTCTAAAGCATTACCTTCCCCACCGAGCATCAGATCCGCAATAACCTGAGCATCTCTGGTTTTGATTACCAGTGAATTCATTCCTTCAAAGCCATCAACATATTGAACATGAATTGCAACATGTGGTTTCGGGAACTCAGATTCAAATTGGGAGCGTCTAATAATAGATACTTTAGGGGTTGTAATATCTACCTTTTTACTAAGTAGTGTAGATAGAGCAGTTGCAGCACTACCAAAAGTAATATTACCAATTTCCCCAAGGGCATCTTGCTCGAGTGGTGTTAAGTAATCGGACACAGTAGGCTCAGCCGCTGTTTCCGGATCAGCTTGCTTTAGCAAAGCATCGATCTCTTCCTGGGACAAATAATCTTTACTCGTCAAGTTCCTCAACTCCTTCGCTGACAATTTCATCAATTTGAACGGCGACTCGGTCCTTCAAGGTACCCGGGCTGCCGATAAATTTCAATCTATCACCGACCCGGATAGATAATCCTTCTTGAACTGGTTTATTCAAGGATACAACATCCCCTACAGACATTCCAAGAAACTCCCGGATCGAAATCTGTGACTCGCCAAGCTCGGCGATAATCGGTAGTTTTGCTTTGTTAACACGGTTTCGAAGTGCGTCAACCTCTTCAGGAATACGCTCCTTCTTCTGGGATACGAACCAGTGATGAACCGAAAGTCTTGGCATAACCGGCTCAATAACAACGTGTGGAATACACAGGTTGATCATTCCTGACGTGTCCCCGATTTTCGTGCTGAGCGAAATGAGTGCGATCGTCTCGTTTGGAGATACAATTTGCATGAACTGGGGATTCGTCTCCAGTGCCTCCATCCGAGGATTAATGTCCATAACTGTCTTCCATGCTTCTTGCAAGCTTTCAAAAGCCCGACTAAAAATACGTTCCATGATAATAGTTTCAATTTCAGTAAGTGAACCGATTTTCGATGGAGCTGTACCAATCCCGCCTAGCAGTCTGTCCAGCATAGCAAAGGCGACATTTGGATGAACTTCCAGCACCATTCTACCTTCGAGCGGCTCCGCTTCAAAAATGTTCAGTATCGTCATTTTAGGAATGGAGCGAATAAATTCGTCATAAGGAAGTTGCTCGACCTGAACCACATTGATTTGCACAAAAGTACGAAGCTGTGCCGAAAAATAGGTGGTGAGATAACGAGCAAAGTTCTCATGAATCCGGGTTAGACTGCGGATGTGATCTTTTGAAAATCTAACCGCTCTTTTAAAATCGTATGCCCGGATCTTCTTTTGTGTCTCTTCCTTCTTCAGTTCCTCAGCATCCATTTCGCCAGAAGAGAGCGCTGCGAGCAGTGCATCGATCTCATTTTGCGATAGTACATCTACCAAACATCTCACCTCCTAAGGAAATAATTAATCTCGATATTTTCTAGATTGTTGTCATGATAAAGTTCGTAATATCGATTTGAGTTACTTTCCCCTCCGGCAGTGATTGATTGATCAGATTCATCAGCTTGGAACTTAAATTGTCTTTACCTTTCGCTCCAGTCAAATCTTCAGGATTTGTATCCGCAAGCGTCTTGATGATAATTGGCTTGATTTTGAAATCTTTGATTTTATCAAAGGATACTTTTGAACTTTCCTTATCGAGCTGGAATGCAAAATTCAATACTACAACGTAGTTAGGGTCCGACAAATTTGTTTTGATCTCATCAATTGTCGAGGTTACTTTTACAATTTCATCTGCTGATAAGTTATTCGGTTCACCTACTCCGGCGACAGTAGAATTCACTTGATTGCCGCTTCCTGGGTTGGTGAGTTGATTCATCAGCAGGAAGGCAGCCATTACGATCAGCGTTATCGCAAGTAAAATCGTAATTAACCAGGGCGCCATTTTTTTCATGACCATTCCTCCGTTTGTTGCACTTTAATAGTTGCTGCATGAATACCGATTTCGCTGTTGTACTCCTTGACCATTGCGATTACCTCGGACGCTTTCTCCAGCACGATAATACGCTTGCCTGTAACAAGGGTTACGTATGTATCAGGTGTTTCTTCTACGGTTTCAATCATTAGGGCATTAAGCCACATTTGAGAACCGTTTAGTCGTGTTACAGAAATCATGATAAACCTCCAGATCTCTTGTTTTGACAGCGAGGAAGACTAAATTGCTTCCCCGCCGTCATTTATCCTAACGCTTCAGGTTGACAACTTCCTGCAGCACTTCATCAGAAGTCGTAATAATCCGGGAATTTGCTTGGAATCCACGTTGAGCAACGATCATCTCAGTAAATTCTCCAGTCAAATCTACGTTGGACATTTCCAGCTGACCAGCAATAATAGCGCCAGTACCATCTTCCTGGTTGTTTGCAGTAGTTGCAACGAGTTCACCACCCTCGTTAGCATTCAGGGTTACACGGTACAAGTTACCACCAATTTTCTCAAGACCTTCAGGATTCGTAACTCGCGCTACACCGATTTGTGCTCCTCCTACGGTAGTACCATCATTCATCTTCTGAACGATCGTACCATCTTGGGCGATTGAGAAAGCTGTTACGTCATCACCAAGCGCTTCCAAAACCCCACCACCAGAATCACAAACAAGTAAACCGTCAGAAGTTACTATTTGACGAAGAGCGTCCATATGGAAGTCACCTGCTCTGGTCAAGAAAGGAACATCTTGATCAGGTGTCAATTTGACGAGAAAGAATCCGTCACCATCGATTCGAAGATCGAGTGGATTGTTGGTTGTCATTGCACTACCGCTGGTGTGAAGGGTATCAATCGAACCAATGGAAACACCCAGACCGATTTGCTTCGCATTAACACCGCCGGCTTCTCCATCAGCAGGAGCAGTTACACCGGATACGGTTTGGCTCATAATATCCTTGAACATAACACGACCGGCTTTAAAACCAACGGTATTAACATTAGCGATATTGTTACCGATAACATCGAGTTTCGTCTGAAAACCGCGCATACCTGAAACGCCCGAATACATGGATCTTAACATTTACTTAATTCCTCCTCTAAATATACATTTGCTATGGTCGCATCAGTCGATCAGCGACGCACCATTGGCCTCCGAATCCGGGCCAGCCAATTCTATGAAATGATTACTGCACTATCAATTTGAGTGAATACATTGTCTTTCATGCTGCTGCCATCCATAGCTGTAACAACGGTACGATTATCCACATTGACAATAAGGGCCATATCCTTCATTAATATCAAGGATTCCTTAGCTCCCTTTGCCGCTGCATTATCGATAGCTGTCTCGATTTTATTTAACTGCTCTGGCATCAGCTGTATTCCTCTTTGCTCTAATCTCTTCACAGCATGATTACTGAAATGAAGCAAGCGATCCTGGAGTATTTCTTTAAATGTCGAGTCCTGTGTCCCACCAAGCCTGACATTCTTTGTTTGCTGAAGAGCATTCGGCTGAACTCGTCCAGGGTATAAACTCCCTATGCGAATGGTTTCGCTCATGGATTACCAGCCCCTTGCTCCTCCGGTGAATTCACATTGTTTGCTTCAGTTTCAGTTTCTGGTTCAGTTTCTGGTTCAGGTACTGGTTCAGCTTCAACAGGATTTTCAACCCGTTCAATCTTGGAAACTTCGATTTCTTTATCACCAATCTTTGCGTAATGAACCCCGCTTCGAACGATGATTGATTCGACTAAGCCGCTTTCCAATTTATAGATGATCTCTGCTTTACCAGTACTGATGTTATAATTCCCGGTCTCTGTTCCAGAGGTCCAGCTGGCTACTTTCCCTATCAGGTTAGAGTTACTGCCCAGTGATTGACTCATATTCGTCAATTGCTGTGATATGTTGTGCAATTGCTCAACGGATGAGAATTGCGCCATTTGTGCAACCATTGCAGTGTTATCCATAGGTGAAAGCGGATCTTGATTCTGCAGCTGTGTTAACATCAATTTAAGAAAAGCATCTTTTCCCAACTTATCTGATCCAGTAGTCGAGCTTATCTTATTCATGTTGGAATAATTAGACCAAACCGGTGTTGTCACTACACTTGCCACAGTTTTTCCTCCTTTCTCATGTATTTCTTATGCTCTAGCTACGAAGGAACTACCAAGGCTATCCTCACTACTTCTAGCTTCACTAACCCAATCATGCCATTCGTCACTCAGATCTTTAATCATAATAGCTTCATCATCATGAAGAACTTCACGGCGTTTACCATTCTGTTGCTGGCTGCTTCCGTTGCCGGATTGACGACCATCCTGATACATGTGAGACGATAGCGCTGTATTTTGAGTTACTTCCAGCTTGTTCACCTGAAGGCCTTGGGATTGAAGCGCTTGGCGAAGTTGTGCCATTTGTGCTTCCAAGGATTCCTTGGCAAAAGCGTGTTCGGTTACAAATTGCGCGGTTAACAGCCCGTTTTGCATCGTAATCTTCACGTCAACCTGACCTAAATGCTCAGGATATAATGAAATTTTAGCTTCCGATATTCCATTCGCCTTAACGATGTCAAACTTGCTAACTAAAAACCCGCTCATTTCTTGGCTGAACTTCTCTACAGGAACTGTTGGTGTCTGTACTGTTTTCAGAGGAGTTGCACCAATGTCACGCATTGCCAATTGACCTGCTGTTACAATGTTTCCTGCTTGAAGCGGATGATCTGTATCCCCAGCTTCACTTGAGAATGATTCACTATCGGCTAATAACGCTGCACTGGAATTGACCGTAGTTACAGGGACAATTGCATCCGATTTTTGCTGTACCAAGCGACCTTGAGTGTCATCTCCCTGTCGTTGAACCTGTGCTAACGATCCTGAAGTCTCCAGACCATTCTTATTTGCTAATAGAGCAGCAAATTCAGAGAAAGCTGCAGATTTATTTGAGGAGTTAAGCTCTCCGGTAACTCCTGCGGAGCTCAATACGTTTTGCAAGGATTCCAGCATGGCCTTGATTTGAGTTGCATCAATTGCTGTATTACCAGCATTTTGTTTACTTGAAGCGGTAATTAACTGCAGCAAAGCGTCCTGAACTGCAAATTTCATCGTTTGTGGATGCTGTGCAAGTACCGGAAGCTCTACAACTGCTCCATTTGATTGGTTCAAATCAGCGCCTGCTGTAGAATTATTTTGCAGCAATTGATACACGTTTTGCAGCCAAGCTTGTAGTGAAGCTAATAGTTCTGTGTTTGCTTCATCAGTTAAATCTGACTGATTCAAGACCTCATCCAACTGCTGTAACTGTTGAAGCAGGTTATCCAGTAAAAGAGCTAATGACTGTTCCTCCTCATTAAGGCCTGAGGTATCACCTGTCTCAACAAGACCAGCCAGAGTTAAAAGTGGATTACTTACCAAGCTGTCTTGTGATGTTATATTGCCGGTTAACATAGCTAGTAAAGTCTGGTCAAAAGATGGAGTCGTCCCTGATGCTGTAGAAGTCTTCCCACTAACTCCATACCATAACGCCCCGGCAGCATTACCAGCTGCTAAATTCAATACGGTTTGGCTCATTTTTTTCACCTCCTTTCAGGTAGTTCATAACTTTCTATTTACTAATTAGCTGATTTAAGATTTTTACGGACAATTTCTCGTCCTGCTCTGCCATCTTAGCGAGTATGTTCGAACGAGTACTATCGTCAACTGCTTTTAAAATTTTAAGCGCTTTGTCCGCACTGATCTTGTATGTTTGCAGAACCAGTGTGGATGCAGCATCGGCTGACATCGAGCTAAATGTTTGACTCAGCTGTGCATCATCAAGACCTGCGTTCGTTTTTGGAGTACTTGCTTCATCAGCCGATTCTTTCTTCAGTCTGGATTGTAACGCGGATATTGCTAAATCCTCCGATGAATTTACATCCTTAAGCTTGATGGAAATATCAGCTGCTTTTTGCGGGTCCATCTTCTCTAAAATGGCTGCTTTGCTATCATTACTCATTACACTTAGCATTTGCAGAGTCTCTTCTGTAGTCAGATTGCCTAAAATGGCAGCAGCTTTACTCGGACTCATTTGAGCGTATAGCTGTGCAAGCTTCTTAACTTCTTTCTGATAAGCCTCTTGTTCAGCTGCTTGCTCCTGTTGGGCTGTTTTTTGTTCAGCAGAATCTAACTGCTCTTGCAGCTCTTTAACTTTACCTTCATGCTCAGTAACCTGACGATTAGCTTCCTGTAAATCCGCCTCTTGCTTCGCTACCTGCTCCTTTAGCTGCTTAACAGTAGCTTCAGTGCTTGTTTCCTTTTCCTGTTTTTTGACCTGTTCCTTGCTTTTCTCCTTATCAGTTCCTTCAGGATCAGGCACAAAGTTTTTGACAATAGGAATTTTACTCCCGAAATCCATTAGAGTATTCCGCACGTTAATGTTGAACAAAGTCAACAGAACACCCAGTAGCACGACAGTAAACAGAATCGGAGTTACAAAAAACAGAAAACGCGAAAATCCGCTGCCGGATTCCTCAAATTCCTCGTCATATTCAGTCTTCGCCATCTTCATCCCTCCTTCGCAAACCCATATCCGTAGCCCTTACTGCTTTAGCGGGCTTTCATGGCGAATCGGACTGTAGCCATTTCATCCAATTCGTTTTGTTCCCGAAGAAGCATTTCGTGCATAAATTTGTTTTTAGATTTCTCTTTTGCTTTCAACCATATTTTTTCATCAAGCATCTTGCTGGTTAAATAGGATTTCTTCTTCTCCACGTTGATTTCAGCTTGTCTTACATCGCTGATCTTTCGTGTAATGCATTCTTCAAGATAGTCCACATAACGTTGCAGTTCTTGAAGCTTAATCATCGAAGAGCTATTCTCCATCTCACGCTGGATCGCAGAAAGTGTCTCGAGACGAGCTTCTCTTAATTGATCCAGAGTTCGCTGTTCTGATTGCAGTTGACCAACAGCTGCAGAGAGCATCCACTCGGCTTGTGTCTTTTCATTCGATTTCAAATCAACGACTTTTTGATACACGTAACGGAATTTCATCCTTTACTTGTCATCTCCTCGCGAATTCAGAAATTAGACGTTCCTGCGTTTCCGGCAACGTTGTTTTTTCATTAACTTTCTGCTTCGAGAAATCCCAAATACTGTGGATGTAGCTTATTGCTTCATCAATTTCAGCATTTGAACCCTGCTGGTATGCACCGATATTAATAAGGTCTTCAGAATCTTTATATACAGCCATCAGTCGTTTCAAATTCTCAGCTGCATCGTTCTGCTCCTCCTCCACGATGTCCTTCATCACCCGGCTTATACTTGCTAGGATATCAATCGCAGGAAAATGACCTTTATTCGCAATATTTCGATTCAGAACAATGTGTCCGTCAAGGATACCCCGAACTGCGTCCGCAATCGGTTCGTTCATATCGTCACCATCAACAAGTACTGTGTAAAATGCTGTAATGGAACCCGTGGGTCCTGTTCCTGCTCTTTCCATCAGTTTGGGTAACGCCGCAAAAACCGAAGGAGTGTAGCCTCTCATAGCCGGAGGCTCACCAACTGCCAGACCCACTTCACGAAGAGCCATCGCATATCTTGTAACGGAATCCATCATCAGCATGACGTTTAGTCCTCTGTCTCTGAAATATTCCGCGATGGTTGTAGCTATTAATGCACCCTTTATTCTAATCAGAGCCGGTTGATCCGAAGTAGCTACAATAACTACCGATCGCTCCAATCCCTCTGGTCCCAGATCACGTTCAATGAAATCCAGAACTTCGCGTCCACGTTCACCAATCAATGCAATCACGTTGACATCTGCTGAAGTGTTGCGTGCAATCATGCCCATCAAAGTACTCTTACCAACACCAGATCCGGCAAAAATACCAACCCGTTGTCCCTTACCAATCGTCAGTAAGCCGTCAATTGCTCGAACACCAATGCTAATAGGTTGTACAACACGCGGTCTGTTCAGCGGATTCGAGGGCTTGTTATACGTTGAATAATGTCCCATCCGAGAAGGAAGAACCGAACCATCTAGAGGTTGTCCTAATCCATCCAGCACTTTGCCGAGCAACTCTGAACCTACTTGAACCGTTAATGGTTTGCCAGTACCGACTACATCACAGCCTGGTCCAATGGACTGAAGCTCACCTAGCGGCATTAAGAGTACCTTGTTGTCACGAAATCCGACGACCTCAGCTTGAAGCGGTTGTGATGATTTGGAAGGATAAATGTAGCAAACATCGCCTATGCTAGCATCCGGACCTTCCGATTCGACCATCAGTCCGATAACCTGAGTCACTTTACCATTTATGCGAACCGGGTCTAACTGAGACAGATGATCGATATATCGTCTTGCATCAATTATCGTCATTGCTTAGTCCCCGTTCTTCGGTCTGCTGAGTAATTCGCAGCAGTGCCTTTTTGATTTCAACAAGCTGCGTATCGATTCTGGCGTCCACGCTTCCAAATGAGGATCGAATCACACAACCTTTATCTTGAACACTCGGATCTGGAAGAATTTGCAGCTCCGCCTGAGAGTCAATAACAAGACTCAATTCCTCTCTTGCTGCCTGCACAAATGCAAAATTCGAAGGTGCAATGCACAATGTCAGAACCCCTTGCTCGCGCTTTCGAGACAGGCTTTTCTTAATCAGTTCAATCGTATATTCCGGTTCCAGATCAAGCTGCTTGTCGATAACCTTCTCAGCGATAGCACAGCTAAGTTCAACCAGAAACGGTTCAGCCTCTTGAATAATGCGTTCTTTCTCCGTGTAAGCTTGCTGCAATACTGAGCTTGCTTCACTCATCATTTCTTCAATCTTGCTTTGAAGTGTATTTTGTGCCTCAATTTTTCCCTCTTCAAATCCTTGACTAAAACCTTCCGATTTGACAGCTTCTATCAAATGTTCATCCTGTTGTCTGCGTTCATTCCACCAAGCCTCAATTTGTGCTCTGGCGTCTGCTAACAATTGTTCCGCTTCTTCTGAAGCTGCTCTAACCTGTTCTTCAGCGAATTCCTTCGCGTCTGCCAGCATTTGCTTCCTGGTCTCCTCAGCGACCACATCCTCATGAGACGGGCCGCTAGGGCGAACCTCGGAAACCACTTCATCAACTTGCAGCTCTTCCTGAGTCTGATATGTTTTAGCTACATTGAGCTGTTTAAGAACATCCAACGGAACGTACTGGGACACCTTGATCAAATTAGACAATGATGTCATCTCCTCCGCCGCGGGCAATAATTATCTCACCAGCTTCTTCCAATCTACGGATTGTCGCTACGATGCGAGTTTGTGCTTCTTCGACGTCACGAAGCCGTACAGGCCCCATATATTCCATTTCTTCCTTGAAAGTATCCGCCATCCGTTTGGACATATTGCGGAATACAGCCTCCCGCACTTCTTCGCTTGCCACCTTGAGAGCCAGCTGTAGATCTGCATTCTCGATGTCGCGGATAATCCGTTGAATCGAACGGTTGTCGATGTTGACAATATCTTCGAAGACGAACATACGCTTCTTGATTTCTTCTGCCAACTCTGGATCCTGAATTTCCAGGGAATCCAAAATAGTTCGTTCTGTACCGCGGTCTACACCATTCAAAATTTGAACGATCGATTCGATACCACCAGCACTTGTATAATCTTGAGTAACTGTAGCAGACAACTTTTGCTCCAGAACTCGCTCCACTTGAGCAATAACTTCTGGCGAAGTACTGTCCATAACAGCTATTCTTCTTGCAACCTCTGCTTGTTTCTCTTGAGGAAGCGAAGATAGAATTACAGCTGCCTGTTCGAATTGCAAGTAGGACAATACCAGTGCAATCGTCTGAGCGTTCTCGTTCTGAATAAAGTTGAGAATCTGGTTCGGTTCTGCTTTTCTCGCAAAATCGAAAGGTCTCACTTGGAGTGTTGCAGTCAGACGATTGATAATATCAAATGCCTTGGACTGACCAAGCGCTTTCTCCAGAATCTCTTTCGCATAAGCGATACCACCCTGAGTAATATATTCCTGAGCCAGACAGATCTGATGAAATTCAGCCATAATCATTTCTTTCTCAGCACTGTCGACTTTTCGAACGTTAGCAATCTCAAGCGTGAGCTGTTCAATCTCTTCATCACGCAAATGCTTGAAAATTTGGGCTGAAACTTCCGGCCCCAAAGTTATTAACAATATTGCTGCTTTTTGTTTTCCGCTCAAAACCTGATTTGTTGTCTTTGACAATGCGTTCACCTCTATTCGTCAGCAAGCCATGTGCGAAGCAGGTTGACGAATTCATCCGGCTTCTTCTTGGCCAGCGTCTCAAGCTGTTTGCGCACTTGGTTTTCACTTGGAACACTATCCAAGTTGATGGACGGAAATTCCGGAGTGAGCGGCAGCGGGATTTCCTCTTCTTCTGCCCCATCGGCGCGTTTACGACGAATAAGGAGAAATACGATACCTGCAATTGCGAGCAATGCCGCAGCTCCAACTCCCCACACCCACGGATTTGAAAGACTCAAACCAGTAGATTGTTCCTCTGAATTATGGAACGATTGCGAGAAGACTGAAACTTTCCTTTGCAAATCATCGTCTGTATAAGTAGTACCTGAATCAGCTAAGTATGATCCCACAATATTTTTTAAAATGTTCTCTATCGCCGTTTCAGTCGTTTGATCCAAACTTTCTTGTCCTGCAGGTGGTTCAACTGCAACATTAATGGTTAAATCTTTTATAACATATGGACTCGCTACGATATCCTTCGTAATTCGGTTAACTTCATAGTTGATTGTCGATGATGACTCTTCTGAAGAAGAAGTTGTTCCTGGTGAGTCTGCCGGGTAGTTCGCAACATCAGTAGAACCTGTACCAGCGACTCCGCTATCGGTTCCTTGACCAGTATAGCTTTTCTGAATTTTCTGAGCACTGATCTCAATGCCCTTCATGTTCTCAGTGTCAACAGGAGTAACCAGACTATCTTTCTGACTAATCTGATCGAAATTTAATTTTGAAGCAACGAGCACTTCAATTTTATCAGGACCCATCAACTTGGACAGGAACTGCTTTACACTTTGGCGAACATCACTTTCAAATTTTTTCTGTAGCGCCATATTTTCTTGAACTGCTGTTGTAAGAGAACCAGTTTGTCCACCTTGTCCAGAAGGTAACAAGACTGTATCATCGCTGGATGATAACGAAATGTTCTCTATCGGCAAGTTAGGCACAGAAGTCTTAACTAAATTAAAATACCCATCGATTGCATCTTGACTTGGGCGATATCCGGATTTAAATGTTACAACTACTGAAGCGGAAGCTTTCTCCTGCTCATTAATACTTGCAAATACGTTTTCAGGTGGAAGATTAATCAGAACTTTAGCATCGCTGATTCCTTGCATCTTTTTCAGCAGTTGTTCGATTTCACCGTTTAGAGCGCTTTTGTACTTTACATTAAATTCATTATCTGTCATCCCGATCAATGAAGAGCTCTCATTGAAAGAATCCCATCCAATGGAACCATTCTGTACGATACCTTGGGAACCGACATCCACTTTGACTCGAGCTGTATCCTTACTGGGAACTGAAATGCTCTTGCCGTCTGCTCCTAGCTTGTAAGGGGTGCCTCCTGATTCCAGGTAGTTGATGATCCCTGCTGCATCTGTAGAATCCAGATTGGTGAAGGCAACTTCATACTCTGTTTTGGAGAACTGAATCGTTAATAGAATGATAGCTACTAGGACAATTCCTATTGTTGATAACAATAATGTTTTTTGTTTTTTACTGAAACGGTTCCAGTATTCGGATCCTCGCTGCCGATACTGAGCAATTCTCTCATTCACAATGTCACCTCATCCGAAGCTTGCTAGATTTATTAAATTTGCGTACGCATTATTTCCTGATAAGCTTCTATCACTTTATTTCTTACTTGCGTAGTCAACTGCAAACTTAACAAAGCCTGCTCCGAAGCGATCATCACCTGGTCTGCATTTACTTCACCAAGTTGAAATAGTTCGTTCATTTTCTCAACGTTTTTTTCTTGAGCTGCTACTCCATTCAACGCTTCCGTTAAGTACGAACCGAAATCCTTGATTGCTTCTGCCGGAGTTGGTGAATTCGGCTTAGTTGGAGCTTGGATTCCAGTTACTGCATTTATATTGTTAAAGTTCATGCTTTGAATCAAATATCAACACCCCTAACCTCGGTATATAAGACTATTTGCCTATTTGTAACGCTTTAGTTATCATAGCTTTGCTTGCATTTAGGACCGTTACGTTGGCTTCATAGGAGCGGGTAGCCGAAATCATGTCTACCATTTCCTTTAAAACATCAACGTTTGGCATGTATACATAACCTTCACTGTCTGCATCAGGATGAGTCGGATTATAAACTGGTTTGAACGGAGCTGAATCTTCCTTGATTTGAGTAATCTTAACGCCCTGTGCTTTTGAAGCATTTCCCAGAGCAGAACTTAGTGTGTCTCCAAAACTTTGGGTGTTCGGAGCCATTACAACCATCTTACGACGATAGGGTACCGCCTCTCCGTTGACTACCTTTGCTCTTGTTGTCTGTGCATTGGCAATATTTGAAGATACGATGTCCATTCTTAATCGTTGAGCAGTCAGTGCTGAAGAGCTAATGCTAAAACTATTACTAATACTCAAGTTTCGTTATCCCCTTTCTACTGCTGTACGTTTCATTTTAATTTGGTAGTTGATTTGCTCTATGTAAGAATTGTAGCGAAGCTGATTCTCCGCAAGTCTTGTCATTTCGCTATCAATATCCACATTGTTAAGGTTATTGTTCATGGCGGTAGTTTGATCGGTAGTTACTACCGGCTCAGGAACACCCGATGAAGGACCTATTACAAAATGCCTAGTGTCCGTCCGTCGCCCCCGTAATGTAGGTTTACTTCCATCCATTTCACTCTGCAGCAAACTTTCAAAAGATACACTGGATCTTTTGAAATAGGGGGTGTCCTCGTTGGCTATGTTATTGGCAAGAACACCCTGCCGTATATTTGCTGCTTGAAGCGCGGTTTCGAGTCTTGTAAACCCGGTACCATTTAACAACTGCATTTACCTGCCCCCTTGATATCACAGTTTTTTTCCATAAGTACGTACTATTCAACATTCAACTAACTAATTCCTCTTTTTTTCGACACTAAATGCGTATTTCATAGTCTTTCAAATGTCCTAAAAATGCATTAAAACATTTTAATGTCGTATATCCTAAGTTTCACGGAGTTTCAGTATTATTACAATAAGAAAAAAGCACTATCTTTGAACATAATATCGATTTTATTTGCACTTTTTGAAATTTTTTGAAGATTTTCGGGAATGATCGACAAAGTAGAAGGTGATTTTACTAATTTTTCATGAAAAAACAACGAAAAAAGGCCAAGGTCCCGATCCAACTGGGACTTATGGCCTTTTACATTCATATTACACAACAGTGTCTATACGATTATAAAATATACTGGCTAAGATCTCGATCTCTGGAGATGTCTCCAAGCTTATCTTGGACGTATTCTGGTGTAATAGTCATTTTTTCCAAGGATAATTCTGGTGCCTCAAAAGAAAGGTCCTCTAACAGCTTTTCCAAAATCGTGTGCAATCTTCTTGCACCAATGTTTTCCGTATTTGTGTTCACGCTTGCGGCAATGCGTGCAATTTCTCTGATTGCCTCTGGTGAAAACTCGATTTCTATCTCCTCAGTGCGAAGTAATTCAGTATATTGTTTGGTAAGAGCATTTTTAGGTTCCGTGAGAATCGATACAAAATCATCAAGAGTCAAGCTGTCCAGCTCTACCCGAATAGGGAAACGTCCTTGCAGCTCAGGGATCAAATCAGAAGGCTTGGCAATATGAAAAGCTCCTGCAGCAATAAACAAAATGTAATCAGTCTTCACTGGCCCATACTTTGTCATTATAGTCGATCCTTCGACAATAGGTAAAATATCCCTTTGCACTCCTTCTCTGGACACATCCGGTCCCGAGCCTTGACCCTTACTTGCAACCTTGTCAATTTCATCTATGAAAATAATGCCTGATTGCTCAGCACGAGCTATAGCCTCTTGTGTCAATTCATCCTGATCAATCAGTTTAGCTGCTTCTTCCTGAGTCAGCACTTTACGCGCTTCCTTGACCGTTAATTTTCTTTTCTTAGTCCGACGTGGAAGCAAATTGCCAAACATCTCTTGCATATTCATACCTAGCTGATCATTGCCTTGACCTGCAAACATATCCATCATATTCGGTGCGTTATCTTCAACCTCGACTTCTATGATGTCATTCTCCATTTGCCCTGCGAGCAGCTTGAAGCGTACCTGACGGCGTTTCTCGGTCAAGTTAGTATCTTCGTCCTTATCGTCCTGCTCGGACGATGCAGAGCCCGAATTTTGATTGCCAAACAGCATTTCAAAAGGATTACGTCCGGACTTATTCTTGTTGGTAGATGGAACAAGAATTTGAACTAACCTTTCATTTGCCAATTCCTCTGCTTTATCCTTCACTTGCTCCGTACGTTCAAGCTTTACAGTACGAATAGCAATCTCGATAAGATCTCTGACCATGGATTCAACGTCTCTACCCACATAGCCAACTTCAGTAAATTTAGTAGCCTCAACCTTTATAAAGGGGGCTCCAACTAGTTTGGCAAGGCGACGTGCAATTTCCGTTTTACCTACACCTGTTGGTCCAATCATCAAAATATTTTTTGGTACAATTTCATCCCGAACATCTTCGTTAAGAAGACTGCGACGGTAGCGATTACGCAATGCTACAGCCACGGACTTCTTCGCCTGTTTTTGACCTACGATGTATTTATCCAGCTCAGCTACGATTTGTCTCGGCGTAAAATTCCGGTTTGTCATGAAACGTCCCTCCAATCACAGTTCTTCAACAATGATGTTGCTGTTCGTGTATACGCATATTTCCGAAGCAACCTGCAACGATTCCCTTACGATATCCTTCGCTTCCAACCCGGCAGCATGGCGTTTGAGTGCACGAGCAGCTGACAAAGCAAAATTTCCACCTGAACCGATTGCAAGTACATCATCGTCAGGCTCTATAATCTCTCCACCACCGGAAATAAGCAGCATACCGCTCTTATCCATAACGATCATCAGGGCCTCCAGTTTGCGAAGCACCCGATCCTGTCGCCAATCTGTAGCTAGCTCCACAGCAGCTCTCTGCAGATTGCCGTGATGTTCTTCCAGTTTACCCTCGAATTTCTCAAACAGTGTAATCGCGTCAGCGACCGAGCCCGCAAAGCCTGCGAGTACTTGTCCTCGGTACAATCTACGAACCTTCTTTGCTGTTTGTTTCATTACAACGCTCTCACCAAAGGTTACTTGACCATCACCCGCGATTGCGCCTTTTCCATTATGACGAACAGCACAAATTGTGGTAGCGTGAAAAGTAGGTAACATAATACCGCTTCCTTCCTCTGTTATTCCTTTACTATGTTATGTTTAATTCTCACAACACATTCGAAGCTGTAATAAAGGACTTTAAGCTATCAAGAGCACGATGTGCCAAAGCTTCGTTTTTCTCTGCCTTTTTGCGATAACGGGTATCAAGTTTGGGGAACAACCCAAAGTTGGCATTCATCGGTTGAAAATGTTCAAAATCAGCAGTCGTAATATACCTTGCCATACTTCCAAGAGTCGTATCCTCTGGGAATACAATTCCTTCTTGTCCAGCAGCAGCACGTGCAGCGTTAATTCCGGCAATAAGGCCTGAAGCAGCCGATTCAACGTATCCTTCCACACCTGTCATTTGACCGGCAAAAAAGAGCGTAGGTCGGGCCTTCAGTTGATACGTTGGTTGAAGCAGCTTCGGTGAATTAATAAATGTGTTGCGGTGCATAACGCCAAATCGAACAAACTCCGCATTCTCCAGACCTGGAATCATCGAAAAGACACGTTTTTGCTCGCCCCACTTCAAATGAGTCTGGAAGCCCACTAAATTATAAAGGGTGCCTGCGGCATTATCCTGTCTAAGCTGCACAACCGCATGAGGCAAGGTTCCGGTATGAGGGTTCATAAGACCAACCGGCTTCATAGGTCCAAACAGCGCGGTTTGCTTGCCACGACGCATCATAATCTCGATAGGCATGCAGCCTTCAAAATACACTTCCTTCTCGAACTCTTTGAGCTGAGCGACCTCAGCAGAAATAAGCGCATCATAGAAAGCATCAAATTCCTGCTCTGTCATTGGACAGTTAAGATACGCCGCCTCTCCCTTATCATAACGCGAAGCAAGATATACTTTACTCATATCAATCGATTCTTTCTCAACAATCGGCGCAGCAGCGTCATAGAAATAGAAATAATCTTCACCCGTCAGCTTTTGGATCTGCTCAGAGAGAGCAGGAGAAGTTAACGGCCCCGTCGCTATTACTACAATTCCTTCTTGGGGAATTTCACGGATCTCTTCGTTTGCGACCTCAATCAATGGATGATCATGGAGCGTACTGGTAATTTCACCGGAGAATCCGTCACGATCCACAGCAAGAGCTCCCCCTGCGGGAACTGCATTCCGATCTGCTGCACCAAGAACGAGTGAATTAAGTATTCTCATTTCCTCTTTTAATACACCCACTGCATTTGTCAAACCATTAGACCGTAGTGAATTACTACACACTAGCTCCGCAAATTTATCCGTATGGTGAGCAGGAGTCTTCACGACGGGCCGCATTTCATACAATTTAACCGGTACACCGCGGCTTGCGATCTGCCAGGCAGCTTCGCTGCCAGCAAGACCTGCCCCGATCACTGTAACTTTATTTACATCTGTCAAAGATTATCCCTCCAAACTCTCCTTCTATGATGAGTATTACAATGATGTTTATTCTGCTGCCTCGTCGTCTTGATCTTCGACCTGCTCCACATAATCACAGGACGTACATTGAAGCTTAACTCCCTGCTTGTTACGCTTCTCAACAAGGAGAGACGAGCATTTCGGACACGGTTTAGGAGATGGTCTATCCCAGGATACAAAATCACATTCAGGATAACGATCACAGCCGTAGAAAATTCTGCCTTTCTTACTGCGACGTTCCACGACATGCCCTTCCTTACACTTAGGACAGGTTACGCCGATGTCCTTAATGATCGGTTTAGTATTCCGGCAATCCGGAAAACCGGAGCACGCCAAGAACTTACCAAAACGACCCAACTTGTATACGAGCGGTTTCCCGCATTTTTCACAAATTTCATCGGATACTTCGTCTTCAATTTCAATTTCCTTCATTTCCTCTTCAGCAACTTCAAGACGTTTTTCAAAGGACTCATAAAATTGACCCAATACACGAACCCAATCCTCAGTACCTTCTTCTACGTGGTCAAGATCACCTTCCATATGGGCTGTGAACTCAACATCCAGGATTTCCGGAAAAAACTGTTCCATTTGCTCGATGACAAGCTCCCCGAGCTCTGTCGGCATAAATTTCTTTTCTTCAATCGCTACGTATCCACGTTTCTGAATGGTCTCCAGAGTTGGTGCATAAGTGCTTGGACGACCAATCCCAAGCTCCTCTAATGTCTTAACAAGCCTAGCTTCTGTATATCTTGGAGGCGGTTGTGTAAAATGCTGCTTCGGATCGATCTCTTCCGTTTTAAGGATATCTCCGGCATGAAGAGGAGGCAAATACTTATCATCATCAGTTGTACCGTCATCATTGCCTTCTACATATACCTTCATGAACCCAGGAAAACGTATCTTTGATCCTACTGCACGGAAAATAGCGTCACCAGCCGCGATATCTACGGATAAGGTGTCCAATACCGCAGACGACATCTGGCTTGCCATAAAGCGTTCCCATACCAGCTTATATAGTCTGAACTGATCACGAGACATAAACGATTTAACTGACTCAGGATCACGCAGAGCCGATGTAGGACGTATTGCTTCATGCGCATCCTGTGCTCCAGCAGATTTTTTGGAGTATTGTCTTGGTGTTTCGGGTGTATAGGCATCCCCATACTTATCAATGATGTATTCCTTAGCTTCCTCTTGAGCTGACGCAGCGATCCGCGTCGAATCCGTACGCATATACGTAATTAAACCAACTGTGCCCTCTTTGCCAAGATCCACACCTTCATAGAGCTGTTGCGCAACCGACATCGTCTTGGCGGCGCGGAAATTCAGCTTACGGGCCGCCTCCTGTTGAAGGGAGCTCGTAGTAAAAGGTGCTGCCGGATGACGAAGACGTTCCTTCTCCTTCACATCCGCTACCTTGAATTTGCTGCCTTTAATCGCCTTCAGAATATTCTGTACCTGTTCTTCGTTGCTAAGCTCAAGCTTCTCGCCTTGGAACTTGTAGAACTTAGATTCAAAACCAGTGTCCCCAATCTTCAATCTAGCAGTAATGCTCCAGTATTCTTCTGGGACAAAGGCCGAGATTTCATTCTCACGGTCCTGAATGATCTTTACAGCTACAGACTGAACGCGTCCAGCTGACAGACCCTTCTTAACCTTCTTCCATAATAACGGACTGATTTTATAACCAACAAGACGATCCAGTATACGTCTGGCTTGCTGAGCATTCACCAAATCCATATTAATTTTGCGCGGCTGCTTAAAAGCATCCTTTACTGCCTGCTTCGTAATTTCATTAAATACAACGCGACAGCTTTGTGTCTCGTCTAAATCAAGCACATGGGCCAAATGCCAAGCAATCGCTTCTCCTTCGCGATCGGGGTCAGCCGCCAGATAAATGTTTTTTACCTTTTTACTGGCGTCCTTCAATTCCTTTAAAACCGAACCCTTTCCACGGATTGTAATATACTTTGGATTGAAGTCATTCTCAACTTCCACCCCGATTTGGCTCTTGGGCAAATCGCGAATATGGCCCATTGAGGCCTTCACGATGAATTTACTACCTAAGTATTTGCCGATCGTTTTCGCCTTGGCAGGCGATTCTACGATGACCAGTGAATCCGCCACAGGTTCATCCTCCCTTCAAACATTGCAGAACTAAATTAATTGTAGTCAAATATTATACAAATCCAGACTAACGATGTATTAACTCTATATAGTCATATAATCAAGCCAGCCCAGAGATAGAAATGGACTATATAATTTTAAATACTGAACCGGGTAGTTGGACTACCGTTTTTTTCATGATTAAAGATAACAGAACTGAATGTAAAAGTCCAAAATCCCATCCCGATTGCGTCAAGAGATCATCAAATCCAGTGATCCCCTGCTCCAACATATGGTATATGCGCTGCTCCACATCTGTCAACAAATTATGTTGAGTTTTCGGAGCAGGTACATCTTTTCTCTTGGTCAACAAGTTTTCATATTCTTCTAAAATATCTTGTGGTTCGGTCACTATTTTTGCCCCTTGTTTAAGCAAATTCAGAGTACCGCGACTCTTTGGAGATGTAATTGGACCTGGTACAGCAAATACGTCACGGTCACTCTCCAGGGCCAAATCTGCGGTAATCAGTGAGCCGCTCCGTGCATCTGCTTCCACGACAACAGTCCCTCTAGTGATACCTGCTATAATACGATTTCGTTGAGGGAATAATCCCGGATGTCCCTTCATGCCTATCGGATATTCAGAAATAATCAAGCCTCTTTCCGCTATATCATAATATAGAGACGTATGCTCGGATGGATAAGGAATATCGATTGCTGTCCCTAGTACTGCTATTGTAGAGCCTCCACAACGAAGAGCGGATTCATGGCATACTCCATCTATCCCGCGCGCTAACCCGCTAACGATCGTAATTCCTCTAGAGCATAATTCTTCTACCAGCCAACTGCCAATTTTGCGGCCATATGCCGTTGGAACCCGGGTACCTACCATTGCAACGGATAGGGTAGATAACAGACTTGTATCACCTTTTGCATAGATTACCCACGGAGCTCGGGCGGTTTCCTTCATTAATATAGGATACGACTCATCAAGATACGTTACAAGTTGAATGCCCTGATCATGAAGCAACTGCATCCTTTTATCAATATAATCCGAATTGAAGTGCTGGCTCATTTGTAAAGATTTTTCTGGAGTCAGCCCCCGCTCTACCCAATCAGCAGGACTAAAGTGAATAGCATGCTCCCATTCTTCATCCCTTGACAAAATATTCGCTAACGTACGCCATCCGATCCCATCGCATCCATGCAATCCTGCTAATATCCATTTCTTTTCCACTATACTACCTCCTACATTTATGTACAAAAAAAGCAACCCTTCCGTCATTAGACAGAAAGGTTGCTTACCTTTTGGAATATTATAACAAAACTCGATTAATGTGTCGTGCAAAGATTCAGAATTCCCTGCTCTTCAAGAACCGTCACCAAAGTTGACCCCATCTCCGAAGGAGTTGGCGCAACCCTGATTCCGCATTCTTCCAACTTAGCGATCTTCTCCTTGGCGGTACCCTTGCCACCTGAAATAATAGCGCCGGCATGGCCCATACGTTTACCTGGAGGAGCTGTAACTCCGCCAATGAAGCCAACCACTGGCTTCTTCATGTTCTGCTGAATCCATTCAGCAGCTTCTTCTTCCGCGGTCCCACCAATTTCACCGATCATAATAACAGCGTGAGTGTTCTCATCCTCATTAAAGCGACGCAAAATATCAATAAATTCAGAGCCCTTTACCGGGTCGCCGCCGATACCGACAGCTGATGATTGACCGATACCACGCGTGGTGAGCTGATGAACAGCTTCGTATGTCAGAGTACCGCTACGTGATACGACACCCACATGTCCAGGTAAATGAATATATCCCGGCATAATACCGATTTTACACTCTCCTGGAGTAATTACACCGGGACAGTTCGGGCCGATCAGTACTGTATTTTTACCTTCCATGTAGCGTTTCACTTTTACCATATCAAGCACAGGAATTCCCTCAGTGATGCAAATGACAAGCTCCAGCTCTGCCTCTACAGCTTCAAGGATAGAATCCGCTGCAAATGCTGGGGGAACGTAAATCACACTAGCTGTGGCACCAGTAGCGTCCTTAGCTTCTCTTACTGTATTAAAAACCGGCAAGCTAACCGTATTACCGTTCTCAAGTGAGATACCTACTGTCGTTCCGCCTTTTCCCGGGGATGTCCCGCCAACCATTTGCGTCCCGTAATCCAGAGCTCCTTTGGCATGGAACAGAGCCGTTTTCCCTGTTATACCCTGGGTAATGACCTTTGTATTTTTATCAACCAAAATACTCATACTTCAAGCCTCCTTGATGGTAAAAAGGTAATTTTATGATACGAGTGCAACTATTTTCTTGGCGCCATCGGCCATGGAATCTGCAGATACAATCGCTAGACCCGAGTCAGTGAGTATACTCTTGCCGAGCTCTACATTAGTACCTTCAAGACGAACAACCAGCGGGCGATCCAGCTCCACTTGCTTAGCTGCTTCTACAATCCCGGAAGCGATAACGTCACACTTCATAATGCCGCCGAAAATATTAACAAAAATCCCTTTTACCTTGGCATCAGACAAAATAATTTTGAACGCTTCGGTTACCTTCTCAGCAGTTGCACCGCCACCTACATCAAGGAAGTTGGCAGGATCGCCGCCATAGTATTTAATGATGTCCATCGTTGCCATCGCAAGACCTGCACCATTTACCATACACCCGATATTTCCATCAAGTGCGATGTAGCTAAGATCAAATTTGGACGCTTCAATTTCCTTCTCGTCCTCTTCCTCCAAATCACGCAGAGCGGCAATTTCTTTATGGCGGAAAATAGCATTTGAATCGAAGTTAAGCTTCGCATCAAGCGCCATAACATCACCATCCCCTGTAACAACCAGAGGATTAATCTCTGCAATTGAGCAATCTTTATCTACGAAGGCTGTATACAAGGCAGTCATAAATTGAACTGTTTTATTTACTAATTCATTAGGTATCGAAATCGCATAGGCCAATCGACGAGCCTGATAGGGCTGCAATCCAACAGCAGGATCTATAATTTCCTTGAATATCTTCTCCGGTGTGGCGGCAGCAACCTCTTCTATTTCGGTTCCTCCCTCTTCGGAAGCCATCATGACGACCCGTCCGGTAGCCCGGTCTACAACAACGCCGACATAATACTCTTTCTTAATATCGCAGCCCTGCTCGATCAGGAGGCGCTTCACTTCTTTGCCTTCCGGTCCAGTTTGGTGCGTTACCAGTACCTTACCGAGAATTTCACTGGCGTAAGTCCGAACCTCATCCAAACTTTTTGCCACTTTAACTCCGCCGGCTTTTCCCCGGCCACCAGCATGAATCTGGGCCTTGACTACTACGACCGGACTTCCTAACGCTACTGCCGCTTCAACAGCTTCCTCCACTGTAAACGCGACTTGTCCCTTGGGTACGTTGACCCCGTACTGCTTCAGGACTTCTTTTCCTTGATATTCATGGATATTCATGCTTGAGATCCTCCTATCAACAGGCGGTATTAGAGGTAGTGCAATTTAGTAAAACCCAAATCATTGTAACATGTTTTTAAAACGCTTACCTTAAAAAGTTCATGATTTATACACAACTTTTTTATATCATTTCGATCTCATTTTTAGATGAATTGCAGCTCAATTTAGCAAATATTAATATTTCTATGGAAATAGTTGATGTTCAAAAAACCCTATACAATTCCGTATTTTTAGCGTTATTTGTCGATTTTCAGAATTTTAATGTTTCTATACAGATATCATTTCGAGATCAATCATGGACCCTTTCTCTAATTCTCAGGCTAATTTGCGAAATGTGAATTTTTTTGTTGCTAACGGGTTGACTTTTTCTAGATAAACTCCTAATATACGAACAAAGATGATGAATAGGAAAATTTGGAAGCACCTTTTTTCCTCTGTGGCCTTCTAGTTATTAGGTCATATGAACCAATAAAGGGGTGCTTTTTTTGTACGGAAAATTGTATAGCGCATGTATTTATGGTATTGATGGTATTTTGATAGAAGTAGAAGTAGACCTCGCCAACGGAATCCCCCAGACTACTGTGGTAGGCTTGCCCGACTCGGCTGTACGTGAAGCAGTAGAACGGGTACGCGCAGCAATTAAAAATTGCGGGTATTCCTTTCCGATGCAAAGAGTGACCATTAACCTGGCTCCTGCAGACCTCCGCAAGGAAGGAAGTGCCTTTGATCTCGCTATTGCACTTGGACTGCTTACAGCTAGTGGTCAGGTTATTTTATCGGAGAATGAACATGTACTCGTCATCGGGGAGCTTTCCCTAGACGGTACAGTACGACCTGTGCCCGGAGTTTTATCTATGGTGGACTTGGCGCTTAGGCATGGCTTTCATGCGGTATTAGTCCCAGCAGACAACGCAGAAGAAGCGGCACTGCTCGACGGAATCAAGGTGTACAGTCTGAAGCACTTAAGTGATCTGTCTTCAACCTCACTGGAACAAGATCCTTCGAGGGACAACCCGGTTCATATCATTTTAAAATCACTGGAATATCATCAACCATCGTCTCATTCCATTCAGATCCCAGAAGATGAATATGAAAAAAAGGTAAAACTACACGAGCCAAATTATCAGCAACTCCAAGAAAAGACTTCAGAGGACTATCGTGATGTGTTTGGACAGAGACATGTTAAACGAGCGCTGACGATTGCCGCTGCCGGTATGCATAATATTATGTTGATTGGACCTCCAGGCACTGGTAAAACGATGCTCATTCGTCGACTTCCTTCCATTTTGCCGAAGCTGTCACCCGTCGAATCATTAGAGGTTACTAAAATATATAGCTCTGCCGGCAAGTTTAATCAGAGTAAACCCAGACTTATGATTAATCGTCCCTTCCGTTCTCCCCATCACTCCATCTCCGGGGCTGGACTCATTGGAGGCGGAGGCATTCCGAAACCGGGAGAAGTTAGCCTTGCTCATCATGGCGTTCTTTTCCTTGACGAGCTGCCAGAGTTTTCCCGTAATGTCCTTGAAGTGCTCCGACAGCCTCTGGAAGAACGAGCCGTTACGATCAGCCGTTCCAGAGCCTCATTCACCTTTCCAGCATATTTTTTATTAGCTGTTTCACTTAATCCTTGTCCGTGCGGATATTACGGAGCTGACCCTAATCTTTCTCGCAGATGTACTTGTAATCAATTTCGGATTGCCCAGTATCGTGAACGAATTTCCGGGCCACTGCTGGACCGTATTGATATGCATGTTGAAGTTCCTCGTCCGTCAAACATGCAAAATGATCTCAAACCATTATCGTCAGAGGAAATGAGGGAGGATGTAGAGAGGGCTGTGCAAATTCAGCTCCACCGTTTTCAAGGCTGCAACTATACTCGCAACAGCGAGCTCTCGGGGACTGCATTGCATAAATTTGCCCTAATCAGTCCTGAGGCTGAACTAATGCTAAACACATCCTTCGAAACGCTAGGACTAAGCATGAGAGCCTATGACCGTATAATCAAGCTATCCAGAACTATTGCTGATCTTCAAAGCTCCGAACTGATAACACCTGCACACGTTGCAGAAGCTATTCAATATCGCCATTTGGATCGAAAACAGGAAGATTTATGTTGATTCAATCACTAACGTTGCATCAAACTGGAGCATGAACGTCAATTATGACGTAGAAATGGTCAGGAGACAAGCCAAAGCATCACTACCTAGAATGAAAATAGAACACTTTAAATTGTGATGAAATAACTCCAAGGAGATGACTATTTTGGGTATTGTTTGGCCTAATTTTATTATTGCAGTTGTTATCCTAGCATTAATAACATGGGGGATTGTTTCTCTAATAAGAAAAATTATTTTCTTAAGAAAATAATACTTACGCAATTGTCCTTATTTTTTCTGGTATTAAAATGGATAGCGTCATTAGATGCTCTTATAAGATTATTTCGGCCTTCTACCGTTACATTTTCCATTAACTACGATGGAAATTAACAATTTAAATTTCAAATTTTTTATCGTTTTTAACTAATAGGAAAATTTGGAAGCACCTTTTTTCCTCAGCGGCCTTACAGTTATTAGGTCGTGTGAACTAGGAAAGGGGTGTTTTTGTTTTGTACGGAAAATTGTATAGCGCTTGTATTTATGGTATTGATGGCATTTTAATTGAGGTAGAGGTGGATCTGGCCAACGGTATCCCCCAAACAACTGTGGTAGGCTTGCCTGATTCGGCTGTACGTGAAGCAGTAGAACGGGTAAGAGCGGCTATTAAAAATTGCGGATTTTCCTTTCCGCTGCAAAGAGTGACCATTAATTTGGCTCCCGCTGACCTCCGCAAGGAAGGAAGTGCCTTTGATCTCGCTATTGCACTTGGTCTACTTACAGCGAGCGGACAGGTTACTTTACCGGAGAATGATCATTTACTCATTATCGGTGAGCTATCTCTGGATGGTACAGTTCGTCCTGTGCCCGGCGTCTTATCCATGGTAGATTTGGCGCTTCGTCATGGTTTTCATGCGGTATTAGTCTCGGCAGACAACGCTGAGGAAGCAGCACTGCTCGATGGAATCAAGGTGTACAGTCTTAGGCATTTAGGCGATCTGACTTCAAAATCACCCGAACAAGAGGAATTGGTAGAAAAGCCGTTACAAATCAATTTAAAGTCTCTGGAGTATCATCAATCATCGACCACCTTCCCTCACAAGCAGTCAGAACATCCGTCCCTCAAAAAGATAAAATTACTAGAACCTGATCATCAATATCCCCAACAAAAAACTCAAGAGGACTATCGCGATGTTTTTGGACAGAGACATATTAAGCGGGCACTTACGATTGCCGCAGCAGGTATGCATAATATTATTCCAACGGTTTACTACGAGAGTTCCATCCCAAAGGCACGGATTTCGCTCAAGCAGAGGATAAAGAACTTGCAGATTCACTGGATCTAATTAACGACAGACCTCGAAAATGTTAGGGTTGGAGGACCGCTCACGAATCTTTCACGGAAGAACTGTCGTACTTGGCTCGACAATCTGCCTTACAAAAAAACCTTCAAGTTCAAACCATTTTGATAAAATGATTTGAACTCTTGAAGGTGCTTTCGTTTTACTTACAAAGTATTTCCATTACTTGCAATGACATCTTTGTACCAGTAAAAAGAATCTTTTCGTATTCTCTCTAGTGAGCCGTTTCCTTCATCATTTTGATCGATATAGATAAAGCCGTATCGTTTACTCATTTGTGAGGTTCCGCAGCTAATTAAGTCAATACATCCCCACGGCGTGTAGCCCATCAAATCGACGCCTTCCTTGACAGCTTCTTTCATTTGTTGAATATGCTTGCTTAAGTAATCAATCCGATAATCGTCATGGACTTTCTTCTCTTTAGTAAGAACATCCTTCGCCCCTAATCCGTTCTCGCAGACAAACAATGGTTTTTGGAAACGATCATACAGTTTAATTAAAGAGATTCTCAACCCAATTGGATCAATCGGCCAATCCCACTGTGACAACTCCAGGAATTCGTTTTTGATTGGGCTATCGAATGTACCTGCCAATTTAGAAGCATCTTCTCTTGCTTCAGCGACATGAGACATGTAATAGCTAATAGCTACAAAATCAACGATGCCTTCTTTTAGAATGAGCTCATCTTCTGGTTTGAATTCAATTTGGATATTATTCTCTTCGAAATAATTAAAAATGTAAGTCGGATAATATCCACGTGCTTGTACATCAGGATAGAACATATTTAGTTGATTGGACTTCACTGCCTGAAGTTGATCCTCAGGTTTACAAGTGTGGGCATAAGCTTCAATTTGATTAATCATACAACCGATTTGAATTTGCGGATTAATTTCTTTTGCTGCTTTTACAGCTAATGCACTCGCTAAAAATTGGTTATGAGATGCTTGATATGCTGCTTGTAGTGAATCATCAACAAGATCTTCCAACACACCAGCACCCGTATATAAACTGTTCAAATTCATATTCATTTCATTGAAAGTAATCCAGTAATTTACTTTATTTTTATATCTTTCAAGAATACATCGTGCATATTTTTCAAATAAATGTATTAATTTTCTGCTTACCCATCCATTGTATTTTTTTGTTAGTTCGATAGGCATTTCATAATGTGACATTGTAACGAGAGGTTCAATTCCGTACTTTGCACATTCATCAAAAACGGCGTCGTAAAAGCTCAATCCTTCTTCATTTGGTTCCTGCTCTAATCCAGTTGGGAAGATTCTTGCCCATGAAATGGACAAACGAAAACATTTGAATCCCATCTCTGCAAACAAAGCGATATCTTCTTTGTATCTATTATAGAAATCAATACCCCATCGTTTTGGGAACAAGTATTTTTCTGAATTATTCGTATATTCTTGCAATTCATGTGAAGTAACGTCAAAAGTGAAATTGTTTACTTTTCCCTTTGCATACGGATCTTTGTAGGCTGCGAAATCGGAAGTGGACAGTCCTTTACCACCATCTAAATAGGCTCCTTCAATTTGATTGGCCGCTGTAGCTCCACCCCATAAAAATTCCGGTTTAAAACCTTGATTTGCTTTCATAACATTCATCCTTTCCAATTATATTAAACTTATTGAACACACATCATTAATTTTGAAGTTGCCGGCTCTACACGTTGCTCCTCGGTTGTAATAACATCCAAATATTCAAAGCTATTTGTGACAATAACCATGGTAGTAACGTCAAACCCTCTATTTTCAATTTCTTTAAGGTCAAATTTCAGAATAGGTTGTCCTGTTTTAATCTTTTCGTTTTCTGAAACAAGAGCTTCGAAACAACTTCCTTTCAGTTTAACTGTGTCAATGCCTACATGAATCAATAATTCAACCCCATCATCAGAAGTCAGTCCTAATGCATGATTCGTGCGTGTCATTGTCGAAATGGTACCATTAAATGGTGCATATACGATACCTTCGATTGGGAAGATCGCAACGCCTTTACCCATTTTTTGCTTAGAGAAAGTTGCATCTGAAACAGAAGATACATCTCTAATGTCTCCTTCTAACGGTGAATAGATCTCTGCTGGTTGTTTTGGTAATACCTCCTTTGTTTCTGTGGGTATTAATGTCGTAGCCTGTGTTTTGTCTGGATTGTCTTTAATTGTTTTAGAATCTTCTTCTTCAAATCCTAAAATCAAAGTCATAGACAGTGAAACAATAAAACTAACAATACAGCCAATTAATGCATACGTGAAATTATTCGAATTACTTATGATATAAGTAGGTAACGCAGTGATTCCAGGGATTGAAAATGCAGTCGTTTTAACTGCAAGTGACCCGAAAACTGCACCACCTGCTGCACCACCAATGACAGAGGCATAGAACGGTTTTTTTAACCTCAAGGTTACCCCATAAATAGCGGGTTCAGTAATGCCAAAGAAAGCAGGAATTAATGTGGAAAAAGCCAATGATTTTGTTGTAGATTTTTTACTTTTTATTAGGACACCTAGTACTGCAGCAGCTTGAGAAATATTTGCTACTAAATTCATTGGAAGTAACATGATATCATATCCTAATTTTTGTAGACTTGCAAAAGTACTTGGGAAAAATGCATAATGCATCCCTGTTATTACTATAATCGGCATTAATCCGCCCATCAGCAAACCTGCAATAGGACCAGCCGTGTCAAACATAGCTGTAAATATTACTTCAAGGTATTTTCCTAAGAAGTTACCTATTGGAGCAATAAAAGCCAAAAGAAGTGGAGCGGTAATAAGTAATGTTAACAAAGGACTAAAGACGATATTAAGTGATTTTGGAATAATTTTGTCAATCCATTTGTTCACATAACTTAGTAATAGTACGCCGAGAATGATGGGTAAGACAGATGAAGTGTAACTGTTTAATGGAATGGATAGTCCAAACAGATTCATTGGACCTAATCCGTCAGCAGCTCCATTTACAATAGTCGGATACAATAAAATTGCTGCTAATACTACTGCTAATGATTCCTTGGTATTGAATTTTCGAGCTGCTGTAATAGCAACCAAAAATGGTAAGAAGTAAAAAACAGCATCTGAAAAAATATTTAAAACGGCATATGAAGAACTATCTGTAGAAACCCACCCAAAAACAACAAATAATGCCATTATACCTTTAATTAAGCCAGATCCAACAATGGCAGGTAAGATAGGGGTGAAAATCCCACTTATGACATCAAAAATGGTATCCACAAATCCCAATTTCTTTTTATTTTTTAATGCAAGATTTTCGTTTTTGTGAATTAATTGTTTCTCCAATTCTTCATATATATCTGCAACTTTAGCTCCAATGATAACTTGAAACTGTCCACCGCTGAATTGGCTTCCTATTACGCCCTCCATTTGATTGATTTCTTCAATCTTAGCTTTCTCATCTTCGACTAAATTAAATCTTAACCGAGTGATGCAATGCCAGTGTTGAGAAATGTTATCTCCTCCACCTACTAAGGAGATGATTTTTTTAGCTAACTCACGATTCTCCATGTTAATCCTCCTTTTAAAAATAAAGACCTGAACGAAATAAAGCTTCGTTCAGGTCAATGCTCTAGATAGATAACACACCTGTTACATTATTTAGTTGTAATTCGTTCAATATGAATTACCAAGTAAATTAGCTCATCTTCTGATATAGTCCAATGGAAATCACGTTGAAGCATATCTTTGATGATTAAGCCAGAAGCGTAGCTTTTCATATATCTTTCTTGTATTAATTCTCGAATCTCTGCGTCCATTTTTTGGACAGTTTGACGGTTCTTTTGCCGAATGATAAAGTACCTGATGTGTGTAATGAAGCGCGAATAATTAGCTGTTGTTTTGTCTAGCATGGTACCTGAAATGGTTTGAATAATTTTAACAATATTCTTGATCAGCTTCGTAATTTGAATGGTTTCATTCATATTAGGCTGGTCAATTTGGGCGTTTACAAAGTGCAGAGCAATAAAAGAAGCTTCTTCAGGCAATAATTCTTTGCCTGTTTCCTTCTTAATTAGTCCCAATGCTTGCTCCCCTACTTGATATTCACGATAGTAGAGGTGAGGCACTTCCCATTTAATCGGGTTGTTATTCTCCTCCGTATTGTTTAAAGCAAAAGTAATATGGTCAGCCAAAGAGAAAAGTAAACCCACACCAAATTTTTGTTCTAAAGCGCTTTCTCCTTGATTAATAATTTTTGCACAAACATCAAGTATCTGTGGATTGAAATCAACTATATTTCGATTTGTTGAATGAGCAGAATCAGATATGAAAACTTGACTAATCTTATCTACATCGATAAGATCACCTTTCTGCTTTTTGAAACCTATTCCTGTACCAAACAGAACTTTTTCCGTTCCATCCTCTTCTTGAGCTAAGACAATATTATTGTTGAGGGCTTTTATTAGGAATATTGAAATCACCTCCTGAACGAAAAAAAAACCAAATCTAAAACAAAAGCTTCTTACGTTTCACACCTAAGAATAACTTTTATTTTCTGACTTGGTGGCGCCTGAATAATCAGTAACACTCCTGCATCTTATTCAAGCATACTTTCAATTTTTCAAAATGTCAATCCTTATAATTCTCCTTCAAAGACTGAACTGCGACCTCCTTTATGGACAGTATTGAAAAATGGTTACAACAGTCCTAAGCAGCTAGGAGATGGCTTCTGAATTCATCAGGAGTCATCTTTTTTAATGTCCACTTTTTAGTCTAGCATCAGGTCTTTCTATGAGCTACATTGAATCTTAAGAAATTTGAGAAGCAGCTTTTACTTACCCTGATAATCTGTTGTTACTTCAGCATGGCTAAGTAACTTGTATGGTTTTGCGATTTTTTTATTGTACCACTCCCAAAATTCACGTAACTCTTCTTTGTTAAATAATTCAAGCATTTTTTCAAACAACGTGATCGCTAAATCAACTGCAATATTAGAATTAGAAGGTATATCATCAAAATGACGAATATGTGGTAGTACTGCCTCTTTATTATGAGTAACAGAAATCCGTTTTAAAGAGTTCCCTCCATGAGAATAGTTCGAAAAATCTTTGTAGAAAATCTCATAATACAATTCCCTATTTAATGCTAAATCTCTTATCCCTTCTATATCTTGATTAATAACTGAATACCACTTTAATCCCATTTTTCGTTTCTGTTTCTTCCTTTGTTTCTTTAACTCCTCATAACGCTCGTTCATATCTTTATACTTACCTCTTTTTAAGAGTGTCTCTAAATTTAGAATTAGAGCTTCAGTCTTTATACTATCAATAGATAGATTTACGTTTCTGAATAAACAACTCTCACAACTACGTGATAATGTATATCATAAGAATGTTGATTGGACCTCCAGGCACTGGTAAAACGATGCTCATTCGTCGACTTCCTTCCATTTTGCCGAAGCTGTCACCCGTCGAATCATTAGAGGT
>NZ_FNBG01000001.1:474617-512456 GCF_900102215.1 Fontibacillus panacisegetis
CCTCTGGAAGAACGAGCCGTTACGATCAGCCGTTCCAGAGCCTCATTCACCTTTCCAGCATATTTTTTATTAGCTGTTTCACTTAATCCTTGTCCCGAACCATTGCAGATCTCCAAAGCTCTGAGCTGATTACACCTGCACATGTTGCCGAAGCTATACAGTACCACCAGTTAGATCATAAGCAGGAGGATTATGCTAATTAATTTGTATTTTCCTGTCCCAAAAAGGCCAAGTTTACTCGAAGTTGATTCTTGAGTAAACTTGGCCTTATAAAAATTAAATTAAAATGCATCTATGATATGATCCAGGGTATCTACATTACCATCAGAGCTCATGATGATCCCTATGACATCAAACCGGATTCTGGCATTCGACTTGGAGATGCGGTGCAGATATACAGCTGCCGTGTCTCTGACTTGTTTGATTTTACGTGAAGTAATAGACTCCAGTGGCGATCCAAAGGTAAAGGAATTCTTCCCTCGACTGCGCACTTCAACAATCACTACGGTATGACCTGTCTCAGCAACAATATCAATTTCTCCAGAACGGCAACGCCAGTTACGTTCTAACACTTTGTAGCCCTGCTGAATCAAATAGTCTGCAGCGATTTGTTCAGCAACGCTTCCTCGTGCCTTGCGCTGATCCATATCTACTCGCTTTTGAGCACCGGGAAGACCGTCATTCATACTCATTGTGCTTCCCTCTTTCCAGGAGCTTGTCCGAGCGATAAATAAAGCTGAGTATTTCAGCTACCAATGTATACAGCTCGGGTGGAATTTGGGTATCTAAATCTAGTTTGGATAGTACTTCAACCAAAGCTGCGTCCTCTTGAACAGGAACCCCGCTTTCCTTCGCCTTCTCCAGTATCCTTTCCGCTAACAAACCACTGCCTTTCGCAGTAACGACTGGAGCTTCATGCAATGAGGGCTCGTATTTTAGGGCAACTGCCTTTTTAAATGCAAGAGGAGTATCTTTCTGATTCTCACTCATACGCGATAGTCCACTCCTTTATATGTGCTTGGCGCATAAGAGTGTGACATACCTATATCGTTGCTATTGCTCTCTTCCTCAGAGTTATTTGGAATAAGCAACTCTGCCTTCATGGATAACAGCTTATAACCTGAAGCTTCCAAAGCATCTGCGATTTCAGGCTGCCTCGACTCCAAAAACAAACCTGTCGTCTCCTGCTCGCTGTACAACTTTAGAAGCACCTTATTATCCGCTACTTGTACGTCAACCATGATCTGTCCTAAGGTTTTCATTTGCAGATCGAACCACAGGCGGCAATTGGAGGCATCCAGCTCTCCTTTGCGTCCTCGACGGGATTCGATATGTACTGCTGCTGTCTGCTCGCCGTCCGGGCCGATAAAAGGCAGGAACATCGTAACCTGCGCGAATGGCGAGGTTCGATCCGTATTAAGCAGCAGCTGTTGTCCGGTCAGCTGATGCACCAGTTGCCGCGCAGCCTCTTGGAGTGGTGCGGGCAGGTCGTCTGCTGCTACTATTTTTAGCAGCAGGCCCTTTAACGTGTCATGGGCATTGCTGCTGCCCATGACCGTGTCCGCTCCGGCGGCGGCTCCCGCCGCGCCGCCGGGCACGGCCACGCCCGCAACATCACCGCTTCGCGGTGGTGCGGGCGTAATTCCCGGCGCGGCCTCAGGCGCGCTGCCGGGTACACCGCCGGGCGCCGGTGCGCTCGCGCCCGGCGCTGTTGGCGACGCCGTGCCTGCGGCTGGCGGCGCCGCTGCCTGCGTCGGCCCGCCTGGGGCGGCCGAGCGCAGCACCTGCTGCTCGTGCTCCGCACCGAGCAGCTTCAGCACGCGACCAACCCAGGACTCCGTCACTTGGGTTGGTCGCGGCTGTGCCTGCGGCAGAGTCCCTGCGGACTCTCCGCCGCTCGCTGCTGCTCCGGTCGCAGCAGCATTCGATCTGGCCGCTACGACTCCAGCGGCCGTCCCCTTAACATCCCCACGAGCCGCTGCCACATTATTCTCCTGGTTGTTTATACCAGGCATACCGTCCTGCAACATCGCTGAACGCACATCAGACAACACCTGGTTCAGCTTAAGCAGCAACATTTGATCTCCTGAATTGGCGTTCTGCACAACACCAGCTTGTGCAGGTGTACCCGTTGGAACGCCAACTGTTCCTGCATTCTGTAATACCGTAGGCGATACAGATGTATTATTCAGACCAGCCTGCCCCCCTGTTGTACCTTGTCCTGCTTGCGTCATTGGAGACGATACCGTTTGGGAAGCCAAGCTATTTTGATTTAAAGCTGCACTGCCCCCGTTACCAGTTTGAGTCGTTGCTCCGTTGCCATTCGTGTTCCCAGAGTTACTCAAAGGTGCTGTATTAGCTAACAACTGCTTCAGAACAGTACCAAGCTGTTCCTCCAAAGAGGACAACAGGACGTGAAGAGGTGGCCCAAATATGGCTTGATGGAGACCAGCGACCGTTTCTCCAGTAATAGGAAGTCCCCGGCTCATAGCAATTCCAGCAGCCTGTATCCATTCTCCTAAAGGAACCGATGCCGGCCTTGCTGAAGACATTGCCATAAGCTGATTGACATTATCCTTCGTCAATGGGATTCCGTTCTCACGCATCAATTGAATCAGTTCACGATTTGCCGAAGTATTCTCCAGTCCTAATCCTTCCAATGTGCTTGCCAGTGAAGCAGGGGACAATGGCGTCGTCGGGAGCGAATTGATCGGCTTAAGCATCATTAAACCTTGCTCGACCTGCGGCTGTACCTGCAGCAACGTCGTTTGTCCCTGTTTTAACGGCGTTTCAAGTGCAGCATGCAGCTTAACTCCTTGAACCTGAATTACAGCCTCTTGTCCGTCTTCAGACACACTTAATACAGTTCCTCTCACTACTTGACCCGACTTGAGTTCCAGAGATTTAGGCTCTCCCGACTTTATATCCCCAAGCATATTTCGGAGTAATGGACCGATATTCATAATTCTCCCCCCGATCTACAATTGATTATATGGAAAGAGGCTGTCCCAAAAGTTATCTAAGATAACTTTGAGGGACGCTTCTTCTAGCAGTGAACAGGCACGACATCAGGGAAAACCTGCACAAACAACTATGACGCCAAGCGTCACCACCTAGAATGAAAATAAGACCCTCTAAATTTCCAAATTACGCTTTAGCGAAATAGTACAACTGCTTATTCGTGAGAGGTCAGAGGATTGCAGCTCGAACACAGTAGAGGAAAAAATCTCCTTTATTTTCGTAAATGAGATGATTTTAAAGAAAATAAAGGAAGTATTTTCCTTTATCCTCACTGAAATTGCCCTAAAATGCGAAAAATCAGCGTTTAGCACCAAAATAGAGGAATTAAGTTCCTTTATTTTATGATCTTGAGCGAATTCTGATAGAATAGAGGAACTTTTTTCCTTTATTGCTACCGAAGTGCTGAGATAGGTCGAAAACGCCAACCGTAGCCCAAGATGCTTTTGTTTAACACGAGCCTAATCACGATTACTTGTGGCATACTCTTTATTTTCGTATAAAATGCAGGAGAGAAAGCCTGCACATTTGCAGCATTTGCAGCAATTTCAGGAATTCCGCATCATGACACTATTACACATAAGATATGGTCATGGAATGTGGCGGGATCAAGCGGTGCAGGGATCGACTTCCTTGCACCACTATTTCTAGTTTTGACACTAAACCTATTTTTGGGACAGCCCCCACTAGCTATTAAAACAATGTTTGTTCCTCAACAAACAAATTTCTCATAAAACTCCTGCGATGCATTGGGGTTGGTCCTAATGCCTGAATCTGCTCCCGATGCATCTTCGTCGCATACCCCTTATGTATTGCTATACCATACTCCGGATACATAGCATTCCATTCTCCTTGGCACAAGCGATCTCTGGTTACCTTTGCAATAATAGAGGCAGCTGCAATAGACTGGCTATTGGCATCTCCCTTGATCACCGCCAGCTGCGGAATACTCAAATCCACCTTTTCCGCATCCACTAACATAAAATCCGGAGTAACAGAGAGCTGCTCTACGGCTATTTTCATAGCCAGACGGGTTGCCTGCTTAATATTAATCTGATCTATCATTTTAGCATCCACATGCCCTACACCAACTGCAATAGCCTGTTTCATAATTTCGTCATAGAGGAGGTCGCGCTTTTTGGGACTCAATTTTTTTGAATCATTTACCTCTTCAATAATCAAACCTTGCGGTAAAATAACTGCCGCCGCAACCACATCACCAAACAGACATCCTCTTCCTACCTCATCAATACCCGCAATATGTTGATAGGAGAGATTCCAATATTCCTTTTCATAGCTTAATAAATTACACATGGCGCCTCCTTGTAATCCTTACCTCTAATTAGCTTACTTACAACGATAGAATTTATCAAGCAACACCAAGTTAACAATAATATTATCGGCATGTTAACATCATTTCGAAAGTCGTTTAATAAAAAAGAAAGCCCACTAACCAAAAAAACTCAAGAAAAATAAATATGAACTCTCGAGCATCCAAAATTAAATAAAAACCCCCTCAAGCATCATGTCAGTTTGACATGAGAGCAATGAAGGGATCTATATATCATACTGTGATATTAATAAGGTGCCTCCAGAGAATATCTGCCTAGTTTACCCGCCCGAAGCTCACGCAACAGTATGCCTGAAGCTTTCTCCAGATCAACACGGCCACCGCTAACCAGGCAGCCCCGTTTGCGACCAACCGCTTCCATTACTGCAACAATCTCATCCGGATTTTCGAAATCTGTAGGCTGCTCCTTCAAATCGAAGCGTTCCTGAAAAGGCTCCCAGTAATACTTAACTAGATACTTTACGCCAAAAAAGGCTACATCCTCAATATTCAAAATCTCCTCGCGAATCGCACCTGTAACCGCAAGGCGATAACCAACATTCTGATCCTCGAACTTTGGCCACAGAATCCCCGGTGTATCAAGTAATTCCATCTCTGTACCTACTTTAATCCACTGTTGTCCCTTTGTTACGCCTGGTCTGTCACCGGTAGCTGCAATGCTTCGTCCAGCCAAACGATTAATGAGTGTAGACTTACCTACATTCGGTATCCCGACAATAAGAGCGCGAACAGCACGGGGGTTTATTCCTTTTGCCAATTGCTTCTCAATTTTTTCCTTTAACAGTTCCTTGGCAAGGAGAGGGATCTCTTTGATGCCATGACCACTGGAAGCATCAGCTGCTATAGCCAAATGTCCTTCCTCTTTAAAAAACTCGATCCACTGCTTCGTCACCGCTGGATCAGCAAGATCCGATTTGTTTAACACGATCAGGCGTGGTTTACCCTGCAAAATTTCATCAATCATCGGATTTCTGCTGGATTGCGGCAGTCTTGCATCTACCAGTTCGATCACGACATCAATCAGCTTAAGCTTCTCCTGAATTTGACGACGTGCCTTGGTCATATGTCCGGGAAACCATTGTATTGTCATACTTTATCACCTCTAGCTCCCGATTAGGCATCCCAACCGGATGTCTTCTAATGTTTGATAAAATTGATATCCTTCATCGGCCAAAATACAAGATCAGCGCGTCCAATGATATCTCCATAAGGCACAAACCCGATTCGTCTGCTGTCTGTACTATTTGATCGGTTATCACCTAGCACGAACACGTATCCCTCAGGTACTTTTCCATCAGGAACAAACTCATTCGGTAAATTTGCTTCCGTATTATACAGCTCGTTATTTTTATGCTTTTCATCAAGGACATCTTGAATATAAGGTTCATTAATAACTTGACCATTTATCGTTACAGTATCCCCTTCAACCTTCACGGTATCCCCGGGCACACCGATTACTCTCTTAATAAAATCGCGCCCCTCTGACGGTACATGGAATACAACAACTTCCCCATGTTTCGGCTCGCGCATATCATAAATAATTTTGTTAACGATAATTCTCTCACCAGTATGGAAATTGGGCTGCATAGATGGACCATCAACAATAAACGGCGCGAATAAAAGCCATCGAATGACTACTACCAATACAACGGCGATCACGATGGCCTTTAACCACTCAAACGCCTCACTTTTTCCCTTTTTGGCCGGGTCCTGTGGAGTACCCGAATGGCCCGGATTGTCAGATTGAACTTGATGCTCCATGGATCGTGACCTCACTTTACCTCGAAATATGTAGTAAACACTCATTATCAGAAAATAGTAAGGGGGCTTGATGGTTACAAGCCCCCTCTTGATCGTTAACGAATTAACGACGCACTTCTTTAATTCTTGCAGCTTTACCACGAAGTTCACGAAGATAGTACAGCTTCGCGCGACGTACTTTACCACGGCGAGCCACTTCGATTTTATCGATTTTTGGGGAATTAAGCGGGAAAGTTCTTTCCACACCTACACCATTCGAAATTTTACGAACTGTAAAAGTTTCGCTGATTCCACCACCACGGCGTTTAATTACAACACCTTCAAACAACTGGATACGCTCACGAGTTCCCTCAATAACCTTAACGAACACTTTCAAAGTGTCACCAGGACGAAAACTCGGAATATCTTTGCGAAGTTGTTCTTGCGTAATCGCTTGTAGGATATTCATCTATGACTCCTCCTTCCACTCAGGTGTTCATGCCTCTTCCGAAGAACTCCTGTTCTCCCTCATCATCCGCAGAGGACCACCGAATTCACAACAAAAAGAATTTTATCATATTTTACAAGCCATAGCAAGGTGAATCTTATAACTAGTGTCAGATCTCCAATCAGTAATGTCGAAAATGGTAAGGATCTTTAGATCATTTTTTTAATTATTATATTTATGTAACTTCTCTCATTTTATTATCGTTTAAATTGTAAAATATACTACATTTAAGGAGAGCACTATATTGATTCGTTATAAAAAACTCATTCTTTCTTCAATCATTTTGTCATTAATTATAGTTAGTTATTTTGTGGCTGTTGCAAACCCCACTAATACCTTGTCACGTAAAGCCTGTAGCTCTTGGTCCATCGTTAAAGATTCAGCATTTTTATTGTCTCAACCCGGAAAATTAACGGAAACAATAGAGCTTCCAGACAACTTCAAGGTTCAGAAAGGGACGGCTGAAGAAGTACCTGTACTCATGTACCATTACATCACACCAAAGGAATATAACAAAGAACCGGGAAACAAATCAGTGATCAACCTAGAGGCTTTTGAGGAAAATATGAAGTACCTATATGAGCAAGGATATTATACCGCAAGTCTGGAGGAACTGGAAAAGTACGTTCACGGCGAGATATCCCTTCCACTCAAAACTGTAGTCATTACTTTTGATGATGGTTATCAGAATAATTATATTTATGCCTATCCTATACTAAAAAAATACGGTTTTCGAGCCGCGATTTTTATTATTGGAGCAAGAATTGAAGAGCAAACCGTCGATTTCGACCCTGCTAAAAAAAGCTTCTTATCTTATAACGAGTTAGAGGCTTCATCCGATATTTTTGAATATCACAGTCATACATATGATTTACATCAAAAAGGCTTCGAAAAATGCGGTGTGAAATATTCATCCGCCCTTGACCGTAAGCTTATAGAAAATGATATCGCTCAATTCAAAAGCTTAGGAATAGATACACCTTATTTCGCCTATCCTTTTGGTGAAAAAAGAGACATTCAAAAATACCTCTTACAAAAAAATGGATACCGAATGGCTTTTTCAGTTCTTTCAGGCTTTGTACATCCGGGTGATCCTCCTTTGGATCTAAATCGACTTACAGTAACTTCTACCACGCAATTATCACAATTATTGCAATCAAATCAATAAAATTAGATCTGACATCAGTTTGGATAAACTAACACAATAGGCATTGTTTTCTAAGGCGATTCTAAAGGGTAGCAATCTACCTTTTAGTGTCGTCTTTCTCTTTTTACGACTACATTCATTTCCGACGTTTTTTTTCATAAGCTTTACTAAGGAGGTGAATTCCGATTATTACCATATCTAATGTACAGACACCTATAGATACTTCTTCATGGTCTCCAGCCGAAAAAAGGATCTTTGAGCTTAAAAGCAACAGTGCGGTCACATATTCTTATGGAACTATACAGCAATTGCGATTCGAAATGGCAATGAGAGCATCCACCGTGGCAGCAGCAGAAGCATTAAGCCAAAGCGGCTTGCAGTTCGCAACCTTCTCAGAAGCTAAATGTAACGAGCTTTATTGGAATTTAACCGAGAGCGGTGGGTTTCGTATTAGAAGCGATACTACACCAGCTGCGGGAATCCGGGATATTTTTACGAACGGCAGGAAATACGCCACTGAATGTGCAACCGCTACCCTTATCGTCATATACAAGGCCGTTCTCGATTCAATCAATGAGGCAGTTTTTAACAGCCTTTACTCCGATTTACTTTTGTATGACTGGCATCCCGACGATCATTTGCCTCTAATTGGCAGGACGGGTATCCATAACTCCTATCCCGGAGACCTACTGTATTTTAAAAATCCTGACTTTAATCCTGAAACTCCTGAGTGGCGTGGAGAGAATGTAATCAAGATCGATGATAATCTCTATTATGGACACCCGTTTGGTATCGTAACTGCGGAAAGAATCATTTCCGGTTTAAACCGGAACCGCCGTCCTGGCAGCTTTCGATCAGCTTACCTAACAGATGATATTATCACACCGGATTACTTATACCTGTCACAATTTGCTCCTGACATGAGAACGAATATTTTCGCTAGGATTGGAGTACAATATTTTGTCGTTCCCCTGCCCAAATCATAATCACAATAAAGACGCTGGACAGTTTTCTGCTTTCCAGCGTCTAAATGTATTCCATGCTTAACTTTTAATCCACTAATTCTGCTTTAACTTCATGTAAGAGCTTCAAATCCCGGGGCGACAGCTCCACCACGTCCAATAAATCAGGACGGCGAAGCAAAGTACGACGAAACGCTTCCTTGCGCCGCCAAGTTGCTACATTGGCATGATGCCCGCTTAATAAAATATCAGGTACCTTCCAGCCTCGAAATTCAACCGGACGAGTGTAATGAGGGTATTCCAGAAGACCAGTACTGAATGAATCCGTCACCGCACTCATCTCATTCCCAAGAACTCCAGGTAGCAGCCTCGTTATGCTATCAATAACTACCATAGCCGGAATCTCTCCGCCTGTTAACACATAATCGCCTATCGACAGCTCATCTGTTACTAGATGCTCACGTATTCTCTCATCATATCCTTCATAATGGCCACAAATAAAAATCAGATGCTCTTCGCGAGCCAATTCCTCTGCCTTGTGTTGAGTAAAGGTTTCTCCTTGAGGACACATCAGAATAATCCGTGGTTTGTGACCACCTGGTACAGAAGATGAAGCTTCATCATCACCTAGTAAATCCTCAACCGCTCGAAAGATCGGCTCTGGCTTTAGCACCATGCCACCGCCTCCACCATAAGGCGTATCATCTACCGTACCATGTTTGTTCCCAGCATAATCACGAAAGTTAATCGCTTTTAGTGACACAATCCCTTTTTCCTGTGCTTTACCAAGGATACTACTATGAAAAACACCGTCAAACATTTCAGGAAAAAGCGTTAATACGTCAACCCGCATCGTTACAACAATCCTTCCATAACATGGACCTTAACCAGTTTGGCACTTACATCCACGTCCAGTACCACATCATCAATTACCGGAAGCAGCAATTGCTTGTGATTAGGAAGCTTAACAACCCATACATCATTCGCACCTGGACGCAAAATTTCTTCGATAACGCCGAGCTCTTCGCCCTCGTCGCTAACTACACGACAACCGATAATTTCGTGAAAGTAATATTCGTTTTTGGGGAGCTGCACTGAATTTTCCTTAGCAACCTTCAGTTCATAGCCCTTGTATTTCTCAACCACATTAATGTCATTGTATTCATTGAATTTAACGATATACATTCCTTTATAGGGTCGTGCCGAAGCGACAGTAACAACGATTTGAGTTCCGTTTTCCGGGTGAATCATCTTAAGACTGCTTTTGGGAGCGAACCTTACCTCCGGAAAATCCGTATGTAGCAGTACCTTCACATCCCCGCGGATGCCATGCGTATTTACGATTTTTCCAACTGTCAACAATGAATCTGACATAACAACCTCCTTAAAAATAGCGCAACTATTCACTAAGCGCCAGCATCGACATCAAATCCGTATTTAATCATCATTCTTTTATATAAAACAAAATCATTATTTCGCATTATAATTTCCCGAACTGCCTCACGCCACTCCTTCTGGAGTTGAGAAGGTTCTTTTGGGGACAGCTCAGTCCCGTTAAATTTTTGATGCAGTAAGGTAATGTCACTCTTTATCGTTTCCATTGCGAATATGATCTCATTAGCGTCCTTATCAGGGTCCAATTTATTAGCGAGAATCTCATCGACTAAATCGGACTGCACATAATTGTTATAGTCCCGTATCAAGTTATACATCAAATATGACGAAGCACCTTGTTCTGCAAAATCATAATCCAATAATTTAAAAGAGGCTTCAGCATGTACGAAAAAGGGTTAGGACAGTCATCCTAACCCCCTTTCGTATATCTTTAAGACATGATGTCAACGGTAACCCGTTTATCCATCTTAACGGCTGCTGATGTTACAACCGTGCGGAGCGCCTTGGCGATTCTCCCCTGTTTGCCGATCACTTTTCCAACATCGTCTGGATGTACAGATAGTTCATATACAATCAGGTGTTCTTTCTCCACGACCTCCACACGAACATCGTCCGGATGATCAACAAGAGCCTTCGCAATAACGCCGACTAATTGTTCCATATGAGACCCTCCGAATCAGCAATTATTTTTGCTGCTTAGACTCATGAAATTTCTTCATTACGCCTGCTTTGCTAAGCAAGTTGCGAACTGTATCAGATGCTTGCGCACCGTTTTGCAACCAAGCCAATGCTTTTTCTTCATCGATGTTTACTACTGCTGGTTCAGCAACCGGGTTGTAGTAACCAATTTCCTCGATAAAACGACCGTCACGCGGGGAACGGGAATTCGATACCACGATGCGGTAGAAAGGAGCTTTATGAGCACCCATGCGTTTCAAACGAATACGAACTGCCACGAAATTCACCTCCTTCAAAAAATGAATGATATATTTCATTCCATTAGACAGAACCTATCAACGGAACGGAAATCTCATACCTTTGCCAGCTTTACCAAGCTGCTTCATCATTTTGTTGCCCTTGCCTTTTGGCCCCATCATATCAGAGAACTGCTTCATCATCCGACGCATCTCATCAAATTGCTTGATCAGACGATTCACATCCGCGAGACTTGTACCGCTGCCTGCAGCGATTCTTTTGCGACGGCTGTGATTGATGAGATCCGGATTCTGCTTCTCTTCAGTAGTCATCGAATACACGATAGCTTCTACCCGGCCCATCTGCTTCTCATCAACCTTGATGTCCTTCATTTGCTTCATCTTGCCCATGCCTGGTAGCATATCCATGATTTGATCCAGTGGACCAAGCTTCTTAACCTGCTCCATTTGCTCCAGAAAATCCTCGAACGTAAATTCCGCATTACGCATCTTACGTTCCATTTCTTTCGCTTTCTCAGCATCGATGCTGGACTGTGCCTTTTCAATCAAGGACAGCATGTCGCCCATACCGAGGATACGAGAAGCCATACGTTCTGGATGGAATGGCTCCAAAGCATCAATCTTCTCACCAAGTGCCGCAAATTTAATCGGACAACCAGTTACAGCTTTAACCGACAATGCAGCACCACCACGTGTATCTCCATCAAGCTTCGTGAGAACGACACCTGTTAGCTCGAGTTGCTGATTGAAGCTCTCAGCTACGTTAACAGCATCTTGACCCGTCATCGCATCTACTACGAGCAGCACTTCATCAGGCTTGGTCACTTCATGAATTTGGCGAAGCTCCTCCATAAGCTCTTCGTCAATGTGAAGACGACCCGCTGTATCGACTAGCAAATAGTCATTACCGTTATCCTTAGCATGCTGCAAGGCCTGACGTGCAATTTCAACCGGACTGTTGCCCTCAGGCAGCGTAAATACCGGGACTTTAATCTGCTCGCCTAGTACTTGAAGCTGCTTGATTGCAGCCGGACGATAAATGTCCCCTGCAACCATCAGCGGCCGATGATTGCTCTTCAGCAGCAATTTTGCTAGCTTGGCTGTAGTTGTCGTCTTACCTGCACCTTGCAGACCCGCCATCATAATGACTGTAGGAGGGCGATTACTCTTGGCAAGCTTGGCTTGACTGCCACCCATCAGCTCAGTCAATTCTTTATTAACAATGTCGATGATGACCATACCTGGCGTAAAGCTCTCCATCACTTCACTGCCAACGGCCTTTTCTTTGACCTTGGCAATAAATTCTTTGACCACTTTAAAGTTGACATCCGCTTCTAACAGTGCAAGACGCACTTCGCGCATCGCTTCGTTGACATCATCTTCCGAAACTTTGCCTTTACCGCGTAGCTTGCTAAACACACTTTGCAGCCTGTTTGTCAATCCTTCAAAAGCCATTCACCGGTCACCTCCGTTCAAATTTCTTATTCCGTTTATATTTGCTCGGCCTCTCGCAGCAATTGCTTTGCTGTCTCTTTATGTACCGCCGATAATTCGCTCTGTTCAATCAATTCACCAAGTGTAGATATAAGCTCCTGCCGCATCTCATATTTCCGAAGCAGTCCTAGCTTTTCCTCATACACTTCCAGCATCCCTTCAGCCCGCTTAATATGTTCATACACGGCCTGACGACTAATTTCGAATTCTGTAGCTATTTCACCAAGTGAAAAATCATCAAAAAAATAATATTTGAGAAACGTCTGCTGCTTTTCAGTCAACAACGTTTCGTAGAAATCAAACAAAAGGTTGACCCGATTCGTCTTCTCAAGCCTATTCTCCTGACTCATATGGGCACTCCCTCCGTCAAGGAAAAACACTTTACAGCGCATCGACGATCATTATCATACCTAATGTAGAATAAGATGTCAAGTATATTCCCTTAACAGATCATTTGCACATTTAACTTAATTGAGATCAATCATAATTCCTGCACTTTTGCAGGCTGTTCAAGTTATATAAGACAGCACGCTCGAAATTCCAGCAAAAGTGCATCTTTTCAACCTATTCAAGGCACTTTGGCACATCATAACTGCAAAAGTGCAGCTTTGTTCAACCAAAACTCGATTTATAGGCAAATTAATGCGGAATTGATGCACTTTTACAGCTTTTGGGTTAGTAGCATCTAGTTGGAGTCATAATTCCTGCACTTTTGCAGGCTGTTTGCTCTTCGACCTAATCAATGCTCAAAAAAGCCATACCAGCATCCAACAGCAGAATGCGTTATCTCAACAGCATTCACAAGTGGATTCGGTATGGCCTGACATCACTTATATTATCGGAATGAAGTCACCAAGCCCGCTAGTAAGGTTCTTACGTCATATTGGTATTGATTAATCGGAGCAATTGACTTATCAATTCCAAGTAAGGTGTAAACTGCAATTCTTGCTGCTCTTACGGAATATTCTTCTGTGAAAACTACATCATCCGGAATTTCGCAGAATTGTCCGATAAATGCCAGATTGGTAGAGCCCTCTGGCACTACCTTTGGTCGATCGCTGCCTAATCTGGGCATAAATTGAGAGGTAATATACGGCATCATACATGGTATGCAGTTAGCCGTGGCCATGATGGCATCCTTATGTTCTTCGAAATGAAGATGATATAGCAGCTCAGCCATAATTTCTTCCCCAGTACAATCACACATTTTTTTCTTAACAAAATCACCAACGTTATCAGGGTACAGTCCATATCCCCAAAACACCTTGACATGGTCAGGCTGATTACGAAAATGCGGCTGGAAGGCCAATACGATGGACATCAACCAACTGGAATCCTTGAATGTTACCAAAGCTCCTGTCCCGGCCCGATTACGTGAAAATTTCTCCATGAGATCAAAGAACACGGAATCCTGAAAAGTAACTGTGAAGGACTCCCATTTGGATTCATTGGCATGGTCATCAAAAGAGGACGGATTGCCAAGACCCGTTTTTTTGGCGGATATGCGATCCCACAGCTTCCATGAGCTGCCCTTCCCATTCATCTTTGGTGCTTCCGTCATCGAACCTAAGCTGGAGCTTTCAGTCATAGAACCATTGGTGACGATAACCAGATCGCCCTCGTGAACTGGAATGACCGAACCTTCACCTTCCTGCGATATATTCATTTGAGTCACTGTAATGCCGTCGCCTTCTTTAAACTGCAGATCAGTAACCGTACATTTCATCGCAAAGTCGACACCATAGCTCTCCAGATATTTATGCAGAGGCAAAATAATAGAATCATATTGATTATAAGGTGTACGCGTCACCCCTTCTAAGGTCTGAATTCTCGGAAATTCATGCATGAATCGAATCATATATCTTTTGAACTCCACCGCACTATGCCAAGGCTGAAAGGCAAAGGTTGTGGCCCACATATACCAGAAATTCGTTGTGAAAAAATGTGGACCAAACCATTCATTGATCCGCGCCTTTCCTAACCTTTCTTCAGGTGTTACGATTAATTTCCCCATTGCTAGCCTGTCTGCCATATCAAAGCCCATAGACAGAACGTCAACGACTTCTCCCTGACGATTTACTAGTCTTGCACTAGAATGAGTAGGATTGGCATTATCAAATTCTGTAATCTCTTCTCTAACGGATCTATCTGGATGATCTAGCGAAGGAATGGTCATTAGAAGCTCCCATAAGTTCTCATACGTCTCATCATTCAGCATCCGACCGCCACGGATAACGTATCCATGCTCCTCATCACCAGCTCCGTCATTACTGCCGCCGAGAATTTTCATTTCTTCAATAATGTGAATGTTTTGTCCCGGAAAATCGCAATCTCTGACGAGATACGCTGCACCTGCCAAGGATGCAATACCCCCGCCAACAAAATAAACTTGGCTTTTACCGTTCTCCTGCTTCACCATTATCGCCTCCAAAAATTCATAACCTCTCGTTTAATGTATAAGAAGTAACCCTATGAAGGTATATTCAAAATCGAGAGAGTGTATAAATTTCAGTCATTTTGAGCCGATTGTCTAGCTTTTCAGCAAAAAACCGCAGTCTCTACATACAAACTACGACGAAATTTGCTCATACTTACGCAAAGCATTTATAAAGTTTCCTTCCACAAGAATGCTCAATTTTTGAACCATTTCCTTTGGATCGCCAGTCATCCCCTCTTTCATCCACTGAATGACAAAACCGGTAAATGCTAAAGTATAGAAATTGACGATGAATTGCTTATTCTCCATGCTAACATTAATATCAGAAGAAATTTCTTGAATCACCCCCATGATCAGATCATTTGTAACAGCATAAAGGTACGTATCCAAATGATTTCTCCCGAGGGATTCCATCGTATTGCAGCAAAACGCCCTATTACTCTCAATATAATTAAATATTTTTAAAAATCCGTCAGTCCAGGTGTTATAACTTCGATAAGATGCAATACTACCAACTGCTTCTGTCCTGTAAATCCAACCCAGCAGGTCAAAAATATCCTGAAAGTGATAATAAAACGTCTGCCTGTTTAATCCGCAATCATCTACAAGCCGCTGCACTGAAATTTTGTTAAGAGGGGTATGCTCCATCAAAGATTTCAGTGAATGTGCCAAAGCTTTTTTGGTTAAAAAGGAGCTGGACATATAACAGCATCACCTCAATAAATTTTTATGGAAAGATGATTTCAAAAAAAGCTGCCGCCCTCGGTTCCAGGCAGCAGCTTTACATATTGCTCTTAATCAAATATCAAATGATTCATTGTTGTTACCACAGATATAGCAGAATCGCAAAGAAATGCAGCACACTACCCGCCAGCACGAACAAATGCCATATCGCATGATGGTATGGGAACGCGCGCCATACATAGAACACTGTACCTAACGTGTATAGAATACCTCCAGTTACTAACAATACGATCCCGTTAGAAGGTACAGCTGCCGTAAGTGGAACCCAGGCAATAACGATCAGCCAGCCCATAATGATATAGAAAATCGTCGACATAAATAAGAAACGCTTAACAAAAAATGCTTTAAACAAAACGCCAAGCAGTGCGATCCCCCAAACTGTTCCAAACAGGCTCCAACCAAGTGGTCCGCGAATCGCTACAAGCATGAACGGAGTATATGTGCCTGCTATAAAAATGTAAATGGAGGAATGGTCTAAAAATTCAAACAAGTCCTTCACTTTACCTTCTTTAAAGCTGTGTACTAATGTCGAGTTCAAATAGAGCAACAGCATGCTGACTCCGTAAATCGTAAAGCTGACGACATGCCACGCAGTACCTTTGATGCTGGAAAAGACGATCAGCAGCACAAGCGCCGCCACACTAAGAAGTGCACCGATACCGTGCGTAATTGCGTTAGCTATTTCTTCTCTGCGTGGATAAGTATGTGTATTGGCCATGGTTTCCACCTCCTAGATGTTAATCTTTATATAGACTACGACAAACCGCCTATAAAAGTTACTACACCAACTGCACCATCACAGCATAATCTTTTTATAATCGTGTATTATTCGGAGCCTTTTTCAGAAGAAGCTTCTTCCTCACGAATAAGTCCTGCAAACAAGCCATGGACAAACTGTTCTGAATCGAATTTTTGCAAATCCTCCATCTTCTCTCCAAGCCCAACCAATTTTACCGGGAGGCTCAGCTCCTGACGGATCGCGATAACGATACCACCTTTTGCCGTACCATCAAGCTTCGTCAGTACAAGGCCTGTCACACCGCTTTTCTCTCCAAAAAGCTTTGCCTGGCTAAGAGCGTTCTGACCCGTAGTTGCATCAAGCACCATCAGAACTTCATGAGGCGCATTCGGAATTTCCCGCTGAATCACACGGAAAATTTTGTTGAGCTCCTCCATCAGATTGGACTTGTTCTGGAGACGTCCTGCTGTATCACAGAGTAAAATATCCGCCCCCCGTTGCTTCGCTGCTTGTACAGCATCAAACATAACTGCTGCCGGATCTGAGCCTGCTTGCTGCTTAATTACGTCAACACCAACACGTTGTCCCCATACTTCGAGCTGTTCAATAGCACCCGCACGGAACGTGTCCCCTGCAGCCATAATAACCTTTTTGCCTTGCTGTTTGTAATAATGCGCCAGCTTTCCGATCGTCGTCGTTTTACCTACTCCGTTAACTCCAACGAACAGGAATACTGTAATACCGTCTTCGCTGAGCTTAAGCTCGTTATCTTCATCACCACGCAGCAGCTCAACCAGCTTTTCTGAAAGAACAGGTTGAAGCTCCACAGCATCTTCAATCTTGCGCTTTTTCACTTCAGCTCGCAAATCATCGATCAGGGTCAGCACAGTATTTACACCAACATCCGCACCAATCAATATTTCTTCCAGCTCCTCGAAGAACTCCTCATCGATCTTTTTACGTCGTGTAATCAGTTCTGTGACCTTCTCGACAAAACCTTTGCGGCTCTTCTCAAGCCCATCCTTGAACTGTTTAGTAACTGATTCTGTTTTTGAAGCGATACTCTCTTTTAGTTTTTTAAAGAAACTCATATCGTTCCTCCTTATATATTATCCTATCCAAATCTATATAGACTAAGCAATTTCGACCGTTTCATCATCCTCGAGCTTAACCGACACAAGCTTGGACACGCCGCCTTCTTCCATCGTTACCCCGTAAAGAACATCGGCTTCCTCCATCGTACCTTTACGATGTGTTACGACAATAAATTGAGTTTGCTCGGAAAATTCACGCAAATATTGCGCGAAACGAACGACGTTTGCTTCATCCAGCGCGGCTTCAACCTCATCAAGCACACAGAATGGTACTGGCTTAACCTGAAGAATGGCAAACAACAACGCCATCGCGGTCAAAGCTCGTTCTCCCCCGGATAAAAGCTGAAGATTTTGCAGTTTCTTGCCTGGCGGCTGAGCTACAACATCGATACCTGTCTCGAGCAGATTATCCGGATCGTTCAGAATCAAATCTGCACGACCGCCTCCAAACAATTTCGAAAATACGATTACGAATTCCCTGCGAATCGCATCGAAAGTCGATTTGAATCGTTTGGACATTTCATCATCCATCTCTTTAATGACTTGATAAAGCGTTGTTTTGGCCTCTACCAGATCATTTTTTTGCTCCGTCAAAAACTCATAGCGCTCAGAGACCCGATTGTATTCCTCAATGGCTCCTAAATTGACATCACCCAGAATCGTAATCTGACGCTTTAATTCTTTGACATCAGCTTGAGTCTGAGGTACATCCTCCGGAACAGTATAACGCTGTTTAGCCAATTCGTAGCTTAATTCATAGTCATCTCCAAGCTTGCGTAGAATATTATCCAACTCTACATCCAGACGGTTCGCATGAATTTCAGTCTGTCTAAGCTGCTCTTCTACTGCCTTTAAAGCAACGCGCTGTTCTTTTGTCTCGCTCTCGCCTTCTTCGAGCTTCTTAACGAGAACAACCCGAGAGGCACGTTCAAGCTCAAGCTGCTCTCCTGCCCGTTCCTTTTTCAGCTTGTAGTCGTTAAGCTCTTCACGCTGATTTGTGCTCTGCTGCTCATTTTGCTCCAGATCAGCAACTATAGACTGCAGTATACTGCGATTTTGCTCCAGCTCGCGCTTCTGAATAGCGCAATCCTCTTGAGAGCGGCGCAGCTGCTCCTGAAGTGAAAAACATTCCTGATCCAGCTTGCCTTCACGAACCTTAAGTCCGGTTAACAAGTCCTGAAGTTCTTCCTTCGCAGATTCATTAGCCTTGCGAGCAAATTCAGCAGCTTGAATTGACTGCTGGATAGACAGCTCTTCCTTCTCCAGCTCTACGAGCTTAGCTTCAGCTGCTTTCTTGTTATTGTCCAGCTCTTCCAACTCTTTAACATAGTGGCCTTTCTCTTGCCCATACAGCTGGAATTGCTCCGAGACATGTCTCCATTCATGATCCACCTGCTTGAGATCACCTGCAACAGACTGTTCTTCAGTCCGTTTGGCATCTCCAGCTTCACGCAGTCTATCCAGTTCTTTCTCTGAACGATTAAGCTGATCTCGAACATCTGTAAGCCCTTTGCGAAGCTTGTCCAGCATTTCCTCACTCTCGCGAATATCAGTAGCGAGTTGGTCGAGCTGACGTTTACGCCCCAGCAGGTTGCTATTTTTCCGGTGCTGACTTCCCCCGGTCATAGAACCCCCGGCGTTAACCACATCACCTTCAAGCGTAACAATTCGGAACCGATATTGACAGCGCGCGGCCATCTTGTTGGCTCGTTCAAGGTCACTGGCGAACACGACATTCCCAAGCAAACTGCCTACTATATCAGCATAGCGTGGTTCGTACCCGACAAGCTCTGCTCCGATTCCAACAAAACCGTCGGCCTCCTCCATAAGGCGTTTGTCAGCAGGGGAAATTTGCCGTGGCCGGATAACATCCAGCGGCAGAAAAGTTGCTCTACCAAGCTGGCGCTGTTTCAAGAAGGATATCGCCTGACGGGATACCGCTTCATTCTCCATAACGATATGCTGCATTGCAGCGCCTAACGCCGTCTCTACCGCGATCTCCAATTTTTCCGGAACACGGATGAGTTCGGCAACCGCACCATGGACTCCGTTAAGAACGGATTTGCGGGAAGCCTTGAGTACCTCTTTAACTCCAAGAACAAAGCCGTCGAAGTCATCCTCCATTTCCTTCATCGTATCGCGGCGTGACACGAGTCCTTCACGCTTTTGTTCCCATTTGCGTATTCCGCTCTGACTCTCTTCAACCAGCTTTTGCAGAGATTGATATTTTTCGCTCTCATTAATGTACTTGCCACGAAGATCCGCAATTTCTTGGCTCAATCGTTTCATCAAGCCTTCAAGCTCGTCCTTTTTGACCTTTAGTCGGTCCAGCTCATCACGCCATTTCACGCCTTCCTCTTCGGAGCGTGACATTCTGCGCTCTACGCCTTCCTTCTGTTGATCAGTGTAACGAATTTCATTACGTGTCTGGGCCATCTGATTCATAACATCAAGGAGTTGACCTTTAAGACCTTCCTCCTGAGCTTGACTAATACCACCATTAACACCAACCAGCTTGGCTTCTTCGGCTGACAATTCAGTCCGCAGTTGCTGAAGCTGCTGCTCCACACTCGCAAACTTCTCAGCAACTTCATTCATTTCAGCAGCACGCTGAGCGTAACGCTCCTCGCTGACCTGTAATGACTGCTCAAGCTGATCACGATTCTGAGTAAGGTTCTTGGCGCGTTCCTTAAGTACTTCGCCGAAGCCCTCACTTTTCTCAAAATTTTCACTATATTCAAGCAGTTGTCCCTGCAGAACCTCGATACGATCCTCCACCTGACGGAGTGCAAGCCGATCGTTCTCCAGCTTGGCATCATGAGCTGATACAACGGTGGACAAAGAAAGCTGTTGATCCTGCAGCTTGGTCAGCTTGTCGTTCGCTTCACTCCATGTTTCATGGATTTGCTCAATCTGATGGACATACAGTGATATCTCTTTAGTTTTAAGTTGTTCTCGAAGTTCCTTATATTTAATCGCCTTCTCCGATTGATCCTTAAGCGGGCCAATCTGGTCCTCAAGTTCACTAACAAGATCGTGAATACGCAGCAAGTTTTGCTCTGTATCATCCAACTTGCGACGAGCGTCACGTTTACGGCTTTTATATTTCACAATACCTGAAGCCTCTTCAAAAATACCTCTGCGGTCTTCTGAACGAGTACTCAAAATTTCCTCGATACGCCCTTGACCGATAATGGAATAGGCTTCTTTTCCGATCCCTGTATCCATGAACAGCTCAGTAATATCCTTTAACCTGCAGGATTGCTTGTTGATCATATATTCACTATCACCGCTGCGGTGAACTCTACGTGTTACTGTAACTTCGCTAAAATCCAGCGGTAAAGCATGATCGCTATTATCAAGAGTCAGCGACACTTCCCCGTAGTTAACCGCTTTACGCGCATCACTGCCGGCAAAAATAATGTCTTCCATTTTACCACCACGAAGTGACTTAGCGCTCTGCTCCCCTAATACCCATCTGATCCCGTCAGAAATGTTACTCTTTCCGCTGCCATTAGGCCCAACCACCGCAGTGATTCCCCGGACAAATTCCATTTCTGTCTTATCAGCAAAAGATTTAAAACCTGCCAATTCAATCCGTTTCAAAAACATACGTTCACGATCACCTCTAACGACTATTGTAACATACCAGAAGCTCTATAGGACAGGCGTAACAAGAGAGAAACAGCCTTTGCAATCTTGAAATCTATTACTATGTTTGCTAGTGTGATAGACAAGTCTGACAGGCAGACAAAACAAGGTATTCAACATCAATGTAATTTAAAAAATTCTATGTAATATCTATCTAAAGGAAGTGTAATGATGAACATTTGCAACAAAAAATTTGTATTACTCCCTTATCTTTTATCGGCAATTCTGATATGGATGTGTACGGGGTGGGGAACGATTACAGCATCTTCTGCGTCAGCAGCGGCCGCGTCAACAACTCTCACTATCAATACTTCTAGTAATGCAGGTAATACAAATCAAGTCACCAAAGTTACTTTTGATGGGGTATCCGCGCAGTGGAGCACAGAGGAACCATTTATATATAAAGGAACAGCCTATGTTTCATTACAGGAGGCAGCAAAGCATCTTAATGCAAAAGTAAGCTGGAATACAAAAAAACGTGCTACTGAGCTTTATCACAATGGTGATACCATTTTGCATCGTTCTGGAACATCGACATTTACGATCAATCAATACACTAGCCTTCAAGCTTCATCGCCATCGTTATCTAAAAATGGAACCACCATGGTACCGCTTCGCACTTTAGCCGAAGCACTAAAGGCAAATGTTGCTGTAACTAGGGAGAATAATCACCAAACCATCAATGTCTCTCATGACTCGGTTACGATAATCTCCAAACAAGCAGAAGTGGCTAACAATTACTTAATTAATCAGCAATATTCGGGACTAGCTCTGATTGCTCGTCACGGTGAAATATTGATGCGGAAAGGTTACGGTCTCAGTGAAGAGAACAAATTAGTCAGGCCAGATCGTTCATCGCGTATTGCTTCATTAACAAAATCCTTTACAGCTGCTTCTATTATGAAATTAGTAGAGGAAGGTAAGTTGAAGCTGACTGATTCTTTGGAATCCTACATTCCTGGTTTTGAGAACGGAGATCAGATCACCATTCACATGCTTTTGTCGCATACGTCCGGTATTACGTCCAATTTCCCCCGTGAGAAGGGAATGACCCTGCACCAAACGATAGAGGCTATTAAAGATAAACCTCTCTCTTTTAAACCTGGAAGTGACTTCAAGTACAGTAATAGCGGTTATATGCTGCTGGGGTCCATAATTGAGCAAGCGTCTGGCATGAGTTACAGCGACTATGTATCTGAAAATTTCCTGCAACCGTTAGGTATGGATCATACCGGTGAAGCTGCGGCCACCACCCCAACCATCAAGGGTTACATCTCAGCAAATGGAGCTTGGAAAATAGCCGGGGAATATAATTCTCAATCCGGTTCAGGCACGCTGTATTCTACGCTTGATGATTTGCTGAAATGGGATGCGGCGCTAAATAATGAAGAAACGCTAAACCAATCTTCTCTTGATAAAATGTTCACTCCATATTCCTATAAAAATTACGGTTATGGCTGGATGATCGATAATGAGCAGACACCAGCGGTATTGTTTCACAACGGAAGCGGTACAGGATATTCTACTGGTATCTCACGCAATCTTGGTGGAGGGCTCACCATTATTTTGCTCGGAAATCAAGCTGGCAGAGATACGATCACCTTCATGAAAGAAATACGCAACATAATGAAACAGTAAAAAAGAAAATAAGACGAAGCAAGTAGTTAATCCTCTGCTTCGTCTTATTTTCTCTTCATACTCAGTTATTCAATACCGTCCTGTTTCAGGTGGTTCAGTGCCGCAGCAGCAGCCTGCTGCTCAGCTTCTTTCTTTGAACGACCGGTCCCACGACCCAACGCTCGTCCGTCCATATATACTTCAGAGACGAATTCACGTTCATGAGCTGGGCCACGTTCTTCAACAATTCGATATTCCAACGCACCCATATTATGATGCTGCGTCAGCTCCTGCAGCTCCGTTTTAAAATCGGTCGACTGGAGCTTGCCGTCCATCACAATTTGCGAAAAGACATACCGATGAAGAAATGTCTGCACTGCCTCCAGACCTTGGTCAAGATATAGTGCACCGATAAAGGATTCGAACACGTCAGCAAGCAGGGCTGGACGTGTTCTTCCTCCTGTTAATTCCTCACCTTTACCTAGCAAGACGTATTTGCCGAATTCCAGCTTCTCTGCGAATTTCACAAGGGAAGGCTCGCATACGATTGCAGCGCGCAGCTTGGTCAATTCACCTTCAGGCCGATCCGGGAAAATGTGATATAGTCGTTCGGATACCGTCAACTCAAGCACAGCGTCTCCAAGAAATTCAAGACGTTCATTATCCTCATGTTGACTGAATCGATGTTCATTCACATAGGATGCATGGGTAAAAGCTTGTTTCAACAACTGTTTATTGTGAAATTCCAGTTCAAGTTTATGCTGTAACTGCTTCAGATCTCCATTCAACAGACTGACCCCTTCTTATGCTTCGAATTTCTTCAGAATGATCGTGGCATTGTGCCCGCCAAATCCAAAGGAGTTAGACATCGCTACTTGAACATCACATTGTCTCGCTTCATCAGGAACATAATCCAAGTCACATTCCGGATCAGGATTGTCCAGATTGATCGTTGGCGCAATAACTCCATTTTGGAGTGTTAATCCGCAGATGACCCCTTCCACCCCACCAGCTGCACCTAGCAGATGGCCAGTCATGGATTTCGTAGAGCTGATTGCTACTTTGTACGCGTGGTCTCCAAGCGCTCGCTTGATAGCAATCGTCTCGGAACGGTCACCAACCGGGGTTGACGTACCGTGAGCATTAATGTAGTCAATCTCATTCGGATCGATTCCAGCATCACGAATCGCCATCTTCATACAGCGTTCAGGTCCGTTAGGATCTGGTTCTGTCATATGATGAGCGTCACCGCTTAGACCATATCCGATAACCTCGGCATAAATTTTAGCTCCACGTTTTTGTGCATGCTCGAGAGATTCCAGTATCAATACACCGGAGCCTTCGCCCATTACAAAACCGTCACGCCCAGAATCAAAAGGACGGCTTGCCTTTTCCGGTTCATCATTACGGGTAGACATCGCCCGCATGGAACAAAAACCGGCTAATCCAGTAGGACGGATCGTTGCTTCCGCGCCGCCGCAAATCATCACATCAGCATCACCACGCTGAATCAGCTTGTAAGAATCGCCGATGGAATGAGTTCCGGTCGCGCACGCAGTCACTGCCGTACTGTTAGGTCCCTTGGCGCCAAAAAGAATGGACACATGGCCTGAAGCCATGTTAGCAATCATCATTGGGATAAAAAACGGGCTAACCCGTTTTGGCCCTTTTTGGAGTAATATATTGTGTTGGTCTTCCCATGTACCAAGACCGCCGATTCCTGAGCCGATCATAACGCCTACCCGCTCTGGATCAGTATCTTCAGCGATGTTCAATCCGCTGTCTCGCAGTGCGCTTGATGCAGCAGTAACCGCGAATTGGACGAAACGGTCCATTTTACGTGCTTCTTTACGATCGATATAATCTTCGGGATTGAAATCTTTCACCGAAGCGGCAATTTGGGTCGGATATTCACTGACGTCAAAGGATTCAATGTGAGATACACCAGATTTACCATTAGTTATGTTGTTCCAGAACGTATCCAGATCTTTTCCGAGTGCCGTCACGACTCCCATGCCGGTTACCACTACTCTATGTTTCAAACACACTCACCTCATGTAGACTTCATGTGTAAAATAATCTTTGCTGGAAAATAACTAGAAGGTGCTTCAGGTCATTAGACGCTACGGACACCTTCTCTTTGCTGATGATGAGGAGAAGTCCCGCCTGCTCTAGGAGGTACGGGACTTTTATACGACTAGGTATGAGATTGTATGTAGTTTACAACTTCACCAACAGTCGTGATCTTCTCTGCATCTTCATCTGAAATTTCCAGATCAAATTCATCTTCAAGTTCCATTACGAGTTCAACGACATCGAGCGAATCAGCACCTAAATCATCTTTAAAAGACGCTTCAAGCGTCACTTCGGCTTCATCTGCGCCGAGGCGATCCACAACAATGCGCTTTACGCGATCCAATACATCGGACATCCGGTTCACCTCCTCTTTGGTATTATACGAGAATTAAAAGTAAAATGCCATAGAAGCGAGATTGTAAATCACATATACATCCCGCCATCTACATGCAGCGTCTGTCCCGTCATATAGGACGCGCTGTCTGAGGCAAGAAAAACTACTACCTTGGCAATCTCTTCAGGCTGGCCAAGACGAGCAAGCGGAATTCCGCCCAGCATGCTTTGCCGAGCTTCTTCAGGCATCGTATCAGTCATATCTGTTTCGATAAAGCCTGGAGCAATGCAGTTCACAGTAATGTTGCGTGAAGCCAACTCGCGTGCAGAAGATTTTGTCAGGCCAATTACTCCAGCCTTGGCAGCGACATAGTTAGCCTGTCCCGCGTTACCAAGAACGCCAACTACGGAAGAAATGTTGATGATTCGTCCAGAGCGCTGTTTCATCATCGGGCGTGTTGCTGCTTTAATACCATTAAATACACCCTTCAAATTTGTCTCTATGACATCATCAAACTCTTGTTCCTTCATACGTAAAATCAGGTTGTCCCTTGTAATACCTGCATTATTTACAAGAATGTCAATGCGGCCCCAAGCATCTACGACGCCTTTTACCATGTCTTCGAATTGCCCGCTGCTTCCGACATGGCCCTTTACCGCATACGCCTTGACACCGAGATTTTCAATTTCGGATACAACACGAGCGGCAGCCTCCTCGTTACCAGCATAATTCACAGCCACATTAGCACCTGCTTCTGCCAGCGCCAAAGCAATGCTGCGTCCTATACCACGGGAAGCCCCAGTAACGAGAGCCGTTTGGCCCTCCAGCAATTTGGTCATTTTTTCAACTCCTTTCCAGAATATAAACTATTGAGACAGCACTCGAATCATAAATTTGCTAGCTGCGCAGTGCTTCAACCGTCTTCTCCAGACTCTCCAGCCCGTTCACATTAAACGTACGAACACTCTTGTCTATTTTTTTGATCAGTCCGGTTAACACACTGCCTGGCCCAAGCTCAACAAAGGTATCTACTCCTTGAGATATCAGCCAAGCTACGCTGTCCGCCCATAGCACTGGAGAATACACCTGCTCCACCAGCAATCTGGAAATTTCATGACCTTGCTGAACCGGTCTTGCCGTAACGTTAGCAACAACCGGAACACGGGCATCCTTAAAAGTCAGTTCCGCCAGCTTGTCACCTAAGCGATCAGCTGCAGATTTCATCAGAGACGAGTGAAACGGTCCGCTGACTTCGAGCGGTATCGCACGTTTGGCTCCGATTTCCTTCACACGCTCCACGATCTGAGCTACGCCCTCCTTACTGCCGGAAACGACGATTTGCCCTGGACAATTCACATTAGCAAGCTCTACGAGATGTCCACCTTGCGTAATATCTGCGCAAAGTCCAGCCAGCGCTTCACGTTCTCCGCCAAGCACTGCCGCCATCGCTCCTTGACCGCCTGGCACAGCTTGCTCCATAAATTCCCCACGAGCTCTTACAGTAGCTACAGCATCTTCAAATGTCAGTACACCAGCAGCAGTCAGAGCGCTGTATTCACCAAGGCTATGACCAGCTACATAATCGGGCGAGATGCCTTTTGCAGCAAAAGCCTCATACAGTGCAATACTTGTAGTAAGCAATGCAGGCTGTGTATTGGCTGTTTGCTTCAATTCTGTATCCGGACCTTCAAACACAAGCCGTGATAGCGAGAAACCAAGTTTTGCATCAGCTTGCTCATACAGGCTCCGGGCAGCAGGAAGACTTTCATATATATCTTTGCCCATTCCTACACTTTGCGAACCCTGTCCCGGAAATACAAATGCTATTTTCCCCATGCTAATCTATGCACTCCTTGTACTTGCTATAATCATTTATTGTTTGCTGACTTCGAAATCACCGCAGAACAATTACCAGACAATCACAGAAGCTCCCCATGTCAGCCCGCCGCCAAATCCGACAAGCAGAACCGTATCGCCTTCCTTGATTCGTCCATCTTCTGCAGCTTCAACCAAAGCAAGAGGTATTGATGCAGCCGAAGTATTTGCGTATTTATCGACATTGACTACACATTTTTCTTCCGGAAGAGATAGTCTTTGTCTCGCAGATTGGATAATCCGTATGTTAGCCTGATGCGGCACAAAAAGATCGATTTCTTCTTTAGTCTTGCCCGCTTTGCGAAGCACTTCCTCCGTAGCTGTTCCCATCACACGAACAGCAAATTTGAACACTTCACGGCCATTCATATAAATGTAATGCTTACCGCCTTGAACAGTCTCATTTGAGGCTGGAAGACGAGAACCTCCACCTTCAAGCTTCAGCAGTTCTCCACCAGCACCTTCAGCTCCGAGGTCAAAGGATAAGAATCCACGTCCTTCAGGGACTTCGCCGAGGATAACAGCACCGGCACCGTCACCAAACAATACGCAGGTGTTGCGATCCGTATAATCCGTAATTCGGGATAAGGTATCTGCCCCAATTACAAGCGCATTCTTATACATACCCGTCTGAATAAAACCGTTAGCCGTAGCCATCCCGTATACAAATCCGGAGCATGCAGCAGATAAATCAAATGCAGCCGCTTTTTTTGCTCCCAGTTTATCTTGCAATATACAAGCCGTAGACGGGAACATCGTATCCGGTGTAATTGTGGCTATAATTATCAGCTCCAGATCTTCAGCAGTAAGACCAGCCGACTCCAGCGCGCGAATCGCAGCTTCATAAGCCAAGTCGGATGTAGCCTGATCACTTGAAGCGATATGGCGTTCACGGATTCCAGTCCGGCTCACGATCCATTCATCGTTGGTATCCACCATTTTTTCCAGATCTGCATTCGTTAAAATCTTCTCTGGCACATATTTTCCGGTTCCGATAATGCCTACTGAACGTGATTTCATCATTCTGTCACTCTCTCCCCACTAATTTCCGCTGAAATGCTCTCTGTCAACTGATTTTGAATAGCTGTTCTAGCCTGCCGCACCGCATTTTTAATCGCTGGTCCGTCCGAAGAACCATGTCCCTTCACTACTAGACCACTAAGTCCGAGCAGCGGAGCACCACCATGCTCCTTGTAATCAAGCGTACCCTTCAAGCTTCGCAGGGCAGGCATCAAAATAGCGGCTGCAAGTTTATTTTTGAGTGATTTTGTGAATTCTTTCTTGAGAAGCGAGAAAATAGTTCCTGCTGTACCTTCAAGAGACTTCAATAAAATATTTCCGGCAAATCCGTCACATACCAGAACATCACATGCTCCACTTAGAACGTCCCGGGCTTCAACATTACCAACAAATTCAATCGGCATAGCTTCAAGTAGAGGGTAAGCCGCCTTAGTCAGCTCATTGCCTTTTTTTGCTTCTGTTCCTACGTTAAGCAAGCCCACGCGAGGTTTATTTATCCCGTGTACCTTCTCACGATAAATACTGCCTAGCAGCGCATACTGGGCAAGATGTTCAGGCTTGGCATCCATGTTCGCTCCAAGGTCAAGTGCTAATACGCCGCGTCCGTCAACCGTTGGTATCATTGGAGCTAGTGCAGGACGTTCAATACCTTCCATACGGCCAACAACGAGCAAGCCTGTTGTCATAAGGGCTCCTGTGTTGCCCGATGAAATCATCGCATCGGCTTTACCTTCACGAACAAGACGACCCGCAACGACCATAGAAGCATCCTTTTTGCGGCGTACAGCCTTAACAGGCTCGTCCTCAGCATCAATAACTTCGGTTGCATGTTGAATAACTAAATTAGCCGGTGCATCAACAAGAAGTGGCTTCAAGACTTCCTCATCGCCCACCAAAATAATTTGGGTATCGTTCCATTCCCTAGCTGCAGCCAAAGCACCTTCTACTGTACTTTTGGGCGCATGGTCTCCACCCATCGCATCAATGGCGATCCGCATGCTTACTTCCTCCTTCATGATTGTCTTCTCCACCCGAGCGATAGATTACGAAGTTACCCTGAAATACCATTTCCTCACCGACATAAGTAAACACCTCGACCTTTGCTTTACCCGAGTTCCCGGACACAGGGCGCACATAAGCTTTTGCAATACACTTTTCCCCTAATTGAACCGATCTTATAAAGCGGATATCCGCAGAAAAGGTCAACGCAATCTCATCATTTATGACTGCTACAGCAAGTGAATTCGCTTGGGCAAATACGTGGTGTCCTCTGGCTATTCCCGTTCGCGAGAAAACATGCTCCTCCCGAATTTCAAAAATAGATATCCCGCTTTTATCTAACTGAAGGTCGACAATTTCCCCAATAACCTCATGCAACGGCAGAGAACGAACCTGATCATAGGAACGCTCAGCCATTAATTTCATCCGTTCTCTTAGTTCGGGAATCCCGAGCTCCATCCGATCAAGACGAATCGTCTGAATGCTGACCTTAAGCTGACGCTGCAATTCCTGATCAGTAATAAACGGATTTTCATCGATCATTTTAACAAGCTGCTGCTGTCTGGCTCTTTTTGGCAAACGTTCTATGGATACCCCTCCCTTATGTAGACTTACTTAAACAGACTTACACATATATAAATTCAAACGCTTCTCGTTAATGAATTGTAATAGTTAACTTTAGAACCTGGTACTAAACTTAAGTATAAAACATCTCTCGGTAAAAAGAAAGCGATAATACAAAAAGCACCTTCATAACCACATGAAGCAGTAAGAAGGTCCTATGTTAAAAAAAATAGCACCCCACATAAATGAGGTACTACTTGATGCTTGAGAAAAATCAAGCTTATTGGCTAATTACTTCTCTCGATTTGTATGTTCCGCACACTTTGCATACGTGGTGAGCAAGCTTCAATTCTCCGCATTGTTCACATTTTACCATGCCCGGCACAGCCAATTTGAAATGCGTACGACGCTTGTCGCGACGAGTTTTGGACGTTCTCCGTTGAGGTACTGCCATGGTTCCCACCTCCTTATTCAAGTCAACCCGGGTTCCGGTGTTTTCATAATCAAAGTTCAAGTAGAAAAAACGGAGGTCCCTCTTTATAAGGGTACCGAATCTCCTAATTTATAAGAAAAACGTCTATCGACGTACTTCCTATGAATCCAGACCGCATTTAGCGGTAGTTCTCCCTGCGATTACAGAATGGTTCAGCGTAACTGAAAACCTATACATTCTATAATCTTAAAAAAGCACAGTAAGCACTACACTTTTTTTACTTAAAAAAATCTTTTAGCCCGGCTAATCGAGGATCAATAACCTCCGTATCGCAACTGCACTGCTCTACATTAAGATCAGTTCCGCAATTCGGACACAATCCTTTGCAAGAGTCGCTGCATACGGCGGAATAAGGAAGACTCAGCAGGAATGATTCCTCGACATAAGGTCCCAAATCCACCCGATCCTCAGTTACAATCTGAAGATCCTCATCTTCATCCAGCAATTCTGCCTCAGCTTCTTCGCTTTGTTTGAAGCTTTCATTAAAATTAATATCGATTTTACGATTCAAAGGCTTTAGACATCTGGAACAAGACATGTCCAGCTTGGTCGTGAGATGACCGTAAACTGTAACAACTTCGTCCCCTACCGGCTGCGCCTTGAGGTCAACCTGCAGGAGATCCACTCCTGTAATGTCATTTCTTCCTTTGACGACATGGCTTACATCCAATGCCTTATGGAATTCCACAGGCCCATCAGATGCAGCAACCTGACGAAAATTTAAAATCATGATTATCACTCCAAACAAACAAAGATTATTATACCGATTTTCAGTAAGTTTTGTCAACAGCATTACGACAGGTCCCATTCTCTTCTGGAGTTCATTTTAGCATGTCCATTGCGAGATTAGTGAACCTTTATGGTATATTCATAATAATTGCACAAATCTACTCTAAAAGGTGAGTTAACATTGAATATTGCAGGTCTGATAGTTGAATATAATCCGTTTCATAACGGTCATGCCTATCACTTCACTGAAGCGAAAAAACTGGCTCAAGCTGATGCCGTAATCGCAGTTATGAGCGGTGACTTTCTCCAACGCGGAGAACCCGCAATTGTAAGTAAATGGGCACGCACTGAGATGGCGCTGCAGGTTGGTGTAGATCTTGTACTTGAGCTACCTGTCGCCTATGCTGTACAGCCTGCCGAGTGGTTCGCCTATGGCGCTGTAGCTTTGCTGGAAGCTACAGGTGTCACAACGCACCTGTGCTTCGGCAGCGAGGCAGGAGCGCTCGATGTGCTGCAGCCGCTCGCAGAGCGGCTGGCGGACGAGAGCGCCGAGCTGCAGGCGCAGGTAGCGGAGGAGCTCGCCACCGGGGCGAGCTATCCCGCCGCCTACGCCGCGGCGGCCGCGCGCGTCTGCGCCGCTGAAGGCTGCGGCGGCCTCGACGCCGCCGCAGCGCGCGCGATGCTGGAGCAGCCCAACAACAGTCTTGGGCTGCACTACATGATCGCGCTGCGGCGGCTTGGGAGCGGCATTACGCCGCTCACCCTGCGGCGCCTGGCCGCGGACTACCGCGATGCAGCACCAAGGGATGCTGCCATCGCAAGCGCTACCGCTGTGCGCAATTTACTTGCGCATAGCGGACTCACCGCCGCCGTGCCGTACCTTCCGGCCAGCACGGCGGACATTATGGCCCGCGAATTTGCGGCGGGCCGCGGGCCAATAACATGGGAGAGCTTCGCTCAGCCGCTCTTCCACAGACTGCTCCTCTGCTCGCCCGAGGAGCTGGCTGAGCATCACGAGATGACCGAAGGGCTGGAGCATCGCATCAAGAAATTGCTGCCGAAGCTCAAAGAGCCTACTGTAGAACATTTGCTCCAGCAGCTCAAAACAAAGCGATACACACATACGAAGCTACAGCGAATGCTGTTTCATGTTCTGCTTCAGAGCCCCTCTGGGACTATGTTCAGAACGGCCCTCTCAGGTGGACCAGGATATTTGCGAGTACTAGGTTTTAGCAGTACGGGAAGGGAGCTCTTGAAGAGGATGAAAAAGACCGCTTCACTCCCAATCGTAACACGTGCTGCCGAACTGAATCACCCACATCTCAGCCTGGATATTCAAGCTTCCGGCATATATGCAAACGGAATGGCTAACAGGAGCACGTCTGAGCTGATGAGGGACTATCGACAGCCACCCATCCAGCTTTAGCATATGCAATGACTTTAAGCTAAAAGCCAGAAGCTATTCTCCAACCGTTTTTGTCGGCAGTGTGTTTAAATATTTAAGCGCATCATCCACAGTTTTGACAGGAACCAGCTTCATCTTAGTACCGATTGCATCTGCTTTGGCCTTCGCATCCTTATAATTGTCCTCAGGGACAAAAAATATTTCTGCTTTCTCCCGATCGGATGCGACAATTTTGAACTGAACGCCTCCGATCGGCCCTACAGTTCCATCCTCTGCCATCGTTCCGGTTCCAGCTACTCGGTAGCCTTTACTAAGATCTCCCGGGGTGAGCTGATTGTATATTTCAAGCGTGAACATAAGACCTGCGGAAGGTCCACCGATACGGGTATTGGAAAATTCAACCTCATGGGCCGATTCCTTCGGTTGTACTTTTCTTACCTCCCCAACACTGACTCCCAGGCCCGCCTTTACGGCATCGCCTTCTTTACTGATCTTAACCAATTCCACCTCTTGATCGATAGATTCACCTTGACGTTCAAGCTGAACCGACACTGCATCGCCAGGCGATTTCCCCTGCAAAATAGCCCCAAGATCCTCGAATCGGTTCACCCTTTGGCCATTCAATTTCACAATTTTATCTCCGGATTGAAAATTACCTTTAGTCATAATTGTCTTGGACAGCCCAATCACAAACACGTATTCCGGTACAACCGAATACTCAATCCCTGATTTAAGATATGCAGCCATAATGGCGCTTGATTGAGAGCTGTTCATGTAATAGCGCTGCTGGGTTTCATACTCCTGCTCATTACGATCAGGTTCCTTGCGGACCACTTCTGCATGTTTATTAAACTGCGAGGTGACAAGCATCGCTATATTGGCATAGCTGACTGACACCGTCGTAAGCATAAATGTTCCCTTTTCTTCGGGATCTCCACCTGAAATAGTAACCATGGGCTTAACCTCTTCAGCAGTACCCGGCTTGTTGATCATATAAGGCGTTGGCATGTATACCAGCACGTAAACTAAGATCGCAAGTGTTATGAAATAAAGGACGGATTTAATAAATATCGATCTAGATTGACGCTCATGCATCCTTTTGCTACCTTCTCTCCTGTAACTGACTTAACACCTTGGTCTGTTGACTCCTTGCATTGCATAAGCATGTACTAGCCGTCTTCTCATCATCAATTCTTATTATTAATAAAGAAGGTGAATTAATATGTCTCAAGTGCATCGAAAGGAAAGAAGCCTCTTATCCACCCTGATTTTCGGGATTAGCGCAGTAACACTCGTAGCTGCAATTATTTATGCACCAGGTGAAACTTTTCAAGCTTCCGGACAAGGTCTTACCATATGGTGGCGCATCGTATTCCCCGCTCTGCTCCCTTTTATAGTATTAATCGAAATCATGTTAGCCAGCGGATTTGCTCACGGCGTTGGCGTTCTACTTGAGCCTTTTACCCGTAAAGCTCTTGGATTACCCGGTTCCGCAGGCTGGATTCTTCCGCTTGGCATTACCGCAGGTTATCCAGCCGCCGCTTCTGCTGCAGCAGCTCTGTACAGACAAGGAAAAATCTCTGCTGCCGAAGCAGAAAAAATCGTCAGCACCTCGCATTTCTGCAGTCCTATGTTAATCATAGTAGTTATTGGCACAGGATTTCTCGGTCATCCTAGACTTGCTCTCGTCCTGCTTATTGTTCATTGGATTTCCGGACTTGCCGCCGGGATTACCCTTCATTTATTGTCGCCCCATGACCGATCCACTGCTCTGCCAACAAAATCAGCTGAAGCCGTTACTTCTGATCAGATCGACCCTCTCAGCTCTTCATTCGGTTTCAGAACAGCCTTGAAAGAAATGGAGAGAGCACGTCTTCAAGATGCCCGAGGCTTCGGAAAAATGCTGGGTGACTCCGTATCATCCGCTGTGCAGACATTAATGGCAACGGGAGGATTTATTTTAATTTTTGCAGTAATCATCCATATTATAAATACAGCTCTACCTAACATCATTCCACATTCTTTTGTTGCCGGACTGATGGAGGTTCATTTAGGAACGTTTGCGATAGCAAGAGATATCCTATCTCCTGCAATATGCATTGCATTTCTCGGCGCAGCACTGGGCTGGAGCGGCATTAGCGCCTTTTTACAAGTTAGGGCAATTCTTGGACCTGCAGGCATTGGTGGAAGAATTTTTTTGATCCACCGCATCGTTCATGGCGCCTATGCTTATGTATTGACCCTATTGCTGTGGAAACCGTTCACCGAGTGGCTGCCGGGTACTCTTCCAGCATTTGCAGCTATAAGGGAAACGGAAAGCTCCGGTTCCCAATACTATGATATTAATAGCTTTTTGCCAAATCTACAGCTTGTATCTTCTTGGCTTGAAACACAGCTATGGCTGTTTTTACTGCTGGTTATCGGAATGCTAGGATTTTCGCTTATTTGGAGAAATCGTTCCCAACAATAGCCTTGTTCTTATTGATGAATTTCTGTTTGAGCGCTTCCTCAACCTCCACAGGAACGAGGTCGCTGACATCCCCATGAAAGCTGGCGATCTCTTTGACAACACTGGAGCTCAAGTAAGAATATTTAGGATTCGTCATCATAAAAATGGTCTCTACATCACTGTTAAGCTTATGATTCGTAGAAGCCAGCTGCAGCTCATATTCAAAATCTGTCACTGAACGAATACCTCTTACGATGACATGTGCTTGCTTGTAAACCATATAATTGACTAACAAATCACGGAAACTGTCAATTTCTACATTCGGTAGATGACTCGTTGCTGAAGCCAAAAGCTCTCTTCTTTCCTCTACTGAAAAAAGCGGGTTTTTACTCAAATTGTTAAGTACTGCCACGATCAAAATATCAAACTGCTTTGAGGCACGCTGAATAATATCCATATGTCCTTTGGTCACCGGATCGAAACTGCCTGGGTATACCGCAACCCGCGGCGACCTGTGCTGTAGCTCCATCTCTGTTGCATCCTCCTTAATTGGCGCTAGACTAGTCCAATTTCGTTTATTGATTGTATTTGTAAATAGAGAGTGCCGTCTCCCCGTATTCAGCCTTCCGCACTTCAGTAAATTTGCCGAAAACATCAGGATATACAAAAGTGCTCTCGTATTCAAGCACAACAGTTGCATCATCGTTGAGTAAATCCAACTGATCCATGGTCTCCATCAATTTATCCCCGTTTTTCATTCTATATGGGGGATCCAGAAACACAAGATCAAACTTCTTCTCGCGTTTCGATAACGCTTTAATCGCTCTCTCCGCATCGTTCTTATATACCTCTGCCTTGTCCTCGAAGCTGGTAGTTTTGAGATTGGCTCGGACGACTTCGATACTTTTGTACTCTAAATCTACAAATACAGCTTGATCCATTCCCCGACTAAGCGCCTCAATACCAAGCCCTCCTGTACCAGCAAACAAATCCAGAACATGGCCCCCATCAAAATAAGGTCCAATCATACTGAATAAAGCTTCTTTTACTTTATCCGTCGTCGGTCTGGTTCCCATACCCGGGACTGCCTTCAAATTCCTTCCCCGAGCACTACCTGACACTACTCTCATTCTTGTTCACATCCTTACTATTGCTGCAAAATATCGATAAGCAAAAATGGCCTGTCGCTATCGTACCACAATCAAGTAATGATTGAAAAATGGATTTCGTACAAGTTTTTTCACCACAAATGTATAAAGTTGAGAGTGGAGGACAAAACTTGAACTATCGACATCACCAAATGTCGTAGACAACCGCGGAGAAGACTTACGTTTCCCCATAAGCTCTTCGTCCGGTTTCTCCTCTCCCATGATGGGCGTCCCGCGAGGGATGCCCGGACAAAAGCCTTTGTAGCGCGGTTTGTTACGAAGGTTTTTGTCCTTTTTTTATGAGTTGGATACCAACTTCTCAGTTAATCCTTGTTCAATCAATACTCCGCTTAGCTATGTATTCCACAAGGTTCAACACAGTGTCCCGCCTCGTCTTTGATTCTTCGAAGTTTCGCAAGGAGTATGAGGATGGAATAGCGCTAAAGCGGGATAAAGAAAAAGAAAATCCGATGCACAGGCACCGGATCGATTTACTTGATTCTTTTCAGCTCAGCCTCTTGCTGGATGGATCGTGTAGAGAGCAGTTCGATGATTCTGTGCTGATTTTCCAGGACAGATTCCATTTTCATCACACGTTCATTCGTATCCAGAACAGCTCGTTTAATTAAATGTTGATCTTCCTTAATCTCTTGTATATCATGCTTCATTTCCTGCTGCACTGTTCTTAGCTCTTGTAACTGCTCATTGACCGGCTTGAGCTCTTCACGAATCACTGATTGCAGCAGTTCCCTTAACTCATTATTCATAGTACCGCTCCTTCAAGCTTCATGAAAATATTGTATCAGAAGCTATCCTCAAATTCTACTTGGTTTCAATGGCAAAGGAGGTATATATCATGGCCAGCATGCAAAAACGTGAAGAAAACTCTTGGTTCTTTCTAATTAATGTCGGGCATCGCCCCGATGGTACGAGAGATCGGCGAACCAAAACGATTAAAGTTGAGGATCCTACCATCCTCAAATCTCCCCGGAAACTGATCGTTGGCGAGCATTCCATCAAAAGAATCCCAAGCTTAAATACATCCGGTCATAGGCGGTTCAGTTGCTGCTCCATTATTTAATTTCAACTCTCTTAATAAAAAAGGCTACCACTAATCCGATAGCAGAAGCTATACAAGCAAACAAAAAGGCATTTTGGACACCGACCGTTAATGCTTCAGATAGAACTTGTGGGTTTGTTGCACCGGCATTAGTCATGTACCTTTCTTGTCCAGCGGCCATGATACTTACAGTCACTGCCGTTCCAATGGCACCAGCAATTTGTTGTAATGTATTCATCACAGCTGCTCCATCAGGATAAAAATGTCTTGGCAGTTGGTTTAATCCATTGGTCTGTGCAGGCATCATGATCATCGCTACCCCAATAAAGAGACAGGTATGCATAATAATAATTGTCAATTGCGAGGTTTCCGTGGATACGTTTGAGAAAAGATACGCAAGTACTCAGACTGTTGAAAAAGTCATTATTTCACCAAATCACCGCGTTAATATGGTATAATATCTATATAATATATGCCAGAGAGCGGTGATTTTATGTTGTTTACAAATGATACAAACCCTCAATTAGAGTATGAACTGGTCTGCTTGGAGCAATTAGTTCCTCAAGATCATCTTTTGCGCAACATCGACAAATATATCGATTTTAATTTCATTATTGATCTGGTTAAACCTTATTACTGTGAGAACAATGGGCGTCCCTCCCTAGATCCCATCGTATTCTTTAAAATGCTACTGCTTGGCTATCTGTACGACATTCCCTCAGAGCGTAAGCTTGAACGTGCCGTGAACGATACGTTGTCCTTTCGCTGGTTTTTAGGATTAGGGTTAACCCAAAAAGCACCGGATCATTCTACTTTGAGTGAAAATCGAAAGAATAGATTCAAAGATTCAACAGT
>NZ_FNBG01000013.1 GCF_900102215.1 Fontibacillus panacisegetis
AAGCTTACGCTCTGAGGGAATGTCGTACAAATAACCAAGCAGTAGCATTTTAAAGAATACGATGGGATCTAGGGAGGGACGCCCATTGTTCTCACAGTAATAAGGTTTAACCAGATCAATAATGAAATTAAAATCGATATATTTGTCGATGTTGCGCAAAAGATGATCTTGAGGAACTAATTGCTCCAAGCAGACCAGTTCATACTCTAATTGAGGGTTTGTATCATTTGTAAACAACATAAAATCACCGCTCTCTGGCATATATTATATAGATATTATACCATATTAACGCGGTGATTTGGTGAAATAATGACTTTTTCAACAGTCTGAAAAATGCAGGCTTTAGGGCTCATAGCTCAGGTTTGGAGCCACTTTCGGCTGAATTGATGTACTTTTGCAGCAATTTTGGACACATTAGCCATCGCACGGGGAAAAACCTGCGTTTTCGCAGGCTTTTTGCACTTTTCCATATTGAAGGTAATCTACTCTTGCTCATTGTGCAGAATTGATGCAAATGTGCAGCTTATGGGCATAAAAAACAAGGGATCTCCACCAGAGATCCCATCCCTTGCCTTGTTCAACTCTAGATTTAAGCTTCCTGCGCTACTCCACCTGCCGTGAACTGGCTGTTATATAAGTCGGCGTAGAAGCCGCCTTGAGCTAGTAATTGTTTGTGGTTGCCTTGCTCAATTACCGTACCGTGGTTCATCACCAGAATCAAATCAGCATCCTTAATCGTAGACAGACGATGGGCAATAACAAAGCTTGTTCTGCCCTTCATCAGTTCGTTCATAGCCTGCTGAATCTGAACCTCTGTCCGCGTATCAACACTGCTCGTCGCTTCATCGAGAATGAGGATGGCAGGGTCAGCCAGTATCGCACGGGCAATGGTTAACAACTGCTTCTGACCTTGTGAAATGTTAGAGGCTTCTTCGTTCAGAATCGTATCATAGCCGCTTGGTAGTGTACGAATGAAGTGATCAGCGTGTGCAGTTTTCGCAGCCCGAACAATTTCTTCCTCTGTTGCACCATCACGACCATAAGCTATATTTTCCCGAATCGTACCGTTAAAGAGCCATGTATCCTGCAGCACCATCCCGAACAAACTGCGCAAGTCACCACGTTTCATATCAGTTATATTTACGCCGTCTACGGTAATGGCTCCATCCGTCACCTCATAGAAACGCATCAGAAGATTAATTAATGTTGTCTTCCCTGCTCCTGTCGGCCCCACAATAGCAATGGTCTGACCTGGCGAGACGTTCACGTTCATATCCTGAATGAGCGGCTGATTGGCATCATATCCAAATTTCACATGTTCAAATGCAACATTACCCTTCGCCTCTGTCAGCACAACAGGATTCGCAACCTCAACCTTCTCTTCCTCTTCGTCGAGAATTTCAAAAACACGTTCTGCGGAGGCTACTGTAGATTGAATGATGTTCGCGATATTCGCTGTCTGGGTAATCGGTTGGGTAAACTGTCTAACATATTGAATAAATGCCTGAACATCCCCGATTTCGATACTCTTTTTCGTTACCAGAATACCACCGACAACTGCAACCAAAACATAGCCAATGTTACCAATGAAGCTCATAATCGGCATAATGATACCGGAAATAAACTGCGCTCTCCAGCTGGCATCGTACAATTGGCCGTTAATATCATCGAACTGTTCAAGGGATTGCTGCTCCCGTCCGAATACTTTTACAATTTGATGACCTGTGTACATTTCCTCGACATGTCCGTTTAGCGCCCCCAGCTCTTTTTGCTGACGAACAAACTGTTTTTGCGAACGCTTGGCAATCGAAGTAATCGCGAGCACGCTCACCGGCAAGGTCAATACTGCAATTAGCGTCAAGAGAGGACTAATCGACAGCATCATAGCCAATACGCCAATAATTGTGAGCACGGCGGTAATCAACTGTGTCAAGCTTTGCTGCAAGGTAGAGCTGATATTGTCCACATCATTTGTTACCCGGCTCAATATTTCACCATGGGTTCTTGCATCATAATATTTAAGAGGTAGCCGATTCAGCTTGTCATTAACATCGCGGCGTAAATCAAACACCGTCTTCTGAGCGACGCCTGCCATCAAATACTGTTGGAAGTAGCTAAATACGGCGCTCAAAATATAAAGACCCAGCAAAATCAAAATAATATGCCAAATATATTGAAAATCGATGGATGCCCCGGGAACTCCCTTCGCTTTTGCAACAATTCCCTCAAAAAGCTTGGTTGTCGCCTCCCCCATCACCTTCGGACTAAAAATACTAAACACAGTGCTTATAATGGCCATAAAAAGTACAGATAAAAGCTGGTATTTATGAGGTTTTAAATATTGGATGAGCCGCTTTAAAGTGCCCTTGAAATCTTTCGCCTTCTCTACCACTCTTCCCGCTCCATGCGGCCCCCCGGGAATGCCGGCAGGATGACCCGGGCCACGACCTGGTGATCTCTTCGAATGTGCCTGGCTCATGCGATCTCCTCCTCCGACAATTGTGACAGCACAATTTCTCTATATACGTCGCAGGTTTCCATCAACTCACGATGAGTACCGATACCAGCGATCTCACTTTCATTCATGACGATAATACGATCGGCATCCAGCACGGTACTCACCCGCTGCGCAACGAGAATCACCGTCGATTCCCTGGTCTCCGATTTCAGTGCGGCACGAAGCTTCGCATCCGTCTTGAAATCCAGCGCGGAGAAGCTGTCGTCAAAAATGTATATTTCAGCGCCGCGGACAAGCGCCCGAGCGATCGATAGACGCTGCTTCTGTCCGCCAGAGACGTTATTCCCGCCTTGTGCGATGATCGACTGATAACCATCCTCCATCTCAGCGATGAAATCAGCAGCTTGTGCAATAGTTGCCGCATGCTGCACTTCTTCATCTGTGGCATCCTCTTTACCGTACCGAATATTTTCATTGATCGTCCCTGTGAACAGCACTGCTTTTTGAGGTACATATCCGATTTTGCCGCGCAGGTCCTCTTGCGACAGGTCGCGGACATCGAAGCCGTCAACGAGTACCCGTCCGCTCTCCACATCATAGAAGCGAGGGATCAGGCTGATCAACGTCGATTTACCGGAACCAGTACCGCCAATAATCGCAGTAACCTCGCCTGGCTCGGCGCTGAACGAAATATTCCTGACTGCAGGCTGCTCGGCTCCCGGATAACTGAAGGTCACATTTTGGAATTCCACATAGCCTTTCTTATTACTGGAGGCTTTCGCCGCATTTTCATTGTCTTTTATGACCGGGGTCATATCCAGCACTTCATTAATCCGAACGGCAGAAGCTGAAGCACGGGGAATCATCACAAACATCATCGATACCATAAGCAGCGAGAACATGATCTGCATAGCATATTGCAGAAAGGCCATCAGATCCCCTACCTGCATATGCTCGCCTTCAATCCGCAGACCCCCGTACCAAATGATTGCAACGGAGGACAGGTTCATGACCAGCATCATGATCGGCATCATTAATGCCATTACTTTATTCACTTTGATCGATGTATCGGTTAAATCAAGGTTAGCTTCCGCAAAACGTTTCTTCTCATGATCAATTCTGTTAAATGATCGAATTACTCGAATCCCGGTCAGCCCTTCGCGCATGACCAGATTGAGTCTATCTATCTTTTTCTGAATCGCCTTAAAGAGTGGAATTCCCTTACGAGCAATCAGGAAAATAGCTGCTGCCAGCACTGGAACAATAACAACTAATACAAGGGACAGAGTAGCGTCCTTGGATACCGCCATAATGACCCCGCCAATACACATCATAGGAGCCATAACCATCATGCGCAGAATCATGATCAGCACCTGCTGCATCTGGTTAATGTCGTTTGTTGTTCGAGTAATGAGCGATGCAGTACCTACTTTATCAAACTCCTCCAGTGAGAAATTCGACACATGATTGAACACCTTGCCCCGAAGTGTCTTGCCGAAGCCTGACGCCGCTTTTGCTGAGAAATAGCTTGCAGCTATGGAGCAGACCATACCTAGCAGTGCGATGACCAACATAAACAGACCGACTTTCCAAATGTAAGGCGTATCTCCCTTAACTACCCCGGTATCCACAATGTCAGACATCAATGTCGGCAAATAAAGCTCCGAGAGCGTCTGAAAAAAAACAAGCACCAATACCGCGGCAACGAACAAACGATACGGCTTTAAGAATCGGAAAAGCTTCATCATTTCTCCATCATCTCCAAATTTCTTATCTATTCATTGATTTGCTTCTTTTGTTCTTCCATGTACTGAAATACAAGCTCAAGAAGATCTGCAAGCTGATCGCTTCGTTCATCACCCAAATAATCGTATAATCCTTCAAAACGGTCAGTGTACAGCTTTATCGACTTCCGAGTAAGAGCGTCCCCTTCCTCCGTTAACTTCACACGAACAAGCCTTCGATCCTCCTGATCGTTATAGCGAATAACCAGACCGTTATCCTCAAGACTTCGAACTAAAGGAGTCACTGTCGGAGAGGTCACCCCCATCATGCTGCTGATTTCTGATACAGTAACACCCCGCGAATCTCTGCCGGCTCCTCTTCTAATAAAAAAAAGCACCTTGAGCTCACTCGGCTTATACCCTTCCACAGCCTTATGCCAAGCCGTTTTCTTTAACAAGTTAAATGCACTCATCAGTCTATGGGCTCTATGCTCATTGCCCAAGATCACTACGATCGCCCCCATTTATTTAAATAGTTTAATATTTAATCAACATATTTATTAGCAAACCTAATTATATGACTGCAAAAATACAAAGTCAAATGAAAAGAGCACTTGGGATAATGTATCCCAAGCACTCTTTAATCTCCAGCTTATTGCTGTATTTTCAGATCATTCAAGCTTTTAAATTCGTAGCCCTGCCGTCTTGCTTCATCGATAATCGAGCCGAGCGCAGCTGCATTGTCCTTCGATACAGAATGTAGAAGAATAACGGCCCCGGGATGCAACTGGGCGACCACCTTCTGATAGGCATAGCTGCTGCCCTTCTGGTCGTTCACATCCCAATCCTTGTATGCAAGAGACCAGAACACGTTGGTGTATCCGAGCTCTTTTGTTACCCGAAGCGTTCGATCACTAAAAATACCGCGCGGCGGACGCAAATAAGTCATCATTTCCGTCCCTATAAGCTGAGACGTCGCCTTCTTCACTTTCTCTAATTCTTCCTTAATCTTCACATCCGTGACCGTCGTCATATCGGGATGGCTCCATGAATGATTCCCGACCAAATGTCCCTCCGCAGCCATCCGTTTAACCAGCTCAGGTTGATCCTTTACATAATGCCCCGTAATAAAGAAAATCGCCGGTACTTTCTTCGCCTTTAACGTATCCAGTATTGGCGCTGTGTATCCATTTTCATACCCATTATCAAAGGTCAAAAACAGATCTTTACGCGAGGAATCACCGAGAAAAATAGCGCCATGCTTGTCAACAATCTCTTTAAACCCTTCCTCATTAATGGATGGAAGCTTACCGTTCACGCTTCTTTTGAATCCAAAGTGAAAGGGCGCATCGGCCGAAGCAGCCGCAGGTGTTCTGTTAATGTCAATCGACTTCGCTGATTTTTGTGGGTTTGCTGAGGCTTTATCCGCTGACTGTACTCCATGAGCCAATCCCGATGCGAAGAGAACACTCGCCATCATCACTGAAATCAAGGCAACCTTCATTGGTTCGCTCTCTCCTTCATTTTAATTAGTAGCAATGCTCTCTATAATTTCCTCTTCTTTTGCCGGGAATATGCATTGGAATTACGTTATAGACCTATTTGATTTATGAATGATGAACAGACAGTTCGTTTTGGGCAAAACGTATCCACTCTCGGGTAGCGAACGACAAGTAGCGATCCTCCCGCCAAATGATGCCCAGCTTCCACGGAATAATGGGGTTCATCAAAGGAATAATCCGAACCCGCTTGTCTGTTATTTCCCGGCAAATAGTTTCCGGCAGCAGGGTAATCCCCAAGCCCACAGCTACCATTTCACTGATTAGATCCCATTGTGAGCTCTCATATATGACATGCGGCTGAAAGCCTACTCTGGCACATGCAGCAATGATGCGATCATGCAGTGTAAAGTCCTCGCGAAACAGGACAAAATCATCATGGGATAGCTCTGCCAGTTCAACCTCAGTGCGATCTGCTAGTAAATGAGTCGGATGAACAACCAAATTCAATTTTTCTTCAACAAAAGGAAAGCTCTTAAGTCCCTCCTGTACAGTCGGAAGCACAGCAACCCCAACCTCAAGTGTCCCGTTTGCCACGTCGGATTCCACCTTTTTGGCCCCATCCTCAAACAACTGGATCGTGATGTCTGGATAGAGCTGATGAAATTCCCCGATCACCTTCGGGAAAAAACTTGCACCTACCATTGGAGGCAAGCCGATGCGAATATGTCCCTTTTTCAAATTACGCAGGTCGTCCAGCTCAGCGGTCAAATTCTGAAAGGAAGCTACAATAAGCTGAGCTTGTCCTACGATAATTTCTCCGGCATCGGTCAATTCGATTTTCTTGCCAATTCGGTCAAACAATACAACCCCAAGCTCCTCCTCCATCCCCTTAATGGTTTTACTAATCGTCGGCTGTGTAATAAACAGGGCATCCGCAGCCTTAGTGAAGCTTTTGAGCCTCGCTACTTCAATGAGGTATTGCATTTGTCTAATATCCATAGGATAAAACCCCTTTCTTATCAGAGAGCTTGGATGCTCAATCCATAGCCAAATGGAATGCTATATATTCAGTATATTCATTTTACCTATGAAAACTATTGTTGTAATATTTTCATTATCAATTACAAAGAAAACATGCAGAAAGGAGCACCTTTATATTATGGGAAAGATGAAAACATTAAGTAAAATAGTCTTCCAGGTTGGAGTCATATTCTTCATCTCCCTAGCAATGAATTATATTGCACAGTGGCTCCATCTGCCGATCCCTGGCTCAATTCTTGGCATATTTGTCCTATTTGCATTATTGAAAACAGGCGTAATTAAACTTGATTGGATAGAGCATGGAGCTAACTGGCTGTTAGCTGAACTACTTCTGTTCTTCATCCCGGCGGCTGTGGGAATCATGAAATTTATCCCGATGCTCGAGCATGATGGTGTGCGGATTATGATTGTAGTTATTTGTAGTACACTCATCGTAATGATCAGTTCCGGTCTGATCGCATCAAGAATTTCCAAACGAAAGGAACGGAAGCTATCATGATTGCAGGATTAATTTGTTTAATAGCTACGCTCGTCATATATGGTCTATCCAAAAAACTGTACCGCGTTCATCCAAAAGTATACTTATCACCGCTGCTCATAACACCTCTTATTGTGGTCGCTGTACTTATGTGGGTGAAGATACCTTATGAGACCTACTATTCGGGGGGCAAATGGCTGAGTAATTTACTTCAACCTGCTACTGTCGCATTCGCTGTTCCATTATACAAATACTACGATGTACTCAAAAAGCATGCTGTTGAAATTCTCGTCAGCGTACTGTCCGGTTCTGTAGTGGCGATGTTATCTTCCGCCGTGCTGGCAAAATGGATGCATCTCGATATCACGCTTGTGACCAGCTTGATTCCTAGATCCGTAACGACACCGATTGCTATGAATGTATCGGAAGTGATCGGCGGAATTCCTAATATAACAGCTGTATTCGTTATTATTACCGGCCTCATGGGTGCTATGCTTGGACCTGTGGTGATGAAGATGTTCCATATTGAAAATGAAGTGGCGCGCGGCGTACTGTTTGGCACAAGTGCACACGGAACCGGCACTTCCAAAGCATTTGAGCTTAGCTCACTGACAGGTACGATTTCCAGTATATCGATGATTCTGGCAGCCTTGTTTACATTAGGCGCAGCACCTATGATTCTGTCGCTGCTGATGCATTAATTGAATGTTGGTTCCTCCTAATTTTTAATAGATCTCTCTTGATGGGCTCCACCTTTCGGTGGGGTCTTTTTTTGTGTTCATCAAGTTAACAATTCTCAAATGCTTCAAATACTATCTATTTTTTAATTGTTGTATTTTTCCACATGGTATATGATCATATTATTTGATTCATATACTAATGCATAAAGAGGTGCTATTTTCTTTGCTTTTTAACTCCTACGAATTCATATTTGCTTTTTGGCCGATAACATTTGTAGTCTATTTTTTGTTAAATCGCTTTTGTCCAACTGTTGCCGGAAAGCTATGGCTGGCGGTCGCTTCCCTGTTCTTTTATTCCTGGTGGAGCATTAAGTCATTGCCGCTAATTCTCGCTTCGATCATGTTCAACTATTTTATGGGACGCAGTATTGCGCAAAAGAGATCTCCCCGTGCTCGCAAGCTTTTACTTACTCTAGCGATAACTGGAGATGTGCTCCTGTTAGGATATTATAAATATGCTGACTTCCTTATCACAAATGTAAACTCACTGCTCGCGAGTCAGATTTCGCTGCTCAACCTGGCACTTCCACTCGGAATCAGCTTCTTTACTTTCACGCAAATTGCCTATCTTGTTGATGCTTACCGGGGAAAAGCTAAAGAATACAGCATCATTAACTATGTGCTCTTCGTTACCTTCTATCCTCATCTGATCGCTGGTCCGATTCTGCATCATAAGGAGATGATGCCGCAGTTTGACCGGGCTCGTAGTAAATCTATCATTCCTGGGAACGTAGCCAGAGGATTGTTTGTATTCTGTATCGGTCTCTTTAAAAAGGTAGTTATCGCCGACACGTTAGCTCCAATGGCTACACAAGGTTTTGATATGTCTACTAGTCTGGGCCTGGTCGAGGCATGGATCACCTCATTAGCTTACACTTTGCAGCTGTATTTTGATTTCAGCGGTTACTCTGATATGGCGATCGGTATCGCCCTGCTATTTAATATTAAATTGCCCATTAATTTCAATTCTCCCTATAAGGCTGTCAGTATACAGGATTTCTGGCGGCGTTGGCACATGACTTTGAGTCGTTTCTTGAAGGATTACATTTATATTCCACTTGGGGGCAATCGAAAGGGAGTCTCACGTACATATTTCAATTTGGTGATCACCTTTGTAATCGGAGGTATTTGGCATGGAGCAGGCTGGACCTTTATTGTCTGGGGTCTGCTACACGGAATCGCTCAAGTCATACAGCGTTTGTGGAATAAAACAGGAATCACTCTACCATCGCGGTTCTACTGGTTCATCACATTCCTGTTCATTAATTTCAGTTGGGTCTTCTTCCGTGCGAAAACGTGGGATGATGCGCTTAAAGTGTTGCGCGGGATGTTTGACTTCAGCGAGATTCATGTTTCGATGGATCTGCTCGGGCAAGTATTGTTGATCGTTGCGGCTTTAGCAGTAGCCCTTTTTGCCAACAATTCAATGGAAATGAAAAACAGGTTCGTACCTAATTTAAAATACGCGGCATTTATTGCATTCCTGTTTGTGTTCTCTATTCTGTATTTTAATCAAGTCAGCGAATTCCTTTACTTCACCTTCTAAATCATAGAAAGGGAGATCACTTCTTGAAAAATATTCGTTTTGTAATTAAATTCCTGATTCTAGTCATCCTATTCAGCTCTGTCGTAGGAACATTTGTATATGTCGTTGATCCACTCCAGCAGTACCGGAAGGCTTCCTACAGTCCTTTATTTTCGGGGCAACAGCGGTATCAAAATCCCGGATTAGCCAAAAATTATACTTACGATATGATCATAATCGGCAGCTCCATGACAGAAAATTTTGTTCCTTCCAAGGTTGGGGAGAGTCTTGACGGAAACGTGCTTAAGCTATCGATCGAAGGCTCAACCGCCAAAGAGCAACGCATGATAGCTGACGTCGCCATCAATACCGGACAAGTCAAAAAAGTACTCTGGGGACTGGATTATTTCTCGTTGCGTGAAAATTCTGTAAGAGATGAGGAGTCATTCCCGTTTTACCTGTACGATGGAAACAAATGGAATGATTTCAAGTATATTTTCAACATTTCAAATGTAAAACATGCTTTCGGAACTCTGTTGCTGCCCAAAGATCAATATACCCGTTTCCGTAATCTGGATTTACTTAATAACTGGGACTCCTCCGCACAATACGGACCGGATCAAGTATTTGCCAAATGGAAGGAAGCCAGGTTTGCTGAACAGACTACCTCTGAGAACGAACCTTCGCTTGATGTAGTTAAGCAGCGATTTGAGGATCATATTATCAGTTTGATAAAAGCTCATCCGGAAATAGAGTTTACCTTCTACTATCCGCCTTATTCTATAGTTCGACAGCAGGTCTGGTACAGTCTGAATCCAGCGCGATTCTCTAACCAGCAAGCTATGAAAAAATACATGTTTGAGCAATTCAGCAATTTTAACAACGTGAAGGTGTTCGATTTCCAAAGCGATAGCTCGATTACTTACGATTTAAGCTTGTACAAGGACTTGTCTCACCACTCGGCCGGAGTGAATCAGTCCATCATCGAGGCGATTGCTGCAGATACTCACAGGGTCACTAAAGAAAATGTTGATCTTAATAACAGTCTGTTGGAGCAGCAGGTACAAAGCCTAGTCATCAATGAGAACGGACCTGTATTTTCGTTATCGATCACAATGGATGGACAACCTGTAGCCATGAAGCAGATTACAACCACTTCTAAAGATCAGGTTCGTGTCCCATTAAAAGATTTCGCTATGGCGGCAGGGATTGAGTTTAGTTATGACATACCATCAAAAACGGCAACCCTGACCCGTGAAAATGTACAAGCTATAATAACCGTCGGAGAGAGTGAAGCGCTCGTAAACGGACAACCCACTACGCTTGAAGCGCCGATCCAAATTGTTCAGAATCGTCTGGTCGCTCCCCTGATTGCAGTAACTAGGCTTCTGGATGGGAAAGTAGAAATAACGAACGATCAACATCATTCTTATTTCAAAAATTATGATTTATCTTTTAAATAACAAAGAGGCAGTCCCATTTGCATTGAATGGGATCGCCTCTTTTATTTACTATGCCTCTTAAATCCGGACAGGCTTGCCTGTCCGCGCAGATTCCAATGCTGCCGTAGTAACACGTTGTGTTTTGATCGCATCTGCATAATTTGAATGAATTCCTGATGTATCTCCTGTGCGAAGGGCATGTAAAAATGCTTCTGTCTCAGCAACATAAGCATCATTAGTTACCGAATAAATGCTTTTTACTCCCGCGTTGGTGACCTCTAGCTGCTCAGGCTTCCAGTTTAAAATACCGGCATCAGTATATATGTTCAGCCCAACTTCTCCTACTCCGCCAGGCAAAATACATGTATTCGAAATCGTCGCCACAGCACCGCTGCTCATTTTCATCGTTACAGTTCCAACATCCGCAACACTTACTCCTTCAAACCGCTCGTGCACCACACGATTACTATAAGCCGCATACACCTCTTGCACTTCACCTGCTGTATAACGAAGCAAATCTACAATATGAGTGGTCTGCTCGATAAATTGTCCGCCGGAGCCGTTCTGTTGCCTCCACCAAGGCACCTGCGGCATATCCCCCATCCAAGTGCCTAATACCATTCCGATCGTCTGGCTCTTCAGCAATTCCTTCAATTGCGTTGAGGAGTCTTTATATCTGAAATGATAACCCACAGAATGAATCAGCGGTTTCTGTTCTATTTTTCGTAAAATACTTTCCGGGGTCTCCAAGTCTGTACCTAGCGGTTTTTCTACAAGAAACGGGACACCTCTATCAATCAATACAGATTCAATTTCACCGTGTGACATCGGTGGTACACAAATATAAACAGCATCAAGCTTTACCTCATTCAACATATCATTCACATTTGTAAAAGCTTGTGCACCATAACGAGAAGCAAGACCCTCCGCTTTAACAAGGCTAGTCCCACAAATAGCTGATACAGAAACGCCCTCCTGTACCGCCAAATTATCACCATGCACCTTGCTGAACCAACCTGTACCAATGATTCCAATATTCAAACTCATGGTTGTTGTCCTCCCCACTGGCTTTTTAAACTCATACTATTCAAGCGTATCTCGGACATAATAAAACCGCAACCGAAAAAAATTAGACGTTTTTTAATTCATATTAAGTTGATAAACTTACTAAATAATTATAAAATGTGATTGATCATACTAATATTTAGGAGGTATTGGAGAAGATGAGTGTGAAAGAGACCTTGGATTTAAACAATTTTTATACTGTGCTGGAAGTGAGACATTCCGTTCGTGCTTATGACCCTTCGGTCAAAATATCAAGAGAAGAAATTACAGAGCTATTGGAGATTGCAACCTCTGCGCCATCATCCTCCAATTTGCAGCCTTGGCGTTTTCTCGTCATCGATCAGGATGAATTGAAGAAGAAGCTGCTTCCTATTGCCAACAATCAGCAGCAGGTTGTTGAAGCAGCCGCCATTATTGCAGTGCTTGGAGACCTGAAATCATACGAGCAAGCCGAGGTTATCTATAGCAAAGCAGTAGACGCCGGATATATGTCCAAAGAAACAAAAGCAGGTTTTGTTGAACGACTGAACCAGTTATACGGAAATTTGGGTCCAGAACGTCTGCACCACATTAACCTGCTCGATGGTGGACTTGTGTCGATGCAGCTCATGCTGGCAGCCAAAGCGAAGGGTTATGACACTGTACCAATGGGTGGCTACAATACTGAGAGATTTGTACAAGAGTTTGCCATTCCAAATACCTTAAAGCCTATTGTGCTGATTGCTATTGGTAAAGCCTCCAAGCCCGGACACCCTACTGCCCGTCTTGATGTCAATGAAATCACACACTGGAATTCTATATAAATCATTAGTTGGCTGTGGTAAGGCAAGATATCAGAAAAAACATGTGAAAATGCAGTTTTTTAAAAAGCAGCTATAAAAGGATGAACAAAAGCCTGCAAAAATGCAGGAATATGTTTCAGAATAGACTAGTTTGAAGAGAATCCTTAGAGAATGCCTGCACATTTACAGCAATTTCAGGAATTCCGCATCATGACACTATTACACATGAGATACGGTCATAGAATGCGGCAGGATCAAGCGGTGCAGGGATCGTCTTCCTTGCACCGCTATTTCTAGTTTTGACACTAAACCTACTTTTGGTCAGCCCCTTATTTATATGCTTGGAGTCATTTTACCCCTGAATAATCTGACACCAGCTGTTAAGTTCATCTCAAAATGTCATCAAGTTCATCTAAATAAAGTTTTGTTTATATCTTACATAGATATTACAATAGGGGTTAGGAAAGTCGTGAAAAATAGAACAAACAATATTAGAAAAAGAAAGGTGAGAAACCATGGCCATTACACAACAAACTAGCCCTGAGCTCCAAGAAGCACAGCAGTACGTAAACGAGGTATACGAAACAGTTAAGAAACGCAATCCAGGTGAAAGCGAATTTCATCAAGCTGTTAAAGAAATACTGGACTCCCTCACTCCAGTATTTGCGAAGAACCCTAAATACCGTAACAACGCTATTCTTGAAAGAATCGTAGAGCCAGAAAGATTGATCACTTTCCGTGTACCTTGGGTTGATGATCAAGGAAAAGTACAAGTAAACCGTGGTTTCCGCGTTCAATTCAACAGCGCAATCGGACCTTACAAAGGTGGACTTCGTTTCCATCCATCCGTTAACGCAAGTATCATCAAATTCCTTGGTTTCGAGCAAATCTTCAAAAACTCCTTGACTGGCCAACCCATCGGCGGCGGTAAAGGCGGCTCCGACTTCGACCCTAAAGGTAAATCCGACAACGAAGTGATGAAATTTACACAAAGCTTCATGACTGAATTGTCCAAATATATCGGTCCTGACACAGACGTACCTGCTGGTGACATCGGTGTAGGCGCACGAGAAATCGGCTACATGTTTGGTCAATATAAACGTCTTCGCGGCGGTAACGAAGCAGGCGTTCTGACAGGCAAAGGACTTACTTACGGCGGCAGCTTGACTCGTACTGAAGCTACTGGATACGGTCTAGTATACTTCACTGCTGAAATGCTCAAAACAAAAGGTGAAAGCTTTAATGGTAAAACCGTTGTTGTATCCGGATCTGGTAACGTATCGATCTATGCGATCGAAAAAGCACAAGAGCTCGGCGCTAAAATTGTAGCATGCAGCGATTCCAACGGTTATGTATATGACAAAAACGGTATCAACCTCGCTACTGTAAAACGTCTGAAAGAAGTAGAAAGAAAGCGGATCAAAGAGTACGTAACTGAGCATCCAACTGCTGAATATTTCGAAGGCTGCGAGAACATCTGGAGCATTCCTTGCGATATCGCTCTTCCTTGCGCAACGCAAAACGAAATCAACGAAGCTTCCGCTAAGAAACTCGTTGCGAACGGTGTGAAATTCGTTGCTGAAGGTGCTAACATGCCTTCCACTTTGGAAGCAATCGACGTATACCTGAGCAACAACGTATACTTCGGACCTGCAAAAGCAGCTAACGCTGGTGGCGTTGCTGTATCCGCACTGGAAATGGCACAAAACAGCGCAAGACTGGCATGGACCTTCGAAGAAGTTGATGCTAAATTGCAAACGATCATGAAAAACATCTACAACAACTCTGTGAACGCTGCTGCAGAATACGGTCATGCCGGTAACCTTGTAGTTGGTTCCAACATCGCTGGCTTCCTGAAAGTTGCTGACACTATGGTTGCTCACGGTGTTGTTTAATCAATAATAAACAAAACATAATTGAAGCTTAAGTTAAGAGGCTGCCCATCAAGGTATATTACCTGAAGGGCAGCTTTTTTGTAGAGCGAATGCTTATATTAGTATGGACACCGCAGAAACAAATCACACTACTGAAGTAGTGTTGACTTTTCCACACGACTGTGGTAGTGTGTGAAATATACAAACTACTATAGTAGTGCGAAAGGAAATCCTCCTATGGGTATTAAGCTATTCGATTCTGAGCTAAAGGTTATGGATGTGCTGTGGAATGAAGGTGATACCACTGCAAAGTATATTTCTGATGTAATGAAACAACAAATTGGTTGGAACATGAATACTACTTACACCATTATCAAGAGATGCATAGCAAAGGGTGCTATTGAACGAAGAGAACCTAATTTTATATGCCATGCCCTTATACCCAAAGAACAGGTACAGGAACAAGAGACAACTGAGCTCATTAACAAAGTGTTTGATGGCTCTGCCGACAAATTGTTCGCTAACTTACTTGGAAGAAAAAACTTGTCCACAGATCAAATTGAGAAGCTCAAAAAAATTGTAGATAATTTGGAATGAGGTGAAATCAATGAACCTATGGCAAATGAGTTTTTCAGCTTCAATTATGATTGTAGCTGTGATAATGATCCGAGCATTGGCCATCAACAAACTACCCAAAAAAACTTTTTTGATATTATGGGGCATCGTCCTATGCCGACTTTTCATTCCTTTTTCTTTTCCGTCACAATTTAGTGTATATTCGTTATTTAATACCGTGTACGCCAAAAACGAAGAAGTGAAAACATCATTAACCAATATAATTCCAACCTCAACCATTGTACCTGCATTAGAATTTCCTGCCGCGACAACCGCTTCTGCCCCAAGCTTCTCTCCACTGGAAATAGGCTGGTTTGTCGGTTTCACTCTCTGCTCTCTTTATTTCACCATTGCTTATTTCAGATGCCGTAGAGAGTTTAAAACCTCAATACCTGTTGAACATAATTTTACGAACTCATTTCTTTTCAAACATAAAATTGTTCGCCCCATCCAAATTCGACAACTCAGCACAATTTCAGCTCCACTAACTTACGGTATTTTTCGCCCCGTCATCCTCATGCCCAAAACAACAGATTGGGACGATGAGCAACAGTTACAATTTGTATTTGCCCATGAATACATACATATCCGGCGTTTTGATGCCATTACTAAACTACTATTAACCGCAGCACTTTGTATCCATTGGTATAACCCTTTGGTCTGGTTGATGTATATCTTGTTTAATCGAGATATTGAGCTGTCTTGTGATGAAACAGTGGTTCGGACTTTTGGAGAACAAATGAAGTCCTCCTATGCTCATACACTGATCAGCATGGAAGAAAAGAAAAGCAGGTTTACGCCGTTATGCAATAGCTTTAGCAAAAATGCCATTGAAGAAAGAATTACTGCCATTATGAAAATAAAAAAAACCTCAATCGCTGCGATCATCATGGCCGCTATTTTGACGACGGGTGTTGCAATAACGCTTGCCACCACAGCAGCAGAGAAAAGCACTTCGCTAACTGCTTTGCCCGCTACATCTTTTACAAATGAAGATTATGATAAGCTTCTGGCTCTTCGTATGGACGGTTATGAAAAATTATCTGTAGCTGAATTTAGAAACCGGGCGTGGAAAATAATTGATAACCCGGATACCCTTGCGTTATTAGAACGAATGCTGCAGGATACGGAGCTTCAAAAAATACGTTATACCAATGAAATGGCTTCCTTTTTGTTCAACACCTTGAATCCCATCATAGCCGAGAACTGGGAGCAGCAGCATTTTCCGTATTATGCTCAAAGCAAAAATGCAACCTTGGAGTATGAAATCACCCGCAGAATCGTAGATAAAGATCAGCTTACCGTTGGTGAACATGAACAAGCCATTAAGGGGATGGTTAATGGTCTGCAACGATTTATTGATGGAGAAAGTGATGCAGCACTGCAGGATAAAGCAACCATGCAAATTAGAATACAACAAGAAATAACAAGGTTATCGAAGCAATTCAACAGCAGCTCCTTGTTACTAAAAGTGGATTACAATTATAGAGAGCCCGACCCATCAGCTAAAATTAATCTTCCAGAAATTAAACCTGCTAACAGCATGGCTTCAAAGGATGATTATAATCTGCTTCTTTCTCTACAAACGGACAACTGGGCGAACATGTCGGTTGAGGCTTTTGCAAAGCAGATGTGGTTGGCTTACAACAACGATGAAGAACGATATTCTTTAGCCTTTGAACGGGTTGGTGAGGACCTGTTGTCTGAAAGCTACCCCCCATTAAGTAACGAGGAGCTTGCATTTATTACGATTACATTAGCAGCATCAAATAGTGAAAACCGTGCTGAACACCAAAAGCAGTTCACTGGTGAAATTTCGAACCCTTATTTGCGCTGCTATGCACACAAGATTAAGGAAAGAGATATAGGCGGAAATTCATTAATCGAGTTTGCTGCAACTGCTGATTATGAACTTACCTACTCTATAAAGAAGCCTGACCAATTAACGCTAAAAGAACGCGATCGTAATTTGTCCGGAGTAATAAACGGAATACAAACATTTTTTGATCGTACAATGGACGATGATCTCGTGAATGGACGGCCTGAATTAGAGGCAGAAATTGACCGTTTAACAAAACAATATAGTAACAGCCTAATACAAATTCGTGTGGAAAATTTAAATTATCTAGTTCAGGACGAGAGAAATTTAGAGATATTCCAAAAGCAGTGACTACTTTCTTCATAACAAAAAGCCATCTCATTGATCTGATCTCTCAAGATCTTCAGGGATGGCTTTCCTCACGGTCACACACAATTTGTTATCATCAATTCAATTAACTATTAATAAGTCAAAGCGTCCAATGCCTTGATGTGGGTCAGGTAACGGATGTTACTTGCTTCCTTCATCAATGTTGCTGGCAAGCCGCGAAGTGGAGTATTGTTGCCGCCAACGGTTGCTACTGCATCTTTACGACCCAAGCTTGCAAGTGTACCCGAGTTGATTGGGGAGAACGCTTCAAGATGCTTGTCGTTCAAGTACGCATATAGGTTATAACCTACCAGTTCACCCATTTGCCAAGCATTTTGTGCAGTTGGAGCATAAGGACGACCATCAGGGCCAAATGATACAGCACTATCACCTACAACAAATACATCATTGTGAGATGTCGATTGCAAGAATTCATTTACTGTAGCACGTCCACGGTTCACTTCAAGACCTGATTCGCCAACAAGCGGATTACCTTGTACGCCACCAGTCCAAACGAATGTATTAGCTACAATTTTTGATCCGTCTTTCAGATCGATAACGTTGCCTTCTACGTTTGTTACAGGAAGACCTGTAAGGAACTTAACGCCACGCGCTTCCAGGCTTGCAGTTGCACGTTCAATAAGATGATCAGGCAATACTGGAAGAATTTTAGGACCAGCTTCAACTAGGAGCAGCTTGATTTCTTTTGGATCTACTGCATATTTCTTAGTGAGAGCAGGCAATTGGTCAACAATCTCACCAACCAGCTCAACGCCAGTCAAGCCGCCGCCACCAATCAGGATCGTTGCGTCAGCTTCATCTTTTGTTTTCGCATATTTTGCAATACGATCTTCAATGTGCTTGTGAATTTTGTTAGCATCTTCTGCTGATTTCAATACCATACTGTATTGTTCAAGCCCTGGAATTCCGAAGTAAGCTGTGATGCTGCCCAAGCCTACAACAAGTGTATCATAAGACAATGTAGTTCCATCAGACAGTTTCACTTCTTTTTTATCTACCGAGAAATTTTCAACCTTGGCAATGCGAAGATCGATACCTTTCCCCTTGAACAGTTTATCGAGCGGCAATGCAATGGCACGTTCCTTGATGCTGCCAGCAGCAAGACGATGTAGCTCAGTAATAATTTGATGTGTAGGGTATTGGTTAATAACGGTAACCCGCGCTTGATCCTTGTTCAAATATTTACGTACATTCAATGCGCTTAGAACTCCACCGTATCCGGCACCCAAGATAACAATATGTTTAGACATAATTAATCTCCGTCCTCCGTTCTTACGTTATGAAAATAACACCTTAGTTTTGGTTCTTCTTTTCTCCGGCAACTTGAAGATATGCGTTCATGAAACGGAAAATCTTCTGTGCCTCAGGATCCTTCAACATTTTCATCAAGCCAAAAACGCCGATAACCTCATGACTGGCTTCAGCACGATCTTTAGCTTCAATGACAGTAGCAGCAAGGTCTTTAACTTTGCCTACTACTGGTCCAGCTATTTCTGTAATTGCTCCAACGGTATCGTTCTTCAAGACTTCGTCCGTAGCAACGGATTTTGCAAAATCATAAGATTTCGTCAATGCACCTACGATTTCTGTTAACTTAGGCAGCTGTTGAATCAGAGCATTCAAGGATTCTTGAACCTCCGGATTTTGCAGCTGATCAAGAACATCGCGTTGTGCCTGGCTTGATGTTACTTCCTGTTCAGACTTAGTTTCTGTGGTCACTTCTGACATACCGATTCTCCTTTACAATAAGCCAATTGCTTAATGATTTGGGGATTAAAGGGGAGCCCCATCCCTAATAAAAACTCTCAAGTTAGTGAAAAATGGTACAATTCACTGCTAAACAACCCGTAGAACATTGTATCATATTTTACATAAAAATAGTCATTAAGTATTTAACTTAATGACTATAAATTGTGCGATTTCGCATATCTTGCCCAACAAAGTACTTAATCATTCGTTTTTTTGAAGACCAAACATAGGGGAAATTTCCTTTAAAAAATCATAGAATAGCTTTTCCGTAGGAGGAAGCTCCCGATTAGCCGGAATAATGACGCCAACATCCCGTGTTACTCTTGGTTCAACGACCGGTAGCGTTACGATTGTTGATGCAATATGCTCACTTAGCGCTATTTCTGGCAACACCGTCAAACCAAGTCCAGACGATACGAGACCCTTAATTGCATCAAGGTCATCGCCCTCAAATGTGACTTTTGGCTGGAAGCCCAGGTTGGAGCAAGCCTTCACGACCATATCTCTAAGTACAAATCCCTCAGGGAACAATACGAAGGAATCATCCTTTAAATCACTTAATTTAACTGAGGTTTGATTAGCTAGTGGATGACCTGCCGGCAGCAGTGCTACAAAATTCTCCTCGAACAGCACCTCGCTCTTAATCTGGGCTTCATGAGGAACCGGACCCATAATTGCCAGATTCATATCACCCTTGACGACCCACTCTACAAGCTCCTTATAAGAACCATGCTGTAATTGAAAATGTACTAGCGGATACTTCTCTCGAAATCCGGATACCACCGTTGGAATCATCTGAGCTGCCAGGCTGCTTGGAAAACCAATACGAACCGTACCTCGTTCCGGATCAAGAAATTCACTAATCTCCTGCTGTGCATTATCAATCACCTTCATTAGGTGCTCCATATGTGACAAAAACAGCCGTCCGATCGGCGTCAGCTTTACTTTCCGTCCTTCATGAATGAACAAATCCACACCTAATTCCGATTCCAGCTTAAAAATTTGTCTACTGACTGCGGATTGGGATACATGCAGTGCATAAGATGCTTCAGTCACATGCTCCAGCTTTGCTACCTCTATAAAATATTGGATTTGCCTCAGCTCCAACTCGTCACCTCCGATTCCAGTTACTCCACAGTTACTAAATCAGCTATTCAGCATATCCGCACCATTCATTGCATTCTTACATGTCTGGTTAAATATTAAATCCCATTATATAAGTAAACAGAAGAGAACGAAAGGATTTCTTCCTTTCCATATCAATTCGATATATTACCAAATTCAGTGCTTGCAACAACACGAGACAGTCGTCCCGTGTTGATTGCAAAATTTACCAGACAAAAAAGGAAAGCGAAGCGATTGGCAACATCTTGCATTCAGCATTACCCATCTTTCGATTAGATGGACTGAAAGCTATCTCTGCATTCGCTTCCCTTAGTCAAAATATCACTTAATCACCATACATCTTCATTTTTCTGGCAATCGCCTGAGCATATGCCTTGTCTTGAAAATGTACAGTAAGCTGTTCCACCAATTCGTTTTGCTGCTTTAAATACTCTCTGCTGTATTCTTTAGCGAATTGCTTCAAGTCGCGCCGAAGAACAGGCTCAGCAAATGCATATGGCTCATTCTCTTTCAGCTATCTGAGACGGGAACGCGCCGCTGAATGCATATCAAGCGAGTTTTCAATTTCATAGCAATTATAGCGATAGATTACCCTATCCGAATCTACAACCGTTAATATGTCGCTATGATCGTCATAATGACATGCCCGAAGCTGCATTCGGAACAAACTCCTCCCGATTACTCATCACCTCGATAAGCAGATTGGCTCCCAGCCTGAAACCATGCAAGAAAGCAGCTTCCACATGCATACTATCTACGCTATCACACAGGTCAAAATACTCCTCAAGCTCACGAAACGTTTCTTCCCCTAGTCGTTCACGCCATTGCTCCGTCTGTGCTGCCACTTGTCGGCTTACGGAGCGATATTCCGGCTGAGACGGTACAATGGTCTCAACGGGATGTATCTGCCCGCGGTACAGGGCTTCCAAAATTGTTTTCATGTTCATCCTCCCATTAATTATCATCGCATCGCTTGAATGAGATTCCTGCACATGGTAGGATATTTATGCAGTCTGCTTATTGAAGCGGTTGCGGGATAGGAAGTAGCGGTGTTCTTCGCGGGACTCACGCTGCTTCCTTCTTTATTTTTGGAGCTCGTCATACACCTTTTCAATCCCTTTGCGGACAATTGCAGAACGTGACGTATTCAGCTTTTCAGCAGAAGCATCAAGCTTGCTCATAATTTCCTCATCGACACGTATCTCAATCGTTTTGCTTTTGGGCTTGTCAGATGGAGGACGCCCCACCTTTTTAGAGGACATCGCTTCACCTCTCTTTTTGTCCTGACAATAATATATTATTGTCAGGACAAAAAGTCAACGTAATCATTCTGCCCTTTGCGTTTTTTTCTCGGCAGGTTAGGTATTTTGCAACACAAGGCCGCTGTCTTGTGTTGCAGCAAGCACTGAATTTGGATATCCAAATTCGCTTGTTAGGGGCATGCCCCTAACACCTCACCTTTTTAAAAAATGAAGTGTACAGCGTGAAGTTAGCGTACGAGCATTTACTTGCGTTTTTGTTTGAAACTAAGCGGTAGTAAGCAAATTAGCAATTCAAATATATTTTTTATATGTTGATACGTTATCTTATAAATGCAGTGATAAGTTGATAGATTCATAGTATCGACAGGTCGTCTCCCCAACATTGAAGTGTAGTCATACACTTGAGGAATATCATATAGATATTCTACTTTCTAAGGCCGCATGTGGTTCGACCGACCGCCGTCATGCAGCGAAGCACCGCGCGCTGGGAGCTGCGCGCGGTGCGAAATGAATTTAGGTAGGTGTCCTGTATGCACCATCTTCTTCTAGGGAGGGAACTAAGCAACTATACTCTCTTAGTTCCAGAAGGAGACTGCCAATGCAGAAAAAGACACTGTCCATGTAGGACAACCCTCAAAGCACTAAAATTTCAAGAAAATCTCGCAACAAAAGAAAGCGTGCTCGGATAAGGCGTACTATCTTCAAGGTTTTATTTAAGTCCTTGGAACTTATCTTAATTATTGCGAAAATCTGGAGCACAGTTCGTGAGATTTTTAGAAAATGACTGGTGATGAACAAGGGAACCTACCTATTTTCTCTTTTTAGGGCAAGAAAGGATGGTTTTAATGATAGGTGATGTACTAAAAAGGACACGCGCAATCTACGGGTATAAAGCATCTGAGATGAGTTCCTTATTAGGTATTTCCAATAGTTATTTGTCGGAAATTGAAAACAATAAAAAACAGCCCTCATTGGATCTTCTTCAAAACTATTCAAAGGTATTGGGCATTAAACTATCTTCATTGATTTTACTATCTGAGAATTTCGAAGAAGCATCCAAGAATGACAGGAGCCAGGAGTTTATAAAAAATATGATGCTTCGATTGATTAACTTCATGTCAAAAGACAAGGATGAACTTAGTGAGGAAAAAAAGGTATAATATTAATCAATGCGCTTTATATAAATGCAGAAACAAACGAAGACTTACCGAAATTCTTCGCATAACAAATAAAGAACTGAGTAGAATTCATGAACTAATTCGATACTATTCATTTAATCGTGACAAGAAAGATGGAGATAAACGACTTATAACAGCTCCCAATAATGCCTTAAAGAGAATTCAGAAACGCATTCTGAATTTATTTGCTTTTGTGGAAAGAGTTACATTGACAATGCAAAACTACACCAGAATTCAAAATACTTCTTAACAGTTGATATTCGCAAATTTTATGATAATTGTTCAAGAGAGTATGTGTATCGTTTTTTTCAAAATACCATGCACATGTCCAGTGATGTCTCTGCTCTACTTACTGACATAGTAACATTAGAAAAAAAAATTCCAACAGGTTGTCCAACGAGTCAGATAATCGCCTACTATGCTTACCATGCAATGTTTGAGGATATACATACTCTTGCCACTCAAAGATATGGATGTATTTTCACGTTGTACGTCGACGATATGACTTTTTCAAGTAATAGTTCCTTCAATCCCAGTCAACTAAGCAATGATATAGATAAGATTCTAAGAAGATACGGACATAAACCAAAATACAGCAAGGTGAAATACTTTCCGAGAAGTAGCCACAAACTCATTACTGGTGTTGTGGTGTCGAACAATCATAAATTATTAGTAGCCAATAATCAGCGAAAAAAGATTTATGATGGAGCAATGAAACAGCTAGACTTGAAGCTCCAAGGTGATTCTCTAAGAAAAGAGTTACAGACACTTAAAGGAAGAATACAAGCAGCAAAGAATGTCAATTCAAAAATCTTCCCCGAAATAAATCGTTTGGTTGACAATAGCATTGCAGACTTAGTCAACAATTATGATATACATAACAACTGGAATCGAAGCGTTTGGAAGCAGGATTACAGATGATTTAAAAAAAGGGATCTAAGGAATTCGTCCCCTCTAATCAATTAATTCCGCTTAATAGCATACTCGCAAAAACAAATCACCGGGCTGTTCTCACCGTAGATTTTCTCTACGAATGAGACACAGCCCCTTTCCATACCCAAATTACTCACTTGGACGATCCAGCTTATATAAATTACGATATCTAGGCTCAGCCTCAATCAGCTCAGCATGTGTTCCCCGCATAATGATTTTGCCGTGCTCCATGAAAATGATCTCATCCATCCATTCCGCGCCAACCAGATGGTGAGTTACCCATATCAGTGTTTTCCCTAGAGTGGTATGGAATATCGTCGACAACAGCTCGCGCTCGGTTCGCGGATCAAGACCAACTGTCGGCTCATCCAGAATTAACACCGGCGTATCCTGCAGCAGTACGCGTGCCAACGCCACACGCTGACGTTCTCCCCCAGAAAAACGCTGTCCCGTCTCCCTCATCGGGGTATCCAGACCATTGGGCAGACTTGCGATCAATTCGCCAATCTGTGCCTGCTCAGCCGCCTTAAATATATCCTCATTCGAAGCGTCAGGACGCCCCAGCATAATATTGTTCGATACCGTCGTATCGAACAGATGCGGGCTCTGATTCAAGACAGAAATGATCTTCGGCATATCATCTCCGAAATGAGATGATGGAATACCATTGATCGTAACAGTCCCTTGCGTAGGCTCGATCGCCCCCATGATCAGCTTAAGCAACGTCGATTTACCTGCTCCGCTGCGTCCAATGATCGCCACACGTTTTCCTTGGGGAACGTCCAATGATACATCATCAACAGAATTCGCATCATTTGCTCCATATGCATAGGAAACCTGTTGAAGCTGAAAATGAGCTTTCCTCGAAGCAGCAGCTATATCTACATTCGCTACATCTGCAGGAACATGCATCTCTTCATCAGCATGATCCTCACCGGAAATTCTATTCAATCGGTTTAGCGATTCCCGATACTCAGGAATTCGTTGAACCGCTTCGGATACTGGCAGGAATGCATCGGTCAAGGGAAACACAACGAGCACAAATGCTGCAATCATGACCGGATTCAAATCTCCGGTTGCCACTTGTCCTGCAGACCAATAGATCATGGAAACAACAGCAAGCCCCATGACAAGCTGACCTATCAGGCTTCTCCATCTGCTCCACGCCCGAAGTTGTCGATCAATGGTCATAACCTTTACTTCATCCTGTTCATATTTGCTCAGGAAGTCACCTGTTCTTCCGCTGATGACCCAATCGCCAATCCCCATCACGGCATCAGTCAGCTTTTGATATAACCCGTTCCGCTCTCTTTTAATATCAATATTCATCTTCTGGGTTAGCTTCAATGATATATAAGGAAGCACCGCAACAAGAATGAAAATATACAGGGCAATCAACAGCGCAAAGGTTACATCAAACATGCCGATACCAATAACGGCTGCTGCATATAAAATCAATGCTATCAGACTTGGAAATACCGTGCGAATATATACGTTCTGAAGCTGCTCAATATCATCAGCCAGAGCACCCAAAATATCACCCGTCCGGAATCGCGAACGAATAAATAATGCTTGCGGCTCCAATATCTTGTATAAGCGAACCCGCATTTTCGATAGAATTCGTAATACCGTATCGTGCCCTACCAGCCGCTCCACATAGTGAATAACAGCCCGGCCAATACCGAACGCGCGTACTCCCACAATTGGCACATACACTAGAAGGATATTGTATGGCTGAGTCGCTGATTTGGAAATCAGGAATCCAGAAGTAAACATGAGCATCGAGGCTGCAAGCAGAGTCAACACGCCCAGAATCAGATAGAGCGCAAAGCGGCCGCTATACATTCTCATATACGGGCCTATCCAACGATCCTGTCTCATTGTATCCCCTCCCTTTGGGACTCTACTAATTGATAGTAAACTCCCTTTTTCGCCATCAGCTCATCATGAGTACCTATCTCTGCGACACATCCTTGATCCATGACGATGATATGATCCATATTCCTCATCCAGTGCAGACGATGAGTAGCCAGAAGCACAAGCTTACCTTCAAACAACGGGAGCATCGTTTCTTTCAATTCATACTCCGTTTCAATATCAAGATGAGCAGTAGGCTCATCCAGCAGAATGATCGGACGATCACTCAGCAATGCTCTCGCCAGTGCAACACGCTGCTCTTGCCCGCCACTTAACGGGCGGCCACCGCCCCCAATAGGCTCATCCAGGCCATTAGGCAGATCCTTAATCAAAGAATCCAGACCTGCAGCAGCGGCAGCTTGCTCAACCTCACTCTTCGTTGCATCCGGTGTGTTGAAGCGAATGTTATCCTTCAAAGAGCTGCTGAAAATGTACGGCTTTTGCGGGATATACGTAATCTGCTCACGCCAGCCGGAGGCGCCAAGATCTCCAAGTGTAGACCCATTGAGCTCAAAGCTTCCTCGTGTCGGACGGAGAAACCCGCCTAAAATGTCTATCAAGGTTGATTTTCCTGCCCCACTCTCACCAATTATCCCGATTTTACCTAATCCACTAAAGGTGACATTTACATCCTGAAGCGAAGGACGTCCCTCTTCCTCATAGGTAATCCCTACACCTTGTAAGCAGAGATGACTGTTGGGTGTCCAAGCAAGAACTGCGTCTTCTGGCACAGTGGCAGCAAGTGCAGCTTCCTTCTCCGCAGCCTGGATAATATCCTCCATAGCTTGACCCGCTTCTTTTCCATCCAATGTAGCATGATAATCTGCGCCAACCATCCGTACAGGCAGAAAATATTCAGGAGCCAATATCAATATCGTCAACGCCGTTAACAGCGTCATTTTCCCATCAATTAACGGCAAGCCAAGGCTGACCGCTACGGAAGCTACCGACAGCATAGTAAAGAAATCAAGTGCAAACGAGGACAAGAAAGCAACGCGAAGCGTACGCATCGTTGCCGAGCGATAGGAATCACTCACCCGTTCGATCGAATCACCATGCTTTTTACTGCGTCCAAGAAACTTTAGTGTTTCAAGGCCACGAAGCGAATCTACAAAATGATTAGACAATACACGATAAGTTTTCCATTGACGTTCTGTCTGCTTTTTGGCAGTTAAGCCGATCAGAATCATAAAGACAATCAGAATAGGCATTGTTACAGTCAAAATAACCGCAGATGTCGTATCCAGTGTATATACATAAGCTAAAATAAGAATTGGTGTAATACCAGTTGCGAGCATACGAGGCAGGAACAGCTCCAAATAATTACGGAATTTGGCTACGCCTTCAAGCACAGTGGTAACCAGGTTACCTGTGCCTTCCTGTCCAGCGAACCGAGGACCCAGCTCAAACAGCTTGCTAAGCACCTCTTTGCGCAAGCTCTGGCCCGTCTGCTCAGCAAAACGATAAGCTGCCTTCTGTTCAAATAGTCCGCACACCTGACGCACGATAAAAGCAAGCAGGAACAAACCGACCCCGCCGGCTTGTTCCTGCAGCTTGGCGCCGGCAAACAGAGCGGAGATAACCTCCGCCAGCCATTTTGCCTGCAATATGATGGCAATGCTCTGAATAAGGGTCAAGCCGGCAATGACCACCAGTACCGGCTTTATTCCTTTGTATTTCATTAATCCGCGACCCATTAGTATTCCAAATGCTCCTTCTCACTAACCCTTTTATGGAAAATGAAGTAGCTCCAAATTTGATATCCCAAAACAAATGGGAGCAATGTCAACGCGACGATGGTCATAACCTTGAGCGAATAGTGCCCAGAGGCCGCATTATCAACCGTCAACGAGAATGCATCACTTATCGAGCTGACCATAACACGTGGGAACAACCCAATAAATACGGAAGCAATCGATAAGAAAATAAGTGTTCCTGTCATACCAAATGCCCAGCCATCTCTTTGCTTCGTCATAAAATAACCAGCCGCTAAGAAGACCACGACACCAATTACAGCTACAATACTAAGAATAATGCCACGAACCTCAAATACATCTGTCTCAATCACAGTTAACACTGCAAAGAGAACGAACAGAACAGCAAGTGGAATTAGCAGCTTTTTAGCTAATTTGCGAGCCCGTTGTCGTAAATCACCTGTCGTTCTAAGAGATGTAAACATCAATCCATGTACAAGACATAACATCACTACAGTAACCCCACCAACCAACGTATAGAGGTTAACCATATCGAATAGTCCAGCTTTCATTTCCATATCGCCGTCTATTGGCAGCCCTTTGATCAAGCCGGAGAAAACGACACCGAGCAGAAAAGGAGGAAGCAAGCTGCCCAGGAAAATCGCAATATCCCAAGCACCCTTCCATTTCTCGTTCCCCACCTTGCCACGGAATTCAAATGCAACCCCGCGTGCAATTAGAGCAAGCAATAACACAACCAGAGGAGTGTAATATCCGCTGAACATTGTCGCATACCAGTTCGGGAAAGCCGCGAACATGGCGCCACCTGCCGTTAACAGCCACACCTCATTAGCATCCCAGAAAGGACCAATCGAATTAATTAACACTCGACGTTCCATATCATTCTTAGCAAGAAAACGAGTACTCATTCCTACACCAAAGTCAAATCCTTCCAAGAAGAAAAATCCAATAAACAGAACCGCAACAAGTATAAACCAGAGCTCATTAAGAGACATGGTATCCCTCCTTAGCAAACGGATCAGCCTTCAAATCGTCTGATTTTTTCTCCGCGTTCGGCCCCTTCTTAATCACCTTCACAAACAAGTATACCATTACGATTCCAAGTATCGAATAGATTGTGCAGAAGGATATCAGAGAGAATAGAACCTGTCCACCAGTAACACTTGGAGATATACTATCCTCTGTCTTCATTAGTCCAAATACTGTCCACGGCTGACGACCAATTTCAGTCATAATCCAGCCTGCTGTATTCGCAATAAACGGAAGCGAGATAGCCCACAGCATAGCGGTATAGAACCATTTGTGCGGAACCTCCAATTTTTTGCGCCAAGTAAGATATGCACCATACATAGCAAGTAAAATCATCAAGGATCCCGCAGCAACCATTATGCGGAAGCTCCAGAATGTAGTCCGTACAGGTGGAATATAGTCGCCAGGACCATAAGTCTGTTCATATTCAGCCTGCAATTCGTTCATACCTTTAACTTCACCAGAGAACTGGCTGTACGACAAGAAGCTGAGCATATAAGGAATTTTAATTTCAAAAGTATTCTGTCCGGTTTCCGGATCAATGTGGGCATACACCGTCCAAGGAGCCGGATCTCCACTCTCACCCCATAATCCTTCAGTAGCCGCCATTTTCATAGGCTGTGTCTCTACCAAATACTGAGCTTGCTGGTGACCAAACAGAGCTACACCAATAGAAGAAACCAACGCAACGATAATACTAACTTTAAATGAAGATTTAAAAAACTCTACATCTTTACGGCGCAGCAGCTTGAATGCACTAATACCTGCGATCAAGAATGCTCCAGTTGCAAAAGCACCGAGTACAGTATGCGGGAATTCTACGAGCAGCTGACCATTAGTGATAAGAGCGAAAAAGTCATTCATTTCCGCGCGTCCATTGTTAATCTCAAAGCCAACAGGTCTTTGCATAAACGAGTTAGCCGCCAGAATCCAGAATGCAGACATTGTTGTTCCGAGCGCTACTAACCATATGCTGAGCAAATGGACACGCTTGGATAACCGATCCCAACCAAATATCCACAATCCAATAAATGTTGATTCCATAAAGAATGCAAATAGAGCTTCAACCGCAAGTGGTGCACCGAATACATCACCAACGAATCTGGAATAATCCGACCAGTTCATCCCGAACTGGAATTCCTGAATAATCCCCGTAACAACACCTACTGCGAAGTTAATGAGGAACAGCTTGCCCCAGAACTTTGCCATCTTCTTGTATTTCTCATTGCCCTTGACTACATACATCGTCTCCATAATTGCGATGTGTAGCACTAGTCCGATGGACAATGGAACAAAGAAGAAGTGGAAAATGGTTGTGGCCGCAAACTGCAGTCGTGCAAGAAATAACGGATCCATAATTTTCTTCCCCTACTTTCTGTCATTGATTAACTAATGTGAATTCTATCACAGAATTAACTGAGTGATTCGATAAAATATTAATAATTTTGTGACGATGATCACATGACATTTGTCACACCAACTCATAAAATTAAAAAAAAGTTGATGCACCGCTATTTCGTCAACTTCCTTTCATAATGTGAAACAATTGTGACGTTAAACTATTAGACTAGAATTCATGATCCTAGTTCCCTCAAGGTCTTCTGGCCTCGTCCATCCAGCATGTGGCGAATCGTCAACACGGGGTGACTCCATAACATACGCGGGCCTGCGTAACGCATAACCTCTTTGATTCTCTCCCGCTGTGATGGCGCATAACAATGAACAGCGCAATTGGCGCAGGTTGATTTATTTTCACCGAACTGACATAGAGACAATCGCCTACTCGCATATTGCTGCAGCTCAAGGCATTCATTGCATAATTCAACCTCAATACTGTGATTAGAGCTTATGGAGTTGTCCAACATCTCTACAATTAACTTCTCTTTATCGGAATACTTATGCTTGCCCTTACAAAAAATAGTAATCATATACAGGACCGTTTCCTTCTCCCTTGTGATTCTCGGCCCTTCCTCGTGATCCTTCTTACTCTCAATCTCCTGAACAGTCCTGCCTCTATGTATATAGTTGTTCAAAGTCTGACCTCCGACTGTTTAGTTTCATTGTTATCTTTCTATCATCGACCCCCATTCTCCAAAAAATACGGTTCATTCAGGATTCAACACCTTACATCTCTACTCTATCTGAGGTTGCTAGAATCAGCTATGACAGGTTGCATAAAACAAATATGCGCAAAAAAACAAGACACCCCCGACAGCAACCAGTGCTATCCCTCTAAGGGAGTGCCTTATTTCTTTAGAACCATCTATAAATTAAACAGCGTTCTCGTCTTATTTGCCAGACGGGATAAAGCCGCTGATATCAACGCCAAGTCCTTGTGCAACTCTCATGCCGTATTCAACATCCCCACGGAAGAAATTGCAGATCGCGCGAAGCTGAGTCTGTTCTGGGGTTTGACTCAAATCGTCCACCAGATTAGAAATCAGGTTGTTCTTCTCTGCATCAGTAAATTTACGATATAATTCCCCCGCTTGCGTGAAATCATCCGTTTTCTCCATTTTCTCGCGGCCGATTTGTCCTGGTTCACATTCATCAATCCATCACGCTGATGATTACGTACCGAAGCATATTGGCAGTTAACCGGAATTTGCAGGTAGTTGGCTCCAAGACGATAACGCTGAGTATCTGGATAAGAGAACAGGCGGCCTTGGAGCAATTTATCCTCTGACAGCTCGATTCCCAGAACAAACGCACTAGGTGAAAATGCAGACTGCTCTACCTCCGCAAAGAAATTGTCCGGATTGCGGTTCAACGTTAGTTTGCTGGAGTACCATTATCCGAGAACACCCAAGTCATCATATGAGTGGATTCTGTGGATAATGACATGAAATCCCAGTAACGCGCAGGTTCCTGAATGTTTGTGTCAGGAGCCGGCTTTAAGGAATGGACCATATCCGGGAACTTGATCGCATCGCGAATAAAAAATACTGGCAAATGGTTGCCTACAAGATCATAATTGCCTTCCTCGGTATAGAATTTCACAGCAAAGCCGCGCGGATCGCAAGCCGTCTCTGGCGATCCCGTTCCATGAATAACCGTTGAGAAACGTACAAACACTGGCGTTTCCTGTCCAGCTTCTTGCAAGAAATTCGCCTTAGTGAATTCACGCATACTGTTCTCAGTTACGAATACACCATGCGCTCCTGCACCAAGGGCATGTACAACTCGCTCTGAAATACGTTCACGGTCAAAATGAGCGAGCTTCTCCAGCAGATGGTAATCCTCCAGCACTGTCGGACCTCTCCGACCAGCCGTTCTCGAGTTTTGATTATCACCTACCGAAGCACCCTGATTCGTCGTCATCCAATGATTCACTATATATCATTCCTTCCGGTTGTTTATCATGCTTTTATGCCTTTTTGCATGAAGGTTAGATGAGGTAATCGTGAAAAATGATGATCCAAAGTGAAGAATACATGAACGATTTATTGAGGGGGGCCAAAGCCGTTCTTATGAAGCAAAGATGTCGATCATGCCTGCGGAAGATGAAAATTCATCTACGTAATTGCAGAAATTGCTGCGGAAATGCAGTTTTTCTCCAACTAGGTCAACATACACGTCATAATTCTTGCAAAAATACATCCTTTTTGTACCCATTCGTTAGTGTTTACGTCAATACAGAGCAAATACCTGCACTTATGCAGGCATTGGGCTCAAGTCAGCCATTTACCGCGAAAATTCCTGCACTTTTGCAACCTTTCTGCTTTTCCACTAAAAAAAGGCCGCCCCTCAGTACAAATCACTGAGAGACGGCTCGTCATTTATTTAATTCCTTCTTGCACTTCTTTCAACATCTCTGGCATGGACAAGAGTCCGCCGCCTGCAAGGTACCAGTAGTTAGGATCAAGGTAAATAATTTTGCCATCTTTATAGGCATTTGTCTTCTTAACCAAATCGTTCTCAACAAGCTTGGAGGCTGGCTCCGCCTTTTCGCCTTCTGTTACAACAGCGTCACGGTCTACAACGAACAGGTAGTCAGGGTTTTTCTCAGCTACATATTCGAAGGACACGCTTTGTCCGTGAGTAGATGCTTCGATATTCTCATCAACTGGAGCGACTCCGAACACATCATGCAGCAGACCAAAACGGGAGCCTGGGCCATAAGCGCTAACCTTGCCGCCAGTTGTCAGAATAACCAGACCTTTTTTGCCGCTTGCAGTTGCTTGCTCATTTACAGCTTTGATGGAATCGTTAATAGCAGCCAGTTCTTTTTCTGCTTCAGCTTCTTTGCCAAAGATTTTACCAAGAGTTGTTACGTTTTCGGTAAATGAACTCATGTAGTTCGCTGTATCTACACCCATGAAGATCGTTGGTGCAATTTTGTTCAATTCCTCGTACGCTTCTGAAGAACGTCCGGAGATGAAGATAACTCCTGGATTCAATGCGTTAAGCTTTTCAAAATCCGGCTCAAACAATGTGCCTGCATTCGTATATTTAGAATCCTTGTATTTGCTCAAATGACCTGGAAGACTATCTTGCGGTACTGCTGCTACTTCTACTCCCAGCTTATCGAGTGTTTCCAGCACACCATAGTCAAATACAACTACGTTGCCAGGATTTTTCTTCAATTTTGCTTCTCCCAGCTTATGCGTTATCGTTAGTTCTTCCTCTTCAGCAGGTGCTGCCGGTTCCGCAGTATTTGAAGATGTAGCAGCATTATTGCTAGTGTTAGCTGCGCCATTATTAGCTTCTTTATTTGCCCCACACGCGGAGAGTACTACTATAAAAATGATAGCCATGAACAACATGGAGATTTTTTTATTCACCTGAATCCACCTCATAGAGTTATTTTAATTAAAATAGACTGCAATTCGATTACCGCCAATTTCTTCGATTGGAATGTCCATATCATAAACTTCCCGAAGCACTCCGGATTCCATAATTTCCTCCACGGTTCCTTCCTTCATCACGACCCCGTTTTTAAGAGCGACGATGTAATCGGAATAACATGAAGCAAAATTGATGTCATGGATAACCAGAACGACTGTCTTGCCAAGCTCATCTGTAAGTCTGCGCAGCACCTTCATAATCTGCACCGAATGCTTCATATCCAGATTGTTCAGCGGCTCGTCCAGAAGCACATATTCCGTGTTCTGAGCAATGACCATCGCGATAAATGCACGCTGCTTCTGACCGCCACTAAGCTCATCCAAATATTTATGCTGCATGGATGCAAGATCCATATATGCGATAGCTTCGTCAATATGCTTATGATCTTCCTTGGTCAATCTGCCCTGAGAATAGGGAAACCGTCCGAAGCTCACAAGATCCTTGACCGTCAGCTTGATATTAATATGATTAGATTGCTTCAAAATGGAAATTTTCTTGGCTAATTCACTGTTCTTCCATTTTCCAATTTCCTGATCCTCGATCAGAATTTCGCCACTGTCCTTAGTGATCAATCGGCTTATCATGGACATCAAGGTACTTTTTCCGGCTCCGTTTGGCCCGATAAATGAAGTGATTTTCCCTTTTGCGATGTCTAAGGATACGTTGTCGATGACCTTTTTTCCGCCGTATTGTTTAGATACTCCTCTTACCTTTACCACGATTTATTCTCCTTTAGCAGTAGATAGATGAAGTACACTCCACCGATAAAGTTGATGATCACGCTAAGCGAAGTGGAAAAGGTAAATACTCTTTCTACGATCAGCTGACCTCCGGTAAGAGCGATAAAGCTGATCAAGGAAGCGCCTAGGATCAACGTTTTATGGCGATAAGTGTTCAAGAACTGATACGCGACATTAGCGACGAGCAAGCCTAGAAAAGTGATTGGTCCAACTAATGCTGTCGAGATCGAAATCAACACGGCAACGACGATCAGCATTCTTTTGACAACAAATTCATAGCTGACCCCCAGATTAACGGCATGGTCCCGGCCCAACGCGAGGACATCCAAATATTTGGCATACTTGGCGAAGTATAGTGTTGACAGCAGAACTCCCACTGTCGCCAGAAGCAATATATCCGAATTCACGTTGTTGAAGCTTGCGAACATTTTATCCTGAATGACCAGAAATTCGTTTGGATCAATCAGCTTTTGGAGGAATGACGACAGGCTGGAGAAAAATGTTCCAAAGATAAGCCCGATCAACAGCAGATGATAGATGTTGCGCCCTTCCCGTCGAAACAACATTCGATACAGCAGAATTGCAAACAGCACCATAAGCCCAACAGCCATCACAAAACGCAGGTTTTTGCTCATCATCGTTAGACTCGTACCACCGATTAAAAAGACGATCACCGTCTGAATCAGCATGTACAGAGAATCCAAACCGATAATGCTTGGCGTCAAAATCCGGTTATTCGTTATTGTCTGGAATACTACCGTAGAAAAAGCAATTGCCGTACCGGTTAACAATATCGCAAACAGCTTTTTGCCTCGCCTTGGCAGTATGTAATCCCATTGTCCCCCCGCATCAATCGTCATAAAGACAATCACCAGCAGAGCAGCTATGCCGACAAGGATACCTATTTTTGCTCTATTGCTCATATGTCTTTCTCCTTAACAGCAAATACAGGAATACACCACTTCCTATGACGCCAACGGTCAGACCGATAGATATTTCATACGGATAAATAATGACCCTTCCCAGAATGTCACAAGCTAGAACGAAGACCGCCCCTAACAATGCGGTGCTCGAAAGGTTCTTCTTCAAGTTGTCACCTTGAAAAATCGTAACTAGGTTAGGAATAATGAGTCCCAAAAAAGGAATCGAACCTACGGTAAGTAGGACAACAGAGGTTACAAGCGCTACGAGAACAAGTCCAACATTCACAACTTGCTTGTAGTTCAGCCCTAGATTGACCGAGAATTCTTCTCCCATTCCGGCTACCGTAAACTTGTTGGCATAGACGTAAGCTAATACAACAAGCGGCACGCTAATATAGAGCAGCTCATAACGCCCTTGCATGATCATGGAGAAATCCCCAAATGTCCATGCAGACATACTTTGAATCAAGTTGTATTTATAAGCAAAAAAAGTAGTTACTGAATTGACGATTCCACCAAACATTAATCCTACAAGTGGAATAAAGATTGTGTCCTTATATTTGACTTTATCCAGTATTTTCATAAAGATAAGCGTCCCGGTCAGTGCAAATACGAAGGCTACTGACATCTTCGTAAGCGGTCCTGCTGCAGAGAATAACAACAAGGCCACCATAATGCCAAAAGTAGCGGAATCCATCGTACCCGCCGTTGTCGGGGACACGAATTTATTCCGGGTGAGCTGCTGCATAATCAAGCCGACTATGCTCATGCTGACTCCGGCAATAATAATGCTGATTAGCCTGGGAATACGGCTAATTCTTATAAACTCCCACTGTTCTCCCGTCAGGCGAAACAGATCAAGTGGTGATATGTCCTTCACACCAATAAACAGAGATAACAGGGATAGTATGATGAGTGATGTAATTAAGTATCTCTTTTTCATTTCTCGTCCTTACTTTCATTCCTCTGGCCAAGAGAAATTTAAAGTTTTTTCGCTGCCGGCAGGACAGACGATTAATAATGATATTCATTATCAATTGAATCAAATTATATCTTCTTTAATTTTAGATTGTCAACCTGTTCACAAAAGAACTTAATTTTAATACCCGAATACTGGGATTTAATGGATCACAAGAAATAAATTACATCGAGAGTGCTTTCTGTTATGAAGCCTTTCCAGGGATGAAACCTTATCAAAGAAGGCATAGTAAGCGTTATATAGCATCAGTTCTTAAATAAGGGAGGACTCAGCAATGGAAGATACACATGAATTTGTGGAAAAAATCCATGACAAGCAGGCCAAGGATCTCAAAAACAAAAAGCATGGTAAAGGAAATCCTGCAGGCCAGCTGCCAAGTAAGCCGCGCAGTACGCAAAAATAGAACCAAGGACAAGAAATAAAATGAGTATGAGGCCCCTTTCAGCCCCATACTCATTCTTTTTTACAGAAGCCATTCACCCTGTGCCACTTTTACGACTTGGCCCCCAACCCGAACATGAATGCCTTTTGAATGGGCTTCCGCCTTTAAATAGAGTAACGAGGGTCTCTTGATTTCATATCCTTGCTCCACTGTTATATCGATCTCATTTGCTCCAAAATACTCATATTTCACTAAGTAAACGGCCAAGCAGCCATTTGAACTCCCTGTCGCGGCATCCTCTGGAATTCCATAATATTCTGCAAAATCCCGCACATTTAAATCATGGGCGGCATGATATGTACCCGTTGAAAATACAAGAACAGCCTTCGCATCAATACCTGCGATCAGTTCATAATATTTATCACTGTTTATCTTGACTCTTTTGGCTGCTTCCAATGAATTTAGAGGAACAATAATGACCGGAAGTCCGGTAGAAACCTCTTGAATCGGAAATCTATCATCTATATTTTCTGGATCAATACTTAAAACCTCAGAAACTATACTTTTATCTAAAATACGACCAAAGACAGGCTCATGCTGCTTCATCCACAGTATTTCTTCCTGATCAGAAAATGAGACCGAAATGGGACCGCCTTTATAATTTAAAATAAGTTCATCGGCAGCTTCCTCTAGTATTTCGTTCTTAATGATATAGGCAGTTCCTAACGTAGGATGGCCCGCAAAAGGAATTTCTTCATTAGGCGTAAAAATACGAACATCATAACCCCCATTGACCGGAGCATTTGACATGATAAAGGTAGTCTCTGAATAATTAATTTCCTTGGCTATTTGCTGCATTTGTTGATCGGTGAGCTCCCCTGCATTTTTAAAAACAGCCAGTGGGTTGCCTGTATACTTCCCCTCCGAAAAAACATCGACAATAAAATAATTCATTTTATCCATCAGTATCTTCCTCCCCATCATTTCCTTTAAGGAAAAACTGCCCCAAAAAGTAGAACTATCTACTCATGGGACAGTCTCTTCTTCTTCAGTACATTACTCCGTTACCCACGGTACTTGTCCGTACCGGAGATGAATTCATTAGGAACGTCCATTCCTCCGGTTTTGTGGTTCTTCACCATGCTGAGACGACCTGAACGGCCTTCTCCTCTACTGCCGCCTGAGCCATTGGGTTGGCCATTGCTCCCACAGCCGCAGCCTCCACCATTTTGGGAATGTTCCTGTTCTTCACGATTGTTACCCATCTCGAGCACCTCCTGAAGACGATTGACCTTCATGGATTCTTTCGGGTCAATGATATCGTTGGTCTTTGAGGAGAATTTTATTCCTTATAGTTTACCGTCTACTCCTTAATCGTTACTGTCACAGGTGACCATTCTCCAATGACGGTCTGTCCATGTACGGACACACTGCCTTCAGGAGTAAGGTCCTTCTCCGTCATAATGCCCAGCGCAATCGTAAAACGATTAAATTTGATCGGAACTCCGCTTTCACGGCGTACTTCTATTCCATTTACATAGAAAACAACTTCATCTGCGCCACGGTTGTACGTAATTTTATAATCATTGAATTCCCGTGCCTTGAAGTCTGTATCTTCCTTGAACACGCAGAAGTACTTCGTCTTGTCACTGTCTGGTACTGCTACACCAGGGAAAGGCAGCACCGCATATACGCTGGCATATTTATCGTTGCCTGCAAAAAAATCAAGCGCAGCGCCCGTAGTGAAATCGAGCAGATTCAACGACACATATCCATCGTACAGGTCTTCGGGAGCTGTATTTTGCGAGCGTGCACGAATTTGCAGTTCAAAGCTGATTTCACCGGATTCCGGTACTTCAACCTCCTCGACAGAATAATACATATGCTTGGCATTATCCAGGATTTGAATTTGATTATTTTGCCGACTAAGCGGCGCACGAACATATAGAATTCCATTGCGTACAATGACTACAGCCTCTGGTTCACGGTACTCCCAGAAGGAACCGTCCGGCAATGGGAACCCGCCCATTTTCCATACTTGTCCTTCATTTAGAATGGTATGAAAATCGCCAAATACTCGTTGTTTATCCATTTATTCTCGTCTCGCTTTCCAGTTGAAATGTACAATCTGTACTATTGAATGATTCCTTGTATGAGCATTGCTGCCATCATCACAACTCCGCAACGAACGGAGGCCTTCTGTGAAGCGCCCATGAGTGGCAAATATGCTACTGCAGGATTCTCCTCCTTAAGCCCCCCATATACTTTGTACACCGGAATTGCTGTAAGTAACGCAAGTAATGCATATACGGGTAAAACCTTAGTCACTACACATATAACAACAAAAGCATAAGCAAGGATCAGCATCATTTTAGAAAAACGCAACGATTTCTTTTCGCCCCAAACGACAACAAGTGATTTTTTACCTGCCTGCTCGTCCGCTTGCCAGTGCAAGAAATGATGATTGAATAACAGCATTGTTGTCAGGATGCCAACCGGCATGGACAGCAGCACCAGGCTAAAGCTGAATTCGCCAGTCTGAACATAGTATGTTCCCATAATCGGCAGCACACCAAAAGACAGCAAAATCGCGATTTCGCTGTAGCCTTTTCCTCTATAGCCGTATCGAATCGGTGGGGCTACATAGAAATATGCAATTGCGCCGCCAAGAACGCAGTATATCATCACAAGCCAGCTACTGAATAAACTAAGAATAACTGCACTCAACACCGCTAAGCCAAGCAGCGACCAGGTGATAGCCGCGTAAGTGCGTTCACTCATAATGCCTCCGGCCAAAAGACCTGAATTGGTTGAGATCATATCGGGATTTTCTTTTGCCGTTACGTCTGCCCCGTTCCGATAATCCCACAAATCATTGATCATATTTGAGAACAGGTGAGCCGAAGCCGCCCCGATCAAAGTAAGAATAAACAATAATGGATGAAATTCTCCCTTCCATACATATGCCCCTATTCCTCCAAGAAATACAGGGACCAGCATGACAGTAATTGCCCAGAACCGGGATGCCTTAATAAATAATGTTAATTTACTCACCGGTCAGTTCACGCCCCAATCTAAAATATAGTGTGTAACAAATGTCACTATCAATTATACATGATGTTTATAAGAGTAGAATGGGAAATTAATAGAATAACAGGTACTGGACTTAAGTCCAGTTAATTCCTTACCCAAAGACCGAAGCTCTAGCCCCTTTTTTATAGTATGCTATTAACAATTAAGTACATAGGAAGGGGATTATTAAGCAAAATGAGCAAAAAATCATGGATCGGGCCTGCTCTCGTTTTACTCGGCGTTTACTTACTATTCTTTCGCAAAGAAGCTCTAACTGCTGGTACATTGTTCGGCCATTTCTGGCCAACCTTATTTATTATTCCGCTCGGCTTGTTCTTTCATTGGTTATACTTCTCCATGACAAATCAAAAAGCTACGGGATTACTCATCCCAGGAGGTATACTGTTTACCGTCGGCCTGGTGTGTCAGCTCTCTATTTTGTTTAACAGCTGGCAGTATCTCTGGCCAGGATTCATTGCTGCTCCGGCAATCGGACTGCTTGAATTATACTGGTTTGGTGGACGCAACAGATGGCTTCTGATCCCTATTAACATTCTGGGTGGAATATCAATTCTTTTCTTTGCCGTATTCTCCCTTGGGTCTCTTTATAACAGATTCATCTTTGGACAGCCCGTTCTTGCAATTGCCCTTATTATCTTTGGTGCAGCATTTATGATGTCGAAACGAAAAAATTAATAAGGTTCATAAATTGCACTTGCAAGCAAATAAGCCCCGACACCACAGCATCGTGGAGTTGGAGGCTTATTTTGGTGGCGCCATTATTTTATGGACGATATATCACATCATAATCTTGTCATAACTACAGCTATAGCCAGAACGGCAATCCGCGCAACATTCGTCATCATGAAGTTCTTAACAGCCAAGGCAAAGGTAAATTGCTTCGTCGGCTGCTCTGTGAATCGCTTTATATTTTTTCTAACCGGAATAATCGTCAGCAAAACTAACAGCAGCAAAATCGGATTCACCTTCATAAATAACAGAACGATCAAATCAAAATAGGCCGCATAATAGAGCAGCTTGAATAAAATAAGTGCTTTCGGTCTGCCGATGTAGACAGGCAAAGTATATCGTTTATTCTCAATATCCTCTTCCAGATCGCAAATATTATTCGCCAGCATAATGTTGGAGATGCCTAAAATAGCAGGGATTGAGACCAGAAAAATGAGCAGCACCTCCACCAGCTGAACCTCTAAAAAAACGGCTCCTCCTTGTAACATAAGGGAGGCAAGCTTCTCTTCGACATGAATGTATGCTGAGGTAAACATAATCACAAACCCCATAAACAACCCGGAAAATATTTCCCCGAGTGGCATTCTGGAAATAGGCAATGGTCCAAACGAGTACAGGATTCCTACAGCAAATGACAGTCCCCCTACTAATAAAACTAATAAATTCGTCTCCGTTACGAGTACAATCCCCGCTGCAATCGCGATAATAAGCAAAGTAAATATGACAGCCAGTACATTTCCAGGCTTCATCTTGTAGCTCACGATAGCATTATGTACCTCATAGCCATAGCCATCTTTTTTCTTTGCTCTAGCATAATCATAGAAATTATTAATAGCAGTAGTAGCCATATCAAAACTTAACAATGAGATCAGCATCAATGCAAAATGATAACCATTAAACTCATGAAACCGAAACAGAGCATAGACCGTTCCAAGCAGGAAGGGTATTATACTAGCAGCTTTAGTCTGAATCTCTACCAATTTAAAAAACTTAGTTATCACCATAATGTGTCCATCATCCTCAATTATTTTTTCCCTAAAAAGAAGATATCTTATTTTTTAAATATTTACTATTTCAAATGTCATTGACAAGCATTTTTCAAACATGTATCCATAAAAAGAGGATATTTATACCATTGCGAAGAAAACTAATAGGCTATAAGTACCTCATCTCCTACATTTTTACTACTATTACGTTTTAGGAGGAACAACAGGATGGCGAAAAAGAGATTTACATCTCTTCGGCTGGCAGCAATGTTTATGTTGGGACTTGCACTGGCGCTATTTTCCGAGTCACATGATGTTAATCTCATTTTCGGTATATCGCTTACCTTTACAAATATAATTTTGCTGCTTTTGGTAAGGGCTTACGGCTTCAAGTACAGTCTGTTTGCTGCACTTCTTGTGTATTCGGCATCTATTTTTGTATGGGACAATCCTTATGCAGTAGCAATTTCTCTGCTAGAGTTTGTCGTCGTAGGTCTATCGTTAAGTTTATTCAAAAAGGATCGCTCGATCATTGTCGACTGGATGTTCTGGCTCATACTCGGTGCCCCAGTCCTATTCCTGCTCTATTCCTCTGCTTATGGTCCACTTTCTGATGAATTATGGTTAATGATTGCTGTACCAACTGTAAACGGATTGTTTAATGTTATGACCGCTGAAATACTGTGGGCATACACACCGGGCCGTCTGCTGCCTCCCAAAGTGGTTAATAAGCGGACGCCTCTATTTTTCTATAAAGTGCTGTATCATATTATTTTCGTATCCGTAACACTTCCGTTTCTATTCTATATCGTGAACAATAGTTGGAGCGCTGTAAGGACATTGTCCGATTATACCTCAAAGTTAACCTTTAGCATGTCACAGCATATTTCACAGGATTTGCAACAGGTATGGGATAGCTATGACAACGATGACAAACTATCGAGCACCCGTTTATCTTCTGAATTACAAAATATCATTCATAATTATGCTACTAATGATCGGATCAACATCCTTTTTACCGACGAGCAAGGTAACATTATTGCAAAAAGCCCGATGACACCAGCACTTACAAAATCATCACAAATTGAGCCATCACCATCCGATCAGCTTATTCATGACGGTTTATATCTGCATGTTCCGTCTTCCAAGAGATCACAAATTCTGTCTAATCAGGAATGGAGCGAAGCTAAATATATATACAAGACAGCGCTCGGAAACAAAGAGGTAAATTTATATATTTTGGTTTCTATGAATTATTTTAAAGATCAATTGTATTGTCAGTATCTTGGCCAATTTCTGTCACTGCTTCTCTTCTTCATTTGTGCCGCCGCGGTAGGTAAATACTTAAATAGCCGCTTACTTCGCGCTCTGAATGAATTGACAGACTTAACAACAAATTTGCCGGATAAGCTGTATAGCGGCATTAGGGTAGAATGGCCAGAAAGCCGGATCACTGAAATCCGTGCTTTGATTCGCAATTTTCGGGCGATGTCGAATACGCTGATTCAAATGTTCCAGGAATCCATTAAAAGCAATCAACTGCTGCAGGAACAGACGTCCCAATTGCAAAAATCAGAGAAAAAGCTGCATCATCTCGCCTATTATGATGAGCTTACTAGATTGCCTAACAGACTGCACTTTACAGAATACATAAAGACATTGAATCTGGATAACCCAGACAATACTCATCCATTTGCGCTCATGTTTGCCGATTTGAACCGCTTCAAACAGGTTAACGACATTTTGGGACATACCGTGGGAGATCGACTTCTGTATAATGTAGCAGAACGCTTCTCATTGATCGTGTCGGAGCAATGCAAGGTATTCCGGATAAGCGGTGACGAATTTCTGTTTATTTTGCATTATGAGGACATTTCAGACGTTCAGCGGATTGCTCAAAATATTTGCGATAGCTTGGAGACCCCATTTGAAATAAACGGGCGCTCTCTGTATATGTCAGTGAGTGTCGGTATCAGTGTATACCCTTATGACGGCAATGAGATGGATCTCATTATGCGAAATGCCGATATCGCGATGTATGTTGCCAAAGAGCAAGGAGACGGCTTCTATCATTTCTACGATAGCATAATAGAGAATCAACGTGCTGAAAGTATGCAGTTGGAGAATGAATTAAAAAGCGCATTACGTGACGGACAATTCACTTTGTACTACCAGCCGAAAATCGATGCTGTTAGTAACGAAGTGATTGGCGCGGAAGCGTTGATTCGCTGGATACATCCCGAATACGGCATCATCTCACCGGCTAAATTTATTCCACTTGCCGAAAATTCAGGAATCATTCTCGATATTGATGAATGGGTGCTTCGCGAGGCCTGTCGCCAGAATAAAGCCTGGCAGGATCAAGGCCTGTATAACTTTCCTGTGGCCGTAAATATTTCAGCCCGTCATTTCTATCAAAGCAATCTCATCCCTATGATTACACGCATACTTGAAGAGACGGGACTTGATCCCTGTTATGTCGTTCTTGAAATTACTGAAGGAACTCTCATTAAAAACGTAAATTATGGTATTCAGATCATGGAGGATATAACGAAAATGGGTATCCGTATTTCAATGGATGATTTCGGGACAGGATACTCCTCGCTTAGTCAGTTAGAGCGGCTTCCGATTAGTGAGATGAAGCTGGACCGCTCCTTTATTGAAGGACTTACAGATGGTTCCCGCAAGTCTTCTCTCGTTCGCGCCGTCATCGAGCTTGGGCATCATATGGAACTGAAGGTTGTTGCCGAAGGCATTGAATCACCGGATGATTTGAAATTTTTAACGGAATTGAAGTGTGATGAATTTCAGGGATATTTCTTCAGCAAGCCCTTGCCTGGCGAGGAGTTCTGTGGATTTATTCGGGATTGGGACAGCAGTTCTGTCATAGATATTTTTGACAGCGAAAAGTAAAACCTGGAACTAAAAAAACTTCCCGTATTAGATCATCAAGTACGGGAAGTTTTTTCTTATTGTTAAACCCCTGTTTTCTTAAGTCTGACTACCTTATTCCGCCCTTCTCCCTAATTCTTTTCATATATGCCAGCCTTACTGTTTCTTTAACTGCTATATCGAGATGCTCCACATCACTACGATCCACCCGTCGTCCTTGCCAGGACTTTACGAATTTCTCAATTTCTGCTGATGCTTTGACCGTATTGCGCGATTCATTAGGAATTCGCAGGATGAATGGAACCTCCTCTTTAAAATCAGTATCCACATATCCATTAATGACAGGCAAACCATATGCTAAATACTCACGAACCTTCAGCGGCGATGCTTCATTCATTCCTCTGCGATACAAGGCAAGTGATCCTAAAGCAACATCAGCCTGCTGCATGAATGGCTCGTATTGGGACTTTGACAGCTTACCGTGAAATTTCATATTTTCGGGAACAGACTTCCTATACTCAGAGAGCGAAATCCCAATGATGTCGAAATGCCAGCCCTTATGCATTCTCGCCATATCAGCGATAGCATCGATTCCATTCCATGATGATCGGGGCTCCCCGATAAATATTAGACGAGGATCTTTGTTATCGGTAGGCGGAGCTGGAGTAAAATCATGAAGTGCTATACTATTGCCTATTACAATTCTGTCCTTCGCCTGTCGTCTGAAATGTTCTGAATCCATAATTTCTGAGCTCACAAATATGAAGCCTGAGGTCGATCTAAGTACCTTCTCACGAGTCATTGTATGGTGAGTATATTTGAATATGTTTCTTCTGCGCATCTCTGTAATATCATTAGCATTAATCTCTAATACAGAAGGAATCTTTCTTAAAAGTTCAGGCAATCGAGAATAGTGCGTCTCAAATCTATGATAAACGACGTCCGGTTTCCATTGATCCACTCGATAGACCAGTTTCCGGAACTCAGAATTCCGCCACATCCCCTTACTATACGGTTGTATGATCAACTGGACTCCTTTTATAGCGTCCTTCCAATCCTGAGGATTCCCTGCCGTGAACAGAAAAAGCCCTACTTCATGTCCCTGCCGCGACCACTCTGTGACCTGACTGACTACTTTTTTAAATACACCACTATCTGGTCCTTCATTCCAATGAATCAGATAAGCAATTCTCATGAGCTCTCCTTCTTTACCATACAATGTTTCTATCCTTCAAATGTGTGATCTCAAATTCATTATTGCGTAGTATTATTATGAATTAAAGGGATTTTATTACTTTCAATAGCGCAAAGCACCCACCTATCGAACCGTATCGAAATATGTCGCATAGGTAAAAAGTCGCTATTACAATCCTTATATTAACATATAATAGAATGTATGGTATCCTACTTTTTCCTTAATTTTAATATTATTAGAGAAAATGACATTAATTCTTTAGTCCATGAGCGGATCAAGATCATAAAGACAAAAAAGGCGCTCACAATCCTAAAGATTGGAGCGCCTACTTCATGTGTATTGATTAAGGAATGTATTGTTGAACGATACGAGTGACTTGACCATTCTCGATCGTCAAATGATAAGGGAAGTCCCTAACATCCAGCAACTCCGTATGCTCAAACAGTTGGGCAAATTTTTGCAAGCTAATATGTTCATTCCAAGAAATATCGATGTCCTCTACATTTCCTGTATGATCATAAATTTGCATCAACACCTCAGCATCATTTGCCAGCGGATATTTCTGTAGCTTCTCATCATCGTTGACGATGTAGTACCCGTCCGGAGGCCCATCAATTCCAGCATCAGGCTCATATTGGGCAAAAGCCTGCTCTGCTTCTTCACCCTCATACCACAATATTGGATCTACCGTAATTTCTCCATTGCCGGCATTTAAGTGAATCTTGTCTATATATGCTGTTATCACTTCATCCTTCTGAACGACTGGTTGAGATTCTGGCTGAGCGGCTCTTGAACTTGGCGTGGCGACTGAAAACATCACAACAATTAGAAGTAGTGGGATTATTACCGTCAGTATTTTTTTCATTACATGTTCCCCGCCTTTCTGAGCTTCAACACTCACCATCAGTTTCACAAAAAAGCACTATACCATTATTATATGCTCACTGATAAAAAAAGGGTCACAAGAAAGTTAAAACCGATTACAAAATTTTATTATTTTATTTTTAAATCTTCATAATTAATTTGATTTAGTGCTTCTAACTTCTGGTAAAGTGTTGGTAGTCTTATTATAACTTAACACTGAAAGCGCATACTTGAACCAAAGGAGAGAGAGTCCAACTATGAACAGCTTCAACTCACAAACAAAAGTTGCCCTGATTACTGGAGCAAGCCGGGGTATCGGAAAAGCAATTGCTCTTGAATTCGCTAAAGCAGGGATGTGCGCTCCTCTCTTGAAGAAGGTCATGAGAAGAACCGCCAGCTTCTCGGCCGACTAGCCTTCCCTCAAGAAATCGCTAAATCCGTACTGTTTCTTACTTCAGATGATGCCAACATCTATACAGGACAAGTTCTTGGCGCAAATGGCGGCAGTGTGATGAACGGCTAGAACAATATTGATTAGTATGAAAAAGCAAGAGCTGCTACGGGATGTCATTTTCCATCCCGTGCAGCCCTTTTCTTCGTTCCAATCATCAGACTCCGGCGAAGCATACATATATTTTCACCTATGAATGCTTTCCATCTATCAGCTTCTCGTCGTCTGATTCAACGAAATACTTCAGTTGAGACAGACTGTTCTCCCAAAAACGATCAAAATAGGAAATCCAGCGCTTTAATTCAAGTAAAGGCTCTGTATCCAGCCGATAACGTGTTTCCCGGCCAACCTTCCGTTCGCGAACTAACCCCGCATCTGCAAGAACTCGAAGATGTTTAGAGACAGCAGTTCTGCTCATCGTAAAATGACCCGTAAGCTCCTTCAAAGGAAGCTCATGATCTCCAAGCAGACTCAATAGCTCCCGCCTGGTCGGATCGGCAACCGCCTGAAAGACATCCTGTTTAAGCGCTTCAGCTGGCATATCAACCTCCGATATACGCGGAGAGCTTACCAACCAGTCCACCCCATCCTTGATCCATGCGCCCACGCACAATCGTATGCGGCTCGCCAAACTCCGTGACCTGATCCTCACTCCATCCCCCATGGATCACTGTAACCTCGGTTTTGCCCTCCTGCTCTACTAATTCAAAGGTCAATGTCCAATCCTTTCCCCAGTTGAAAGAAAGCCGATTAGGTGGATCAACCAGCGTCACCTTGCAAGGAGATTGGCCAAATGGACCCGCCTGGATAACAAATTCATGTCCTTCCACAGGCTTTACATCATTGGGCATGAACCATGCAGATAATCCTTCCGAGGTTGAAACAGCATTCCACACCTTAGTGACTGGCGCATTGATTATAATAGAATGACGAATATCCGGTAATGTTCCCATAACTTATTAGCAGCTCCTCTCATTTATGAAACCAAAAGGTTTCTGATTAGATTATATGAAACCTTTTGGTTTCATGTCAAACTGTAAAAAAACCATACCCTCCTCATAGAGTGTGGATATGGCTCTTGTTTCATTCTATTCAATTACAGTTTTATTCTTTGACGATAATCTCGTACAGTCTTGCCGTCTTCGATGCCGGCAGAACCACTTCCAGTTCACCCAAGGCAGCAGTCCATGTATAATCGCAAGCAAAGTTCTGAGGATAAGCGCATTGAATGTCTAACGTCTTTCCTTTAAGGAATTGTAGCGGCAGCATCTTCCGAGCGGACCTGCCATCGTTCTCTGGAATGCTATCCTTGACCCGCCACACGGCCAAATAAATATGATCTTCCTTACGCAATCCAAGACTGACCCAATCGTTCTGTGCGGTCGGCAGACCGAGCGGCCAGAATGGCAGCGCTTCGGGAATATCGGTGCGAATTTTTTTGTAATAATCCAACGCTTCCTTAACAAGCTCTCTGCGACGAGGGCTCAGCTCCGCCAAATGACCACTCTGATGAACGCGAAGCAATAGCGCATTCACCATATTGAAAACCACTTCCTCGTCATCTCCTTCACGAAGCGGATATGACCACACTGCCGATTGCTCAGGTGTAAGGGCTGATGGTGAAGCAGCAGCAATTGCCGCATAGTTCGCGTAGTTCTCCTGATCGCTGGTAGACTGGATGCTATGGCGGCTAAGCATCGCATAATCCATACGCATACCCCCGCTAGAGCAGTTCTCGATGACAAGATCAGGATAACGGTCAAAGATCGAATCCAGCCAGTTCAGATAAGCGCGATTATGCTGTAACAGACCATCTCCGCAGCTATCAGCGTCCGTCTCTGTTCCGATTCCTGCATTGATGTTGTAATCCATTTTAATGTAACCCACTCCATAATCCTCAACCAGACGCCGAATGACCTCGTTTGCGTGAGCCACAACCTTTGGATTACGATAGTCGAGCTGATAACGGCTGCGGTCCTTCACTCTTTTACCATGCCGCATAAAGAACCAGCTATCATCGGTCTCCACCAGCTTAGGACTGTTAATGCCCATCACTTCAAGCTCCAGCCACAGACCCGGAACCATTCCTTTGCTACGAATATAGTCCAGCACATACTTAATTCCTTCTGGGAAACGTTCCTCAGATGGCAGCCATTCTCCTACTCCATCCCACCACTCGCCTGCGGCATACCAGCCAGCATCAATACAGAAGTACTCACTACCTACCTCTGCAGCCGCATCAATAAGCGGCAGTAATTTTTTTGTGGTAGGTTTGCCCCAAAGACAGTTCATGTAGTCGTTAAAAATGACTTTCAATGTCCGGTTATCCTCATTAGGACGACGAATCTTGCGGCGATACTTAGTAAGCTGTCCTATAGCCTCCTGATAGTCACCGACTACAGAGCCTACTGCAACTGGCACACTAACGAATTCTTCTCCTGGCTCAAGCCGTGTCCACCAATGGTTATCATGCTCATTAGGCCCGCTGATCAGCAAGGTTAACAAATCACTTTGATCCACGATCTCCCAGTGCCATGAACCATTATGTTCAATTTGCCAGAATAAAGTACTGTTATCGTCACCATTTTCCAGTATCGCCATTGGAATATGTTCAGCAGCAGACCATGAACCGGTATTACTGCAATAAATCCGCTTGGACGTGCGGTCAATCAGATGGGACATACCGAGCTCAGGCAAATAATATGATCTCCATTGAAGCTCGCTTTGCCATCCCGTATGAGGAATATAGAGCTTCATCTTGTCTCCACGATCCTGTGAGCCTTCTTTATCAAGACCAGTCAAGGCGAATGAAGAGACATATTCCACTCCAAGCGGTTTGGGTCCCTGATTATTTAACACTACCCAGGAACGAACGGTCTGAATGCCATCATAGAACTGGAAATGCTGTACTGTCTTTAACGAAGTCATAGGATCGACCATGCCGATTTCAAGCTTCCGGCCGTAAGTATTTCGATAATCCACATGCCCGTCATATTGCATTCTCAGACCAGGATAAGTTGCTCTGTGTGTTCTTCCATGATACTCATCCCGATCTTCTCCAGTAAGCTGCAGCTCCATAAGTCGAAAGCTTCGTTTTTGCCCAGCTTGCACATTGTTCGAGGCAAAAGGTCGAGCCCCAAAATGCAGCAGCAGTACTTCCTCTTCCTGTGTAACCTCTAAAATAAGATGCATTTTATTTTCGTGGATTTCTATGATTTGGGACATTTATTATAACACCTTCCCTCACGTGGTTGTTTAATAATTGTTTATTAAAAATGTCCTTAAAACAACCTAACTCAGCACCGCCTGGTGCTGAGTTAGGTTGTTTTATCGCTCAGAAAGTATTATTGAGCTGAACCCAGTTGAACCCACGCTTTCTGAATTTCATCTACGACTTGGTCCTTGGATTGATTGCCGCCGATGTAAGATTGCATAATTTCACCGAATTTTTGATGGAAGGTATCAAGTGAATAGTTAACCGAAAGATCGCCCGATGGTTCTGCCTTCAAGATTTCTTCCATTTGTTTGGGCATGTCCAGTTCTGGAAGCGGAGCATCTTTGATTGGCGGAATAACTTTTGCTACGCTGGAGAACCAGTTCTTGCCGTAATCTGAAGTATAGAGCCAGTTAAAGAATTCAACCGTTTCCTTCACGGCTTTAGAATCTTTGTTAATCCGAAGCGCTTGGTCAGCACCCGTGATGATTGTAGCTTGTTCAGCCTTGTCGCTGACAGGGTAACCTGCGATGCCGATTTGAATATCTGGATTAATCTTCTTGATCGCTTCTTCATCCCAAGCACCTTTACCTGTCATAAATGCTGCCTTACCAGAAGCAAAGTCACTAACTCCTGCATTGCTGTCGCGTTCCAGTGGTTTATCTGTGCCATGCTTAACTGTTGTATCAATAAATTCGAAGAAATTGTTATAGAGCACCGGATAATCTTTGAATTGTGCTTCACCTGCGATAAATTTATCTACCAGCACTTTAGGAGTCACGCCAGCATCTTGTGCAGCTGCATCAACGAAATGTTGGAATACGTGTTTCCATACCCACCATTCTTTATACGCATTGGCGAATGGCCTAATTCCTTTCGCTTCCAGCTTGGCTACAGCATCCTGCAATTCAGCCGTTGTTTTGGGTACAGCTGTAATTCCTGCCTCTTCAAGCAATGCCTTATTATAAATGAGTACGAAAAGGTTGCCTTTTACCGGGAGACCCAATACCTTACCATCTGTAGAGGACATGTTCGAACGTACGGCATCCGTCATTGCTGCAGCGAGCGGTTCATTGGTCAAATCCGCGCTGTATTCTGCAAAGGTGTCAATATCTCCACCTGCTGTCGTTTGAAATACGTCCGGTGTACTGCCTGCAGCGATTCTCGATTTCAAAACGGTGTTATAATCCGCCTGCATAATTTCCAGGTTAATCGTTACGTTAGGCTTCACTTTTTTGTATTCTTCGATATAAGCGTTAAAAGCATCTGTGTACTCCGGGGAAGCAGTGAACATGTTGATCGTTACCGGCTTGGAATCGTCAGCAGTTGCATTTCCGTTGCCTGAGCCGTTAGCCGCTCCATTATTGGCCGCATTGTTGCCTCCGCAAGCGGACAATAACCCCATAATCAACACCAAACTGAAAGACAAGGCTAAAATTTTCTTCTTCATCAATGTACCCCCACCTTCTGTTATGATCTTTGTTATAGATATTGATAAGAAGCAGTACCTCTTGGCCTTATTCTAATGAAAACGCTTCACTATAAAAATGTAGATAAGTGATGTATTTAGGGTAAAAAAGTGGCGTGATCCCCCTGTTCACTTTTTATCCTTTATAATCTGGTTTCGGTATTCTGACGGCGATATTGAATAGTAGTTTCGAAATGCTTTACTAAAATAGTTCTTGTCCTTGTATCCCAGCATGTCTGAAATATCCTGAATTTTAAGTCCGGGGTCGTCCAGCAATTTCTGAGCCTTGTCCATTCTTACCTTCTGAACGTATTCATGAATACCGAAGCCAAACTGCTGCTTGAACAGCTTCATCAAGTATTCCCGACTTAAAAAGTATTTCTCTGTGAACATCGAGATCTTAATATCCTCAAAATAATGATTATCGATGTACTCTTTGATGTCATCCACACTAAAAGGTCGATTGCCTGCCATTTTCTCACGTATTTGCGTACTGTAGCGTTCAAGGACTTTCATTAGCAAATGCTCAAATTGTTCAAAAGTTGAAAAGTCAGTTCCGACTCCGAGTGCTCTTAGCGCCCGTTCTCCGCTAGAGGGAGGTGTACTGTCTGCAGGTACTCCAAGCTCAAGCGCGATATCGTTGAACAATACGACAACCTCCCGAATCATCCGATCGGCATCCCCGAGACTGAAGGAATCAGAGGATTGCACCTTTCGGGCAAATTCACCAAGTACTGTTCGCGCGTGATTCAAATTCCCGGACTCTAATGCATTACGAATAATCGGCATTCGGCTCGTTAAGGAATGGATATCCCGTACAGACAGCTTCTCATGTGTACCGATGACACCTGACCCCTTCATTTTCAACAGATCGATCTCAAGCACGGATAATCTTGCTGCTTCATACGAATGAGCTAATTCAAGTGGATCACTGCAAGGATGACCTACTCCGCCTGCAGACAATATACCGAACAATTTGCTAAGATTGGAGACTACCTGCTTCATTAACTGCTCCGAGCGGAAGGTCCAGTCCTGAGGATAGCCACCCGATATAGTATAAATAGCGATGATTTCACGCTCTTGCTTCGGATTAACAAAGCTAAAGCATTGCAGCCCATCACCCGACATTTCGTTTATTACATTTTCCACGGCAAAATACAGCAGCTCCACATCATGGTTAAAACGGCTGTCGCGAATTCCCTCCATATTGAGTACACGCAGCACTAATGCTCCGAATCGGTGATTAGGATCATCCCCACCAATCAACGACAAAAACGCATGATTGTTCCCTTTTTTAAAGCTGCCCTCAATAATGGAAAAGTATATCTTCTCTTTTAATTTCGGAAGCGACATATTATAGGCAATATTTTTAGTGATCGATTCCTGTCTGATTTCCCGTTTAGCCTCCAGCAGATCAATCGCCTTTCGAAGCGTCTGATTAAGATCCTGCCGATTAATCGGCTTGAGCAAATAATCCACTACCTTGGAGTGAATGGCCTGTCTGGTAAATTCAAAATCGTTATAACCGCTAATGACGATCGTCAACAGCTCAGGATATTGTTTCTCAACAACGCGTAAAAACTCTACTCCGTTCATTTCCGGCATCTTCATATCTACAACCACTAAATCAGGTCGATGACTCTCAATCATCTCAAGCCCTGATTTCCCGTTTGTAGCTTCGAGCACACTACTTACCTGTAGTCCCTTCCAATCTCCCAATATCGAAATTGCCTCGCGTAGCGGCTCTTCATCGTCAATAATCAGTACTTTATACATTGCTGCTGCCTCCCCGCGGTATTAACATCATCATCGTTGTTCCATTGCCACTGCTCTGAATAACAAGCTCCGCATCATCTCCATACAACAGCTTCAGACGGGTGTTCAGGTTCTTCAAACCGATATTTTCACCCTCCTGATCCTCCCATTGCGTTTGAAAAGACTGCAAAATCTGCTCCATTCGAGCTTCAGAAATGCCTGGTCCGTTATCATGAACAGTTATACAAGCACGCTTTCCCTCCAATTCGGCTCGGATCGTAACCGCAACTGGCTCAGATACCTTTTCTACGGCATGCTTGATCGAATTTTCAACCAATGATTGTACAGATAGCTTCGGAATTTGCAATTCCTGAAGTGACTCCTCCCAATCTACGTTCACTTCAAGACGACTGCCAAATCTAGCCTTTTGCAGAGCCAAGTAATGATCAATATGCTTAAGCTCCTCTCTGGCATACACAATATCTTTGCCACTGATACAGTATCTTAGTGTCAAAGCCAGCGCATCTACCATGTCAGCTACTTCGTATTCCCCGCTTTTAAGCGCTTTCGTAGAAATGGCTTGCAATGCATTGTATAGGAAATGTGGATTGATTTCAGCTTCAAGTGCTTTAAGAATGGCGTTCTTCTCTATTAGTTTCATTTTATAGCGTTCATTAATGAGATCATTGGTACGAATAACCATACGGTTGAAATGACGGGTTAAATAAGCTATTTCATCTCGGCCCTTAACCGGCGCCGACGCATCAAATGTTCCTTCGCTAAACCGTCTCATTTGCTGTGCCAGGTTATGAACCGGCTTAGTAATTGCATTAGAAATTAGTACAACTATAATAACTGAAATAACGAGGAATAAGAGACCGATCATATAGCTTATATTCCTTGTCGTTTCAGCGGCCTGATAAATATTTCTGTAAGATATTGGCTTAACCAGCTTCCACCCATCACTCTCTCCTACATTATAAACAACGAGGTACTTTCGATCCTCTTGATCCTTTGTTGTCCATTTTACAGGAGAAGGCGCATTGTTTTGCCCGATCTTATCCAGCAAGCCCTCCTGCTTCACTTCCTCATAGAACTCTAAATCGTCCACATGAAAAGGAACGTTATCAGGATTCAGAAATAAGAGGTGCTCCCCTTCCTCAAACGGAACATCCTTCATAATCTCATCTTTTACTGATGGCTTCAAATAAAAAGACACTACGGCCTTAGGATCTCTCGAGGCAATCGACCGCAATACGCGATGGTACGCCATAAAGCCCGGTTTATCATTGACTGCATAACCTGAAGTAGCATCCGGCTCTACAAAAGATTGAAAGGAACGATTTTGCGGACTGCTCATAGCCCTTGTATACCATGGCTGATCGGGAATTCCCGGCTCGTAGCTTACGCGAATTTTTATATCATACGCCTCTTGCGTAATAGAGTAATATTTTCCCTGATCGATCAAATACAGATATATCCCGTTCAAATCGTTCCGCGAGTAGAACATCTCTCTTAAATAATCCTCAATGTACATTTTTGAAGCATAATCCGTTCCTTCGTTAACGATAGCCCGAATCGTCTCATCGTAACGTATCAGAGGCAGGGACAATTGCTCAATATCACTAAAATAATCCTCAAGATTCTGATTCACCAGCTTCAGGTTATTCGTCGTACTTGCGATGCTATTGTTGACCGACTCCTTCTGAATCATTTGATATGAAATGATCGTAAGCGATCCAACAACCAAAATAATGATCGTCGTAAACAGCAGAACCAGCTTGTTGACCAGTTTTCGCGAAATTCGTTCTTTCAGCTGAAATAAAAACCGCTCTAGCCATTCCAACTTTCACTCACCTCCGGCACGCAATAGCATAGTTCACCTTTTTACCCTTAACTGTTTTCTTAAATCCATTTAGCCAGGATTTGCGCTGCTCTATAATAACATTATAACGAACTCCAACCATCACATTAACAAAATATCGCTAGAAAAAAGAGGTGCATTATGCTGAAATTAGGGAGAAAACGGGCTGAAAAGCTGGAATTCGGGATTTTTACACTTCCAATTCTTATTAGTATCATCGCAGTGTTCTACTATCCTTTCATCATGACCATTCGCTACTCCCTGACCAAATGGAACGGGATCTCCAAGCATCCGAAATTTATCGGATTGGATAACTTTAAACAAATTTTTCTGGGCGATACAAATTTCACGAACGCTGCATGGTTTACTGTCAAATACGCGATTCTGTATATCGTTCTAGTTAATGTAATAGCGATTCTACTAGCTCTTGTACTGGACATGAAGCTGAAAACAACAGCCTGGTTAAGAGCCGCATTCTTCATCCCATATATCCTTAGTTTAGTTATCGTCGGATTTATCTGGAAGTTTATCTTTATGCAAGGGTTTGAGTCTTTAGGGGAAAGTACTGGCTGGGGAATTTTTGATCTAAGCTGGTTGGGTGATCCTAATCTTGCATTTATATCTATTCTGCTCGTCTCGATCTGGCAATCCGTTGGTTTCTACATGGTCATTTACATCGCAGGTTTGCAATCGGTTCCAGATGATCTAAAAGAAGCGGCTACCGTTGATGGCGCAGGACCATTCCGCAGATTTTTCAGCATTACCCTGCCACTGCTTGCCCCATCGATTACAATTTCCGTCTTTATGGCACTTACGAACTCCATCAAAGTATTTGATGTCATCTTGTCGCTCACTGGAGGCGGCCCTGGCGGAACAACCTATAGCGTGGCTTACGATATTTATCGCGATACATTCCAGAATAACCTGTACGGATACGGTACAGCAAAAGCTCTCATTCTCTTCGTAGCCGTCCTTATCATTACAGTCATTCAGTTAACGATCTTCAAACGCAAGGAGGTTGAGGCATAATGAAACAAAGCAAAGCTGGACGCATTATCCTGGAAGTGGTTATGTTCATTCTTTCTCTGGCGTTCTTATATCCATTGGTTCTGACCATCATCAACTCCTTCAAAAGCTTCAAAGAGGTGATGACCGATGTGATCGCACTGCCTCAATCGCTTTCCTTTGAGAACTATGCGTATGTATGGAAATTCATCAATTATCCGCGTCTGTTTATGAACAATGCAATTATTACGCTCTTAGGACTTGTGGGAATTATACTGATCGCTTCCATTGCAGCCTATAAGCTTGCCCGGACCAAATCCCGCGCCAGCCTGATCATCTATTTCATCTGCATTATGCCGATGCTTATTCCATTCCAATCGATCATGCTTACCGTGCTTCAAATGGCAAAAGACTTCAATCTTTCCGATAGTACATGGGGACTTGGTCTATTATACTGGGGATTTGGCGCACCGCTTGCGCTCTTCATCTATCATGGATTTGTTAAAGGGATTCCGAAAGAAATCGACGAAAGTGCCACCATTGATGGAGCATCCGGGTTCAGACTGTTCTTTAGTGTCATATTCCCGCTGCTGAAATCCGTTACAACGACAATTATCATCATCGATGTGATGTGGATCTGGAATGACTTCCTGCTCCCGCTGCTGATGGTAAACGGTTCTCCTGCGACGAAGACGCTGACACTGGCTGCTTATACTTTTGTCGGCCAATACACCTCCGACTGGCAGTATGCAATGACCGCCATGGTCATGGCTGTTCTTCCTTCGATCATCGTATTCATCTTCCTGCAAAAATACATCGTCAAAGGCGTTGTGGCTGGTGCAGTCAAAGGCTGATCTGGCGATTATCGAAGAATGGGGCTGCCCAAACACATATTCGGATTCGATCCAACAGCTGAATTTTCGACTGTTGGATCAGTTTCGATAAGAATAAGGGAACGCACTTCCCTTATTTCCTTACAATTAATCCATTCTCATAAAGTAAGGGGAGTTATTTTTAATATTGTTCATAATCTTCTCCTTTTATCCGTAGCAACCCAACATACAACGTTAGAGTGCAGTTCCTTTTTTGGGTACAAACAACCGGGACATGTCAGCACACTCCAGTTCAAGCAATTTTACTTTTGTATGAACGCCTCCGGCGTACCCCGTCAAACTACCGTTTGAGCCTACAACCCGGTGACAAGGGATAATGATAGATATGGGATTATGCCCAACTGCTCCGCCTACCGCTTGACTTGACATGTTTTCTTTGTTCATCTTTGCCGCCATTTTTTTAGCAATGTCGCCATAGGTGATAACCTCGCCGTATGGTATTTCACATAAAATAGCCCATACATTTTGCCGGAATTCACCGCCGATCGGAGCCAGCGGCAATTCGGAAATGGCGGGCTTCTCACCTGCGAAATATCTGTCCAGCCATTTTTGGGCCGCGTCAAATACCGGCATATCGTCCTTTTCGGTCATTTGCTCGGATATGGCGGCACCGTGATATTTTTGCCCCTCGTTCCATACACCAACAAGATTATCGCCATCGCATGCAAGCGTAATTGTACCTACGGGTGACAGGTATGTTGTTGAATAGTACATATTGTACCTCCTTATAGCGAATTCCAAAGGCTGATGGTGGCGTAACTACGCCACGGTCGCCAGCTTTCAGCCATTTCCAACAATTTTTTTGATGTATTGGGCTGTAATGCTTTTTTCACGCCCGCGTCTGTTTCAAGAAAAGCGTCAGGCCATTCCATAGCACGCATGGCGATATACTGTGCTGTCCAGCTTCCAATACCGTGAATAGTCATCAGCTTTTTCATTTCTTCCTCCGGCTGGGCGCAAAGGTCAAAATCAATTTCTCCTTGCACGATTGTCCGTGCCAGTTCATAAATCGTTCTTGAACGAGCTGCGATAACACCTAATGGGCCAAAATGATTTTCAATCGGGCCATCCAGAGCTAATATAGCTTCGGGGGAGGGGAAAACATGGGTTAAGCCCTCAATTCCTGTTTGAACCGGCGTACCGTAGGCATCAACAATCCTTGCAGCCAATGTACTTGCCGCCTTGACGGTAATTTGCTGTCCAAGCACCGCCCGTACTGCCATTTCAAAGGCGTTGAAGCATCCCGGCACACGGGTTCCCAAAACGCAAAGTCCGGGTCGAATGTCGTTCATTACCCGGAGTGTTTCATACACCGCGTCCGGATCGCAATATAAGTCAAATAAGTGTCGTATCCGTGCCAATACTTGCGGAAGTACAGGCAACAAAGTTTCGCTCACGGTAACGCTCAATACGTTCTTTTTGGGCTTATGACCCACCCGTACCCAACCGTTCACATGCTTTCCTTCTGCATTTTCCAAATGAACGGTACGCATGTATTCACCGTTTTTTACAACTTCAATTCCTGTTATTGCGCGTCCGGCAAGGAAGTTCAGCATTTCTTCCCAACGATAGGGTGGACGATAGCCTAAAGCTAAAGTAATATTGCCATTCTTTTGCTTTCCTGCTGCACTTTGTTTTCTTAATGTTGTTGGCGTAAGATTATAATGCTTTTTGAAAAGGTCATTAAAACGTCTTAAACTTCCAAAGCCCGCCGCCATAGCAACATCAATTATATTTAAATTCGTATCTGTAATTAAATTTTTAGCAAGAAGCAAACGGCATGTTTGAAGATACTGTACAGGAGATACGTTGTATTCTGTTGTGAATACTCGTCGTAAATGCCGGTCAGTGCAACCCAGCCGCCCGGCAAGTTCGTCTAAATTCTGTCCCGTTCCGCAGTTTTTCTCTAACATTCTTGCGGCCTTATGAGCCAACACAGTAGTAGCGTCAGTTATGGAAGTGCCGGGTGCAAGTTCCGGTCTACACAAAAGGCAAGGTCGGTATCCCGCTAGTTCGGCTTCCGCTGCGGTAGAATAGAACGTGCAGTTTTCAGCTTTTGGTTGCCGCGCCCGACATACAGGGCGACAATAAATTCTGGTGGACGATATACCTACAAAGAAGCGTCCGTCAAAACGTGCATCTTTTGCTACAAATGCAGCGTACAGGCCGTTATCGTTTGTTATCATTATTTTTCGCCTCCTTGTCTAATTTTTATTTCATTATCTCATATTCATTAAAATTTTCTGGCTATTTTCGGACATGGTTTTATAATAAGCAGAATTAAAATCCGGTATTTCTAATCTGCTTATTTTCGGGCGCATGCTAAATGAGAGCGCATTGCTATAAAACAATGCACTCTCATTTAGGATTATAATATTGCGTATTTAGTTGCTGTTTTGTATTGCTCGCTATTATCGGAAGTCATCATTGAACTTTGCTTTTTACCATTATTTTTTGCATGATATAAAGCTTTGTCAGCAGTTTCGGTAGAAGTAAAGGAAGTGGTGTACTTCTGATATTATAATGATGATAATGATAATACTAATGCAACACTACACTTATAATTCTGGAGGTGCAGGTTTTATGCACAATAAACGAATTTCTGAAATCCCCTTATCCATACTAGACCTTTCTCCAATCATAGAAGGAAATACGGCCGCCTCATCTCTGCAAAATACGCTCGATCTGGCACAGCACGCTGAGAAATGGGGATATCACCGATTCTGGCTAGCCGAACACCATAACATGCCGGGCATCGCCAGCTCTGCTACCTCTATCGTGATCGGATATGTTGCTGCCGGAACAAAGACGATTCGCGTTGGCTCGGGCGGCATTATGCTGCCAAATCATGCACCATTGATCGTTGCCGAGCAATTTGGCACTCTTGAATCCCTGTTCCCGGGACGTATCGATCTGGGGCTTGGCAGAGCACCGGGCTCCGACCCGTTAACATCTCAGGCTCTTCGGCGCGGCCCCGGCAGTGACGGACAAGATTTCCCGGAAAGACTGCGTGAGCTTCGTGCTTATTTCAATCCCGTGGAAGGCTCCTCCCCACGGATTCGAGCCATCCCTGGCGAGGGTCTAAATGTTCCGATCTGGCTGCTTGGCTCCAGTGGGTTCAGCGCACAGCTCTCTGCTGCGCTCGGATTGCCCTTTGCTTTTGCCAGTCATTTTGCACCGGATTATTTGCTCCCTGCACTTGAGCTGTACCGAAACAACTTCCGCCCTTCGGAAGTGTTGGAGGAACCCTATGCCATGGTCGCCGTAAATGTCATCGTCGCAGATACGGATGAAGAAGCACAAAGGCTGGCAACATCTCAACAGCAGCAATTCCTTAATCTGATCCGCCGACAAACCGGACCGCTTCGTCCTCCCGTGGATGATATAGAGAGAATATGGAGCCCCGAAGAGAAGGCCCTTATTCAGAGACAGCTCGGCTTTTCCGCGATCGGTTCTCCTTCTACCGTTCGGGCAAAGCTTGAGGAAATTGTTCAAGTGACCCAAGCAGACGAGCTTATTGTAGCTGCCCAAATCTATGATCACTCCGCGCGGTTACGCTCATATGAGCTTTTAGCGAAATTAGCCAGACTGAATGAATCGTAAATTAAATATTGATCTTATATTCTCAATGGAATCTATATTACGGATAGACACATGCCCTGCTTCAGCTTATTTGTGAAGCAGGGCATGCTTGCTATGTTGTGCAGTTGTTCCCGGATCAAAGCTGCTTCGCCTAGAAACCCTTTACATAATCCATTGATGTCATCTCCCAGTAGATTTTGAGCACGAAATGTTTCAAGAGGGATTAGAGTGTAATGTAAATTGCTCCGCTAGCTGCCTCCACTTCTGTCTCGTAGACGATAACAGATCCATGATCCGGTTCCTGGACCTTCCCTGAATTCAAATCAATCTTCCAATCATGCAGCGGGCAATGTACTGCCGAGCCGCACACCATACCTTCGGATAACCGTCCTCCTTTATGAGGGCAATGATTCTCGATCGCTCGGATGCTGCCATCACTGAGCCGAAAAATCGCAATCTCTTTATCTCCTACCGAGAACGTTCTCGAGCCCTGTTCATCTATATCCTGTACATTAGCCACCATTATTTTAGTTATCATCGCAATCTCTCCTATACTTGGACTCCTTGCAGAGATTCAAAGTTTTTGCGTAATTCTTTATTCTCAATGATTTCCTTCCACGGGTCCGTTGTATGGCTTAAAGTTTCTTTAATCCGTTCAGCCAAAGCTTGGCGCTCCTCCGCATCACTCAAAGCAGCTTTAATTGTGTCCAGACCGACACGTTCCAGCCACTGAGCGGTACGCTCGTTCCAACTCGCTTGTTCCCGATAATATTGGAGGTACGCTGCGGTCCACTCCATGACTTCATCCTCACTCTTGACCGTGCAGAGCAGATCAGCCGCTCTGACCTTTACGCCACCATTTCCGCCAACGTAAATCTCCCAGCCACCATCAATTGCAACAACGCCAAGATCTTTGATCGTCGCCTCTGCGCAATTTCGAGGACACCCGGACACAGCAAGCTTAACCTTGCCCGGCGTGTTCAGCCGTTCAAATGCCTTCTCAAGGCGAATTCCCATACTGATAGAGTCCTGTGTGCCAAATCTGCAAAATGTAGATCCTACGCAGGTCTTCACGGTACGTAATGTCTTTCCGTAAGCATGACCGGATGGCATATCAAGCTCTTCCCATACTTTCGGCAAATCATCCTTCTTCACTCCAAGCAGGTCAATCCGTTGACCACCCGTGAATTTCACCATAGGAACCTCATATTTCTCTGCCACCTCTGCTATACGTTTAAGATCAGCAGGTGAGGTTACACCACCGTAAATCCGCGGAACGACAGAAAACGTACCGTCCTTTTGAATGTTCGCATGGTAGCGCTCGTTTGCGAATCGGGATTCTTTTTCGTCTCTGTATTCTGTTGGCCAGATCATTCCTAAATAGTAGTTCAGCGACGGTCTGCACTTCGAGCAGCCCTCAGGCTGATTCCAATCGAGCACATGAATCACTTCTTTAACACTCTTTAGTCCCATCGTCTTGATGCTCTCTACAATCTCGTCGCGACTCAAGGTGGTGCAGCCGCAAATCCCCTCTTTGACCGGCTCGCCGCTGGGACCATCCCCATACAGCTCCAGCAATCCTGCAACTAACGGCTTACAGCCTCCGCATGAACCGGACGCTTTCGTGCAGGATTTGATTTCTCCAACAGAACTGCAACCATTACGCACCGCATCGACGATAGTTCCTTTCGTTACTCCGTTACAACCGCATATGATTTCGTCATTGGCCATAGCCTCTAGCCGCGCTGACTGTGAGTTGCCCCCAGCTGGTTGACCAGCCGGATAACCAAGAAGGAGCTCCTTCTCTTTCCCGGCTACGCATTCACCACTCTTAATTTTGGAAAAGAGCTCCGCTCCATCCGATATATCACCAAACAAAACAGCTCCAACCAACCTGTCGTCCTGCAAAACAATCTTCTTGTATGTTCCTTCGATATCGTCCTGGATACGCAGGGACCGCGTTTGCGGCGATTCATTGAAATAACCCGCAGAAAATACATCTACGCCGGACACCTTCAGCTTCGTAGAAGTCACCGAACCTTCATAGCCAGGAGCATCCAGACCTGCTAGGCGTTTTGCTAGAACATTGCCTTGCTCATATAACGGAGCCACCAGCCCGTAGGCAATTCCCCGATGCTCGGCACATTCACCAACTGCATAAATTTCTGGAATACTCGTCTCCAGGTAATCATTTACTATAATGCCGCGTCCAACCTCGATTCCCGAGGATTTGGCAAGCTCGATGTTAGGCTTAATTCCCACCGCCATAACAATCAAGTCTGCTGAGAGCTCAGTCCCATCGGCAAATTGAAGTCCTTCTGCACGACGTCCCCCGACTATGCCGGAAGTCTGCTTCTGCATTAGGAACTTCATGCCTTGGGCCTCAAGCTCCTTTTGGAGCAGCTTGGCTGCCGGCTCATCCAATTGGCGTTCCATTAAATAGGAATTGATGTGAATGACTGAAACATCCATTCCGAGATGAAGCAATCCTCTTGCTGCTTCCAATCCCAAGAGCCCCCCACCGATTACAGCCGCCTTGCTATATTTTTTCGATGCTTCCATCATCAAATTGCAATCATGGATATCCCGAAATCCGATAACACCTTCTTTATTAGCACCTGGTAGTGGAAGCATAAATGGATTCGAGCCAGTAGCCAGAATCAAGGCATCATACGGAGCACGCACACCAGATTCAGACATCACATATCGATTCGTTGTATCGATAACTGTAACCGCATCACCAGTATGCAAATGAATATGATTCTCTGTGTACCAATCCCAATCGTTGATGACGATTTCCTGCATATCTGCTCCACCTGCCAGCACAGAAGACAACATAATCCGGTTATAATTCGGATACGGCTCAGCCCCGAATATCGTGATTTCATAAGTGTCAGGAGCCAGCTTCAACACATGCTCAATTGTACGAACACCAGCCATTCCATTGCCGACCATCACTAGTTTTTTCTTTTCTCTCATATTCATCTTCTCTCCTCCCGACTGGAATTGAACTTTGAACTGCCTTATTAAAATCAGAAAAAGCCTACCTTCACCTCGGAATACACACATGCACCTTGAAATACATGTAGTTCCTTATACAGGCGAAGACAGGCTCCATTGCCGCTTCTGGCGAACACCCCATTGTGTTCGGTTTGAGCTATTAAATTGGTTGTGATGAGACTTACTATAAATAAGGATTTTAATTATGTCAATATTTATAACATAATTTTTATTTTATTAATTTTAATGTAATATAATCTAACGTAATTATGTAATTTACAGACAAATCAATATATTTTTTGCATAAAATCATTGAAATTTCCGAAAGTATATTGATTTTTCAGAAAAACGGCGCGAAAATACATCTATAAAATTAAAGTTTAAAATTTATATGTCAGGTTTTTTAACTAATTGATTGCATTCACATATCCAATGTTCGTATGATAGGAGGGTTAATCTCCCGATGCGTTTTTTACTGGTCGTTCGCGAATTCGCCTCCCCACTTGCTGAAGAGACATGTACAAAGAGATCAAATATTTCAACAGGTACCGCGGATCCGGAATACTTACTGAAGACGAATGGCTATCAGGTATTTTCCTCAGATCTCGAAGCTGAAATCTATGGCTCAGTTAAAGAAGCTGACGCTGCTATTCTCCAATTACCGATTGCTGGCATCAAAGTCTGGAGTGAGCTGCTGCATAAGCGGAAAGCACTTCCTCTCTTGTGGTGGTGCAGCCCAGAGGCAGCATCAGCCTCTCTGCAGGCCTGCGAGGAAGACGTGCCGATCGATGGTATTTTAACACCTACGATGACTGCACAGGAGCTGCACTGGAGTCTTCATTTTGGCGCGAAGCATTTCATCGAGAGGCAGCAATGGCAAACAGAACGTGCCGGATTAGTATCCAGACTGGAAGAAAGAAAATGGATAGATCTGGCCAAGGGAATTCTGTGTGATGTCAATAGAATTTCCGAGGCGGAGGCTTACGATGTACTTCGTAAACGGGCTATGAACGAACGAAAACGGATTGTAGATATCGCAACAACCATCGTTAAAGCACATCAACAGTTAAGAACATAGTCAGTAAAAGGAGGACCGCTGAATGAACATGATCGATATCTTGAAGGAAGTGGGACGTGGAAAAAGAGGAGCTCGTGATCTCACCTATGAAGAAGCATGTTATGCGGCAGAACAAATCCTGACCCAAAAAGCCTCGCCAGCACAAATCGGTGCTTTCTTCCTCGCAGAACGAATTAAGATGGAGAATGTGGATGAGCTTTACGCCTTCATAATGATATGTCGCAAATACGCCCAGCGTTCACAGGTTCAAGCAGGGATTGATTGCGCCGGCCCTTACGATGGCAGAGCTACTTCCTTTATGGCTACCTTCGCTACATCCTTTGTGCTAGCTTCCGCAGGACTTCCCGTAACCTTACATGGCACTGCCTCTCTCCCTCCAAAATGGGGCGTAACGGTCTATGATCTTTTAAGTGAAAGAAGCAAAATACCGCCTACTCGCAGCCTCTCGCTTCACGCCGCTGAACTCACAAACGTCCTGTTTGTATCTGCTGAAGAATGGTGTCCGCCACTTAAAGAGCTTCGCCCAATCCGGGAGGAATTAGGCTTGAGAACAACACTTAATACAATTGAGAAGCTTATAGATTACAGCTACTCTCCCTACCTTGTATACGGGGTTTACCATAATACCGTGTTCGATCGAATGTCACAGCTTATTATGCAGCTAGGTTATCGCAAAGCGCTCATTGTGCAAGGCCCTGAAGGCTCGGAGGATGTATACATTAATCGTCCAACCCGTACCTATGTCGTTGAAGGAGATAAGGCTGAACTGCAAATTATTGACCCTGAGCTGTATGGTCTTGATGCCACCCCTCCAGAGGTCCATTGGACCGCAGCTGAACAGCTAAGAACTGCAGAACAGGTGCTAACAGGTGAAGCGCACATTGCATTTATTCATCAAGTCATTCTAAACGGCGCTGTTCGCCTTCATATCGCTGAGAAAGTAGATTCCATCGAAGAAGGAATTTATACCTGTAAAGCTCTTTTGGAGGAAGGGGCTCCTTATGCAATATATCAAAAATGGCTTAGCGCCATGACTCACCATTCCCCTGAGCAAACTGTGGCGAACGGATCAAGCTATTCTGGATGATAGCATAGAATAAGGGACTCGATAGGATGAAAAATTCCCGTCGAGTCCCCCACTTATTTTAATTAGTTATCTGCCGTAGTGACGAATTTTCCCTTCAGCCTGCAGCTTATTGAGAACCTCAAATACTTGTCCATTCTGTAATACCGCAAAAGGTGGACAGTGAATCTGGTATAGATCAATTCGTTCGCGTTGCAGGCGTTTTAGACTATCTTCACAATAATTGTGTATAGATTGTTCAGAGTATGTGTTCAGATTATGAACATCTCCGGCTCGGCAAAACTTGGTCGCTATATAAATTTCATCTTGAACCAAGCAGCCGCCTCCGCAACCTCGCTAGAGGTAAGCTGATGACCGAACTGCTCCCAATGGACGCTTACCGATGCACCCGCTCCAGTCAGCAGGGACTCCAAATCCTCTGTTTCACTTGGCGGACACATCCGGTCATTGCTTCCTGCAGCGATAAACACAGGAACGTCCTTTAGATCAGGCAATTCTATTTCACGCCTTGGAACCATAGGATGATGCAGTATCGCTCCGCGTAAGGCATCCTTATAATGGAACAGCAGACTTCCGGCAATGTTCGCGCCATTGGAATAACCTACTGCGATGATATTTTCACGGTTGAAGCCATATTGCTGCGACGTTTCATCCAGAAATCGATTTAATTCCCCGGTTCGGAAGATCAAATCCTCTTCATCAAACACACCTGCTGACAGTCTGCGAAAAAAACGAGGCATCCCATTCTCCAGCACATTTCCCCTTACACTTAAAACGGATGAGGTGGGAGATATTATTTCCGCCAAAGGCAGCAAGTCATCTTCATTCCCTCCTGTACCATGCAATAAAAGCAGTGTAGGTGCATCGAGGTTAGTCCCTTGCTTAAAAATATGCTTCATTCTATATCCTCCTTACAGGTAACTTACAAACTCCGATACAGGCTTGCGATAGCCGCGTGGACGCTGGCTTGACGTATCCTCTTTCCCAATCGAAATCAGCATGGCAGGGATAGTTGATTCCGGAATGGATAATGCTTCACGAAGTGCTTCCGGGTCAAAGCCGATCATCGGGCACGTATCCCAGCCTTGATCTTTCGCAATGAGCATCAGTTGCATAGCAGACAGACTTGCGTTTCTGATCGCTTCATCACGCTTGAAGACATCTCCCCCTGTTTCATAAAAAGAGACCACCGACTCTACTTCTCTATCAAATTCCTGCTTATTGATCACGCCGAGATTAAGCAGGCCTTCATTTATTTTGTCCACATCTTTATAAGCATCCATACGTCCTAATACAACAATAACAGCCGAAGAGGTCAAGATTTTATACTGCTTGTTGGCAGCCTCATATACTTTTTGTTTGAGCTCCGGGTCCCGAATCACCATATAATGAGCATGCTGCAGGTTGAACGCCGAGGGTGCAAACTTCACCAGCTGAAAAATTTGATCCAGATCCTGATCCGTGATCTCTACACCTGTCATAAATTTATTCGCCGATCTCCGTGATTTGATTAAAGAAGTAAAATCGTTCATATTATTAGCTCCTATTCACACAAAATATTTTTTCATCATTAAAATAACAAAGCATCCAAAGAATATGCTCCCGCACCGGATATAGCAATGCTTACCGCTGCTGCGATAATCAACAAGTTAAACTCATATCCGTTTGCCGTAGACCAATAGCCATTTTTACCATGTACAGTAGCAATTGCTATGATCATCGTAATCACTATAAGCCCAGCTCCAACAGGAGTCAACAAGCCTGAAGCGAACAAAACTCCGCCTACTAACTCTGACAATCCGGCCATAACCGCCATAGCAACTCCCGGCTTCATACCGATCGATTCGAACCATCCGCCAGTTCCTTTCACACCGTACCCACCAAACCAACCAAACAGCTTCTGAGCTCCATGTCCTACAAACGATAAACCAACCACCAAACGTATAATCAACAAACTTAATGCTATAGTCATTATGAATTGCTCCTTTTTATAAATTTTTATATTAAGAATCTTAAAATTGAGATACTTGACCGAAAGAAAAGCGGCTCTTTTTCATTCCGCAATTCTGTTATCTATTTATAGCCTGCTTGAGCATATTTCCCCATCTTCTTTAAAAGCCGAGCCGCTACTCGCTTCTCTTCCTCATCCAGACCACCAAGTGCCGCATCGATCACTTCCGCATGTTTCGGGAAAATTTCCTCGAAAAACTGCTTCCCCTGATCCGTAATCTCTGCATAGATTAACCGGCGATCTTCGGTACAATCTCTGCGACGAACGTAAAGCTTCTTCTCAAGCTTGTCAAGCACATAGGTGATATTACCACTGCTCATAAGTACTTTGCCGCAAATCTGCTGAATCGGTTGAGGGCCTTTATGATACAAAAGATCGAGCACTCCAAATTCGGTTCTTGTCAAATCATGTGACTTAATATTGCGATCCGAATAAGCATTGACCCATTGACTAGCACGCGATAACGCGACAAACAGATCCAACGATTCTTCCTTGCCATGCTCCATCTCTGCACCTTCCTTCAATTAAAAATCAAATTGCCTCATTTCAATTTATCTTAATATTAAGATACTTTGTTTCGAGATAGTTGTCAAGCACTTTATAGTAAAGCCTGCCTCATCAGAGAATAAGCTCCAATTAAACAGGCTGTTATATTCACTACATATTATTTAGCTGTGAATCCACCATCAATCGGAAGCTCAATACCTGTAATGAAAGAAGATTCATCTGATGCTAGGAACAATACCCCTGCCGCAATATCTTGAGCTTCACCCAAGCGAGGAAGCGGGGTTACAGAATCGAACCAGGCTTTCATTTTGTCGTCTTTCATCAAATCATCTGTCATCGGAGTTCTGATGATCCCTGGATGTACGGAATTCGCACGGATATTATGCTTCGCAAAATCAACGGCTGTAGCCTTAGTCAACATACGAACTGCGCCTTTACTTGCAGTATATGGACCCGAACCGTTCGCTCCCGTTAAGCCAGCTATCGAGGAGATGTTAACGATAGAACCTCCTCCGTTCTCAATCATATGAGGAACTACGTATTTCTGTCCGAAGAATACACTCTTTACGTTGATGTCCATTACCTTATCCCATTGCTCAGTGCTTGTTTCTAACAAAGGTGTAGGGCTGGACACACCCGCATTGTTAACGAGAATATCGATCTTACCGTATTTTTCAATCGCTGTGTCGACAACACGCTTCCAGTCTTCTTCCGAAGTAACGTTTTGAACTACGCCAATCGCATCTCCGCCGTTATTTATAATTTCTTGTGCAGTTTGCTTAATCTTTTCTTCTTGGATATCCGTAATAACAAGTTTCGCTCCTTCCTTCACAAAAAGAAGAGCATCTTCTTTCCCCATACCACCTGCTGCACCAGTAATAATAGCTACTTTATTGTCTAATCTTCCCACTTCTGTTCATCCTCCTGTTGTTAGCGATCTGAGGGGCTTCATCTTAGAGCCGAACCAGAGCATTTTCAGACTCTTAAAAAAATACTGAATTTTAATAAACAAATGTTTAAATAACTACTATTTAAATATTACTGCAGTCATTTTACACAGTCAAATCTCATATGATTTGGTTCTTAAGGGTAGTTATAATATGATAGATGTAGAGTAAGTTGATAAAGTAACATAGTTCAAATTACGAATCTCAGGAGGTAATAATATGGATTTCAAAAATAAGACCGCAATCATTACCGGAGCAAGCAAAGGGATCGGCAAAGCAATCGCCACTGCTCTCGCTAAAGAGGGTGTTCACTTAGGACTGATCTCTCGATCCACCACTGACCTGGAAGAATTGCAGCACTCTCTGCGCAACGAATATTCCGTTAATGTACATATAGCATCAGCGGATGTTTCGAATCGCATTGAAGCGGAAGCAGCTGTTCAAAGCCTTCAAAAAGAGCTGGGCAGCATAGACATCCTGATTAATAATGCCGGGATCGCTAAATTCGCTACACTTCTCGATATGGACCCAAGCGAATGGGAACGGATTATACAAGTCAACCTTATGGGAACGTACTATATCTCTCGCGCTGTACTTCCTTATATGTTAAATCAAAACAGCGGAAACATTATCAACGTAGCTTCTACAGCGGGTGAACGAGGTTTTGCGACCGGGTCTGCTTACTGTGCTTCGAAGTTTGCATTGCTTGGTCTAACGGAATCGCTTCTTCAGGAAGTTCGTAAATCCAATATCCGCGTTGTCGCATTAACGCCAAGTACAGTGAATACAGAATTGGCTCTAAATGCCGGGCTGAAAATCGGAGACGAGGATCGTATGATGCAGCCGGAGGATGTAGCTGAGCTAGCTGTAGCAACACTTCGCCTTCCAGAACGGGTCTTCGTCAAAACTGCAGGTATTTGGACAACAAATCCCCAATAACAGCTAAGAAAAGAACCTCCAATTCCCACTCAATGCAAGTGGTTTTGGAGGTTCTTTTTTGATTTTTTATGATTAGTATCTAAATTGGAATTTTGTAGAAATCTCCGTCCCATATTTGATAACGACTGTTCACGGCAAAACCTTCAGGTGATGAGTTGGAATGGATATAACAGCCGTCGATGCCCATCCGTTGGGCTCCTTCCATATCGGTTCTAGGGTCATTGCCGACCATAATAGCCGATGACAAATCCGCATGATACTTATCCTCTAAATATTTATAAAACAACGGGTCTGGTTTGCTTATCCCTGCCTCAGAGGAGATGGCAATCCCGTCAAACAGCTCATAAATACCTAACGTTCGAAGCTCTGCTTCCACATAAGTCTTTTGACCATTAGATAGTAAAAATACGTCTTTCCCCTGCTCCTTCAGCTTCACTAGCATCTCTCTGACGCCATCATACAAAGCCAGATGACGCATAGACAATATGCGAAACCATCTCACGGTCTCATCAAGCCATTCCGTATCGGGGTTACCGCCCAGAGCTTGCCCTACTACCTTCAACACATCCTGCATCACAAAATCGGGAAACTCACAATGCTGAGCAGCTTCCTCCATTTGCACTTCGATTTCCTTTGCTACTAACGTTTTGAGATGTTGTCCCGATATCTCCATTCCACTGTAACGAAAATGAAAAGCCAGAGTCTCCCATACTTTGAGATCCTCTTCATCGGTATGAATGTCGATCAATGTCCCATACAAATCGAATATGTAGGTCTGATACCCCATAACAGCCTCCTTGACAACTATTTCGATGTTCAACTTACAAGTTCATCTAATAGTTTCAATTCGATTCGAAGGCATGAATGTCCTGCCTAATCTGAAGTTCGTTTATCTTGACCAATTCAAGGCAAACCGCAGAGCTCTACTGATTAATGCGGGCAATACCGATACATGGCCCTCATCCTCAAATTCCTTAAATTCTGCAGCCACACCCCGATTGACATAAGCGGATAGACGCCGGGACAATTGACGAGCACGATCACTATTACGTGATATATGAGTTTTTTCAAATTCCCCTGCTCCTAAATCACAGAAAACAGCATGGTCTTCGATTCAATTTGTATGATGCATATTAACGAGTTAACACAATCTTATAGTCCTTCTCCAAATACTTATGAATACGCTGGAAGTCTGTCTTGGTTAGCTCGCTGAGCCGTTTGTTATTTTGCAGCTCCCGCCCCATAATAATCCCTATGGTCTGTCCTGCCAAAGCCGTTGTAGCCATTATTCGTGCACTTCCATACGCTTTGATTGTAGCACCAACATTTTTCCCTGCAACTACGACGTTATCATAAGATTTTAACTGGAAAGAACGAAGCGGAATCCCGTATTTGTCAGGCTTGCCATACCCCACTCCTTTTTTTACCGTACGCGTAGCTTGCAAATCCACAGGATAACCGCCAATCGTCACACTATCCCAAAACATAGTGTTAGACATTAAATCTGGATAGTCGAGTACATATTTTGTCTCGTACCGATTGTAATCACGAATATATAGATATTCCGGAAACCCGTTCAGCTCAGCCTTCTCGAAGCCAGGAATATGCTTTCGCAAGTATTTTAAAACATGGGGAGCCTCTTCCGTCCCTTTTTTCACAGCGTTAGCCACCGATTTAGGATCGGAAGGATCAACATCATAGATCAATAGTGCGTTGATAATGACTTCTCCATCCTTTTGATACGTAGCATTCAGACCTCTAAGCATAAGCTGGGAATTCTGTGGTTTATAATCAAATGTCAAATTACCAAAACCGGTGGCGAAATTCCAGTCCACGTATGTATTCGCACCATACTTTTTTCTTACGTTCGTAAGTGGATAATCCTCCAGTACTTTTTGGTGCAGCTTGCCCCAGCTAATATTTTTGAACTTAAGTACATAAGTGGCAGCCATGTAGTCTGGCTTATTGACCTTAGATATGACCTCCATTCCAGAAATTCGAGTACCTCCAAGCTTGCTGGTTAATGCGTTAAAATCCGTATTTTCCACCCAATACTCCGACGTTATTGTATACTTGCTTCCATCCTTGGCCCGATAGGTTAAAGATTTCACTGACTTATCGGCATCCTTAGTGTCGATCTCCACCGATTCAATAACAATGCTGTTCTTGATCGGAATATCCTTAATCAGTCTCTTATAATAACTCTCAAAGGACGATAATTTTCGTATGGTTCCCGCGTTATATCCATTAAACAAGTTCTTAATCTCACCTTGAATCAGGCTACGCCCCTTGTTGTCATTCACTGGATCTAACACAAGCATTTGTCCCTGAATAAGTTCTCCTCCGGCTTTGCTGCGTGGATCAAGAATGATTACGTTTAAACCGTTTTCTTTTGCGGCTTTGGCAAGCAATACACCTTGCAACTCGCTTCCGATAACTACGACATCAAAATCGTTTGATGACTTACTCTTTGCCGCCGCTTCAGCAGTTGATATCCCCCCCGAAAGCTGGATTACTAACGCCATCACCAGAGTTAAAACACACAACCTCATCCAAGTCATTCTCGTTAGCATAACGTACGATATCTCTCCTTCCGATCTGGAAAAATTGCCCATTATCCAACATTTTAATTTGCACTAATATCCACCATCGTACTATAAATTGAAATAATTAACTGTATTTATCTTCATTCAATTTATCATTTTAGATTGAGCCAGCATATATTAAATTATAATGTTAGGTAATATAATAATATTTGTAATAACAAATATATTCAAAGGAGATTACCATGAGCTTTCATCAAGATTTTGTCTGGGGCGCAGCTACTGCGGCTTATCAAATTGAAGGGGCTGCCCGTGAGGATGGAAAAGGCCCCTCTGTCTGGGATATGTGCTCCCGAATTCCCGGGTTTGTCAAAGACGGACATACGGGAGACATCGCATGCAATCATTATTATCGCTATAAGGAAGATGTTCAGTTAATGAAAGAGATTGGCCTTGGTGCCTATCGCTTATCCATTTCATGGCCACGGGTACTGCCGGAAGGCACGGGGCGTTTAAATGAGAAAGGTCTTGATTTCTATGACCGTTTGATTGATGAGCTGCTGAACAATGGAATTACGCCGTATGTTACTCTGTTTCACTGGGACTACCCTCAAGAGCTGTTCAAGCGTGGCGGCTGGCTTAACCCAGACAGCCCGGATTGGTTCGCTGAATATACCAAAGTGATTTCTGACCGTCTGTCAGACCGTGTTACCAACTGGTTCACACAGAATGAACCACAATGCTACCTTGGTCTCGGACATAGCACCGGAACTCATGCTCCAGGGCTAAAGCTCGGCCATGCCGAGTTCCTGCAAGCTACACATAACTCGCTGCTGGCTCACGGCAAAGCGGTACAAGTGCTGCGCCAAACTTCCAGGCGTCCTTGTCAAATTGGCTACGCTCCGGTTGGAATCACTTCATATCCCTCCGACCCAGCACCGGACAACATCGAAGCGGCTAGACAACGTACCTTTAGCATCACAGAGCCTCACTTCTGGATGAATACGTGGTATATGGACCCTGTGTTACTTGGGCGTTATCCAGAGGATGGATTACAGGTGTTCGAGCCATGGCTGCCGGAAATAAAATCAGGAGATATGGAGACCATATGCCAGCCTCTCGATTACTTAGGATTGAACATTTATCATGGCACACCAACTCAAATGGGTTCAGACCATAAGCCTGAGGTCATTCCAAACCACGACGGATATCCTCAGACCCTTATCAGATGGACGGTGTCGCCGGAGTCACTATATTGGGGGCCGAAGTTTTTCCATGAAAGATATGGCCTACCTATCGTTATTACGGAAAATGGCCTGTCCAGTATGGATTGGGTGAGTCTTGACGGCAAAGTGCATGATGCCCAGCGTATAGATTTCCTCCATCGTTATCTTCGCGAATATCGCCGAGCTGCTGCGGACGGTGTACCTGTGAAGGGATACTTCTGTTGGTCGTTCATGGACAATTTTGAATGGGCAGAGGGGTATAATGAGCGTTTTGGTCTAGTGCATGTCGATTACCGTGACGGCAAACGTACGATCAAGGACTCCGGGTACTGGTACAAATCTGTGATTGAAAGTAACGGAGATAAACTGTAGACCTTCTGGGTGAGTGTGAAGTTCAAAAAATGTAAAAATATTGCATTTTTTCAGGCTTTTCTAGTAATATTCAGGGTTTTCATTCATAAAACGGAACTTTTGCCACTAGCGTTGCATCAAACTGGAGCATGAACGTCAAATGTGACGTAGAAATGGTCGGGAGACAAGCCGAAGCATCCCTGGCAGAATCCACATTTAACAGTTTCAGACATTAACAAATGATGGTTTGATTCGGTACGTTATCCTTAGTCATCTCCTTATTGTTGAGGCGTTTTTTATGGATAACGCGTAGGTAACTCAACAATAGGAGATGTCTTCTTTTTTGTCTGCGGAATTTAATGCAACGCTAGTGCACTTTTGCAGCTTTTTATTTACAGTGCGTCTTTTTGTCGCCTAATACCTTCCATAAAATAATCCATCGCTTGGATAAACTCATTCGGGAGACTATCCACATTTAAATAACCCGTCATCTCCTGTTTAATCATTTCAGTATTGTCTCCATGCTGGGCTACAAATAAAGCAAATTGTTCCCAGCGGTGGATGTCCCGATAGAACTCGCTTTTTTCTGTCGGTATACCGTGTGACTCCACGAAAATTTCCGCTTCATATTGACGCATCCGAGTAAGAAGCGCCAGGAAATTGCCTGGTGTATAATAACGCGGGCCTCCATAAATCGATGGCCCAAGGGCATCGCCCATAAATAGCGTTTTGTCTTCTCTTACATACACATAACAGCTATCTGCTGCGTGGTCGCCTCCTACAAGCTCAACGTCACAGATCACCCCGCCAAGATCGATTTCCAATTGTTCCTTAAATACGAGATCTGGAACGATGACCCGAATACCGGATACATCCGAATATTCTTTAGTTATATCAGACGAGCTCTGGTCATTAATAATGCCCTTGTCCTCAAGCTCTCGGAGCGTCTCCTTTGACCACTCCAAACCTGCGAGCTGGCGCAGCATTTCGGATGTTCCAGACTGTGCAATCACTGGGATGTTCCAGGCTGGAAGACCAAAGGTATGATCCCAATGCCAATGTGTAAGCACTACATAATCGGGTGATGGATGTCCTTCTTGCTTTAAATAGCTCTGAAAAAGAGCTGCATGCTTTGGCGAATTCCCTGCATCAATTAATAATGTTTTGTCGGCTCCCTTTACTACAGCCAAAATGGGGCGATCCGTCTCATGCTCGGCATGCATGATCGTAATATGTTCACTGATTCGTTCGAAACGTGTCATCATTAGCTTCTCCTTCACTTTTTACAAAAAAGTACTTGATATTCTTTTTATTAAACTTAATAATAGGAAGCTGAACTTACTTTTTAATAGTATATTGTATTTTAATAGAAAGGTTGAACCTACTCCATGAACTCCTCAACTATGGTAAATGGGAACACAGCTGCTGGCAAAGCTAAAGAGCCGTTCCCGATTTCTCTCTTGTCCCTGACAGTCGCTGCCTTTGCGATCGGCATGACTGAGTTTGTCATCATGGGAATTTTGCCTAATGTCGCTGAAGATTTGCATGTCAGCATTCCTTCAGCAGGCCAACTGATTACTGCCTATGCCATGGGCGTTGCTATTGGAGCTCCAATTCTAACCATTCTGACCCAACGTATTCCTCAGAAACGACTGTTATGTCTGCTAATGGTGCTGTTTATCTTAGGCAATGGCGTCTCGGTGATTGCTCCAAATTATGGGGTATTGATGGTAGCGCGTATTCTCACGTCGCTCACACACGGAACCTTCTTTGGCGTTGGTGCCGTCATAGCTGCAAGTCTCGTTCGACCGGACAAACGCGCCGGAGCTGTATCCATTATGATGGCCGGGCTAACGATTGCTAACATTATAGGTGTCCCTCTCGGCACGTTTATTGGACAGCATATGGGATGGAGGGCTTCCTTTGGAGCTATCGCCATTATGGGTGTTATCGCCTTGATCGGTATCGCTCTATTCATTCCACAAATCAAACAGGACGAACCCATCAGTCTGGCAACACAGGTACGTTCGCTGCTCCGACCTAAACTACTGCTATTTCTGCTGATCGGCGCTCTTGGCAATACAAGCTTATTTGCTGTCTTCACCTATATTGCACCACTTCTCCAGCAAATTACCGGATTTGCCGAGCATAGTGTCACATGGATTCTTATCATCTTTGGCTTTGGTGTAACGATTGGAAATATTATAGGCGGAAAACTTGCAGATTGGAAGCTTATGCCTTCTCTAATTGGACTTTATCTTCTTATTTGTATCCTTCTTGCGATATTTACCTTTTCCATTCAAAGTCCTGTTGCCGCCGTCATTACAATCTTCCTGTGGGGAGCAGCCTCCTTTGGCGTCATGCCAGGATTACAGATACGTATAATGAGCTTGGCGAAGTCAGCTCCAGCGCTCGCCTCGACCTCAAGCCATTCCGCCGGAAACCTCGGCAATGCAGCCGGTGCATTTATCGGTGGCGTGGTGATTACTCATGTTGGACTATCGTCTCTTCCATGGGTCGGATCCATCATCGTAGCGCTTGGACTAGTGCTTCTAGTTCTCAGCTTTGTACAGGAGCGCAAGCAAGCCTAAGCTTAATAAAATGAGCCCGGACACCTATACAAGATGGCCGGGCTCGTTTTTTTTATCATATTCGCTCATTACTCCACTTCGCGAAGTCTCTCCACAATCGTAGCTTTTGTCAGCGACTTATATGCCGCAAGAGTTACGATGAGCGAAATACCTATCAGCAGTGGGAAGACAGATAAGATCGGGATCGGGTTCATATGAAATACCGTGAAGGCCATATTTTCTGAAATTCCTCTGGCGATCTGATACGTAATATAGATACCCACTGTTCCAACGATCAGGCATGTAAATAAAATGCTGTACAATCCTTCATAAATCAGCATTTTCTTTAATTGTTTTCTCGTCATGCCCACACTCTCCAGAATAGCGAACTCATTCCTTCTTGAAATGACCCCTGTCAGGATCGTATTAATATAATTTAGAATTCCAATAAATGCAATAATGAAGCTTAGACCATAACCGACCGTCTGGAAAATCCGGATAAAACCCTTCATTTCCTCTTTATAATCTTCTCTCGATTTTAACGCCAGGTTCTGATTGGAGCTGGTTAACGAGGACAGGGAATTTCCCACCTGAGCTTCTTTTTCCGGATCGATATGAACCGTTGCAGATAAAATAATGGCATCCTCTGCATGCTGCCGCATCTCATTTGCAGGAAGGAACACTTTGAAGCCGGCAACGTTGAAAAACTGAGTGCCTGCCGCATAAAGCGCATCCGATTTCAACACGGCCATCACTTCATAGCTTTTTCCCAAGCTGCCCAGCTTGATCTGATCTCCAGGTTCATAATAAGTGATATCTTCAATTTCCCGAAGCGTCGTTTCTGTAATCAAAACATAATTCCCCGTCTCAAACTTCTCCTGATCGAATGAACCCGATACGATATCACTCTTTTGAATAACATCATACCAGCCTCGATCAATTCCATGTAGCTGAATAGAGACCGCGCCACTATTTAATATTGAGGTAGTAACAGGCTCCTCAGGGTTTTCATTTGCTGCAATAGGTTCAAGTACCTTCCGCAGCCGTTCATCAATAGGTAACGTATCTCCTGAGTAGTATACTTTATCCAAGCTCGTTACTCCATCTATAGTGCTTATCGCCTGACAAAGCACTTCTGAAACTCCGACATCAGCCTGAGGTTCGTCCCTTCTGATGCTTTCAATCGCGCCATTATTTGCCTTTACGACATAATCTCCCGAAATAAAAGCGTTCAAATATTTATTTACACTAAAGGAGGATATAACGGTGTAAATTACGCTAAACAGAATAATGCTTAGAGATAAGGATGCCAGCATTAAAACAAGCTTTTTCTTTTGTCGAAATAAATTAGCGAAAGCCATTCGATGCAGCTTGGCTCCATGAAGAGATTTACGAATTTTTCTGCCTTTCCCTCCATTTACACCTGCAAACTTCACCGCCTCCACAGGCGAGATTCGTGCGGCTGTCCTGCCGGGTCTACTAGCAGCAATTCTAACCGTTATATAAGAAAACAGGGCTGCTCCTGCAAAAATTAACGGACTGAATGAATAGGATATTTCTGAATTCTCAGTGGAAAAGCTCATCAGCATAGGTGTTAACCAGCATCCCATTCCATAACCTAATGCAAGTCCAATTGGCATCCCGACCGCATATAACAAATTCGCTTGAATAGAGATGATTTTTTTGAGCTGCCTCGGGGTTGTTCCCATCGTTTTTAGAAGTCCATAAAACTTTATGTCCCGCACTACCGAAATATGGAAAATATTATAAATCAATAAATACCCGCTCAGCATAATGATCAGCACCAACAATCCGTAAGGGAGCAAATTGATAGGGTCACTGAACAGACCGACGCTGGAATAAGCCCAATTGACTCCGTAGGTTACGTCCAATCCAGTATCGGACAGCACCTTCTGTATTTTTTTCTCAATACCTATCGAATTGCTGAACATCACATCCAGTCTGGTAGTATTAATATAGCTGCCTGTTTGCTTGGATTCCTCAGGATCGATATGTGAGATGTATTTCTGTACAAAGGGCTCCGATACAAAAGCTATCCCCGCCATCGCAATATGCTTATCCGCTTCGTAATAGCCCGATAAAACAAATGGTTTGGAAAGGATCTCGCCATCGATATCAACGTCCAAATCCACTGTTGCCCCAATCTTATGCGGAACCCCTAGTAAATCAAGCGACCAGGTGTTCATGACAATTTCATTCTCAGCAGTAGGCAGCCCGCCTGCTATAAAATGGATGAAGCTGTGCTGAGCCCCATTTTCATCAGAATAATCGATTTCGATTCGATAATCCCTAAGCTCATTATTTACCGCTTTTCCAACAAGAACAGATTTGCTGTAGTTTTTAATTGATGGATGAGACTCCAGCTTCTTTACTTCTTCCGGATTAAGATATTTAAAGCTCCCGTGAAAATCACTGCCCGCTGTTTTCATCTGAACAAGCTGCATAGATTGATTCATGCTTAGAACGGTCGTAAAAATTGTAGTAATGAGTAGTGTAGTCAAAACAATTGCACTGACGATAATGATATTTCGCGATCGGTTCGCGCTAAGACTTCTTTTTGCGATTCGGGAGATAGCCCCTCCATTACTGCTTCGGACCATGACCTTACCTCCTACCCGCATCAGAATGGCTTACAATCTTACCATCCTCGATTCGGATGACCCGATCGGCCGTTTGGGCGATCTCTTCGTTATGTGTAATCATCACGATCGTCTGATTGAATTTCTCACTCATCTGTTTGAGGAGGATCATAACCTCCTGACTTGTTTTGCTGTCAAGGTTTCCCGTAGGCTCATCGGCTAATACGATGGATGGCTTAGTAGCTAACGCCCGTGCAATGGCCACTCTTTGCTGTTGTCCACCGGACAAATTGGAGGGAAGATTGTGAATCTTCTCTTGCAGACCAAGGGCACTTATGACCTGATCTACATAATCCTTGTCCACGCGGGCTCCGTCCAGTTCAATCGGTAATACAATATTTTCATACACGTTCAGAATCGGAATCAAATTATAGCTCTGAAACACAAAACCGACCGCACGACGTCTAAAGATCGTCAGCTTCTCATCATCCATGCTGAAAATATCATTGCCATCCACATAAACCTTGCCTTCTGTGGCCCGATCCAATCCGCCCAGCATATGAAGAAGCGTACTCTTCCCGCTGCCGCTAGTACCGACAATAGCTACGAATTCCCCCTTTTCAATGCTCAACGAAACGCCATCCAGTGCCTTAACAGCATTCTCTCCTATTCCATAACTCTTCTTTAAATGATCTATTTGCAGAATCGGCATGTTAATCTCCTTATTAAAAAAGTCTGTATCCCCTAAGGGTACAGACTAAATGTAACAAATCAATCTGACGAGCGAATGTCTGAAATATAACAGTACTGACAGAATTGCTTAAAGTACAGGTAAAAATACAGAAAAGACGGACCCTTCGCCTACTTTTGAGGTAACCTTGATATATCCGCCCTGAGCCGTCACGATCTCTCTAGCTAAAAACAGACCAATGCCTACGCCTTCATATTCGGCCACTCTTTTGCTTCTGAAGAAGCGTCTGAATATCAAATTCAATTCCTTCTCTTCAATACCCATTCCCGTATCGGTGATATCAATCCGTGTGAACATTTCGCTACTATGGGCCGTGATATTTATTCTTCCACCAGATTCACTGTACTTCACTGCATTTTCTAACATATTAAAAAGTGCTTCGCTTGTCCATTTTGCATCATGCCTTGCTTTTACATTAGCATCACACGAAATTCTGACTTCTATGCCTTTACGCTCAGCCGCAGAATAAATTTGTGATATTGCCTGCGTAATCGCTCCAACTACAGGAAGGGAAGCCGTCTGAATAGAGATGATGCCCGTCTCCAGCCGGGACATCTTGACCAAAGACTCGATTAACCAATCCAACTTCTCTGACTGCAGCTTAATCCGATCTACATATTGAGAGCTCTCCTTATCCAGCCCGGCCACCTCTCCTAAAAGCTGGCTATAGAGAATGATGTTCGAGAGGGGTGTTTTCGTCTGATGGGATATGTCGGAGATCAAAGCCTTAATCTTGCTTTTCTCAGCTTCAATATTCTTCTCATGAGTCATAGACATATCCACATATCGATGCACCTTGTCCTCTAATGCTGAAATGCTCGTCTCCTCGTATCCCGTTATTCGCTCCTGTTTGTTAATAGCCCGTTCAACGATGTCATCCACTTTTCCGATCATGCCTCTCATCTTTACTCTCATCGTCCACAATAAAGCCCCTCCCAATATTAGCAGGGTGGCAGCTAACCCGAGAGAAATCCAGATGACTACACTATCAAAAGCGGTAAAATACCATAATGCTCCGGTGTAACCCACAACCACAAAAAAGAATACACCAGCGTAGAGTATATATATGGATTTTAATGAAAGCTCAGTGTTCTTTTTCATCTAACATCCCTTCGGTCCACACATAACCTAGACCGTACACGGTTTTTATATATTTGGGTGCTGACGGGTCATCTTCTATTTTGGCCCGCAGTCGTTTTACTGTGACGGTCAGGGCATTTTCATCTACAAATTCTGCTCCATGTATCCATACTTGATCCATCAGTTGATCTCGCGTTAATATTTGCCCCCGATTACTAACAAGCACCTTTAGCAGCTTCTGTTCCGTCTTGCTTAGTGCAATCTGCTGCCCTTGTCTCCTGAAATCCATTTTCCCAAAATCAAAAGTCATGTCACCCAAAATCAGCTTGTCCTCACGACCAAGATCACTTCTCCTCAGCACAGCCATCACTCGGGAACGCAGCACCATCAGACTGAACGGCTTCGTAATATAATCATCCCCACCAAGCTCAAAGCCAAGCACAATGTCTGACTCCATATCGTTCGCGGTCAGAAAAATGATAGGTATTCGTGACGCTGCACGGATTTTCTGGCAGAAATCGAGTCCACTTCCATCGGGAAGGTTCACATCAAGCACGATAAGATCAATGCTGCGACTGAAAAACAGCGTCTCCGCAGACGTCAAATCATAAGCCTGCTCTATAATTATCCCATCCTGAGCTAAAGTGAGAGCTATCCCTTTATTTAAACTAATATCATCTTCAACAATGAGGATTGTGATCACAACAGCTTCCCCCCGAACCTTATTGCGTTCATTATACAACATCTCCAGCTTGATTCAGCTATGCGAATAATTTCAGCAATATCATTCATAATAGGGAGGAACCAATCGATAGGAGGATGTCTTATGATTGATAATCTGGAAAGTGACTATAACTGTGCCAACGCCGGAGATGATCTGCCTCAGCTCAAGCAAGAGCTTGCCACACTTCGCGGACAAGGCGATGAAAGCAAGGAAACACAGGAGCGAATCAACCACCTGGAAAATCAAATTTCGTTCATTATGAACAAATGCGATATCAACCACTGAAATTAGTAAAGAACACCCTCGCCAAAAAGACGAGGGTGTTCTAATCCGCTAGAATACCGAGACGGCCGGAGTGTCGGAAGTAAAAGCCGCGATATATCCTCAGCTTGATTCCACCGAATCCTGTCCTTTCTCATGATCCTGCTGCTTCATTCTGCTGGATACCCGTTGATAAATATATGAAATGCCGAGAAGCACGATACCGAACGAGAAATAGGCAACAATTTTGCTGCCTGCTGTCATCAGATTCAGGTCGAACAACAGCATTTTACCGGTGGATAGCAAGCTTAAACCAAGTCCCACACGGCGAATCAGAATATATCTGTATCGGAATCCGTACATAATATAACCGATGGAGAGCAGCAGATAAACTATGCTAAAGAGCAGCTCTATATGCCCCAGATGGAACTGTATGCCGAGGAAAACAGTGATGGTACTAAACAAGTAAATCGCAATAATCACCGGATACCATTCCATATTGTTCATATGCTGACGGATAACGCTGGACAGCAGCGCTCTACCGCTGAAGAAGACGAATATGTTGAACCCGATCAGAATACCGAGTGCGATATAATTTGCCACAGTGTTTTGTGAATAATCTGCATCCAGTGTTGGAATGCTCAGCGTAACAGCAATACATAGCAGGTAGCTAATGACGTAAAGTGATAAGCTGTAATACTTGATAAAGGTGTCATATAGAATACTCACTCGAGTTAACGTAAAGGCCAGACCCATCGTAATGGCTGCACTCAGCAACGTGCTATAGAAGTCATATAATCCATGATCTGCCGGCATGACCAGCTCATACGCTTTTCCAGCTTCATACAGCAGATAGAACCATATATTAATCAGAGCTATATATTTTAGAACGGTAATAATTTGCAACTCTGCCGGCCTATATTGCTTCATTGTATCTTGAAGACGATGGCGAATGGCATAAAAAATCGTTACAATCAGGATTCCAATCGACACGTAACTGTACTTCCAGTTGAAACGATCTCCTCCATCCACCCATGATAACAAAGCATCGAACATGATAAAGGAACCCAGGCAAAGCCCGATAATCCCCCATCCCACTCTCTCCACCTGCTTGGAGCGATATAGATGTCCGTAGCCCGTAAGCACGATCCCCTCAATCAACCAGCCCAGAGAAACCCATTCATGTCCGAACTGGATCGGGATCATCAAAATGCCAAACGTAAGCGAGGTTCCATAAAATAATAAACGTGCTTCCATTTCTTGCGGCAGTCGTATATGAGTAAAGCGGGCAATGCCCAAATATACCGCACAAAAAACAAACGCCAATAAACCTTGGAAATCCTCCCAGCCAGCGCTTCCGAACAAGCTGTACAGCACACCGCAGCTGATGACCGTATTGAGAGCCAAAAGGGAGAAATCCCACCACGAAAGCTTGGTAGCATACCGGAATGGAACAGATAACGTGATACCGAGGTACATCATAAAGGTAACGATCACGTACAGTATACTTACTGGTGCACTACCCGCAATCCAGACCAGTGTCAACATAGAATAAGTATTGAGTACAAAGCTTATGTAATGGACGATAACCCAGCGCTTGCGTAGAGAAATGAGCAAAATGGATGCATTCAGCAAAAGTAAATACCCCATCGCCACATATACTGCGCTTCCTTCCAAACCAAATGCCGCCATATAAGAAAATAACGGAAGATAACCCCCTATCAGCGCTATGGAACAGATGGTTCGAGACTGATACCTGAGCGATAGCAATACCGCGGCTGCAGTAATAAGTACGGAAAGAATCAGCCCTACTGACAATTCGATGATTTCCAGCAAAAAATAACTATAGAACACCGACCCGTACAGCACGGAAATTCCGCCGCCAAGCAAGCCAAGTGCAAAAATCTGCTTCTTTTTCCTGAACAACCATTCTCCACCCGCGAGCATAAGCAACCCCAGCAGGAAAAAGGCTCCGCCCTTCATATAGCCGCTAAACCAGTTTGAATAGGAATATTTAAACGCCGCTCCTACCCCTAAAATAATGAGCAAAATACCGAGACGGTTAATCCAGTTCAAGCCAATTTTCATCTCAATCTGATTTTGCTTGATCCGGCGCTGGATGGTCTCTTCAGACACTCCTTCGTTCGTCAGTTGATCATAGCTTTGGCCCAGATCAGCACCAATTCGCTGCTGCTCCTCCTGAAGTTGACGACGATGATCCGCCATCCTGTGGTTCATTTCTTCCTGGAACTGTCCCAGCTTGGCCTGAACGACCTCTTTATCCTGACCTAGATGTTTATCAGCTTGATCATACAAACTTGATATTCTCAGCTTGGCAGAATGCTCTAACGAATCCAGTCGATTCATATGGCCATGCGCTTGAGATGCAAAATAGGCCTCCATCTTTTCTTTCGATGCCTTGATCAGACCAAGCTTCTCATCGAGAATTTGCTCAGTAAGTGCCTCACGAAGCTTTCCGTTCTCTGTTTCCAGCTTCTTCAGCTTATCCTGCAGCACGGCATCCCGCTGTTTATATTCCGCATACTGACGCCGTAGAACCTCATTTTCGTTCACTAGATCATTAGATTCATATTCCTCGAGCAGACTTTGGTATTCTTTTGTCAGCTTGTTCTGGCTGTCTTTGACAAGCTTAAGACGCTCCTTAAAATCCTGCATTTCGTCCCTCCAATCCATCATGCAAAATATAGCTATAATTTTACATGAAGTTAACATCAATTGAAGTACTATTTTTGGAAAACCGCCTTTTTATCATAAAATTTTTACATTAACGATCCCTCTTGACCACTCGCCAGTTATTGTTGCAGGTCGCCGGGATAACTCTCCGTTTGAAAATATATTCTGCAACGAGCTCAAACATATCAAATTGAACTTCCTTTACAATGGGCTTTCCTTTATACATCTCATAATCTCCGCCTCCACCAGCACGGTAGCTATTCATCACTACATCAAATTCCATCTCATCTGCAATCCGCACGCCCTCCTGTTCCAGCTTCACCACTCTCTCACCAACGGGTTGGACGATATCCAGCTCATACTCGATACCTTCCCACATATCGTAATTGTAATGCTGGGATTTAGGCTCCATATAAGCCGGGTTAACTGCGACTTCCCCGTCTGAATCAAGAATAAAATAATTAGCACTCTGCTCAAGCGCCTCACGAATATCACGTCCGGTAAGCCGCAATACAGTCAAAGTATTCGGATACATGAAGTTGGTCAGTACATCTCTCATCGTAATGACGTCACCGAACCCCTTCGATTCATTGCTTAATAGCGCCGCATTCGAGATATTAACCTCCGAAGCCTCCATTTGTACCCTATTAACAAATTCCATAAAGGGATGATCACATAGTCTGCAAGCCAATGGACTTTCAATGGTCATATCGCCTGTTGTTTCTCCGATCGGTTCATCCAGCCACCGCTGTGTCTCCTCTTCAAGCTGCTGCGTCAAGGACATCACCGTCTGATCAGGCTTCACTGACTCATCCGCCATAATCAACTCTGCATGCTTATGGCGAATGGCCCAAGTTCCGTTAACTCTCCGGATCAGATCGACCGTGATTTTACCAAGTGCTTGGCCGTTGCAGCCAGGCTGAACGATCGTTACTCCATTTACTTCTCCTGAAAGAAGCCGATGCTGGTGTCCCGTAATGAGCACATCAATGCCTTCCACTTCTGTACACATGGCGTACCCCTGATTTTCTCCAGTTAATCGTTCAGCAGCTTGACCTGTAGCGAGATCCCGTTCAATACCTCCATGATACAATACGATCAGCAAATCCGGTTCTTCCTCCTGACGAATACGGGGAACCCAATATTTTACCGTCTCCAGAGCATCATGAAATTCTAATTCCTCAATATGCGCGGGGTTCTCCCAATTCGGAATGTAATGAGTAGTTACGCCCAGAACGGCTACCTTCATCTCTTTTCCTATTATTCTCGTAATGTACGGCTTCCCGAATATCGGTTCACGCTTGCCCTGTGCCGTAATTCCCGCCGACAACCAAGGGAAATCCGAATCGTCCATACATTGATACAGAGTACCCATTCCATAGTTAAACTCATGATTTCCTGGCACGGCCGCATCGTATTTGAGTTCATTTAGTACTGCTATGGAAGGGTGAATCTCACTATTCAGTTTATTTTTCAAGTAATAGGTTGCCAGCGGCGTTCCTTGTATCAAATCACCGTTATCTATTAAAAGAAGCTCTGGTGAATGTTCACGCTCTTTACGAACCATTGCCCCTATTTTAGCCAATCCCAAGTTACGCTCCTCTGCACTTCGATAATCCGTCGGATATACATGTCCATGAATATCGCTAGTTACTAAAATTTTGCATGTCATCTCGTTCACATTCTCAGACATATGGCTCATCTTCCTATCTCCTTTAATCCCTTTTTCTTAGATTCTATCAACCAATATCACACTTTATATTAAAATTACAAAACTTTACAAAATTTTATCACTCTTCTAACTGGGCGTTAATATACCTCCTCTATAGTTAAACAGGTAATCAAAAAAATAGGATTTGTGGAGGTCATATTCTTTGAGAAAAATCGCTAAATTCATGCTCCCGTTATTTGTATCCATTGCAGTCATCAGCGGCTGCGGAAGCAACAATGCTGCAAGTAATGCAGCAAATAAAACAGATGCGGCAAATGCCTCTCAAAATCAAAGTAACTCGCAAAATACTGAACAAAATTCAGCAGAAAATACTCCAGCAGCTACTGGCTACGTTCCAGAGAAGCTGACTGTGCAGTTTGTACCTTCCCAAAATGCGGACACTCTTGAAGCCAAAGCTAAGCCGCTTGAAAAATTATTGACTGACCGTCTCGGCATTCCTGTAGAAGTTAGCGTATCGACAGACTATAACACCATTATTGAAGCAATGGCTTCCAAAAAAGTTGATGTAGGTTTCTTGCCTCCAACTGCTTATGTGCTTGCTAAAGAAAAAGGCGCTGCTGAGGTTATCCTTCAAGCGCAACGCTTTGGTGTAAAAGACGAAACTGGCGAGCCTACGGATGAGCTGGTTGACTTCTACAAAGCTATGATCATCGTTAAGAAGGATTCCGACATCCAAAAGATCGAAGACCTGAAGGGCAAAAAGATCGCTTATCAGAATGTAACTTCCTCCGCTGGTTTTGTATGGCCTGCCGGCAAGCTGATGGAAGCTGGACTTGATCCACTGAAGGATGTACAAGGCATTACAGTTAAAGGCCACGATCAAGGCGTACTTGCAGTACTCAATGGAGATGTAGATGCAGCAGCTATTTTCCAGGACGCTCGCAACATTGTGAAAAACGATTACCCGACCGTGTTTGATGATACGCGTGTACTGACTTATACAGAAAAGATTCCTAATGATACTATTACCGTTCGCTCCGACATGAATCCGGAATGGATTACCAAGCTCCAGGACGCATTCATCTCTTTGGGAACCGATGAAGAGGGTCATAAGATCATCTCTGAAATCTACTCCCACGAAGGATATGTAAAATCCGAAGACAGCATCTTCAATATCGTTCGTGAATACGGCGAGAAGGTAAAGACTGAGTAGACAACAGTATTAGTAATAGCAAAATAGCAAGGAATACAGCCAGTCAGGGTGCTGCGGCACTGTGGCTGGCTATGCTGTTTTTTATGTCTTTTTAAACAATACTCTCTAAAAGGATGATCGCATAGTGATTGAGGTACGTAACGTTTCTAAAACATATGCCAACGGAACAAAAGGACTAGACCAAATCAATCTAACCATCGAGAAGGGTGAATTTGTTGCGATCGTTGGTCTCTCCGGTGCGGGGAAATCTACGCTTCTTCGATCCATTAATCGACTCCATGACATTTCCGAGGGAGAAATCCTGATTAACGGGCAATCGATCACCAAAGCCAAAGGTAAAAGACTTCGCATGATCCGCCGGGATATCGGCATGATCTTCCAAAGCTTCAATCTGGTCAAACGCTCCAGCGTTCTGCGAAACGTCCTCTCCGGTAGAGTCGGATACCATTCAACTCTACGCACTATTCTAGGCAAATTTCCAAGTCAGGATGTTGACCTGGCATTTGCAGCCTTGGACAGAGTCAATATTGTTGAAAAAGCATATTCCCGTGCAGATGAGCTGTCTGGCGGACAGCAGCAACGGGTCGCAATCGCCCGTGTATTGGCACAGGAAGCCAAAATTATTTTAGCCGACGAGCCAGTAGCCTCTTTGGACCCCTTAACGACAAAGCAAGTAATGGATGATCTCAAGCGGATCAACATGGAGCTCGACATTACGACGATAGTAAATCTGCATTTTATAGATTTGGCAAGAGAGTATGCTACTAGAATTATCGGCCTTCGTGCTGGCGAGGTCGTATTTGACGGTCCCGTATCTGAAGCAACCGACGAGCGTTTTGCAGAAATCTATGGACGCCCGATCAGCAAGGATGAGCTATTAGAGGAAGTGACTCTATGAAACCCGTTAACCTTTCAACCAATCACTCACTAAAGCGTCCAAATCCTCCGAGCAAAATGAAGCATTACCTCACCGTAGTCATTATCCTGTTGCTGCTCTGGGGAAGTGCTGTTCAGAGTGACTCGACATTGCGCGAGCTCATTCAGGGACTGCCTAATATGCTCGATTTATTGAAGGAAATGTTTCCCCCAAAATGGAGTTACCTTGATAACATTTGGGATGCCATGCTGGAGACGATCCGGATGGCAATCATCGGTACGACCATCGGAGCTATTCTAGCGATTCCAGTTGCTCTCTTATGTGCCAGTAACATTACAAAAAAGAGCATCATCTTTTATCCGGTTCGCTTCATACTGAATCTGATCCGTACGATTCCGGATCTGCTGCTGGCAGCTATTTTTGTCGCTATTTTTGGACTCGGGCCGCTCCCTGGTATCTTCGCTTTGTCTGTATTCTCACTAGGACTTATCGCCAAGCTTGCCTATGAAGCTCTGGAAGCAATTGATTCTGGCCCAATTGAGGCAATGACCGCGTCAGGAGCTAATTCACTGCAGATCATCGCATATGCCGTCATTCCACAAATTCAAGCCCATTTTATGTCGTTTACGCTCTATACATTTGAAATCAACGTCCGTGCCGCGGCAATTCTGGGTCTCGTTGGGGCAGGGGGTATCGGTCATTACTATGAGGTTACACTTGGGTTTTTGGAATATGACAAAACTTGCATGATTATTATATTTACCCTTGCTGTAGTTCTGCTCATTGACTATGCAAGCACTAAATTGCGGGAGAAGCTGCTATGACGAACTCAACTAAATCATGGAACCAGATCGTACCTAAGCCAAAAAAGTCCCTATACCGTTGGGGAATCTATATAGTACTTGCCGTAATCTACGTATGGGCCTTCGCAGGTGTGCCTGTTAACGGCATCAAAGAAACTGCGGGTCAAGTAACCAGGTCTATTCTATCGGGACTATTCTCACCGGATTGGGATTATGTATATTTGCCGGATGGAGAAGATTTACTGCGAGGTCTTTTAGATACGCTGGCTATATCAATACTTGGAACTCTAATCTCCACCGTAGTCTGTATTCCACTAGCTTTCTGGTCTGCTGTAAATATGAGCAAATCAAGGTGGACTTCAGGCTCGGGAAAAATAATGCTTAGCGTCATTCGTACATTTCCGGAGATCGTGATGGCCATCCTGTTCATCAAAGCTGTCGGGCCTGGTTCTTTCGCGGGTGTACTTGCGCTCGGTCTGCATTCTGTGGGGATGCTCGGCAAGCTGTTTGCAGAAGAGGTTGAAAATATGGACTCCGGTCAGACTGAGGCTCTACTCGCTTGTGGCGCAAGCAAGCTGCAAATACTGTGGTTTGCCGTAATCCCACAGGTACTTCCCGGATTTCTATCGTATACATTGTACCGTTTCGAGATCAATCTGCGTTCCGCCACTATCCTTGGCGTGATTGGTGCTGGAGGGATAGGCACACCTCTCATCTTCGCACTCAGCTCACGAAACTGGGATCGAGTCGGCATTATCCTGCTCGGCATTATCGTGATGATCACGTTAATCGACATGATCTCTGGAGCCATTCGCAAGAAGCTCGTGTAAATGAATTGATGAAGGAAACGAAGATGAAGTGTAATTTTGATATGGTCGCATTCCCTGTTTTATGATACGATTCTCCTGCAATCTAACATGACTCGATGTCTCAGAACTTCCACGGTCATTGCCAACTTTACCTATATCATAAGGAGGATTTTTTCATGGAATTAATTTTACCTATTATTTACATTGCTTTTTATCTAGTCTATTGTGGGGCATTCTTTAGTCTTGCCAAAAAGGCTGGGCTCGATCACATTGCATGGTTTGCATTTATTCCAATATTAAGTACAATCCTGCAGCTTCGGATGATTAAACAAAGCGGCTGGTGGATTCTGATGATGCTTGTTCCGATTGCCAACTTCGTATTTGCGATCATCTGGCAGGTAAAATTGCTGAATGCTTTCGGAAAAAATGGCGCGTTCGTATTGTTCATTTTCCTTGGCCCTGTGTACTCGATTCTGTGGATGGTTTGGGGATACTCCCAAGAAACAAGATACTATCTCAATGACGCTCCGCAAAACCCAACATTTTTTGCGTAGTTGTACATAGATCCAGCAAGCTTCAAATCAAATAATGAATTATAGTTAAAATGCATACTTAACAGAAAAAGGATTGTTGCTGTCAAGCCCTGGGGGCTTCAGCAATAATCCTTTTAAATTATTTACCTGACGTTATACCTGCTCAAGCTTCTTAATCTGCTTGCTCCGAAGCTGTCCGCACGCAGCATCGATATCGGTTCCATGCTCCAAGCGAACACTGCAGCTCACGTTACGCTTTTTCAGCTCATCGTAAAAGTCAAGAATTGTTTCCTTGTCGCTTCGTTGATATTGACTATGCTCATCCACCGGATTGTACGGAATCAGGTTCACATTAACGAACGGACGGCGATCACCAACTAGCTCAGCCAGCTCCTCAGCATGCTCACGCTGATCATTAACTTCTCTCAACAAGATGTACTCCAGCGTGATCCTTTGATTAGTTTTCTCCAAATAATAATCAATCGCCGGAAGCAGCTTCTCGAGAGGAATTGCACGGTTTATTTTCATAATACGAGTTCTGAGCTCATTGTTTGGTGCATGTAATGAAATCGCCAGATTCACCCGCAGGTTGAGGTCGGCAAATTCTTTGATTTTATCAGCCAAGCCGCTTGTTGATACGGTAATATGTCTTGGCCCGATGGCAAGTCCTTTATGATCGGTAACGATCTTTAAGAAATTAACCATATGCTCAAAGTTATCAAACGGCTCTCCAATCCCCATCACGACGATATGGCTAACACGCTCATCTTTGCCTACCCCATCCAAATGAAGCTGCACCTTCATTATTTGCTCCGCAATTTCACCTGCAGTCAAATCACGACTCTTCTTAAGCAGACCACTTGCACAGAAGCTGCAGCCAATATTACAGCCTACTTGGGTAGTAACGCAGACGGATAACCCGAATTTATGTTTCATCAAGACCGTCTCAATAAGATTCCCGTCCTCTAATCTGAACAAGAACTTGATCGTACCATCCTGAGATTCCTGTCTTGTATACTCAGTCAATGTCTGAATCGCAAAATGCTCGTGAAGCAGCTCTATGCAATCCGGTGCTACATCGCTCATATCTGCAAAATCGGTCACTCTTTGACGATATAGCCAGTCCCATACCTGCAGAGCTCGTGATTTCTTGAACCCTCGTTCTGCGAGCCAAGCAATCAATTCCTCAAGTGTTAATCCATATATAGATGCCTTATTCATGCGTTATCCTCTTTTCAAATGCCTGAAGTTACATTAACAAATCTGTTCTATTGTCGCAAATTTTATTTATTAAAACAAGAGTACGTATATTGCCGAAATCAGGTTATTTCCATGATAGGAGAAATCTCATAGCTATAGGAGTAAATAAATCAAACCATGCTATAATTCCTTTTAACTATTATGTAAGGAAGGAAGCGCAAACTCTATGGCTGTTTTTCAATACAATTCCTTTCGTTCCTCGGAGGACATCTCTCCCGGGCTGCAGCTTGTCTTCTGGGGAAAAGAGGACTGCGTTCCAGGACATACTGTCGGCCCCGGAGTTAGGGACTTATACAAAATCCACTTTGTTCATAAAGGAAAAGGCGTTGTGCGAGCCGGAACAGAAGCCGTCCAGCTTGTGGCTGGGCAAGCCTTTCTGATCTGGCCTGATATTGTCTATTATTATAAAGCTGATGACGAAGATCCCTGGACCTATTCGTGGATTGGGTTCGAGGGGAGTGAGGTGCAGGAGCTGCTCAGTCGAACTTTTCTTACTCCAGAGATGCCCATTTTTTCAATGGACAGTAAAGTGATGCCCACTTTATATGACCACTTATCCGACGCTTCCTTATCGAGCGCTGCCTTGGATTTGAGGTTGAACAGTATTTTCTACGAATTTCTGGCTACTTGGGTAGAGACTGCAGAGAGAACATCAACACCGGCAGTAATTTCAGGAAGAGGTGATCAATACGTGCACCAGACTCTTGAATTTCTTCATACTCACTATAACGAAAATATTTCACTTGCAGATCACGCGGATAGCTTGGGGATCGATCGAAAGCATTTAAGCACTCTTTTTAAAAAATCACTGGATATACCGCCTCGACAATATTTACTGCACTATCGAATGGATAGAGCCTGTGATTTACTGGTTACGGGCAAATATACAGTAGGTGAGGTCGCAAGATCCGTAGGATATCAGGACCCGCTGCTATTCTCAAGAATGTTCAAGAAGATTAAGGGCATACCACCCAGCATGTATTCACATTCATTGAAGTAGAAAACAGACATTAGTCTATAAATCTCACCCCTCCTGTTATAGGTTATCTTTCATGAAATATATACAATATACTTAGTAAGACTAAAGGAGAGATGATCATGGTATATGCAGCAGATGATAAGCGATACGAAATGATGACATATCGGAGATGTGGAAAAAGTGGATTGAAGCTGCCCGCCATTTCTCTTGGACTGTGGCATAATTTTGGTGGCATCGATAAGTACGAGAACGGAAGAGCAATGGTGCGAAGAGCTTTTGATCTGGGAATCACTCATTTCGACCTTGCTAACAACTATGGACCGCCCGCTGGCTCCGCTGAAGAGACCTTCGGTCGAATTTTAAGAGACGATTTCATGCCGTACCGCGACGAAATGATTATTTCCACTAAAGCAGGATATTACATGTGGCCAGGTCCTTATGGTGAATGGGGCTCCAAGAAATATCTCGTTTCCAGTCTTGATCAAAGCTTAACAAGAATGGGACTTGATTATGTAGATATTTATTATCATCATCGCCCAGATCCGGATACTCCGCTTGAGGAGACGATGGCTGCTCTTGATCTACTCGTTCGTCAGGGGAAAGCCTTATACGTCGGTATTTCAAATTATTCACCTGAAATGGCACTTGAAGCTTCACGTATTCTGAAGAGTCTTGGTACTCCTTGCCTTATTCACCAGCCTCAATATTCGATGATGGCACGTCAGCCTGAGCAGGGATTGCTGCAAATATTAGAAGAGGAAGGAATCGGTTCAATTGCATTCTCTCCTCTGAATAAAGGTATTTTGACGGATCGGTATTTGAACGGGATTGCACCGGATTCCAGAGCTGCTGGACCAAGTGTGTTCCTGAATCAAGGTGAAATTACAGAAGAGGTCATCGCTAAAGTGTCCAGGCTGAATGACATGGCTGCCAAGCGCGGGCAAAAGTTATCCCAAATGGCTCTCGCCTGGACGCTTCGTGGCGGCAAAGTTACCTCTGCCTTAATCGGCGCAAGTAAAGTCAGTCAAATTGAGGATGCCGCGGCTGCAATCAACAATCTGTCATTTACTGACGAGGAGCTTGCACAGATTGATCGTATTTTGGCTTAAGTGGTAGTCAAGTAACTGATTCTAAATAACAACTTCTGAGAACAGCCTCTTACAAGGGTTCATTATCTGAGAAAAGATCAGGGTTCTGGCGCAGCATGTCAGATAAAATGCTCGTCATTTTCACGGTATCACATACCCAAGTGTCGGCATCGCCAAATCGTGCTTTATGAATGGCTCCTTGCTGCTCCAGTACTCCTTCTACCTTCCAGAAATGCTCAGACCAAGGCAATCCGCAATGTCTTCGAGATGGCACTGATATTTCCGTTCCGTCTCCAAGAACTGCGTATAGCTGCTCATGACCATCTGTTAATCTTCCCGGAATATCCACCCATTCCTCGATTCCGTGAATAAACGTATTACGGCGCAAATCCACACCTACGAGCATAATGGTGGCCTCTCGATCAAGTAACCTGCCCCATGGAGACTCTCTATGGCACGGTGTATCCCAACGTTCCGCTCCTTCTACGAATGAAGCCGCATCCTCACCAAGAGCTGCCACGGAGTGTGTAGGATGAATGGAACGAATCACACCGCTGCGTTGCCGAAATAGTTCAGGCAATATCCCTACGCAGGATGGAGATGATTCCACCTCAAATCTCGGATTCTCTGCATTAATATAAGACCATGTATGCGTCGGTAAAACAAGCAATCCTTCTTGCATATATTCTGAAAGAGCATCCAGCACCGTATCTGCACCACCCTCTACTTCTCCAATACTTTTCATAGACGAATGCATCAGCAGCGTTCCCTTACGGTGAACTCCCGCCTCATCAAGATGATGGATCAAGTCCTGTTTTGTGTACACATCCGTTCCTCCTAGTCGTTATAATTCTAGTAGCTTCTCGCCTTCATCATAACATAGCCTTGAGATGCTTCCGAATTACGCTAAGCCTTTTGATGATTGATTGGCGATTCTAGTAATACTGATTTGATTGTAAATTCGTGCAAAAGTGCAGCTTTATTCACTCAACCGATTTGGTTAAATTAAATTCCTGCAAAAGTACATCCTTTCGTACATAAAACTCCCATTTTAGTTATCAGGAGGCCGTAATTCCTGCAGATTTGCAGACTTTTGTTCTTTATCTACAGAATGAGCTGAAAAAACTGCACTATTACAACTTTTCTTATCAACCTGCTGAATACTAATGAATGCAAAATGACATGCCTATCACTAAATCCATCAGAAGACGGAAAAACTATATAAAAAAGCCACCGTCCATAGACGGTGACCTCGATCATCTGAGAATCAGACGTTTCATACTAATAATCAATCGCTTCCCTTAATCCCGACTCCAAATTTTAGCCAGCAAACGAAGCATTTCAATGTACAGCCACACCAAAGTAACCATCAATCCAAATGCACCGTACCATTCCATATATTTAGGAGCGCCTTGGTTAGCGCCATTTTCGATGAAGTCAAAGTCCAGCACAAGGTTGAGTGCAGCCACGATAACAATAACTACAGAGATTCCGATTCCGATCCAACTGCTATCGTGAAGATATGGCATATTAATACCGAATAGGCGAAGGACAAAGCTCAACAGGTACACCAAGCAAATGCCGCCCGTAGCCGCAAATACGCCTAGCTTAAAGTTTTCGGTCGCCTTGATCATTCTCGTCTTGTAAGCAAGGAGAAGAGCAAAAAATACGCCCATGGTCAATAATGCCGCCTGCAGAGTAATTCCATAATATAGATTCTCAAAACTGGCTGAAAGCGCACCAAGGAACATACCTTCAGCTATAGCGTAAACCGGCACCAGGATAGGAGCCGTTGTAGGCTTAAAAGAAATAATCAATGCAAGAACAAACCCTACAATTGCTCCGCCAATGGCAAAAGTGGTTACATTGTATCCGTCAAAAAACATCATCCATGTACTGAACGCGCTTGCCAAAAGTATAGTAAGCGTAATAAATGCCTTGTTCACTGTACCATTAATTGTCATGCTGTCCTGTCCTACATATTGCCCAGATGGTTCAAAAGTATTGTCATTTAAAGTAGGATTACCGCTTCGTCCGATCAAGGATAGATCACCTCATTAGTTATTTTGACTCAATAATATCATATTTTGAGGCCTTATCCCATATTTTCCCTCGATTGTTATAACAAAAAGCTGGCGACAACCGTGGTGACGATCAGTCCAATCAACACAGGCTTCAAATTGCGGCGAGCAAGCTCAAACGGACTCACCCCACAAATAGCTGCTGCTGGAATCAATGCCCATGGAATCAAAGTACCGCCGCCAACCCAGATTGCAGCTATTTGGCCAAGTGCCGTTAACGTAGCTGTCCCTGAATGCGTAGCAACAGCAAACAATTTAGCGATCGATCCAGCGAGGGAAATGCCGGAGAATCCAGATCCATCCAGCCCAGTAATGGCTCCAGTCACCGTGGTATATGCTATGTAGGGGCATGGGCATTTGTTCAATACTTGGAGACTCCACAACATCGCAAAAAAGCCCCCCGTTCGCTATTTTAGCGACTGAAGGACTTGTAGTATCCAAGTGATATTTTCTATCAAAATTACCAACTCAGGCTTCCTCCGACACCGTCTTCCCGTTCCTGCCCAGACGAATCTGCTTATAGGATTCTTCTGCGATCTCATTGAGTGTCGTCTGATGAATCAACTTGTATGTGCTGATTTTTAAATAATCGTCCCTGTTAATTTTGCCCTGCTCCAGAATTTGATCCAGTACAGGCAGCCGAAAGTCTTTTGTCGGCAAATATGAGATAATGATGTTCTCTTCCTCGGTCTTAATAAATATTTTAATGCCTGTTAATCGAGGAAAAAAAAGAGATCTATAATCCAGCTTGATCACCAGATCCTCTTGTTTGGCATTTTTTAATGTCGGTATGTTGCTCGGCAGGGATACAAAATAAACAATTTGCTCAAAAGAATAATCAAGATCTACTATATTTAAGCCCAGAGATTTTGTAATCCTTACAGCTACAGATTTCATTTCAACAAAACAAAAGAAACGGCTGCTAAGCAAAAGGAATCCAACAAAAACCAAAGTAGCGACTATTACACTGAATCCAGTCACGCTTGTCCCCCTCCTCTTAGCATACAACCTTATTTTTACCAGCTTCCTTTGCCCTGTAAAGAGCCCTGTCAGCAATATCAACCAGATCGAAGGCAATTGATGACTGCATCTCTTCGGTAGAAGCTACGCCCAGACTAATGGTTAAGCGCCCTGCGGGTTGTTTCTCTCCACAGGGAAACGAAGTATTTTCTACATTCATACGAATACGCTCAGCGACTTGCACAGCAGCCTCCTTGCTTGTAGAAGGAAGAAGCACCACAAACTCTTCGCCACCAAAACGAAAAGCCAAATCCTGATTATCTATTGAGCTTTTAATAACATCAGCCAACTGAATCAGCACCTGATTACCTAGCAAATGGCCATTCGTATCGTTAAAATGCTTAAAATAATCGATATCGATCAAAATCGTGGATAGCGGAGACTGTTTTCTATGTGTCCAATGCTGCTCCAATACTGTCTGAAATGCTCTTTGATTGAACAGAGCTGTTAGCCCATCCTTCAAAGCCATATCTTCAATCTTACTATATAAACGTGTATGTTGAATGGCGATAGCGGCTTGGTTAGCAAGTGGAATAACACTTTCTATAGCAGTAGCAGTAATAGGCTTCTTATTTACTGGATTATCGACTATTAGAATCCCAACCTTCGTTCCTTGGCTAATCAGGGGGAAAACTGCCAATTCGCTCATATTGAACTGTTGGGCAAATAACTGTAGGGCCCTGTCATTTTCGTCGATTCCTTTAATATGTAACGGAGTTTCACTTTCCAAGGTTCTATACAAAAAGTTGGGCTCATCGAGCGGAATCTCCAGCCGCATCACTCGTTCATTAAGCAACAAGTCGATGGATTTTTCACTTTCCTTATTCTCAATGAGATCCATCAGATTATATTTACTCTTTGTAATCCGATTCCACGTTTTGTAGCCTTCTTCAGCGGTCATTGGACCTGTGCCCATTATTCCGCTTAGCTTAGAACCGTTCTCATCAATTAACAGAATGATCGCTCTATTAAAACCGAGGCCATATCCTGCGGTTACAGAGGTCAAAATCGTTTTCAGCAATTTCTGCAAATTCAGCGTCTGCTGCATCGAGAAGCTAACTTCTTTAAAAACATTCAATTGCTTAGAGTTTTCAGTAAGCTTGCTCAGCCAATGATCACTTTCTATCTGAGTATTGGATACTAAACTAGCTAACAAATGTACCAATCCAGCAAACGACAGATAGCTAAACAATACCGTTAAATCGCTTTCACCAATCTGTACAAATAAAATCAGCCCAGAGACAGCCGCGCTAACCAATCCCCCCAGAATATGAAAACATATTACCGATACACCAATAAAAACGGCCAATATCCATTTAGTATTCAAAAAGTCAAACAATAATCCTTCAATCTCTACCAAGACAAGACTAGAAACAACTAAAAAACACTTGTTGAATGTAGTCCTTCCTTTAAACCGAAAATAGTTGGTAATGATTACTAGAATGATGGTGTATATCACTAATTGAATATATTGTATAATCACCAGCAAACACTCCCAATCCCGTGATGACTAGATATAATGACCTAAATCTATTGTATCATCATTATTTTACATTGAAGAGTATTTTTCAACTGAATGTAAATAACAATCCATGAAATTTTCGTTCTGCTTTCATAAAGAACGGTATGCGGACACTATTACTATACTGAACTTTCAACCGCATAATCGACTTCGCTCTGTGCGCACACTTGATTTCTTCCTAACGCTTTAGCCTTATACAAATGATTATCCGCTAATTTGATCAGCTTCGTGTACTCTTTATCTTCCTTTAAATACACTGTAGCAACACCAACACTGACAGTTATAACATCTGCAACCTTTGAATTTTCATGTGAAATTCGCAGCTGCTTGACTAAATCACATACTTTTTCAGCAATATCTTTAGCCTGCTCAGCACTATATCCTGGTAAAACCACTGCAAACTCCTCTCCTCCATAACGGGCAACCAGACCGTCTGATGGGGGAAAGCTTGTTTTAATAGCATTCACAACAGCTTGCAGACAACGATCTCCCTGAATATGTCCATAACTGTCATTGTACCGCTTGAAATAGTCTATATCGATTAGCAATAACGAGATTGGAGATTGATCCTCAATGGCTAACATCAAATGATTTCCCAAGTACTCATCAAAATGCCTGCGATTCGCTGCTCCTGTTAATCCATCTGCCATAGACCATTCCTGCAGCTGGCGATTGAGCTCTATTAACTGTTTGCGTGACTCTTCGATCACCAAGGTCCGCTCATGTACCTTCCAATCCAGGCCCTCGTTCAATTCAGTTAGTTCATTGGCGAGCTGCTCGGTCGTATTAAATGCCTTGGACAACTTCTTCGATAGAACAAAAGAGAAGCAGATGATAAACAGTACGATACCTATCGAATATATGCTACGCTCTGAATATCTGAAAATATATTTAAGTAAATCAAATGCCACTACCGTTTCGAAGATCAAAAAGCCTACGAGCGCATACATGGCCCCATCCTCTCGATGCAGCGCCGCACGAATAAACACAATCAGCGCGTAGAGCAAACCGACCAACATAAAGATTTGATAAAAAATCAGGAATCGAATATACACTTCTGCCTGAAAAATCAAAGTTACAATCACATAAATTCCAGCGATAGCCAAGGCTGCTTTAGTGAATTTTTTCGAAGCCTGCTTGGGAAACAGATGCAGCGTAAACAATGCCAAAAGCACAAACTCCATATATAAGGAAATGTACTCCATCCTCATGGCAAGTGCCCAAGGGAAATGAGGAAAATACTTCGTAATGAGCACTTCATCAATCAATAAATTCCTCAAAGCATCATTGAGACAGAACAACCCAAAGTACAGCATGGAGAGATCTTTTTTACGGAACATACTAATACCCAGATGGTAAATACCCGACAGGGCCAGAACACCAATTAAAAGGCCTCTTTCTGCCAAATGGTGATCATGCTTCATGGATACAGCTGAGGCTGCGCCATAAACGAGAGGGTCCCACATTCCGCCCCGTAGATCATGATAATTTGAAATTTGCAATACAAGCTGAACCTGATTTGTGTTTGACGAGAAATATATGATCTGCGTTATTTTTTGTGGAACACTACTGGTTGAATCCGTTCCTACTACTCCACTAGCAGCTTCAAGCTGACCATTAATCCACAGCTTGTAATTCGAATATATTTTCGGAATAGATAGAGCCTTGACCCTATTTACTTCGGAAATTTGCATATTCAATACAAAGGTTGCGTATCCCTTTCCAGGGAGCTCTTCTCCATTTAATTTATACTTTTCCCAGTTACTTGGCATATCAATATAACCCGATAGCTCACCGCGTCCTGCTTCAATATCCGCTGGCTCTAGCAACTGGTTCCAATAGAATGACCATTCCCCATTCAATTCAGCAAGCTTATGTTGCCCCCCCTGAATGCCAGTAACGTCTATAACTCCAGCTACCGCTTCAGGGTGATACGAGGAATTTGTACTCTGTACCATACATCCGGAAAGCACAAAAAGAAGGAACACAATCAACAAATGATGTCTCATGCACAACCTCCTCCCGTCGCAAATGCCATTCTAGCAATTTCATAATATAAGTCGATTGTATCATTTTCTTGAGCAAAAGATTTACAAGTATAGAACAGGTCACTATAATACGAGTTGATTATATCCGAAGGAGGAATATAGTGGATACCCGAGTCTTTGGATTACAGCTGCCGGAGGATATGGCCTCCTCACCCTTACTACAGCTTATTACGGCTCTTCCTGTAGAGAAGCAGCGCCGAATTAAAAGGTTCGTACACGTAGAGGATGCTGTACGAACTTTAAGTGCAGATATTCTATCAAGACTGCTTTTATGTGATCAGCTAGGAATTAAAAATAGCGAGCTCTTCTTCACCAGTAACCAGAATGGCAAACCCCTTCTGCAAGGTCTCGATGACCTGCACTTTAACAACTCCCACTCAGGGAGATGGGTACTATCTGCCATTTCCGACTACCCTGTCGGCATAGATGTTGAGAGAATTCGCGAGCTTGATCTTGACTTAGCCAGACATTGCTTCTCAGAGAAGGAGTATCATGACTTAAATGATCTTCCCGACGATCAGACAAAGCTGGATTACTTCTATGACTTATGGACGCTTAAGGAAAGCTACATCAAAGCGGTGGGCCTTGGCCTGTCCATGCCACTATCCTCATTTACCATTCGAAAAACCAAGGATATGATTCAGCTTCAGACATCTAATACATTCAATCACTGCTTTTTCAAACAATATACTATCGATAATAATTATAAAATATCACTTTGTGCACAGCGTGAGCATATTGATGAGAATCTCGTATTAATCAGCGAAGATGAACTGCACCAACGCTTTGTAAAATATCTATAATTATATCACGAACAATGTAAGAATCATCTAAAAAAGAGAATGATCCAGAGCAGCAACATGGTAGTATCCCCTCATGTAGACGGTGAAATTAAAGTTCATTGGATGATGAACTTGACACTGTAGACCAGAGGGGATTTTTGTCTCGCCTAAAACATTGTTGCAAATTTAATAAAATTGATTTATTATGTTTGATATATCAATGATTGATGCATCAAACATTGTTGATTTGTATAAATGTAAAGGAGGAATGAGCTAATTTGTGCTCTTTAGAATCAACAATATTGTATAAGCTGCATTTTCTTAATAAAGAAATCAACTCGAAATTTTCCGAGTGTACAGGTATCAGCCCCTCGAGGCTTGAACTGCTACAATTGCTTTATCAGGGAGATGAGCTGAGTCAACAGGATCTTCAAAAAGAGCTGAATATTGATAATGCCGCAATAACACGCCATTTACAGCAGCTTGAGGCTAATGAAATGATCACTAGACGTAAGAAGGAAAGCGACAACAGAGTCACTCTGGTTAAACTTACCAATTATGGACGTCAAAAAATTGATACCTTTGAGGAAGAAAAAAAACGATTCGTAAATACTATGCTGGAGGATGTTCAGGCTGAAGAGCGCAAATTGCTCCTTGATCTGCTGAATCGGATGCAAAACAACATTCAACACATTCTTATGTAACTTACAATAATTAACGATATAGATAAAAGGAGTAGATGAAACTATGCAAAAAACAAACGATTTTCAAAAAATCATTACAGGACGCCGTTCTATTCGCAAATATGATGAATCGGTAAAAATCAGTAAAGAAGAAATGACGGAAATACTTACCGAAGCGACACTCGCTCCTTCTTCAGTCAATATGCAGCCTTGGCGCTTTCTAGTTATCGATAGTGAGGAAGGGAAAGCTAAGCTGGCGCCACTGGCACGGTTCAATCAAACTCAGGTCACTACATCTTCAGCGGTCATCGCTGTTTTTGGCGATCTCAACAATTTCGAATACGGGGAAGAGATATACGGTAAAGCCGTAGAGCTTGGATACATGCCATTAGAGGTAAAAGAAAGACAAATCAGCGTTCTTTCAGCACATTTTTCAGCTCTGGATTCTCAAGTGAATAAAGATACTGTGCTCATTGACGGAGGGCTGGTATCGATGCAGCTCATGCTGGCAGCACGTGCTCACGGATATGATACATGTCCTATGGGCGGCTATGAGAAGGATCAAATTGCAGAAGCCTTCGGTTTGGACAAGGATCGCTATGTTCCTGTTATGCTCATTTCTATCGGCAAAGCAGCTGACAGCGGTTATCAATCTGTTCGACTTCCTATCGACCGAATTGCTCAATGGAAGTAAGCAATATCAAATGGAGGATACAAAGATGATACTTATTCATGCCGGATTTTTTGTAGACCCTTTGAAAGAACAAAATTTTCTGGAGGAAATTGCTTCGCTTATTCAGGCCTCAAGACAAGAAGCAGGAAATATTTCGTACCAACTATATAAGGATACGGAAAAAGAGCATGCATTTACGATGGTTGAAGTATGGGAGGATTCGGCTGCAGTAGCCTCACATAATTCTAGCGAGCATTTTACCTCTTTCTCTGCCAAGGCAGGTCTCTTTTTAACCGCACCTCTGGATATCAAAATTTATGACGGGCAGCGCTTGAAGTAGAGAACCGTTCGAAACAAGGAGAAGGCTATGGAAATATTGGGGATTATTTTCACTTTACTCGTCGCTGTTGAGCATGTGTATATCATGCTACTGGAAATGTTATTCTCGACGAGCAAAACTACTCAAAGAACGTTTGGTCTGACAGAGGATTTTCTCAAAAACCCAAGGGTGAAGACACTTTTTGCCAATCAAGGGCTATATAACGGTTTTTTGGCAGCAGGTTTATTATGGGGAACTGTATTTGCGCCAGCGTCGTATAACACGTCGATTCAGCTATTTTTCCTGGCATGTGTAATTATTGCAGCAGTATTCGGAGCCATAACATCCAACAAAGGGATACTGATCAAGCAAGGCCTACCCGCAATGATTGCCATTGTTTTCGTCCTGTTATCGATGTAATGACATGAACAACGATTTGCAGAAAAAACTCGGCGACCTGTCACCGGTATAATACCGGCGGCAGATCGCCGTTTTTTCATTATTTTATAATTATCATTTGTACTAAACTTCAACGCCGCTTCCGCCTGAAACGGTGGCAGGCTGCTTTGGGTTCAGCTGGTTATCCAGTCTCTCCTGCAAGGCGTCTCGATCCTCAATAATAGCATCTGGAATCGCATCCTCAAGATCATCCTCCATGTACCTAAGAGGCTTGAAGTTGAATCCGATCGTCGCCCAGATCATCACCAGAATACCAACACATACAATCAGAAAACCGATTCCCCGCCCTGGGCCGACTCCAATGATTGGGCCAAAAGTATCGGCAAGCATTCCGCCTTCGTTCATTGCTTTACCGAACACGTTATCTGCCAGTAGCCCCGCTATTAAATAACCTAATGGCATACTAGACATGGCAATCATTTGGTTCGTTGCCAGCACCCGTCCCTGAAGCTCCAAGCCAACTTTAGACTGGATCAGGGATTGCCAATGTGTATTTACGAGGGTTACCGAGAACCATACACCGAAAATACCTATTGCCGTAATCAGTACACTTGGCCTAAACCCGGATATGATCATAAAAAAGCCTTCCAATATGACGAATCCTACCATCCCTGACGCCATACGTTTTGTACCGCCCCAAATACTCATCAGCAGGCCGCCCGTCATCGCACCAATAGCTCCAAGTGTAGTTACTGTAGCCAAATCCTGCGGTGTTGCAAAAGATAACACCAAAGGCTGAATAAGTACGGTAGATAAACCAAATAATACATTTCCGACAAAGAAAAATGCAATCATATACAGCATACCCGGTCTGCGAATAATGAATTTCCATCCCATGAGCACTTCCTTGACGAAGGTCTCCTCCCTGCGATGGAACAGCATGTTCGGAAATCTCACTAACGCAAGCGTAACAATTGCTATAAGGAAGCTTGCAAAATCAAGAATAAAGATGTTAGTCATACCGATCATCGAATACAAGGCTACCCCGATCAGTGGAGATATCATCTCACTAGTCGATGTGGCAAGCTGCACAATCCCGTTGGCATGTCCAAGATATTGCTTCGGAATAATTTGCGCGATTGCCGCAATAAAGGCAGGTCTATGAAAGGAACGCGCAACAGAGCCGACTGCAGATGTAACGTAAATATGCCACACTTCAAGCGTCCCTGTAGCCATCAATATCGCAAGAACAGCTATAGGCAGTGCCATCATAATATCGCTGAACAGCATAACCAGCCGTCTGTCGTATCGGTCCACGATAGCACCAGCTATTGGGAGAACAAGTATGCCAGGAATTAATGAAGCTGATGAAATGACAGCAAAATCAGCAACTGAACCCGTCTGGGCGAACACCCATACTCCAATGGCTATTCCTGTTAAGCCCGAGCCCAAAATGGACATCAATTGACCTAATATTACGGTAAAGAACATACTCAAATTAGGAACACCCGTTTTTTTCGGAGGCGTTTGTGGTGTATTTCTTGCATTTTCAATGAATGCTTCATTCCCCGGCTCAACTAAATCGCTAATCCACTGACTGAGTTGATCCGCCTGATGCTTAATAAAATAATGACCCGACTGAGGAATGACGACCAGATCGACCTGTTCACTAAAATAACTCCATTCCTTATACCGTTCTTCATAAAGCTCGGTAGCCCTGTCCTTTTCGCCAATTATACAAGTAACAGGACAGCTAAGCTTCGGAAACTCCTTATTATTATAAGCAGCCGTGTAGTAGTCCTCGCTCTCACGCGCATCATGCCTCAGACAACGAATCATGAAGTCCCGTTCAACCTGATCCTCCACCTCTGTAAACCCGCCAAGCGCCTTCAGGAAGGCGTGGTATGATTTGTTGGACATGCTGCGATCTGACGGGAAAAGCTTTGAATAGAGATCGAAGAATCTCCCCGGAATTCGCGCTATCGGGAACGTACCTCCGAGAAATACTCTTAACAGAGGATAATTCTCCTCATTAAGCTGTCTTGCAATCTCCATCGTTAATGCTCCGCCTACACAATGTCCATACAATGCCACAGGCCCCTTGACAGTCTGTTTGATTTCTTCGACACAGAGACGAGCGACCTCCTCGATCGGAAGAAGTTCCTCCTCCTTGCGACTGTAATCATGTCCCGGAAGATCCATGGCGTACAGATCAATCTGGGCTGGCATTTGCGCAGCAAGCGGCTGATACGTAATTGCACTGCCTCCTGCATACGGCACGCAGACGAGCGATACCTGGACTCCCTGAACCGTAGAATGTCTCGTTAATTTATGGAGGAAATGACGCTCTGACTGCTGTCCTTGGTCGATATATTCCGCTAAAGAGCGAATCGTTGGATTTTTAAAGAAATCCATAATACTAATCCAATCTCCCAGCCTTCTAACTACCTTGAGCGCTTTAAATGATTCTCCACCCAATTCAAAGAAGCTATCATCAATCCCGATGGCCTCGGTTCCGAGAATATCCTTCCACACCTCCCAAATCCTCTGTTCGGTTGCCGTTTGCGGCTTGGCTGCATTAGGATCTGACACACTGACCGCAAGCTCCATAGAAGCAAGCAGGTTCACATCTACTTTACCATTGGGATTCAGAGGAAGAGACTCCATGGGAACGATATGAGAAGGTATCATGTATTCCGGCAGCTTCTCTTTCATTCTCTTCTTAAGTTCAGCAAGATGTTGATCCCCATCTATAGTGGAATCAAAGACGACATAAGATGCTATTCTTTTATCAGAACCGCTTACTTCTTTCAGCAATACAACTGCATCCGTCACAAAAGGAAAAGAGGTAATAACAGATTCTATCTCACCCAGCTCGATTCGGAAGCCACGAATTTTGATCTGCCGATCCATCCGGCCCAAAATGTCCACAGCTCCATCCGGCATATAGCGAACACGGTCTCCTGTTCTGTACAGTCTCGCTTCTGGCTCCATACGATCCGCAAATGGATTTGGCAGAAAACGTGATAGCGTCATTTCTTCATTGCCGAAATATCCTCTTGCTACTCCAGCACCGCCAATATATAATTCGCCGGGTATACCCACTGGTACAGGATGGCTGCGAGAATCAACCACGTATCGCTTCACATTGCCAAACGGGTGACCAATCGGCACGATGTTAAAGCGTGGTTCCTCCATATCTTCGGGAACCCTGTAGGCAAAGGCGGACACCGTTGTTTCCGTCGGACCGTAGTGATTCTGAATGTCGATATGAGGGCGAAGCTCTCTTATCTTGCGTACCGTCTCCCAGCTCAGGGCCTCTCCTGCAAGGATAAGCACCTTGTGAGGAATTACATTCTCCGGCTCGGCAGCCTCCATCATCACCTCAAAATGACTTGGCACTACCTTCATGATATCGATTCGATTCGCTTTAAAATACTCTGCTACCCCATCCGGATCACAGGAAAGATCATATGATAATACATGCAGTGTTCCACCAGTACACAACGCTCCAAATACATTGGTTGTCCCCAAGTCAGCTGCCAATGTTGAAGCCATAGCAAAGGTTAACGGTGTCTCAATATTCAAATGTCGGATCAAGCCTTGAATGTAATTGGCAAATTGCCTGTGCTCTACGGAGACTCCTTTTGGCACACCTGTTGTACCTGATGTGAACACAATATACATCAAATCGTCAGGTGTAGTCTGGAACACAGGATTACTAGCATCTAATAACTCCAGGGATGACTGCAGCCCTTTATGATCCAGCTCCAGCTTGGTTACCCCTTCAGGCTGAACATCACCCGACAGCTTTGCTTGAGTCAGAAGCACCTTCATTCCTGATTGCTGTATCATATATTCCAGACGCTCCTTCGGATATGAAGGATCAAGCGGTACATAAGCTCCCCCTGATTTCAGCACAGCCAGCATAGCAATGACGAACTGTGCCGACCGTTCCAGAAAAATACCAACAGCCTGATCCGGGCCAATCCCACGGGAACGAAGATCATGTGCCAGACGATTGGCGCTTTCATTCATTTCCTGATACGTACAGGAGGTCCCTTCGTACATAAGAGCAATGGCATCCGGCTGTTGTGCAGCAAACCACTCTATCCGTTTCACTACAGCAAACTCGGGATCATATTCGATGTCATTTTGATTCCAATCCACAAGAAGCTGCTGCTTCTCTGTATCAGTTAACAGATCAATATCAGCAATTGAACAATCCGACTCAGTGCATGCCCTTCTCATTAATGTGCAATAATGCTCCAGCAGTCTCTCTATCGTAGCTTCATGAAATAAATCCGTGCTGTACTCCGCCTGCACATTGTATGCATTGGCTGATAGAGTCAAATCAAATTTAGAGCTGTTCGTATTCGTCGTACCACCAAAATGTAGTGGAAACTCTTCTTCATCCCCCCAGCCCACATGCATGTTCTGTACAACAAACATCACTTGGAAAAGTGGAGTATGGCTTAGATCACGTTCAATTGGCAGCAATTTGATCAACTGGTCCAGAGGAAAATCCTGATGCTCCTGCGCTTCAAGGGAAATTTGCTTAATTTGTTGGACTGTTTCCCTGAACGTAGAATTTTCATTCAATTGAATCCGGATCGGAAGCGTATTAACAAAAAAACCGACATTCCCTTCAATCTCTTCACGACTGCGATTCGCTACTGGAGAACCAATAATGATGTCATCTTGTCCCGTATACCGATAGAGTAAAACGGCATACGCTGCGAGGGACATCATGTAGAAGGTAACATCCTCTTCTCTGCACCATGACTCCAGATGTTGATAGAATTGTTCCGGAAACGGCTTGATTACAGTTGATCCGTTCGAAGTCTTAACAGGTGGCCTTGGTTTGTCTGCAGACAGCTCCAGTACTGGAAGCTCACCTTGGAATTTGCCGAGCCAATAATTCTGGTGATAGTCCAGAACTTCCCCCGACAAATACTCCCGCTGCCACGATGCAAAATCCGCATATTGAACATCCAGCGGCGTCAGAGACGGTTTCTCGTCATGGCTCAATGCCACATATGCCTGCTGAATTTCCTTCATTATGATGCCTAGGGACCAACCGTCACACGCGATATGGTGAATGTTAAGCAGCATGAAATGCTCTTGAGGATTCAACGTAATCAAATAGGATTTTATAGGCCATTCACTTTCAAGTCTGAATGGAATAACCGATTTCTCTTTGATGATCTCATCCTTACGGGTATATCTTTCTCCCTCTGATAAATGAGAGAGATCGTGATGTTCCAAAAAAACAGGAGTGAAAGAGTGGATGACCTGAACCGTATCCTCTTGCACCATTTTATAAGTTGTACGCAGCACCTCATGCCGCTCAATAAGTATGTTGATGGCCTGCTGCATCAACTCCACATTCAATTGCACAGGGATTCTGAACACGCAAGCGACGTTATAAGCAGGGCTATCCGGCTCCCACTGATGCATAAACCATTGGCGCTCCTGAGAAAAAGACACTGGGAATTGCTGCAAGCCCTCCTGTCTCGGCATGGGAACGATGGATTTCTTCCTCTGCTGGCGAGAGTTTTTCTCCTTAATCTTATTAAGCAGCTGCTGACGCTTTTCTGGAGGAAGTGAATTGATTCTTTCTAATAATTCACTCAAATCCTCACCTTCTTTCCTGAAGCGTAGCTAACAATTTTTCCCGTTTCTCTGGAGGCAGCTTACTTATGCGTTCCAACAGATCTTGCTTGCCAAGCCCCTCCTTGCTCTGCCGCTCGGGAGCATCTCCATCGGACAAAATGCTAGTTGTATGATCAATTACACGCTGGAAGTAGCTTTCAAATGCCTTGATTCCAAGCCCTGCATTAAATTCTGCTGCCTTAATGTATGAATCTTCAGACAGGGTATCGTAGTGCTCCTGATCAGAAGTCAGTTTATTCAAAACCTCAATCCACGGATCTAAATTTTGCTCTGGAATGACCGCAACCGGAACCTTGGTTGCGAGCACATCCTCCTTGATATATTCTCTAATCGGATTAACCGGCACAATATAATCAAGATATAACTTTGCCTCAGGAAGCCCGCCTACATGGCTTGCAACAACCGGGATACCGCGAAGCATAGCTTCAACAACTACCTGACCAAATGACTCTCCCCATAGGGAAGGCATGAGGAACACTTTCGTCTGCTTGTAAATATCATTAATGTTCTCAGCAGGCTTTAAAATCGTTACATTCGGCAGAGATTGCATCTCTTCGATTTCCTCAGATCTTGTTGCCCACGTAGGAACAGCCGCAAATTGAAGGTGCGGCATCTTCCGCGCTAATCCAATAAAGATGGAAAACCCTTTGATCGCTGAAGGATTAATTACTGTAATAAAGGGATTATCGAAGTTCGCCAGGTTCGGGAATGGACCTTGACCATAAGAAGGGAAATATATGACTTCAGAGTCCATATCTGCATAAAGATCGAAGTATTTTTTTAAATAGTCACTCACCGAAACGATGCCATGCAATTTTTTGTAAAGTTCAATCTTTGGAATATCCTCTTGAAAACATTCCGGACCAAATGGCAGCGTAGCTTGGCTATGAGCCAGATAGATTGTTCTCGCACCCGTCTCCAGCACCGTCTCCAGCAGAAGATGTGTGTTATCCTCGGACACGATCACAACATCTGGCTTAAACTCATCAATTACCTTTTTGATAAATGGAAACACCTGAAATTTGCCCTTTACGGTATAGGCCAGGACGCCCTTCTTACGTATGATAAACAACTCATCAGGTATATTCTCCACTACTTCGAACTCATGAGTCCCTTTTTTTGACTCCAGATATTCGTCAAATCCTTCGATATCCAGCGAGGGAGTAACAACCTGGCACTCATGCCCAAGATCAACAAGCCCCTCCATCAGAATGCGGTTCGCTTTATGCGCTCCACCCCAAGGGTATAAATATTCCATTGATTGGACCAGTAATATTTTCACTTGGAACCCTCCCTATATTATTCGTTCTCCAGTTCAGCAAGCAGCCGTTCTAATTCCGTGGAATCCATCTGATCTAGCTGATATTGCTCCAATGTGACCGCAGTCTGTTCAATCGTTGGCTTAGAGGCGAATATAACGTGCAGCGGCACATCCATACCCAGAACGCCACGAATTCTGGAGACGATTTGGGTTGCCATCAGCGATTGCCCACCCAGCTCAAAGAAGTTATCGTGAACGCCCACCTTATCGAGTCTCAGCACCTCACACCAGATAGCCGTTAGCTCCTTCTCCAAATAAGTGCTCGGAGCGATATATTCATCGGCGATTTCCGGTCTTACGTCATCCATAGGCGGAAGGTTATTTCGATCAATTTTGCCACTGGTCAGCAGTGAGAACTCGTCCACAAATTTATAGCGTGTCGGAACCATATATAGAGGAAATTTTAAAAGCAAATATTCACGAATTTCACTAATATTAAGTTTTGATTGTGGATCTTTCTTGATATAAGCACCAATCGTATTTTTCTCATAATTGTAAGTAACAACAGCTTCCTGAATCGACGCATGCTCACGCAGAGCATATTCCAGTTCACCAAGCTCAATACGAATACCCGATACTTTCACTTGATTGTCATCTCTGCCCACCCACTCTATTACACCTTCAGTCACTTGTATGCAAAGATCTCCGGTACGGTACAATCGGTCGCTAATTCCATCATTAAACGGATTGCTCACAAAATGTTTAGCCGTCAGCTCTTCTGCATTCAAATATCCCCGAGCCAGACCTACACTTGAGATATAGAGCTCTCCTGTTTCGCCATTAGCCACCGGCTGTAAATGCTGGTTAAGAAGGTACACTGCCGTGTCACTGATTGGAGTTCCTAATGAAATCACATCCTCGGCAGCATCACAACGATGAATAGTGGCACAGACTGTTGTCTCCGTCGGTCCATACGCATTCAAGAAATTAAGCTTAGGAGCCCAATATTGGATTAATTTCTTGGTACATGCTTCACCAGCGGTTACCAAAGTTTTCAAATGAGGCAACTCAATGCCTGGAAGCCCACTAAGTACTGAGGGAACCAGCGTCACAACCGATATTTTCTTTTCTTTCAAAATATATAGCAGCTCTTCTCCAACGTAGAGGTTATCCTGAGGTAGCAGTACCAGCGTTGCTCCTGCTGCCAATGTCGTAAAAATTTCCGAGATAGAGGCATCAAAAGAAACGGACGCATATTGGAGAACACGATCACTATGATTTAATAGAAACTTGTTAATTTGCTCATGAACCAGAATTGGGATTCCTCGATGCTCAATCATAACCCCCTTAGGCTTACCGGTAGAGCCGGAGGTATATATCATGTAGGCCAGATCGGACGGTTCATTGCGACTAGTCAGATTCTCTGTCGATGATTCAGTCACAATTTGCGTCCATTCCTCATCAAGCTGAACTATTTTTGAAGAAGAAGTGATATTGTGACCTACAATCGTTGACACTCTCTCTGCATGTACGGAATTCGTGAGGATCATATTGAAATTGGCTTCACCTACAATATAGGCAATCCGATCATCCGGGTAGGTTGTTGAGATTGGGACATAGGCAGCTCCTGACTTCAGCACAGCTAAAATGGATACAATCATTTCGGAGGATCTCTCAAGAAATACACCAATAAACGTCTCTGGCGCCGCACCCTGCTGCTGCAAATAATGCGCTAACTGATTGGCTTTCTCGTTGACTTCGTTATAAGTGAGTGATGATTCCCCAAACTCAATGCAAGGTGCATTTGGACTACACTCAACCTGATCTTGAAATAATTCGTAGACAGTTCTAAAATTAGCGTTCATGACGTTCCTCCCCAAGATACTTATTCTTAAAAACGGTATAAAGGCATATAACTACTGGTTTGTCCTATTTCGATGCAAACGTTAGCGCAACTACTTTCATATTATCAGCCGAATTTAAAATTCAGTTAAAATCCAAAATGTTAATCCCTCTAAATAATATTATTTTTTACAGATATGCCCTTCTATTGAACTAGCTTTCCGTTAAACTTGTATCCAGAGCCCCTCACTGTATGAATATAAAGGGGGTGATGAGGATTTTTCTCGATCTTTTGTCTGAGGGAATAAATATGTACCATAACCGTTCGAAGATCGCCGAGCTTGGTTTCGCTCCAAATTAGGTTATACAGGGTTTCTGTGTGAAATACTCGATTGGGATTTTTGGCAAGAAGCGCCAGGAGCTGAAATTCTTTGGCAGAAAGAACCGCCTCATGTCCATGAATCATGACAGTTCTGGCATTCAAGTCTACCTCCAGACCGGGGAAAAGCAGCACATTGCGACGGTTCACTGCAAACGCTCCAGTGTATCTGCGAATTTGCGCCTTTATTTGAGTAATAAGAAGCTCATTATGGACAGGAATGTTAATAAAGCCGTCTCCACCAGCATTAAGTCCAAAAATTTTCATGTTGTCATCATTGTAATGATCCATGAACAAAACGGGTTTATCACTAATTCGGCGGATTTCAGCACATACATCAGACGAAGCAGATGACGGCATCGGTATATCCAGAATAATAAGATCCGGATAATGAGTTCGGATCAGGACAACGGCGCTCTGGCTCTGAACCGGGCAGCTATAAACGTCGAATCCTCGATCTAATAGCAACTGAACTAGAAAAATGCGTAAACCTTCATTATCGCTAACGATAATTATCTTCTCCCGCATCAGCCATTGTCCCCCTTATAAGTTAATGCAAACGTTATCCCCCTCTATTTTACAAAATAAAAACGTTAGTCGATGTATTTTAATGAAAAAAATAGAAAAATAGTTCTTTAGAACCAAATTAGGGAGGATCAACCTTGTGGTGATCGTTCTACTACAAGCCTACATTTAAATACCGAAACATCATGAAATGCATCAAAATGTACAAAATCAGCCCGTTTTTTGTTACAATGATTGAAAATCACATGCGTAAAGGGGATCATTATGGAATACATTAGCACTCGAGGGAAAGTAGGAGGCATTGGCTTTGTAGACGCCGTCCTGATGGGGCTGGCAGACGACGGGGGGCTGCTCGTTCCAAAGCAAATTCCACAAGTGTCGGCAGATACACTGTCACTGTGGCAGAAGCTCTCTTATTCAGAGCTCGCACTTGAAGTGTTCTCACTATATATTGATGGGGAAATTCCTCGCGGGGAATTAAAGAAGCTCGTTAATGACAGCTATGCAACGTTCCGTGACGAAGAGGTAACTCCGGTTCGCCGTTTGAATGACAAGCTGCATGTACTTGAGCTGTTCCATGGACCAACGTTCGCCTTTAAAGATATCGCCCTGCAATTTCTGGGTAACCTGTACTCCTACATTTCTCGGGAAAGAAATTCGATCATTCATATTCTGGGCGCTACATCCGGTGATACCGGCGCTTCAGCTATTGAAGGAGTACGCGGCAAAGAAGGAATTCGGATCTGCATTCTGCACCCCCACGGCAAAGTAAGTAAAGTGCAAGAGCTGCAGATGACGACCGTCGACGACGCTAACGTGCTGAACCTGTCTGTTGAAGGAAACTTTGACGATTGCCAACGGATCATTAAAGAATTGTTTGCTGATGTAGAATTCAAGCATCGCTATCATTTGCGGGCTATCAATTCTATCAACATCGCTCGTATTCTTGCGCAAACCGTCTATTACTTCTATGCATACTTCCAGCTTGTAAACCAGGGAATTAGCGGCAAAGTAAATTTCAGTGTTCCAACAGGGAATTTTGGTGATATCTTTGCAGGTTATTTGGCTAAAAAAATGGGCCTTCCGATCAACAAGCTAATCCTTGCTACTAACGAAAACAACATTCTGGAACGCTTCATCAATGAAGGCGTGTATCAACCAGGCGAATTCCATATGACGTATAGTCCTTCAATGGACATTCAGGTTGCCAGCAACTTTGAGCGTTATCTGTACTATCTGCATGGTGAGGATGCCAACACTGTAACCACGTTCATGGACAGCTTCAAGCAGGACGGCAAGATCGTGATCGCTGCAGATAAGCTAGAACAAGTAAAACGTGATTTCGTTGCTTATGGCGTGGAGAACGATGAATGCCTCGCTACCATCGGACAAAGTCATGATGAATATGGATACTTGCTTGATCCGCATACTGCTTGTGGTGTTGCAGCAGCCGAGAAACTCACCGACAAAGGTGAAGTTACGGTCGCTCTTTCTACTGCCCATCCGGCCAAGTTCAACGAAGCGATCGAGCTCATTCAAATTGAGCAGACATTCCCGCCGCAAATTCAGGCCTTGTTTGACAAGCCTCAGCATCAGATCCTTGTTGATGGATCAAATAATGCGGTGAAAGAGCAATTGCTGAAATTTTTCTAATACAAAAACCAAAGGCTATCCATCAAGCGTTTCTACTTGAGGGATAGCCTTTTTTGCTTCAATAAATCTGTACTACTTCGTTACATTAATACTTAGGGATACGCCCGTCTTCACTTTTACATAAGTTACTTCACCATACTGATCCTTACCCGTTGTCCATCCTTCTCCAGACAATTGGTTCAACTGGCTCAGATCCTGAACCTTCGACATATCCGCTCCATTAGAAGTCACAAGACTTCCTGCCGCTCCATGAAGCTTGATCAGATAATACTTAGCTTCAGGCGTGTACGTACCCAAAGGAGCTGCCGTACTAAATCTGTACTTGCCTGCACTCTCCTCAACAACGCTGAAGTGCTGCTTGAAAAATTGACCATTCTCATATCCGTACGTCGCACCATCATCATCATAGTAATCAAAACCTGTTTCAGATGAGCTCGGGAATGCATCAACTGTTACTACATCTACCGGCTTTTCGCCAATGTAGTTCATAACAGGCGCGGTTGGAATGATTGCTCCTTTCTTGATAAAAAGAGGAATATCCGACCAATTCTCTAGATCAACCTTAAGTGCAATCGTTTGTCCTCCGGTGTAAACCTTGCCGCTGAAATAGTCAATCCATTCGCCTTGCGGCAAATAAATCGACTTTGTTGCCTCTTGGCTTACTACTGGAGATACGAGCAGCCAATCCCCGAACATCCACGAATCTACAAGGTTTTGTGTATTGGGATCATCCGGGTAATCATATACCAATGGTTTAACCAGTCCAATTCCTGTATCGTATGCTTTTTCCTCATAGGAATAAATGTAAGGTATGAGCTGGTAGCGAAGCTTAATCGCTTCTGTAGCCGCCGCTTCTGCCTTTTCTCCAAAATACCAAGGTTGGCGCTGCATATTTTCTTTACCATGAACTCTATAAATTGGTGTAAAAGCACCAAACTGCATCCAGCGTGCATAATTCTCAGGCTCAGGATCGGATTGGAAGCCGCCGATATCCATCCCCCACTTGACTTGACCTACGTTAATTGCTGTCAGCATACGCTCTCTCTGATTTGCCATCACCTGAAAGCCTGAACCGATATCCCCTGACCATAAACCATACGCATATTTCTGTGCACCCAGATAAAAGCTGCGATTCACAGACCAGACACGTTGATCAGAATATTCGCGCTGCCCTTCATAAAGACCCTTTTGCATATTAATAAATTGTTCAGTGGTGTAGCCCTCGTCAGCCTCATCGTTCCAATAACCGATAATCCCTGTATCAAAGGCCTTCTTAATATTATCAAAATACCACGTACGTACTTCCGGCAATTCAAAATTAAGATCGTTTACAGGTTGCTTTGAAAAATAATCTAAATAGTTCTTTTTATTAGGCCACCAAAATCCATGCTCTGTCGCATATTTCCCTTGCTCTGTCTTCACATGTATCCGAGGCTTGAAAATGCCTGTCAACTTAATTCCTTTAGAATCAAGGGTTTCCTTCAGCTTCCCGGATGAGCCACTTGGAAACTTCTTGTCATTCCAACGGAATTCCCCGTAGTTGTCCTCTGACCAAGCCTTCCAGTCGAAGTCCAGTGAGAAGCTGTCGATCGGAATTTGTTTCTCGCGATATGTATTCACATGCTGTAGCAATTCTTTTTCATCGATTCCCCATTCCGTATTCATGAAGCCAAGAGACCATTTCGGAAATAAAGGAGATGTTCCACTTATTGCTGACACCGTGCTCATAATACTCGTCGGATTACCTACCATAACGTAGTAGTGCGCGCTCGGCTTGGATAAATTTTTGAAAGATACCTTGCCATTATCATTGTAATAACGGGCATTAATCGTATCCACGAGCATCCCATATCCTGCGCTGCTCCAGACGAGTGGGGCTCCAGGATGACCCTGCTTACCACCGCTTACGATCTCCGTATCCCCAAGTATAATCCCATCATCGGAGCCCTCGGTCGCATCATAGCCGCTGATGCCGTACATCGAATCCTTAGCATCATGAGTGAATTCGATCTGACCATTTAGTCCGACCAACAAATCGGGCTGTTCAATCAACAGCTTATCGTTGTGATCGTAGACAGTCATGCTATACTTTGCTGTATCTACAACGACTTTCATCTGATCTGTTGTAATTACAGCAGGATTGCTGCTAACGTCGATCGTTGCACCCACAGGATCAAAATCACGGTTAGCAATAATCAGTGTGTCAGGCTCGGCAACACCATTAGGATTAACCTGAACCCTGATTGCATCCGGTCGAATTACATCGATCCTGATCACATTTGTATCCGATTTCATTTCTAAATAGTCTTGCCCCGTTGTTGCAGCCCCTTGTCCTTCTCCGTTAATTACCGGTTCTTCCGCCTTAGTAGCACGTGGCTCAGCTTGCTCTTTGTTTGAGTTACCATTGTTTGCGAAAACGATTACTAAAATAATGATAACGATTGCACAAACGAGCGTCAAGCCGACTAGCACGGGCTTTTTCTTGATCCAACCCTGCATTCTTTTCCCTCCTTATGAATCTGACAGAATTTAATCCTCCTTTTCCCATTTATATTTAATCAGTGTACAGTCTCATGACTCATAGGACAATACCATTCATTACTATTCGATAAACAATTTTTTACCCGAAGATAACTAGAAACACATAGAGCAGGAATGCGACCTGCGCACCCCTGCTCTTTATCCTGTCTATCTTATCATTTGTTTGATCAATTCCCTATTACGCTGCTTGAACACTTCATTGTGCGACGACACCATTCCATACTCACTGGCATCCGGCTGGATGTATTGCTTCGCCTTATTCACTGCGTTTGCTGCATCCTGAAACGCCCCGGCAATAAGGTGCAGCTTTCCGTCATGTTTTAAAATATCACCCGCAGCATACAGGCCTTCTACTGACGATTCGCTCGCTGCACTTCCCGCGATGTAGTATTGTTCTGCAATTTCAATCTGCAGTGGGCTATTCTCAAGCAAGACAGTATCTCGTTCATATCCGTGATTAATAATGACCTCATCAATTTCAAGAACCGTGACTTCTCCTGTTCTGTGATTGGTTAGTTCCACCCGCTCAATGGTCTCATGAGCATCATCAGCGATCAATTTAGTAATCGAAGTATTGAGGTAACACACCGCTGAGCTATTCAACAATTGCGTCACTTGAGATTCATGACCAGAAAGAGCCTCTTTTCTGTATGTTAGATACACCTGTTTAGCTATCGGCTCCAATTCATTTGCCCAGTCAACTGCGGAATTTCCTCCCCCGGATACGATCACCGTCTTATCTTTAAATCGCTGCATTGACTTCACGGTATAATTCAGATTGGAAACCTCGTATCTCTCTGCACCTTCAATTTCAAGCTTCTGCGGATTTAATATCCCTCCACCTACAGCAACAATCACCGTTCTGGAATAATGCTTGTGACCAGAAGCAGCATGCAAGACGAAAATCCCCTCATCATCGCGTGTAATTGACTCCACCTTCTCATTCAACACCACTTCAGGATTAAAAGTTAATCCTTGCTCTACAAGCTGTTCGATGAGCTTCTCTCCTGTCACGGGGGTTAGTCCTCCAACATCCCAAATCATTTTCTCCGGGTATACATGAACTTTTCCGCCCAGATGAGGTTGATATTCGATCAGCTTTGTTTTCATTTCGCGAAGTCCACTATAAAAAGTAGAGTACAGCCCTGCTGGCCCACCTCCAATAACAGTTACGTCAAATAATTCATGCTGCTGCATTCTTTCACTCCCTTATCCAATTCATTTATATTTTCAATGATAATCATTCTCACTAGCAACCACTATAACCTGTTTTCATTTTAAATACAATATTCAAATAATTTGGTTGACAAAGAAGTAGTATCCCTATTATATTTATGTGTGAAATTGATAATCATTATCAATCAAATACTAGACATACATTCAAAAGGAGACATACTCAATGAAAAAATGGCTACTCCCCTTCGCATTAATTCTTGCACTGATGGTCAGTGCTTGCAGTAATTCAGCCAGCTCCACAAACACTTCTGGTAATAGCAATGCAAATGCAAGCAAGGAAAATGTAACGGGACCAGCTGCTACTGAATCTGAGGCGTCTGGTACAATCACTTATCAATCCGAGAGTGGACCTATTGAAGTTCCTGCTAATCCTCAGCGAGTGATCGTGCTCTCTGCATTTGCTGGCAACGTGATGTCACTCGGAGTAAATCTGGTAGGCGTTGAATCCTGGTCCAAAATGAATCCTCGTTTCGATGCAACCTTAAAGGACGTTGAAGAAGTATCGGATGAAAACTTAGAGAAGATCATCGAGCTTGATCCGGACCTGATTATCGGATTATCCACGATCAACAATATCGATAAATTAAAGGAAATCGCCCCAACCGTAACTTATACCTACGGCAAAGTAGATTACTTAACACAGCACCTTGAAATCGGCAAGCTGCTTAACAAAGAGAAGGAAGCCCAGGCTTGGATCGATGATTTCAAACAACGCGCAGCTTCCGCAGGTGAAGAAATCAAAGCAAAAATCGGTGCAGATGCTACGGTTTCGGTAATCGAAAACTGGGATAAGCAAATTTACGTGTACGGCGACAACTGGGGACGCGGTACTGAAATTTTGTACCAGGAAATGAAGCTGGCTATGCCGGAGAAGGTAAAAGAAATGGCGCTAAAAGACGGCTACTATGCATTATCTCTGGAGGTTCTTCCTGAATTTGCAGGCGACTATGTGATCTTCAGTAAAAACAATGAGACAGATAACTCCTTCATGGAGACAGATACGTACAAAAACATTCCTGCCGTGAAGAACAATCAGGTGTTTGAAGCTGATTCAAGGGAATTCTACTTCAATGATCCAATCACACTTGATTTCCAACTCGACTTCTTCAAGAAATCTTTTCTTGGCAACTAAGGCAGTAACGGGGCGCAGATGACTGAGAAAAAACGACCTTCAATTCCTTTTTTATATAAGCTGATTGCCGGAATACTTGTCTTTATCGGCATGTTCGCCGTCGCCCTGATCTATGGTGCAGCGGACACCACTGCAATGGATGCGTGGAACGCTCTGACATCCAATGCGACCGGAGATAAGCTGTCCATCATTCGGGAAATTCGCCTACCTCGTGAAGTGGCGGCCATTTTTGTGGGGGCGGCGCTTGCTATTGCCGGGGCTGTAATGCAGGGTATTACGAGAAATCCGTTAGCTGACCCTGGTCTACTAGGACTTACCTCAGGAGCCAATGCTGCATTAGCTATTGCGATTGCTTTTATTCCCGCCGCTAATTATTTCAGTATTATGATCGCCTGCTTCATCGGTGCAGCAGTTGGAGCAATAATGGTGTTCGGTATCGGCTCTATAAAAAAGGGGGGCCTGTCCCCCCTTCGTATTGTATTGGCTGGTGCAGCAGTATCGGCATTTCTTCACGCGATCGCGGAAGGTATCGGTATTTATTTTAAAATCTCCAAAGATGTGTCGATGTGGACAGCCGGTGGAATCATCGGGACGACTTGGAACCAGTTGCAACTCATTGGACCCGTCATTGGTGCAGGAGTTATCGTTACAATCCTCCTGTCGAAGCAGCTGACGATTCTTAGCCTGAGTGAAGATGTTGCCATTGGATTAGGTCTGAAAATCAAACATATCAAGATCATTCTTTTTATCATCATTATTTTACTCGCCGGAGCCTCTGTTGCTCTTGTAGGCAATCTTGTTTTTATCGGACTGTTAGTTCCACATATCGTTCGCGCTATTGTAGGCACGGATTATCGCTACATCATTCCGATGTCAGGAATTGTTGGAGCGGCATTTATGTTGTTTGCTGATACACTTGGACGAACGATCAATGCGCCCTGGGAGACACCGGTTGCTGCCATTGTGGCTATGATGGGTTTGCCGTTTTTCCTATTTATCGTGCATAAAGGGGGCAAACAGTTATCATGATTCAATCGGCTCTAGTAAAAAAGCAGCGTATCCTGATGCTCGCCTTGTTGGTGCTTATTATAGCGACTATCGTTGTTGGGATGGGTATCGGCAGCTCACCTTTCTCATATAATCGACTGCTCCCCACTCTGTTCGGACAGGGGACGTTTAAGGAAGAATTCATTTTATTTTCCATTCGATTGCCGCGTATCTTGATTACTTTGTTAGCTGGCATGGCTCTTGCGCTATCTGGCTCTATTCTGCAGGGAGTAACGCGTAACGATCTCGCCGATCCCGGCATATTAGGCATCAACTCTGGAGCGGGCGTCGCTATTTCTATTTTCTTTTTGTTTGCACCTATTCATGCTGGATCTTTTGTATATTTAATGCCTTTCATTGCTTTTATAGGCGCATTATTGACGGCATGCATCATTTATATGTTCTCATATAACAAAACCTCAGGTCTTCAACCGGTAAAATTAGTGCTCATAGGTGTTGGCTTCTCCATGGCTCTCTCTGGGGTCATGATCGTGCTGATCTCTTCTGCCGAACCAACAAAAGTAGATTTTATCGCAAAATGGATTGCAGGGAACGTATGGGGTACGGACTGGCCTTTTATTTGGGCGCTGCTTCCTTGGCTTGCTCTACTCATTCCGTATACGCTCTATAAAGCCAATCACCTTAATCTGCTCTCACTCAGTGAACCTGTCACTATTGGCGTCGGTGTGTCCATTGAGCGAGAACGGGTTACACTGCTATTGACCGCGGTCGCCCTAGCCGCCTCAGCTGTTTCTGTTACGGGCGGCATTTCCTTTATCGGACTCATGGCACCGCATATCGCCAAAGCGCTCGTTGGACCACGCAATCAATTATTTATACCTCTGTCCATCCTGATTGGCGGCTGGCTCCTTTTGTTTGCAGACACAATCGGACGCAACATCGTCGAACCTTCGGGTATTCCAGCAGGGATAATGGTTGCTCTGATTGGAGCGCCATACTTTATGTACCTTTTATTGAAAAAGTAATACTCTAGACCATTGGATCGCTAAGATTCAGTGGTCTTATTTGTAATAAGGGTATCCTGCTATGCTAACACTCCATTATGTCATCAGATATAATATAGTCTAGAAAGGAGGGGCTGCTATGGATGATCGTTCCTTTATTTTGGCGGATGAACCTACAGCCAGTCTGGATACTGCAAGAGCTCATGAGGTCGTCAGGCTTATTGCGAAAGAAGCTAAATCCCGTGGCAAAGCCGCAATCATGGTTACTCATGATGAAAGAATGCTGCAATATTGCGACAAGGTATATCATATGGAAGATGGTAAGTTAAGTTCTTCTGCTCATAACGTAAAATAATGCAAAAAAAGGCGGAGCTACGGATGTTCTTTCCACCCAGCTCCGTCTTTCTTATTTGTACACTTCTACGCCATTCAGAATAAGTCTGTGTGTAATGACCGCATTCAAGGAATCCGATACGGAACAATACTTCGCAGTCCCGAGTTTAATGGCTTTCCAATTCGGTAATCCGGAATATCGCCATGATGAGTTAGCTTCTCTTCACTTTGCAGGCACTGTATACAAATATCAAGAGAATCCTAGTTGCTGCTCCCATTTCGATATCTCCTCTCGAACGCGCGGAGCTACTTCTGTTCCCAGCAGCTCAATCGCTCTCATTACATCCTCATGAGGCATCGTACCGAGCGGCACATGCAGCATAAAGCGGGTGATGCCCACTTCCTTGCGCAGGTGAATGATTTTCTGAGCCACCGTTTCGGGATCGCCTACGTACAGAGCGCCTTCAAAGCTTCGTGCAGCATCAAAGCTGGATCGATCGTAATGCCCCCATCCCCGTTCCCGACCCAGCACATTCATGCTGTACTGAGTCGAAGGGAAAAATTTATCAGCCGCAAGCTCAGTATCCTCTGCTATAAAACCATGCGAATGTGAAGCTACCGGCAGCTTGGATATGTCATGCCCTGCTTGAGTGGCCGCTCTATGATAGAGCTTCACAAGCGGTGCAAATTGCGTAGGTCTTCCCCCGATAATCGCCAGCACCAACGGCAGGCCGAGCATACCTGCACGAACGACGGATTCTGGATTACCCCCACTGCCAATCCATACTGGCAACGGATTCTGAACTGGTCGAGGATACACGCCCAGATTATCAATCGCAGGACGATGTCCACCCTTCCAGCTTACTTTTTCTGACTCCCGTATTTTCAACAATAGCTCTAATTTCTCATCAAACAGCTCATCATAATCATCTAAATCATATCCGAACAGCGGGAACGATTCGATAAAAGAGCCCCTGCCCGCCATAATCTCCGCACGTCCGTTCGAGATCCCGTCAAGGGTAGCAAAATCCTGAAACACACGCACCGGATCATCAGAAGAAAGCACGGTCACTGCACTAGTCAGCCTTATTCTTGTTGTCTTGGATGCAGCTGCTGCTAATACCATTGCAGGAGATGAAGCCGCATAATCTTTACGATGGTGCTCACCGACGCCAAAAACATCCAAGCCAACCCGATCGGCCAATACGATTTCTTCAACAACCTCGCGCAATCGCTGTGCGTGACTGATGACCTGACCCGTTTGAACATCTGGCGTTGTTTCTACAAAAGTACTTATACCTATCTCCATTTTATATCGCTCCATTTTTGGGATATTATAGTATTTCTTATTATGCCTGCTTGCTTATTTCCTTAATTTGATACATATCTTTATCGGCTTTATTCATTAACGTATCTACATCTCTTCCGTCCTCCGGGAAAAAGCTGATACCTATACTCATACTGGCTGAGAGCTTTGATCCCATGTAATCCAATTCTTCCTTGATCAGGCTGTATCTGAGCCCTGAGATTAATTCATCTATAGAAGCCATCGATTGATCATCACGTATGAACATCACAAATTCGTCTCCGCCCAGCCTTGCAGCCATACCGATGGGCTCTGCTGTCCTTTTGATCAACATAGCTACATGCTTCAGCACCTCGTCTCCGGCCTGATGACCATATTGATCATTCGTATACTTGAAGTTATCAAGATCAATAAGCAGTATCGCCAGATGTTGTTCCTTCTCAACCACATCCTGAATGGTTTCCTCCAATTTCTCATAGAAGAAACGTCGATTCGGAAGCTCTGTCAAAGGGTCATGGTATGCCAAAAACTTAATCTCCTCCTGATGTACTTTCTCCATTGTGATATCCCGAACAATAAGAATAATATGTGCTACATTATCGACCGTAACATAATCACCATCAATTAGCGTCTCTATAACTTTACTCCCGGTGCATATCTTCGTCTCATAATCTTTGATTTCCCGACTGCTCCGAATTCTATGCTCCAGCTCAGAATCAACTAATGTATACAAGGAAGTCTGCATCAAATTGCTGCTATGAAAAAGCTGAATTGCACTTGGATTAGCTTCTTTGATTCTTCCCGATAGTTCAATCATAAGAATAGCTGCTGGACTCATATTAAACAATTTTTCATACCGCTTACTCTCAAAGCTAAGAAAATCGTATCTCACCATAGCAAGTCTAAGCACCGAACTGAAAACTAACCCGCCATATATATAAGAATACGGTGGGAACCAGTCTCCCCATTGAAAATAACCAAATACAGCTATCCAGGCAAGCGTCAAAACAACACCAAACATCAGCAAGTTATAAATTTGCTTATGCTCCCGGACTATTGCATTTTTTTTGCCTAAATACAGAATGATGATATATGAAAAGCTAACCATAATGGAAACTGTAAGTGCAATGTAATAAGGGGTATTAAATATAGGATATTTCCACAGTCCCTCTTGGACAAATTTGCTAGAAGAGATTACCTCATGTTGACTTAACAGATTAATCACGATTACAAGGAACGGCAGATAAAAAATCCAGGGATAAAGGTAACGAGGCATTTTTTTATCCATTCCGGAAAATTTTGCTATGAAGTGCAGCCCTAGCCCCGGAATTAAAATCCCCGTATTAGAGAACCACACAGCATTAAGTACAGGGCTATAGGATAACGGAAGCTGATGTCTTACGTATTCCTCTATAAATAGAGATATATAACAGCATGTAAACAGAAAAACAATCCTGTGCTCCGTCTTCCTCGAATTTCGTATAATCACATCTGCCGCCATAAAAATAAAAACGAGGACAGGAAGCAGATAAATAATACCGTATGTATAGACTTCTACTTCATTCATCGTGGATCACATCACCTTTGATTGGTCATTACTAAATAAAATCATACTTTTTGTCGAGTCCCTACTTCGATATTAGCGTGGTTGATCGTGTTAAGTCTACCTTCTTTGGGTAAAATTACATTTGGTTTGCAATAAATTTGCACCCCACGATTATTATTGCGCTCGATAATGATCTGGGCTTGTCAAGCCAAGTCCTCATACGGAGTATACTTTTATTGCTTATTGCCGAATAGTGACTGCTGTCATCAGTTTGTCATGTGACAAAATACAGCTGAACTAAAACGCAAAGGGGCTGTCCCAAAAAGTAGGCTTAGTGTCAAAACTAGAAATAGCGGTGCAAGGAAGACGACCCTTGCACCGCTTGATTCCGTCACATTCCATGACCGTATCTCATGTGTAATAGTGTCATGATGCGGAATTTCTGAAATTGCTGCAAATGTGCAGGCTTTCTCTAAGGATTCTCTTCAAACTAGTCTATTCTGAACCATATTCCCACTAGCGTTGCATCAAACCAGGAGGGTGAGCATCAAAAGTGACGTAGAAATGGTGGGTAGAGCAGCAAACAGCATCCTTTCATGGCTACTTTTAAAAAACTGCATTTTTGCTTTTCCTGATATCTTGCCTTTCCACTGCTAAACAAGAAGCGTCCCTCAAATTTATCTAAGATAACTTTGAGGGACGCCTCTTTACATATCAGTCTGCGGTTCGTGATGCTGTGTTATTTTATCGCTTTTGACAGCTCAGTAAAGATAACGCCTATTGCATACGCACCTGCATCAGGGTAGCCAATACTTCTCTCGCCAACAGTACCCGCACGTCCCATCCGGGCAACAATCTTCTCCGTCTCTTTGGCTCCCTGAACCGCCGCTTCTGCTGCCTTCGTAGATGCAGTCTTCAGATCTTCTCCCTGACGCGAGCTGTCAGCCCAGGATTCAGCGTAAGGAGCAAGTGCGTCAATCAAAGTCTTGTCTCCTACGACAGCGCCCCGTCCAAAAGCACGTTCTCCTGTATCCTGAATACCTTTAACAACAGCCGCCATCATTTCGGCCATCTCGTTAATCGACAGCACTTTCTTATCACGTGCATACTTGCTGGCTGCCCGGAAGCCAGAACCCCAAATTGGACCGGATGCTCCCCCGCAATATTCCATAATAATGAGGGAGCAAGCATCCAGGAAGCTTCCAATATCGTTGGCATGATTCGTGACAAGCTCGTTCCACTCTGCCTTTAATTGCTTGAAGCCCTTGGCAATACTCATGCCGAAGTCGCCGTCACCCGCTTGTGAGTCCAGCTCACAGAATGGAACTTCATTTTTGATAACAATCTCACTCATTTTATCCATTAGATAAATGATATTAGCAAGCGAGAATTTATCATTCACAATCGTGGCATCGTTTTCGCTCGTCTCACAGGTGTAAGATACACTCTTATTCTCCTCTTGAGATACAACGACCTCTGTATAATTCACCTGATCAAAAGGTCCATGAACAACTAACGCCGATGTATCGCATTCCGCGTTCAGTAATTGCTTCAACTGATCGTCCAGCTTCATGATGGAAATAGACGCTCCAGCCATATCGATACTTGTCATGAAGTTTCCAACGAACACTTTATAGACTGTGTGATTTCTCGACACTAGCTCACGGATGACTGAGTTATTCAGCAAATATAATTCTTGTAGGGGCGTTGCACCAAATCCGTTAATTAATACGGCTACCTCTTGCCCAGATTCGGAATGGATATTTAGCTGCTCCAATAATGAAGTCACCATTCTTTGTGCCAGCTCATCAGCAGAAACGACATGCTCTCTCCGAATACCGGGCTCGCCATGAATGCCGACTCCATACTCCATCTCAGTTTCTTCAAGACTAAAGGTTGGAGTTCCCTTGGTCGGAACTGTACACGAGGTGAAAGCGAAGCCGATGCTTTTCGTATGGTCGATCGCTTTTTGCGCTGCTTCCTTCACTTGGCTTAAGGACATACCCTCTTCTGCGGCTGCACCTGCTACCTTGTGTACAAAAATCGTACCCGCAACACCTCTTCTGCCGACAGTATACAAACTGTCTTCCACTGCAATATCATCGTCAACTTTAACATAATCCACTTCAATGCCGTCTTCACCAGCAAGATAGGCGGCATTTTTGAAATTCATCATGTCACCGCTGTAGTTTTTGATAATTAGCAGGGTGCCTTTATCGCTCACTGAGGAGCGAATGGCCTGGTACACCTGAATCTGTGACGGGGATGCGAACACATCGCCGCACACCGCCACATCCAGCATCCCTTTGCCAATAAATCCAGCATGGGCAGGTTCATGTCCACTGCCTCCACCGCTAATCAGCGTAACCTTGTTTTTGTTAATTTCCTTTTTCTTAATGACCTTGTATTTACTATTAAACTCTAAGTGTGGATGTGCCAGGACTAAGCCATTACACATCTCTCTGACGAGTGTTTCCGGCTTATTTATTATTTTTTTCATATTATACATCCTTACTTGCTTTGAATTTTTGTCCCATTTGATCAGCTACCACAATGGCTGCCGCCACAGCCTCCTCAGTAATTGGGAATGGCATGGAATGAATGGATTCCTCTGCAATACAAGCCTTTTTTGCTACACTTAATATTTCATCATACGTATAGCTGTCTACTCCAATATCTGCAAGACATACCGGAAGATCTACGGCTGCACAAAATTCCAGTACTTCATTTAATTCCTCTTGAGCTGCATTTTCAAGCACTAATTGTGCGATGGTGCAGAAGGCTACTTTTTCTCCATGGAAATAATGATGTGTTCCTTCAAGTGAGGTCAGACCATTATGAATGGCGTGAGCAGCAGCTAAACCACCGCTTTCAAAGCCTAGCCCCGATAGGAGAATGTTAGCCTCTACAATGTTCTCAAGTGCTGGAGTCACCAGATTGTTATCGCAAGATACCTTCGCTTGAATGCCATCGTTCAACAATGTTTCGTAACAGAATTTAGCCAGTGCCAGCGCCGTGTTCGTTCCTTTAGCCGGACCGCAAACTCCTTCGCGAACACCGCATGGCAGACCAGCATTAACGTTGGAATATGATCTGGAGGTTGCTCTGGCTTCAAAATAAGTCGATAGTGCATCCCCCATGCCAGCAACAAGGAAACGGGTAGGTGCTTTTGCAATAACAGTTGTATCAATCATGACCACGCTAGGGCTTTGTTTAAAATAGGCGTAATCGTCAAATTCCCCTTCAGGCGTGTACATGACAGCGGAATGACTTGTAGGCGCGTCGGTAGCCGCTATAGTCGGAACTATTATCAAGGCTTCCCCTTCTGCTACACATTTAGCCGTATCGATCGCCTTGCCTCCGCCTAATCCAATCGTACAGGAGCAGGCATGCTCTTTCGCCAATAGCTGTAATCTCTGAACCTCTTCACGGGAGCATTCTCCCTTAAAGCCACTTTCGACCAAGGTAATATTGAATTTACTTTTTGTAGATTCCAATTTATCTTTCACTCGATTCACATCATCCGGATGGGCAATGAGCAGAGCGGAATCCCCAAAGGTTTTCACAAAATAACCTAGATTAAGCAGTTCATCTTCACCTTGCACATACTTTGTTGGGCTAATAAATGCTTTTCTCATCACTAACTCCTCCATTCATGCTTTATGATTCCATTATAGTTTCTGAATGATTCGGACTCATTGGACTATATAAGCAATTTTAAGCGCTTTCATATTGTGTTTTTTTGTCATATAATTAGTGAATAGTAATATCTTGTCTTCATTCCTACTATTTCAGTATAGGGGGTTTAACACGATGACCCATTCCTTGTTTAATTTAAACAACATTATTGATTTGGAAAAATGGCATAAGCTGCAGGACTCACTTGCTCTGGTTACTAAAATGGCCATCATTACCGTTGACTACAAAGGCGTTCCCGTAACAAAGCACAGCTACTGTCAGCCATTCTGTCAGGCTGTAAGAAAGGACTCCTCACTTTCCTCGTATTGTCAAAAGTGTGACGCACGCGGTGGACTTGAAGCCGTTCGTCTCAACAAGCCTTATATCTATAAATGCCATTTCAACATCATTGATATCGCCATTCCAATTATTATTGATAATCAATATATTGGAGCCATTATGGCTGGACAGCTTAAGCTGCGTGACGAAAATCCACCACTTGAGCAAATTGTGTCCCGTCCTGAAAGCATTGCCAACAATCAGAAATTTGAAGCTCTGGAGGAGGAGTATCTTTCCCTGCCAGTCCTTTCATTTGAAGAGGTTACTACCATTGCCGATATGTTATTTCATCTGTGCAACTATATTGTAGAGGAAGCTATCAATAAAAATTCAACCATAGATATGTACAAAAAGGCTCTATCCATCGATAGTGCCCATGCGTCAAATCCAATTAGTTCTTCTGATACTTCATCAGACCGAGCTTATCGGAACATACAAGCCATCCAGGAAGAGCTGTCCAGCACGCTGATTGAGAATAAAATTAAGAAGTTCACCTCCAATGAATTCCGTTCATCCAACAAATTGCTTCAGCCTGCATTCGATTATATGTATCGTTATAAAAATAAAAATACTTCATTAAGCGAATTAGCCAAGCTATGCCACATCAGTCCCAGCTACTTTAGTCGTATATTTATAAAGGAAACAGGTGAAAACTTCTCCGTCTTTGCTCCGCGCCTCAAAATTGAATGGGCTAAGCAGCTATTAGAGACCAGTGACCAATCAATTAATGAAATCAGCGATCAGCTGGGCTTTTGTGATGCAGGATATTTTATTAAAACATTTAAAAGGTTCGAAACATTAACTCCAGCTGTATACAGAAATAGGTTTCAGAATAGACAGGACAATAATAGGCTTTAAGTAGTAGGTAATTGGTATTATATTGACATTATTCGGCATAATTATACAATATCATTAGGAATCATAGTATTTTAGTATAGTTCGTTAATACATAATAGCAACTTTAGTAGCTTTTTTTAAAACTTTATATATAGTCCACTAATAAATTAATTAGGAGATAAAACTATGGCCAGGGATACCAAAAACAAATCAATGGGTTGGTTCAAAGGCGTTCTGTCCAATCAAAACGAACTATCTCAGACTAGCAAAGAGGATAATACTCCCACTGAATATGAACTAGTTGAAAACGAATTCAGCAGCAATAAGGATGAGTCCATTCCATCCGATAACTCTAGCAAAAAATACATACTGTCTAAAGAAAATCTGGATAAGGTATCTCTGGATATGATTGTTTCTTTAGAAAACATGCTGAACGAACGTCAATTAATGGCTTTTAAAAATGAGGATCTTGATCAGCAGCTGCAGGCATCTAATGAAACGATCAGTCGTTTAAAGTATGACCTGGTGAAGAAGGATCAACTCGTTCAGGATAAAAGCAAGGAAATTCGCACGCTCGAAGGTACTCTTACCAGTAAACAAATGAGCTACGACCAACTGCTTGAAGACTATAAAGAATATCAAAGCACTGCCAACCTTGATTTTGAGAAGGTATCCACCCAACTGGAAAAAGAAATTAACAAATACAATTTGCTTAAAGAAGAATCTGCGAGTATTCAATATCAAAATATGCTAACGATTAGAGAGCTTGAAGAGAAAATCAGAGATCTGGATACAGAAAATAAGAAGTTCGAGGCTCAATGTGCAAAAATAACGGCTGAAAAAGCAGAATTGATGAAAACCATCCAAGATTTCACTGAACGGATGTCTTTCTCATTCTCTTCCAAACCAAATACATCTAATGAATAATTGCACCTGCTCTCTAGCCGCGCTAGAGAAAGGAGATATCTATGTCAGTCTACCAAGGAAAACTACTAGAATTATTATCAGTCGATACAAAGGATCATCAATCCTTTTTGCGGGTTCAATTATTTTCCGAGCAAGAAGTTGAATTGCTATGGCATATTGACGCGGATACGGCTGAAAACTTAAAAGCTGTGATAGAGCCAGATGGGGTTTACAAGTACAGGCTGTCTTTTCATAGTTTGTGGGACTCCTCTAAACAACAGCATATCAGCTATTTAACTAAGACCTATTGTGATCAAAGTGATCGAATCTATTTTGCCTGCTCAGAATTATATGTAAATGGATTGTGGTCTATTAAAAATGATGAGCCCATCAGTCAGATTCAGCATTTGACCAAATCGTCCCATCAGCAGACAACTGCATCTTCCCTAGAAACCAAAGAAGTTATTCCTAAAAAGCTTAAGTTCAAGGTTAAGTTGACTTGGGCTGTTGCTGCCCTCACAGGTATCCTTTTCATCGTTCTTTTGAGCTCATTTGCCCCTTCATATATATATATGTCTGCCAATGGTAAAAACTCAAAAACGGCTTCAGTTGGAGTCAGCAATATAGGGGTCCATTTGGTTGATAATGAGGAGAGCTCTGCTACAGATTCTATTGATCCGACAGACCTTTCTGAACCTATACAATATCCACCAGCCTCTTCAGAGCCTGCTGATTCTAATGGACAAGCTGCAAATAAATCTAATCTGGATACCAATACACCAGAAATACCATCTGAAGAGCTGGATAAACTTGTATCTTATAGCATTCCAAAAGGAAAAGTAGCTCTTACTTTTGATGATGGCCCTTCAAAATACACGGAGGAAATCGTCGATCTATTGAAGCAGCATGAGATTGGAGGCACGTTTTTCTTTGTCGGGAAAAATGTTGGACACTACCCTGACTCTGTTAAATATGCCTATAACAACGGTTATTCTATCGGTAATCATAGCTCGAACCATCTGAATCTTGTGAAACAATCGAATGACAAGCAGGAATACGAGATTTTGCATACGAATGTTATGCTGGAAGAACTCATTCAAGATAAAGTAGTCCTTTTTCGGCCACCTTATGGCTCCAAAAATGCTGTTACCAAGCAAATTTTAATGAATAATGATAAAAAGATGGTGCTTTGGAATATAGATCCAGAGGATTGGAGATCGCAAAATGCGGATGCAATATATATATCTATTGTGAAATCAAAGGTAAATGGATCTATCATTCTGCTGCATGAATCTCAAGCTACTATAGATGCCCTGCCAAAGATCATCCAATATTTAAAGGATAAGGAACTACAAATCGTAAATCTGCAATAAAGATGGGGCTGTCCCAAAAGTAGGGTTACTGTTAAAACTAGAAATAGCGGTGCAAGGAAGATGATCCCTGTACCGCTTGATCCTGCCACACATTCTATGACCGTTATCTCAAGTGTAATAGTGTCATGATGCGAAATTCCCGCAATTCCTGCAAATGTGCAGGCTTTGTTTATGTAAAGCCTCTAAATGCCCTAAATTGCTGCAAATGTGCAGGCTTTCTCTAAGGATTCTCTTCAAA